>NZ_CP032092.1:0-244204 GCF_003515105.1 Pseudoalteromonas lipolytica | reverse complement strand
CATACATCAATGGGGGGAAAGTTTCAGACGTTAGTTCAGCTCCCAGCAAATCATTATTGGAGGTAATTAAAGGGCGTGATATCCCTTCAATAGAAGCTGAGTTTAACCGCGCATTAAATAATGTAAATTCAGCCCCACGAGACGCTGTTTCCACTGCATGTAACATATTAAAGTCAATCTTTAAGGTATACATTGAAGATAAAAAATTACCGTTCCCCCAAAAGCAAGATCTCCAAGGTGTTTGGAAAGTAGTAAGAGATGATTTAGGTTTTGACACTAAACTAGTTCAAGATGATGATCTAAAGAGGATTATATCTGGGATGTTGTCAATTGTGGGAGGCATTGGTGCATTTAGAACGCATGCTAGCTCAGCGCATGGGGAAGGACGCAAGGTTTATAATTTGAAACCACGCCACGCTAGGCTTGCTATTCACTCTGCGCATACTTTAGCATTATTTGTCCTCGAAACTTGGGATGAAAAAAAGTCAAAAAAGCCTAAGAGTGTTTAAGCTTTGAATTAGCCATTTAATGCTTGCGTCCTAAATGGCTAAGATTTGAGCCGCTGATTTGGCATGGGAAGATCTATTTCTTACTTCGTTTTTAGGCCGATTTCGAATGGGCGCGAAGCCCATAAATGAGTAAATAGAATTCTTAATGGCTACACTGCGGCAAGGGCAGCTTGATACTATTAAATTTGGGTAGGGTATTATTAGAAATCGTTAAAGACAGTGTTTTATCTGAACCAATAATTTTTATAAAGCCAGACTCTTTATCTAATGTTTTTAGGCCCGTAAAAAATACCTCAGCAAACCAAAGAGCTTTGTCTTTATCCCAATGTAAATCTTTTAGCTACATCACCTCCAGCGCCACTATAACCAATTTCTACAACGTAATATTCTTTCATATTTACCCCTTATTTAAGATTAATTACTTTTTTACTATTGAACCACAAAGTTGGCCATCACGCTCAGAGTAAGAAAATTTAAAATTTTGAAACTCTATTGATACCACTTTTATATTTTCAAGTTCAGCTGAGTAAGTGTCATTCAATAGCTTTTCCTCTCCACTTATAGTGTTCAAGGCCACATACGTAGTAAGAAGATCCACTTTTATTTGCTTTTCGATTGCAGCTCTATCATATGATAATGGATAACATGCGGTATTATCGCCAGGGATAATTGCTGTAGCTTCGCTAGATAAGCACGCTAAGATTATTGATATTAGTGCTGTACTATTTTTCATTGTAAGTCTTCCACATCGAGCATTTAAATCTAAGCTATCACACTCTTAAAATCGCGCTATTTTCCAGAATTAAACAATTTTACAGGGCCGAAACGCACAGTTCCTTGCATTGAGCTCAATAGAGGCAATATCAAAGTAATGATTAAGGGTGTGTAAAATTCAAGTGGCAAACTCATGCCGTATCGAAAATATGAATTCAAGCTGCAACTTACAATAGATAATGAAATGCAAAGTGAAATGTAAAATAACCCGCGTACTGGGCTTTGTTTATTTTTAATGAGTAACATCTGAACCTCCAATTAACTTCACTCAATGATAATTTTCAATGGAACATATTAAGTTTGTTTTTAATTAAAATTTCGCTTTTTTTAGACCAAACATATTGGCTTAAGTGGTATTGTAAAAAAAACATAAGGATTTCATATGATTAATATCTTGTCCCCGGATATATTGAGAGCTTGTATGCTTGCTGAGAACACAAGTAGACATAATCTAAAGGTGGAAATGGAAGTGCTTACTCCGTCGTCCTTTAGATCTGTTAGGCGTATCTTTATTTACTTCATATTAGATGGGGAGAAGATTGGCACAAGCCTTGCTTTTTATAACTTGAATGAAGCTGATGACTTTTTAACGTCACTTCATGAACAATTTAAACAAATAAATGCACCGCTCAGGGTAGAAATTCCTTTGTGCGGCTAACGCAAGGAGTTCCATATGTATGCTATTTTCGCCACCTTTATGGCATTTTCTCAGCCTCAATCAACTGAAATTGAAGTGGTGAACATTAAAGAATTACCAGCTGTTAACCTTGAACGTGGCGCTGGAATTCTTCCACCTAAGAAAAAAGATGAAAGATAACAAATAGTCACATAAAAGCAATAATAAAGCACTATTGCTGGTGGACTTTCAGTACATTATTATTACACCCGATGTAGTAGTTAAAGATGGATGTTAATGTGGGAGTTTCACCTGTTGCCTTAATGAGCTTGTTATTCTGCTTCGTTTTTTGGGTTATTTCTTTAGCTGCATTCTTAAAGCGCGAATCGATCCGCTCCCTTGCAATAGCTCAGCGTGTCAGAAAATTGGTTCAAGAATCAATTCAATTGGAAGTTTACATGAAAGGCTTACCAGTAAATGATGAGCGAGCTGCGGTCTTTCAGAGAATTCAAGAAATTAAAGCTGAGCTTGCTGATATCGAGGGTTACCCTCAGAAAAATATCTTTATCCCTGCATATACACCAAATATAGAGCCTGAAAATGTAGTTAGTTTAACTAGTTACAAACGCAGAGCTTAATATGGATTACATTAAAGCATTTATAGTCTACTACAATGAATTATTTACTGTAGGGGCTAGTGACTTCTTTTTAAAGTACCTGATGAGTTTTTCAGGTTTACTGTTCTTGGTTTTTTGCATAACTATCATTAAAGCCTACTTCAAAAAAACATCATTCTCACACTTGTGTTTAGTAGCATTCGTTACATTGTCCTATTTATCAACCGACTACTTAATGACTATTGAATACTTAAGTGAAACTGGTGGTTTTATTGATGGTATAGTCAATATGTACTTGATGTTCTCGCTTTTTGATAGCATCACAGCGCTTCTCATTGCTTTATTGTTCCCATTCATACGAAGAGGGAAAAGGTACTCAGATGCTTCCATAACTACAATGTATGTCTTACTGGTAAATTCTGTCTTGCACCTAATTCTAATGTCTAATTATATTACTCAAAATTCCCTTAACCCATATTTAGGCTTTTTTTATTCCATTACTGTAAATATAAACGACTTGATATTACTTAGTGCATTTCTGGCCCCAACATTTATCACTAAAGTAAAAAGCCTTTTCTCGGAAAAACTGTTTTTACGCCAGTCGGATTAAAAATGGCCAGAGTCTTTCTGGCCATTTTCTTGCTAATTTGATTTATCTTAGGCTGATTTGGACGGTTTTGCTTTAATCGTTAAAGCATCTTCTAATGAAGTTTTAATCTTTTTAGTAATTGTTGGAACAAAAGTAGGGTCAATAATGCCGAAATCCGCACTTTCCTCTAATGAACCTGCAACTATTTTATTAACAGTTTCAAGAAGCTCTTCTGGTCTAACATCTTCTAGGCTCGTGTTTTCATTTATATTCAGAAGAAGGTAGTCCAGGCTTACATTTTTTTTAATCGCAGTAGTTAAAATAAAATCCCATGGCATAGAAGGGCGGCTCAACCACATTTTCATAGTGCTCGCATTATGCCCTAAAGCTCGACGTCCATTCTCATCTTCAATTTCATGTAGCTCATCAACACCCCACACCTGTTTGCATCGTTCTAAAACTTGCGAGACGTATTTTTTCTTTGAGTCATCATCTAGATTTTTAAAGTATGTATCAGCCATGTTTGGTTGTTCTTATAAGATCACTAACTTATATTCTAACAAAAAAAGATAAATTTAAAATGAACAAATAAAATTATGTTGATCCCTGTCACATTTTGTTAGGCAATAAACTTATATATTTCAGTAAATTGTACCCAATACAGACAACCAAGAACAAAATATTTGTGATTAAAACAAATTATTCAATACATCCTCAAATGCCTTTGAATCTTCATCTACAATATACATTGCAGTTGTAACTTCTTTAGAGTGGCCCAGAAGTTTACTAATTCTGCTTATCTTTACGCCTTTTTCATCGAGCCAAGTCGCGTATGATCGTCTTAGAGAATGGGGAGCAACAGTATTATATTTTTTACAAAGTTCATAAATAGCGCTACCAGTTAAAGGGTTACTATTTACAACATCAATATTTCCACTACGTGGCACTTTGACAAATAACGGACCAGGCTTTATACCTCGAACGTTCAACCAGTCTTCCAAAGCAATTTTTGTAATAGGGTGGATCGCAACATATCTTTCCTTATTACCTTTACCAATAATCTTCAAATACTGAGTATTTACTGTAACTCTATTTTCGCTACTAAGCTCTAAGACTAATGATGAAATTTCTATTGTGGCCAACTCACTTCTTCTTAACCCGGTACCAATTAAAATATGAAAAAGCGCCAAATCTCGAAGCATTTTATTTCTATTAGTTGGGTTTGAGCTTGCTATTCTCTCCAAAAGCCCTTGGAAACTAGAACGAGAGATTACCTGATGTTTTTTAATTCTAGAGCCGGTTTCTCCTTTCACTTTTAGAATACCATCTAGCTGCAATCTAGAAATCTGTCCTAACAAATAGGCATGCTCACATACACCCTTTACAACGGATACATATAATGAAATCGTTTTTGGAGATAGCTCCTTGGCTTTTAGGTTATGGATTAGGCTATTCAAATCAGTTGAAGTAATTTCTGCCCAATTAATTTCATAAAAATCTGGGTAGCCGGTATGTTTTGCAATTGCTTGCAAACATCGAGTGACGGTCTCTTTGGATGTATCCGCCGCCAAAGAGTTAACATAATTAAATATCGGACATTTAGGGTTTACATAAATCTCATTTAATTTTTGTTTAATCTTGGTAGCCGGTAATTGAGGCTGTTTTAAATCGATAATCTTTTCCAATCTGCTGTTCATAATTTAAATTCATACGAAAACATAAGCACTGTACATTTATACACCCTTAATTAGCTTGTGTAAATGCCCATTTATGCAATTTACCTATTATGTTAAATTAACTGTAAAAAAGAGTGTGGGGAAGCTTTGACTCTATTAATTAAAAAAATTTCTATGTAGAAGGGGATGTTTTTCTTCCGAAATTTAACAAGTAAAAGATAAAATTAAATACTGCATTTTACTTTTTAGATTCATCTAATGGCTCGACGGCAAAATGGCGCGGGCAATCCCTATATTGATTTCCGCCACAATGCTCTTTGCCACTACAACGAAATCCACTTACATCAAAATTTATTACCGTGGCTGCGTTAGAACACAAAGGGTTGCTGCACTTGACACTTTGTACTCCTTGGCTATCGCTATTTCTAATTACCGTGTCCAATTTCTCAATGTGATTCATCTCAGTAATATTAAATTCCATAGAACTTCCTTTTATATGTCAGTTGATATCAGCTTACTCTGTAACCTTAATTTATACGTTGATCATACGCAACTTTATAAATGCCACTCCAATAATTTAGTAAGTTGCAAGAGTCGTCAATACGATTTGAAACTCCCTTATGTTGTCATCTGAAATACTTAGGTCAATATTTAGATGGGCGTAAATTAATGCAAAAGGTATCGAAAATATTAAAATACCAGGCATTGAATTCTTAATATCTTGCCATGAAGGAAGCATGCATTGAGCTATAGCTAAAACCACCAACCAGCGTAGAAAATACGAAACATAAGGGTATGGTTGAATTGGTTCTGGGCCTATAAAATATATTGCAACTGCGCCCAAGTACAAAGGCGCCATACCAATGAGTAAATCAATAATTTTAGAACCAATTGAAGAGCCGCTCTTATATGTAACATAGGCAGTTGGGGACATATTAAAATTTGGTATGAACTTACAGCGTACAATTTTCCTTAAGGTTAATCGGGCTATAAAATAATGAGCAGCTTCATGCAAAGGTATCCCAATCAAAAATAGTATTTTGGAAAATTTGGTGTTGCTTTGCTTTATGTATTCTCTCAATAAAATATTGAAAATAAGAAGAGTTATTAGTAAGAGCATATTAATTTTTGAAGCGAAAAATTAGTCCGATACTAGCCAGTATCGGACTTAAAGCGCTGATTTATATGATTTTTTTAGTCGCCCGCTTTACTTGATATGAAAAAAAAGGCAATTATAAATACACCAGCCACAACAGCTAACAGCCATTTTATATTTTCTGTATCAAGTTTCATGAAGTCTAAAAAAAATATAATTACTCCAATTAAAAACCAAATCAAGAACTGATTTTTCATACTTCCCCCTCTAATTTAATAGCGCCCTTGGCTTGAGCGATCATTTCAAGAGCGTCATTAATTTCGATTAAAGTTTCTTTATCTATTAACGTTATTCGTTCTAAATCGATGTTATCCGGGTTAGATATCCAAGATACATCATACTTAGCAAGCAATAATGATTGTGCAGACTTTAAGTTTTTCTCTGCCTCAGCAAAGCCTTTTGACAAATTTATGTCCATCTTAAATCCTTAGCTGAGCATGTTTCTTAAACACATCACCTGTTTTTGGGTTTATAAACAGGCCATTCATTTCAGCTAAAGATTCTAAAGTGACATCTGGATTATTTTTTAGAATAGCGTTTCTTATATCTTCATTATTTAAAAATACATCTGCTGGAATGGTAAGTTGGTTTAAATCCATTGGCGCTATGCTTGGTGTTCTCCCTAATTCAGAAATGATATCCATTGCCGACTTCAGCTCCGAGAAAATAGCAAAACCAATATCATTCATTTCTTGTTTACTGGTCCCAGCCCCATTTTTAATTAGCTCTGGATAAGGCATTAAAAATACATTTAAAGCCTTTTGAATTTGATTTCCAATATCTTTCAATGACATATGTAAAATACCAAGTTCGAATAACTACATATAATTTACAGCTTGTTTCTAATTAAAAGGCGGGAAAAAAGAGTAATTTTGAAATTTAATCTATTTTTTAAAATGTTTCTGGTTGAAGTGGTTTTAAACCAAGTCCAATTTTTAAAATTGGACTTGGTGGAAGGTATTATGGTGCAACTGATTCGGTTTTAGTACACTCCTCCCCTTCTAGGCTCCAACCTGCAGGGCAAGTATTAGTACTTGGAACTTCTTCAGTTCTACTACACTGATCCCCTGATAAAATATAATCTGTTGGGCAAGAGTAAGTTACAGCGGTAGATGTGGAGCTAACGCAGCTAGTGCCACTTAGTGAGCCACCAGCCGGACATGAGTAAACTAAACTCGCATTCTCTCTCTTATTACATTTAGACCCTGACAAACTATATTGTGACGAGCAAGAGTAAGTCACAGCTGTAGATGTGGAGCTAACACAGCTTGTACCATTTAATGTACCACCAGCCGGACATGAGTAAACTAAATTCGCATTATCTCTCTTGTTACATTTCGACCCTGATAAACTGTATTGTGATGGACAAGAGTAATTATATGAAACTGTTGTTGATTTAACACAGTTAGAGCCACTAGAAGTATATCCGCTTGGACAAGAGACAACTGATGCCACTGATGCAGTAGCTGAACATTCGAATGGATATCGACTTGTGTCGTTTACATATCCTGCAGGGCAACTTTTAGTTGTTGTTTCACCCATACTGACACCGTTGGAGTAACAATAATATTTCATTGGGTATGACGTTACATCCGGTGAAGCAGTCTGACCTGCCGGACATACATATACTTTGAAGACATATTCTTTTCTTTCACACTTAGTTCCATTTAATGTAGAACCTGATGGACACGAGTACGCTGGAGTACCATATTCATTTTTCACACAACCAGAACCAGTATTCGAATATCCAGAAGGGCAACTCTTAGATGCATCAATTTGAACTTCTTTATAACAACTATTACCAGAACGCGTATATCCAGCAGGGCATGATGAACTTGCAGGCGAGCTCGATGAACCTAGACATAAACCATTTGAGTATGTGGTACCAACTGAGCAATATTTAGTTGCATCAATTTGAGTGTCTTTATAACAACTACTTCCTGAGCGCGTATATCCAGCGGGGCAAGATGAGCTAGCAGGCGAGCTCGATGAACCCATACATACACCATTTGAATACGTTGTACCTGCAGGGCAGTTCTTAGTGGCGTCTACTGTATATGTTTTAGAACAATCTCCCGAATTGAGACTGTAAAAATAACCTGATGGACATACTTTAATTGCTGGTTGAGTCGTGGTTCTGTAACACATTCCGCCAGATAAAATGTAACCTTCAGGACATGTTGCCCCTTTGACACTAAGAGTGATGGTATAATTTGCAGCTCCTGATGATCCAACTACCCCTGGGTAAATTGGAATATCTAGACCGCCAGCTGAGTTAACAGCCTTGTCAAATTGAACAGTTTGCCCTTTTGTTACAGTAATTCCATTTACAACAACAGAGCTTGGTGCGTCACTATGTAACTTAAATGTGATCTGCTGTTCACCAAAAGCCTTATTTCCGTCCAAGGTGTACAATGTTGGTACCTTTATTATTGTAAACGGCTCATCAGTTTTACTACTTAGTAAGCTTTTAGAAGACAAGGTGTTTACAGGATCAACATTTACTGTGGTTTCAGCTTTAGTGCTGAAAGATATATATACCAAGGCTAGTAGTAATAGTTTACGAAATAGCATTTTAGAACCCAAAGTAAGTTGTTATTCTAAATAGAATTCCTTTTTGAATTTGGTCCAAATTTGAAAATCTATTAAATTGAGCTTATTAATTTACTTGAAATGGATTTCAGAAATGCCTGAAAAAAATCTATTTTTGACAGATAATTTAGGAAAAGTTGAGTTAGTTTTTACAGCTGAAGGTTTGGTTTTCCGATTCTCAAACCAAAATAGTGGAGCTGCTAGGAGACAAAAAACTCCGACACAACATACGACCATTAGCAGTCTAAGTATTAACTACAACGCCATTGTATGCTTGAAATAAGAACAGATTTGAAAAGAGACTGATGATTAATACTAATAACAGCTGAAATCTTTACTCAGTTTTTCCAGTTAAGAAATGAACCCAACCTTTCCATTCACTTTTGTAATGAAGATTTGGATTTGATGGTATATTAGCAGGCCTACCACCCTCTTTACTCAACTCCCTAAATTGCGTCATCGTCTCAACACCCAATGTCCGAGCAATTCGACAAGCTTCATGAAACTCAACGAATCGCCCACAACCAGGTGAGTTTTTAGGAGCTAAAACTTCTGACCATTTACAGCCATATACATTAGGTGGGCGCTTAGGAATAGACTCTGGAAATTCATCACCTTCACTGGCCTCAAGCCATTCTTTAATTGAAGATAACTTTTTCTCTCGAGCATATCTTGCTGCTTCTGTAATTGATACGTATTTATCTTGGGACATTCGTTTAAAGTATCTTACACATAATTTTTTTAA
Organism: Pseudoalteromonas lipolytica; assembly: GCF_003515105.1. Classification (NCBI taxonomy): domain Bacteria; kingdom Pseudomonadati; phylum Pseudomonadota; class Gammaproteobacteria; order Alteromonadales; family Pseudoalteromonadaceae; genus Pseudoalteromonas; species Pseudoalteromonas lipolytica. Next base: position 234,930 of record NZ_CP032092.1, on the reverse strand, counting down.
TTCTACGATCAATTTTTAAAATTTTAAACATTATGAATTTCTAAATTACTAACAACTTTAGCTATACTAAGTATTTAGACTTGTAATGGTGCTATTCAACTGGCATAGCTACAAAACAAGCAACACTTCTTTCAAGTATGAGAAGCTGAGTAGACATACATTAACTGATAATTATTAGCATCTTTCCAACTAATTTTGCCATTTCTATTATATCTACTAACGCAGTTCATCATCACGAATTTTAATGCGGCAGTATGAAAACCATACTCTAATAATTCTCATTTGAGATGAAAGTATGTTGACATCTACAATTATACACTCAACCAACCACCTAACTTAGACATTACAATTTAATTAGAATTTAAAAAACTTGAAGCTATAAAAATAATGCCCGAAAAAAGCCAAACTCCACAGTACTTCACCCAGTAATTACTATTAAGATAAGTGACATTAGGATTGTTTGAGTCAATTAAAATTGTACAATCAATCCCATTTTTAAACTGGGCTATAAGTTGATGATCAAATGCAATATAAACACTATAAATCTTGCTTTTAAATTCATAGCTGACTAATATTTTTTTGTAGTAGAAAAGCTCTAAATTGCGCACGTTATTATCAATTACATTGTGAATGTTTACAATTTTACAAACTCGCCAATGGTGCTTATCATAACGAATCCTGAGCCATCTTATAAATGTTAGTAAGCTCAACATAACGAAACAAAGCCCTAATAATAAAAGTAATAAGCTATTCATTTTTTAATGACTTATAAATATAATGTGCAGTTATAAGATCACTTAACGCTGTGCCAACAGACTTAAATACTGTTATATCGGATTCACATTTTCTCTCATAGTTATTTTTTTTAGCTAGCTCCGCAAGCTCGCCGGATATATTAGCTTCATCAAAAACTCCCTCAGAAATAGGAATCAACAATTCACCAGCTTCAGCAAGAACATTCTCCTTGCTATCTACATATACCTTACTTTGTGCGATAGTAACACTGTCACATTCGCGCGAGTCGCAGCGATGATTACCAATCAAATCAACATGCGTACCAGGCTTTAACCATCCACCTTTAAATAATGGCGTTGGTGAACCTGTTGCGCAGCTGATCACATCGGCACTTTTAATAACTTTTTCACAACTTTGTCCGATAACAAACTCAATATCAGTAAATGCACGCTGTAAGCTATTGTGTAAAACAGCAACTTTATCTTGATTACGCCCAATTAACGTTACACATTTAAAATCGCGCACACTCAAGTGTGCTCGAACCATATACTCAGCTAAATTGCCGCTGCCAAAAAACACTAAATGCTGGCTATCTTTTCGCGATAAATAGTAGCTTGCCAAAGCAGATACTACAGCTGTGCGCCAAAGTGTTACACGTGTACCATCAACTAGAGCAAGAGGTTCACCATGAGCGCGAGAGAACAGCATTATTTTTGAATAAAGTGACGCATACTCACTATCAGTATTACTTGGAAAGTAGGTAAATGCCTTTACTCCAATAACCTGTTCATTCCATGCTGGTAATACGGCAAATGCGTCATGGTTTGTGTATGTTTTATCTAACTCATACACATGACGCTTGGGCATAGTAAACTGCTGAGCAAACCCTTTTTGTAAAGCAATGCGAAGCGAGTCAAAATCTAGGACAGCATCAATTTGCGTTTGATCTATTACTTTCATCCTACCCCTCCAATTCGAACGGCTTAGGGGCCTGAGTTAATACTTCATAACCATTTTGAGTTATTAAAATATCGTCTTCTATTCGCACACCACCAAAATTCGGAATGTAAATACCTGGTTCAATCGTGATCACATTACCTGCCTCTAAAACATGACGGCAATTTTTATTAATAAAGGGCAACTCATGTAAAAACAAGCCAACTCCATGGCCCAACCCTTGCCCTGCCCATTTACCAAAACCAGAGTCATCGAGTACTTGCTGTGAGATGTTTTGTAAGTCTAGACAGTCAACACCTGCTTTGAGTAGGTTGATCGCTGCTTGCTGAGCATTGCTTACGCTTTGATAGATTGCTGATTGTTTCTTTGAAGCTTTACCAAGTACATAACTGCGAGTCATATCAGAGCGGTAACCATTCACCACTGCGCCAAAATCAAGAGTAATAAAATCACCTTTAGATAGAGTACGTTCACTCGGGCTGCCATGAGGCAGTGCACAACGCTCTCCAAACATTAAAATAGTGGCAAACGACATTCCTTCAGAGCCTAATTTTTGCATTCTGAATTCAAGTTCCAACGCTAGGTCTCGCTCTGTTACACCTTCTTTAAAATAGGGTAATGTTTGTCTAAGCGCTTCGTCAGCAATGGCCGCAGCCGCTTTTATTTGCTCGACTTCCCAATCATTTTTAACCATGCGTAAACGTTCAACCATACCGGTAACTTGTGTAACTGTATGACTAGTCAACTCACTTGCCACTTGCTGCCAAAGTGCAACATCAATAAAAGCGGCATCAAAACCTAATTGACTATTAGTCGTTAAAAAACGGTTTATGCACTGACCTAATGTTTCACTATCACGATCACGGCTGACAACCTCAAAGCCAATAGACTCTTCTTGAGCTCGGCCAAAATAGCGATAATCGGTTATTAGTACACTTTCCTCCGCAGTTATTAACGCGTAAGCAGCATTACCGCTAAAGCCACTTAAGTAACGAATATTTTCATGGCCTAATACGAGTAGCGCTGTTAACCCATTTTTTTTTAATGCCTGCTTTAGTAATTGTTGGCGAGAGGTAAATTGATTTTTCATCGAAATATAAATCCTTGCTTTAGGGGATCATTTGGATCAATTAAAAAAGTATGTTTGCCAGTGACAAAAGCTTCACCGCTCACTCTAGGTATTACTGCATGGGTATCAGCTAACATGCGTTGCGCTTTTAGCTCAACTGAAAATATAGAGCCTAAAATACTCTCTATTTTTATTTGCTGTCCTAATTTAAGCCTGCCTTTTGCAAACTCTAATGCAGCTCTGGCACTCACGCCGGTACCAGTAGGGCTGCGATCTAATTCGCCCTCAGCAAAAATGCAGACATGGCGGCTAAATACAGAATGACTTTTTTGTGAATTTGAATAGAAAATCACCCCATATAAAAAACTTAATGCATCATCGGTCGGGTGTTTTGGTTGGTAGTGGCTATTAACATCCTGCTTAATGATTTTTCCTAAGCTAATAATTTGTTCATAATCGTTGGGCGCCAAACTTACATCCAAAGTATCAGCATCGACAAAAGCATAATAAGCGCCGCCATAAGCAATATCACAATTGACGGTACCGAACAGAGGTATCTCTATTGGCATATCAAGTTTTTCTGCATAACTTGCAACATTATCAAAACAAACACTTATTAGTTGGTTATTTCGAAGAGTAATATACGCCTTGATAAGCCCTGCAGGTGTATCTATACGTAACTCATTAACGCCTTCAATAAAGTTGCAAATGCTGCTATCTTTAGCTGCTGTGGCAAGCGCAATGATAGCGTGACCACACATTGTGCTATAGCCTTCATTATGTAAAAACAGTACGCCAAAATGGCTATCTTTACGTTCAGGTTTTGTGATCAACGCGCCGTACATATCAGCATGACCTCGGGGTTCGAACATCAGTGCTTTACGTAGGTGATCGAATCTTGTTAGGCAATCAGCTCGCTTTTCAATCATGGTTTGCCCTTGTAGTTCAGCAAACCCATCAATGATTATGCGTAAAGGTTCACCGCCGGTATGCATATCAAGAGTATCCACTTGCAGCCAACCATCTTTAGGCTGTTGCCAATGAGAATATAAACTGTTCGTCATAGTTAACCTTAAAATTTATACGAAAAATGCCAAGCAGTTTCCTGCTCAGCATTAAGGCTGTATGGCTCAAATGAGCATGTGCTTAAACATCAAAACAACACACTAAATTACCCTAAGATAAATAGCTTAGTCCGCTGTTTTCAAACAGCTGTTTCACTAGGGAGTTAAAACTCTATACGTGCAACTAAAGACACATAACGCGCGCCTTGACGCCCCGTCACGAGTCCATAGTCTGGATTCAGTTCTAAGCCATTATCACCGTACTGCGCACGCTCTTCATTGATTGACATAGCACTATCACCATCAAATAAGTTATAGACGGTGCCTTTTAAAGTCATATCGGTACCAAAAAAGTCCGTGTTATAAGTCAATGACATATCGACATTCGTTAACCAAGGTAGGTTTCCTTTGCTACCACGAGGAGCTGGATTACCATTTTCATCGTAATGTGATGCTTGATCATAGTATTGGCTAATACACGCATCCCAAGGATTCCCCTCTGCACAGCTATCTACGCCCGCTGGATGAACTGAAAAGTAACTTTTAGGACGGCCTGATGTAGTACGGGCAACAAGACCAATGGTCAGAGCTTCTGTGATGTTGTATGCACCACTGAATTTAAATGCATGGCGGTGGTCGTTAGGTAAGTTACCGTAGCCGTGATCCATCAAATCGCCATAGTCATAAGAGGTTGTCCAGCCTGGATCAGCTTGGTCGTTATCCGTTTTCACAAGCCCTTCAGTGTTACCATAACTATGTGACCAGGTATACGAAGTATTAATTCGTAAATCATCCGTCACATTGCCATCTAAGGTAAACTCAAGTGCTAAGTACTTACGCTGCGCCTCTGGTAAAGCAAGTTCATCAGCACTTAAATTAACCTCATCAACCTGACCATCACCGTCAAAATCATATGACATTTGAATAGCTTCACCTGGGTTATTAAGCACATAGTAAGAACCTTGACCCACGTTATCGGTAATGCCCATTTCTGCAAGCTTTTTAGCTAATACTGGGCCGACATCAGTGTCTTCAACGCTGCGTCCAAGATCACGATAAATAGCGCGTACACCCGCTGACATAGTATCGAATACTTCTTGCTGATAGCCGATAGTAAATTCATCACTGTACATTGGTTTTAATGCAGATGAAGCAATCAACCCTGGTTCAGTAATACCACGCTGGCGCCAACGCCTATCTCGCAACATATCTCCTCTGCTTGGCGAGCCATCAGCCATTAAAGTTGGTGCACCGTTTGCGTCTAGTTCATCTAACTCAAAGTACTCAAACCATTCAATCGAAGCAGATCCTTGGGTGATATTCATGTTCGCAGATACGGGTTGGAAATAACGTCCATATGTAGCAAAAATCTTAGCGCTGCCATCACCCGATACATCATAAATAGCTTGCAAACGCGGTGCTATTTGATTGTCAATATCAACGAAGGCACGACCATCTGATACCGTGTTTTCAAACTGGCTATAGCGTAGCCCCATGTTAAGCACTAAATTATCGGTTGCTTGCCATGAGTCGTTAATATAAAAAGCGAGTGAAGTTGTATCTGAATCGACTTCGCGACTTCGAACTCGTCTTTCTATAAAGTCACTTCCTAAAGAAGCTCCCGATATATCATTATCACCGGCAGTTTTAACCGTCCACCAACCTTCTGCATCACCAATGCCGTTTTGGCCCTCAAAGTAATCAACTTTTACATTAGTGTAATCAACACCAAACTGGATTGAATGCATATCTAGATCCCAGTTGAAATCAATTCTTGCTTGGTCACGCGTAAATTCTTGTTCTGTTACCGATGAATTTGTGTGTTGACTTAAAGTGACAAAACCATCACGTTCATCCCAAACTCCAGGATTTGGAGATGCGACTACATTTTCAACGTTTTCAGTCACTCGGCCAACAACTGCTGAAACAGAAAAAGTATCAGTTAGGTAGCCATTATAATTTAAGCTATATACTTTACCGCCATCTTCCCCTGGTGCATCCACACCTTGTTGCTCACCAATCACATTCTCTTGCCAGCTGTAAGCAAAGGTTTTATCGGTCCAAGTGCGCTTATTGTTCATTGCTGAAAAACCCACTGAGTGATCTTCATTTATAAACCAATCTACTTTTGTAAACCAGCGGTCTTCATCGCGCTCAAAATCAGAATAAGTTGTTTGTCCTGCGCCAGTTGACTCTTCACGGCGCGGTGCAAACAAACCATAAAAAAACAAGGTATCTTCGATGATTGCACCACTAGCCCATAACTGAAGCTCTTTAAAATCGTAACTACTTTGCTTCGTATTAGTGCTAATAGTCCCATTTTCTTGATAAATAGAGTCGTGCTGGCTAAGTAAACCATCAGGATCCCAACGTACTTCTGCACCGAAGTTAAAGTCATTATCACCAGACTTAGACACCGCATTAACAATACCGCCAAGTGCTCCACCAAACTCAGGGCTAACACCACCCGTTTTCACTTGCGTTTGTGAAATAGCTTCCCATGGCAAGCGAATTGAGCCTAAACCTGTACGGATACTGGTTACGTTTAAGCCATTAAAGTAATAACCATTTTCAGCTGCTGATGAACCACCAAAGCTTGAAGCACCATTAAAACTTGCGCCACCCGGTGCCGCTGTACCTGGAGCTAATAACGCAATACTTTCAAAACCAGTGTTTACTGGCATAGCTTTTAATTCAGCATCACTGAATGTTAGACCTGAAGTAGACGAAGCCATATCTACACGGCGAATGGCGGATCCCGTAACAGCAATTCGCTCAATATCACTACCGGCTTTATATAATTGTGCATCGAGAATAATTGATTGACCAATCGTCACTGCAACATTTTCTTCAACTAACGGCTCAAAGCCTTCTTTACTTATAGTGACATCATATGTACCAACTGGCACATTGCGCAGTAAATAGTCACCATCATTATTACTAGTAATGGTATACACTAAGCCTTTACTTTTATGTTTTAAAGTTATTGTAGCCCCGGTTAAATCGTTGCCAGCTTGTGCCACTACATGACCTTTAACAATGCTACTACCATCAACTGCTTTTGCTGTAGGAGTCATTATTAATGCAGCCGTTACCGCCGTTGCTAACAGCGATTTAATGCCTATTCCCCGAGTTTGCTTTTTATTATTTGTAAACATGTGAATGTTCCCTTGTTCCTGTTGGTTTTATTGCCTATTTAACTTAGACGACAAAAAATATACACTCATTACATATTGTATACAATATTAAATATACACATAATTCATATTCATCTTTAAGCAACTGATCTTATTAGTGAAAAATTCTTATGAACTTTCGACCCAACAGAAAGGATCTATTTATGGTGCTAATTGGAATAATAAAAAGGGAGGGAAGGCATCACTTCTGTATTATTGCTGCTGGAAAGCAAAAGCAATGCCTAAAGTTATAAATTAGAGTTTAATAGCCTGTACTAGTTGCTAGGTATATTTTTTAATTACTTTTTTCACCTTCTAATTTTATTAGTAATTTTTTTATATCGTTTTTAGCTTTAACAATATGATTTTTTAGAAATTCACAGGCATTTTGACAGTCTTTTTTTCTGCATAACTCAAGTAAAGTACGGTGCTCTTCAGGAGCTTTTGTTAAACCACCTGCCAATAAAATATGCATACGTACATAGCGCTCAGAGTTTTTACTATACATATCAACCAGCTCACGGGTTTGTGGGCGCGCGGCGCGGCTGTATAATTTAGCATGAAACTGACTGTTTAAATCTCCAGTAGCTAAATGAGTATCGCCAGCGTCCATAGCGCTTTCAAGCTCAGCTAAAATTAATTCTGCATCAATTAAATCCTGATCAGTTAAATTATTTATCGAATGTTTTAGTAGTTCCGCTTCGAGCAATGCTCTTAAATCAAAAATCTCATCAATTTGAGATGCCGAAAGCTGTGTAGCAGTCGCACCTTTATGAGCTTCAAAGTTGACTAACCCTTCAGCTTCGAGTTGAAGCAAAGCTTCACGTACTGGAATCCGACTTACGTTTAGCTCAGTGGCTAATGCTGCTTGACGTAATGGATCTCCCGCTTTGATTTCACCTGAAAGAATTTTTTCGCGGATAGCTTCTGCAACAAGCTGAGTTCGAGTTTTATGTTCTATGGCCATAGTAATTTCTATAAATTGCATTTAATATGCATTATACCTATGAAAACACGCATGCCAAGTTAGAATCCTTCATAATAAAGAGATAGCGGGAAATGCAATTTGCACTCCCGCTACAATTAACTAAGACTGATAGCAAATTGGTCGCAAAAATCTCAACATTGCATTTAACCCAACGGAAGTGCTACGTACATCTGTGGAGCTTGGAAATGGTCCACCATGGTTCATTGAGCCACATACTTCTACGCCGGTTGGCATTTGATTGTGTATTAAACGCCCTACTTTGTATTTCAGCTCTTCTATAACGTGTTCAGCTTTAGCTAAATCATCAGCGCTGTCATGCACACTTGCCGTAAGCTGCCCTTCAAGCGCTGCTACTAGTAAACTTAACTGCTCTATGCTTTCATAGCGAACCAATAAAGCGGCTGGGCCAAATACTTCTTCACGTAATGCAGGGGTTGCTAAATAGGTATCAACATTACAGGCAAATACATGGGCATTACCATGAAAGTCTTCTGTAAGTGCGCCTTTTGCAATAAGCTCTACGTTTTCGAGCTCACTGCGCTGGCTAACTTGCTTTTTAAAGGTCTTCACAATACCTGGGGTTAATAAAGTATCTGAGGCGGCTGCACTAATGCAGTTGGCTACCTCGGCTTCTAATTCATCACAGCCCGTTGGTACCAGCCATAAGCCAGGACTGGTACAAAATTGGCCATTACCCATTAGCATTGATTGGCATAGCGCTTCAGCCATAGCTTTACCTTCATTTTGAGCTTTTTTTGGTAAAACTATTTGTGGATTTATACTGCCGAGCTCGCCATAAAACGGAATAGGCTCTGAACGCTTGGCAATTGTTTCTTGTAGTAAACGTGCGACATTAAATGACCCCGTAAAACCAACAGCTTTAATAGCTGGCGCCGCGACTAATTGATGCGAAATATCGTAAACATCACTTTGCAGCATTGAAAATACACCTAGCGGCATATCACATTCTTTAATCGCAGCAAGCGCTGCACGGGCCATTAGCTCCCCAGTGCCTGGATGCGCAGTATGATTTTTAACAACCACTGGGCAGCCTGCTGCAAGTGCGGCGGCGGTATCCCCCCCGAGTGTTGAAAATGCATACGGAAAATTAGACGCACCAAATACAGCTACAGGCCCAAGAGGTAAGTAATTAAGCTCTGTACGAGGTTTAGGTAGTGGCGAGCGATTACTATCAGCTTCATCAAGCAGCTTTAAACCTAGTGGTGAGTCTGGGTTTTCACGCAGTGCACTGGCAAATGCTTTTAACTGATTAACCGTGCGCATTCGCTCACCTTGTAAGCGTGCTATAGGTAAATTGGTTTCTTGCGCGGTTTGCGTTAGTAAATCATCGCCAAGTGCTAAAATTTGCTCTGCAATACACTCTAAAAAATCTGCACGCTGACTAAAACTCGTTTTTCTGTACTCGATAAAAGCATTATCAGCAGCATCAACTGCCGTATTTAACTGAGTACTCGTTACATTAAAGTAGCGTGTCGATAATGGTTGATTTTTAGCCGGTGAAAAGGCTTGAAATTCACCTTGCTCAGCGCGACCTTGCCATTGTCCGGCAATTAGGCTTTGTCCTGTTAATGTCATGCTTTTCTCCTCGTTAAATTACTTGAAACCCATAGGCATATGGGTCGTCGTCATCTACTGTAATGGTGCTCGTTCCGGTTACCCGAGACCAGCCGCGAATGCTAGGTAAAATAGCAGTTTGACCTGCCACTTCAGACACCTGCTCTATACAGCCAATAAACTGGCTGCCAATATAACTTTCATGAATAAATGCATCGCCTTGCTGCAATAAGCCTTTACTAAACAACTGAGCCATGCGGGCGCTAGTGCCTGTTCCGCATGGTGAGCGGTCAATGGCTTTATCTCCATAAAAAACCGCATTAGCCGCATCTGAGTTGGAATTTTTGGGTGAGCCAGTCCATAACACATGGCTAGCACCTTGAACGGTAGAGTCGAGCGGATGGATACATTGTATTTTGGTATTAATAGCATCACGCACTAATGGGCTGTATTTGAGTAATTGCCCTGCACTAAAATGTTCAATACCTTTAAAGTTGCTCTGTGGTTCAACAATAATATAAAAGTTACCACCAAAGGCGATATCAACCTTTAATTCGCCCAACTCTGGAATATTGATACATATAGACTGATGCGCTAAATAAGCAGGCACATTGTAAATTTTAACCCACTGCACTTTACCACCAATCATTTCATAATTGACCTGAACTCGTCCTGCTGGCGTATCCAGTTTTAAAGTACCGGGGGTTTTAGCATGTAGCAAACCATGCTCTAAGGCGAAGGTAACAATACCCATTGTACCGTGACCACACATAGGTAAGCAGCCGGAAGTTTCTACAAATAAAATGGCTGCATCACCATCTTCGCTAGTAGGTGGGTATAAAAAACCGCCCGACATCATATCGTGACCTCTGGGCTCAAACATGAGCGCTTGACGGATCCAGTCATGGTTAGCTAAAAAGTCCTGGCGCTTTTCGCTCATGGTATTTCCCTGTAACAGAGGGTGGCCACTTGTTATAAGCCGCACAGGGTTACCGCAAGTATGGCCATCTATACAAAAAAATGTTCCTTTGCGCATCACTTAATCCAATTTAGGTTTATTTACATCAACACAATACGCTTTCGCAGTATCGTTAAGCGTTGATGAAGAAGTTTTTTCATTTACAACCAGTAGTTTAAAATCTGCTATAGCTTTTACTATAGCGCTGCCAACTAGTTGCCATGTAGAGCTAACTAACTCATCAATATTAAACTGAGCGGCTATTGCTGGGTTTATACCATGCCAATTGGTTTTCATTTGCCTATTCCGAACTGAATTTATGCTTGATATGATAAGTATATTGTATACAATAATCAATATCCTATTTTAATATTAAATTTATAGGTACACACGCTTAAAAGATTACAAATAACTAATTACACATAACTAATTGAAAATTATATCTAAAAATGAGTTAGAAAGAGCTTGTAGAGTTTTTTCTTACTACTTGTCAGTAAATACAATATCGATTTATTTTTTATAAAACGTATAGCGTTTTACTTTTATCATCAGGGGAAGGTAATTTTGACCAATACAAGAACTCAAAGAGTCGCCGTGATCGGTGCCGGTGTAATTGGTATTTGCACAGCTTTACAGTTACAACAAGCTGGCTTTGCAGTGACGCTATACGATGAAAATGGCCTAGCGCAAGGCTGTTCAAAAGGTAATGCTGGGCACTTTGCCACCGAACAGGTATTTCCTCTAGCGCAGGTAGCATTATTAAAAAAATTACCTGCTATGCTTTTTAACCCATTAGGACCATTGCGCATTGATTGGCGCTATGCAATAAAAGCTCTCCCTTGGTTTTGGCAGTTTATTAAAAATATGCCTAGTGCCAGATTTATTGCACATACACATGCTCTCAAAGCCTTAAATGAACATGCAATTCATGCTTATGAAAGATTATTAGCAAACTATCAACTGGGCCACCTGCTTACTAAACAAGGGAGTTTACTTACCTTTGAAAAAACCCCATTGGTTGATGTGCAGCGCACCTTGGCTATGTATCAAGCGCAAGGAATTAAAGTAAAGCTACTTGATACAAAGCAAGTACATGCTCTAGAGCCCAGTTTATCCGACAAAATAAAACACGCTTTATTATTTGAAGACGTTGCTCATAGTATTGAACCACATTTATTTTGTATCCAATTAGCGCAAAAGTTCAGTTTATTAAAAGGGCAATTTCGTCAACAGAAAGTAGTTGCTATCACGCCTAAGAGTGAAGGTTTTATGGTGAGTGATGAACAAGATAGTCTCAATTTCGATAAAGTCGTGATCGCAGCGGGTGCTTGGAGTGCCTCTCTCATCGAGCCGCTTGGATACACAGCACCCTTAGATACCGAGCGTGGTTACCACTGTATGGTTAATATTAACCATGGCCTAACACGGCCCGTAGCTTCTGCTGAACGGAGTCTTATCATGACCCCGATGAGTCAAGGGTTAAGAGTGGCAGGCACAGTGGAGTTTGCGGGTATAAATAGAAAGGCTAATAATAAACGTGCATTAGCTTTACTGCCCCATGCACAAGCGTTATTAGCTAGCCAGCCTCTTAGTGCCAAGACTACATGGATGGGCTGTAGGCCATCATTGCCTGACTCATTACCTATAATAGGCCAAGCCCCCAATCACAATAACCTGTACTTTGCCTTTGGTCATCAGCATTTAGGGTTGACACAAGGAGCCATAACTTCCGAGTTAATTACAGATTTGTGTCTCAATAAAGCCCCCTCCATAAATTTAGAGCCATATTCTATAAACCGGTTTATGCGCTAATTCTTTAAAAATTATAATTAAACAAATACATAGGAGAACCTAATGATGACCAAAGGTATTGGTACTCAAACGAAAGAACAAGCACTTGCTAGTCTTTCCAATATGACTCGCGATTTAATTCCCATTCAAGCTGATGAGCATCTAGCCCGTATTGCCCGTGCTCAAGAGTATATGCAAGCCAATAATATTGATGCAATTTACTTAAATGCAGGGACTAACCTTACTTACTTTACGGGTATGCGCTGGTACGCAAGTGAGCGCATGGTCGGTGCTATTTTACCCGCGAAGGGCGAAGTACAATATATAGCCCCTGATTTTGAAATTGGCTCTCTCAATGGCTTTAAAGTTATAGAAGGCCCAATTCGCGGCTGGCTTGAACACGAAAGCCCTTATGCATTATTTGTCAAAGTGCTCACCGAAATGGGCATTGCTGAGAACGGCACTGTAGGGATTGACGAAAGCGCGCAGTTTTTCATTTTCGATGGCATAAATAAAGCGCAAACAGGCTTAAACCTCGTTAATGCACAGCCTGTTACAGCTCATTGCCGCATGCATAAGTCAGCCAATGAACTAATGCTAATACAGCGTGCGATGGATATGACCTTAAAAGTTCATCAGGCCACAGCCAGCATGCTATATGAGGGTATAAGCACAACTGAGGTAGAAGAATTTATTAAACAAGCGCACAAAAAAGTTGGCGCGCCTGGTAACTACTTTTGCATCGTTTTGTTTGGCCTCGCGACATCATTTCCTCATGGTGTCAAAGAGCCACAAATTCTTAAAAAAGGAGATATGGTTTTAATTGATACTGGCTGTAAAGTACACGACTACTTATCAGATATAACTCGCACTTACGTATTTGGTGAAGCTACAGACCGCCAACGCCAATTTTGGAATTATGAAAAAGCCGCACAAATGGCCGCTTTTGATGCAGCTCAAACAGGTCAAAGTTGTGAGAGTGTCGACAACGCTGCCCGCTCTTACTTAGCAGAGCAAGGCCTTGGCCCTGAGTATCAAACACCTGGCTGCCCACACCGTACCGGTCATGGTATAGGCTTAGACATCCATGAATGGCCTTACCTAGTCGGCGGCGATAAAACACCTCTAGCCGCAGGTATGTGCTTTAGTAATGAGCCAATGCTAGTTGTACCTGGTGAATTTGGTGTGCGTTTAGAGGATCACTTTTATATTACTGAAAATGGTCCAAAGTGGTTCACTGAACCCGCTCATAGCCTCGAAAACCCATTTGGGTTATAAGATAAATATACTCATTGCTGCACGGCGAATACTTACCGTGCAGCTAATTAGTACTTGAAAGAACTAGACAACGAATTAGCCTAACAAGTCCAAAGCTTTAAGCCTCTCTCGTGCTATAAGGTATCTTGCACGAACGTCATCAATTTGCTGTTGAGTTAATTTATTACCGAAAGTACGAAGTCCACCATCCTTATCGTCATGATGAATTCCAAATGCGCACTTAAGGTACTCCATAAGTAGCGGTTGAGCATCCAAGTAAGAGATGGAATTCATAGCCTGAGAAATTTTGTTAGCCTCAGCCCATTCCCCTTTATTTACATACTCCTGCATCGTCACACTCGCTTTTGGAAAGATACAACCTACACCTGTGATCCCGCCACATGCTCCTGCTAGTCCGGCATGCACAGTGACAGTGTCTACACCTGCCAAAATTTTTGCATCTTTGTTTTCTAGCATTATCGTCTCAATGATTGAAACATCTGACGTCGATATTTTTAACGCAGTTACTTCAGGAAGCGCAGCAAGTTTTTTAAGAAGCTCGGTTGAGAGCGCATGGTAGCCAGCTGCATCTGGGTTGTTATAAGGCATAATTGTAATGCCAGCCTCTTTAGCGGCTGTTGCACAAAGCGCATAATATGCATACATATCTTCATCACTAGGTGCTTCTTTGGTTTTTGGTGGCATAACCATGACAGTATCTACGCCAACAGATGCAAGTTGCTTTACAATTTCAGCTATTTCTTCTTTCGTTTCTGCCGCAGCACCACTGATCAGTGGCACACCGTATTCTTTTGCAACATCAGAAAGAGCTTCAAGTAAAGAAAGACGCTGATCAACACTTAGATAACTATTTTCACCTAATGTGCCTGAGCCAACAAGCCCCCCCATTCTACTACCGCCTTTCCCTTGTACTTTTAAAATTTCTGCAGCGTATTTCTTTGTTGTATCAAAGTCTATTTCAAATGATCCAGATTCAGACTCTTTTAGCCATGTGAATACGGCCGGCATAACTGAAAAGCGCCAATCTGTGTTCGTTGTTTTCATCATATTTCCTGTGCTTAAAGGTAACTCCTATAAATATTAACACAAATAGAATATTGTATACAATATTCTATTTGTGTTAATTCTCTTGTAATTTGTGAAGCTTAAGCAGTGGTGATTAATTTATGCCATAGTGTGATTAGTCTGGTGAACTGAATTAAACAGTGCCAATTATTGGCACCATTTACCTTGCTTTTGAGCAATTAGTAATAAGTGTGCTGCGCTCCATGAAAAGTTAGGCGCTCCTTGTTGCTCACCATTAAGCGGATTATAATTCTCACGTATTGGCGCATTAGAAAGCAAACCATTGGCATGATTTAATAGCTTTTCACTTAATTGCTGAGCTTGTTTGCAATAACCGTAATGACTCATACCTGCTAACCCAAAGTAAGCTTGATCAAGCCATACTCGTCCACGCCAATAAATATCCGCACCGAAAGCCGGATTAGTCAGCGCAGCACTGCCAAGCGGAACGTAAGTATTAAACTCATTGTTATCAAGCATTGTTTTTACCACATCACTGGCCTGTTCCATACTCGCTACTTGATTAAACAACGGTGACCACCCTTCAGGACCTTTGCCTCTTTTTACTAAAGTCCTCCCAGCGCAACCATTCGCTAAGGGGGTATCTGCTATTTCAATGTCGTAGTAGAAGCCTGTATTTTTATCAAACATGCACCGATTGATATAATCCCTTAACTGAGCGGCTTGCCTTAAAAAGTAACTTGCTTGGTGCGGTAACTTAAGCTGCTTCGCTATTTTACTTAAATAACGGTTATCAGCAGCCATATAAGAGGCTTGATCCACAGATTCTTGCAATAATGAATACCCAACTAATGTACCTGTATCATTACGATTTTCTGCAAAACCAACGTGCCAGTCACCACGAATCCCGCCGTTTTTTATATAACGATTTAACTGTTGATTATTTATAAAACCAAACACAGCAGCATCATCACGACCAGATTCCCAAGATGCGGCTGTTTGTGCCGGAACTTTAATTTCTAAGGTTGCTTCATCGTTTAGGTAAGTCCTATAGTTTTTTAAGCCACTTCTTGTTCGCCAACCTGCCGAGGTTTTTACATTAAATAATAACTTGCCGTCACGAGTATTATGAGCTTTATCAACCGTGGCACCATACTCTGGCACACCGTTTTTATTATGATCACGATTGCGTAGCCACCATCCACGATAAGCAACTAGTTTAGGGTATATGT
This sequence comes from Pseudoalteromonas lipolytica, assembly GCF_003515105.1. Taxonomy (NCBI): domain Bacteria; kingdom Pseudomonadati; phylum Pseudomonadota; class Gammaproteobacteria; order Alteromonadales; family Pseudoalteromonadaceae; genus Pseudoalteromonas; species Pseudoalteromonas lipolytica. The sequence goes on along the minus strand of NZ_CP032092.1, from coordinate 219,081 downwards.
GCGCGAGCCACTGAGTATCGCCTGTATTTTCAAACACCTGCCACACAGCCCAAGCTGCCAAGCTTGGCTTAGTATTACGCTCATTCCAATTTGTGCCGTCCCCACCGCGTTTTGCACTAAAATTATAGGCCACTAAGTCAGGTATAAATCCAGCATCCCATGGCCTGACAGCATCGTTTGGCGTTATTTGATGCTCAAACACAGCATTCAAATTTTGTTTAGCAAGCTCTGGATTAAATGTTACCAGTGCATATGCCTGCTTGTAGCTATCCCAAGGCCAAGTTTGATTACCTGAAAACCAGCGACCGGTCACGGCAGGACTAACGGTATCAAAACCTACTGCACCAGCTTTACTGCGCCAATTTCCAATTAACGTTTCAACACTTTTTACCGCAAGTTTTTGTAAGGCTGGCTGCTTGTTACTAATTGGCTGTGTCGCTTTATTTATATACTCTTGCCAACGTAATTTACTACGTGATAAATAGTGTTCGGGTTGCTTTAAAATTTCATCAACAATCTCTCTTTCACGTACCACGTCTTGATTATTTAATAAATATGAATAGCTTGTGTAGAATGTGCGATTGTTTTTTATGTGCGTTTTGCTTGAGTAACTTAGGTCGTCATGACGTGTTTTAACCGCTAATGTTTTTTTAAGCAATAACTGTGAACTCCCCGAGGTGAGCAGGTGTCCATGCGCCCTTACTTTGCCAAAACTAATCGCAATACTATTGCTGGTGACTTGCCATCGGGGGTTTAATTTCGGATAAACCACAAATGGCGAACGCCCCGCTTTTTCGGTGCCATTGTTAGCACGTAAATGGTTTATAAGTTTTCCTGTGAAATGTAATGTAACAGGCTCTGTGGTTTTAATCTGTGTTTTAACTAATGAAGTGCGATTTGTCACAAAGCGCAAAGTAAGCGTTATGTTTACCCCATCACCGCTTAGCTCTTGCACTAACGCGCCGGGTTCACTGTAAGCCCGCATTGCTAGCTTCACTTTATTGGCCTCATCGACTTTCAGGCCTTTATAAACAGTCAGCTTTTCTAGATAAGGCGCTATAAAATTTAAATACTCCTCAGTAACAATAGCAGGCCCGGTGAACGCACCGACGTTTTCATCTGTTGGTAGCAAATGTCCATGCCACGCGCCTAGATCAAAAAGAGGGCTAAAACGTTGGTGGCCGCCTTGCTCAAAGTCCTGCATATAATATGGGCTTCCGGTTCTATCTATTAAGTTTTTATAATCAACCACCTCACTAGCAGCAGCCTCACAATGACTGATTAAAAGCACGGTGATTAAAATAAACAGATTTTTAAAAATCATTTATTTAACCCTTTTGTATCGCGCTAATAAATAAAAACCAAATCCGGTAACTAGTGCAATGCCTGCAAATAATAGCCACATGATTTCGGGGGATTTTATCTCTTTGACTAAGTAACCATAACTCCACCCAGACAAAAATCCAGCAAATAAAAAGCCTAATGCCATAGATACAAAGTAATAACCCATAAACATAGCAGCACTGCCTGTTGGAGCTATGCTCGCTACATACTCTTGGCTTTTTGGAGAAGTGAGCATTTCACCAAAAGCAATTAATAATATAACCGTTACCACTACTAAACCGCCCAATTGGCTTAGTAATACCCCCGCGCTCATTAATAACAACACTAAAAAAGCACCTGCAGTGACAATTAAACCGCTTATTAGGACAGATATAACTTTAAAATGCTGGCATTTAACACTTACTATTATTTGTAACAGAACAATAGCTGCAAAATCTAAATTAATCAGGTATTCAGGGTTTACCTGTCGGTATTTAAGCCACTGCTGCGCCAATTGCATACTTTGCTCAGCCGAAAAGCTAGAAGCACTGGCTTGTTTAAAAAATAGCGCTATTTCAGCAACAGGAACATTAACTTTTAAGTGGACTAACTCTAGACGCACAGCCTCTAAATTTACCTCTTTGACTGGTGTTACACTATGAGTAGCAGCCAGTGTTTGCAGTTTGTTACTTAAAGCTTGAATATCAACATAAGCAAAAAAATCCACTGCTGATTGACCAAAGTAACTCAAGAGTACAACTAAATCTTGAGTATCAATATAGTCACGTATAAACAGAGGTAGAGTATAAAAAAGTTGGTTATATACCGTCCAAAACCCCGTTAATATTGCTAAATATAGTGCAAAACTACGATTGCTAACCCTTACCGGTTGTAGATACCATTTAGACGCTTTTTGCACGCTTACGCACTTATCCCATAACCAGTTCGCAGCTAACCAAATCGTAATTAGTGAAAAAGCTTGAGTGTACGTTAACCAGCTAACTCCCCCCGTCATTAAAATAATTACACTGGTAAACAGTAATAATGCGAAACGGCTGTTACCCAAAACATGTTGAGCTTGCTGTAAAACCGCTGCCGCACCTATGCTGCTACGTAGTTTACTGCTTGACTCACTGTAAAAAAGCAATGGAATAAAATTAATAACAATCCAAGATGCCGACATAATAAATACCGCATCCCAACTAATAGTCCTTAAATACCCAGCCACTAACGGGCCAATGAAGCCTCCCAAATTAACCATAGTGTAAAAAATACCAAAGCCTAATCCTCGGTTACTGTCGTTAGTATTTTGACTAATAGTGCCAACTACAACAGGTTTAAAGCAGGATGCACCAAAAGCGACTAACATTAAAATCATAAAGAACGAATTAAAATCAGTCACTTGACCTAAGAAGTAATAGCTTGGCGCCATCACAACAAATGAGCATGTAAACATTTTTTTATAGCCATAGCGATCGGCAAAAGCCCCAGTGATCACAGGTAATAAGTATAAAAAAAACGGAATTATCCCCTGTACGGCGCCTCGCTCTGCATCACTAAATCCGACCCCCCCTTGCTCAATGGGTGTGGTCATATATACCGACGATACTGCAAAAAAGCCATACCAAGCTAAACGCTCAAAAATTTCCATGGTATTAGCCAAGTAGAAACCTAACCCAAAGCTACGCCAAGTTTGTTTATTTTTATCGGTTCCCTGCTGTGCTGCTGATTGTAATTGTTGGTTATTATTCATAGTTTACTTTTTCAATTAAACGCAGTATTTTATATTGCATACAATATACAAACAAAGCAACTAAAATGACAAAAATTATATCTCTCACATTATTAACTTTACTACTCACTGCCTGTCAGCCCACGCCTAATACTAGTGCGAATAATAAACCTGATATCGGCAACATAAAAAGCGGCCCAAGTAAAATGCAAGCAAACATTACCGTCCAGGGCTATACCAGCACACTCAATAATATCGATATTGAGTTTTTAGGAAAAACAATTCCATATACATACAGCGATGGCAAAATAGGAAATAGTCGGGGCTACAACTGGTGGGTAAGTAAGCACTTTGCGCTAAAAAGTGATCTACCCAAAGAGAAGGTCACGCTATACTTAGAGCTACTTGAAATGGCATATCCACATTATGTTGCTTTATTTGGTATGGCTCCCCCAAATATTGAGCGCCAACGCATTGCAGTTGTTTATGGTAGTAGTCGCTCCCGTGTACGAGAAGCCATGCTTGATGATGGTTTTTTACGTGGGGTACATAAAACGGCCGGTGGTGAAACCATGTTTTATAACCGTGCCGGATATAATTTCCCCAGCCACCGTGAGCACCATCAGCGTTATATAGTTATTCACGAAACCATGCATGCTTTTCATATGGCATTAAACGGCCATTCAACGTGGGCACCTAATTGGATCACCGAAGGTTTAGCTGATTCGATTGCTCACCATGTTTATGATCCTAAGCAAAAACAACTCACCGTCATGGTATTTGATCGCGCCCCAATGAATTACATTGAAACCGGTTTAAAACAATATTACAGCGCAAATAAACCTACAATTGAAGAAATAAATGACGATCCAGCACTAAAACGTGGACTTAATTTTTTTATAATTCATTACCTTTTAAGCTCTCCTGAACGGGCACAGTACTTTGCTCACTTTATTGAAGAGCTAAGACTGGCGAACCCACACAGCGAAGCCACACTTTCAACAGCTAACTCACTGCTTAAAAGTACTTTTAAAAATTGGTCGGAAATAGAACAAGGTTTTGCTGATTTTGTAGAAAATATCCAACCTAGTTTCCATATTGTATCAGGGCCTTGGGAGCAAGACGGCAACGCTTACTGGCTACGTAATACTCAATCAACGGCGTTATCACGATTAGATATTAATCCCCCCTCTGCTGCCAACCACCCAGTCATGGACTTTCCAGCGCCAAAACCTAGTTCACTCATTGATGTAGCAAATAAAAACCAAGTGGCCGCGCTAATCGAGTTCGAAGCAGCTCAATTACATCGAGGAAAAATTGGCATAGCATTACAAGGAAAGCGTAACCAAAAAAACCAAAAATATCGCCGTACTTTTGTTGGTGAAGAGCAGGCTAGTGATGATCAATTGCTGATGCTGGTTGTTGAAGATAGCAGTCACTTAATTATAAATGTACAAAACTACGATAACTTTAAAACAAAGCAAATAGCCCTGACACCTGAGATAAAAGATGCATTAATTGCAGATAAGAAACTTGCAATAAACCTAACGCTCGAGCAAGCACAGTTACGCGTTAACTTACACGCTCAACGTGGTAGTAAGAAAGTAACCCAGCAGTTTTCTATTCCCCTGAATAAGCAAATGATTGCAACACTTAACAGCGAAAAGATCAGCTTGTTAGGTCAAAATAACAATCATAAAATCACTCCGTACTTATTTAACCCTACCCCTTCTCGCTTGTTGCCTATCACAGCAGAGAATGCGCTTACAAACCCTTGGCTTTTTAAAAATTATGATCTACTAAACCGAGTTTTTAAAACCTGTCAGCAACACGAGGGGTTTATACCACAATGCGATCTTGAGTTGAGTAATATTTTAGCAAAATTACCCTCTATAGAGCTGCATGATGAAGCCAGTTCTGAACTAGAGGCCTTAGAAAGTCAATATATAGCCACATTAAATAATGCTGGTTTTAGTACACTTTCCGGGGTTAAATCTGATATTTATTATCACCAACAGAAGCCTTTTTTAAGAGTGGTCAATCCAACTGATTCCCCTTTAGAAATTACTGCACAAGTATCACTCATAGATAGCGCTGATAAGCCAAGCAAAACTCATCAGCTAAAACGCAACTTGAGCTCAGGAACACATAATATCTCACTGCCAACAGAAATAAATGCTGATAAGATTACTATTGCGCAAACTCTCAAATGGAAGTCGTTAACGCACCAAACTACGCTCTCAAAGCGAGTAACCCCGTTTAATGGCGTTGAGTTTAATGTAGTAAAAACGAAAGAGCATGAAGACCATTGGTTAGTAGCGTTTAATTTATCTGGTCCTTATTCTGGAGAAACAACTGGGGACATTATTCTAACCTCGACATCATTCGAGCAAGCCACTCCCGCAAAATCTCAACAGAAAAGTGTTGATTTAGCACCTTATGAACAAAAAACATACACCTTCAAAGTAACAAAAACTGACAAACCACAACAGATTTCTGTAAAGGCCATTTTAAATGTTGATGGTGAGCCTATTCGCCTTATTCAAGAGCTAACTTTGTCCTAAGCTTAACAATAGGACAAACGCCACTTTCGCAAGAAAGTGGCTTTAATCTTCTCTTTAGATAACCATTGTTTAGTCCAGCGTTAACTGAGTTGATGTTGCTTTCTTTCTCTTGGTATTCAGCCACCTTTGGCCTAATTTAATTACCTTTCAATGCACTCATCAATATTGAAGTTGTCAGCTTTGGCGACACTTTTGCAACGTAAGTACAATTGAATGTTTATTTATCAACTTTACATCCAAGTAGTTCAATTTATAGTTAGTTTAAAACACCAGAAAAAAGCTAAAGGGGTGTTTTGACTTTGAAGAAATGAACCTTTGCATTTGTTTCTTTATAAAAAAAGAGCCACCAGAAAACTGATGACTCCATTATATAAAGTGCGTGAGATCACGCTTTAAGTTTATATATTAACTAACGACACCCTTGACTGTTAAAGTCGACGACTAAGCTTGCACCAGTGCTATTACCAGCTACTTTTAGGTAGCCCCAGTATTCACTCTGGCCTGAAATATAAATACACTCTCCATTTCCGCTATTATTTGACTCAGCCACTTCATTGTTACCATTTGGCCAACCACTTGCAGCGTAGCTTAGACTTAAATCACCACTACCATTAGCGGTGGTGATCGCAATACCATTTTGGCCTTGAACATCTGCAATGCTAAACCACATAGGATCGCTATTACCTAGACAAATTACTTCGCCATCATTTAAGCGGCCACTGCTTCGGCTACCTTGACTAGCACACACAGCTGGCACGTTAGAAGTCACTTGGGTAAATGATGCTGTTAACTGAACGTTATCAAATGCATTATAACCTCTAACCATCACATGGTATCGGCCTACTTGTGCAGGATTTATAGCACACGACTCTTCGTTACCACCAATGTAAGGGCGACAATCATATATAGCTTCACTCGGTGCTGCTTCAAAACTTACATATAAATCCGCATCACCTGTACCACCAGTTAAATTAAACATAAGGTCGCTGGCGCCTGAAGGAACATCAAAAGTGAAATATAAAAATTCATCTTGAGCGCCACTAATGTTAATTGGCTGGCTATTCAATAGCACACCATCATCAACACTACTGTCAGCTTCGATAGTTGCTACTGTAGTGACAGTTTGGCTTGCACCTTCATTATCAACCACAGTTAATGTTATGGTGTATTCTCCTGCACTTGTGTAACTATGAGTAGGATTTGCCAGATTTGAACTGCTACCATCGCCAAAGTTCCATTGATAACTGGCGATACTACCATCGCTATCATTACTGCCATTACTCGTGAAGCTAATATTGTTATTTTGCATGCCAGAATATGGGCCATTAATTTGTGCTACTGGTGAGGTATTAGTGCTCGTACCTGCAACTAAGTCATCGCACCACTGTACAAATTCATTCTCATAGTTATTGGCCCACTCTACAGTTTTTGATTTATAGGCACTCCAATTACCAGTGCGGGTATGAGCCAACATGGCATCAAGTTCGTTGTTGTGACGTTCAAACATAAAGCGAACAGCTAAGTAACCCCAACGATAAATTCGATCTTGATCAAATCCATCATAGGTGGTGTCAAAAATTTGCGCTAGTGTATAGCGCGAGCCATCACTAATAGTGGCTTTTGCAGCATCGTTGTTATTTAAATTAGCAACATACTCTGCAACCCCTTCAGACCACCAGACAATATCTTCTGTGGGTGCGTTAAAGTCACCATATAAGTCGAAACGGCCATCTAAATAGTGAACATACTCGTGCTCTAAGTTCCATACATAGTGCTCTGCATTGGCATAACTTGCTTCATAAGCTATAAAATTAGCTTGGTTGCCAGCTACAGATGGGTCACCTTCTAAATACATACCGCCATTGTTAGTATTTATACCAAAGATAGCACCTGCGTACTTGCTATAATCGTCACTACTGTCAAAAATATTTACTTGTAAAAAGTTATTGTTGTCATCAGCAACAGGGGTGTTATTTGTGGCTAGCTTATTATGAAAAAGCCCTTCTTCAGCGCCCATAGCATCACATGCTGCTGCATGTTGAATAGCCGTCATATTTTGCGAGCGAATTTTTATAGTACTACTACAGCTATAATTTTGTGACAACACTTGTTGAGTTAGTTCATCAACAAAGCCACAAATACCGTAGTCATTACAATCTGAGTAATAACTTACAGAATCAGCTGCTGCAAGCCATACTGCATCACCATAACCAAAACTGTTATAGGTGCTAAAAATAGCTTTCAAACCAGTATCAACACTTGCTTGTATTGGCGTGCCTGAATATTGTTTTAAACGAGCTAATTCACTGGCAGCGTTAACAATCAAGTATTGTGCATCTGAGTCTATCATCCACTGCTTTTGAGTAAATGCGCTTAGCTTAGCAACTAAGTCAGTATCAGTGCCGATAGCGGTTACAAATGCATCATTCCACTGGCCACGATAAAGTAGCGTGAAAATACCATTAACAGCACTACGCATATTCCATTTTGCAGCATAACTCTCATTGAAGCGCGTTAACCACTGCTTTACCACGTTTAAGTAACGATGCTGCTGCTCAGCACTATCCATAGTTATGATAACTTCAGCAAGTGTTTTACCGTGTCCATCATTATCATCATAAAAGTGGCTATTGTTTACAAATGCATCTATAGCATCAACTACTGCAGGTTGTACCCAAGAGCTAAAATTCACGTCAGCATTATAAAACTCAACATAAAAACCCGCACGCAAATATAAAAACAGCGCTTCTAAATCAACATCTCCACCACCAGCATAAGTCTGTGAGAGTGACTTAGCATGATTTGCAACGGCATACATGTTATCTGAACTATAAACCTGACTCTGAATAGAAGATGGCGCACTAAAAAGTTCATTAATGCAATTAGTACCTTGGCTCTTAAGTTCAGTGATAATTGCACTAGTGCTTGCACTTGCCATCGCAGCTAAATCACAACTGACAACGGCGGCTTGGCTGCGCATCATAAATTGATTAAGTTGTTGTGGCTGCTTTTGCAACTCAGCTATAGGGGCTTTTTCATTATGTTGGTGATCTACACCGTGATGATGTGTGCGCTCAACTTCTGCATTTTTTGGTGTAAACAAGCGCTCTTGCAGGTTAGCTGATTGAGCTAAAGAGCTTGCTCCAAGTATAGGTAGCGCCAGAATTAATGTTTTAATTTTCATAATTTACCTTTGATAATTATTGTTTTCTCTATCCAACTCGGAAAGAGAAACACTTTTGTAACATAAAATTATCACTGTATACAATATATTTTATATTTACATAACAGTGTAAGTAGATCCTGTTGATGGTTTGACGAAAGAAATAAGGTCTGAAGTTAATCTATATTTCAACTAAGAAAACAAAGTCATTAAATATTTAGGATGAGAAGTATTGCTAGAAAGGACAAAGCTGTAGATATGCGTAAATGTAAATACACCCTAAACTAAAGATAAACTTGTATAATGTAAAAGTAACGAAATTAACAGCTCTTAAAATTAAAATAGTTTTAAGTTGGCCACACTCAGGTCATCATTTGTTTAGATGTTAGTATTTACTATCTAGAAAAGGTAAGGGAGCAAATGGCGCTCTCGGAATGGTCGAGCCTGCAACTTAACCTACGTAGAGCAACGATTTTTATCTTTAATAATCAACCCTTGCCAACTTTCATATGCTGGGCCGCCTTGGTCTCCTCCACCAGTTACAACGATTACTTTACTGGGCAAAATAAATGACAACCCTAACAATATGGCGAATTTGTTCATGCAAAAATCCTTTAGTTTCTTCAATAACCCTCACAAATTTGGGGGTTATACGGATCATAAATGCTGTCCTGCTGATTTATCAAATTTAAGTTTTTTTTAAAATGCGCGTTTTTAAACATCCTGTATCGTTACTCTTGAAATTCAAATTTGGAGAAATACATGAAACCTTTAAAAGGTCACCTATTAATCGCGATCACTGTACTAACAGTTTCAGCATGTTCTAGTAACGGTATCCATGAAAAAATTGAACAGATAGAAGTTGCTCACCAAAAGCAAGTTGATAAAAAAACCGAGAAAATGGACCAACTCATTAATAGTATTCCAGATTGGTACTTAGATGTACCACAATCTGACTCAACAGGTGTATTTGGCGTTGGATACGGTTCATCAAACAAACCTCCTTTTGCATTAAAAGCAGCCGAGCTCAGAGCTAAATTTGATGTAGCAAAGAGCTTTAAACAGCTTATCTCTGGCCAAGAGCGTTCATATGAAAACCAGACTCTAGATTCAAATCTTGAGACTCAAATTAATATGCTTATTGATTCAATTGTCGAAGAAGTTAGTGTTGCCGGTGCGCAGAGAGTAAAGCGTGAATTGTATAATGTTGATGGAGTAGCAAATGCATATGTTCTTGTAAAAATGCCTTATGAAGAATATAACCGAGCAATACAGTCTTTGCGTGCTAAAACAGTAGAAGAGAAAGTGTCTGTTGCATTCGATGAACTAGAAAAGCGACTGCAGAATAGAAAGAGCGATGAACAAAAAGCAATTCAAGCCACTCACCAGCGTGATGTTGAGCTTAAAGAGCTTGAAATCAAAAAAGAGGTAGAGCTACGAAAAGCTGAGCAACCTCAAAATAAAAAGTAATTTTTTAAAAATATTAGATTTTTTTTTGCCTCTATATGTTGCGTATATCTGTACATTATTAAGCATACATATGGAGGCTTTTATGTTTACAAACCTGAATAAATACTCAAAATATCAAAACTCGAAGTGGTTTATCATTGCCATTTTACTTTGCTCTATTTTATCAATAGTTTATTTGCAATTACGTCACCCCGCTGACAACTCTATTTTAGAGCCAACTTTTGACTACTCAACTATTATCGATCACTTTAATGGCAAGCTTAACCAAGGTACATTTCTGTTCTCTGAACCGGTTACTTGGAACGGCCAATTTATTCCTGTTGAGAGTTATGCTGGAATAAACCTTAAAAGTTTAAGCAGCGAGTATGCTGATGGTTTAGTTTTATATTGGCTTCATCGTATAAAGTTTGCCTCTACTGAAGAGACAGGTGTCATAAAAGACAGTTTTGAGGCTGTAAAATCATTACCTTATGACATCAACGAAGCTAATTTAGAATTCTTAGATTGTAGCCTGACTGAAAGATGTGATTATAAAAAACTTATAAATAACTTCAGCAACTCAGCTTGGGTACCATTTTGGGCAATGAAGGCAGATATTGAGTATGTTAAGAGCAAAAGTGATGAACTAAATGAGCTTAACATTTCTGCTGTTAGTGACTTAGAGTTTTTCGAGCTTCGTAACAATGCCGGTCATGTTGAAATCATACCACCAGCACTTGCTGACTACTTAATAACCATACCTTTTTATCTGAATTGCGAAACCAACAATCAAAAGCTTTTGATGTACTTATACGAGGTTAAAACTAGGTTTCCACAGCTAAGCACTATAGTTGATGAATTCATGAGTATGGCTTCAGTTCACCAGTGCGAGTAAGTTGGCAACAAATAGATGCTATAAAATAGCCACCTAATAAAAATAGGTGGCTATTCTAATAAATGGACGTATTTAACTTAGCTGATTTAGACTGCTACTACTTAAAGTTCTAGTTTTGGTTATCAGCTAAAGACTTAATTGCTTTTTTATGGAAAACGGCCTCACCTCATCGTTAGAAAAGTGAACTTTGAAGCAAGGGTGAGTTGCCCAAACTCCTTCTACATGGCGCTTTTCATATGCGACACTGAAGCCTGTTATCAACCTGCCATTTAATTCATATCCGGGCGAATTATCACAGTACCGTTCAAAAACTTCTTTTAAAGACTCGAAGAGTTCGCCATTCTCTATTGTACCCTCTGGTAACAGCTCTACTTTTTGATTATTAAAATAATCAACAGCATCACCTTGTCTTTCAAAGTGCTTTCCAGCGAAACTCACAGGTTTTGACCTTCCCATTAATCACACCTCTTATACTTGAATTAATATGCTACCCCAATACAGCTCTACAAATGCTTGCTCTTAATGATCAAGTTATTATCGTTAACCTAATTGCAGATAGTTCCACGTTTTTAGTTTAAGACCCTTAGCAAATTCTTTGGCTTCACTTTTAGAAGGGAAGCCAAAAACTCCGGCACCCACTAAAGCTAAAAGTGCTTGCTGCTTATTTTTTATTACACTTGGTGAACATTCCCCAACTACATCACCATCAGCGTCATAAATGCAGTTTGTCCACTCAATTTCAGAGACTAATATAGGTATTCCATTTTTGTTATAGAATTTATATGGCTCTTTCAACGTCGTAATAAACCACATCAGGCAACTCCTTAATAAATAGAATTAATTTACAGAGTTCGACTTTTCATCAAATAAAGACAGCTGTAGCCGCTGAGTTGTTTCTAATAAATAATTTATCTGATTAATTAGAGTTTGCGCTGTGACTCCAAATGATATTGTCAGTAGAGTGCTTGAGTGTAAGTTTTCATTTTTTCTGAATAACTTCAGCCCAGGTACTGATTCATTGATTTCATTTATTGTGATCAAGTTAATGAATCTGTATTTTTCACTAAAATTGGCGACAATGTTTAACTCACCACATGGCGATTCTTCATTCCAATCTGTAAGTGCTATAACGTCCACTGTGAATGTAGAGGTTGCACACTCTATACGCTGTATTATTCCATCCACCGTCAAAATATTCTGAATGGTTAGATCCTCGAAATAATTTTTTATAATTTCGACCATTTCGCTTGGTAATAAATCGGTTATTTGATGGTGTGCTTCAACACTAAAATGAGTATCAGGTAAATCAGCGCTAAGGTTTCCAATAATATCTTTTAATGCTTTTCCTTCGAACATCGAGTTTCCTAGTTTAATTGTCCATAATAGCAATCTATATAAAATTAAAGATCGCGCTCAATTCTCATCATTAACTTTGAAGATAGGTTTTCTTCTTCAGTTCAGCACGAAAAAATCTCTATGACATGATGTTACTACTTTAAATAAGTAGAGCAAGGCAAGAACATGGCATCAGCAAATCTAAAAGTTCAAGAAACAGAAAAACCTACAGAGTGGTTTAACACTATTCTGCCTGCATACGATGATTTAGGTAATCCAAACTTTTTGGACTCTAATGGTGATCTTGTTGAAGGTATTTATAGCGGTGTGCCAAATTCTGTTTACCACAAATTAGATGCTCATAGCTCATCTCTGATTAAAGAGTTAGCGAAAAACACACCAGCTCATGTATTTCGTCAATATTTTTCTAATGAGGAAAGAAAACGAACTGCTGCACAAAGAAACACTCTTGATACTGGCACTTATGGTCATGAGTTAATATTAGAGCCAATTGGTTTTTATGATCGCTATTTCCGTGTACCTCTTGCCATTGAGTATCCTACAGCGCTTCACACAAGTGCTGAGCTAAAGGACGCATTAAAAGCCGCAGGTCAAAAGGTCTCAGGCACTAAATCAGAGTTAGTTAAGCGCTTGTTAGATGCTAAACCAAACACTCTAATTTTTGATGATTTGATTGCAAAATCCATAATTAAAGGCGCTGGAGTTAAAGCCTACAACGAAGCTGTAAAAATGGTCGAAAATAATAAGTGTTCTAGTCTATTAGCTGCTTTTAACGATGGAGCGTTGTCACACATAACCCATAAAACACCAATAGATGGTTTAGTCTGGGATGACGCCCATAGAATTTTGGATACATTCAAATCTCACGCTAGAGCTAAGCGATTAATTTCAAATGGCTTTGCGGAGCTTACTGTAATAGCGCGAGATCCTGACTCAGGATTAATGCTTAAAGTAAAATTCGATTACATTAACAAGCATGCAATTGCCAGTGATGTTAAGTCTACTCGTTCAGCCAATCCAAATAAGTTTAGATTCCAATGCCGAGATCTTCGATATGACGTTCAAGAGAGTTTCTATAAGTATGTTGCGAATTTAGCAGGTATTCCCGTTAAATTGTTTGCTTTTATCGGTGTTGAATATTTAGAGGCTGATATATGCGAGGTTTTTGAGATGAAACGTACCCGCCAGATGATTGCTCATAATGACATGAAGAAAGCAATTGCAACTCTTAAAGAATGTTTAGATAGTGAAAACTGGTATGGATACACCAAAAACGATGAGGTCGTTGTTATTGACTGGTAATAAGCGCGATTTTTTAAATCAAATATTCTAATTACATATCCAAGTTCAACGGTGAGCGTTATGAGTTTATCACTTCAAGAATATCAAAATTTATTGTATGGAAAATTAACAGCATGCAAAGGCCTGTTTGATGCTTATCTTTCCGAAAATGGTTATAAGCTAGACTTTAATACAGAGCTAAACTACGTCTATCAAATCGTTATGTCTGGATTAAACGTAGAATATAGCTTCCCTTACACTCCAGTTGAGTCCGTAATCAGTTCATTTTTAAAAGCTGCAAAAATAGGCCTTTCACTTTGCCCTACTGAGCAGCTTTGCTTTTTAAAAACTGAATATAGTGAATCATCAGGCCAATATGTGACTCAATTAGGATTAGGCTACAAGGGAATTCTTAAACTTGCTTACCGTTCTGGAAAAGTAAAACAAATTAATGCGAATGTTTTTTATGAAAAAGACAATTTCCAATACAACGGTGTAAATTCAAAAGTTACCCACACTACAACCGTACTATCTAAAGCAATGCGTGGACAATTAGCCGGTGGCTATTGTCAAACTGAGCTAATTGATGGTTCTTTTAAGACTACAGTCATGCCTCCTGAGGAGATTTTAGCTATTGAAGAGCAAGGTAAGGCGATGGGCAATGAAGCGTGGCTTTCAGTACATGTGGATCAAATGAGGGAGAAAACCCTTATTAAACGTCACTGGAAGACTCTCTGCCCTTGTATTTATAGAGATAGTGTTATGAATGACCCAATGTTGTTTGATGATCAAGATTGTCAGCACAGCTCCAATCAGCAAGCTTATGAAGAACAATTCGAAAGTGCTTATTCACGTGAGGCGTACTAATGTTATCAGTTCAAATTGAAAAGCTAATCAAATCTACTTCAGACAATATTAAACAGTGGGAAACATTGTTCAACTTGGCTTCACATTCTCATTATTCCGCTTTGATTAAAGAGTGCGCCCTAGATGACGTTGTTGCGACAATTAAAGAAATGGATATGCTGATCGGCTCTCTTAGTCCTGAGCTGCTTAACCTAGTAAACATAAGAGTTAGGAAACATCCCTACACTACTGCATATTGTCTGTTTCCTGCACTAAATACAGATAATGTAATTGCCTACCTTGAAACTCAAGGTATTGTAAAAAGCTATGAACTTGCAGTGGTTTATGACAACGATAAGTTTTCAATTGATGTTAGCTCAAACAAAGTATCTCACGTTAAAGGCGATAGCACTCAGGAGGCTTCATACTCTGGTTGCTATTTATTATTAGAGTTTGAAAATGGTACAAGCAAAGTTTGGTATATGGATGAGTATGAAATGCACTCTGCTTTTGATGCATGGCAAAACAACGTATTTGGGGGTATGGATGTATTCAACAATACACTTGAATGGGCTGGTTTTGCATTAATTCTTCGTGCCTTGAAAACACTAGACATGCAGGATAGTGTAATTAGCCATCCAATCTTACCCGTTTTAAAAAGCCGATTAACTTCATATTACTCTGATTTCTTTAAGTACTACAAAGAGGCTAATAACGATAAGTTTGCTAGCTGCGTAATTACTTCACAGTACGTTTCAACAGAAGGTGGAGAACTTGAAGAAGCATTAAAAAAACTAGATGACATCATTGAACCACCTGCAAATATTATCGTACTAGGCCAACATAACCGCCAAGTGAGTAATGAAGATACCGAAATGAATGAAGCATCAGAAGATCAGTGCGAATTTTATAACCTTGATTTTGGAGTTATCTGAATGATTAAAGTTGAGTCAGAAATTTTAAATAAATCGGGAAAGCGTGAGAACTGGCGTGAAATTGCATTTTTCGCAAGCGATGACGAAACACAGTTTGAAGTTCGAGAGTATTATGGCCAGCAAAAAATAAGTTATATGAAAGAAACGGCTCGCTTGCCATTCGACTGCCTTGGCATTGCTCGAATGAACTACTCTAACATGCTTCGAACTAGGGTTATTGATGGATATGAACCTATCGAGCAATTAAAGACTAAAGTTCCGTGTTTGCCATTTAGCAATTTTAAGCCTCCTATGTATAAGTGTGACTTTGACGTGCCTTTTGCAGAACAGCTTAGCAAAATAAATGACCCTGTTGTTATTCCTGTACAGCAAGGTAAGCGGGCTTATATAAAACTTGGCCAAGAATCGATTAATTCAATACAAGCTGTAGATATTAAAGGTAATGCTTTCACATTAGACAAAAACATTCAGGAAATGCTTGCCTCTAAAGTTGCAATTGGAAGCTTTGAAAGTGGCGTTTTAGAAACGTATATCCTCGATGATGGCTCAGTCTGCTTATACGATGTGATCATGCTAAATGGTACTGAGATTAACTCTAGCTATAAAGATAGACAGAAGTCATTAAAAGGAATGTTTGGCCATAAAAGTGGATTTACTTACCCGGATACGCTTGAAGCAAATACAGACCTTAAATCTCACCCTGGTAGACATTTTATTGTTAAAGACAATAGTGTGTCATGCTTGGATAGCAGAACCTTTGTAATACCAAATTTTTACAGTGTAAAAGTATTGATTGAGGAAAAGTATAGCTATAGACCAGGTTATTATAAGGTAATGTTTACAACACCTGAAGGATACGAGTCTATCGGTGATTTATATCATCCTCATGAAGAGTTGTATGCTAATACACAAATTCAAATAGCTTTTAAGAAAGTGGAAAACGGTAAACCGGTTAACTTTTGGTTTAGTCCCATTCAACATAAAAACAAGCTAAATTATGATGAAGACGGCACCGATATTTATCAGATGGCCCAACTCTCAGAGTTCTGGCATGGCTGTTAGTTATTAAGTTAGCTTGGTGTGGAAGAGGAATAAAGTTTCATACTAAACAGTCAAGTAACCCTGTTCGTACCGTTCTAAATGATACGTAACCCCAAAAAAAGATTCATACTAATTTCTACAACCAAGTCAGTATCGGGCTGCCACTGCGTATTAAAGTATCATACAGGTTTCTTCATCACAGCCTCAACCAACGCTTTCAAACTCGTTTTTGGACAAAAATGAGTTAGAGCCGACCAGTGGCTCTGTGTCATAAGCGTACTTGATACAAAACAAAGGCACCTCATGCATGTATCAAAAGGTGCCTTTTAATTGATTAAAAGTCGTTTTTATTTTTAACCGCTAATACTTGACCGTTTATTGCAATTTGGAAGTAAAGCTTATCTTCGTTGCTAGCATTAGATGCACTAACTACATAGAAATTGTCTTCAACGCTAGCAATCGAAAGTTGCGACTTATCAATATTTTTCCATGACTCATCTAACTTACCGACTTCAAAGCCAGCGTCTTTAAACGTCATCTTTTGAATATGTGTTGCAGCGATGCTAACAGCTTTCTGACCGCTGATGACACCATGATCTCCATGTGCCTGTACATTACTAGTTAGCAAGGCACCACAAAGCGCAACGATTGATATTAGTTTGTTCATTTTAGTCTCCATTTGGTATGAAATTCGTAAAGTTAAATTCGTTATTGTTTAAGGCCAATAACTTCGTATTGCCCTTTAACCAGTAGCTGTACTGACACTGGTTTATCTGATTTGTTTTTCCAATACCAACCATGAGAACCAGCAAATGGCGTGGTATAGCTGCCTTTCATTTCATTAGTTGTAGCAATAGCATAGCTTTCAAAATATCCCGTTGTGTCACCTTCAGGCTCACCATGTAAATCGAAGTACAATGGAGCACCATCGGTTAACCATTCATAAGACATTTTTTCATGCTGCTTCATATAAAATTTATATTCGATGCCGCGTCCCGCAGGGACTGTCACTTCTATTGTTTGAAACTCATCCGTGCCTTTAGTTGTCTCTAATGACGTTGTTTCCATTTCAACCGCTTGTGCAAGTTCTGTTAAACCTAACTTGTTGCCAATACCTGTCGGATCGATGTTGTACTCTGCTGGTAAGATAAAGGTAACCAGTGCAATAGCCGCGACAACGACTGCTGAAATACTCGCTTTAACGAGTGTTTTGGTACTAACTGTATGTTGCATAAAATTCTCTTTTATTTCTGTATTTCTGTATTTCTATAAGTTAAAAATCGATTAAATAGTGAAGTAACCAGTAAGTTGTAAGCCCATCAACATCACACCAGCACTCATTAGTGCAGTATTCGTGACTGTCGAAAAACGTTGAAATGACGGCAGTTTTCTCCATGCATTTATCATGATCAAAATAAGTGCGAGCGCAGCAAATTGACCAAGTTCAACACCTAAGTTAAAAGCAATCAGGTTGGTAATAAGACCTTCATCAGCTAGGCTAAATTCTTGTAATTTGGTAGCTAAACCAAAGCCATGAAACAGACCGAAAATCAGCACCGCCCACTGAGTATTAGGCTGCCAATTAAAGCAACGCTTGAAGCCTCCTAGATTATCGAAGCCCTTATAAATTACGGAAAAACCGATTATGGCATCAATTAAATAAGCGTTGACTTGTATGTCACTTAACACACCAAATAACAGGGTTGTACTATGCCCAATAGTAAACATGGTGACGTACAACAGTACGTCACGGCTACGATATAAAAAGAAGATAACACCGACTAAAAACAGCAAGTGGTCATAGCCCGTTATCATATGCTTAGCGCCTATATATAAAAACGGGATAAACTGTACTCCATTATTTTGCTCTAAAAATGCTCTGGTTTTATCATCGACTCCGTGAGCAAAAGCTTCGATACTGAGAAGCGCTAACAGCGCAATCGTCAGATAGGTCAGTACTTTAATCATGTTACTTGGCATCTTGAGACTCCAATACTTCAACATCAGTCAAAATAGACTCCTTTTCTTTATGTAAAATTCTGTATAAGGCAGGAATGACAAACAGAGTCAAAATCGTTGACGAAATAATGCCACCAATGACTACTGTTGCCAGAGGTCGCTGAACCTCCGATCCTATGCCTGTGTTTAACGCCATAGGAATGAAACCTAATGAAGCAACCAGTGCGGTTGTTAACACAGGGCGAAGACGCGTCATCGCACCATCAAAGATTGCATTATCAAGTGCTAAGCCACCTTTACGCAGCTCTCTAATAAACGACACCATAACCAGTCCATTAAGGATAGCGATGCCCGATAAGGCAATAAAGCCAACTGCTGCCGAAATTGAGAATGGAATATCACGTAATAACAGCGCAGCAATACCACCAGTTAATGCAAGTGGAACACCCGTAAAGATGATCATGGCATCTTTAAATGAGTTAAGCGCGAGGATTAACAAACCAACAATCATGATTAAAGTGACAGGCACAACGATACTCAGACGCTCTGAAGCGGATTGCAGTTTTTGGTAAGTGCCGCCATATTCCACCCAATAACCAGCAGGTACTTCAACGTTTTCATTAATAGCTGCTTGTATGTCTGCAACAAAACTACCTAAGTCCCTACCACGAACATTGGCAGTTACTACCACTCTACGTTTACCATTTTCACGATTTATTTGGTTAGCACCCGATATCAGCTCAATATCAACCAATTCTTTAAGTGGTACTGTATGTCCATCAGCCAAAGTTATCGGTAAATAAGGTATTGAATCGATATCATTACGTTTGGACTCTGTGAGCCTTACTACAATATCTGAGCGCACATCGCCTTGATAAAACTTACCTGCAACTGTACCACCCATAGCTGTTGCCACTTGAGACTGTACTTGGCTAATACTAATACCAAACTGCATCAGTTTTTCACGATTTGGCACAAGATTAAGCATAGGTAACCCTGTCGTTTGCTCAACTTGTATATCTACGGCACCTTCAACTTGAGAAATTGCACCCTCTATCTCACTGCCTAAAGTAGTCAACGTATCAAAGTCATCACCAAACACTTTTATCGCAAGTTCAGCTCTCACCCCAGCTAACAATTCGTTAAAACGCATTTGTATTGGCTGTAAAAACTCATATCGGTTTCCCGGAATTGGCTGTACTAGCGCGGCTAACTCTTCTACAACTTGAGTTTTTGTCTTATCTGGATCAGGCCACAACTCGCGAGGTTTCAGGATAATGAAGTTATCTGCGACACTTGGCGGAACGGCATCTGTTGCAACGTCGGCAGTGCCTATTTTGGCAAAGACGCGTTCAACTTCTGGCATTTGTTTAATTTTATCTTCTAAAGACTCCTGAAGCGCGATTGCTTGAGACAATGACGTACCCGGAATTCGCAGCGCGTGCATGGCAATATCACCTTCATCCAAATTAGGCGCAAATTCACTGCCTAACTTAGTTGCCTGATAACCTGTAAAGCCAACTAATACTGTTGCGACTACAACAACTAACCAGCGGGCTTTTAATACATAGCTCAAAGCGGGCTTGTAAAGAACAGCAGCACCACGAATTATTGGGCTATGTTTTTCTTTCACGGGCTTTTTAAATAACAAGGCAACCATAGCTGGTACAAAGGTAACCGATAACACCATAGCACTAAGTAACGCGATAACCACGGTGATCGCCATCGGGTGGAACATTTTGCCTTCAACGCCTTCTAAGGCAAAAATTGGTAAGTAAACAGCGGTGATAATAAACACGCCAAATAGAGCTGGGCGTATAACTTCTTTTGTTGCTTCGAACACGAGTTCCATGCGTTCTTTTAGCTGCAGAGGATTGTTTCCTGCTTGACTTAGCCTGCGAAGACAATTCTCTACAATGATAATGGCACCATCGACTAACAAGCCAAAATCTAACGCGCCTAAACTCATCAGGTTTGCACTCACGCGAGTTTGTACCATACCTGTCACTGTCATTAACATGGCAAAAGGAATCACTAAAGCCGTTAAGAATGCGGCTCGGAAATTCCCTAATAAGACAAAAAGTACAACGATAACCAGAACCGCCCCTTCGGTCAGGTTAAGCTGAACCGTTTGCAGGGTTTTATCAACTAATTTAGTGCGATCATAAACAGCGGTTGCGACAATCCCTTCTGGTAAAGTGGCGTTAATTTCTTTGAGCTTTTCTCCCACGGCATGGGCAACGGTGCGGCTGTTTTCGCCAATAAGCATAAATACCGTACTCATCACCACTTCACGACCATTTTGTGTAGCAGCACCAGTTCTTAGCCCTTTGCCGTTTTCAATATCGGCTACGTCTTTTATAAAAATTGATGAACCATCAAGCGACTTAAGCGGAATATTACCAATGGCAGTCATATCAGTAATCTGACCGGGCAGCCTTAACAACCACTGTGCGCCATTTTGCTCAATAAAGCCTGCACCTTGGTTTTGGTTGTTTTGCGAAATTGCATCAACCACATCGGCTTGTGACAGCCCAAAAGCAAGTAACTTTTCAGGTTTGAAAGCGACTAATATTTCACGCTCAAATCCGCCTATCGGGTTCACTTCAACTACACCCGGCACCCGCATTAACTGTGGTCTTATTGTCCAGTCATGTACGGTTCGTAAATCCGTTGGTGTAATAGGCGTGCCATCAGCATGCGTAGCATCAGGCTCAGCATCAACGGTGAACATGAATATTTCACCAAGACCTGTCGCAATTGGCCCAAGTTGAGGCTCTAAGCCCAGCGGTAATTCAGCGCGTGCCGCTGATAAACGCTCATTAACAAGCTGACGGGCAAAATAGACATCAGTATCATCACTGAATATTGCAACCACTTGAGATAGACCATAACGAGAAACTGAGCGGGTATAGGTTAACCCCGGTAAACCCGACAACGCGGTCTCTAACGGAAAAGTTACCCTTTGCTCAACTTCTAATGGCGTAAACCCAGCCGCTTCGGTATTGATCATTACCTGTACATTAGTGATATCGGGCACTGCATCAATCGGTAGTTTGGTAAAATTCCATATCCCCAAACCTGACACAGCTAACACCATCACCATAACAAGGAATTTGCGCTTTATTGAAAAGCGTAAAATTGACTCCAACATTTATACGCTCCTAGTGATCGTGTGATGCGCCAGACTTTTCAATGTCGGCTTTTAAAATATAGCTATTGTCGGTCACGTATTCGGTTCCCGCTTTTAGGCCACCTAATACTTCAATCCATTCGCCTCCAGCGCTGCCCAACTCAAGCATACGAACTTCATACTGCTCACCCACTTTGGCGTAAACAACAGTAAAGTCTCTAAAACCTTGTAAGCCAACACGCTTTACAGCCAGTGGCACATCAATGGTTGCAACTTCAATGTCAGCTTTTACAAAACTTCCTTCGGCAAGGTTACTATCTTCTAATTCGACCCAAACAATTCTTGCCTGATCATCTCTCACGCTAGGCTCAATAAATGACACCTTACCTGCAAAGCTTTCCTCATGACCTTCAACGTTTAACGATACTGGCGTTTCCAGTTTAACCTTGGAATAATCCGAAGGATAAACCGCTAATTTGGCAATATGGCGATTAAAATTAGTAATGGTGAGTAAGGTTTTACCATTAGTTTGCTCACCCGCGTTTGCGAATAACTGGGTAATAACACCGTTAATGGGCGCTTTAATAACGTAGGGCTTAAGACTTTCATTACTTTCTACTGTGAATAGCGTTTGCCCTTTTTTAACAATTTCACCGTAATTGACGTGTAATTTGGTGATTTCACCATCGAAACGCGCAGCAATGTTTCGCTTAGCGTCCACAGGTAAACTTAATTTTCCATAAGCGGGTATGGTTTGATGAATTGTCGCAGGGCCTGCGATTTCAGTGTTGATTTCCATTGCATCAGCAACTGCCTGTTCAATTGTGGTGCGACCCTCGAAGTTGTCATATCGCCAATTGTACTTTTTACCCTGATAAGTTGCTTCAATGGCTACAACAAAAGAGTGAGGCTCATAAATCACCATATCACCGCGAAGAAAGTCACCTTGAGCATTGAAGTTAATATCATCAGTGCCATCGCCTAGGCGAATTAATTTTACGTTTAAATCGACATTCTTTGGGTCTATAGGTTGTCCATCATTTGTCGCCCAAACACGAAACTCTGGTGGCACACCAGTTTCAAAAATAGAGAGTTCAATGGCAAAATCACCATCTCGTAACATGCGCCCACGGTGTGGACCTTTCTCTGGTTCAGCTTGCTCTGCCGCAGGTGTTGATGCTGCAATAGCATTAGGTGCGACGACACCTGTGAATGAGATAATAATCGCCAAGCTTAATGACGACAGAATATTTTTATTTTTCATAAGTTTACTCATGGTTTTACTCGCTATCACTAACGGGCACGCCAGTTAGGCGTTGAATTTCAATATGTTGTAAATGCAAAGATTGATAAGCATCAAGTAACTGATTTTGGGCGCTGAGCAGCTCTCTACGTATATCACTCCACTGGTTGTAGCTAAGCTTACCGATATCAAATGCTTGACCGGCTTCCGTCAACGCGTTTTCTAGTACGGGAATTATTTCTAATTGAATCGTTTCAATGACATGATGGGAATGTGCCATTTCTTGCAATAGCACATAGAGCTGCGCATCGAGTTTCTGCATTAGGGCTTGTTGCTGACTTGCCAGAACATCTTGTTTTGCGCGTAAGGCAGCCATTGTTCCTGCATTTCTATTTTCACTTCCCCAAGGAATAGAGACACCCGCCACTAAACCAAAATCATCGGTCGTTTCATATCGTCTTAGTCCAGCAGTGAATTGCCACTGAGGTTTGGCTTCAATACGTGCAAGTTCCATTTGAGACTGGGCGATACGTTGTTCATTAGCGAACTGCTGTATTTGCGGGATTTGCTTAAGCTTGTTTAGCTGGCTTTCTACAGATGGAATTTCCGGCTTAAGCATTAAATTTCCCGTTAACTTAAGTTCAGCCTGAGGCTTACCCCATAAGGATGACAGTTGATAATGGCTGGCTTTTAATTCGTGCTCTAAATCTTCAACAGCTAGATTTCTTCGAACCAACTCAGCTTGAGCCAAGCGCATTTCGACATTAGAACTTTTGCCTGCTTTTACTCTTTTGACAATAGCGTCAACCACTTCCTGTGCCTGAGATACCGCTAATTGATTGAGTTTCAAGCGCTCTTGCTTTATCAAGATTTCAACAAACTGTTTAGCAACAGTCGCAGATAAATCGAGGGCTTTTATTTTTTGCTCTACTATTACTGCATTTGCTTGGCTTTTTGCCGCATTAACTCTGCCATCAATTTGATCTTGTTGAAGCAACCAAGAGTATGTGAGCGTTGATTGCATACTTTGTAATGCGCTATGCTCACCTGTCCCTAACGCATCTTCAATCATTAAACCTATTTGAGGACGCTCTCCAATGCCAGCTTGTTCGATATTACCTTGCCACACAGCTTCTTGAGCTATCAAGGCTTTTAGCTCAGGATGACTTTCTAGAGTCATGGTCACAGCCTTGCTTAAATTTATAACCTGATGTGATGACTGTGATTGCTGCTGGATTTGCGCGTTTGCCAAAGAGGGGGTTGATGTTACTAAACTAACCCCCGTTGTTAAAACTAGACCAACAGCCAAAAACCGATTGCCGATCGGTTTTTTGCTGTTGCTTTTATAAAGATTAAATCTCATTCCATATCCTTAATTAATGGATGAAAAAAGTTTCGATAAAGTGATGAAAACTATCGACAGTGGATGCCGCTAGTACTGGCATAGTTGCCAATAATGCTAGAGTAATGATGATAGTAGTAAGTGACGGTTTATTAATTGGATTCAATAACCCCTCAACACGAAGACTCGTGTAATCATGTCCGAAGTAGCTAACAGACGCCTGATCGCAATCCGTAGGAAGTGCTTTTTGAAGTCTAGCGACATCAATTAATGTCTGTGCGATATCAAGATGGTCGTATTCTTTAGTGACCTCATTGTCGGCTATCTTTTCCGTCATTAAGACATATTGCTCGATTAGGGTTTGTTTTATACGTGACGGATAGAAGCTGGCAAGTGCCGTGAAAAGCACTTTAAATAACGGATCTCTTGCCGTTACATGGGCCAGTTCATGATTAACGATGATATTAAGTTGTTCATCGCTAACTTGGGTTTGTAGTCCGGTTGATACATATATCTTGGGAGATATAAAACCTGTAGTAAAGGCAACAGGCACTTTAACAGGCATCAATAAATATTGATTGCCATTAGTCGTCCTAGCATCTTGTGCATCAGTAAAGCTTAGTAAACTCGACAATGCGATGGACTGTTTGGTTCTAACAAAGGTAGTCTTAGTTACGCGCCAAGCTAAATAGATTAGTGCTAAAAGTAAGGTTAACGCGTGCCAACTTGAAAAGCTAAAAATATCGATATGGTGCCAATGGGCAAAATCTTCGAACCAGCTTATGTTAAAAACTTTATCAAACCCTAACGAGTAAGGCATAAAGTAACCAATACAAGAAAAGGCTATCCACCAAGGTGCACTCACTAGTGACCACAATATAAACTTTTGACTATTAAAACTGACTTGTTTGAGTCTGAACAACACAAAACGAGATACGACAGCAACAGTTGCAATACCGATCACAAATGCAAGCACTGAAACACTGAGCAAATTTAGAACGATTGCCATATCTCCAACTAACATAATTAAGCCCGCTCCTTTCTAAGCTGGCGTTGTTTCTCGATCATTTTTTCTAATGTATCGAGTTGTTCGTCATTAAGCTGTGCCGAAGCAGAACTGAACGCAGCAATTAAGCTATTTTCACCATCATCAACAAAGTCACTGGTTACATTTGAAATAAGTTGAGCAATTAAGCCTTCACGATCGACTCTGGCTGAATAACAATACGCATGGCCTTGTTTAGTGCGTTTAAGTAATTCTTTTTTAAATAACCTATCAAGCGTACTTTGGATAGTATTTAACGAATTACCACGAGCTAACCCCAGTACTTTATGTACTTGCTTTGCATCCGCTTCTTTCACATTCCAGAAATGTTGAAGCACTAACTTTTCTAGTTCACCTAACTGCATAACACTTTACTCTATTTAATTCGTTGGCTATATTGTCACAACAAAAACCGATAGGCAATCGGTTTTTTCATTTAAGGACATTATATGGGTTGGCTAATAACTAAGTATTTGATCACCGCTACGGTCATTGTCGCGGCATCAGAGCTAGCAAAACGAAATGATAAACTAGGCGCACTAATAGTGGCCTTACCGACAGTCACAATTTTAGCCATGATTTGGTTATATGTTGAAAAGCAGCCGTCAGAGAAAATAGCCAATCATGCTTGGTACACTTTTTGGTATGTACTTCCCACATTGCCCATGTTTTTACTTTTCCCCATGCTGATGCAGCGCTACAGTTTTTGGCTATCGTTACTCATCAGCTCATTAATAACTGTAATTTGCTTTTGGCTGTTTTCTTTATTGCTGAAGCAGTTTGGGATTGATTTGCTTCCTTGAGGTTAGCAGCAAGGTCCGTTGTTCGCCCCCACAGCTGCCATTAGAGTATTTACGTTAACGCGTAATGGGGCAAAAACGTTTTAGAAATGGCAGCGTACCGATGCAATCGCTGCCATTTTAGGATGATAGTTTAATACTTGGTATGAATCTTTATTCTACTCACACACTTGGAATTGATTGAAATTTTTCTATTTTCAGCAATATAGAAGAGCTTCGCGTCTACCCCTTACTGGTTATTGTTCTATGCGCAGTAGCTCCTCTCTTCAAATTTTGACAAAAAAAAAGACCGATTAACGGTCTTTTCTTATTTTATTTTTTGCTTATTCGGTGGTGCATCCATAAATAACTACCGAAAAAAACTACATTACCAAAAATGAAAAAGGTCAAACCAATAGCTTGGATTTCATTCATCTTGATCGTCCTCCTCGGAACCATTTAGGAAAGTTATATAGAAACCTATCACAACAGATGCCAACATACAAACAAAAGCAATGACTAGCTTTATAAGTCCTTGAATTTGAATTTCGTAGCATGTTTTGTTGTCGAAACCACACGGCCAAACATATCCGCAAAACCACTAACAGAGAGCTCTGGAATATAGCCAACAATTGTTGCTAATAAGATTAGTTCAACCATGATCTTATTTAGCATTTTGTTTTTCATAAGCAATTCATTTGAATCTCCTCAAAGTAAATTTGAGGGTTCACACCCTTGAGGGAGTAATCCCCCAAGGGTTGTTTATGCTTCAAATAGCAATTCTGCCGTTTCACAGGCATTTGCGATTGTCACATTGTGTATCACAAGCAAATCTACAGTCTTTCTATATTTTTCAATTAATAAAAAGTGAGTAGTTTTTGCTATGAAGTGTCTGATAACCATATCTGGATAGTATCCATTACGGTATGCTGCGAAATGACGTAGCTGAGAACCACCAGCTTTTGCCATTTCAATATGATGTTTACTCATTGCTCCTCCAAAGAAAGGGGGAGCTTCCCAAGCGGGGGGCTCCCCGCATGGGTTGGTTGTAAAAATCTAAAAGGTTACTTCAACCTCAATGTCACCTTTTGGCTTACAAACGCAAGGTAATATCTCACCTTCATTTGTAAAGCCAATTGGTTCATCGATATATTCGACATTGCCCTTTAGTAATTTGATGCGACACGCCCCACAAAAACCTGATTTACAGTTAGATGTAGGGGCAACACTATTCAGCTCTAAAGTCTGTAATAGTGTTCCATTTGTGTCATTGTAAACTTGACCAGAAACGCTAATCATTTGACACCTCCAGTATTAACAGAGATGTCAACAGGTAAGCGAAATGAAAAAGCACTAGGGCCTGCTAAGTTGTAGGTGTCCAGCCAGTCCATACTTTTGCTGCCATTAGGTATATCTAAAGGTGGCATATAAATATCAACAAACTTTCCTTCTCTACGTAGTCTTGCAGCTAATGCTTCTGCTTTTTCTTGACCTGCTCCAGAAGCATCCTTATCAGCAAAAATTAATACTGAAGTCACATTATCTGGAATTTTAACCATTTCTAGCAAAGTGTCCGAATAACATGACCACATAGGACAGCCTGTAGCCTCGCGTACAGCTAATGCAGTTTCAATCCCCTCACATACGCCAATGAAGGTGTTATCTCCTTCAGTTACAGGTGAGTCAATTTTGATAGAACATCCACCAATATAGCTTGGCGGAGGCATTAACATTTTCGCATTAGGTACATCAGCTTTTAAGCCTTGATTGTTCAGGAAAATTCGATGAATCGTGATTCGATTACCATCTGAATCAGTCATTGAGCCTAATAAACCGTGAAGTTTCTTAGGCTTAGACTGACCATCTCCCCACCAAAGCTCATCAGCATACCCAAGTGTATACGGTAGAGTTTTCGCATCAGTTTTAAGTCCACGGCTGTTCAAGTAAGCTTGTATCCGACCAGATTGATCATGAGCTGCAGGAATAGCGTGTTGAAAAAGCTTCTCAAGTTTTGCGACTCGTTTTGCTTTTTCATCATCGTTAATACCTTTTGGCTGTGAAGCTTTCACATTTTGAACGTATTCGCGCGAGATGCTTGATAAGTCACCACCACAGATATCGATTATTTTGTTTAAAGCGTCGCTTTTTGAGCAACTTTCCATAAACGCAATTACATCGATTCCACCAGGTAAAGCACCTACATCGTTATGGTATGCGCCACCGGTATCAACCCAATCGCGGAAAAGGCGAAACTTAGTTCTTCCGTTTCCAGTTTTTGGGCATGGTACTTGTGGTGAACCACCGTGGTTATTTGATTTTGAAACTGCTTCATTAAGTCCTGGGTAGGCTGAGTAGACAGAAGACCACCCGCCATTTGACTTAACTAAAGCAAGTACTTTATCTATTTTTGATTCAATCATTACAACTCTCCTATTCCTCAAGACGACCCTAAAGCGTCCTGAATACAAGGCGCTTTAGGTGGTCGCCTCGAATAAAAAGAAGAGTTAGCCCTAAGGCTAACTCATACGTTTAGCCTTGAGCTTGAGCTCGTTGTTGACCTTCAAATAAAGGTCCCCACTTAGCACGTAATGAAAGAATCGTTTTACCGCCAATATGTACCTCTCTCACTTCTGTGTTAGGTATTGACGATGGGATTGGCATAATTGCCTTTTTAATTGAATTATTCATGCGTATCTCCTCCAAAGAGTACAAAAAAAGGGGATACGCCCCTTATGGGAAGTATCCCCACAAGGGTTGGTTTAATTTAAGTTAGATAAGGCCGCGCTCAGCAAATGAGACTGTGTTTTCACCAATAATGATGTGATCTAACACATTTACATCAATATGATTGAGTGCATGTTGGATCTTAGTGGTTATTAGCTTGTCCGCTTGCGATGGCTCAGCAATACCTGATGGGTGGTTGTGCGCTAAAATTACAGAGGCTGCATTCTTTTTTAGTACACTTTTTACAATCTCCCGGGGATAAACACTTGCAGCATTTATCGTTCCGGTAAAAAGTATTTCTTTGTCTATTAGTCTATTTTGGTTATCAAGGTAAAGCATGTAAAAAACCTCATGCTCTAACCCCTTCAAATGGACTTCAAGATAATCAGTTACTTGAGTAGGACTATTAAAAATAGCTCCTCTTCTCAACCTATTGTTTAGAAGCTTCTTGGCTGTTTCAATAATTTCATCAGAGCTAAGCTCAGACGTGATTATATATTTACCAGTTACTTCATTTAGTTTTAAGTTAGAAATAGTCATTGTCTCCTCCAAAGAAACATTAAGCGGAGACAATTACCCAGAGGATAATAATCCCCTATGGGTTGATTTAAGTTTGTTGAACACAAGCAAGCTGAACTCACTTATGCTAAGTCTAGGGTTAAACCCAAAGTAACAACGAGACGTCGATACTTGTTCTACACAAATACAAGGATTTGAGTAGCTTTTATGCTTTATCAAAATTAATTACCTTACGGTAAATTTGATAGCAAGGTGCCATCAGTAAATTAAGATAAAAGCAGAAAATCTATTTGGCTTATAGCCGCATTTTAAAACATTGTGTTTGCTTTAAAATGCGTCCAAAAGGGCGCATTACTTGGTTAAGCGATTAATTTATTTTTAATTACTTGTTTTAGAATTGAAGGTAACTCTTCAACGGTTTGAATGTTGAGTAATTCCTGATTCTCAAAGCCATAAAGCATTCCTGTGTTTATACCAATGCATACAATTTGAATACCTAGAAGTTCCGACATTTCAATCGACTTTTCTAAATACTTTAGATCGCTTTCTTGGCCATCAGTAATGATAAAAACAACTTTCTTTTGCTCTACACGTAGTGAAAGCCTACGAATTACAGAGTAAAGGCTTAAACCTGTATGTGTTCCGCCTCTACTACTGACTCTAAAGTTGTCTTTAACGGCTTTAGTTGTTGATTTAAAGCATTTTGCTTCATATAGGTCACCGGCACTGAAATATATGCATTCACTATTTACGCCTTTCAACTTATCTATTGCTAAGTTAATTGCGAGCGCAGAAGTGTTTGCACCATTCATCTCAAAAGCACTCATTGAACTAGACCTGTCAACGAGGACTGATATCGCCATTGTCGGGGCTTTAGTAATTCTTTCTGATTTAAAAACATTAAAATTACCAGCTTTTACTCCAGCAAGTCTATTTGCCTCAACAGTCCTACCTTGCTTAGAAAAATTCACACTTTTTCGGTCTAACCCATAAATTATTTTATGGAGTTCTCGACTTATAGGTGTTGAAAGTCTCTTGGCTAGGTTTAGATCTGCAGTACCAACTGTGCCACGATCATTTTTTGATATTAAAGGAGCATTGAAGTCAATTAGTTGCTCCATATCATTACTTGATCTTACTTCATCAGCCATTTTCTCTAGCTCGTTATTAACTTGTTCATGCAAATCTGCCATGAGCTGACTTTCATCGGCATTTAGGCATTCATTTACAAAATTAATTACTTGCTGGCTAACACTTGAGTTTTGACCTTGGCTATCACCTGAGTCATCACCTTGGCTATCGCCTGAGTCATTACCTTGGCTATCACCTGAGTCATTACCTTGGCTATCACTTGAGTCATTACCTTGGCTATCACCTGAGTCATTACCTTGGCTATCACCTGAGTCATTACCTTGGCTATCGCCTGAGTCATCACCTTGGCTATCACCTGAGTCATTACCTTGGCTATCACCTGAGTCATCACCTTGGCTATCGCCTGAGTCATCACCTTGGCTATCGCCTGAGTCATTACCTTGGCTATCGCCTGGTTTAAACTCTATTTTCTTAAGTAACTGAATGATCTGTTCTGTAAGTTCATAACTATGTTGGTTAGATCGAAGAGCTGGTATCGTATCCAATAGCAAAATTAAATCGTGTACTGGTTTTTGGCCAATACAATCAGTTAATAAAGCTATTGCAATTTCACAGAACTCATTTAGTTGTACTTGGTCGTTAATTTTATATCGACCATAATATACAACTACAGCTTGTAACAGTAATGAAGGCGGGAAGCTATCAGTTGGTTTACTGAACCATCCCTTTTTAATACCTTGGGTAACCATCTTAGATAAATTTAAGATGGCACCCGGCCACTCCAGACAAACCATTCTTTCCATACGAATATCCTCAATGCCATTTCTAATAGCATTGAAAAATGCTCCTTTTTCATACGACTTAGCTGTCCATGTTCTATCGGTCCATCGTAGATGGCCTACTTCATGATCAATAGCGCCTTCCAAAAGTTCGAGATAATCGGGGTTTTCAAGATCACCTACGGGTAAAGTAATGCTGTTGTAATCTGTATAGCATCTGTTACCAGTTAAGTTAATCGTAATGTCACCACGGTTACTCATTACTCTTGAAAGCATTCTAAATCGTTTTAATAGTTTTGATTTATTCATTTGCATCTCCTCCAGGAATGTTTAAGAGGGGATACACCCACAAGGGGTGAGTATCCCCTGTGGGTTTAGAATTAAAGGAAGCTAGATTGCTTCCTTTATTTGTTACCAATTAAATCCAAAATCACCTAATGAGTTGTTGCGCTCAACAGGCTCGGAAAAATCGGTTTCTTCTGTAGGCGCTAGGTCAAATTCAAAAGAATTTTCTTGATCAGCTGTTTCTACAATGATTGAACTCTCAGAAGCGGATACACTTGACTCACCTGAAACGAAATTATTCGCTTCGTCGGTATCCTCATGTGTAATTACTTCCGGCTCTGGTGTTGCACTATATTGAGGTTTTCCTTCTGCATGAAGGCGAAGTGTGTCTTCATTACTCATCACGAGTAACCAGTTGGTTAACTCTGAAAATGAATGACCTTCAATGTAGCCACTAGAAGGTAAGTTATTTAAAACTTCCTGTATTGTGCTGACCACATTCTCAATACCACTATCTACAAATGATAAATCAATAAGTTTATTCATCATTCTTCTAAATGGTGAACGTACTTTTTGGCTTACGCGATTAACTGGTGTTTTGTCTTTAAACCAGTTAGTTTTGTAGACACTACTTGCTTCCTTAGCAATTTCTTGCCAAAGAGTTTCTGCAACATCATTTTTGATATCGTCTTCATCATCATCAAAAAGCGCTTTCATAGCCAGAGGCTTTGTAAACGTCAGTTTGAATTTTGATTGGAACTCAACCTGAGATAAGGCATATTTATGGATCAGTGCAGCGATATCCGAATTTTCAGCCATATGTTGATTAACTGACTTATCATATTCAGCAATTAATACTGATACTTCGTCTTGCCAATCACGCTTTATTTCATCAAGCTCTGACTTAAGTTCATCTAATCTGGTTGTTGGGACAACCGTAAAGTCTCCGTACTTAACACCATAACTATTAAAAGTTCGTGTAAGACGGTTGTTGTACTTCGTTGTAAGCTTCAGCTTGCTTCTAGGAAACCACTGTAGTTTACTCCCCTTGATTTGATTAGATGATACTTTCTGACCATCTAGTTCTATCTTTGCGTTCGGTAAAGTTGATTCACCACATGGCGATCTTAATTGCCAGCCTAACAAACATGCTCCATTTTTAAGTGAAGTGTTTTGTTCTGCTAACTCTTTGCCATTTGCGATTGCTTCGTTTGATAAAGACATGTTGTCTCCTCCAATTTGATAAAAAAAGGGGAGACTTCCCTGTTGGGGAAAGTACTCCCCAAAGGGTTGGTTGATTAATAGGACCTGTGATTGGTTACATCACTTCAATATCCCATGTATTTTGATTAAAGTGGCCTATCCCCATAAGTGAATAACCTCTTTGTTCTTTATTTTTGGCAAGAGCATTTCTCTCACCGTTTACAGACATAAAAACCCATTTCCATTCAGTATTATCATTCTTGAACAACACATATGTCGTATTTTGGAATGATGTTACAGCCCAATATTTACCTTCACCGGCATGATGATAAACATCAAACGGGTTATTGCATTTCAGGTTACCTTGAGCATTGAACATAACTTGAGCTCGACAGTTTACAAAGTCACAGTTCTTCATTTTCTCATCCGAATGAATAAGAAAATAAGGATTGCCGTTCCTAATGTAATCAATCTTATCGGTTGCCTGAATTAACTCAGACATACTCATAGCTTTAATGTCTCTTACATCGTCAATTTTAAGTGGGTCTTTACCCCCTTCAATACGGAGGTATTTACCATTTGATGGTTGGTAGCTAAAACCAACAAAACGACCATTTTCAATTTCAAAGCACTCAAACACTGTGTCCCCTCTCTCAACTTTTAAGTTGGCCGAGTTAGAAGATGTGTTAGTGTTTGAGGTAGTTACTTTTTTTTAATTAACTCGCCAAGTGGTTTATTAATTTCATCACCCCATACTCGTTGAACAACAGAATTAACCTCTTCAATTTCATCATTATCAATGGAACCTAAGAACGAAAATTCAAATGACTCATATGGAGAACGATTGGCACCAAATGTCATCATGTAAAAACCCCAGTGGACTAAAGTTCGTGTTGAAAAAACACACCCTAATCCATTATCGATGTTGCCATCGTGGTCTTTACCTAATGCAGCTGTTCTTAAAGAGTCAGCTGTTTGTACCATAAGCTTGCGAATCGGCAATGTTAGTTTCGGAAAGTTCTTTTCCAAAATTTCCAACTCAACTGCTTTGCTTGGGTATTTAGTTTTTAACCAACCAAAACGCGAACGTAATGCTTGGTCTAAACGTTGTGAAGTAATATACCTATCACTATCACCACCACCGGTAGTATTAGCTGTAGCAGCTATTCGGCAGTTAGCATGTTTGTTTATGGTTTCACCGAAAACACTAAGTGTCCAAGGCTTGCCTTCAACAAACAAATGAAGCGATGTTGATAAATCTTCATTAGCTTTATCCACTTCATCTAAGATAACTAAACCACCGTATTTGTATCCGCATGCAGCTTGGCTGTATCGCTTGCGAGTAACATTATTACCTTTTCCATCAACAGCTAATTCATAACCACCTTCTAAGCGCTCACCACTCATGCCTACGGTTACTTTTTCAATGAAGACAGGCTCATTAAAGCGATCTGCAATGAATAGTAATAACTCCGTTTTACCTGTACCTGTTTCACCAACCAAGCCAAGAGGTTTCGGTTGGGCAGGCGCAAGCCACCATGCTAACGCTTTACGAAGTGTTACTTCATCCGGCGTATAATGCATGTCTGCTTTTTGACAATTGGGGTGGCGGTGTTTACGAATTTTAATCTTATATTGATTAGGGTCGAAGATTTCAGGGAAACGCTCATGAGCGTCAACTTCTATCATTTCGTTATAATCAATTTTAGTTGCTGGTTTAATTGTAGATACGTTTGATTGTGCTTGAGTATTCATATTGTGTCTCCTCCAAAGAGATTTTTGAGGGACACTTATCCCTTCAAGGGTATAGTGTCCCTTGATGGGTTTGATTTCTTAATATTTAAAATGGTACTTCTAAAAAGTCTATATAACTTTTTTCATAAAGATGAAGGTTTGGTGAGTTTAGAACAGAACACTTTTCATATACTTCTTCTGTTTCATCCTCATCTGCAAGGTCTAGCATAAAATTCACTTGAGCCTCTGCCGCTAATTCCTTAGTTGCATAACTGGTAGAATTCCAAACTTCAACTGAGTCTGGCCAACCATCAATATGACCAAAGTGATAGCCTTCATCACTCTGACCTAATAGCAGCTTTCGCTCAGTAACATTATCATCAAGTAGAATCCAAGTATTAGACTCATGAATAGAATAAATTTCCATTATCAACTCCTAAAACTTTAGATCATGCCAAAGAGGGATGTGAGGCCCTTCTAAGTCACTATAAAGGTGAGAGTTAGACGATGAGAAATTGCTACCATTTAAGATGAAGTGCTTGTATTCACAAAGAGCTTTAGCGTATTTGTTAGTTACAAGTAATTCATTAAGTTGATTATACTGTTGTAATATCTGTGGTACTGCAATTCTAATTGAACAAGCATCTAAATCTAGACACTGGCATACATAATCAAAATTTGCAGAGCAAATCCATTCAAGTTCGTCGTTTAGCATCTCTGAATTCGCTTTAGTATACCGAAGCATACCTAGTGAACGATACAAAACACTTTCCCATAACGCCTTAATGTTCTCGTCTGACCAATGAATGTAATATTCACCTCTTGCAGCATCCAAACAATCATCCATTAAACCAAAAAATACATCCTGCCCTGAGGCAACTTTACCAGCTCGATGAGCTGTTATGATGTCTTCGTCTAACGAATGGCACGTATATTCTGCATTTACTGACAGAAAGTGATCAGTTGTTCGCTTCGGCTTAAACTGCTTCTTTCTTTCAAGTTCTGCATTTATTTGAGCTTTGGTTATGGCTTTTTTTGGTCTAGCCATGATGTTCTCCTCCAAAGAGATTTTTAAAGGGAACATCCCCAGCAAAGGGAAAATTCCCCTTGTGGGTTGGTAGATAGGTTAGAGATTAACCGTGAAAAACGCGGTTTGACTCTTGATATAAACGGCTTGCGCGAATAACTAACTTGTTAGATCCATCACGTTTTGCTCGTTTAATTAATTTGCGTTCGCGACGACGTAAATATGCGCCGGTTGATTTGTTATTCATAAGTTCCTCCAAATTTTAAAAACCTGAAGGATTAACCTGTGAAGGTTAAACCCTCAGAGGTTAAAACAAGCAACGATGTTGCTTGGTGTGCACTCACAAAATAGATTTTTGCTTTTCAACTTGATGTTGAGAGTGCGTAACTAATATTCAACTTTAACTGCCATAGCAGAGTTATTCGCGAGAAGCGAAAAGGTATTATGAATATTAGAAAAAACAAAAGTGACATCCTTGTCATGCAAATTCCTAGGCTAGGAAACCTTATCTAGCTTGTTATTGTTGACTACCGCCATACCCCCCTGGTTGAGGTTTAGGAGCAAAACCGCCCTGCGATTGCGGATAGTGTATTGGTGCGCTCTGGTCTTGCTGGCTGCGCTGATAGTTTTGTGCATTATTTTGCTGTTGACTATGATGCTGAGGCGCACTTTGGTAGTTTGAAGAACTATTTTGTTGTGGGTGACTATTTTGTTGGTTCTGATTGCCAATTAAGCCAGTGGCTTTTAAACATTCCACTTCAACTTTTCTAAGATGTTGAATTAGCTCGATAGCTTTAATCTTTGTTGAAGAGCGGTTTTGCCCACCATTATCAGTCCACTTTTCTTGAACAAGTTTTCCCCTTAAAGTTACCTCGTCCCCTACTTCAATAGCTGGTTTAAAATTCTTTAAAAACCGACTATCCACTTTGACATCAAAAAAGTAAATTCTGTCAACCCACTCACTTTGTCCGTTAGGTTCGTTTGACTTCTTAAAGTAGCCGTCATCACAAGCAATTGTCACAGTACCAAAATACCCATCTTGACCATTTCTGATATCAAGACTCGCGACTCTACCACCAAGCCTTGCTGAATTATCTTTTGCAGTACGCATAAATAAGCCCTCTATAAAGTTATAAAATCATCACAACTGATGTAGATATAATTACATAAAGAAAATATCGCGCGACTTAATCAAAAATAACGGCAATATTCACCGTAACCCTTTGAATAAACTCTAATATATAAAGCTCATTCAGAGAGTAAGGTTTACCCTACTATCTGTTAAACGTCCCATTCACATACAAAATCACTTTCGCCAATTAAGCCACTAGAAATGGCCTTTTGCTTTACAGCTGATAGGTAGTCTGGTTTGTCTAAATGATTAACATCAATCTGTTTTATCTCACCTGTGAATAATGTAAGTGTTGATGTTGATTTGTCGAAAATATGAAAAGCGGTATCTTCAAACATAGGTTTCTCCTTACTGGTTATACCTAAGCATCCTGCTTCAAGCTGGATAGGTATAACCAGTAAGGAAATTCACAGGGAGCTAATGCTCGCCTGTGAAAGTTGATTTAATCAGTGGATGACTCATATTTGCTTCAACAAAGAATTCAAAATTAACAAGGTTCATTCCAAGAATATTACTATGTGAAATACTCTCATCTGAAAACCTAATTTCACCGGGAACAGCGAATACTTTGTCTTTGTTGAATATCTCAGTTGCTATTTGACTGGCCTCGTTATGTGTTTCAGCTGTTGCTAAAACTTTTAACGTTAACCTGTCATATACAATGCAATATACACTCTGAATCTTTAACTGATTGTGATTGTTGTAGCCCGAGTAGGTTGGAATTAGTTTATTCAAATTAACCCCAGCTTGAACTAGCTATTGATAGAATTGGCTTAACGATGATGCTGTGAATTTTGATTGCAACATATGTGCACGCCAGTAATATAAGAATGATATCCATAATCTCCTCCAATGCATTTGACCGAAAACGCAGAACTAAAAATAAGTAGATCTGTATAGCGGTCGCATCGATTGAGATTTCGATTTCTATACAGAAGAGTATCCCGTATAGGAATTGGTTAGGTATTTGTGAAAGAATCACTTCAACCGTCTTAATACCAAGAAGGTATTAACGCTGAGATTTAACTTCAACAGCTAGAAGCCACTTTAATACCAATAGGCATAATTATGCATAGTGCAAAAATCAAAGACCTAAAAGGTAAAGTGGATTGAGAAATCATTATTGGAAATTTGTATTCCGATAATGACTCAGAAGAGTGGTTGTGACGTTGATAGTCTGTGTTGGTTGGTTAACCCTAAAGGATGAACCTTTAGGGTTATAATCAATATAATTGCTTATAAATTTTTAGTCAACAATACAAAAGATTAAATTTCCAGAAATAAGTCAAACAACATTTGATTAATCGTTAGTGTAGTAAATCTCTTCGATAAACTCGCTTGGAAAACAAACATCATTAATATCTGATGTTATTGGTGGGCTATATTCGTAATCTTTTTTGAATAGTGCCAATTCACCCACATCCTTTAAATCATCAATATCAGCCTTATTTAAGTAGCTATGAATAAATAACCGTTGCTCAGCGCGTGTCATCCCAACAAACAGCAAACGTCTTTCCTCATCGATTGGTGACTGCATATTTGGCATTGTTTCATGGATAACATCAAAAATAGCCACATTAGTCCACTCTAGGCCTTTAGAGCCATGGTATGTGGTTAAAGTTACCACTGACTTATCAATTTCAGATTTGCTGTTTTGCTCTTTAATTTTATCTGAGTAAAGCTTAATTCTTTCGAACCAAGAGCCTGTTTTTGTCTTGAGCCCTTCAAGAAGTAATGTTTCAACAGCGCATTTATTCAGCTTGTCGCCTTTTGAGCGGCGCTCTATGATGAAATCAATCAACAAATCAATTCTGGTGTTTATTTCTTTGGAATCATGAGTGTTTTCAAATAAATAATAATTTGAATAGAACATTTCAAAAGCCGTTCCATTAATTGATTGACCGTAATTATTTAGATATGACTCAATATCAGAATTACTCTTGATACTTTCAGAAATTAAAGGAATTAGGTTCTCATCCTCTTTTAAGTACCCTAAAACTTCTGACAGATGGTAGTGTGCAAACTTATTTAAAAGATATGAACACAGTTTAATTACGAAATCACCAGCGCTTGTTTTAAAAATACTTGTTTGATTGTTTCTTGAATACGCTACTTCATGTTCTATCAGAAACTCTTCTATTGAATCCAATGCAACATTAGTTCTGCTTAGGATCGCCCACTCGCCATCATATTTATTGTAGTTTTCCAAAAATGTTAACAGCATACTTTTTTTAAATTTATGTATGTATGTTTTAACAGTGCCACCAACTTCCTTCCCCGAGACCATACCTTTGGGAATTCTATCTTTATTAAATTCTATTAGATTTTTACTGGCATCTATTATTTCAGGTCTACATCTAAAACACTTTGCAAGCATATGAATATTGGGTTTAAATTCATCTTTAAACATAAGCATTGTTTCATAACTTCTAGCGCCTCTCCATGAGTAGATACTTTGATCATCATCTCCAACAGGTGTTAGATTAATCCCTCCGCGTCCCTGCAGGGCAATCCACTCATATTGTAGTAAATCTGTGTCTTGAAACTCATCAATCATTAGGTCTGTACAATTTAATAGCGGTATTTCCCCACTTAAAGTTCCTTCTACCGCGCGCCTGGTTGCGTCATCTAAGTCATACAGGTGGTTCTTTATCTTTAACTCTTGATAACATTCTTTAACTAGCTTAACAGCGTCTTTATCAAACCCTTTTTTTTCATCTAATGGCTGATCATTTAAAATGCTCGTAATGTCACTGAATGTTACTTTTAACTCAGGTAGTAGGTGCTCATTCTCGATGTAATTCTTCAATCTCTCAATAAAGTTGAAGTATGTTGCTCCAATTAGTAGCTTACCTTGCATGAGTTTCTTTGTTTGGTTAAGAAACTGCCTGTGAAATGTAGTTACAGAAACTCTATTTATTGATGATTGTGGAAGAGCTATTTCCAACCTTTCTTGCATTTCGTTGACGGCCGCATTTGTAAATGTAACGAGAATAACCTTCCTGTCATATGATTTTTTTAGTACGTTTTTTACTTTTTCAATTAATGTTTTTGTTTTACCACTACCTGCTGTAGCAAGAATCAAAGAGTGATTATTAACATCGTTAGCTGCTGATTCTTGCTCTAATGTCATCGTCAATGTTAGCTCTCCAACGTTCTTTTGATTTGTAATGATTCAGCTATGTAATTATTTGCCTCTAGATTGTCAGCCAAATCTAAAAGCTCTGCTTTTTCTTCCTTTGTAAATGAGCTCAAATTGGAATTTGCACCTAGAGACAAGATATTTTCCGCTTTT
This sequence comes from Pseudoalteromonas lipolytica, assembly GCF_003515105.1. NCBI lineage: Bacteria > Pseudomonadati > Pseudomonadota > Gammaproteobacteria > Alteromonadales > Pseudoalteromonadaceae > Pseudoalteromonas > Pseudoalteromonas lipolytica. Next base: position 179,205 of record NZ_CP032092.1, on the reverse strand, counting down.
AATAATGCATCATTGCTCATTTCTGTATTATCAAGAACTTGCCTTAATCCAACCTCTTGTGACTCGGTCATAGTGACTTCACCACCAGCTACAGGATGTAGGCCTGACGGGTTTCTCTCTTCAATTGAATTTTCTCTATTGTTAACCATCTCTGCTTCACCAGCGTTTGTTTCATTAAAACTTAGGTTCTCAGAGCTAGAGTTGTTCAAAACTGAACTTTCATCTGAGTTAGATTGCTCAAAAGACTCACCTTTTTGAGAAGAATTAGAAGCTGTTAACTGTGTTTGAGTCTGCACATTATCATCGCTTGTGTCAGTTTTTAGACTAGACTCAGCAACAATAGAACCACCACTTGCCGATGCCTGAAGGTTTTCTGATTGGTCTGGACTCATAGGACTGCTTTGCAACTCTGGACTAGTGGTACTGCCAGTAGAACCGCCCTCACTATTTAACGTACCGCCAGTACTTGCCGATGCCTGAAGGCTTTCTGATTGGTCTGTACTCGCAGGGCTGCTTTGCAACCCTGGACTAGTGGTACTGCCAGTAGAACCAACCTCACTATTTAATGTGCCGCCATTACTTACTGAAGCCTGAAGGTTTTCTGATTGTGTGCCCACTAAAGAACGACCTGAATCTGTAGTATTCGGATAAGAATCATCTTTTGTGCCAGAATATTGGTAGGTATCAATGCGATCCCTTGAATCATTTCCTGCAATCGATGTCTCTTTAGATAGAGCATTCCCGCTTTCATCTTTACCAGTACTGTTAACCCCACTATGTACCTCACTTGGCTTGATAGGGGTTTCTTCTATTGCTTCACCACGGTTATTATCAACTGATAAGCTTTTTGGTGTTTCGCTCAGTGAATTCTGTTGTGTGACAGGGCTCTTATCATAATCACTTTCATTTACAGACTGTTGCGGCACTGAGGCTTCGCTTGAATTAAGGCTGTTTACAGGTGGATTTGCTTCTTTAGTACCGGCATCACTATAATTCGGTGTGAAGGCAGTTGTGATCGCTTCACTTAATGTTCTTTGTGCTTCTGGAGCTGTGCTTAGTAAGTTGTTTATTGTAAGTAGATCTCTCATGTCATCATGAGAAAGATTTCTTGGAGTATCGCTTGTGCCATAAAGGGCGTTCGCGGCAAACTCCTTCGCTTTACTAGAAACACCTTCTGAGTGAATTGCGTTATTAATTACTTGGCTTTCATGCTCCTTAGATGCACTTGATTCATACCCATTTTTAGTTTGCTCATCTGAAGTAATAGAAGCAATTGTATTTGTTAGTGTTTCTGCCTCGCTATCTTTACCTGCAATTAAAAGTGCATCCCTCATCTTATTCAGATCTTCCATTGCTTCAGGGGTGATGTTAGTAAAGTCAGGAATACTAAATTCTCGACTAGAAACTTGTGCTGATTTAAAATTATCTAAATTTCGATCATTAAGTTCCTTAAAGCTAACTCCTGATGTATCACCAGTTGCATTAAAGTTTGCTAACGCATATTTAGCTATCTCTTTGGCATCTTGGTCATAATTTCCTTTGGTAATACCCTCAACAAGACCTTGGCCACTAGGTTTCGATCTGTTTTCAGTTCGAGCTAAATTTTCTCTCTCATTTAATCCAGCAAACCCAGCCATTGAGCTAGCTTGAGAGTCGTAGTTTACTGATTCCAAACTACCTTTTTGACTTGGCTCATCTTTATACCTTGATGGGTTGTACTGAGGTTCTAAACCTAACTGTGGGGATAACTCATTTAGCGCTTCTAAATGACGAGCGTATTTAGCATCATTAATACCTAAGAAACTATCATCTCCTTTCGTGGCTGCAATTACGTCCTCAATTTGACCGTCATCAAGGTTTGCCAATGCTGAGTATGCCGCAATTAACTCACTACTCTTCAGGGCATTATTAATTGATTCATTCTCTCTCATCTCCTGTACAGCTGAGATATTTTCTTGAGCATTTCTGTAAGGGTTATTAGGTAGCGTTGAAGCAAGAAGAGCTGAGTTTGAATTTAAACTTTCATTGAAGGCAGCTAGAGACTCAGGGCGCATTGCTGTTTGAACAGCCCCAGCATACATTAGTGTTTCATTTGGAGATAAGCGTTCACCATTAATAATCGAACCTTCACCATTTGCTGCGCTAGTTAGTAAGTTTCTAATAGCTTCTGGTGTATTGTTTGATAAAACACCAAAACCCATTTCAATTAGATTCGAATTAATACCTTCACCATTACCAGACTTCTTAAACTCATCCGTAACAGCCTCACCCACTGAAGAGGTGAATAGTGAGCCAATAGAACTAACTACACCGCCAGATAATTCATTAGATTCTGAGCCTAATACTTTTAATGATCCAAATGCATGCGCTAAATTATTTGCATTTTTATCTTTTGACTCAGAAACAACATCCTCACCCTTAGCTTTAACAGCACCTGTACCAGGTGCACCTCTACTACTAACCTCGTTTTGAGATTGCTCTTTGTGTTCAGCAAATGCTTGTGCATTACGCTCATTATTGAACATGTTTGTTGGATCAGTCTTTATGCCACTATTTACATCATTACTTAAAGTGTTGGTGTCTATGCCAGTATTATCTTCAGGTTTTGGAATATGTGAATTATCACTCGGTTTATATCCATTCAATTGGTCACTAAGTGAAATCAGGCTCGGCGCTTGTAATGTTTCACCTAATTCTCTCATTAAGCCTGCAGAAGCTCCTCTTTCGGTATTAGCTTGTTTAAGTGCTGTAACTCCAGTTGAAAGAGGAAGTTGGTTACCATTATGATCTGTAGACAGCACTTCTGTATTTCCAGACATTCTTGCGATTGCATCAGTAACCGTATTGGCCAAAGCAATATTATTTTTTTGGCTTTCTGGTAATCTCGCGTTATCACCTTTATTTACCTGCTCTTTGTGGTAGTCGAACCTATCTCCCAACTCAGAAATTAAAGCACTTCTCTTGTCACCAGATAAACTATTTAAGCCTTCATCACCAATCAAACTACCTAAAAGAACATGCTGCTGCTCATCTGAAAGTGTTGAAACAATTGAGCCGATTGATGCTTTATTTGCTCCTGTTGTTGAGTTTTGAACCTCACCCGCATTCATTTGCGTCATTACTTTTGAAGCGGAGCTAGCTGTATTCCCCTCAGCTTCAAGGGCTTGAGCTTGAAGCATATTTGTATGAGCATTTGTAACAGCTTCCTGTCGGGAAACCGCCTCTTTACTTGCAACTGAGTTATCACTGCTCGATGATTGAGCCATTTTTACTGCATTCCCCCAGTTAGCTTTTATCGATTCAGAAACTTGTGCACGTTCGTCCTCTGACAATCTTTCTGAGGCGCCTACTTGCTTTTGTGATGCTGCTTTTGCTGTGATCGCTGCTTTCGCATCAGCACCTAAACCAAACCCTGCTATTGATGGAGCCCCCTTTGCTACCATGCTTGCCGAGCCCTGTAGTACGTGATCATATGCATCAGATAAACTCATGTTATTTTCAGTTGCATATGCTGCGGTTTGTGCCGCTAAGAAAGCTTCGTCCTCTGATAATTGTGAAGTATCCACACTCTCAAACGACTCTCCTTGTTTATAGCCTTTGATTGAATCTAAAGTAGCAGATTTACTATCAGTGGCAGTTTTTTGTAATGTTTGGCTAGCGGCTTCAGTATTTGCCAATTGAGTATTTCTAGAGCCAATCGCTGACAACTCAGCTGATGACTGTTTAAGGTAACCCGAGGCTGGCCCTGCGCCACCCGGATTAATACTTACATCATTTCGTTGTCCACCATTCAGTTGAGCTTGGCTCCATTGGCCATATGAGGAATGAACATCACTGGCTTGCATAGTAGTATCACCTTGACTTGCTTTACCTCCATTTGCAGATGTTGTGACATCAGGTGACAATTTCTTTGAATCAATATTTGTATCAGGAGACGTCTTATTAGATACACCCATCATGGTGTGAACACCCCTATGCAGTATATATAAAGTGAGCATAGGAACTGCAGCAGCCAAACTACTTGCCACTGCAATAAATGATTCGATTGTTGACATGCTATGCCCCCACATACCAAATGTGATTGCACTTACACCACCGCCACCAGCTGACACTGATGTGAATCGACCTTGAATAGCAAGTAAAGTAAAAAGGTTAACCGCACTCATGGTTACCGGCCACAAGTTAACCCACACAGTTACCCCAAAGAACATAGCAGCTGATTTCATAGCTTCAGCACCCATTACAAGCATGATTGCAATAACTGGGATCAAGAAAAACACAAAGGCCTCAATGAAGGTTGCAAAACCAATTGATAGCTCCAAAGCTAGGTTTCTATCGGCGGCCATTTGGTAATGTCGCTGAGACTTTGTTTCAATTAAAGTAAGTTCAGAGCGGAGCCCTTGCATATCCCCACTTTTTGCAGCAGCTTCAGCAAAAACATTTGATAAATACCTTCCCGTCGCTAAATGGTATGCATTCATTGTCGCGCTTAATGCAGAAATCGATTCCGCACCGGCTTCAACATCTTGTGGTTTTACATTTTCTTTCTGCAAAAACCTGTCAGCCATCTCTCTGAAACTTGAGCTATCAAAGTAACTTTTGAGCTTCAAGTATGCGTTTGGGCATGTTAATAGCTCCATGGCAGGAGTGTCGATTTGAATATAAGTGCTTCTTGATGGTGTATTAATTCTTATAGACTCAAGAAAGTTTTCCATTGGGGCATTTTTTATTTTGTCAGCATTTAGCTCAGCGTCATTGCCACCAACTTGAAGATCCCAAATTACACAGTCTTGAAGGTAGTTCATTGTAGATGTTTTGATTCTGTACCTTTGGGCATTAACGCCTGAATCTAGTTCTTCAGAGCCCATATATCCAAATTTATCAAGCGCCACTAGCGCCCTCATTGGATCGAGAAATTGACCGGCCTGATAACCATCCGGTGAGGCGAATGAATCTTCATAATCTCGTGAAAGCCCATACATTCCTGAGGTCATCATTGCAATAACAGCTGCTATGCCAGGTGCATCATTCACATAATACACATCTCCTGTTCTTACCGACTCAATAACAACATCTACTTTAGAAAATGGACCACACAAGACCATGAACATGCAAAGCCCAATAAACCAAGATAGTACTGGGTTAGAGTTTGGGTTGATCCAACTTTTTACTACAAGAGTCATCAGTGAAAGTAGAGCTGTAGCACCAATCAAAATATGCAAAGATGAAAAACCAAAATCAAACATTCTTCGAAGGCCCATTAGAACCTCATACATGAACGCTGTTTCACCGATTGAGTAAATTGTAAAATCCATAAAAAAAGCCAGAATATTGAGTCTGGCTTAATCTTAAAATTGAAAAAATTTTTAAAAGCGTGATTTTCAACTGAATTTCAGTATTTTTTGATTAAAATACCTTTTTCTCAAAATAAACGCTTATATCCCCAATTTTATGGTCTTTGTAATAGCTAATATTTATCGAGTTACCCATCATGCTGACAGATATGGGAAAGGCGGGCTCTTGTGTAGACATTAAACCTAGAAAACCATTCTGATTAACAACGTAGTCTCCATGTGAATTTTTTACCGGGTTAAAGTCACCGTCGAGTAATGCAGTCTGCCCCTTTCTAAAAGCAAACAACTCACTTAGTGTTACATCAAAAGCAAACGTATCGGGCAAACAATCAATTGTTTCTTTTGGCAGTATATTGACTGCTCGATTACTCATTGAACCATCAGTCACGGATACTTGTTCCAAAGATTTTAGCCACAACTTACGGTAGTCTGTTCGATTAAAGATATTAAACTCTGACCCTGGTAAAAATGACAAAACATCTATTGGAATTAAATTTACTTTTGCCGAACTATGCTTGTTATGAATAAAGTTTACATCTAGGACAGCTCGATAGAATTTTACACCTGAAACTTCTATCACAAGAAAAAAGTAAGGCTTACCTCTCGATATATCATCTACGCGATTAATATAGCTGCTTTGTACTCCATAGTGGTTTTTCGGACCCCAAAACCAATCATTGAACTCAAAGCCATCAAAGCCCCCTTCACTAATTAACTCATCAAAACTAAGGTGCATTGCAACTTGCTTAACATCTGCAAACGGATATTGACTGAAAGGTGATGCCTCAATCTTCCCCATATATTCTTCAGATAAATTGGACATCTGCCCATTTAATACATTTTTGAAGTTCTCTATGCTTTCTCTGTACGCATCCCACATATTTGAATAAGGCAATAAGTCACTATTATAGTCTTTTACTCTCGCCCTAGACTTTTGCAATTCGGATAGTAGTAAGTTTTTAGTAAAATCAATTTCTAAAACTTTTGGAGATAACCCAGTCAATAGCTGGAGTGTTAGCATCGATACACCTACTTTAAATTCTGGCCAGTGTGCAGTTTTTCCAATCGATGGAAATTTAGGGTTTACATCTAACAGATTTGAATCAAGCTGTGCACACTCTTCATTTCGAATATTTACTCCATTTGAGATACCTTTGCGAGAGTAACTTCGGGCTGCAATTAAAGCGCGGATGTTCATTACTTCTGAGAGCTTAAGGCCACCATAAATCATTTGGCCTTCACTAATTTGAGGTTCTTTGATTTTATAGTCTGATATTGTCACTAGGTTAGATAATTTGCTTTGGATATCAGCAAAGAATTTATATTCAAACACCTTTTCATTAAGTCTTTTTTTCAATGATGATTGTTTTGTTTCTATGCCATTAAACAGAAATACTTCGTCATAAATCCTAATAGTATTCTCGTTAGCAATTAACTCTTGACCTTCAGTTAACTCAAAAGTAGCCGTTGCATTAAGGGTGCTTTGCTCTTGCTTTAAGTTTAGCTCTTTAAGTTTTAGCCTAACATTTGGTAATAATTTATTGCCACTTATAACATTCGTGTTAAGGTTTACTTTTAGTTGCTCCACAGCTTTTTTTTGAAGTAGATGCTCGATTACTTGTGCATTGTAATCAGTGGTGTTACTGAGCGTTAAATTGACACTAACTTTTTCTGCACCATAAGCACTCCCGAACGCATGGAATGCAGTCAGCACAAAAACCCCATTTGCTAGCGCTTTCAATAAATTCATTAAAACGACCTCCAAGGACAAAACTGTATTAATCATTTCATAAATTTCATTTCGTGCAGCGGTTAAAAACCAAACCAAATATCACCTATTTACAATGAGTTATAAAAAAATGTCATTGTGTTTCTTATATTTTCACAAACCTGTATTTAATAAATTATACTTTTCACTTTGGAGGGGGATTTATGAAATTTGTGTTTTTACTAGTCATTTTAGTATTGAGCCATACTGCTCATGCAGCTGATACTGTGAGAGTTATCAAGTTTAAAACTATCGGCCTCACAGTAAATGAATACAACATTGTAGATTTGATACATAAAGAAGCAGCTGAAAAGCTCGGCGCTTATTTCATTATTAGCAATTCACAAGCAGGTGTATCAAGCTATAGCGAGAAGGCCCGCATTTTACGTCCGATATCGGTAAGTATTGTTGACTATAAAATCGAAGATAGTGAAGTAATAGCGACCATACGCTATGAACATGCAGCTTTAGAGGTTGTAATGGATAACTATAAATTATACCTGAAGAGCAAGAAAGATATCGGAGAATTGGAAAACGATAAGATAATTGAATTTTGCCAAAAATTCTCATCAAACTCTTTAGAAATCGAGAGCATTCTCTCTAGCTCAGAACTTAACGATTCAACAGCCTCTTCGAGGGATAATGAGCTCCTAAACCTATCAAAAGAGTCTGACTCTATAAGTCAGTTATTAATTCATGAATGTAATTTATAGGAAATCTTTTGAATACTTGTGATTAGGTACTAATGGTCGTTTTTGTCCAATAGCAGGCCTTCAAGCGTAACTCATATCTGCCCCAAAAGAAGTTAGGGTAAATGCTTTAATGACTGCTTTGTACGTGCAACAATATAGTTGCTTATCTAGCTAAACTTAGGTGTAATGGAAGAATGTTTGACACTGAGCAGTGCAGGGAAAGCTTAAATAAGGCCAGATGCACCAATGAAATTGGCTTACTATAGTTTAGGTCATAAAAAGCAAGTTCCCATAGAATAAACAACACCAACTCTGACCCACCGAGCAGGTAGCGGCTCAGTCCAACAAGCGATTATGCAACACAATCTGCGTGTCGCATAAATAATAAAATGTTAGGCTTCGCAATTGTGCAATTCCTTGCCTAGAGTGCAATATTCTATAGGATGTTGTAAATTTGGATAAAAACTATGTGTAATAAACTTCTAACGTCAGTTCTAGCGAGTTTCCTGTTATCAGGATGTGTTTACTCAGTCCATACTTCAAAACTCGATACACCAATTAAGAGGCAAGTTTTTAAAGAGCAGAAAGTTACTAAGTTCTATTCTGAAATGTCGATTGATAATGTAGAAAAAACGGCATCAATTGGTGATGAGTTATTTAATGTAACTCGCTATTACGAGACTATTGAGTTCTATGAAATCATTCCGTTTTCTAGCCCAACTAGTGTTCGTTTTCCTCAGAAGCAAGAATGGATAGCAACTCACGAATACAATGACGGTGTATCTGGTGATTTACTCGTATATACGACCCCCGCATACCACCGGAGTCAAATCGGTGTTATTTTGGATGAACAGTATATTGTTTCCACTTTGGAACCACTGGTTCAACTTAGTGGTGCAAAAGAAGGGCGTCGTTGGAAGTTAAATGCACAGGGTAAATTTTTTTCTTTAAGAGAAAAAAGCACCCGTGTTACAGACGACCCTCGTTGGGGGGTGAGATTTGGTGGCGTTCAATCGGGAATGTATGTGTTTGAAATTATTAATCGCTCTGAGTCAACAGTTATAGAAGTTTTACAAACTCTGAAAGTTACTGAACAAGACTTTATGTCAGGTTTTGTAGTAAGAAATGTTTTTGTGAAAGGGACTCGTAGCTATAAGGCAGGTGTTATTGGGTTTAAAGCAAAAGACTTGAAAGCAACCAAAGCCTAATAAGGCGTTTAAGATGGATTCCCAACGCTTGGAGACTTGAGTTCAAATCAGTTTTAGTGTTTGAGGTGCAATAGTTGAGGTTAAGTGGTTGGCGTTGCTCACCACTTAACGCGGCGCTACCGAATAAATACTCTAACGTGTTTTTGTCCAAAGATGAGTTTTTCTTATAGTCAAGATTGTCACTGCTCAAGCTCCCTAGTGTGATTTTTAATACTCAAATACTCAGTTGTAGCTCGATTGAGACTTGGTAGTAGCAATTATTTTGAACCTTTATTAAATTCACCCGTTCAACTCTGATACAGATTTAACTAGAAGAGTTTCAGTAGAACTTTTTGCAATACCATTAGAATCAATACCTAATGCCAAAGTCATCGCCAGAAATAATGGGAGGTGTAGGTTTAATTATTAAAACAGTGAATACGCAGATTAATTTATAAGGCTGAATTCTAATCTTGATACTTTTTGATACTATAATAACAAATTTAACTGATAATCTTATTTTTTGTTACTATAATGGCGGTTTCATTCATCATCGGTGATGGCTTTTATATTGTATCTTGATGAAGCAATGTTCAATATTTCTTTATATATGTCGCAATAGTAACAAATAATGTCATTTTATATGCTATAATTGATACTATAGTGACATATTTGGAGGTGTTTATGTTATCCCTTTATACTGCTTATGATTTGCAGATGGATCTCAAAGAGTTTATCAAGTCAGCTCGAAAAAAAGACAAACTCAGTGTTCAGAAGTTAGCCGATCTGTCTGGCGTGCCTTATGCGACGATCCGAAAGTTTGAATCATCTGGTAACATCTCATTACGCCAGTTTCTAATGCTTTATGAGACCGTCGGAGACTTGAAAAAAGTGAAAGAGCTAACAAAGTCATGTGAGCCTGAATTCAAATCAATAGAGGATGTGCTACGACATGCTTAACTCTGCCCTAACCGTAAGGCGTAAGCTTAGCACCGGTGAAAAGGTGCTTGTCGGCAAGCTTGTTGAAAATAGTCAACAAAGCTTCTTTCAATTTGACGAGACGTATTTAAACGCTCACTCTACTTCTTTGGCCCCGTTCAATTTAAAAGCAGACACAAGCCTTCAAGTTGCGCCTAGAAAACCGCATTATGGCATCCATGGAGTTTTTGCAGACAGCCTCCCTGATGGTTGGGGTCTTTATCTCATGGATCGTGTATTTAGGCAGAACAATCAGAACCCAAAAACAGTTACCGCTTTAGAGCGTTTGGCCTACCTAGGTGAGAGATGTATGGGGGCGTTGAGCTATGAGCCAGAGTTAGATTTACTTGATGAGTCCGAGGATTCAATTGATATTATTACCCTCGGTCGAGCTGCGATTGAAGAATTTGAAGGCACTGAGTCTGCTTTGCTTGAGCACTTGATGAAAACGGGTGGTTCGGGTGGTGCTAGGCCAAAAATGAACGTTACGCGTTTATCGAATGGTCAATATTCAACATTAGACGACGTACAAGGCACAAAGCTTATAGTAAAGCTTACATCAGAAAAGTTTGACTTGAAGCACTCTGAATCAATAGTTGAATATTGCTACATGCAAATTGCTCGTAATGTTGGCATCGAGGTTCCTGAGTTTGATTTAATTGATGCGGGTAATGGAAGATATTGGCTAGAGCAGGAGCGATTTGATTGCACAGAGCAAGGTGGTCGAATTCATATGGTTTCTGCTTGTGGGTTATTAGATGCCCCTTTTCGAGAACCTTCTTTGGACTATGTGGATTTAGTAAAAGCTACGCGCATCATGTGCAGTGTTACAGAGTCTCAGAAGCTCATTAAGCGTTGCATGTTTAACTATTTAACTGTTAACCAAGATGATCATAGTAAGAACTTCAGTTTTCTTGCCAGTGACTCCGATGTTTGGACGCTATCACCTTTCTACGACATTGTTTACAGCCCTAATCCTTACAAAGAGCATATGACGGCTTTTGGTGGCAATGGCCAAACACCAAAGAATGTACTAAATCAGCTAGCTGCTCAGTCGGGGTTGTCTTCAAAAAAAGTGATTATGACTATGGCTGAAGAAATATTTGAAGCAACGCGCTCGTTTAGGCATGAGGCCAAGCATTTGGGTTTGTCATCTAATCTAATCAAAGAGATTGATAATGATATGATAGAAAAATTTAAGGCGCTTTAAGCACAGGATAATTAAAATTGTCATGCCTTATTTTGCAAATGTCAGATAAGTTGAAATTATCTATACTATTTTTAGCCCAAAATAGGAGCTGCCTGTTCAGGCCCATACCAAAAGTATGAAAGCTGACTTATCTGACTAATTTCGGTGCCAGCTTCATCATAATTTGGCTTGTTTTTATGTTGAATGGGACTAAACCAAAAGTTAACCGGTTTACCGTTTTCCACTTTCTTAAAAGCTATTTGAATTTGTGTATTAGCATACAACTCTTCATGAGGATGATATAAATCACCGATAGTCTCGTATCCTTCAGGTGTTGTAAACATTACCTTATAATAACCTGGTCTATAGCTATACTTTTCCTCAATTAATACTTTGACACTGTAAAAATTTGGTATTACAAAGGTTCTGCTATCCAAGCATGACACACTATTGTCTTTAACAATAAAATGTCTACCAGGGTGAGATTTAAGGTCTGAATTTGCCTCAAGCGTATCCGGGTAAGTAAATCCACTTTTATGGCCAAACATTCCTTTTAATGACTTCTGTCTATCTTTATAGCTAGAGTTAATCTCAGTACCATTTAGCATGATCACATCGTATAAGCAGACTGAGCCATCATCGAGGATATACGTTTCTAAAACGCCACTTTCAAAGCTTCCAATTGCAACTTTAGAGGCAAGCATTTCCTGAATGTTTTTGTCTAATGTGAAAGCATTACCTTTAATATCTACAGCTTGTATTGAATTAATCGATTCTGGGCCAAGTTTTATATAAGCCCGCTTACCTTGCTGTACAGGAATAACAACAGGGTCATTTATTTTGCTAAGCTGTTCTGCAAAAGGTACGTCAAAGTCACACTTATACAAAGGAGGCTTAAAATTGCTAAATGGCAAACACGGAACTTTAGTCTTTAATTGCTCGATAGATTTATCGAGAAAACCCCGTGATCAGAGCGAAGTGATGTCGCGGGGATGAATCTGTGTCACCCCTGCTCTTGAATATATTTTCGTATCATCTCTGCACTAGCATTTCTTACAGATCACACAAAGTATCCATCAGACCAAAATGTTTTCTCTTTCCAAAATTGGTTTTTGAGGTAAGGAAATGATTTCCAGATTTTAGTAGTTGTCGCTTGTTTAATCCTCCTTGCGTACTGGCCTACAGAATATCGAGTGCCGATTGTAATCAGCATATGAATGTGATCTTTATCTATTTCAATCTCTTCGATCCTGAAGTCAGAAGATAGAGAAACATCGAAAACCGTTTTCTTAACAAACTCACCCAGATTTCCGTTTAGTAAAGGTTTTCTGTACTTAACTACCAGAATTAAATGAAGTGCAATTAAATATTTGCAGTGAGATTTAGTTTCATATTCCAACTTGACAACTCGACCTTATACAGTAGTCTATACAGTATATGGAAAAGACGCTCAGATACAACTACAGGCTAAATCCTACCCCAGAGCAAGAAGCTAAGCTTATTGAGTTTGGTGCGACAGCGCGTGGCATTTGGAATCTGTTGTTGTCTGAAAATATGCGTCGATATGAGTACGATAAGACGTTCTTGTTTTACAAAGAAATGGCCTCGCTTCTTAAGGAATTAAAGCCTTTCGAAGAGTTTGCGTGGATTAAATCTTTTGATTCAGCAGCGGCTCAGCAGGTTGCTCGCGATTTAGAAACTGCTGTTAAGAATGCTTTTTCAAAGGTTCGTTTGCAGCGCTTTCCAAAGCATAAAGTCTCATACAAAAAGAAAAAACTTCACAACGACTCGTTTCGAGCCGTCAATAATTCCAATTGCATTCGAATCGAAAATGGCGCTATCAGTATTCCGAAGGTCGGCAAAGTGCCAATCGTTCTGCATCGTGAGCTAGTGAGCAAAATTAAGACCGTCACTGTTCAATATCGTCACGGAAAATGGGAATGCAGTATCACTCAGGAAGTGGAATGCAAAACGGCTAAACAAGTTTTGGAAACGATCACTGGCTTTGACATCAACTCAAAGCAAACGGTGGTTGGTTCGAACGGTTTCGTGGCCGACAACCCGAAGTTTTTAAAGCAAGCAATAGAGAAGTTAAATCAATTGCAACGCCAGCTTGCACGTCGAACCAAAGGTTCAAATCGCTGGCTAAAAACAAAACAACGCATCAATAAATTACACGGAAAAATCTCAAGGCAAAGGCTGGACTTTGCGCACAAAACTTCACGACAGATAACCAATGAAAATGATATTTTAGTGTTCGAAGATTTAAACGTAAAAGCGATGCAAAAGTTCAATGGTAGTATGGTTGCAGATAACGTGATGGGTTTGATCACTCAGCTTTCAAAGTACAAAGCTGAGCTAGAAGGCAAGCTCTATCATGAAATAGGTCGTTTTGAAAAATCCACTGGAATTTGTTCGGAGTGCGGGCAACGCCATGTTTTAACATTGAATGATAGGCGTTTTACTTGTACGGCTTGCGGAGCGTATCAAAGCCGCGATCTAGCTGCTGCTAAAAGCATAGCTAGTACAGGTGAATTAGATATAATTGCGGCTGGAATCGTCGCAAGGGTAACACCCGCATCTCAGCAGAAACAATCTGTTAAAACGAAAGTCTTCGAATTATCGAAGTTGGATTTTGGATCTGAGAAAAAAGAAGCAGCCTAGTTGTTAAGCTAGACTGTAGAAGCCCAGTGATCAGAGTGAATCGATGTCGCTGGGTAGTTCACGCTGTGCTCCAGCGAGTGACATCCTACTACCTTGTCTCTTATTCAATGGTGCTTTAGGGAGGGCTTTTATCCTCTCTGAAAGAGCAGATAATTCTAAAGGCTCAGCACTTGGTTCAGGCATGACACTACCCTCAGGCAACATTATTAAGGCTCCAGCGGACTCAATACCTGACACTTCTAGTAATGCAAATGAATCGGAGTGGTCAACTTGCGCATCTTTTGCTAATAATTTGCGCGCGTTTTCTTCGGGTAAAAGATTATCAAAAAAGCTCTGAACAGGACGTTTAGTACCTGTATCTAATGTCATTTCATTTTGAATTGGTATATCCGGTGACAAGGAGAAGTTTTTATCTGAGTTAACCCACTCTTGTGCATATTCAAAAGCCCAAAAGCCATTCACATCTTTTAACTCACCCATTTTTTTTGTACTTACAAATACTGTGAGCGATCTATTCATGATCAACTATCTCATTAATGCATTTGATTAGTTTCTTTTGCGCTGAAGTATCAGATGGAGGCAGCGCGAAGTCTATTTTCATTTCAATACCAAGTGACTCCATCAAATCAAATAACCTATTTACGGACAATGAACCACTCCCCTTTTCAAAGTCACCTACCGTATTGATACTATTGCCCGAAAATTCTCCAATTGTTTTTTGGTCTAACCCTTGGCTTTTTCTAACAGCAGATATTAATTTACCTAATTGCTTAGCTGAACTAACAGATATTTCCATTTTTAGCTCCAAAATTCACAGATAATTGTGAATAATAGAGAAATATAATCAATAGGGCAATAAATTCACAATATTTTGTGAAAAAATCTAGAACCGCAGTCAAAGAACCAAAAATTCACAATATAATGTGAAAAATGCAATTCATATAGATACTACAAATTGACTAGATAGACTCACAAGGAATAGAATATTAATAGGTACAATTTAGGAAGGAACTTAAAAAGGATTTTTATGTATGACCAAAATTAAAATTAATAAAATTAGAAGTTTATCCCATCTAATGGTTTTATTGCTTATTACCTTTGCATTGATGCAAATTTCAACATCATTAACAATATTTACCTCAATTCTTGTTTTAATCTATTTGGCGTTCATTCTTTCCTCAACAGTTAAAGCTTATTCTCAAGGAATTTATTTTAAAGCTTTCAATACAGAGAAGTTCTATTCAGCAGAAGAGATTAAAGGAGGTGCAATTCCATTTCTTCTATATTACTGGGATAACAAAAATAGCTCATTAAAGTCATTATACAAATGAAGCTAAAGTGCATGAATTATAAATCACCCCAAGGATGAAAGTTATCAGTTCTTACACCCGTTCTTTTCACAAGTGATTTTACTATGAGTGTTAGTCCAATGTGTTGGGTTTCCTCAGTATTGGAAAAACGTTTTAGGTTGTCATCTGTGTTAAGTGAATTCGGCATAAATTTTTAGGGACTAACGCCGCATTAAGATGCTATAGCAACGCCACCACTTTACCTATACGACTCAAACTAAAAATATTGGCTAAAAACTCCAAATTCAGTAGTGCAGAACTCGCTTGAATGTAAGCCAAATACTGATGTCACGGATAGGAAAATTTAAAGCCGGAAATTACCGGTTTTAAACGTTATTGAAACAAGGTTAGCGTTATTGCTAATGAATTACTTATGAGGTTTGGATTAGTTAGTGGAGGCGCTTCAAGTATGATTAGCGAGCTACACATTTTGAAAGTAAATAAGGCTCTAAAGCCTAAGGGGTTGATGTATGCATAACAAATTGAGCTTCTAAATTGTTTAATAGCTCAAAAGTGTTGATATAAGATACTTTGAAGTGCTCACAAATGTTTGGGATTAAGATTTTTCTCTTGATTTTTTTGTCGAGCTTTTCGTGGGTAACTATCACTGATCCAGTTGTTATAGCTTTAGCAATTAACCAAGGGTCAGCCCCTCTCAGAAACTCTTCATGTGTTCCGTCTTTCATCTCGGTTAGAGACATTACATAATTCACCACATTTGCGAAGGCAAGTTGGGTTGCTTCATCATCATTAGATTCAAACAAACCTGGATGTTCTTTAGCCCATATCGCGAGTTCATCATTACCGTTAATCAGCTCTTTCTTTATGAATTCGATACTTGAAACGCCGCAATGCTTGTTTGATTGCAATAACCACTGCCAATAGCCCGGACAAATTGTCATCGAATAGTACCGATTTTTCGCTTCAATAAATGTATTTGCATCTAGCAGGTAATTCATAAGGCAAGTTTGCTCGCGTACGTTTTAATTTTATTAGGTTGAATTCCCAATAAGCTCCCTGCATCCCGAAGTAGAATCCGCCCACTCATTGCTTCTGCAACAACTGCACTAGAAAATAAAGCACTGTTACGGGCACCCGCAGTAATGTTAAAGTCTCCTCCGCTGCTTTTTTTGCGTCTGAACGCTTTCATTTCACGTTGGTAAAATTCCCTATAAGTATCGGAGTCTATAGCGTTACAGTCGAAAGCCCGTTTAGCCACAACGAGTTTACTAACGTGAAATCTAGAACTAATTGCTACAACATTATTTAGTAGGCTAACTAGAGGATTCCACATTTCATGGAATTCTTTCTCAGGGACTAAAAATTCGCCAGCTACAGCATTGCAGAACTTTTCTTCTTCAGCATGTTCGTTGCCAAGATCAGAAACCCCGCTACTGCCTATCCAAAGATGAGCTAACTCATGAATAAGCGTAAAAAGTCTTGCGGCTGGCGCGTCAGAGCTATTGATGAAAATTACAGGCGCTAATTTGTCGGAGATGGCAAAGCCTCGAAACTCACTAACTTCGAGCTTTCTTCTGGTGTTATTACCTACAATGCCACTTCTCATAACAAGAATGCGAGAGTTTTCAGCAGCGTTGATTAGTTGACGTTGATAGTCTTCCCAAGAGCCTTTTTGAGGCAGTGGAACTCCTAATTCACCTCTTATGTTTTGTGCAACATCATAAACAGTATTTTTTGTAGTAAAGCGACCGACAAACGGCAATTCCTCTTCGCCAATTTGTCGCAAATACTCTTTGTACCACTGTTGTTTATACATTACCTGCTTAATGATGTCTCTCATTTCAACTGATACTTCATTACGATGCTTGTTACCTATAGTTCTGAGATCAGGTATAGGTAGCTCTTCTTTAGGAGGGTTAACTAAAAATAGATAACCAAAAGGAATATTAGTGGCATTTGCAATTTTCTGGGCTTGAACAAATGTAGGCTTAGATGTTCCAGCCTCCCATTCAACTACGCATTCAACCTTTTTAATCCCTAATTTTTGAGCAAAGTCCTCCTTGCTTAAGCCGGCTCGTTGCCGTGCCCAAGTTACAATTTGGGGATTAATTAATGCTTGCGTTGCCATGATCTCTACTACTTAATTTATTGTAACCACAATACATATTATAGGCGGCATTGTACATAACTTGTTATATTAGTCGCTAGCGGAATTGCCTCGGATAGTGCGAAAGCTAGATTCTTAAAGTAAGCATGCCCTAATGAATTGCACACATAATTAGAAAATGCATGGTGAATGAGGGTTTAGTGGAGTGTCTTATCAATAAACCGAAACACGGAGAAGGGCATATAATAAGTTACGGCCTAAGGAGAGATTTGTCTTAAACGTACGGTCGTAACATCGCTACACGACAGCCTTGTAGTTGATTGATTTGTAGCAGTCTTTAATAGAAACGAATGTAGATCGCCATACGTTGCTTTGTTAGGGCTGTTGGATAACTGAATATATAAGCCAAAACAACCAAGCGAAACTTGTGACTCTTGAAATCGTGGAGTGTCCTTTGCGAAGAGTATACCAAGCAAAGATGTACGGCAGGAAAAAAATTCCCATACCAAGCAAAAAGCTAACTTTTCGTACATCAGTGTCAATTTGTGGTGGTAAGCTACTCTTAAGGTTTACGTGCTTAGAAGTCCCATCGGGTTTATAAACCACCTTGGCGTGAGAGATTCCACTACCGGGTATACTTCCTGTAGCACGAATACCTTTCTCACTCGCATTCAGAGTTAAACCTTTACCTCCCAAGGAAAGACTACTAATCCCTTTTTTACCTATATTAACCCGTACACCTTTTCCAACTTTTATACTCTTTCGAAACCCCATGCACGCAATCTCCTTTGTGCCTTAACATCTTTATCAGAGGACACTATATTAGCTTGTTTTAGTTTTGCTATGCATTATTTATGACCAATATTAGAAAGGTTTTAATTCCATCAAAGGAGTCACTAGCTGGTTTTTGTATGTCCAATGTGCAGTATCTGAGCAGCGATAGTTAATTAGTAAATCAATATTCTTGAAATCTAATTCTAGATCTCGCGCAATTATAGGCTCGTGATGTGCAATTCTATTTCTTAATCCCCTGACATTCTCTAGAAGAACCCTCAATTTATTTCGCATTTCCGGCACTGATAAAGTTACTTCATGATTAGGAAATACTGTATGCAAGAATGGAGTCCATAAACGATCATCAAACCTTCTCGTTAGCAGTTTCTCCCAAAATACAAACTTTAATTCGGGTATAACTTTTCCTGTTGTGTTCTGTCCATTTCTGGCATTTATTAGATCGCGTCTTGGGCTATAGCCTCTATCAGGGTTTGGTAAACTACGCTCAAATGTAGTATTCCAAGGCCAATTTAACCCATATTTTCTCTCCAAGGCTTCAGATACAGCGTTTCTAAAAACCACCTCACAAAGGTGAAGTGGCGCAAAAAAAGCCGCAGACACTTGTGCATTCCATTCATAGAGCTTTAATGCTTGCTCTGTACTCAACGCTGTACCATTAAAAACAATTTGTTCATATGTACTCAACCTTGAGTCAGATAATGATCTTTTGATATTACTTGACGGCATCGTCAACTCCTTTTACAATTCACTTACTAGCTACGGGATATGCTGGCTTTATGCCTCCCCCTGTAGACATACGAAGAAAACAAAAAAACCTGCTTTATGCGGGTTTTTTTGTATCTTAAAAAACCTATATGGGCTAGCTTGGTTGTAGCAATTACCCTTTCAAATTCTTTACCTATCACCTATTCTTTAAACCGAGTGCTGGCACTGTCTTATACAAATCATTCAGGTGTAATGTACGTATCGGTCATATCATCACTAACATGGCCTATAGCCATTTAAAATTTGTACATTTTAAACAGCCGTAGTAAAAGTTATATCCGTCTATGTATACGCGAGTCTTCACTTTGTACTTTTCTATTGTCCATAATTGAAAAAACCGGCCTGAAAAGGCCGGCAATTTCGCCCAAGTCCAGTGGTCGTAATGCCAAACGTGGAGCATGGGACAGTGATGTAATAGTAAGCCTACTATGCTCAAATGCAAGTAAATTTATAACTTAATATCAAGCGGTAATTCAGTGAAGCTCATGTCTTTTAAATGGTAATCGTATAAGTATTTACCTTTGTCTTTAGGGTTTTTGTAATACTTTTCGTTGTATTCGCTCTTGTCATCTTTTTTCCAATTTTCATAAAATACGTATCGCAATTTGCTAATATCCACACCATCATCAAAAGTTTGGCCAGTAATAAATTTATGCACTTTACCTTTATGAATAATTATATGAGAACCTGCGTACACACTCCTACTATAATCCCAATTACCTGAACTTAATTTTCTTGGGTGATACAAGTAAACATCATCCCCCATGTAACCGCTCATTAAATGCAACGAAACAAACTTTCCACTTGCCTCAAAAGTTACATATGCAGACTTACTTTCTTGATCATATGAAGAAACTCTTCCAAGCCCAAGGTATTGTCCGCAGGTACTCAGAACAAGAAGCAAATTTTCACATTGATTTTTGTTTTTATAGTTGATGATTCGCTGAGTATTTGTAGTCCTTTCTGACTCTATTTCAAGCCCTTTCTTGGCAGCAATATCATCAAGCTTTTTCGAAGCTCTAGCAATAATACCTTCAGGGTTTGCAAGTACTGATTGGTCTACATTTTCAACTTTAACAATAAATTGGGCGCTCTTAGCTAAAGGCTCGTTTTCAATGATACTATCATTAATAGCTGTACTGGCTGCTCCAGTAAAATCTAACATTAACAACTGACCAAAAGCCATTACACTCGAACCAGGTACTTTGCGAGTCCCTGACTTTCCGTCAGCACTATCCATAAACTTATTGCTGCCAGCTAAGCGCATTGTTGTTTTTGCAAATGAGTCATTCTCATTTGCTTGAAAGTTATTAAACACGATTGGCTCTTTTGTTGATGAACAAGCTGATAAAGTTAATGCCATGACTGAAGCTAAAGCTATTTTAGTTATATTTTTCATAGATTTTCTCTTTTGTCCCGAAAATAGCTCTATCGTACTTTATTATTTATATTGCGCAACTTTATAATCACTAATCATTACGGAAGTAGCATGCCAATGGTCTCGGCACATATGAACAATCAATATCATCTGCATTTATAATACTTCTTGTTTCGATAGCCCTCTCAGCCAGTTCAGCGTCAACAGCTCTTTGTGTTGTTCTATCAACAGCGTTTTCTCGACCTTCATTATTAAGCATTCGACCAGAACCAGTCAGCTTATCAAGGTCTTGATCAAAATCAGCAATACCAGACTCGATCATTATGTTAATCCATTCGCTTAAATCAATTTTATTCCAGTCCAGGTTAGACAGTTGTTCAGGGGTTAACCCAGGACAATTCCTTAATTTTGAACCATCAACTTTTTCAGTTGTATATTCTTCTAAGTCATGGCCAAGCATTGGGGATGCTTGTTCCATTATTATTCGAGATAGGATAGAGTCATAACAACAATAATCTTGACGACGTAGATAACAGACACCTAAAGCATCTTCAGCACAGTATTTCTTACCCACGGGAATGCATTGTTTCGTAGCCAGCCTAACTCCCATATCCATTTCATACTCGTGGCAAGCAGTGAGCAAATTTAAGGCTAGTTTAATATATTGATACACCATGTATGCAGCATATACATAGCCAATTACCGCTACAGCTTGACTTGCTCCTTCTGATAGCGCCACTGTAGATACTCCATCCTCAACGGTTTTTTTCATTAATGCCTGTGCTAACTCCTCTGGAATCGAATCATAAATGTAGTTCATAACCATCTGCTGTAGTTCTTCAATAGCTTGATCCGATAAAATATCCATTGCGGCCCCAGATGCATCAACCACCTCCCCTGCTGCATTACCTGCCGCAGTACTTGCCGCATCAGTAAATACTGTAGACACTGAAGACCAAGCGCTTGAAACAGCTTCACCAGCAGTTGTAGCTGCATTAGCAATAGGTTCTCTCAGACTCTGATAGCCGCCGACTACAGCATTGCTGGTTCCATCTAGTCCAGCTACAAATGCATCTGCTTGTAGCATGCCATAAGCAGCTTGTGCATATTCATAAATATCAACACCATCAGGAGCCTCACAACAGTCATTACCTAAACCACTTGGTTCCCAAGAGCAAAACTTTCCTTCACCTTCAAAAATAGTGCACGTTGATGGGTCTGTAGGATCTTCACAGTTCATCCCATCTTCCATATGCTGTATTACTGTTGCCATAGCAAGAACATCTGCGAATTGATCATTAACTTCACTATTTGATGTTTCACAATTCCCTCCAACACAAGGCAATGTAGCCGCACAGGTATTCTGTGTTACGGAGCTTGTTACAGTCGAAACAATTTCTTCATCACATTGATACTCAATAGTGTAAGCGAAGCAAATATCATCGGCGTCATCTCGCTCCCAAAGCCATCCTTCTGCACATGTTCTTTCAATTTCTTGGCATTGCGTATCAGTTTGGTAGGTAGCGCAGTGGTTTGGTTGAGATTCTATCTCATCCCAAGAATAACATTGGAATTCATCCTCTATTCCTGCAGCTTTTTCTTCCTCAGTGGCTCTCCGAGTTACAATACAGTAATCTTCACCTTTAGTAGGATCACAGTTGTATCCATCAAGGTTAACTCTCCAAGTTTTATTTCCTGTATCACCATTATAAAAAGGAGGGACTGTTTCTAATATTTCTGGGGGTAATCCAACGCTACCAACTTCGATATTTGTATAGCTATCAAATTTACAAAAACCTTCGAACCGGCTCTCAGTATCACCACTGGTGGTGTCACTAAACCCTGCTAAGCCATTGCTTTCCTTTAGCTCACTTTCAATCGCATCATAGCAACCGGCTGGATATTGCTTGTTTTCCCCTACTTCACCAGTAAACCTGTATCTTACTTGAGCGTTCAAAATCCATTTTGTGTCACCACCATCATCAGTTTTATCTTCAACTTGGACAATACCTTTTAAACCATTTGCACATGTTGGCGCTTGCAACTCTCGAATCCAAGTACTTTCATCAATGCTTCCATCTATAGTGGTGTCCGACCAAACACCAAGGCTTACCCTATTAATATTAGTATTATTAACTGTGCAGAAGCCTTCAAAACTTGGACCTTCAAATTTCAGCTCTGTTGCAATTGAATCAGTTGGGGCTATTGTCTTAGCCGTTTGCTGCTTTAGATCAAATTCTACTGTTAAAAATTGCTTGCCCTTACCCGCCATTTGCACAATTACGTCATATGCAACTGGTGTAGCTCTTTCAACTTCGCAATATAAGCTATTGCTTGCAAGTGGTTGCATACATAAATGATTTGTTGATTGTGTTGATATAAATTCACGTGTTATGTCAACTGACTCGTCTGTACATGACGATAACCATGATCCGGTACCGTCAAGGGCATCATTCACTTCATTAAATCCGTAATTGAAAATACTGCTTCTGGGGTTTATTTCTGGGGGTTTATTGTCATTCTGAATTGATTGAATTGTTTGGTATACAGTTGCATCACTAGCAGTGTCAGTTTTCAAACTGTTTATTTTAGTGGTTCCTGAAGCATAAAACTCTGTCTCATTACCATAGTGACTGTCTGCCTCAAATGTTGTTTGAGAGTGATTTAGCTCTGAGCTAGTGTACTCGTTTTGATTAGAAACATGCTCAGTAACTTTTGATTCATCAATAGTCCCAACATAATTACCACTATCATCTTTTGTAAGCGAAACTCCTCCATTACTATAATTTGTAATTAAACCTCCACTAGCATTAGTCGATGGAACAACAGCTGACTTTGACATGTCTCTCGCAACATTTACGCTATCTTCAATCTGCTGCTGCGCATTGTCTCCATAATTACCATAAGCAGACAAATCAACTGTTCTAGATGTCTGTGGGGTTAGGTAGTATTTTTGAATTATCTCATTTTCTCGATTTGGATTTATGACTGTTTGATGTGGGTATTTTAATAACGTTTGATTTAAACGTTGATCATCGGAGCGGTTATTTGTTGGATCATCAGTTTTGTATTTTTGCTGAACTTGGTCAAACCGTTCCTGTGCAGCAATAGCTGTTTCAAATGGAGTGGCAATCGATAGTAACCCAGCCCATACCCCAATTACTGATACAGCAATGGTTTGACCAACCATGCTTGCAATGATTGTATATCCGGTTAATTTTTTCTTAAAACACTTCATTAAACATAGAGCCGTGACTATTGATTTGAAGATATTTTAAAATCTATATTTCCATCTAAATCCTAATTTTCATTAGATTTTTAATTAAAATTTGCTCAATTAAAGCCACCTGATAGAGTAAAAGGGCTCAGAGGTGCCTTTGCTCCATTATCATTTGATATGCATATCATGATCTATAGTGTGGATGCCCCTACACTAGAAAAAGAACTTCACAGAAGATTTGAGAGAGCAAGTAAACAAAGTAAATCCCAGAAAAGAGTTTTTCAAAACCTCTATAGCAGAGGTTAGACAAGTAGTTGAGCAACAGGATTTACTTGATGTTCATTGGAAACTGACAGCAGAAACTGCTGAATATAGGGAGTCTTTAGCAATAGAAAATGCTCGACAAGAACATAATGTCACCTAATAGCTAAACCTCTGTTATAGAATACCAAACCAGCAAAGTATAGAAGCACAAAAAGGAAATCCAGCGTCATTCTGGCTAAACTAGGATACAAAAGAAAAAAGCATACAAACTTAGGGATGAAGGTGAGTTTGTATGCTTGGGTATTGATAAACAATTAGGAATTTGCTGGCTTAATAATTTATGAAATACACTTTAAAGATAGAGGCTGTGCTTATTATTGTCAAACTTCCATACTTAAAAATTTTTCGAAACTTTATGAGCCCCCCTTATTCGACATTAAGGTGGCGCCCATAAGTGATTCACTTCACACTGTTGTTTCAATAACTCCATGTTTTTAATATTAACTTTTTATAGGTGGAGTAAAAAAACCGAAACAAATAGAAGCTTAATTTAATATTAAAATTAGATAAATCTAGGGGGTATCGCTCAATTACCTAGTAATTTTTTGCTAAAAACAAATTTTCCCAAATGAATCCCTAAATATGCAAAGGTAACGAACGCAATATGAGCTACTATAAACATAGTTCACCCCCTAAGAGTAAACAAGACTATACGTCAGGTTAATAGTTTTCTAACTGACTTATCTCGGTGTGTTGAGAGTTTTAGTTCTAAGTATCTCTTTGCTTTTCCTTTACCCATGTGATCAAGGCACTCGCAAATAATTGAAACACTGTTACTCATCTCTTCTTCGTATTTTGGGCTCGTGTACTTGTGGTATGTTGTTTTCTTAAATCCAAATATGTGCATTGCTTGCTGTTTACTTAGCCTATATTTATTCAAAAAACTTCTAAAATCTTCGCTTTTCATTAAATTCCTCACTATTCTGAAGGCGCATTGATACCAGAGCTAATTACGCAACAGTCATTAAAACGCCACAGTAAATATAAGTAGTCTTCAAGACCTGGGATGGTTCTACCACCTGCCGCTGTAGACCATTTATGTTCAGACTCTCCCAATGGGTGACAGCACTTACCATTTGGGGAGTTTCTATCAGCTTCTGCTACGGGATGAAGCATCGAAAGCTTATACTGGGATTTGGGGATCATTGGCCAAAACTCGGGTTTACACATTGCATCCTCTCCGATTGTTTTTCTAGCCAACCCCTTTCGGTGCAAACTCGCAAGTACACGTTGTGTCAAAAGAGAAGTTACACGCGGCCCAGACTCACCATGATAAACATTTCCAGTAAATGGATAGAGACTTCCGTCGCAGCCAGCACAACCATATGTAGATTCTTGAACATCTCCTGCTGTAATTGCGGCACAACCCGCAGTACACCACGCTTTTGCAATTGGATTTGCAAATATAAATGCTTCTGGGGATAGTAAAATTGAGAGCAAATCATTGTTCCAAGTTGGATCAATCTCGCTAAGGTACATCAAATCAAAATCTGTATATTCACCACCACATTTAGGCAAATACAAAATTTCCAACATCGCAAATAATGGGTATGAATAGTAATGGTATTGGTACGTTGCCAAGTCTGCACCACCGGAACTTTTAACATCCACTCCAGTCGACAATGAAAATAGATCATCCTGAAGCCTAACTCCCCCTAATGCGGGTGCACACCATGGAACTCTCACATGTTCGACTAATCTAGACGGCTGCCAAAACCCCAGTTGATAGCCAAACTCCGGGATTCCAAGAGCATCATTACAAGCACAAATCGATTGGTCAGGTGCAGCCCCGTTTGGTTTTGGACCAACTCCCATCAATCGCACTGGTAAGAAGCACGACCAACAAACTTCATTTATTATATTGCTAAATACATTCGCGTTATTGCATGCGTTACCTTCGGCTTTTGTTTGCGTTGAAAATAAAGCTGCTAAGAAAATAAGGAAAATCAATGTAAAGCGCATTACAATTGAACCACTTTTGACTCTAACCAATTAAATGCGATTAGAAAGTAATGCCAAGCGGTATCCCAGACTTGCTTTGCTACAGTGGGGTACTCGTAACTTAAATAGATCCCACCTAAAACGCCTAACCCAACTAAAATTAATTTCATTTTTCACTCCAATCGAATTGACGTACCAATAAATAGCCATTGCTTTGTGTTTCGATTTTGCTTGGTGTAGCTTCCACTTTGAATTTCTCAATAACTTGTATAGGCAAAATGAAAACTGGTGCCCCAAACTCATTTCGAAACTTACTAAGGTCATCCCACCCTTTGCCTTTATCCATATGGGTTAGATGAATCTGAAACTGTCCTGATATCGATTTTAATTCTTCCTTAACCCAATCAACCTGTGACTTCACATAGGGATCAATTACAAAAATGGTTAGATGCATAGGGTATTGTTTTAAAGGGTTGGTTATGTCGCCAGCTCGGGCCAATATTTCTCCACGGCCATTTTTGATATCTTGAGTTACGCGAACAGTCGTATCTATTAGCCATTGCTTAGATTCTTCTGACGTTGGTAGAGGGTAAGTTTTATATTTCTTCCAGAACCTTTCTTTTGCTAAACGTTGCTTCTCAGCCCAATCAATCTTGCCTGCTGCAGCTTTCATTTGCTCTATGATGTCAGGTTCGTCAATATTGAATAATTGGCCTAATGGCTCTAACTTGAAATCGCCTTGTTTTTGGTCAAATTGCTCTTTTGCATATTGCGCATTCAATGTACCCGGAGCAATAAGGTGCTTATTACTATTTCTTATGACGATAGTTGGTACACCGGTTACATTAAACTCTTTAAATCTTAGTGGGTTTATTCCTACATTTGGTTCTACGTTTGATATGGCACTTAATTTCTGAATAAGCTTCATCGTCGATGATATGTGTGTAGCCCCTTTTTCTAGCCCTCTAAATAAAATTGTTAAGTTATGCTCTTTGGCCACTTTGAAGGCATCAATAAGTGCTCTTCTGGGCATTGAGAAACTTATGAAAATAGCGCCATCTGTACCTTCTAATAAATCAATTTTATTTTCTTGTTGTGGAAGCGCTCTCTTGATTATTTCACTGGAAATAACAACAGCCTGATCTGCAATTGACTTGGCTAAAGCTATATCTTTTTCTTGAATTGTTGGCTTATCTATATCTTTTAACCACCCATTTTCTTTGGCTTTCTCGACAGCCTTATTCGCAGCGTCTTGAAAACTAGAAACATCATATTCGTTTTTTTGATTGGCACTTACCGAAACTGAGAACGCACAAAGCAAAACTATCGACTTAAAAAATTGCATATGCTTTCCCCAAAATGTCCTCTTCATTTATTGGCCCCCAAAACCTGCTGTCATAGCTATAAATAGTCTCACCAACCATAAAGAATTCATTTTCATTCAAGGTAATTTGTCGCTCATACTCTTTTGGGTTTAACTGTAAGAAATTAATGGCATGCGTCATTCCAGCAATTTTGGATTCAACTCGATTTACAAACATTTCATTTGGCGAGAACTTGATTTCATCGCCAGGAACACCAGCTGCAATTTTTATGAAGTTCAACCCTTTATCAAAATTTTTATCTTCCTTGTTAAATTTGAATGCAACTAAATCTCCCCTTTTAATATCCTTATCACGCTTGTCGACTATGAACATGTGAGCATACAAACATTGGTCTTGAAATATAGGAAAAGAAAATGTGAAGCGAGCAAAAAATAATTCCGCTAACCCATATAAGCCTAGTAGTGTAAGGCAGACTATGATTGTGCTTTTTAACTTTATGCTATTCATAGCTAACTGTTTTTGTGAGAACGTAAATAAATTCTACAGTGGGATTTTTGAGTAATTCTGTGATTTTCTTTCGTATTGAACTTTTTTTTGGGGGTTAAGAGAATATTTGTGGTACATTAACGACATACTAAAGTCTCCTCCAAAGAACTCTAGTATAAAAAAAGGTAGCCTTTGGTTGAGGCTACCTTTTTTTTAACTTATACATTTTCTGTCTTAAATGTGCTTATTTAATTAAAGTTTTTAATATCTCATCAATTTCAGAGAATTGAACAATACCATCAAGTATAGGGTTCCTAGGTCGTGGAAACTAATTCTAAATTTCGGTGTCCCAAAAGTCGAAAGATCTATATAGTCAAGTCAAATCTCTTTCGCTAGTTACTCTATACCCGCAGAGTAGTTTTTGAGGTAACCAGCGGTATCTCTCACCGCATTACCTTGAAGTTCAGCCTTTGCTTTAGCACCTTACTTTATGCGTATTCCAATCATTAGTTAGTTGTAACTGCTTCTACAGCCATTGTTAATTGATTATCAGCAAACGCAGGCTTAAAACGGAAACCTATGCGATACAAGCAAGTCATTAGCTTATCAATGCTGAACTTTTCAATTCGCCCATTAACTAAATCGCTCACGCGAGGTTGCGTTAGCCCTAATTGAGCAGCAGCGTCGGCCTGTGACCAATTTTTGGCATTGATAATGTCACGAATGACAATCATCAAATCTGAGCGCGTCTGTAATTCAGAGGCTTCTGCTTTATCTTCGGTGATTGCATCAAAGATATTTGAGTATTCAAGAGTCATCTTAAAAACCTTATTGATTAACTTATAAGCACTATATATCAATAGTGATATATATACAAGTGTTGATATATTATTGTTTAATTTCTTTTTGCATTAGCTTGTACCGCTTCTTTGCAGTGTCCATAGCCTGTTTATCGACTCCGTTAGTCGTCTTGGTAAACGAATGCAAGATGAACACTGTATCTGCAAACTTAGCAACGTAAATCGTTCGATATGCTGGCCTGCCGTTCTCTATTAACTCAACAGCACCAATCCCTACACTTTCCTTTAAGTGCTTAAACTTGCTAAATGGCTCTTTGTTTTGACAAATAGCGTTTAAATCATTTGCAAAGCGCTTTTGAATTTTGTCGGGTAACGCTAGAAACTCTTTTTTTGATTGATTGTTTATAAACTTAAATTTTTTCAACTGGCTAATGTCCTTCCAAGATTATTTATTCTTTTATTCCTAGTGGCGGCACTGACTTATACAGGTTATTCAGTGCATCAGTTAATCGCTGTGGATCAGGGATGATGTATGTGTCAGTCATATCATCACTAACATGGCCTATAGCCATTTGTATAACGTCATAATCGACACCAGCATCAGATAGTAGACTGGCGGTACTTTTACGCCCTGAGTGGCTTGAGCCTTGTTTAAAGCCGCAGCTCTTAAATAAGTTTCTAACGTAGTTCTCCATGCTGCTGCAAACTAACGTTTCTTTTTGCCCATCTTGAGTCTGATATTTTTTGACGTTAAACGATAACGTAACCCAGCGCTTACCGCTTCTAGCTAAAAACAATGGACTATCTCCATTCAGACCACCGTAACTACCGTCTACCGATAGCATGGCTTTATCTGCTATGCGCTTATCACGCCATCGTAAAACTGCTTGCCTTTGCTGTTTTAATACCAACGCACAATCACGACTTTGATTTGTTTTTGTGTAATCAGCTCTCATTCTAAAAATAGATTTGAGTTCACCCGACTTGGTAAAAACGTCTTTAACTAGCAACTGGCATGTTTCACCAATGCGCGTTAGTGAACCGAACAAAAACCAAATTAATGCCACATTTCTCTCAGCAGTTTCACCACGATTAGCATTAGCAAGTATGTGCTTTAGCTGCGCTTTACTTTCTATTTTCCCTGCGCCTTTTCTGCTTGCTTCAAGCCGCTTTACCGCGTCAGAAACAGGCCGTCTACGAACAGGTTTATGACCTTTCTCAAATGGCATATAACATCCAAACAACACCCAATTCCAACATGGAATAATAAATAAACACCAAAAACCACAGGTGTTGTGTTTGTTCGAGATATTGGAATAGGTATTCTTCAATAATCTTCAACCTTTCAGCAACATTTGAGCCCAATCAAAAGTTATTCATTTTTTATGAATATGGCAGTCAAAATAGCTGCCATATTCACATATCATTAATGAATTGTCTGAGTGATAGCTATGTATTCGAAACTATCGTCATAACATCTACCTACAACATAATTTGTACCTTTTAGCTTATCCTTGCTGAATTGGATAATATTATGAGAATGCGTTAGTAACTCACCATTTAACTGCCATGTAGTCGCAGCAATTCGACCATCCGAGTCATTACAGTTGAGATGTAATTCAAACACTTGATCTATTTCATGCATATTAATACTACCGGTTGGTTTCTGATTTGGTATCACACTCACTTCAAATGACTGCGAACCTGTCTGACCAAACTCAGTTTCAACATCAACGCGGATAGTATGATCACCAACTGATAAATCTCCAATACTTTCTCTATAGCGCTTGCTTTCCATGACAAGCTCGCCATCCAAGTACCATTTATACACTGAAACTCTATCATCTGGATGTGAAAGCCATACACGAGATCTAAGTGATACATCTAATGGATATCTCAGGTATTCATTACTGAATGTACGCACGATCTCAATTTCTAATGGGGTTGGAGGTAAAACTTCTACAATTTGACTTACTTCTTTGCTTTGTCCCCTGCTGTTAGTAACCCTAAATGTGAGGTTTTTCATTCCTTCTTGGGAAAACTGCAGAGTAAACTTGCCGTCATCTTGATTTAACACTTTAACTCCGGGTGTTTTTAGTAGCTCATATGTATACTCGACGCCAGGAGCAAAATGACGCTCTAAACCTACCCATGCAATGTGTTTAGAAGGCATGTAATTTACTGTAGCTGGCATGTTTAGTTCAATTTCAGGAAACTCGTATGTCCAGCTTTTCACACGAACTCTAGTCTCGTTGATTGTCTCTTGCTTTGACCCCTCTACCCAAGCTTGGTAGGTCAGAATAAAGTTTCTTCCTTCAAGAAGATTTTCACTAAATGTCAGGTCAAATTCACTATCATTTATTACTTTCCCATCCGGTAACACCCATTGGTTTTGAGTCCTACCATTAATAGACTCAGTTCTTGTGAAAGAGCTTCCTTTAATATGGTGTGTAGAGCCGACTTCGACTAGATCAGGGACATCTAAATCAAAATAGAATCGTGGCGCTCTTAAGAAGTAGTATCGCGCCCTAGCTTCGACAAAAGCTTCATCACCCAAACTACTGTCACTTGCTATCCCGTTATATTTCATTCGGGCATTGATATCTCTTCCTGTAAAGTCATCTTTATAGAATGAGATTTCTGCTGGACCTGAGAACCAAGACTTACGATTATCAGTTGACCACTCGATAACACCATCCCCATTTTGAACGAGGTTATCTCCGTCATACAAAACGAACTTTGCAGCTTCATTAAATAGAACTTCATTAGTTTGTTGAATTAATAGTTCAGGTTTTTCATAAGCAACAACTTTTAGAGTACCGCTAGTTGACCATTCGCCTGTAAACTTATTTTCAACTTTAACTCTCAAGTATTCAATTTCTTCGTTTTCATATCGCTTACGCCAACGTAAAGTATCTTTATGTTCTGTAGACTCCCTCCAATCTGAACCGTTACTTGAAACTTCCCACACAACTCGGCCAAGTGATCCAACATCTGCTCGGTCTTCAGGTGAGTAAATTGCTGAAGCTCTCAATGGTATCCGGCCCTTAATTAAGCCATCCTTTAGCTCCCCTTCAATTTTAGTGCCTTTGTACACAATAAAGTATGCACGAGCAGACTGAATATAGTACTCATAATCAGGTATAGGTGTTTTTGCTTTTGCTACTGCAACATAAATTCCACTTTCTTCGCCAATAACTTCCATTGGCATTTTTATGAAGGCTTCTCCTTTCGCATCTATTGTGACAGTTTCTGTTAATGGTTCAGGTATATTTCTTCTGTCATACTTACCTATGTAAACTTCCCATTCACCCATTGAGCTTTTGTCATAAACCCATCCATCGATTCGATTGTAATTCCCAAGGTTGATTTTAGCCGTTACTTCATCGGTAGATAGGATCTGATCATCTTGAAAATCTAGATTAACGCCAAGTGTGCTATCAGGAACGACTAAAGCTTTAATGCTTTGGGATGCATTTATTTCTGGCATTCTATGGTACTTAACGTTGTAATCGATAGGGAATACTTCCCATAGATTGCGTTCAACTTCAAAAGGCATATCGAACCTACCAGATGTTCTAAATATTTCACCTGTTCTTGTAGAAGGGTTTTTCGGAAATGTTTGGCTAACCCCTTTGGTGTCGAATGTCATATCTAATGAACCAGGGCTCGATACAGTACCCATTCTGACAATTTCACCACCCGAGTATTCAACTGGATAAAAACCGTTTATAAGTTCTCGCCTTGAGCTAGCTTCAACTGAAATCCCTGTTGGTTCCTGAGAAGAAATCAGTGTCTTTTCATTAGGTATGATCAGCGTTTCACCAAACTCATTAATTATTTCGATATCGCTTTCAATTTCTACAAGCGCTTTGTCTAAATAACCAACAGCCGATGGTGTTCTACCTCGCAATGATATTTCAAAGCCTTCTGGTAAATTAACCCAATTGAATATGCAACTTTTAACACCTTTGCGCGCATATTTAACCGCGAGGTCTCTTTCACTATAGAACCGGCACTCTTCGCCGCTCACTTGTTCAGAATCTAAATAAACCAATTCAATTAGTCTGAACGGTAGATAGTCGTTTTCACGATGCTTTATATCAAACGACATAGGAGCAAAGACAACATTTAGATCATAATTAAATTTATCACCTGAAGAGTTTTTAACTACAACACTAATTTCTGCATTATCTTTTGGTGATAACTGCTGAGCTAAGCCATTAATAGTGACAATACCGTCACCAACAGAATTTAAACTTAATGGCACGCCGTTTGATTGTACACTCTCAATAGTGACACCATTTACGTAGCCATTAAACCCTGCTACTAACAGTTCACTATCAAAGTAGAACTCATCATCTTCCTCCATACTTTGGCTGTTTCTGAAAATAGAAATTGATGGCTGCTTACGAGATAAGAATGCAGCGTTTTTAAATTCTTTTTTATCTGATTTTGAATATAAGTACTTTGAAGTAACCGTAATATCGTAGTGTCCATCTGGTACACTCTGCACATCAGCTGTATAAATAAACTTGTTATTAATAACTTCAGGCCCGGTTAGATTTTTTACTATTACAGTTTCACCTTCAGTAATATTATCGTTTTTAAAAAGAGTAGTACCGTCAAATTCAAGTTCCTTAAGGACTTCGTGCGAACCACTAACTTTAAACTCAAGTTCAATCGATTTAGGAAGCCACCATGTACCTGATATAGCTGGAGACGGTTTATCAAATACAACTCTCGCTGTTTCGTTCTCAACATCTATAGAAGCGCCTAACAAGCCAAAGCTCAATGGCAAACCACTAGCCCTTGCATTAACTTTTACTTGCTCTACCCGAGAGTATGCATATTCCCAACTTACAGTGGCCTGTGAGTTTATTTCTTTATCAGTAAAGTACTTATTAATTGAATTTACCTTAAACTGGTGAGAAACAATGCCATCCTCATAGCCAATGTAATTTTTATTTCCAAGGAAATAAGGAGTGATATTTATTGTGCAGGATGTACTTCCAGCATTTATTAAACAACTCCCCAAATTATCGACAATCACCTGTTGTGAATAATTAACTGGCTTAGTAGTGATTGAAATGGCTTTAACCTGAGAGTTTGGATCGTGATTGACATCGCTATTATTGTCGATCCATTTATTCCCTACATAAATAGAATATTTTGTTAGTTCAGGCGCAATTGGGGCCTCGACGTTAAAAGATGTAGTTCCAGACTTGATTAGTGTTTTCTCTTTCTCCGCGCCAAAATAGGCATACACTTTATACCCAACAGGCACAACTCCGCTCATTCTCAATCGACCTTTCAGAGAAAAGTTATCTCTATCAAGCTCATCCATACCAACCCATTCAAAATAACACTTTCCAGATACATTATTGTTGGTACCAATTGCAACCGCTTCATTAGTCACAATGTCACAGAAACCTGAAAACTTAGTTTGGACTGCTTCAAAACTAGACTCTTTTACGTGAGATACTAATCGACCACCTAAATTGTTAATCTTAAACTCGATTTCATCTTGAACTTTATTTAGTGTGATTGTTCTGGAATATAAATGTCCCAGAGTATCCTTGACCGTAACTTTTATTGTATTTAAGCCATTTTTGAAAATAACAGTGTCAGGTATTGTGGCCACACCAATTTTAGGCTTGTTAAAAGCAACGTTAGAAGAATTAATTTGAATAGATATCAGGTCAACGTCATCTGTAAATGAATTGAAAGTTGAAATTACCAGCTCTTGATTGTATGCAAAGTTACTGCTGTTATTTTGCTTAACACCTGATTTGAAAATATCAATTTTTGGGGCAGCTTTGTTAATTCTTAACCCATTAAAATTTTGGTTAGAAGGGATGCCACTTGAATTTGTGAAAGCCACAGAAGCACCATAATAACCATCTTCAATTTGCGTCATATCAAACGTGTAAACATATGCACCATTTACACTTTCTCTCTTAGTGCTCGTAATAGTCTCATTTGCTGTAACTAGTGAGCCATCTTTTGTATATAGAACATTCCCGCTATAGGTGATGCCACTTGAAATGGTTGGCTGACTATTTCGGCTGAATTTTACATTTAACTCAGATGGGGCCCACCAATCGCCAACAATCTCGCTTGAAGGCTTATTTAAAACGAGTTTAGCTGTGTTATTCGAAACTTGAATTGATTTGCTATTAACGTTTATTGTCTTTGTAGTCGCATAACTAGCAGGCATTGAATTAACCTCAAAAAGGTCAATTTTTGTTGGTTGGTAATTCCAAGGAACAGTTAAAGCGTGTTTGGTGTTACTAACTCCCCAATAACTATTACTCGAATCAACTGACACTTGATAGCTTAAAGAGCCCACTTTATTTGAAATAGCATCACCAAGCTTTATTTCTGAAAATGAAATATCGCATGAAGTAGCGCCACTTACTACTGTACAGCTACCAAGCGATGGTATAGATACCTTCTGACTGTAATCCCTTGCTTCAACATTAACTCTAACTGCAGAAAACTTGTTTGCGGGGTTGTAATTGGTATGGCTACCTACGCTTTTCCATGAGTTTCCAAGCTTAACTGAGTATCTTTGGACAGTGGGCTTAACTGGAGCTGCAAAATTGAAAATAAAGTTTTTTGTATCAACTAACTTTTTAGCTTTTGCTGACCCTGAATAATAATAAATTGAGTAGCCAATACTATTCGGACCTGAATTGGAGGCAACGCCTTCAACTTTAAATCCATCAATTGAATAACCGGCTGTGTTATTCCATTCAAATAAACAATATCCAGCGCTTAAGGTTCCCCCTTGTAATGCTAAATTATTATCTGTAGTGACAGTACAGTAATCGTCTATAACAGTTTGGCGAGCCTCAAGCTTGAAGTTTCTTACGTTTGAAATAAGTGTGCCTGATTTGTTCTCGATGACAAATTCTGGTTTGTAGACATTCATCGTTCCTTTGATAGTTGTGATAGCAATAGCGCTAAATGAAAACATCAAAGTAGTTAAAGCCGCTGCCTTTAAATAACTCATTATTAGACCTTGTTGGAATTACTCAGAGTTAACTTACCAACTTAGCCAATCAATAAAGCCTGAAAAAAAATTGAAATAGAAGAAAAATTCGTTTTATTAATTTTGGAAGGGAATGATTAAAGAAATTTCCAACCAACCCTAGTCAAACTGCACTATCACATTTAACTTTGTCATTAAAAGCAACAAAGAAAATAGCATACATCGATATGCATAAAGTTGTTTCTGAATAGATTGCAACAGTCTTCCATATGGGAAATTTTGCCATGACTGGATACAAGCTTAACCAAAACACAGTGTAAATTGATAAAGTAAACATAGCTGGTTTAATGATCTTCTGTGGAAGAAGATGTTTAAACTTAACTAAGAAGATTACCAAGAAAATGTAAAATGAAGCATTAAACATTGCCAGTAGCCCTCTGAAGTTCCAAGTGGAAATCCCGAGCCACCAGCCAATTAACAACCAAGAGTAAATTATAGAAAAAACACAAAAAGTTATTTTGAAACTAACTTTCAATTTAAGTAAGTAGAAAAGGCCGAACAGCATAAAAAACTTTTCTAGAAAGTTAAGAGATGTGAAGTACAAAAGTGTGTTCCATACATCTCCACTATTGTATAAAAAGAATAACCCTACCTTAGTCACGCATGAAATAGCTATGGCAAAAAAGAAGCAAATAGCCGAAAGGTTTTTATTGAATATGATTGATTTATAAAACTGAACACTAAAGGCTAGCAAAACAGGTGCGCTTATCACGTAAGCTAATTGATTAACCATTCATACGCCTTTCTGACTAGTTTATAAAGGGTAAGTGTAGTTGATGAATTAGGTACTGTACTTTTATAGCATATGTATTTTTAGTTTGAATAAATAAAGCTCATCTTAATAAATACTTTATAACTTATATATCAGATGGTTACGAAAAGGAAATGGCCTACTCTATGACAATATTAATTTTTTGCCTTAATCAACAAAGTCAAAACTTGTGAAACTAATTGGGATAAAAAATCTTCGCTATACTCTAACACTTTCTCCAACTCGGCTTTGTTTTTAGATGGCTCTAAACCGATAACAAAGCTTTCAAACTCTTGGCGGTTATCTAGTATCGAAATCACATTGTCGATTGTTAAATTAGGCTTTGAACCCTCTAGCAAAGCAATAAGCTTAAGTGAAAATTTACTAAATGGGCTTTCATCACAATATTGCTTAATTTTTTCTGCAATCATACCTACCTCAATATTTAAAAAACCAAATTACTTATAAAGCACTAGACGGCGCTAGTAATGAAATCTCTTTGTTAAACGATTGAAATCGCTCGTTACACAAAGCCAGTACAAGCTTAATTTTATTCTTTTTTGTTAACGATCTATTTTTTAGATTCGCGATGAATTTCACTCAAAATGGCAAAAACTAAAATCACAAAACACCAAACAGGTAACCAAATAAAGGTGGCTAGATTGCTTTGGAAGGTTGTAATGTTTTTTACACTCCAATAGCTATTGCAATATATGGCCATTAAAATAATGTACGTTAGGATGCTGATAGCGAGTACGATGTACCAGGTTATAGTATTGAGCTCGCTTCTAGCGCTTATTAATATTATTGACGAGCTTGTTAACACGAAGATGTTTGAATACACAATCACTAAAAATATATTTAGGAATTCGATGTCGAGTGTGAAAAAAGCATCGATGCTGCCTAAGTTCTCAACAATGAGCGAATGAACGTACAAAATGAAAACTAAGAACGCTGTCAAGACTGCTGCTGTAACAAGACTGGTCGTTATATATTTACATCGCTTTAATTCTTCTGATTTCACATTACTCATACAATCACCTTACTGATTTTATATTGTCTTGATAAAACCGACTTAACCTCAATCTAATTGATAAGAACGCAGGTTTTCTGCTTCACTATTAGATTTTGTTACCTTTGAATTCGTGGCTCGTAATTTTGTTGGCGCATTTTTAATAGCAAGCGATGCACACATTTTCACTTGCTCTAAACCATATTCGCTTTTTTGTGTTAATCCCGATTCAATTAGAGCTTGCTCACCTTGGATGCTTACTTTTATTTCAGGGCAATCAACATATCTCAGGCTTGGGCCGCATGACCACTTCGCATAGTCATCTGATCTGCTGCTATTGCTTGATGTAATAGAATAACTAAACTCATGAGCAGTATAGCTTTTACAATCAAGATCAAAAAAACCAGCCCTTTTTAATTTCACTGAACCAATTTCACTAAGTTTCTCTTTCTCAACCGGGGTTAAGCTCATTTCAATATCCGGTATAGAGCCTCGGTAGTTAGACACCCACGCTAAAATACCCGCAACTAAAAGCGTAACTAATAGTAAAGTGAGTAATGTGATCAGCTTACGTTCTGAATTTAATTCCACAACAAACTCCGGGTTTGAAATTTTTAGACAACTTAATTAGCTTCTACAGTTATTTCTGTATCCAACCTATGAATACCAGCAAAGTAAATTTGCCTTCTGCTAACCGTTTAAAGATAAGATCTAGATTTGCTAGTAATATATCAGTATGTATTTATCGTGCTCCGCGAGTTTTATTTACTATTTTTAGTTTTTTTTTGCGATTCCGTGAGATATTTATGCTTCACAAAGAGAGCAAAACAATGAAATTGAATGTTAAGAGTTAATTTGTAGTTTCTAGTGTCGATAGAATTTCTTCCACATCAGAAACTTCAACTTTTTCCCCAATTAATATGGATTTAGTAGACCCGCTTTGAGATAAGTCGCTTGCTTTAACAATATCGCCAAATCCTCTTAAGATCATATCTTGTTCGGCCAATTCATAACCATCGTCGAACTTAGTTAAGAGAAGTAAGCGTTGTAATGATTTTTCACCAATCTCAGTTGGGCAATATAAATCTAGCTGTCCTTTTCCACCATGACGCACTAAACGTCCCCGTATTTGATGGCACGTTATTGTTCCGAACCTTTCAGCATGATAGATGATCGTTTTTGTTAACCGAGGGATAGTCAAGCCAATTTCAACCATTGTTGTAGAGATTAGTATGCTAGCCTTGCCCGACTTAATATCTGCAATTGATTTTCTGTTGTGGTCTGGACTGCAACCCGAATGAATATACCTAACTTTATTTCGGGCAAACTTGTTCCACTTCGTGAATACCTCTTCTACAGATGCGAAATTCTCAGAATTATCCTTTGTTGGACATACAACGAGTACTTTGTTACCAAGCTCAACTTGATTAAGGCACTCTTTCATTAGTGCATGGCTTTCACTTTTAAGTCTTAACTTAGTGGTTATCTCTTTCTTAGCATGACATTTGGTAAGTCTGAATATGTGCTTTGAATTACCATACGAAATCAAAGCCTGGGTTCTAGGTATTGGAGTAGCTGTTGCTTCCAAAAAGTGTGTATTTTCAGAAAGTAGTAATTCTCTTTGCTCAAGTCCAAACCGATGCTGTTCATCAACCACAACTAAATCCAGTACACCAACCCTTCGATGTAACAGAGCGCTTGTACCGATTAAAAAATTCATTTCCTCTAAGTTTGTTTGTTCTGTTTCTAATGTAACTAAGACTGGCTTTAACGAACCAAAATATGAATTTAGCTCTTCATGAATTTGCTCTGCAAGGGTTTGGCTAGGTAACATAATCGCTGCTCGCCCACCAGCGGAGACCACTGAAGCTGCGCAAATTCCGTAGACAACTGTTTTTCCAGTTCCTACATCACCAATTAGAGCCCCATCGACTTTGGTACCTTCCTTAAATTTATTGGTTATTGATTCAACAATTTGTGTTTGTTCTGTAGTTAATTCAAAAGGAATTTTTTCCTTTAGCACGTTGATAGGTAGACCGTGTAAAGAGTTTACAAGTTTATTTGGCTCTCTTGGATTTAAGGCATTCATTTCACGGATACAATATAAGGCGGCAATTCTTTTTATGACACCCCTAGCTTCTTCCCATGACTCTACCGAACTAGGATTGTGCAATTCGGTTAGAACATCTTTTAAAGTCATTTTCTTAGTCTTTAAAACTTGTCTAATGTTTGGTACCCATTTTATAACTTCCCTTAGATGTTTTTCTGCTTGATTAAGTGTGTTGGGTAACTGTTTTCTAATAACCTCTCTTACCTGCTCTTTAGACAGGTAACCGCGCTTAGATTTGTAAATTGGTACGAATTTCCCAATGTCAGCACTGGATATTAATTTTGCTGCGCGTAAGTTTAGGTAAGCCCCATTAGCAAATGAAACTCCTTTGAAGTAATAGGTTGAACCAACTTCAGCCAGACTTTCTTCAATAAGCTTTGTATCACCGAAAAGCTTTATTGAAAGTAAGTAACCTAAATCGTCAAACAGCTCAATTGTTAAAACCCCTTTCCCTCTAACCCAATTGAAAGATGGTGCTGATACTAATTTTCCAGCTATTACTACTTTATGGCCGCTTAATTGATATACCTTAGAAAATTCAGTGACAATGTTTGTGTAATCTTCAATTTCTACTGGGCAAATTAATGGCACCTGCCAAGCATGTTTAATACCAAAGCACTCTAATGATTTCAGCTCCATCATTTTCCCCGTCGTTGAATCGTTCCTTTATATTCCCTCATATTGAAAAATGTGCAACTTGGAGGTTTTTAACTCTAAAAATGCGCGATATCTATGTTTTGAAATAATGAAGTAAATTAATTACTGGATTTGTTTATGAATAATCATCCTCAATATCAACCACAATATCAGCCTCAAAAAAGTGCGAATGAGTATTTTGATTCTAGTCAGATGCATAACACAGGTGCTGAATGTCAAAACCAATACGTGAATGAAAACTATATTCCTAGTCATATGCATAACAATAATGCACAGTCTCCAGTGAAACAGAGTCAAGAGGGTCAAACACAAAGCAGTGATTTCAACCCTGATTATGCTCCCGGTGGTAGGTATTACTCAATTAAAGTTCATGCAAGCAAGGCTGCTGTCGAATTCAAAGCAGATATAACAAGGAAAGGGGTTATTACTATTCGAATTGAGGCCGCTTCTGGAGCAAATAAAAGTTATGACTGGAAAAACAAAATTTCCATTCAGCTTACTCAGCTAGGTTTGATTGAATTTCTATGCGCATTTTTATTCATTAAGGAAAGTATTGAGTTAAAGCATTACGGAGCAAAGAATGACAAATCATTAAAGGTTCAATACCAAGAAGGGAAGTTGTTTGTGCAAGTATCACAAAAAGGTAAAAAGCTTTGTGGAGTACCTATTCCTATCAATGAAGCAGTTCGTATAGGTCAATTTGCACTGGACTCTTATTTGAAAAACTTCGACAACATCAGTGCTGAATTTGCTGTGCAGAATTTTAATCGAGCAGCTAGTTTGGGTCTTTGAGCGCTTGAAAATGGAGGTTGAAGATGTTTTTACAAAATGACGATGCTCTAGAAATACCTCATGGTAATTCATCTGTTTGGCGGTATATGAGTACTTGGAAATTTGAACAGTTACTCATAAATTCCACTTTGTTTTTTCCAAACGCTAATGCACTCTCAGATCAATATGAAGTATCTATACCTGAAAGTGTTAAAAACAAAAAAAGAGATGATCTAATTAATGATGGTATTACTGGGAACAATCTTAAAGGTGAATTGGAAGCTTTTTTTGGGAACACCAATCCTAAGAAAAATTGTGTCTTTATCAACTGCTGGTCATTAACTCCACATGAGTCATACGCTTTATGGAAGATTTATCTTTCAGGTGAGGCGAATGGGGTTGCCGTTAAAACGTCGGTGAGCAAACTTAAACGCTCTGTGATTAACGGGCAAGACAATAACCCAGAGCCATTTTATATGGGTAAAGTTAAATATAAAAAACACCTTTGCGATGATAGCCTATCAAGGCTATC
Source organism: Pseudoalteromonas lipolytica (assembly GCF_003515105.1). Taxonomy (NCBI): domain Bacteria; kingdom Pseudomonadati; phylum Pseudomonadota; class Gammaproteobacteria; order Alteromonadales; family Pseudoalteromonadaceae; genus Pseudoalteromonas; species Pseudoalteromonas lipolytica. Next base: position 138,032 of record NZ_CP032092.1, on the reverse strand, counting down.
ACTAATAACAACGAAAAAACCATTTTATGATTTTGAAAAAGAGCTAAGGCTTTTCATATTGAATGATTCACCTCCTGAGAAGAGCTTGGATCAAACTGTTAATTTCATTCAAGGTAAGAGCGTGAAGATTGATGTTAATGAGCTTATTCAAGAAGTGTACATTTCGCCATTTGCTTCGCAAGGTTACATAGATGAGGTAAAACAATTACTTAAAAAGTATGGTTATTCAAAGGCTTTGATTAAAGAATCTGAAATACTTGATATGTAAAATTGGCTTTAATCCACTGCACTGTTCAACTTTAACAGTGCAGTCCCCATAACCAATATAGTACTGCCCCTTACTGCTCGATTAAAAGAGTTTCAACAACTTCTTCTGTCGTATTGCTTTTAATTTTTATTTTTTTAGCGTGTTTATTAAGTGACACGATTTCATCACAGAACCCTTCTGTTGGGTATAGAGTATACTTGTAGTCTATAACTTTATCTTCATCGTCCTTTACAGCAGCGATATCATACTTCTCTAAAATGCCAGCATTAATAAGATCTTTCATAGTTGAAGTCATATTTCTGCGAATAGCAATTAAGCGATTTTCAGTAATGTCTTCTGACTCAATAGAGCCAAACTTAATCATTATTCTTACAAGCATGAAGTGATACGTCTTTTCGGGGCTGGCGTATCTAAACAATGTATAAAGTCTTGTTGTAAGCCAACTAGATAAGGTTCTCTTAAATTGTTGCGCCTGGTTAAAGTAATATCCTTTATAAGATACAGTTTCAATTTGCTGAGCCATGTACTCATTAAGAAATACAATGCATCTCTGAGTGCTTGGCCCTTTTTTACCAGAAAAATGAATTGACCCCAGATAAGGCATTTTTGCTTCATTTGTTTCTACTTCACCATTTGAATTGGTGCTGTAGTTAAAAGACAGTTGACTCCCAGACAGGATTAGTAGCGCTTCCTTTAAATCTGGATAAGATAATGATTGATTAACTGACTTAAGCTCTGCATTTAGTTCATTCATTTTAAAATGAATTGCGTAACGAGTGCCGCTTGCGTTATTAATCTTAGAAATATTGCCTTTTGTTGCAAGTGAAATAAGCGCCCTTTCTACCTTTTCTTCGCGATCAGATGGCCAAGCAACATAGTCTGTTTCTTTACCTTTGATTACAGCTGGTGAGATTTGCAATTCACCGGTGTATTCAACACCATCCAACTTATCAGAAATAGAGCGAGAATTAACGAGCCTTTCTGGTGCTTGTCTAATTGGGTATATGGTAGTTTTAACTCTTACAAAACGAGACCATAAATCGTATAAAGGAAAGGTATTTGATAATGAATTAGATTTCAAACCTTCAAAATGCACATCAGTAAAGAGTTTAAGCTGCTCAACCTCAGCGGCTTCCTGAACTACTAGCCCTTTGGTGCTGATAGTCTCTGGCAAATTATTTATTGTAAGTTTGTTTTTGCTCATACCGAAATTCCCGCATACTTGAATTTCAAATATATCAAATCGCTATATAAATAACACAGCAAAATGCACCATTATTAAAAAACTCTTTATAATCATTACGATAATAGAGTGTAACTGTGATCTGACTACCTAATTAACCTATTAAAAATAACGTGTAATTGCGATCTGGTCGTTTGAGTAACAGTATGAATAACGTGTAACTGCGATCTGAGTTCAAAACCTATCTATTTGATTAACGTGTAAATGCGATCTGAGGTGAAGATTTAGTTCAAAAATAACGTGTAAATACGATCTGGGATGAAAATTGAGGCCGAAAAATAACGTGTAAATGCGATCTGGGATGAAATTTGAGGCCATAGAATAACGTGTAAATGCGATCTGGGATGAAATTTGAAGTCATAAAATAACGTGTAAATGCGATCTGACACAAAAATTTAGCTCATAAAATAAAGTGTAAATGCGATCTGAGAAGCTACATAACTACTGAATAACGTGTAATTAGGGTCTGAGATTTATTTTCAGTATATTATTTCATCAACTTACTTCTGTGTACCCGATGTGAACTTAAAACTATTGGTCAAAAATAAATCGGAAGAATTTGCTCTAAAAAGGACAGAGAAATTACAAAATAAAGTGTAAAACCGATCTGAAAAATAAAACACATACATTTCAATGGTTTACAGAATTGTACCACACGCAAACAAAGGTAACGGGCGAAAAAAAACTTTTTTCAAATGAAAATTCACTAAACTTCTGTAGTATGGATTCAGCAGGGCTGTGAATAACCCCCTAAAAAAAGGTGTAATTGCGATCTGAGAAGCATGCAATTGCGATCTGGTACAGTAATTTGGCCTATTTTCAATCATTTCGAATAAAAATCAAACTGTGGTTGTGAATAAAATAAAGTGTAAATGCGATCTTGAGCAATGTCGTTGTGGATATTTTACAGGCAACCCTTTATAACCTGTTGATAATAATATCAATATGAGTACCAATAAGGTGTAGCTGCGATCTAAGTAAGGTGTAATTGCGATCTAAATAACGTGTAATTGCGATCTCATTTATTTTTTATTAGCTAGAAAAATCAATAAGTTAACAACACAATCCACAGCGCTAACCTAAAGATCTAACCTATATATTTAACCATCATTATCCTTAATATTTATTCTTAGCTCTCAACAAATCAAATTTAAAATGATATTTGGTATTTAAAAAGAGCTAAGCTCAATACCTTTAGCCAATAAGTTCTTTGCAAAATGCACGATGTAATTTAGCTGTCATTCTGTTGTTAAATAAACAATAGAAGGCATATTCATGAATTTTTCAATCTCACTCTCTACCGCAAAACATCTGTTTGTGGATGCTTGTGGTGTAGCAAATGGCTCAAAGTGCAATATATCTGCGCTGGATTATATTCACTTCTCATTACTTGGTGGCATAGCAGAAGTTCTAGGAACTGACACTCAATCGATTGTTAGGCAATCTTCACCAATTGATGCGTTTGAAGATTATGAGATTTGTATCGAAGCTAAAAAACTTAATACTGTTATAAGTAGCTTTACCGATGAAAGTAAGTCACTAAAATTTCAATTCGATGAAGATAAAGTAATTGTTAAACATGGTCGTTCTAGAGCTTCAATAGCTACAATGCCATGCGATAGCTACCCTATCCCCAAAATTGTAATTCCTAATGGCTTTCAATTTTCTTGTGATGCAGAATCATTTAAGTCTGCTATTTCTGGTATTTTTTATGCCAAGGCGAATAACGATGTAAGGCCGTTCCTAAATCATATTAACTTTTCTATAAATTTTCATCAGATGAAGCTATACACTAGTGATGGTCATAGATTGGCTACGGATATTGTTCAGTTAGAAAATTCTGTAGATGATTTGAAAGGTATCTTGCCATTTAAGCTTGCTGAAATGCTTCTCCAAGCACAGACTGATGGTACTTTGGGCTTTTTCTTCGATGATAGCCACTTCTATTGCTCAACTGGAGGAACAGTATATGGCTCAAAGTTCGTTGCCACTGAGTTTACAGACGTAAGTGAGATTTTAAATACTGAGTTATTTCAATCCATTAAAATTGCTAAAAGTGAGTTGCTTGACTCTGTAAAACGAATTAAGGGCTTTGTTCAAAGTGCAAAAATAGCAAAGTTAACAATCTCATTAAAAGGGCAGGAATTATTACTAAATGCAAATGCGGATAAAGGAAATGAAATTGACGATGTAGTAAATACTGAATTATTACAAGCAAATGTATCCGATGGTTATGAACCTGAATTTACCTTAAACCCAAATTACCTGTTCGATGCTGTTAAAAGCATAAAATCAAACTCTGTTTGTATATCTTTCACTTCAAAAGCTCTCCTCAAAATCACTGACCCTGATAACGCCAATATCCACAGTGTGATCATGTCTATGCGCTAGTTTATCTAGCGCTATTTTTATCGTAAAAAATGCGCGTTTTGAACACCTTGATACCTTATTTCCAGTCAAGAGAAACAAATTAGGAAATCAGTTATGAATAATCAAAACAATGTAGAAGTACAAGTGTTAAAAACAGTTCAGTTAGTACCATTTGCATTAGGAAACTCACGTGAAAAAAATAATCGTGAGGCGCGTAAAAATTTAACCGAATCTATCAAGGAAGCTGGAGGGGTATTACAGCCAATTCTTGTTCGTCCAACAGCAAACGAGTCTAAGTTTGAAGTGGTAGCAGGTTTTGGTCGCTGGGAGTCGTGTATTGAGCTTGGTTTCGACGATATACCAGCGCTTATAAAGCCAATGACTGACAATGAAGCGTATGAAGCTCAGTTAATTGAAAACCTAGTGCGAGATGATTTAACCATTGTTGATGAATCAAAGGCAGCGCAAAAATTTATTACGATGTATCAAGGTGATTATTCAGCCGCAGCCGAGCGATTAGGTTGGACTCAAAAAAAATTAAATGACCGTGTTCAGTTATTACGTTGTTGTGATGATGTATTAAACGCATTAAACGAAAATAAAATTAAGATTGGTCACGCAACCATTTTATCGAGCTTTTCAGAGAAGTTACAAATCGGCACATTAGGTAACATCATTAATGAAAATTGGAGCGTTGAGTATCTAAAGCAACGTGCTGGAAAGGCTAAGAAGTATTTACATACAGCTAAATTTGACACCAAAGACTGTACAGCTTGTCCTCATAACACTTCACACCAGATTGGTATGTTTGACTTTAATGTTAGTGATAAAGCGGCGTGTGCAAAGCTATCATGCTGGAATGTTAAAACCGATGAATGGCTGAAAGAGCAAAAGAAGTTAGCAGAAGAAAAATACGGCACAGTAATATTATTAGTTGAATGTTCAAGCGCTGACAGGAATACAGTTTCTAGTGCCAGTGTTGGTGAATCACAATACAACGAAGGTTGTGCATCTTGTGAATCGAATGTAGTAATTATGGATGATCGTTCTGGTCGTGAAGGGCAAACATTAGAGTCGCAATGTATTGATAAGGTTTGCTTTGCAAAATGTGTGAAAGCATTTAATGAACCAGATAATACTCAAGAAATTGAAGCTGAAACCAAAGCTAACTCCATAGAACCCTCGACTTCAAAAAGTGCGAGTATATCAACCAAAAAACCTCAACCAGTGGCACAAAAAACACCTAGTGCTGTTCTTGAGCTTGAAAAGAAGTTAATTCATCAAGAAGCTGAAAAAATATTTGCGAATGAAGCTTGGTACGTAAATGGTGTTGTGCTTGCCTCAATGGCTATTACGACAGGTTATAAGCCAGCATTTTTCAAAAAATCAGATAGTTTTAATGAAAACGTTTTGGCATGTAAACCAATTTCAAATGAGCAAATTCAAGAAGCCATAAATCAAGCCGTAACAGCGAGTGTATCAAGTAGCGCAAAAACTGTAGATAGTCGATTTGTGTTTCAACAACAAGCCTTAATGATTAGCGCTATGGCAACACTTGATAACGCAAAAGACATTATAACCGCAGCGTGGAATCCCTCTGAGGAAGTATTAAAAAACTATACAGGTGCGGGTATTAAAGGTCTGTGTGTTAGTGCTGGTTTTGATAAGGCATTTAATGATTGTGAAGCTAACAAATCAGCCAAGCATTCATTTTCTAAAATTGCTGCTAAATCAAAAGGTGACTTTATTAAAGCTATTCTCGCTTTTAATTTTGATTGGTCTTCTTTTGCGCCTGACACAATTTTCAAGCACTTAAAATAATTTCTCTCCCTTTGGGGTTTCTTAGGATGAAGTTGCCCCTTTTTTTTCCCATGTTCTAATTAATTTACTTTTAAAAACGAGATATAAATATGATTCAGTCTATTGCAAACCTAATGAAGCAAGCAGGTGCAAAACAAGTACAGCTTTCAATTAAATTAACAGATAACGGCGCTCAAGTGGTATTGAACACTCAGTTATACCCATCTAACTCTCCTGAGCTTGAAGGTGCGATTGAAAAATTAAATGAGCGTGATAAGTCGGCGCAACTTAGGTTACGAACAGCGCTTTCTAAGCCACTTATTGCCAAAGGTGATATTGGCGAGCTAGATGTTAACTTCGCTGACTACATTATTCAGTACACAGATTCGTTTGTAAGCGCTGCTGCAAGCTATAACTCACTTGTTGATGTCAAATCATCATTAGATGCTGCAACGTCCTCTGTCGGGGCTTCTGAGGGCTCTGTAACGAAAAAAAATGAACCAACTGTTAATGCAGAGCCAAGCATCACAGTTGATGAAGGTTTTTCAGATTTTGATGATGAGCAAGCTGATTCGCTATAAGGGGTGTGACAATGCAATTTGGAAGTTTAGAGAATTTAGAGCGTAAATTTATTTTAGGTTCAATTGAGTTAGCAGATCCGATTCCTAGTGGTTCACTTGATGAAGTTGTTGAATTACTTTCTACGCAGTACCCGATGGTACGCTTTACAAGTATTTATGAAAGTGACGGTATATTGTCTAGTTGTGGTCGGTATATGGAATACACAATCCAAGTTCCGCCTGTAAAAACAAATGGATGATTTATGGTAAGCAATTTCGATAAGCGCCTTTTGGCGCTTGATGCTCAAATAGAAAAGATAAACTCAACAAAAAAAGGGGTCTCAGAAGAATGTTCATCTCACGTACAGAGGAAATTGGAGCTTGGTCGCTTACCCAAGCAGCCATGCCCTTACAAAGGGAAGTGGTTACCCCCGCTCATGTAGCTCTTCCACATCAACAGCTGTACGGTGTTGTCCCAATGATAACGCCTCAAGCAAAAGAAAAAATAGATGAGCAAACCCTTTTAGCGGCAGGCCATTTGACAACCTTGGCAGATGACTGGAGTTCTTGGAAACCTTTTTTACAAGGGGTTCAAAAGCATTCATTAGCCGATGAGTTGCTTGAAAGTGTTCTAACGAGTGAAGTGAATACAGTCAAGCAGGCTTTGGCACTTAAAGACCTACATGACTTAACTATTAACGCAATTGAATCTCAACTCAGTGATTACAAAGAGTTTTGGTTAAGTAAGCTCAAAGAGTTTGGGTTATCAACTAATGAACAAATTGCTGATTTTATGACTAGGACTGTAGAGCTAGACATTGAATCTGTGTTCTTTGAGGCTTCTAAATATACCTATTATTCATCTCCAGATGCCTACTTGAAGTTTACGTATGGTCAAGGTCTGGCTGTGCTTGATATTGATTTAAAAGATAAGCCAAAGCCATTAAGAGATCTGACAGTGAATTTAATCAATGTTTTAGCCTGTATTGGTACTTATAATACATCGCTCGATTTGATGTACTCGCACAGTGTTGATCAGGAATTGATGGAATATGTACGAGATCTAAGTTCTGAAAGTCGTAATGCATTGAAAGAGTCTGTATTTGAGCTTGAAGATGAAGAATTGGCTTTGTTTCTTAATGAACATCACTCAGGAGTGGCAGAAGAATTTATTGATATGTATGGTGATATTGATAGCCTGATATTTAGTTTAAAAGACTGTATAGAGTTTAACTTTGACCTTCATAATGACGGTTTATTTAATGATCTGTTTTTCTATGATGATTTGAAAACTAGTCTCAACAATATTTTAGCTGTGTTACAGAATTGGTCTGATACACAAAACCCCCTTGTATCTCATCCACTCGCTTATAAATTGAAAGTCCTTAGTGAGCTATTACTTTCTCATTGGCAATATGATTTGGTTAATTATTTTGAAACTTGTTCTGATGTAATTGTTTCGGATTTACGTGTTATTAGTTTTGATTTAGCTAATGATACAGCGGCTTTAAATAACTTAAATCAATACTTCAATGACACTTGTGAAAACGGCGAATTAAAAATTGACCTAACAGATGTCCGTTGTCTGGATGCATTAAAGCAAATGCGTATGGCTGATGTGTTAATAGGGGTTTTAGTTTCAAGTTAAGCGCGTTTATCATCGTTGGGTATTCTGTTTTTACCTTCTAAATTCGGAGATAAAAATGAATAATCATACACCACAGGTTGCTCTTGTATTTCATGGGCAATCTGCAAACAATATCTTTTGTGCAACAAAGCACATGATTGATAGTGATGGCATGAAGTTAGGTGAATACATTGATGTACCAGAATGTATTGAAATAATGCGCTCACAATTCTCACCTAAAAAAATTGAAACTAAGACCGATGATTTAGAACTGCTGCCAAGCAATGTGATCTTAAATAACAGTAAAGCGCTGGTATGGCACAAACCTTCTCATAAAGGAATTTTTTGGTATAGAAGTCATAACGCCAAGACTGAATTTTCAATTATCTACCCTGCCCTTCTTTTTTGTTTGGAAAAAGGTAAACAAGGAGAACCTAATGGATTAATTGTGTTTGCTTTGCCAAGTAATCAACGACCCAATGAAAATACGCATTTGTATCATGCGCCACTGATGAATATTTATTCGAATGGAGTTGTTTGCCAAGGAAATGCAACTTTACCCAAAAAGATCATATCAATTGCTGAATGCATGAATGATGTTGAGAAAACTGTACTGGCCTCAAACTTCACACACGTAAACCACGAAAAGACCCTTAAAGCAAAGGGAGTTGTAACAACGCAAAATTTGCTCGCATTTTGGAGCGCTAAAGCCAACACAAAGAGCCTAAGCAATGCAAAAGTAAGAATGCGAGAGTTAAATCGATTTATGCGTTTGGGAGAGTTTTTAAGCTCGGCCTTGTGAATATTTCACATTGTATGTCCGGTCACATTAAAAGGGTTAAAAAATGAACACGTTTTCAATTCCATCAGAGTGGATTTCTAAACCATTAAATGTATTAGTTATTGGTGCGGGTGGTACAGGATCTGCGTTTTTATCAGAATGTTTTCAACTTGATTATTTATTGCGAAAGGTCACTAATCATCAAGTTCACTTAAACATCAGTGTGTATGACGATGATAAAGTGAGTGAATCAAATGTCGGTAGGCAAGGATTTTATCCTGTTGATGTTGGTATGTATAAAGCTGAAACACTTGTTTCAAGATTTAATTTATATGGCAATTTGAGTTGGAAATATAAAAATGAGCGTTTACTGCCAGAGGTATTTGATTATAGAAACTATGACTTGGTGGTTACTTGTGTAGATAAAGCAAAGGTTCGTGCTGATTTGGGGCGTTTTTTTGCTAATGATAATCGTGGTTCTCGTTATAATAAATCACTTATGTGGTTAGATTTGGGTAACGGACGCGCATCAGGTCAGATTATTTTAGGTCACGCTTACGAGCAAATTAATAAGCTACCCAATGTGTTTGATTTATACCCCCAATTAGAGATTATTGTTGATATTGACGAGGACTCTTGTAGCCACATAGAAGCTCTACGTAAACAAGAGTATGGAATTAACAAAAAGGTTGTACTGGAAGCAACAAGGCTTTTGTGGGAGTTATTAAGAAAGGGATCTATTTCGCATCATGGTTCTTATGTCGATTTAGAGAGTGCGACAGTAAAACCTTTAAAAATAGACCCTGTTTGCTGGCAAGTGCTAGGTTACAACTCTTAAGGTTAGCTATTTTCACCAGTTCGCATTGCCGCTAATTCCTTTGACGCTTCAAGTTTGGCGGCTTTCCCACCTCTCAATACATCAATAATGCACTTTGTAATGTATCCGCAGATTAAAGCTGGAACGACAAGTCTAAATAAAATAATTAATGTTGCTGCATTAGCTATTAAATATAGGCTTGCACCAAAACAAATGAATAGCACGAACAAGATAAATTGGTATCCCACGTTCACCTGTTCATCAACAGTTCGTTTTGAATTACCGCTGCTAATTTTCACGATCATTTTGCTCAATGTAGAACTCATACAATATGCTCCTTAGTTAATATCCCCATCAAATTAGCACCTACTTATAGTTGGGCATGTCGAAAAAACTGCAAAATTAAACAATTTTTCATTGTTTAACCTTTGTTTAGTAATTTATTACCTGAATTTATCTTTTTTTTAAGTATTAGGTTGGGTTTGTTGATATAGAGTTAGTGTATTAATGCGAGGGGTTACTATGCTAGCTGACAATCGAGAAATTATTATTGAATCAGATGTGAGTGCGATACGTCAGGCGGAATTTGATTTTAAAAGTTTCACATTTCATTTTCAGCCAATTTTCTGCCTTAAAACTAATAAGGTCGTTATGTATGAAGCTCTGTTAAGGTCGCGACAGTTTGCTAGTATTTCAATTGAAGAACTTGTTATAGATGTAATCTCTTCAGGTAAATCAGATCAGCTAACCTTGCTAACCCTTGAAGCTATAAGGCCATATGTAAGTGATCCAAAGTTTAATGACGTAAAGTTTACAGTGAACTTAGAACCTGCCCAAGTTGCTTCTGAGGGCTTTAAGCGATTGGTTAATTATTACTTTCGAAAATTCAAAATTGATATGACAAGAGTGATATTTGAAATTACTGAGCGCCCCTGTTCGCACAAGATGTTCAATGATGTTTTGGTGAACACCAATTCAATGACAGCAAATGGGTATCTATTTGCGATTGATGATTTTGGTACCGGTGTCTCTAATTTTGAAATGCTATGCGAGCTTGATGTGTACATGATAAAGCTTGATGGAAACTTTGGTATTAAGTCTCTGCATGATATTAACTGCCAGAAGGTTTTTAAATTCGTATCGACTTTCAACGAGTCTTTCGGATGTAAAGTCTGTGCTGAGGGCTTGGAGACTGAAGAACACGTAGAATTAGCAAGAGGCCTTGGCTTTTGTTTTGGCCAAGGCTATGGGTTGGGAATGCCAAAAGTATTAACGGGTATTGTGGAATAATTAAATTATAAGTTTCGTAAAGTTTATCGCTGATTCACACTGTTGTTCGGTGAATTTACCAATATGACAATCATTAGGTTTAACTTCTAGGTAGTTAGCCAACTGTCTGTACACATCAACTCTTGCAAAACCATACTCTTTCCAAAGTACATCTAATATTTTGTGTGCCTTTTGTCTTGCGCTTCTAGTGCCGGCATTAGCCAGGGTTCCTTGAGGTAAGTTATCTCCTTTGTGCACTGCAACGTATGAATCACATCCTGATTTGTAGTTTTCACAAAGATAAATTAAACCGTGATCTTTACCTTTGAATATGTGCTTTGATTCTGAAAGTGATGCTAACCCAGAACAGTATTCACATCGAACTTTGATGTCCACTGCAGCTCTTGAGTTTCTTCCCATCACAATATCTTCCAGAAAGTGGATGAAATACATTCGCATCGATTTTTCAGCTAAGTCAGTTAAGTAATTAGCTTTATGCTTCAGCTCCCCTATAAGTGCCAGAGATAGAGCTTCATGCCGGTGATCAGAGAGCAACTTGCTTAGTTCATTTACATAGCTATACGTAGAAGCATCAACTATTCCAGACTTAGATAGTTGCTCTTGGACCAGTTTTTTTAGATCGACTTGGTTTAAATAAATCACAGCTTTGCCTTGTTTTAGTGTTTGTATGTCTTCCATTAAACCCTGGTTAAACAATTGCGCTGGAATTCAAAAAAAACTCAATTTTCTCGATTTTAATCTCTGCCTCAATTTTTTTGCGTGAAATAATGAGTGGCATAAGGAGGTGTAAATGAACCAAAAAAAATCAATATCAGTCTCCCAATTAGCCCTTTATTACTCAGATAGAGAATTATTTAGGAAAGCTAAAGGTGGTGCATTCGATAAAAAACAGGCTAAAAGAGGTACGCGAGAGCACGACCGGGCAGGTAAAAGTTCAAATCTAATACGCGCTGTGTTTTTAACTATTATAGGTTTCATATGTTACTTATTATTCAAATTTTCCTAGTTTTCTCTATCGTAGTGACCGTACTTATTGCAAAAGGGTATAGCGTCAAGAGAAAGCTCCAAGTGCCTCTTTATTATCTATTTCTTGGTGGTGATGTTGGGGGACGAAAACCAATAAAGGTAGAAAATAAGAATCTAGTCGGTATGCCAGACGCCCTATTATTCAATCTATTAAAGCTTAGGTTTGTTGTATGTGAGTTTAAGTCTCGAAACTATACTGGAGTAAATTTATATGAAAGAGCTCAAATTACATTGTATATGGGAATGCTGAACAAATGGTATCTACCTGCACCGCAAGGTATTGTTGCATATGGTAATGGTTTTGCTGTTCGAGTGAGGTTTAATAAATCATTGTTCAATGAAATTTGCGGTCTTCGAAAGCAGTGCTTAGTTGAATTGGGCAAGTTTTAACTTTTCTTATATGGAATATAGCTGTGAATACACATTTTTGTTCGTGTGGTAGCCTATTTGAGCTTACATTACAGCTTAGACGCATAGGCTTTAGCCTCATCTGACTGGCAGCACATAGTCGAATCCTGCTTTCAGGTAATTTTCGTATCCAAAACGTCGAAAACCACCTTTATTGGCGGTGGTCGCGATGGAAAGAAAGTTTTGGGCATAAATGGCTTTATAACTTTGAATACCTTTAAATGTTTTAAACCCATTTGAATGAGCTTTATCTTGTTGGCTAGTTCTGCTTCGCCACAGTACCTATAAGCTATGGATTTAAAGGAATAGTTGTATTTGTCATTTTAGCCAACAATCCACCAATTCGTTTGCGCATTTCACGCCTATCAATAATAATGTCTATAGAGCCATGCTCTAAGAGGAACTCACTCCGCTGAAAGCCCACAGGTAATTTCTCCCGAACAGTTTGTTCTATCACGCGACGTCCAGCAAAGCCGATAATTGCCTTCGGCTCGCCAATGTTAATATCTCCTAGCATGGCTAGACTCGCTGAAACGCCACCCAATGTTTGGTCTGTTAATACAGAAAAATATGGTAAGCCTTTACTGGATAACCGATTTAACGCAGCACTAGTTTTTGACATTTGCATTAACGATATCAGAGATTCTTGCATACGAGCGCCACCACTGGCAGAAAAGCAAACTAATCCACAATTTGCATCTACAGCAGCTTCAACTGCCTGAACAAAACGTGCACCTACAACTGAGCCCATCGACCCTGCCATAAAAGAAAACTCGAATGCACAGGCAACAACAGGTAAGCCCATAAGTTTTCCTTTCATCGCAACTAAGGCATCCCTTTCCCCAGTACTTTTCTGGGCTAGAGCAAGGCGTTCCTTGTAGCGTTTCAGATCCTTAAAATGTAGAAAGTCTTTCGGTTCAAGTTCACTCGCGATCTCAATTCGCTCTCCTTTATCTAAAAAGCTGTCTAAGCGGCGGCATGCTGACATCCTCATATGATGATCGCATTTTGGGCACACCTCTAAATTTTCTTCGAGGGCAATGCGATATAATATCTGATCACAGGATGGACATTTAGTCCATATTCCCTCTGGGATAGAAGCTTTACGTGTACTGATTATATTCTTCTTATCTAACAGTTTTTCTAACCAACTCATCGGAAACCTTTTCATATAACTTTAGTGATAAGTATTGTATAGGCCTATTTTTGGTAATAAAGTGTGCTTTATTGGTTTGATAATCCAATATTATGGGATTAAATAAGATGCTTGATAAAATTGACCAGCAGTGGCTAAAAAGTTTTCACTGTGTCTATGAGAACAACAGCTTCAAACGTGCTGCGGAATTTTTAAGTTTGCCTACATCAAATATCAGTCGTCATGTTGCTTTGCTCGAAGAGCGACTGGATATACGACTATTTAACAGAACCACACGCCGAATCGCTCCAACAGATGCAGGAGAACATCTCTACTTACGCACACAGCCATTGTTTGACAAACTTAATGATGCTCTTGAGGAAGTGACACAGCACTCTCATGAGGTCGTTGGGCAGCTTAGAGTTTTAATGCCAGACTCGCCTGCTTTAGCTCAAGCAGTCGTGTCTTTTTGTACCAAGCATCCCTCAATTTCACTATGTTGCGATACAAGTATCAGCCCGAAAGAGGATTTACTTGATGGGTTTGACGTGATTTTAAGTTTTCACAGAGGAAAGCTCGAAGATAATAATTGGGTAGCTAAGGAGATAAAGCGTTGGTCAAGCTCTGTTGTGACATCCCCAAAACTCTTAAAGACCTCTCCCAGACCTTTTCAGGTTACCGACTTGAAACACGTCCCATGTATCAATACTTTTACTGCGTTACATGGAGCACCTTGGGTTTTCAAAAATACTAAAGGTGAGCTTATTACTCAAAAAGTACAGTCTTCATTTAAGGTCAATAGCGGGCATCTCGCTAAATCTGGCACATTAGCTGCTCTGGGGTTTGCTATACTGCCCACCGAATTCTGTCGTAATGAAATAGATGCTGGTTCTCTGGAAATAGTAAAAATGGAATATGAGCCTGAAGATTTGGTTTTGTATATCTTTTACGCTTCCAGAAAACAATTGGCAAAAAAGATCTCGATGTTTATTCAACATTTAAAGCACCAAGCAAATTTAGATAGAGGCTGAAAAGTAGAGGAAATAAATCGATAAAAGGATTTGTCTGAACCACTTTTTAGAGTAGGCGCTTGGCTAAGCAAACTTTTATGCAAGAATCAGGCTGCGGAATGCACTAAGAGGATGTATTAAACACCAGCTTGAAACTAATAACAAACAATGTTTTTTAATACTCAGTACAATAATCTGAACAGAGTAACGACTCTATCAAGAAACGGGCATAAATGTGCCGACCAAGATCCGATGAACTTGAAGTTGGACAATTCCGAGTTACAACAACGTGCCAATTTCCAGTCTATCGATAACTTTTGGTATCCCATAATGCAATAAGGCACCGCTTGTCGCATAGCATGAGATTCAAGAAAATGGCAAAGCAGAAGATAAAACAGCCTACTTAACACTATAAAGTTATGCAACTTTATCGATGATACATTCATTATCTCCGTCTCACTTTACTAATCATAATAGAGGGCTACTCGTTGTTTATATGTTAACTTTTTTATTAAAAATGAATGATTCAAGTGGTGAGATATCGTAGTTAAAATATTTCATTATCACTGTTTTTATGTCACTTTTAGTGATATTGGTTACTTCCTCGTAACCATCACTACTGTATATTTCTAGCTGAGTGTCACGAATAAACACAAAACGTTGACCAACAATCATTGAAAATCTCAGCTGATTGCTAAATGGATAATTTATATTGGCTGAAAAACGATTAGCTATTCTTTGACGGATTTCCGCATCCGATTTTTCTGCAATATCTATATCCATCTGTTGCTTTTCGACGCCGTTTTTTCTGTGGTACACAGTGATAACACCATCTTTTATTTTTGTTCTATAAGTCATGCCGTAACACTCATACTCAATTGGTGTATCCACAGGGAAGAGATGAATAGATGGCCAGCCATTTCCAATATCAGCAAAATAGCGCTGATTATCTATTTCAAGTCTCACCAGTCGATGGATTTCTTTCCCTCCAATCCGTGCAGAATGCAAATGCGCATCTAGCCCCGCAGTTTTTACTGCTTCTAAGTAACTCAGAGTCTTATCTGAACAGGTCCCCCCGTATACCCCGGTAGTAGGCTGAATATCATTGATTAAATAGAAGTTGTGAAACGGCTCTCGTTGAAACTTTTCGAGCAATATTTGTTGGGCTAACCGTACTGTCATCTGTGGAACCCCCCACGTTTTGCAATAACGTTATCGAATGTTGGGTAACTAAAAAAGTAAGAATTGTCAGCGTTGTTTGTAAATGTTTGACTCCAAATTTTCTTTAGCTCGACGATTTCTGTATTAGTGTTACGAGTTAAGTACTCCACGACTAATTTGCGGATGCCACTACCAACATCAAATGAAGTTTTCTTGCGATCAGCAATTTCAACTGGTAATAAATGCCCAAAGGTATCCCTAAGTGCCACCTTATTTTGGCCATACGAATAAAAATTTTTGTGCTCTAAGGTATCAGCGATACTCTTCACCGTCCGATCCAAAAATGGACAACGAGCTTCAATACTATTCGCCATACTGCATTTATCTAATCTACGTAGCTCAGTAAAGCGCATATCATTTATCAGATTTGAACGAATTGATTGCCATTCATCTTCTGATAGCATTTCGTGATACCCAGCAAAAAGCTCATCCGCACCTTCTCCGGTTAGGACAACTTTTAATCCTTCTTTATGTGCTGAATCTGCTAATAAGTAGGTTGCTAAACCATTGCTAATGAACGATGGGTTGTAGCTTTCAGTTGCGCGTACTATCTTGGCAATCAAAGTAGGTAACTCTTGTTCCGTTGGCAGTGGAATATAGTTAACCCGCTTTATTCCCAAGTGATTAACAAGCTTTTTAACCATTACTACATCCGGGCTATCAGGATTTCCCAGTACAAAATAAGTAATATTTTTATGATATTGATGTGCTAAAGCTGCAATAATTGAACTATCCAAACCACCACTAAGAAAAATACCGACAGGTTGCTTTGGTAAACGCTTAATCACCGCTTTTTCCATTGCCATAGCAAGATTAAGCTTTGTAGTGACTAATTCTGGGTGCTCTGCTATTAGAGTTAACTTTCCAGAAGTTAACTCTAACTGGCTAATTCCCAATGGGACTTGCTCAAACCATTCAATGTCTTGCAGTGCTTTGAGCTCGCTTACAACAAATAAGTTATTATCTGCTCGTCCATAAAATAGGGGCTTTTTCCCTATATGATCCCGCAATAGATAAAGAGTCTGCGTATCAGATTGGTAGATTACACCTGAATAAAATCCATCTAACTCGGCCAGGACCTGATTACCTATTTCAGAAAATAGAGGAACGACGACATGTGTATCACACTCACTTTTTAACGTGAGGTGATATTGTTTAGCAAGAGCATCAGCATTGTATATTTCACCATTAATTGCGCCAATCATTTCACCAGCGTTGTATGGTTGTCGCCCAGACGTGCTTTCATCGTTTATAGCCAAACGGACAAACCCTATAGCTAGTTGTCCATTTATCCAACAGTGCCGATCATCCGGCCCTCGATGAGAAAGTTTGGTTAATGTGGCAGATACCTTATCCTTTGCAGTATCGCCATAGAGCAGCGCTATTCCGCACATAATTTCTGTTCTTGGCTATCCAGTAACTGACTACGTAATTGCATCAATAACTCACCTAACCGGTTTAATCCAGAGCCATCTTCTGCATCCCCCCAATAACTATCATTATTCGTATGTTCTGCTATGTTACGTTGCTCTGTCGATAACAATAATTCTTTGAGTTCAGGGTGTTGAGTAAACTTCGCTGTTATTGCCTGCCACATCGCCTTCTCTTTTTTGTTACACCAGTCTTCTTGCAGGTGTTTTACTTCTAACTGACTGGCTATTTCTTTGGCTAACATTGGGCTCGCAGCTGTGCGGATACGTTCCTGTAGTACTGGATCAGTAAATTTTTGTGCTTGATAAAAGTGCTCGGTTGTTCGCCAAATTTTGCCTTGTATATATACGGCATGTTGTGAAAAGTTGGAAAACTCTCCCCATGTTTGGTCTGAATGATAAAAATGAATTGGACTGGAATTATCATTCTCAACACTTAACGGCAGGTAGTGCCCCAATTTATCATTCTTACTCTGCAAATAGCCTGCGTTTTCAGGGCGTACTTGCGGATGTGTATTTACAACTTCTACCGCAATACCAGCTTGTTCTAAAGCACTTCGTTTTCGCGGATTATTTGAGACTAGGCGCACTTCTTCGATGGCCATTTTTTTTAGTACACTAATCGCTGGCCCGTAATCTCGAATATCTTGGTCTAAGCCCATAGCTTGAAATGATTCAGCTGTATCCAGGGCTTCCGCCTGCATTTTGTACACTGCCTGAATTTTCTTAGATAGACCTTGCCCCCTTCCTTCTTGATGTAAATGAAAAATAATTCCACTTCCATCATGAGCCATGGCTTTCATAGCTTCGCGTAATTGGTCTGCACAGTCGCAATCTCGAGCTTCAAATACTTCTGAGGCAAGGCATGAAGAGTGTATTCTTACCATAGGCTTGCTACCTAGGTTGTTGATATCGCCAAAGGTAACCACTCTTAACAACTCATTGCCAGTGTCATACATTCGAAATGTACCGTGTAGTGTAGGGAGCTCACAGTAAATTTTATAAGGCATTTTTTATTCAACTATCTCAAAAGTGTTCTTATGCGCATTCGCAAAGCGGGCACTTTGCGGCACTATTTGGTTTAAAAAATCGCAAATATGATGCTCATTCATTTGCTCAACCTGATTTTTTAGTTTCTCAATTGCACTGAAATTAAAAGAGCGTGCAAGATATTCACTCAGTTCAGTAAGCTCTGGATACTTGGACAACGCCTGTGCCAATCCATTAATCCTGTAATAACTGAGTGTTAAGCGTGCAAGACGGGTATTGCGTGCATTTCTGGTTGCTTGCCAGACGTCAGAGATCTCATCAGGATTAAAAACCAGGTTATGTTGTTCTTTTGCTGACAAGAATTCTTGTAAACCTGCATACAACGCTGAACCCATAATTTCATCCTGTACTTTCTCCAAATCTAATATTTTCTCATTTTGCACACGGCCAGTGTGTTGTACAGGGAATGGTGCGCTTTTAATGTTCAGCCGATTATGATGCTTGTTGGCTATTGCCCAAAGCATATCTGAACGGCGGGCCTCACGATCATTTATTATTGGTATCAAGTTGGGTACTTGTGTTAACGCTTTAGGGTTTAAAACAAAGGTATTTCCCCCGCGATTAACGGTGTCTTTCGCGGCCATTAATGGATTTTCAGTGCATGACGGGATGATACCGCGAGTAAGCGGGAACCCGGTGACTAACATTGGTGCAAAAGCAAATAAACGAGCACGTGCTTCCGCTACAGTTTCACCAACATAAGCAGGTTCAATCCAAAATGGGGCTTCAACATGACCTGAGTGTTTGCGTGATAGATCATAGTAATAATCAGGGTATTTGGTGCGAAGAATAGTATTCTCACTGCTTCGATCTGGAAGTTCAATATCGTTCGATAAAGTCTCTAACCAACGTAAGTTATGTAGCAGATCCAACAACTGACCACGTAACCCATTTAATGGCGGATTAGGTGAGGAACCTTCATATTGCCCAATAACAACATCAATACCATTTTGCCTAAATCTTGGTAACCAAGGGAGGTATTGTTTCGCACGTGCATCTAAACGCATGTCATCATCAAGGATCCAAGCAACGCTACCTGGCTTCGTTTCACACTCTAAACCAACATACTTTTGTAGCATACTGCGAGCATGTGCAATACCTACCTGCCCAGCCTGACGACTAGTGAAACATCGACCGAATAAGCCATTTTCCGTATCTTCTATTTGTTGTGTTTCGCTGATTATTCTTATGGTGCTCAATGGACGCTTGCTATGCATAAGAACATCTTCAACGATTCTGGTTGAGCAACCGTTACAAAGTACGATAGTGTTTACCTCGGACAAGTAACTACATTGTTCTAGTTCAGCAATGCTGTTAAGCAAGGGTAACAATTTATAGGCATCTCCGGTAATGACACCAATGGTCAGCACAAAAGGAGTTACTGGCCCTGACGGAGCCAGAGAGAGCCTCGCTCGATTTGCTTGCTCTAAATTGCAGTCAATACCAGCTAATCGTTGGCGAAAAACTTGATAACCCTGCATTTCTGGCATGTTTATAGTTTGCAATGACTGCCGCATTAAGGATTTAAGGCGAGGATTATCTGCATGATGTATAGCTAGATATGCTCGCCGTGCCATATGTTCAAAACCGAGTTCATTCCATGGTCGAATATCTGAGCCATAATCTATCAACTTCACCTCGTACTTGGTTTTAATCAAGTTTTTAGGATGGATATTATTACAAACAATACCCGCTTTGCTGCAACTGTGAAGCAGGTTAATAACGTGTTCACTGTCACCACCTTGATATGGGATACTTTCCTCGTAAGGATAAGTAAGGACTAAGCTTGTTCCATTGATAAAAACTTCGTTCAGAGCATATAAACCGGGCAGGTCATGCCATTTTGAGCAGCTCTGTTGTAGGAACTTAATTTGCTTAGTAGGTATACGAGTTTTCCAGTAATCGATGCACTTAAAAACTCGTTTACCATCGGTCATTACAATGGCTTCCGAACCGGTGCCAAGCAATTTCAGATCATCGATACAAAATAGCTTTGAGATTCGAGATTGCGCAACCTCAACACGGCACTGTTTTATCCTTTGAACGAGTTCTTTTTGTTGTTTTTTAAATTGATCATCAAAGGTAACGCAGTTCAACTGATAAGCGCCTAGCCGGCTTAACAGTGTTAAAGTATCGTTATCACCTTTATCCATTAGTTGTTCTTGATGCCACCTATTTTTTAAGACCCATGCGCTATGACCGACGTTCTCTTGGGCAACAATTGCAGTAGCCGTTTCAACACATGTTTGCTGATCGCATAAGTTGTAATACGTGATACCCTGACTTCCCAAAAATTCAAGAAATGTATTCAAATCATTCAGATTCAATACTTCAGTTACTGCGGTCAAGATCAGGTTAAAACCTACTAAGTTCTGCTGATCTACTTGGTGAATTTTAATGATGAGATTCTTTAGTTGACCAAAGGAGATATTTCCTAAATCAACTCCAAGTGTTAGTCCAAATTGAACTGCGGACGTTGATGTTGCTTGTGGTAGTAAGGGTGATTTGGGCTGCCAATTAAACAGGTTCTGGGCACGCTTAAGAAATGCGTCATGCTGTGTGTTATTCATCCGCCCATTGTACTTCTGCCAAAATGCAGACAAACCGTTTTGCTTAGATGGTGAATTTGGTGTACTTAAACGTTGGCGGCAGCTATCTGCATAATGATTTAGCAACACTTCATCTATACTGTGATATTGAAGAGACCCTATCTCACAAAGGCGTATACACAAATCGCGGTCTGTACTGCTGACTAAATGCTCATCAAAGCAACCGGCCATCAGCATAATATCAAGAGACAGGAACAAGTTAGAACCCTGAATACCTGGGTTTCCTCTCAGGAATAGGTCTTCATCTAAAAACGTAGGGGGTAAACTCTCAATAGGCGGTTGGTCATTGCTTTCGTAACGATAAAATCCAGCGGCGACCATATTGCAGTTTTTCATACTAGCTGTCGCTAAACAGCGTTCCAAATAATCAGAATGCCACTCATCATCGTCGTCAAGAAATGCCAGAAACAACGAGTCAAAATATTTACCTTGCTGTGCACACAGGTAGTCTACAGCTGTATTCCACGCCCCGCTAGCACCTTGAGTTCGCTGATTTATCAGATATTGTTTGTGGCAGTTACTTAATGCTAGAGATTCGACAATGTATCGATTCTGTTGTTGAACATTTTCTGGTGAGTCATCTACTACAATAAGGTAATCCGGCAATCTAGATTGGTTCAAGATTGAATGTAATGCTCTATTTTTCAACAAGTCAGACCTGTTTTTAGTCGCAATAATTGCTGCTACTTGCCAAGCGTGCGTCAAACTATACTCCGTTACTTCTGAACAACTAGTAATATGCTAGTGACCTTATGAATTACCACAACTTGATAAAATCAACCGGATTTTATCTCAACTGCTCAGGAATAGGTATGCAAATGTGTGACTAAACTAGAAATGTTAAAAGTAAACGCTTTTTGGATAAACCATACATCGATTTTGCATGACCAGTCATTAAGAAATATTGGGGAATTTTCTATTAAGCAAAAACACCTTTCTGTTACGTAAACTCATAAAGGGGCAAAGGTGAGTTAATTACATAACCCGCCTCAGGACAGAAACTTGTTAGTCCCACGGTCAGCAATTAGTACACAATTGACTGTCAGATTTAATTAAGTTCTATTAGTCCAACCAGAAAGAGCAAGCTAAGACTATTTCAATATACGTGTGTGTACAAAGGTAACTACCCCCTACCCTTCTCTTTATTTGCAAGCTCTAGAGCTTTTTTAATTGAATAACCTTGAGACTTAAACTTGTCTACTAACTCCCTGTCATCTGGATCTGTTGAGTAAACTAGTTGGGTTTCTTTATCTACAAATAGCTTAACTATTTCCCTCGATTGCCCGTATCTCACTAAGATTTCTGAGTAATGGCCCTTATCAGTATGAACGCTTTTCATTAAATCATAGTCTTGATCTGTACCATCATACGCTTTTAACTCTTTGAGTTTATCAACGGCTTCCGGTTCCTGGGCCAACATAAACTTCCATGGACTATTATTAACAATGGCCATCCCTGCTTGGCTTTGGTAAGCATCAAGTAAGCTCTGTGTGATACAAATGCCAGCTGCACGTGTTTTCCTGAATCGACGCCAACCAGTTTCAAGGAACTCGGCTAGATAATTGACTTTACCCGGCTTGTCTTTAAGGTATTCCCAAGCTTCATCGAGAATGAAAAGTTTTCTTTGTTTGTTACCTGATAAAAACATTGCATGTTGAGCTGCGTTGATAAGGCTCATCAGAACACATTGTGATAAGTGAGGTTGCGAGGATAGTTCATCCATCTCACAAACGATTAATCGTGATTTGAAGTTTATTGGTGGGTATTTCTTACCAAAAAAGTCTCCAAAAATACCGCCTTCACACCATGGTTTTAGTTGGCGCCCTATCCTCTTTATTTCAACATCTTGGTGCTTTTCACACAGCTCAGAAAAGTCTGTTATTGATGAATCTTTCCCTTTAAGGTTCCAAAGCTCAGTGAGTACTGTAAGCATTTCTGTAGATTGGTAGTCACTTAAATCACCTGATTCTGACGCCATTGCTTTCAGCAAGGAATGAACCATGGCTGCTTGACCTTCTTTGCCATAAAAGTCATCAATATTTGCAAATGGATCAAGTGAAAACTTCATGTTCTCATTGAAGTCAATGAATTGAGCATTCTTATACTGGCTTGCTAAGTTTTCATATGAGCGACCTTTGTCAATAACAAACACTTGAGCGCCGTCAGTATCGCTGCCCACATCAAGCCGGCTTTTAACACCAGAGCCTAGATATGAAGTGATTAGCTTATTATTGAAAAATGACTTACCAGCTCCAGAGCGAGCGCAAATAAGTGCATTAAAGGAACCATCTGTTTCAAATATGTCTAAACCGAATATTTGCCCAAAGCGCGTGACAAACTCTAGAATTGGCCGTGAAGTGTTTCCTTTCCAACTCGCGCTATGTGGTAATAAAAATACAGCCCCTTTTGCCGTCCATTCATCAAACCGGTCTGATAATTTTATATATTCATCATCAAGGCCAAGAGGTAAAGCGTTTAAGAAGGTGCTAGGTGCCAAAATTGTTTCTATGTTGAATTTATACTCTTTACGCTTGAAGAATGCCTGCAATTTCCTAGTCGCCGTGAATGTTTCTTTCTTACTTCCACCAAGGATTATTAAATTAAGGCTAATTTTACATAATCTGGAGTTTTTAAGTTCATCTTCAATTGCAAAGTAGTCTTGTGCTTGGTCTTTTAAGGTTGAAACCCACTCCAGCATTTTTCCTTTTGCTTGTTTTTTTAGCCATTTGTTACGGCGATCAAATTCTTCATTTGCAGAATGAATACTTGGTAACTGTACGTTAAGCGTCATTAAATATGGGTTCCAAGCAACCGTTCGCTTGCCAAAACGCCAATCACCTAGCAGGTTTATAATATCACCGTAGTTTAAGTAATCGGGTGTTTGCTTGAGGGTCATGACTGAAGCAAATCCATTTGATTTCTCATCTAAAGATGAAAATTCTAGACCATATTCATCACGGTTAATTATTCCGCCCTGCTCTAATATTTGCGCACCAAGTGGGACAAGCTTGTTGATTTTTACTTTATCTCGCCAAAGCGCATTAGGTGAGTGATTGAAGAAAGTCTGCATTCTTGAAAGCCATTCTTCATCATTTAAAATCAATGGGGCTAAGCCTAACCCTTCGAATATTGAATATGTTCTATCTTTTATCTCTAGGAACTCTTTGAGCTCTTTATCGGAAGGGATAAAGTTTTTAACTGGGATTTTTACTGTGATCCAATGTTCAAAATCTCTTGGCCGGATACCTGATTTTTTATCAAGAGACTCTTTTCTTGCTTTAGAGTAATAATTAATTACTGATTCGCTCATTGCATCAGCAAGCTCACCGTCTTCACCACCAATCCGCTTCCCTCGTAGTTGCCTGTAACCATTTAGAAAGCCATCTATTCGTGGTAAAGCAGCTAGGCTTAGTTGAATTAATGTGTTGTGAGGAAACTCATCAGATAGAAAGCCTTCGTAGGCTGTTCTTATTTCGTTGTTTACCCCGTTAGTTGGTTGGCAGGCGATAACAAATCCAATGTAACCGCCTTCCATTAAGAACATTTGATATTCTTTAATATATTCCATTACACAGTTTAATTCTGCGGCTTTATTACCTCCGAGAAGCTTTTGTTGATCTTCAATGATGCTTCGCCAAAGGGGGCCAGCAAAATTCTGCTGGGTTTCTTCGATATCTGGATTCAATATCTTTTCGATAGCTTCTTGGATTTTATTCAGCATGCTATACACCTATTTTACTTATTAGCCTCAGACTGAGGTCTAGAAATGCTCAACGGATCGATACCTTTGGCCATAGTTTCTTTTCTTTGGCTTGTTACTTTGCTTTTCTTTATTGTTTGAAATGGTAATACTCGACTTGGGCGCATTTGAGCTTGATGGCCTGTTACCCAGCGTCTTGGTTGTAATTCAACATAAACGAAGCCTGGAATATTCAAATCTCCAGACTTGTCTTCCCAAGCAGCAACATAAATACGCATTGCTTTAGCTTCTTCTAGAACCGCGAGAGGCTCTGGCGCGATATCATTTGGAACGTAATTGAAAGTTCTTAAGTCATCTAACTCATCGTGTGATTGTTTCGAATATGACATTGTGTCATTGCTAGCGATACCAACAATGTTGGCTTTGTCATAATCCTGTGCGTTTTGTCTTCGCAAACTTCTTGGTTCATATACGTATGTGATGTCTTCCCCTTCACTATTAACGTAAATGACTTTTTGGTTTCCTTCTGAATTTGACTTTTTTTCACCTTCGTTTTTTGCATATTCTGCAGTCATCATGTGCTCAAGGTGGTCTTGATTGTTGGTTAACTCATAAACCTCCATCGGCCCTTTACAGAGACCAAGTTCCGGTTTACCTGCACATGAAAATTCCTCTTCACCAATCGTAAATGCTGAACACCCAGAAAATAATGAGGCTATGGCTAGAATTGAGCTGATTTTAAAGATTTCTTTCATTGCTAGTTACTCCATCTCAAGCCACGCATCAAAATCGCTTGGTAGTCCATTAAAGGTTAAACCATCTTCACGAACTAGGAATGGGGTCCCTCTAGCCTCAAGCAATCCCATAACGATAGGTGCTTTTTGAACTGCCTTGGCATCGCAGTCTTCTCTCATTTCTGTTGCTAGTTTTGTCTTGTTCATAAGGTCGATGACAGCTTTAGATTTATCAACAGCGCAATTTAGGCGTTTAGACTCAAGTAAAGATTGGCTGCCCAGCATCGCTGTTAGTACAAAGTCGACATTGTACTTTTCTGGAGATTGCTGAATTTTATTGAACAGGGCGTGGCAGTATCCGCAATTAGGGTCAACGAATATTGTTGCTTGCTTAGGTATGTCTTGGTTACCAAATGATAGTGTTGCAAGCTCATCTAGTTTTACGCCCATTTTTTCAAGAGGGACACGGTGAGCATTTCTTGCTTCGCTCAACTCATCAATAGTTCGTCTAAACCATGTATCAATTAACAGCCCTTGAAAGACAAAGCGGCCATTCTTAGATACAAAATATGTTAGTCCTGATTTAGTCTTAACTAGCATTAAGTTTTCAACAGGGAGTTCTTGAATACCTTCGATATCACCTTTTTGAGAAAGAGTTTGTTTTAATTCTTTCGGATTAATTGATTTCGCCATTGAAGATACGCTTAAAAGACTTACAGTTGCTAATAGGCCAATAGCCGTAATTTTTTTCTTTAGTGACATTGTGACTTACTCTTTAAATTGACATACATGTCATTGTAATCTTGGCTATAGAGTGAAAAGGGGAGATTAATTACTGATTTTTGCTTTTTTTCATGGATTTGGACAAAACAGAGTTTTACTAACTCGATGGTTGATATGCTTGTTTAATCAACAAATTAAGGTGAATTTAGGATACTCAAAGCTCTAAATACTTAGTTTTAGGCATGATAAAGCCTTAGGTTGGTAAAATACTGATCTAAGGTTAAGGTTGATATATACGAACCTTAACGAATAAAGTTTGTCACATATCAAGACTTCACAATGACATGGTGTTGTCGAAATGAAACATCTTCGTAATCTTCCTCATCGAATGCATCACACCATGAATTTATGTGCTCACTTGTAATAGGCTCTTGTAAAAAACCACTTTCCAAAACTAATGGTAAGCTTCTATGGGCTATTCGTTGCTTTATACAGCGTTCAATTGATAGATCGATGGTAATGATAGTGAGCTTTTCATTTTCACTATTCCAGATTTCCGTTTAGTAAAGGTTTTCTGTACTTAACTACCAGAATTAAATGAAGTGCAATTAAATATTTGCAGTGAGATTTAGTTTCATATTCCAACTTGACAACTTGACCTTATACAGTAGTCTATACAGTGTATGAAAAAGACGCTCAGATACAACTACAGGCTAAATCCTACGCCAGAGCAAGAAGCTAAGCTTATTGAGTTTGGTGCGACAGCGCGTGGCATTTGGAATCGTTGTTGTCTGAAAATATGCGTCGATATGAGTACGATAAGACGTTCTTGTTTTACAAAGAAATGGCCTCGCTTCTTAAGGAATTAAAGCCTTTCGAAGAGTTTGCGTGGATTAAATCTTTTGATTCAGCAGCGGCTCAGCAGGTTGCTCGCGATTTAGAAACTGCTGTTAAAAATGCTTTTTCAAAGGTTCGTTTGCAGCGCTTTCCAAAGCATAAAGTCTCATACAAAAAGAAAAAACTTCACAACGACTCGTTTCGAGCCGTCAATAATTCCAATTGCATTCGAATCGAAAATGGCGCTATCAGTATTCCGAAGGTCGGCAAAGTGCCAATCGTTCTGCATCGTGAGCTAGTGAGCAAAATTAAGACCGTCACTGTTCAATATCGTCACGGAAAATGGGAATGCAGTATCACTCAGGAAGTGGAATGCAAAACGGCTAAACAAGTTTTGGAAACGATCACTGGCTTTGACATCAACTCAAAGCAAACGGTGGTTGGTTCGAACGGTTTCGTGGCCGACAATCCGAAGTTTTTAAAGCAAGCAATAGAGAAGTTAAATCAATTGCAACGCCAGCTTGCACGTCGAACCAAAGGTTCAAATCGCTGGCAAAAAACAAAACAACGCATCAATAAATTACACGGAAAAATCTCAAGGCAAAGGCTGGACTTTGCGCACAAAACTTCACGACAGATAACCAATGAAAATGATATTTTAGTGTTCGAAGATTTAAACGTAAAAGCGATGCAAAAGTTCAATGGTAGTATGGTTGCAGATAACGTGATGGGTTTGATCACTCAGCTTTCAAAGTACAAAGCTGAGATAGAAGGCAAGCTCTATCATGAAATAGGTCGTTTTGAAAAATCCACTGGAATTTGTTCGAAGTGCGGGCAACGCCATGTTTTAACATTGAATGATAGGCGTTTTACTTGTACGGCTTGCGGAGCGTATCAAAGCCGCGATCTAGCTGCTGCTAAAAGCATAGCTAGTACAGGTGAATTAGATATAATTGCGGCTGGAATCGTCGCAAGGGTAACACCCGCATCTCAGCAGAAACAATCTGTTAAAACGAAAGTCTTCGAATTATCGAAGTTGGATTTTGGATCTGAGAAAAAAGAAGCAGCCTAGCTGTTAAGCTAGACTGTAGAAGCCCTGTGATCAAAGTGAACCGATGTCGCTGGGTAGTTCACTGTGCCTTTATCTTTCATAGTCACGTTAGCCTCAAGGCAAAAAGAATCACTTTTATCTTCTATAGGTATGCCGTTTAGATTGATTCGTTCCCACGTTATCGAATTATCTAATAACATTTCATCCATTAATGAACGACCTACATAGCCCAGTGCATTTGCAAAAATTGCTCGTGTAAACATTGCCTTCTCATGGTCTTGAGTGCTCGTAATGTTCTCAATTGGTAATAATCTGAAAATGCAGGTTAAATAGCTTCGGCATAAGTTAAGGGCATCTTCGTATTGAGCTTCATCTGTTATTTGTTTTGATGCAGTGCTATTTGTTAAGTTTAAGAACTTTTGCATCATTGTAGTGAATTGTTGGAATGTCCAAATATGACCTGCTTTTATTTTTCCATGGAGAGCAATTTTGCTTTTTAGCTAATAGGAATCTACTTGTAGTGCTAAATAGTCATTCATTAAACGACTTAACACAGTGCTATTGTCAAAATGCTTACTGATAGAAGAGTTCGGCTTGGTTAACTTCACATGATAATCGGCAAAAAGTTGTCGAATAATTTGTACGGCTTTTGGGGTAGATAGACTTTCTGTTTGCGTTACTATTAATTTAAAACTAATAGTATGATCTTCAAATTCTGCATTGCTTTCATCAGATAATAACCAATCAATGAATGCTTGTCGGCCTTGTCCGTCTGCTATAAATCTATCTGCATTCTTTTCCAAGGTCGCTTCAATTATCAGCTTATTACCAACAGTTACTGAGTTTTTTAATGAGAGGGAGTTAGCAAAAAGCGTTATATTTGGGAATACAGTCCCTTGGGATGTAGTCCAGAACTGCTTTAATCCATTTACTCGCTTTGTATCTACGTCACGTTGCTTCTTATCTACTTCCCCAATTTCCTCAGAGCCTTTCTCTGCTTTAAAGTGATCCACCAGCTCTTTAAAAGTCATGACACCTTCGTAACATTGAACGCCTCGTTGCTCAATACCTTCTTTACTTTTAAAAAGCACTACAAGAAGAGGCTTGTTACAGGGTGAAGTAATAGTCTCGTTTTGATTATTCATTTCGGTTCTCTTTATGTTTCGATTAAGACCATAGTAAGTCCGATTCCATAACGCGCACTTTTGAAATAATTAATCTCGAATAAGTGGCGAATTCACCCTGAATAATTTGAATCAACTTCATGTAACTGTCTAATTAAGAATGGTTTTTTGTATTTTTTTAGGCTGGCGAATATTTTTAGGTTTTCTATTGTTGATTAAGGTTAGCTTTATATTTTTTCGAGTTAATATTTTGGCGAATTCACCCTGAATAATTAAGTGTAAATATATTTTAGTTATTGTTCTGTATGACTTTTTTTAAAAAATAATCGTGGAGAATATTTAGTTATCATTTCAATCAAAGCGCGTTCTATATCCTATGTGACCATAGTTACAAAATTTAAGTTGGAGTGTGAAGTGAGTGTTTTCAAAGTTAATCCAATAGACATCATTGATAGCGTTGTTGTTGGAACAGTTAACCAAGTAAGTAGAGAGAAATTAGTTGCTCAAGCCTTTTCTTCATCTGTAGCTGATATAAGAGCTCTAATTGAAAATGAGCGAGCAATAATTACTTCTTTATGTTCTTTTGGGAAAGACTCGACAGTTACATTGCTAATTGTGATGGAGGCTTATCGCCAAGCTATTGCAGCAAAAACCATTGAACCAGAACGCCCATTGATCGTATCGACAGTTAATACAAAAGCAGAAGCGATACCTATGCAAATGTTTGTTAACTATGCCAGTAAGAGAATGCTTGAATATGCTAAGTCTGTAGGTATCAATATTCAGTTTAAATTAGTCCAACCTTCATTGAACAATGAATTCTTCATTAGGTACGTTGGTGGCCAGAAAATTCCAGCAACACCAACTCGCTCTGGTGATTGTTCAGTAATTTTAAGGTTAACCCAAACGAACACTTTGTTAACTCTCTTGTAGAGTCTATTAGGCACTCAAAGAAATATGGCAATTATGCCAGTTCACCAATTATTTCTTGCTTAGGTTCTAGGGAAAAAAGGTCTTCGCGTAGGTCAAAGAATATGGTGCGCCACAATCTAAAAGGTAAGTCTGCAGAAGATTTAATGAACTCAATGACATCACAGTCTATTGGAAACTCAAAAGTCTACAATTATGCTCCAATTCGTGACTGGGAGATTGATGATGTATTTCTTTTGCTCAGCTTGGCTGGTTCAAAACCACTACAAAGATCTTGCTATGACATACCAGGTTTTTTATCAAACTTTGGTCTTTTAATCGAGATATACGGTAATGGTACAAGTGAGACTTGCGAAATTGCTACAGGTCAAAGTGGTGGGGCAGGTTGCAATGGCAAAGCACGCTACGGGTGTTCTATTTGTACTATCGTTTCAAAGCAAGATAAAACAGCTACTAACCTTGCAAAGTTGAAACGTTGGGAAGTGCTTGGTGTAGAAAATACATTAAGGCTAAGAGAACGGCTATTTAGAATTAGCTCTAACATGAGTGAGCGAGCTCTCCACGCTCGGGCGTTTGATCCTGTAGGGTATAATCGTGTTGCTTTGCAACCGAATACTTTAAAACCCAAGCATTTAGATAAAATTGTAAGGTACGCCTGCCAGCTAACACAAGAGAGCATTGCTCATTCAGAGCGTTTCAAATCTTTAGTAGAGCAGGGGAGAGAAGCTGAGCATGAAGGTGTTCAGTGTATTCAAAACGATGTAACTCTACCCCCTAAAATAAAGAAAGCTTTTTTAGAAATGTATACAGAAGCCTTACTAAACCCTCAGAACCTTAATTACTACTTTAGTGAGTGGATACCATACCCAAAATTGAATAGTGAGATGAGTGACGCTGATATCGGTAAAATTCAAGGTTATGAGGCTTTATCTGAAGCTGTGATGATGCCAGTGTTAAGAGATGAAGACGCCCATAAGCATGTATTTGATCACGTATCATTAATAGACCTTTGGACCCGCCCTTTAGATGCAAGTGATATTTTTGATGAAGATATGAATTGTAGTATCAAAAGAGGCTCAGACAATTCCGCTAATGTCACGGCTATTTATGACCTCAATATATCAGCGGGTAAATTAGATGTCGCTTTATCGACAGCGATGACAGTTGATGGTGTAGTTTCTTTACACAACAACAATCAAAAAGGTTCTATTTGAAGGAAAGGTGTCTCTGGGAAGCTTTTAGAGCTGATATTGAATACAGGATTAGAGAATGAAGTTGATAGTTACTGTATTCAAAAGTTCGAAAGTCTCTTGGTGTCGGTACCAGACTTTGAGCTTAATTTTGAAATGTTTAACAACCTTGTTGGTGAGAGAAAGTTGACTCGTAGCTTAAAGTACTTTGAGAAAACCAATTTAATTACCGGATACAGTGAAAGCGTTAGAAAAGTACCTGCAAAAATCAATTTTACTCAACGAGTATCTAAGGTTAACAGAAAAAAATATCACGTGGCAATACAAGAATGGTGTTTTATCCATTAAGTGTAGATAGCCGGTATCATCAAGCACATAAGCAGGAAAAAGAGATGTTCAAGCTTTGCTTTGATGCTCATACGCAAAAGCTGATATCCATGCATGATAAAGACTTCCTGAACAGTGATGAAGCGCGAGAAAATATCTTCATCTCACAAGAAACCGTAGCTTGCTGGAAAGAAGCTGGTGGACTTGATAGGGCGCTTGAGCTGCATAACGACTATATGCATAGATTAATTAAGTACCGCCATATTCGAAAGTCTAATAAATATGACGTTAGAAAGTACCCAGGCACGCAAGCTGCTGAGCTTTTGATTACAGAGGGTGGTGTTACTATTGAGCGAAAGTATCTATCTCAATTTCAATTTTTGCTAAAGCGTACTCAAGTAATGGATTCACTTTCTATCTTTAAGTACCAATCAATGCCAATTGACGTAGTCAAAGCCTCTGAAGGCGCTATAGCTATGAGCCAGCATAGGAGAGATAAAGCTGAGGTTCTTGACGTTATCCGTAAGTACAGAAACCAGCAAAGGGGAAATGTTAGATCAAATCTCCTAAGTTTTGA
This sequence comes from Pseudoalteromonas lipolytica, assembly GCF_003515105.1. Taxonomy (NCBI): domain Bacteria; kingdom Pseudomonadati; phylum Pseudomonadota; class Gammaproteobacteria; order Alteromonadales; family Pseudoalteromonadaceae; genus Pseudoalteromonas; species Pseudoalteromonas lipolytica. The sequence continues at coordinate 106,194 of NZ_CP032092.1, read as the reverse complement.
CGTTAACATTGACGAAACTCTTAACGCTCTAGATGAAAGTGTAAACATCGTAATCAACGAATCAATTCATAAGCAAAACCTACATCTTCTTAAAGCTGAGTTTAATACACACGCAGTATCAATAAGTGATAGAAGTAATGCTGCAAAGCTTTGGCTTATGATGCATTTTGATGGAGTAAGTAAAATAGAAGACTTGTTTAGCAGAATTATGACCAGCAAGGACGTTAGTTTAGTCAATAACAATCCTAAATTAAAAGTTCAATTAACCACAAAAGCCATCAAACGATTAAAGAAAATCAATAAAAGAATTTTGGAGGCTCAACAAGTTTGGCAGCCTGCTTTAGTAGCTTTAGCAGAATTCAATAACATGACCTTTAGAGACAAAGGGTCTGCTAAGTCCGAGTTCTCTCGTTTAGTTCATGGCGCTATTGGTTCTAATGTAGATAAATGGGTGTTAAATGAATGGAACCCGCGACTTGATACGCTCCTAAGCGCGTTTCAATCAGCTCAAAAGAATATTAATAGTACAGCTGCTTTGTTTGATGATGTAGTTACAACCATCAACAAACTCAGTGATACCGGTGCACATAAGGTGGTAGCAAAAATGACTTTTGCCCAAAGGCTGGCATTGTTAAGTTAATTTTTCAAAATGAGCGCAAAATTCATTTGTTGATATTGTCGAAAAATCTCCAATTATAAAAGGTTTGAAAATGGCATCGACAGAAAAAGCAGCTGAATTAATGTTAGAGACAGGGGAGTTTTATACGGCCCAATCCCTCGGAAAAGCACTTTCTATTTCAGCAAATAAAGCGAGCGCACTCCTATATAACATCCGTACAACCAATAAATATAAGACGGTTGATACCGGTGTCCCTAATCGTACCGTAAAGGTTGTATCTATCTATGGTCGAAAATCCAGTATGAGAAGCTTGCAAAACCAGGCTTTGCTGTTTGCTAGACCACCTATGCTTGCAAATAAATGAACTATTTGGAGGACCTTATGTTATCAGTAAATGACGCAGCTGAATTTATGCTCGAAAATGGTGGGTACTTCACAGCCAAAAAACTTGCTAAGCACTTTGATGTAAGTACCCGTAGAGCTTCAAGTTGGTTGGGGGTTATCAAGAGTGATGTTAAGTATCGTACAGCAAATTGGGGGGAGTCGGTTAAGTTGCTTGGTATTGGCTCCCGTACAATTTGCATGTCTCAACTTCAGAATAATGCATTGTTGTTCAAAAGACCATCAATTTTGATTTGTTAAAGCTGAGATTGATTTCAGTAAAAGTGTAAAGTATCAAGTTAAGTGAAAGTGGTTCAGATTAAATGATAACTTACAGCGTGGTGTCCAAATCAAACTCTATTAATTTTATAGCTGTAGGAGAATGCGTTTTGATACTAACATCATAACAACGGTATCATTACTCGGTGTAAGGTTTTATCGTGGATAATTTTTATCTTTATATGTTTTGCGTTTCAAAGGGAAATATGAAGAAACAATCTTAATAGTAAAGTTTCATCTAAATTTGTTATTATTTAATTAAAGAATAAACCTCAGGATCATTAATTTAGTTATGGGAAAATTGCTTAGCTCACTTTTCAAGAATACAAGTTATGGCTCTGTCATGTCATCTATTGGTGATCTTTATGTGTTTTATCTATCTACTAATGATTATGTTGAAATTGAAAAACACTTAGGCTGCACAATTAGCGAGTCAGATGAAGAAGAATTCTTCCGAGAGTTTTTAAAATGCACAACATTCCCTGAAGACTCTCTCCAAGGTGCTGGGAACAAACCAAAAGAACCTGTGTTAAGTGATTCACAAATATCTCAGTTAGCACCAGTGGAAATAGACAGCATTATAGAACTATATATAAATAACAACCCAGAACTAAATAAGGAAGAAATAAGAAAAGAAGATAAAAATGAAGATGGTGACATTTGCATTTCATATTCATATGGAGACATAGAGTTACCAAAACATGAAAATGAATCCCTCAAATCATATCTTTATAGGCTTATAGTCAAGGAGCAAGAAAAATCAAAGGAACGTTTAGATAAACTAACCGAGTCTGTAATTGGGCGTTCATACTTTTCAGATGGTTTGGGAAAAAGTATTCAATCGACTCTGTCATATGGAGAGTCGCTGGCAAAGTTAACACGTCAAGTGAGTCCTCAAATACTTGAAAACCCACTATATGATACGATTGAACGGATGAGTAAAATCACCGCGCCTGTAGATAATATTTTAGGTAAAATTCAAGAAGCAAAAGAATTTGAGCAGGATGAAAAATTAAAAAATATACATAAAATCACGGTAGAAAATAAAGAGCGTCCATTTAAAGAGTTAGGAGAAAAACTTGATACCTTAGTTGGGTTATCCTCTGAATCAATAAAGTTTGCAGTTAAAATGAATAGATCTCAGACTCAAGTGGCAAATGAACTTAAAGAGTCTGGTTTTAAAACTAGTAAACACGCAAAAGTTAATATTTATTTTTCAATAGTTGTTGTGATATTGACTATTGTTGGGTTGCTTATTTCCTCTTATTCAATTTATTTAAATATAAATGATGGTAAATCCGAAAAACTATCTAATTCTATTCAAACACTATCAAAGAGTCTTAAATCTATTCCTAGTATGAGTGACATATCTAGACTAGAAAAAACAATTGAAAGTCAATCGTTAGAAATTAAAAAGCTCCAAATGTTGAATTCCAAACAAAAATTAGAAATAGAACACCTAAAATTAGATAAGGATGATATTCCTAAGTTATAAGTTATTATAGCCAAGAGTACATTACTTACTATTCTCATTTTACACGGAAAAGTATTTTTTCAGAAACTACTAAAACGTTCTGTCCATAAAGGCATTTATTGATGGAGCAAACACGATGAAATCATTACAAAGTTGCTTACCACACTCTCAGACTATGTTGTTTATTTAATTGTTATTGTGATTATTTTAGATTATGCGGCTAGACTGTTGCGCTCGACGGTACCGCTGGTTTAGCAATTGGTCTAGCGTTAAATGACACGCTCCGTAATATGGCTGCGGGGGTCATGCTATTTTTCTTAAAGCTACTAAAAAGGCAGAGTTTGTTGAAGTATCAAGCTATACTGGAAATGTAAAAGATTTAGGATTATTTACCACAGTTCTTGAAACCGCCGATGGAGTTTTGTATCAACTCCAAATAGCATGGTTTGGGCTTGCGGCATTGAGGGAACTAGTCTGTGAAGAATCTCGAATTTTGATTGAATCAACCCCTCAGCATTTAGTCCACATATTAGCAGATAGCTCTGTGAACTTGCTGCTTCGAGCTTGGGTTGCTACAGCTCATTACTGGATGTATATTGGCAAACACAGCGTAATGCTATAGATAAAGTGGAAAGTAAAGGAATTACTATCCCGTTCCCTCAGTATGATGTACATATTATAGAATCAAAAAATAACGCTTAAATCACTTGTTCTGAAAGCGTTGCTGATATTTAGTGAATTAAGGTAATAATAAAGTTACGGATCACTTATAGAAAAAAGCCAACAAATTGAAAGTCAGCTTATTTTTTAATTACTTTAGTAAGAACCTGAGCCTATTTATTTTGGGTCATCAAGGTGAGCCTTGTCAGCTTGAACAAAAGGTTTAAATTCCCCATGAGTAATAATTGTTTTGTTTAATGCTTTTTTAGCAGTTACTTGAGTATTATTTCTTAAGTAAGCTCGGTTATCGTTAGATTGTGACTTATTCACTAGCTCTAAGTGGTAGTTCATTTCATGATCTTGACTAAAGTTCACATAATCCCAATCGTTCATTGGCATTTTCCTTTATTATATAGAGTGCGATATTGCACAAAATTTATACTTTGGGTTAAGTGTTACTATTTCAAGGTCTATATTTTAATTAATGAACGATATTTTTCTAAAGTTGCTTTATTACCAACACTTGGGCACATAGAGTATCCCTACAAATGTGAATATCGTCACATAAAAAAATTGAATACAGACGATTGAGATAAAAAAGATGTTGGGCTGATTGAGGGTACAGCCCCCTTGTGTGTTTTGATACCACTGTCTAGCAGGCAATTGTTTGCTGATGGAGCATAATAGTGGCGATCGTTTATTGATCCCATTTAGTTGTGTTGATAAACGCACTAATTCTTAAACCATTTAAATAATATTGGTGAACTAAGTTATCAAAAATCGGGATTTTTACTTGATTGTGTTTCTATAGTCTGTATAAATAACATTCATAGGTTCGGTGATCCCTTGCGACCCACAATAAAATTTACCAATACTTCAGATTTATAGCTTTTTTCATAATTACCTTTGTTGCAGTAGTGGGTGCTGTAAAAGTAGCCTTTGAGGGAAAATATATGAGAATTGCAGCTTTCAAAATAGCTTCAAATATCGCGGTATCTAAAATGTGAGAAGCATGGGACCTTAAAGGGCCCATAAGAGCTAAAGCCCATCAATTAAAGCATTCACATAGTATCGATAACAAAGTCTTTAGAGCAGGAAGAAGTTGAACTGAGCCTGGCAGACACATTCGAAAATACGTACTATTTCTTTCACATTAATGAAGAAGTCGTTTTATATTTTTCTCAATGGGAAAGCTGGGATGAGGTTGGATATGAACTTCGAAGCCCTAGGCCAATTAACTCTAAGCTTTTTTTAGATGTAATTAGAGCTGAATTCGGTAGTAAAGTCTATGTTATCGAGAGTTTTAGCCAGATGCTTAAGTGGAGGTATATCTGGAAGGGTAGTGCAATATTAAGTGCTTCGTTGCTTGGGGAAATAACACCCGAGATTCTAAAGACAAAAAAAGCAGTTAACTTCAAAATGCTACCGAGAGATAATGTTAAATTAATAAAACCTTCCAAAGCGAAACAAGTTGGTATTAAAAAAGATGTTAGTGAAGGTATTTGAGCTGGCGTCTGAGAATTACAGTAATATTTAGGTTTTAGAAAGTTAGATCTAAGTCAGATAACGAAAATAGAATTGGAATAGATACTCTAATCTGCACTGTTCTAAATGAAAGGTGGGATATTCATGCCACCTTCCAAATTTGGATTGAATTGAATACTTATACTAGATCTTTCAATATTTCTTTGATAGCGATATCAATTTTTGATTGTATCTCTTTCGAAACTCGACCGAATTCATAAGAAAAGTTTCTTCCTTTCACTTTTTTGCGAGCAAACTGATCTTTATTTTCAAACTTGAATAATGTCGTCACAACTGGTCTATCTGTAGCTGGCTTGAAGGACTTAGACTCATCAGCTATTAGTTTGCTGAGCTTGTCTTTAAGGTCTTCTTTGATAAAGCCACCGCTAACTTTTAGCTCATTAACTTTACTTTTTAGCTCTTCAGTGAAATCACTTAGTTGATCACCTAATAAAGCCTGTGTTGCCAATAGCGCTTTATAGTCACTGTGGTTGAGCAATGAAATATCTGGAAAAACAGAAATTAAATCACTATCGATTGTTGCGGCCTGTAGTGCTTTACTTACCTTTGATTGACTTAAGCCATGACGTTCCGCTAACTCAGCCTGGTTCAACTTTTTGCCATGTTCAGCTAAGTACGCCTCTTTGTCTCGCTCTAGGCGTAATCCAATTTCACGTAAGCTGTGCTCTTTAACTGACTGTAGTGATGTAGCGAGAGCCTTTGCATCGCTTAGACTGATTTCGTCATCAGTAACTAGCATTGAGAAAGTTTCTATAGCACCGCTTTTCTCAAGTACATAGGCGCGACGGCGTGAACCATCAAGAACGTCAATCTTGTTATCCGGTAGACGTCGACCAATTGCTGGGTAGAACTGTTGATTATCTAATGTTGATAAGTCTTGAAGCGACTCTTCTGTTAATAGTGATTGCTCGCGCCCGTTGATTTCAAAAGTAACGACTGTATTTGATTTAAGCTGCTCATATGACAACGTAACCGGTGTGAATGTGGCTTCTTGGCCTGACTTTAATGTCCAGACTTTACTTTGACCTACGCTGACTACTCCCAGATGCTTAGAGAGCACTTCATCAAGTGGTGTTTCACTCTTTTCAGCTTCAATTCTCAAGCGCTTGGCCAAACTCTCAAGTTGGTTCTTATTGCTATCTGCAATAGCTTCTTCTGAGCCTGCAGTGTTGCCGAGTGGAGAGACCGTACCTCTTTTTTTAGCCATTTTTATTGCTCCTTCTCTTGTTCGCGCCACACTTTTTGAATATCACGGTGTAGTTGGCTGGTAACTTCATATCCATTTTGTTGTGCATTCTGGAAAGTCATCTTGGTTTTAGGGTATTCACTTTTAGACATATCAAATACGGTTGATAGTAATGATGAAGCTTGTCTCACAGCTTCACTATTGTTGAACTCTGTTGAGTAAAGGTAAGTTGAAAAACTATCATAAAGGTTGTTCTGTAAATCAGTAGTGGTTGAACTCTCTTTGTGATTTGTAAGCAGTATTTTCATAAAGTCATAACCCGGGTGTTTCGCATTTTTTAGTAGCGTCCATACTTGCGGGATATAACTAAAATATGAGCACGTAGCATCAATATCATTTTCAGTAACAGATAATGGGAAAATAACACTCGTACCAGCGTAGTAAGCGTTGTATGTCGCGTAGCCTAATGATGGAGGCGTATCTATGATAATGATATCGAATTCATCTTTAACTTGTTCAATGATGTCGTGCAGTATCGAGTAAGGAGAGCTTAGTTGCTGGTTGAATACTGCTTCATGAAACCAGCCCTCAATTGCTCGATCTGATTGTGAAGCTGGTAAAATACGCAAGTTAGGAATAGTGGTCGGCAAGAACGCTTCACTGATAGCTTCTTTTAGCGTTTCGTTTTCATCAAGCTCATAGTTCCCCATGATTAAGTCACCAACAGATAAGCAGCCTTCTTGTGCTGATTCAGGGGCATAATACATTGATAAAGTGCCTTGGCCATCCATATCAATTAAGCCTACACGATAGTTTTGATGAAACTCAGTTGCCAAACCAGATGCAGCTGTAGCTGCAGTAACAGTCTTACCAACACCACCTTTTTGGTTTTGAACAACTATAACTTGTAGGTCTTGGCTTTCACTGCGAACAAATGGTAATTGTTTTTTTAGTTCATCAGGAAGTGAATCTCGTACTTTGTAGACCTCTTCGATATCCAATAACCACTGACTCTCTTCATGTCTTCTTGGGTTAATTTTTAGAGCTTTGCAGTACTTATCTAACGTTCTTGCATCAATATCTAAGTACGCCACTGCTTCAGCTTTAGTAAACACTCTAAGCTCTTTGCGGTGGTTATTTAGAAGGCGTCTATTACGGCGTTGAATGTACAGTTCTGAACCTTCTTTTAGCTCGTCAAACGAGATATCGGTAGCTTCTACTTTAGAGATAGTCATTGTGAACCTTACTGAATGTGTTTTTTTATAGTGTATGCTTTAATTTTTAGATGGTAAAGCGAAAATTAATGCATGAGCTAATTTTTAATGCTCAAAAAATATTATCTCAAATTCTTCTTAAAAAAGCCTGTTTTTCTTATAAATTTTGATTTTTTCACGCTGTTAAGCGCGATTTACTGGATAGCATAGGATGGTCGTCAGTTATTAATTATCTGGTGTTTTCTATGGATAGTCAGCAATACTCAATGGCCGAGCGATGGCTTAATTTATTTGAGCTGTGTTTGGGTTTGATGTTTTTTAGTGCAGGAGCTTTCTATGCTTATCTGTTTTGTATGACAGGTAAAACTGATTTCATATTGCTATTTGTGACGTTCATAGGCTTTGTGGCTGGTATAGCAATGATAGGGAGAGCCATCGTTTGCATGTCTGCTTGGCACTCACATCACAATCAAAGGAGTTGTAATCGAATGTTTACTTTAAAACGAATTGGGCATGATGACGTTAAATTAAGTGATGTTAAGACGCTTGAAGATACAGTTAGAAAACTAGTTTCGTCATATGCTTCTATCCGTATTACTAAGAAGAGTGGGTTGAATAATGTTATCTTCGTTACCGTTGAAAATGGGGTTGTAAAGGATACATATACAGGAGAATTGATAGACTTTGAAGCATTGGGCAGTTAACACCATGAAAGTGTTTATATACTGGCTAATTCAAAACCCTAACATCTTAGCTATGATTTTATTAGCTTTCCTCTTACTCACCGCGATTATATTCATAATTTTATGCTTTAACTTTAGCCTGGCTTTAGGGCTGCTTTATTTAGTGTGTGAATACGCGGCTATACGCTTCCTACTAATGCCTTTCATTAGTGAAGTGCTGCGCCCATAGCTAGCGCACTAATAGAATAGCTTGGTACGCTCCATGAGCATGCTAATAGCATTAGACTCCCTGCTTTTAACTTTAGGTGATAGTAAATCTTTGAATTGCGCTGTTTCAAATACATGGAGATGGTTATCACCTTGTATTGATTTACAGTTAGGGCAAGTGTTTGCCCAGTATTTACCGCCGTATTGCTTGGAAAATCTTAGCTCAATTGTATAAGGGCGCGGAAATGGTGGTTCATCTTCGCAAAATGGCGTCCCTAACCACCAAAATACGGGGATTACTTCTGAACATCTATAGCAAGTTTCAATGTCGGCTATGAACGGCTTATCTGGGGATTTGCGAGCAGTTGTGTACAGCTCTCTAGGAATTGAGTACTTATCTGCAACAGCAACTATTTTAGAGCCTTTCTTGCTGGTATTGCTGCATGATTGGCAAAGCCTTGGTGATAACTTTGAGTTTAGAGGTCGCCAATTGTATGGATCTTTAAGAACGTCAGAGGCTTTTAGTTTGATCCAGCTTCTTAATGCCGAACCATTTGAAATGCTATATGGTCTCCAGTCTTGCTCTTGTTCAGATACAATTTCGATGCCCAAATAGATTGACTGTCCTTTATGGCTAAATTGCCCAATCACATCACATACTGAGTCATGGTAGTAATAATCAGTTTGAACCCCTTCAAATGAACAATATTTTATATCTCTTTGTATTTCTTTGAGGCATTGATAGCAATTTTGATGGATCTGTATTGTTGTCTCAGCCTTTTTGTTTTCTAAGATGACATCTTTAATTAGTTTTTTGGCTTTATTATAACTATCACTTAGGCTGATGCAGTTGTTAGTTTTTGGGTGGATGAGCATCTTATTTTGCATAGAAGACAAATCACACATAAGCTCTTCACCACAATATGGACAAGTATAGGTTCCGCCCACTTGAATCGATTGAGCTGCAATTAAATGGCCTGAGTTATTGATACCAAATGGGACCGGTATTTCGTGCATATTTGTACCTTAATTTAAGGAATTATTTAAGATAGTCTGCTATACATGATTTAATAACATTAAAAAACACTGTAGGTGCATCATGGAAATGCCCGATTTATCGCATAATTTTAAGCTATTCATGTTGGCTTTTAACATTACCATTCTTTCAATTGGGTTGGGTTATTTTATTTACTCTGGGGTTTATACCTTGGTAGGGTTCTTCTAAATAATCTTTATGCTTTCGCAATAGGTAAATCTGAAAGTTTTGTTGTATAACTCAAAGGTGCTAAATCATCTTTAGGCCGCCAAGACTGAGAGAACCCTTCACTTGCGAGCTTTATTGCACTACGTCCAAATTTTCTATTTATCTCATCAATGACCAACGTTTTTGAGCTAATATTCAGTGGTAAAGTCTCAGATAACAGTTCAAGTTGTTGCATATCATCGTGTAATGAAAGTTCTTCAAAAATAACGCCAGCTTTTTTGTATTTAAACCCCTTCTTATAAATAGCTTTTAATGCAAAGCTTGCATAAGACACCAGTGTTGATGTATCCGCGGTGGGGTAGGGTAGTTTAATTGATTGTGACTTATGATACTGCGGCTCTGCCTGTCTAAATGAATCTGTGTGGATGAATATTGTTATTGCCGATGTGTAAGATTTAAATCGACGAAGTTTAAACGCAGCCTTTGTTGCATGTGCTGTAACAGCTTCAGAAAGCTCCGTAAGCTCTATCACCGGTTTTCCCATACTCTGAGATACGCAAATTCTATCGCGAGAGTCGTTTACATCTTTCAATTCAACCGCAGATTTTCCTCGTAACTCTTCCACAGTACGGGCAAGAACAACTGTGAACGTCTTTTTGATCCAACTAATGTCGGCATTTTTAAGGTCATACCCCGTATAGATTCCAAATTTATTTAGCTTTTTAGTAGTTCTACTTCCAACCCCCCAAATATCCTCTACAGGAGTATGTTTGAGAGCCCAATCAATTTTGTATTGTGAATCTAATACAACCACACCATTGGTGTGTTCTTTCCACTCTTTCTTTTTGGCGCAGTGACTTCCAAGTTTCGCTAGTGTCATTGTCTGAGATATACCCAAGCCACAACTAATACCTAAGTTCCTCTTAAGTGTCCTCTGTATGGTGTGTGCGTAGTCTTTTATATCTTTTGTAAAGTTTATATCGATGCGCCCAAAGCATTCATCAACAGAGTATCGTATTGTATCGAATAGGAAGTACTCTAACTCGGTATGAAAACGGTTACTCAAATCACCAAACAGCGTGAAATTACTCCCCCACAAGTGACCACCATGCGCAGCCACCAGTTGTTTAACTTTAAATGCTGGCTCTCCCATTTTGATACCTAAATCTTTGATAGCTTGATTTCGAGCTACAACATTGCCCTGGTTAGAACTAAGAACGCCAAGAGGGGTTTTATCAAAGTCGTATTGGGGGTTAAAGAGTTGGCAAAACGAAACGTAAGCAGCATTGATGTCGCAAAGAACCCACATAATTAGAATATCTTGATTAAACCAGTGACAACGCCCCAGACTACATGAGTATCCCAGTCATTGTTTTCATCGATATCAATTTCAATTGGCTCGAAGTCGGGGTTTTTACTAATAAAAACGGCTTTGTTGTTTTTTAATTGTAGTTCTTTCACAACAAATTCGTTGTCTAATGTAGCTAATACGATTCGTCCAGTTTTAATTGTTACTGACCTATCTACAACTATTATCGAGCCGTCAGTAATGTCAGGGGACATGCTGTTGCCTGACACCCTGAATAGGAATGTACTACTAGGGCGCTTAATTAGGAGCTCATCTAAACTGATTGAGTCGGATAGGTGATCTTCGCATGGATTGGGGAAACCTGCAGCAACTGAAAAGTCTGCAATAGGTAGTTCTGTGCTTGAAGGGGTAAGTTTGCTAAGCATAATTACAAATTACTGTATAAATAAACAGTAATTTTAGATGTGAATATTCCACATTACAACCAAGAAGTTTCTTTTCGGCTCGCGGTCTATGTGATTTCATCAATTATTAGTTAAATTTAAATCTTTTTCCCAGAATCGGGCGCGATTTAACGCATATGATAGCTTTGGCAAAAATATATGAGCTGGAGTAACTATGGATTTATGTTCAATTTCTTCGGAAGACGGTGATAAAGCCGTTTTCTTCAATGGGGTTTTGATTGCATACTATAATGCAGCAACTGATGAGCCAAACGTGTTATCTTTTGTTGAAAGTGTTGCTGATAATTTGAGTAGCGCTTCTGGTGCCAATATTAAAAAGGCGAAAATAGACAAAGCTCCTGACTTTGTTCATTGGGAGCAGAGCAAACAAGTAGAGAATATACTTTGGCCTAATAAAACAGCTAAACCTCCTATTTCTGATCTTTTCTCTCCAATCGAGCTGAGTTCTCAACCATAAATATTCATAACTGTTTATCGCTTGACCGCTAAATTTTGCCTTCGCAGGTGCGGTCAAGCCCCCCTTTTATCTAAAAGATAGAGAGTGCTTAATCTCGCGTAAAGCGGGTATGTTTTACTTCTGAATAATATATGTTATAATGTAACAATATAGTGAATAAAATATGGAGGATATACAAAGTAACTGCTGAGCTACAGTTCAATCTAGTTCGTTCTCAACTGCCCACATTAGAAAGCGTCAAAGTTTACTTCTAAATACTTTACTTTTTAACATTTCAGGGGCGTCAATAATAAACCTGCTCGCACTCATCCTTACTAGGTCAACTGGCCTCGGTGGGTTTTTGTGTGTGCAAAAAATAACAAAGAGGAAAACAATAATGTTAAAAAATAAAACATCTCAATTCTGGATCAATTTATTCGTGGCTATATTTTGGCCCTTAATAACACCTTACTTGCATCCGCATCTAGCTACCTTACCTGAAGTGCTAGGGGCTATATTAGTCGTTAGCTTTGATATTTGTATTGGATACCTTTCCTTTTGGATAGAAGTGCTAGAATTCCTTCGCCAATTAATCATCTAACACTTTAACCAACTTAAATTCTGAAGCGATTTCTTAAGCCAAGCCCAATTAAGAATATAAAAACAAATGAAGCGCTGGCATGAGCATAGCTCCAGAGGTAATAATTCCTAGGTATATCAGTTTTAAATAACTGTCCCATCCCAAATTGTCTAGCATCTTTGGAAACGGAAATAAAAGGTGTCATTGTGGCTATTGAAGTCGTAGCCGCGGGTGAAAGTGCTTCTCTCATCTCTAGTTCAGATTTACCAGCTAGGTATGAACTAAACAGCATGAATGATAAGAACAACCACAGCAAAGGTCGCATAATGCTTTGGCCATAATTACTTGTTGCTGAGTAGAGTAAATCCAATATTGATTGCGCTGTATTTAGCTTTGTCCATCTTTTCGCTCTCATTTCATCAGCGTGGAACATTAAAGCTTTATCGTGGTTCTTGTTTTGCTCAGCGAGCTCTTTAAGCCTGCAGAGCTTTTCAGCGTCAAGTTTATCAACAACTTTAAGAATAGGGGTGAATGGAATTGCCTTTTCTCTTATTAGATTGCACTTTAGATCACTCAGTTCAGTGTGGTGGTTTAGTTTTGTGCCTCTTAAATCAGGTATACAGTTAAAGTTACCATCAATGATAAAGTCTTTGTCGAACGTACTTCCTTTGAATGAAAGCTTTTGTATTTGGTCTGTTATTGCACCTTCGAAACTAAATGTAGATGTTGACTTAATTTCCTTAAAATCAACAAAAATACAGTCAAATGTTGCCGCCAAAAAGTGTGTGCCGCCTTTAAATTCAGCATGAGAAAAGTTTGTTGTTATATTGAATGCTGCCTCAGTGAAATAAGCCATGCATTCAAATGTGGCTGAGTTAAAATGAGTGTTTGAAGCGAAGTGTGTAGCAGCAAAAGCAACAGTGCGGCTAAATATAGCATTTGAGAAATTGGCATATGAGTTAAAAATGGTATTGGTAAAACTTGCTTCACCACCAAATTTAGCCCCAGTAAATTTGGCTTCACCTTCGAATCTTGCGTCATCAAAGTGGGTCGGTGAGGGGAAGTTTGCTCCTGTGAAATCTGCACCGCCATTAAAAATATAGCCTTCAAAAGATATAGTTTTTAAATATCGATGATGTTTACCGTAAATAGCGAGATCTTCATCTGGTGCAACACTTGCCAGTGAGTCTGGGGTGAAATTTACATGATTGAAGTCAACGTAAGTATCCGGGTGGTTCTTCATCCATAAGTTCCACTCATCCTTACCTTTTAACCAGAGCTCTACACTCTTCTCCCGGCTAAGAGTAAATTTAAGCTTCGAAGATGATTTTTCTGTTATTGGTTGGTGTAGTCCATCATTTTTAAAGGCATCTGACTTCATTTAAGGCCGTCCTTAGTTCACCTGCAACATTATTTAAATTCATTGTGTAAGCATTACATTAAGCAGTCAAGGTTGTTAAGTTTTTGATTCAAGCACGTTTTTATTTCCCTATTAATCTGTTTAGCAATTCAATTAATAAAGAGGTTTTAAGAATGGGTCATCATACTGGGCAGTTAATTCAAACTATCAAGCAATTCAACCAAGATTTTGAGTGGTACCCAACCACAGATGAGCAGCTGGATTTGATTAAGTCGGACTTTAAAGCAATAAAGGGAATAGGTGAGCGTCCGAGTTTATTAGATGTAGGTGCAGGAAACGGCAAGGCGTTAAAGTTTTTAACGGAAGGAAAACGTTATGCGATTGAAAAATCTGTTCCGCTATTGAGTTCGCTTGATAAAGATATCTTTGTAGTGGGTACTGATTTTAAAGAGCAAACATTAATAGACAAGCGTACTGATATTGTATTTTGTAACCCTCCGTATTCAGAGTTCTCATACTTTGCCCAGCGCATTATTGAAGAAGCAAACGCTAAGTATATTTATCTCATTCTCCCTTCTCGGTGGGTAAATGATGTTGCAATACAGCAGTGCATTAAAATGCGTGATGCTGAATGCGAAGTGCTAGGCGAATATGACTATCTAAATGCTGATCGTAAAGCACGTGCAGTTGTGAATGTTATACGTATTAGCCTGATTGATAAAAGATACTCTCGCTACGGAAGTGACGCACAAAAAATTGACCCTTTTAGCCTCTGGTTCAAAAAGAATTTTGCCATCTTTGAAGAGAGTGAAAATTCATCTCATACGGATACATTAAAAAATAGGCACAACAAAAACGCTGGTGGTTTTGATAGTCGTTTACAAAATGCCATGGTGCCAGGTGTTGATTTGGTCGCTGCATTACAATCGATGTATGACACTGATTTAAGCTCATTGGTGCAAACGTATAAAAAACTAGAAGAAATAGACACGGTTGTTTTAAAGGAGCTCGATGTTAGTTTTGATGGTGTGAAAGAAGCGCTGAAATTAAAAATAGGAAGTTTAAAAGATAAATATTGGCGAGAGCTATTTTCTAATTTTGATAAAATTACAGATAGGCTTACAGCTAGTTCTCGCGAAAAACTGTTGAAGGTTCTGTTTGAACATACTCACGTTGATTTTAATAAATCGAATGCGTATGCGTTAGTGCAGTGGATGTGCAAGAACGCAAACTTGTACTTTGATGATCAGCTTGTTGAAACGGTAGAAAAAATGGTGAGTCAATCGAGTATCGTTCTTTATAAATCAAATGAAAAAACGTTTGGTAAAGAGCAGTGGCGTTATGTGTATCGCTCGCCAGAGGGTCTTGATAGGTTTGCTCTGGATTATCGCATAGTTGTAACAAGAGAAGGGGGCCGCACTGATGATTACGGGTCAACAAATGGGCTCTCTCGACGCGCAGAGGTCTTTTTAAATGATTTATGCACCATTGCTGGTAATTTAGGTTTTGACTCAACAGGGTGCGAACGAGCGCGTGATTTTGATTGGAATGACTCTGCTAAAAAGGTTTTCACTTATTATGATCATTCAGCAGAAAAGTACGTGACTCTTTTTGAATGTCGCGCTTATTACAATGGCAACTTGCATTTAAAGCTCAACCAAGCATTTTTGGCTAAGATGAATGTTCAATTTGGTAAATTAAAAGGCTGGGTGAAGTCACCAAAAGAAGCGGCTGAAGAAATGGGCGTTGATATTGAGATTGCAGAAATGAGCTTTGATGCTAACTTTAAGCTCACTTCTACTGGCGATGTACTGGCGCTCGGTGTTGACTATTCAATAAATTAAGTAAACTAAACCGGAATCATGTAATTGCACATAACACACTCTATAAGTTACTTAATAGAGTGTGTTATTAAAAAGGGTTAAATCCTTATTAGATTATTGTTGGATAGTGGTCTTAATGAACAATTGGCTATATTTCATTCTGCTTGGTCAGACTGTTCTTGGGGGTTACGAAGTTCCTTCTTTGCACGTTTCTTTCTGTAATGTGAGAAGCCAAATAAAAGACCATAAGAGACCAAAAATATAACTAAGTCTAAATAGATATCTGTTGCTTTATCCGAAGAAAATGGACAACAAAGTTCTGCATCTTTATAACTAGAATATAGGTAAAATAGTCGAAGTGTAGTTATTACAATAAATATGACTGGTATTGTAAAACCATAAGTCATCTTAGCTATTTCAGAGAATTTTGCACCACTCTTAATCCGATTGAACCCATCCCACCCTACATTTCCCCAAATGACACCCGCTAAAAGGTAACCTGTTTCAACGGAAGCCTTTAGACTATAAATTTCATTATATCCTTCAATATTAACAAGGGTAGAATAAGCACTCGATAAAACAAAAAAACCTATGACAAAGTGAAGAGTTAAGTATACCCGAGAAAAATATACACTAAGCCGTGAGGATTTATCCAAATCATACTCATCTGAGAAAACTTTATCTTTTATCTGAGCATAATGTTCATTGTTTTTTTCTTTAGTCATTACTTTCCTATATAGTTTTTATCTAAACTGGATTTACCACGATTTGCTTTATTAAATCTTCTAATTTTAAGCCTACCTTGCGCGGTGGAATGGAAAAAATTTCATTCCTTGTAACTAGAGTGTTTTCCCAAAAAGCCTCGAAAGTAGAGCTATAGCTAGTGCTATCACTTTTAAAAAGTTTTAAAGCCATAATGCTAGCCTCTTTCTTAGTGAAGTGTTGCCCCTTCATTTCCCCATGAAGCCACTTATATTGGCAGCGATATTCATCAAAATAACGATGAAGCAATAATTCATACTGAGCACTATCTAAAGCAAGCAAAAATTGAAACTCGTATGGTTTGTATGATTTACAATGTAGATGCTGATATACACGTTTTTTAAGGTTTGTAGTTACCTTGCCTATCTTCATTATTCTTTTGTTTTTAGATAAAAGCACATAAGTCCACCCCCGTTTGTAAACTTTTGCTTCTTCTAAATTCTGAATAACCTTCAAACTCTGAATTCCACTATTGTCTGTTTAATGGTTTGAAGTGAGTTGGTTCAGCCCCACCTTGGTTTAAGTGCCATTCAAGCTCATCTACATGAATGCCATATATTTGTTTCTCTGATAATGCTGCATCATCACTAATGCAATTATCAAACCGAACATCTACAAAGTCTAAATTAGGCTTTACGCCAGTATTTTCTTGCCAAATTGCCATGCAATACTCCCAGTTTACCTAATGCCTTTATATAAGCTTCAAATTAAATTAAAACGGGTATACGGATTTAATGGTTGATGGGGCACCTTTACCCCACCAACCTGATACCATTATCAGATGGTTGATAGATCGACTCCGTAGTTGAGTTCCTCTGCGAAGTCCGGCAGTCCGTAACCGATGGTTTTCTTGTAGAAAGGAGAGACCTTCGCAGTCGGTGCCTTCTTCTTGTGCTTCGTGGTGTAGAGCATTCGTGCCCGCATCACCTCGAAGGAGTAACCGCGCCCTTCACGGTTCTTGTCCTTGGCCAGTCGGTTGATGGACTCCGTGTAAGCGTTGGTGACGGGCATGTCCGTCTCGAAGTAGGTCATGGTCTCTTCGCGCCAGTTTCCCACTGCCCTGACCAGATCGCTCCAGACTTCCTTTTGGCCCTTCGGGATGGTGGCTATCCACTCGTCCAGGGCGGCTTCTGCCTGGAGCCGTGTGGTGGCGTCCCAGATGCCGTAGAAGCGCTCCTTGTGCTCGTAGGCGGCCAGCAGTTGCGGGAACGCGCCTGTCCAGGTCTCCATGATGAGGCGCTCCCGGTCTGAGACTTCGTGAGCGCGTTTCAGCAGGATTTTCCGGTCTCCCTTGAGAGTCCGGCTCTGGGACGGTTTCAGCTCCTTTCTGAGGCCCTTGCGCACTCTCTCTAGGGCATCGTTGGCCATGCGCACCACATGGAACTTATCGACCACGATACGGGCCTGGGGCAGCACAGCCTTGACCGCTGCCCGGTAGGGGTTCCACATGTCCATGCTGACGATCTCGACCTTCTGCCGGTCTTTCAGCTTCATCAGGTAGTTGGTCACCACGTCCTGGCGGCGGGTGGCCAGCAGGTCGAGCAGGGTTCGCTCCTCAATGTTGGTCAGAATGCAGCGGTAGCGCTTGTTCAGGTATAGCTCGTCAATGCCCAGGATGCGGGGCGTCTCGAAGCGGTGCCAGCGCCCCAGGAACTCGGCGCGGGCGTTGAAGATGTCGCGCACCGTCTTCTCGTCCAGGCCGGTCTGTGCCGCCACAAAGGTGTAGGGGTGGTTGAAGGATTCCTTCTCCACGTACTCATGCAGCCGCAGTGTCATACGGAATCCGTCCACCATCTCCGGTAGCTGGGGCCTGAATGTTGTCTTGCAGGCCCGGCAGGTGTATCGGCGGCGGACCACCCAGAGAGTGACCCGCTTGCCGTGGATGGGCAGATCACGATAGGGAACGTCACGCTTGCCGAACCGCACGAACTCACCCTGCACGCCGCACCCCTCGCAGGCTACTGGTGTAGGTGCTTCAAGCCGAAAATGTATGTCTTCATTCTGCTCATCAGAATCCACCAACTGGTACCCAGGAAGGCTTAACGAATTAATCATCTCCCGCCTTGATCAGAAAAACAGGTAGGTGGCGTAACCGGCAATCATCGCCATAGCAAAAATGACTGCTAAAAACGCCGCTAAAAGCTTCAGCGTGAACAAAGAGCGCAACAGAATGAGCTCAGTCAGGCTGGCTCCGGCACTGCCGATGATCAACGCTAGCACCGTCCCGGCACCCACGCCTTTGGCCATCAGAGCCGCTGCCAGAGGTATGACGGCTTCAGCGCGAATATACAACGGCACGCCGATGACAGCGGCAACTGGAATGGCAAAGGGATTATCTGGGCCTGCATACTGCTCCAATAAGTCAGTGGGCATGAAACCATAGATCACGCTGCCAATCGCAATACCGATGAGCAGGTAAGGCAACACATCGATAAAGTCCGACCAAGCTTCCCGCCACACACCACTGTACTTCCCTTCTTTCTTAACCGTGACAGTGGGTTGACTGTCACAGCATTCGCTAGACGTAGAGACTGTTGTCTTCCTATCAGCCCCGCAAGAAGCCGTCTTCGGAGTGGTGTCGCAGCTGTTGGTGCCGCAACTCGATGCGGTCGATGTAGCACTGCACGGGCTTGCTGATGAACTACATCCACTGCTCTCTTGTGTCGCCGTCCGGCGCACATAACGCTCGAAGCCAAGCGTGTGAAGCAGCCATCCGGCACCTACCGCGACCACCAAAGCGGCGAGCACATAGATAGCAGTAAGTGTCCATCCAAACGTGGCAACCAGCAGGCCGACGACGATAGGATTCAGCAACGGAGATGAGAAAAGAAACACCATCATCGGCCCAAAACCGGCCCGTGCCCGAATCAACCCTTTCAACATGGGGATAGTCGAGCAACTACAGAAGGGCGTTATAGCTCCTAAACCAGCAGCAAGAAAATAGCCTCGCTTCCCACTGGAAGTCAGTAACGCTTCCACCTTGGATGGTGGGATGTGACGTTGAAGAACTCCGACCAGCAAGCTAATGCCAATGAATAAAACCGATAGCTCGATAGCGAGAAAGGCGAACATGCCTAGAGCGTCTTGGAGTTGAGATGACATTCAATATTACTCCTATATTTCTAGTATTGTCGAAATGATGTACGCAGCCTACTTGCGTTTATCCGACCTGTCAACTATAATTCTAGAAACATCGAATTATTGGGGCGTGCTATGGATCACGAAAAGGTTGCAGCCAGCTTAGCTGAGCTAGGGAATAGTCACCGACTGTCCGTGTTCCGCTTTCTGGTCAAAGCTGGCCATGATGGGGCTTCGGTCGGAGATATCCAGAAGGGGCTGGGTATTCCTGCTTCGACGCTATCACATCACCTTGCGCGCATGGCCAAGGTAGGGCTGATCCGGCAGGAGAAACATAGCCGCACGATTGTCTGTATATCCGAGTATGGGCACCTAGAGAATTTGATCGGTTTCTTACAAGAGGAATGTTGTGCAGGTGTCCGGATTGCGCATGAACCAGAACCGCTTTGACGCTTGCCCAGCTCTCGCTGTCCTCCCTAGTCAGCATCGCTATGAAGACTCAGGCGAAGGTGGAAACAGAAAATTGGCAGTAGAGTAGGCTGAAGAGGATCAATCAGATAATCCGCTGAGAAAGATTTTCTTCTTTACATCTTTGGCATTTTATCAACCAGAAATTCCGGATACCCTCAATTTGCACATGCTGGCCAGTTCCGTGACCTCGCCGCCAGCCACGTATTCTTCAGTGGCTTGCCACACCAAAGCACGCAGCGCTTCAATTTCTGTTTTCAATTCAGCCAGGGTGAAATGCACCACCTGTTGATCCAGCACCGTGCTGCCAAACAGGTTGCGCTGGCGTGTGTAATTGATGGTTTCGTTCAGCACATGCATCATGCCTTCGATGCTGTTGGCCGCGCCCCACAGGCGTTCCTCTTGAAACTGGATCATCTGGTACATGAAGCCTGCGCCTTCCATGCCAATCAAATTGCGCTGAGGCACGCGCACATTGTCAAAGTGGATCAGGCCGGTGTCGGAAGCCCACATGCCGATTTTGTGAATCTTCTTTTCGATCGTGATGCCAGGGGTTTTCATCGGCACGATGATCAGCGATTTGTTCTGGTGGGGTTTGCCTTCGCTGGTGTTGGCCAGCAGGCAGATCCAGTCGGCTTGCAGACTGTTGGTAATCCACATTTTGCTGCCGTTGATGACATAGTCGCTTCCGTCTTTTCTGGCGGTGGTTTTGACACCTGCAACATCTGACCCAGCACCAGGTTCAGACACGCCGATACAGGCCACCATGTCGCCTGCTACCGCAGGTGCCAGAAATTCACGGCGCAGTTCGTCGCTGCCGAACCGCGCCAAAGCGGGTGTAGCCATATCGGTCTGAACGCCGATTGCCATGGGTACGCCCCCACAATGGATTTTTCCCAAAGCCTGCGCCGCAACGACGGAATAGCTGTAGTCCAAACCCATGCCGCCAAACTCTTCCGGTTTGGTCAGGCCCAATAGACCCAAGTCACCCATCTTCTTGAATAGCGCGTGGGCAGGGAACATTTGCTCCTTTTCCCAGGTGGCCACATGTGGGTTGATTTCATTTTCTACAAAACGCTCGATTGTGCGTTGCAGTTCTTTGTGCTCTTGGGTCAGTCTCACTCAACTCTCCTGAAAACAAATCAAACGTTTGTTCGAAATAATAGCATCAGCTTTTGAAAATCGGAACTTTTAAATGCAATGAATTAACTCAACTTGACAGTCAATTTGATTTTGGAGTGTGACCCCCATGCCAGACCAGATTCGTTCAGCACAGCCTGAAGCCAGCCATGTTGACCCAGGCAGGCTGCATAAAATTGCGTCTGTAGCCAAAGCGGGTTTGAGTAAGTGCGCAGTGACCGTGAAGAACCTGGCGAGTCAGTTGAAGTCGACGGTGTCCGGTAACTTTTCCAAAGTGGTTGCATGTTTCGGGCAAGCGCCTTCAACTGTGCAGACTAGACAAAATGCCATTCCAGGCATATTGAAAAATCTGAAGCCCAGTCCGGTCGATCAAACCATGGTGTTGAAAAAACTGGATTCCACTGCGCCGAATGCTGTTACGAAGCAATTGGAAGCCTTGAGGAGCATGGAGTCGGTCGAGCGCTTGAAATCCGTTGTGAGTCGATCAATTTGCTCTGAAAGTGGCAAGGTGAACCTGAGTTTCATTGAGCATTTTTGCGGACTGCGTAACGATGCAGCCAAAGCGAGTCCAAATTTTCGTCCCTCGCCTTCAGAAGGAAAAACCGAGTTTTTGGCGCCTTTCAAAGACTTTTCCGTCGATATTCTGGCCAATGAAATTGAGTTGCTTGACAGCATTGTCAGCGATTGCGAGCGAAGTGATGTGGCAAAAGTGCAAGTGATCGCACTCGCGCGGCGATGAGAACCGTCTCTGACATTCTGAAGAATAGCGCGAATTTGATGTCGAAGATCAGCAGACATGAACTGCTGGTGAATCAGGCAGGTACGCCCAGGGCAGTGTCGAATGCCGCGAAAGAATGTCTTGCAGCTGTTGAGCAACTGCCGCCTAGCGGCAAAATCCTAATACCACTGACTTTTTATTCTCTCGGTAGTGGCGTATCAAAAAGTGCGGGCCATGCCACCTACATGGTGGTTGAGAAGAACTGGGACGACACCGTGAATTTGCACATGGTAAACCGGGGTGCGGGAAGCGGGTCGCACCCGCAACAGTTTGGCCAGCGTTTGAAGCCGGGCCAGCGACCAAAAATTGAATCAGCAGTATCCAAATGGAATTTGCCTATAGGGCAGAAAAAAGGATTTAGTCATAATTTTTTGTGCAAAACGTTGATGTACACACTCGACGCAGCCACAACGCACAATGGATGCGCAGTCGCAACAACTCGTGTTGATCCAAATCGACAGATGCGAGCGAACATCGAGCAGTTTTATCACGAGTTTGGACAACGTGTTGGTTGTAGGCCGGGCCCTACTGACCATCAGCCGATTTACCAGCGGTCCCAGAAAGACGGCAATTGCGGTTACTCGAATCTGAAAGCATCGATTCGTTATTTGCTGAACGATCAAAAAATGTACAACCAGATTGATTTGATAAAAACAGAAAAGGTTGCAAAACTGACGCTGGGTTATATGAAGGAGAATCTCCTGCATAACCTTAATGGGGATACTGCGGTATTGAAACGCTTTAGTTTTAATGCTGAAAATGCGGTTCAAAAGCTGACTGAGAAATTTGAAAAGGCGGAGCTGCGGACCAAAATGGACAGTGGGGCAGCTCTGCCATTGAAGTTACCGCCTCACTTGCAAAACGTGACAAATTAAGCCGTTATGGCCGCGCCACCCCAAACTGCATGGTTTGCACGCTACGTTCTTGTTGAAGGCAGGCAGTTAGCGCAAGCGCCAAAACCTGCCGGGTGTCGCGCGGGTCGATTACACCGTCGTCCAGCAACAAGCCGCTGGTGTAGAACGCGCTGGTTTGCGACTCGAATGTGTCAACAATTTGTTTCTTCATGTTTTCCAGCATGAACTCGGGCACTTCCATGCCTTTGCGGGCTGCGCTGGCCTGCATCACGGTGGCCATAGTGCCGGCAGCTTGTTCGGCACCCATCACCGCAGTTTTGCTGTTGGGCCAGGCGAATACAAAGCGGGGGCCAAATGCGCGACCACACATGCCATAGTTGCCAGCGCCAAAGCTGGCACCGCACAACACTGTGATTTGCGGGACGGTGGCGTTGCTGACGGCCTGTATCATTTTTGAGCCGTGCTTGATGATGCCGCCCTGCTCGGCCTCTTTGCCGACCATGTAGCCGGTCGTGTTTTGCAGATAGATGATCGGTGTTTTGGTCTGGCAGCAGCTTTGTATGAAGTGGGTGGCCTTGGTTGCACCCGCTGTGTCGATCGGCCCCAGATTGCTGATAATGCCAATGCTGACACCCATCAGTTTTGCATAGCCACACAGTGTGGCTGAGCCGTAACCCGCCTTGAATTCAAGGAAATCCGAGTCATCGACGATGCGGGCGATTACCTCGCGCATGTTCACCGGGGTTTTGATGTCGGCAGGCATCACCCCCAGCAATTCTTCCGAGGGGTAGCGAGGTGCAGGCGCGTTTTCGTTCATCGCAGGCAACACACTGCGGTTGCTGTTGTTCCAGTCGATTTTAGCCATCACTTCACGGGCCAGTGCAATGGCATGCCGGTCATCATCGGCGATGTAATCGCCCAGCCCGGAAATTGAGCAGTGCATGTCGGCACCACCCAGTTCTTCATCGGTTGCAATTTCACCCGTGGCGGCTTTCAACAAGGGTGGACCGGCGAGAAACGCGCGGGCCCGTTCGCGAACCATGATCACCACGTCGCTCAAACCTGGAATATAAGCCCCGCCTGCGGTGGATGAGCCGTGGAGCACATTGACCACGGGCAAACCAGCAGCGCTAAGCTTGGCAAGGCGGTAGAAGTTGCCACCGCCCAGTATGAAGTGTTCGACTTTGTACTTCAGAAGGTTTGCGCCCGCTGATTCGCCCAGATTGATGAAGGGCAGTTTGTTTTCAAGCGCGATGTCTTGCGCGCGTTGCATTTTCTCGATGCCCATGGCTTGGAGTGCTCCGGCTTCAATGCCGGAGTCGCTGGCCACCACCATGCACAAGGTGTTTGATACATAACCCAAACCGGCAATAATGCCGCCGCCCGGAATGCTTTTGTCAGCCTTCTGCCCGTCTTGCATGTAACCAGCCAGCGTGCTGAGTTCAAGGAAGGGGGAGCCTGCATCGAGGAGCAGGGCTACACGGTCGCGGGGCAAAAGTTGGCCGCGCTTGGCAAATGAAGGTGCTGCTTTGGCCGATGCGTCGCGTGTGCGCTTTTCCAGTGCCCTTAGCTCATTCAGGGCCGCTTCCATATTGGCTTTGTTCAGTTCAAATTCACTGGAAGTGGCGGCTACAGCGCTTTCTAGAATAGGCATTGTGTGGGCTTTAAATGTCGGTTAAAAAATCAAACGTTTGTTTGATTTTGAACGCGAGGCTTGATCAAGTCAAGCCGCGTGCCTGCTTGAGTTCTTATTTACTTTTTGCAGCCGCACGTGCAGCATCGCGGCGTTGAATGACTTCCGGTACGCCGCCCAGATGAAAGCTGTTAAACGCCGGATTGGCTTTGCCTGTGCCGACTTGCCAGATGCGGCGCGCATTGGGCGCTGCACCGTCGATTCGAATACAGGATCCTGAAATGAATGAGGCAGCAGGGCTGCACAGGAATACCAGAGCACCAGACACCTCTGCTTCCAAACCCAGTCGTTGCAGGGGTATGGTTTTGTCCAGTTGCATGATGGTTTGCTTCATGGGTTCGGGGTAAGTGTCCATGCCGCTTGATGCGATGAAGCCGGGAGCTACCGCGTTCACTCGCACGGGTGCCCATTCATTGGATGCCGTTTCCGAAAAGTTCAGCATGCCCGCGCGTGCGGCGCCGGAGTGGCCCATGCCCGGCATGCCATTCCACATGTCGGCGATGATGTTGGTAATGGACATGTCTGCCTCGCCCAAATGCAACATCATGTATTGGTTGAATACTTCACGGGCCATCAGAAAGCCGCCGGTGAGGTTGTTGCGCACCACGGTCTCGAAGCCTTTGCCGCTGATCATGTTCAAAGGGGAAGGAAACTGGCCACCCGCATTGTTAATGAGGTGGTTGATTTTGCCGTGTGCGGCCAGCACATCGGCCACGGTTTCCCTGACTCGGTCTTCTTCGCGAATGTCGCAGCTGTGCAGTGAAATTTTGACGGAACAGGTTTGCTCGATCTCCGCTTTGACGGTTTCGAGTTTTTCCATTTTGCGACCGACCAGTGCAAGGTCGGCACCCAGGCTGGCCAGTTCATGTGCGGTGCAGCGACCAATGCCCGAGCCGCCGCCAGTGACCAGCACGGTTTGGCCTGCAAATAGATTTGGGCGGAAAACGGACTGAAAGCTGTTCAAGAGATTCACCTGTAAATTGTGCGTGCAAAGTTTATTCAAACGGTCGTTTGAATTTAAGCACGCTTTTTTGGGTCGTGCCCTTGCAAAACACAATTCACAGGAGATTTTTAGCGCACGCTGGCGTCGGCAAGTCGAACATTCTGTGGTTTTGCAAACAGCTGGGCGGCAAAAGCAATGGTGTGGGCCTGTAGTGCCTGAGAGCTGTCGTGTTCAGGGTCACGGTTGGAGAAGTCGGTTCGAATGGATTTCACGCGTTTGAAGACCACGTCGTAATACTCAGGGGCCACTTTTTGAACATAGGCCAAGCCGACCAAATCGGCCAGTGTCTCTTCGAAATGCATATTGTTCTTGAATTGAACACCCAAATGCTGCTGCAGCGCCTGCCTGGCGGCAACGCGTTTTCCCTTTTCCGACATCAGGCAGTGGGTCAGTTCGTGGGCAGAAGTGAATGCAAGGAATGCGGATTCTGAACCCTCGTGGCCAGTGTCGAGAAAATGCGACCACACGCGCTTTGCATCGGCATGCTGGTTCACATGCAACACACAGGCTTTGACTCCGCTGTTCGTCAGAAACGGTGACGGATTGTTCATGGTGCTTTTGCGTACATGGATCCGGCCGGTGTCGATGGAATACACTTGGGCGAACTGGTGGATTTCGGCCTCCATGGCCGCCGTGTCGGGCAGACTGGCCTGGGGGGTGAAGAGACTGACCAAACCAAAAAACAGACCGTTCCACATGACATGCTCCAACAATTTGCGGGTATGTCTTGTGAACGGCAGCTTGGTACCTGTTCAACATTGCACCAATGCGTTGCCCTTAAAGGGGGTATTCAAAGCGGGCGGGGGCATGAAACAGGTGGGCTCATGTCAGAATAGTCAAAAATTCAACTTCATGGCAGGAGATATTTCTTATGAACAGCAGTCCAGTGGCGATCATCACCGGTGCAGCGGGCAATCTGGGGCAGGCGGTGGCCGTGCATTTGGGTGGTTTGGGATATCGCCTGTTGTTGATCGATCTGAATCAACCAGATTGGGACGGCGAAACGGATGCGGTGTCGATTGGCAATGTAGACCTGACCCTGCCCGAGCATGCTCAGGAAGTGGTGAATCAGGCCTGGGAATATTTCGGCCAGATTGACGCAGTGGTCAATATCGCCGGTGGTTTTGCATGGGAACGGCAGGCAGAGAGCAGCCTGGACACCTGGAACGCCCAGTACGCCATGAATGTGCAAACCACAGTGAACATGTGCCAGGCCATATTGCCCCAGTTCCAGGACCAGCAAGGTGGCGTGATTGTGAACATTGGCGCGGCTGCGGCCGGCAAAGCGGTCGAGGGCATGGGTGCTTATGCGGCTGCCAAGTCGGGTGTGTTGCGTTTGACCGAGGCATTGGCGGCGGAAAACAAACATTTGGGAATTCGCGCCAACGCAGTGTTGCCCAGTATTCTGGACACACCAGCCAATCGGGCTGCCATGCCTGAGTCGGACCCCGCAGATTGGGTCACCCCTGAATCATTGGCGGGCGTCATTGCATTTTTGTTGTCAGATGCCGCCCGCGACATCAATGGTGCGGGCATTCCGGTCACGGGCAGGGTCTGAACTATTTGCGGTTGACCAGTCCGTGCAGGTAGTTGTCGATCGTGAATTCGGCCTGTTCCATCAGGTCGAACAATTCCGGGCTCAGCACGTAGTTCGCGAACAGGCCGTCAATCAGTGAATGAAGACCAATCGCCGCCCGTCGGGCATTGGTGCTGGCGGGTAATTCACCCTTGTCAATGGCCGCCTGGAAATCAGTTTCAATGGTCTGCAGGCAACCTTGAATCGTTTCGAGGTGCATGTCGCGGATGGGCAACATGTCATCAACCATCTCTGTTTTGTGCATCACGATGTCGAAAACCCGTTGAATCTGTGGGTTTTCCGCCAAGGTGCGAACCACATGCATGGATCGAATTCTGAGGTAGGCCAGGGGTTGCTGCTCGGGGTGCAGGTCGGGTGTGGCGATGAATTCATCCATTGGTAATATGACGCGCTGTAATATGGCGTCAAACAGGTCGGCCTTGTTCTTGAAATGCCAATAGATGGCGCCCCGTGTCAGATCGGCTGCCTTGGCTATATCGTTCAGCGTGGTTCGTGACACTCCTTTTTCTGAGAAAACGGTCTCTGCCGTGTCCAGAATCAGATTGCGTGTTTCCTGCGCTTCTTCCTTCGTTTTTCTTACCACAATTGTTGTCACCAAAATTTGAAAAAAATATTTACATACACTCGTGTATGTATGTATTATCTGACTTCTCGGTCAGTAAATCAACCCGAAAAATTCCCACAAGGATATAACAGGGCACATATCATGCACAGCAACTCATTGAATTCAAAGCAAACTCAAGCTTCCCCTTACAGTCGCGCATTTGCAGGAGCCACCCTTCTGCCTTCGCTGCTGGTGACCGTTTTGTCCAGCGTTTTGTTGCTGGGTTGTGGTCAGGGCGCAGACGCCCAAGCCCCCGGAGGTCCCGGTGCCGGTCAAGCCGCACCAGTTCCGGTGGTTGAAGTGAAAACAGAACAACTGGAATTAACCTACGAATACCCAGCCCAAATTGCGGGACTGCGCGAGGTTGAAATTCGCGCCCGTGTGGCCGGTATTATCGAACGCCGACTGTTCGAAGAAGGCGGTCGTGTGAAGAAAGGCCAATCTTTGTACAGCCTGGACAACGCACCGTACCAAACCGCGTTGGCCCGCGCTTTGGCTGATGAAAATGCCGCCAAGGTTCGTGCTGCGCAGGCTGAGCGTGATTACAAGCGCGTGATGCCACTTGCTGAGAGCAAGGCGGTTTCGCAGTCAGAGCTGGATGGTGCCCAATCCGCGTTTGAAGTCGCCAAAGCAGATTTGCAAGTGGCTAGTGCGGCTGTTCGCACTGCACGCCTGAACCTTGATTACGCCAAAGTTGAATCGCCGGTGAACGGATTTGCAAGCCGCTCCCTGTATTCAGAGGGCAGTTTTGTATCTGGCCCTTCCGAGTTGTTGACCACTGTCACCCAGATTGATCAGGTGTATGTGAACTTCGGTATTCCGGAAAAAGACCATGAGCAGTTGCGCAAAGGCGTGGCCAGCGGTGCCGTCTCAATGCCCGGGGGCGATTTGGTGGTCGAAGTACTGGGTGCCGACGGCAAGCCCATGGGTTTTAAAGCCAAGCTGGGCTTTCAGGATGTGCGCGTGAACCCGGCCACGGGAACAGTGGATGCCCGAGCCGTGCTGGTCAATGACAAAGAAGTGCTTAGCCCTGGGCAGTTTGTGCGGGTCCGCGTTAGCGGTGCGGTACAAAAGGATGCCGTGTTGTTGCCACAGCGCGCTGTTCTTGAAAATCCGGAAGGTGGCAAGGTCGTGATGACTGTCAGCCCCGAAAACACGGTGGCACCCCGACCTGTTCAGGTTGCGCAGTGGAAAGACGACCAATGGGTGGTGACTGACGGTTTGGTGGCAGGCGACAAAGTGATCACCGACGGATTCATGAAAGCGCCCCCGGGAACCCCAGTACAACCCGTGATCGCTGGTGCCAACAACCAGCCTGAAGCAGCAGCGCCGGCTAAAGCCGCGCCAGCCACTGAGCAGAAGCAATAAGGGGTAAAACATGTTTTCGAAATTTTTTATCGACAGGCCTGTGTTTGCGGCCGTGTTGTCGATTTTCATCATGCTGGCCGGCTTGGCCGCCATGCGTGGTTTGCCGATTGCGCAGTACCCTGAAATTGCGCCGCCGGTGGTTCAGGTTCGTGCCGTATACCCCGGTGCTTCCGCTGAGGTGATTGCCAGCACTGTGGCTGCACCCATTGAGAATGCGATCAACGGGGTGGAAGACATGATGTACATGAGTTCAACTTCGGCCAGCAGTGGCGTGGTTGAAATCATGGTGACGTTCGAAATTGGCACTGACCCGGACCAGGCCGCGCTGAACGTGAATAACCGTGTGAAACAGGTTGAAAACATTTTGCCGCAGGAAGTACGCAGGCAGGGTGTGACTGTGAACAAGGGTTCTTCGTCGTTCCTTCAGGTGTTGGCGTTCTATTCTGAAGACGGTCGGTTTGACGACTTCTACACCTCGAATTATGTGACCTTGAACGTGCTCGACCGCATCAAGCGGATTCCCGGCACCACCAACGTGCATATTGTCGGTGCGAAAGATTATGCCATGCGCATCTGGATCAAGCCCGATCGCATGGCCCAGTTAAAACTGACTGCGGGTGACATTGCTGCCGCGTTGAATGAGCAAAACGCACAGTTCGCGGCGGGCAAGGTGGGGCAAGCACCCAACAACAATGGCCAGGAACTGGTTTACACCGTGACTGCCCAAGGTCGTCTGAGTGAACCTGAGGAGTTTGAGAATATCCTGATTCGCGTGAATCCGGACGGCTCCTCACTTCGACTGAAAGACGTGGCCCGTGTCGAGTTGGGCTCGAAGGACTACGACTTCACAGGTCGTATCAATGGCAAGCCAGCCACGCTGGTAGAAGTATTCCTGCAGCCGGGTGCCAACGCGCTCGACGTGGCTCAGAATGTAAAAAACACGGTGGATGAAATTGCTGCGGACTTTCCGGAAGGTCTTGATTACGCAGTGCCTTATGACACCACGCGATTCGCGGAGGTGTCCATTCGTGAAGTGGTGAAAACGCTGGTCGAGGCGATGATACTTGTGTTCATCGTGGTGTATGTATTCTTGCAGAACTGGCGCGCCACCTTGATTCCGATTGTGGCCGTGCCTGTTTCATTGCTGGGCGCATTTGCAGGGCTTTATTTGCTGGGTTATTCCATCAACACGTTGACATTGTTCGGCATGGTGCTGGCCATCGGTATTGTGGTGGACGACGCCATTGTGGTGTTGGAAAACGTAGAACGGATCATGCATGAAGAGGGCTTGGGCGCGCGCAAGGCGGCGATCAAAGCCATGCAGGAAGTAACCGGCCCGGTGATTGCAATCGTGCTGGTACTTTCAGCGGTGTTCATTCCAATCGGTTTCCTGGGCGGCTTGACCGGTGAACTGTATCGTCAGTTCGCCATCACCATCGCCATTGCTGTGATCGTATCCGGCATTGTCGCGTTGACATTGACCCCGGCCCTTTGTGTGCTGCTGCTCAAGCACGAGCACAAAAAACCAGGCAAGTTTTTCACCGCATTCAATAACTGGTTTGCGCGGGTAACGACCAAGTACGTGGGTGGCGTGAAATTCATCAGCATGCGTCCAGCCATTGGTATTGGTTTGTTTCTGGTGATGCTGGTGGTCACTGCTGGTTTGTTCAAGGCCACACCGGGTTCATTGGTTCCTGATGAAGACCAGGGCTATTTTATTGCGGCCGTATTTTTGCCCGATGGCGCAACACTTCAGCGCACCGACAAAGTGGTTGCCGAGGTGGTGGATGCAGTGGCCGCCAACCCCGCCAACGAGTATTCCTTGGCGTTTACAGGCTTTGACGTCCTGGGCGGCAGTTTCAAAAACAACGCGGCCACCATGTTCGTAACCCAGCGCCATTGGGACGACCGCGAGGCTGTGACCACTGATTTGGTGGGCGAGTTGTTTGGCCGGACTGCGGGCATTCAGGAAGGGTTGGTGCTGGCTTTTGCACCACCACCCATCTTCGGTTTGGGCAATGCCGGTGGCTTTGAGTTCTATATTCAAAACCGTGGCGAAGGCGGCCCAGCCGAGCTGGCCAAGGTGATGAACGCCTTCATGGCCAAAGCCAATGCAGACCCGCGCCTGGCTGGAGTACAAACATTGTGGCGCCCCGGCACGCCTCAGCTATATGTGGATGTGGACCGCGAACGTGCCCGCGCAATGGGCGTGAACGTGAATGAAGTGTTCGACACCCTTGCGGCCAGCATGGGTACCTACTATGTGAACGACTTCAACAAATTCGGTCGTACCTGGCAGGTGTTGATGTCGGCGGATGCGCAATATCGCAAAAGCCCGACTGACATTGGCAACATGTATGTGCGCTCGAACACTGGCGAAATGATCCCGATTTCGGCCTTTGCCAAAGTGGAGTTTTCACAAGGGCCGGAAACTTTGGAGCGTTTTAACAATCTACCTGCTGTAAAGCTGTTGGGCAGTGGTGCACCAGGCATCAGTTCAGGCGAAGCCATTCAGGCCATTGAGGACATTGCAGCCGAGGTGTTGCCGGATGATTTCAGCTACGACTTTTCTGGTGCCTCGTTTCAGGAAAAGCGTTCTGAAGGTTCTTCCAGCTTTGCGCTGGTCTTGGGTGCGCTGATGGTGTTCCTGATTCTGGCTGCCCAGTATGAAAAGTGGACCCTTCCGTTTTCGGTGCTGCTGGCCATGCCGTTTGGCTTGTTCGGCGCGCTGCTTGCGGTGTGGATGCGCGACATGACCAATGACGTGTATTTCCAGATTGGTCTGGTGACGTTACTAGGTCTGGCTGCGAAGAATGCGATTTTGATCGTGGAATTCGCGGTGCTGAAGCGTGAAGAAGGTATGAGCGCCCTTGACGCTTCTCTGGAAGCGGCCCGTTTGCGGTTCCGTCCCATTTTGATGACCTCGTTTGCGTTTATTCTGGGCGTTGTTCCGTTGGCGTTCTCCAGTGGTGCTGGTGCAGGTGCACGCGCCGCTGTAGGTACCGGTGTAATGGGTGGCATGACCGCCGCCACATTGCTGGCCATTTTCTTTGTGCCCCTGTTTTACCGCTTGATCGATCGCAGTGAAAAAGGTGGACGACACCATGGTGATGAAGAGGAAGCAAATGATTCATCCAATCAACAATCAACAAACAAAGGGGGCGAGCATGTTTAAAGCCCTGCCGAAAACCGCAATCGCCTTGGGTTTGACTCTGGCCCTGACCGGTTGCGCATCCAGCATCCCTTTGCTGGACAGGTTCAATGGCAAGCCAGAGCAAGCCATGCAAGTTGAAGTGCCTGAAAACGCAAAAGGCGTGGGCATGAAGCAGGTTCAAAATGAGGCGTGGTGGCTGTTGCTCGGCGATCCGGCGCTGAACCAGGTGGTTGAGCAGGCGTTGCAGAACAACACCGATGTTCGTTTGGCCAATGAGCGATTGAATGAAGCAGGTGCGGTGCTTGGCATTGCCAAGTCGCAGCAGTGGCCTTCAATCTTTGGTCAGTTCACCACCGGTCGCAATCGCCCGTCACAGGCTGGCAACGTGCCGGTGTTTGGTGGGCAAAATGTGTATGAAAACCAGCAGCTGGGCATTGGCGCGACTTGGGAGCTTGACTTGTGGGGTCGAATTGGTGCACTGGAAGATGCTGCCCGCGCCGGCTTCATGCAGCAGGGCTATAACGTGCGTGGAGTGCGCCTGAGCGTAGCGGCCACGGCGGCTTCGTTGTACACCCAGGTTCGCGTGTTGGGCTTGCAGGTGAAAGTGCTGGAACAAACCCTGGAAAGTCGTGACGCAGCTTACAAGCTGGCCAAGCAGCGCGCCGATGTTGGCTTGAGCAACGAACTCCAGTTGCGCCAAACCGAAGCGGAATTGTTGGCAGTGCGTGCACAGTTGCCTGACACGCGCGAACAACTGTCCCGTGCGCAGAATGCACTGGCGGTAATTGTGGGGGGTAATTCACCGCAACTACCACCTCTTGAAGTTGACAACCTGCAGTTGACCAAGTTGTTCATCCTGCCGGAAGACACACCTTCCGAACTGTTACTGCGCCGCCCGGATCTGGCCGCAGCTGAACAACAGTTACTTGCTGGCGAGGCCAATCTGGAAGCCGCACGCAAGGCGTTTTTTCCGACCATTGGTTTGAGTGCTTTTGGTGGACGAGAGAGCGCCGATTTAAGCGACCTGTTCAGTGGCCCAGCCCGAATCTGGAGTTTTCAGACCCAAATTACACAGCCAATTTTTCAGGCAGGTCGTTTGTTTGATGAACGAGACGCCGCTGTGGCACGCCGCAATCAGGCCGTGTTGCAATACGAAGCCAGTATTCGTACGGCCTTCCAGGAAATTTACGATGCCATCGTAGCGCAGCGTGAGGCGCGTGAGCGTTTACAGGCCCGTCAAGAGCAAGTTCAGACCTTGACCCAGGTGGTTCGCCTGGCGCAATTGCGGGTGGACAATGGCGTGGCCAATCAACTTGAGCTGCTGGATGCACAGCGCAACTTGTTGAATGCCCAACTTAGCTGGGCTGCAGCATGGCAGAGCCAGCAAGGCGCCAGCCTTGCCATGATTCGCGCGTTGGGCGGTGGTTTTAACGCGGATCAAGTGGCATTTAAAGAGTAATTTCTTGCCTTTGAACTTTCTGAGCAGAGGCAACCGGGTAACTGGTTGCCGCTTTTGCTTCATGCATTGAACTTTAGTCGACCTGTGATATAACCAAAACGGGTTATCCCACAGCATTCACCAATAATTCATGCAAAGGAGTTGGAGATGGCAGGTTATTTCGAATTGAGCAAAAGCAGCGATGGGCAGTTTCGGTTTGTACTGAAGGCGGGAAATCACGAAACCATTTTGACCAGTGAGCTTTACAAAACCAAGGCAGCCGCTGAAAACGGCATTGAATCGGTTCAAAAGAATTGTGGAGAGGCAGCACGCTACGAGAAAAAAGTGGCCGCCAATGGCAAGCACCACTTCAACTTGAAAGCCGCCAATCATCAGGTGATCGGTTCCAGTCAGATGTACGCCAGCGAGGCTGCATGCGACAACGGCATTGATTCGGTAAAAACCAATGGCAAATCAACCACCATCAAGGATTCGACCGGCTGATTGGCATTTACTTTCTGCAAATCATGCGGAAATTTAACCGCATGATTTGCCGCACTGCGGTAGAGCAATTCCACTATCGGCGCTGCAACTTCCCGGTTATGATCAAACCATGACATCGAAGAATGTCATTCTCGACAAAATGCCGGAGACCGATCATGACCGCGACCACCACTGCCCGCAAAAAGCCTGCCCGCCCTGCATCCAGCACCGACACTGTGCTGAAGCAGCGAAACGTGAAATTTGATTGGTCGGAAACGCCGATTGACTGGCTGCCCAATGAGCCCTTCTCCAGTTACTTTATCAACGAAATCAACCTGATATTGCCAGCGGGTGAGTTCTGGTTCTGTCGCTTGTACAACAAAGCCTTGCCGTTCGTGACTGATGAGAAACTGAAAGAAGACGTGCGGGGTTTTATCAAACAGGAGGCCATGCATGCACGTGGTCACAGTTCAGCCACTGAAGAGTATTTGGCAGCGCGTGGCATTAAAACCGAGCGCAACCAGAAACTGATGAAATGGCTGTTTGATGTGGTGCTCGACGACAAACCGTTTGGCAAGAAAGTGCCTGCGCTTCTTGAACGTCGCTGGTTACTGGCACGCCTTGGACTGGTAGCAACCATTGAGCACATGACCTGTGTGCTGGGCATGTATGCGCTTGAAAATAAAAAGTGGGATGAGATCAACGCAGACCAGGTGATGCTGGATCTGATCCGCTGGCATGGCGCTGAGGAAGTAGAGCACCGCAGTGTTGCCTTTGACTTGTACAAGCACCTGGGTGGCGATTATTTGTCGCGCTATTACCTGGCTGCGATTGTGGTGCCAATGATCATCGGTTTGTGGGTGGACGGTGCCGCCAATATTGCCGGACAGGACCCTCGCTTCGCCAAGAAAAAACCTGCGGTGTACAAGCCCTGGATGTGGGTTGAATGGTTCAAGGCTTCGCGCAAGGAACTGCTGCCCAATCCGTTGTGGCTGGTCTTGCAACAGTTGCCCTACTTTAGCCCGTGGTACGACCCGGCCAAGGAGGGTTCTACTGAACTGGCACAGGCTTATCTCGATCAATCACCCGCAGCCATGGCCGCAGGGGCGATTGCTGCCAACATGAAAGTGGCTGCCTGATTTCAGGCAGCTTGCGCTTGTTGGGCGGGCTTGAGCTGCGGGAACCAGGTCGATATTTGTTGTAATCCTTCGAACCAACCCCACTGCGGGTATTCGCCCTTGTTGTTGTAGCCACCGGAAAGGCCGGGATTCATTCCGTCTTTCTCATGGCCATCATTGTCGTTCAGTGAGGTCATGTGCACGGCGTTTGCCAGTTCCCGGTTGCCGAACATGATGGCGTGAAGATTGTTGTGCTCATTGGTGCCCCAGACATTGATCAGTTCTGCATCACCGAGCCCAAACGTACTGCCCCCTCTGGATTCGATCAAATCACGTAGGCCGTCTGCGTCATTGTCCATGGCCATTAATTTGGCCTGGCCGTAAAAAACGCCCGCCTCGGTCTCGTTGGCAAACAGCCTTGGCGGTGCCATATTGTGTTTCATCACCAAATTCGCAATCAGGTAGGCTCCTTTCAGTTTTTGCTCTTCATTCTGGCCTTTGTTGTAGCCGCCAATTGAATCGAGTGTTTTGACAAGGTAATCAATCGTTTCCCCAGCCGGTCGCCCGAACATGGTTGCCATGGCTGCATTGTGCGCGTCGGCATTCAATAGAAAACCATGGCCATGACTCGCGTCGCCGACATGATCGTTGGGGTGGCTGCTGCCTTCCCCCGGGTCGATGTCGCCAGTCAGTGGGCCTGTTGAACTGCCAGTGTAGGGAAGCGGGGAGCCTGCGCTGTGACTGGCATGGCCTTCTTCGCTGGCTGGCGTGCTAGTGCGGCGTGCTGAGGTGGCAGGTGCAGTGACAGGTGCAGGCGAAGGTTGAGGCGATGATGTCGTACCATGACCATGGCTGTGTGAGTCATCAGTGCATTGTTCAGCCAATTCGCCGTGTAGGTGATCACTGTTGTCAGGGTTGCCGGTTTCATAGTGATTGATGGCCATTTGTAGATCACCGTCGTACATGTCTACAAGTTGTTTCAGGTGTTGAACTCCAGCGCGTATGCCTGCAGCCGGATTGTTTTTCAAATCAACCGCGCTCAAGGGGCGCCCATCGTCGTTGTAAAGGCCATGTCCACCAGGGCCTGCAAACACCCCGCCCTCAAGCAGTCCGCCGTGAACCAGCATGGGGCCATACAACTGCTCACCCGATCCATCGCTGCTGGAAATACTCCCGCCAAAATTCGGAGTACCTTTGCTTTTGATCAGTGAGGTAATGACCTCGCCCGGAATGCCGTATTGTTCTCCAACTGAAGCGGCGTAAGCCAGCCACTCGGCTTGACTGGCATTGATTGGCGGTTGTGTCATGGACGCACCCGTGGACGATGGCGAATGCTGGCTTGAATGGTCCCCGTGTGCGGCTGTGGTGGCTGTGGTGGTGCACATATTGTCTCCTGGTGTATCGAAATTCCTCCATGAGTTAAGTGGTAAGCTGAATGCATTAGTTCAACCATCTGGCTCGCCTTTCTGATGCAATCAAAATCAAGGACCGCACCTGAAATCCTGAACACTGTTGAACAGTGTGTGGAGCTTATTCTTCAGCGTCTGGGTAATCAGATCAGGGTGGGTTTGCCCTTGGGGTTGGGCAAACCGCCAGAACTGATCAATGCCCTGTATGTGCGCGCGCAGGAAGACCCTTCAATTCAGTTGACGATACTGACTGCGCTGTCTCTGGAGAAACCTGTTGCAGGTTCTGCGCTGGAAGCTGCGTTTCTGAAGCCTTTTGTTGAACGGGTATGGGGCGACTGCCCTGACCTGCGATACGCCGTTGACGCCACACAAGGCAAACTGCCTCCGAATGTGAAGGTGCAAGAGTTTTTTTTCAAACCGGGAAGCCGCATGGGTAACTTGGCTGCGCAGCAGAACTATGTCAGCACCAACTACACCACGGCTGCACGCGATATCTTTGACATGGGCTGCAACCTGGCGATGCAAGCCGTGTGCAGGCCAGATGAGGGCACGGCCACCCACTATTCACTGAGCTGTAATCCTGACACCTCAATCGAGCTGGTTCGCATGCTGCGTGAAAGCGATCGACCGCATCTGGTGGTTGGCGTGGTGAATCAGCGGCTGCCTTTCATGGGGCACAGCGCCCAAGTGGCCCGCGAGGAATTTGATTTTGTAGTCGACAATCCTGCGTACTTCACAACCCTATTCTCTACGCCAAAATTACCGGTTGATGTTGCGGACTATGCCTTGGGTTTTTATGCAAGCGCCTTGGTGAAAGACGGCGGTACTTTGCAAGTGGGAATTGGCGCTTTGGGTGATGCTGTGGTGCATGCATTGATACTTCGCCAGACCGACAATACAAACTACACCAAGGTACTGCAGGCCCTGCACCGTCCTGAGTCTACTGTAAACCTGATGACCAAAATTGGTGGCGACCAGCCGTTTGAGGCGGGTTTATATGGTGCCACTGAAATGTTTGTGGATGGCTTTCTGCATTTGATGCGTGCCGGTGTGTTGAACCGGCAAGTGTATGACCATTGGGCCTTGCAGCGCCTGATTAACCAAGGCAAATGCAGACCGGAACAAGTGCATGAATCTGTACTGGATGATCTGGCTGAGTTGGGTGTGCGTGAAATTACACCGCACGATTTTGATGTGTTCAAGCGACACGGCCTGTTCAAGGAAGGTGTGTTGCTGCAGGGTGTACACCTGGTATTGCCAAACGGGCAGCGCGTATTGGCCAATCTTGCGGACAAGGCCACCCGTGTAGCATTGGTGGCCAGTGGCCTGGGCAAGGTCTTGGTCAACGGCACCGTGCTTCATGCCGGGTTTTTCCTCGGGCCCAATGCCATGTATGAGGCGCTGAAGAACATGCCTGAACTGCAGCGTAATTCAATTCACATGCTGGGTGTGGAGCATGTGAATCAACTGGATCTGAACCATGCCCTGTACAGCGCACAGCGAGCGCATGCGAGATTTGTGAACACCGGCATCATGGCCACACTGAGTGGCGCGGTGGTGTCTGATGGACTGGACGATGGCCGCGTCATCTCAGGCGTTGGCGGTCAATACAACTTTGTGTCGATGGCACACAAGCTGCCCACGGGGCGAAGTATTTTGATGATTCGCGCAGTCCGGGAAAATGAACAGGGCGGTAAAGCCACCAGCAACATTGTGTTCAGCTATGGGCACTGCACGATTCCGCGCCACCTGCGGGACATTGTTGTGACTGAATATGGAGTCGCCGACCTGAGAGGCAAGTCAGATGCTGACGTGGCCAGGGAATTGATCAATATCGCCGACTCCCGGTTTCAGGCGGACCTGTTGAAGCAAGCCAAGCTGGCGGGAAAAATCGAGGAGACTTACGAGATACCAGAGAGTTTCATGCACAACACCCCGAAAAATCTCGCCAAGCGACTCGATTCCTTGACCAGAGAGGGTGTATTGCCAGCTTTCCCGCTGGGTTGCGATTTCACGGATGTGGAATGGGAATTGGCCAAAGCCTTGAAAGCCGTCAAGGCCATAGCCAACAAAACACCCAAATGGAAGCTGTTGTTGAAAGCAATGTTCGCCGCAAAGCCACCTGCATCGGCCCAACCCTTTTTGGACAGGATGGGGCTGAACGAACCTGCTGATCTACAAGCCAAGGTAGTGCGTGCATTGTTGGTGGAACAGCTCGGGCTGCAGGGTGCGTTGGTGTGATTATCATGGACAGGCATTGCAACTTTCCCCAACTTGCCGAGTCTGAGGACTAATGCTATGTTGCGGTCTATGACAAAAGTGGTACGAACCTTTCTCATGTGGATAATGTTGCTTGCGTTGCCTGTCCAAGGCATGGCGCAGGCGAGCATGTTTGCATGCCACTTGAATGGTGATGGACCTGGTTCAGTCCAGATCATGGACCATAGCAACATGGATCATCGCAGCATGGATCACAGCATGCATGAGATGGACTCGCATGATCATGCAAATTCTGATGACTCCAAAAAATTGATGAAATCGTTGCACGGTTGCTGCAACTGCGCACCCACCTGTGCGGTAGTGCTGCTGCCCGTGGCACAAGCCAGTTTCGGCGCGATCCAGCACGACACATTGCACCCGCTGTCTGCCCCCCAGATTCCCCATTCTGCCGACACGCGTCGAATAGATCGGCCACCGAAAACACTCGCAATTTGATTCGTGGGCACTGCGTGGGTAAAGCCCGTGCATGCCCTGTGTATTGAACAATTGCGAGGATGTATGACTTCCCATTACCCATTCGTACTGCTGTTGTCGGCGTTGGCTTTGCCAGCGCATGCTGAACCAGCTGTGCAAGTTCTTGAATATCAGTCGGCATTCGAAGGCTACCAAGCGTATTCCGATTCTGAGATACAAAACTGGCCCAAAGCCAATGAACTGGTTGAAGAAATTGGCGGCTGGCGCGTGTATGCGCGAGAGCCCTATGAAAACAAAGCCAAGGAGCAACCGACAAGCGCCAAGGAGACTGTCAAACCCAGGACGCACAATCATGGGGGTGAGCAATGAACACCCCCCATTTGCTGAAAAAAACCGTCGTTGCGCTGGCAGTGCTGGTGCTCGCGGGTTGTGCATCGGTGAACATCAATGAATCAGTGAACCAAACCAATCAGGAATTGACTGGTTTCACCAACGGCAAGCTGAGTCTTGTTCAAACTGATGAACAAAGGCAGGCCATGGCCTCCAAGGCCGGCGAAATACTGAAAGAGCCGCTAAGCCAACCCGCCGCTGTAGAGCTGATGCTGACCCACAGCCCACAGTTTCAAGCCGTGTTGGCCGAGAACTGGGCTCAAGCTGCGCAAGCCGCACAAAGTGGTCGCATTCACAACCCGGTGTTTACATTTGAACGCGTGCGCATCAAGGATGAACTGGAGCTGGGGCGTTTGCTGAGTTTCGGTTTACTCGATTTGCTCAGCCTGCCTGCGCGACAAGGCATTGCCCGCACACAGATTGACCGCGCGCAGTTGCAATTAACCAGTAGTGTGGTTGATCAAGTGACGCAGGTACGCCAAGCCTGGGTGGAGGCAGTGGCAGCCCAGCAGGCGCACACCTATGCCCAGCAAGTGTTTGAAAGCGCGCAAACCAGTGCTGAACTGGCCCGCCGCATGCAGGAAGTGGGCAACTTCACACGCCTGCAGCGTGCACGCCAGCAAAGCTTTTATGCCGATGCAGCGCTTAATTTAGCTGCCACAAGGCACAAGGCCACGGCCACCCGCGAAGCACTGGTGCGCATGTTGGGCTTGAACACCGAGCAAGCTGCACAACTGAAGCTGCCTGAGCGCCTGCCCGATTTGCCTGAAGCGCCCAAAGCACCTTCAGAAGTGGCCAAGCGCGCTGAAGATCGATTGGATGTCCGAATGGCCAAGCAGGGCTTTGACAGCAGTGCAAAGGCACAAGGCTTGGGCAATGTGGCCAGTTTTCTGGACATTGAAGCGGGCATTCGTTACGACACAATTTTTGAGAACGACACTGGCGAGCGCAACAACAAAAAAGGGTATGAGCTTGAATTGGCCTTGCCGATTTTTGATTGGGGTGGCATGAAGCGCGACACATTCAATGCCAACACACTGGCTGCTGCCAACCGGCTTGAAGCAACGTTGCGTAGCGCACAATCCACCCTGCGGGAAAGTTATTCCGCCTACCGCACCACCTATGACATTGCGCGCCATTATCGCGATGAAATCATTCCGCTGCGGCAAACCATCGCCGATGAAAATTTGCTGCGTTACAACGGCATGTTCATCGGGGTTTTCGAACTGTTGGCCGACAGCCGCGACCAAGTGAATGTGGTGGTTCAAGCCATCAACGCCCAAGCCGATTTCTGGCGGGCTGACGCCGCTTTGCAGGCCAC
Source organism: Pseudoalteromonas lipolytica (assembly GCF_003515105.1). Classification (NCBI taxonomy): domain Bacteria; kingdom Pseudomonadati; phylum Pseudomonadota; class Gammaproteobacteria; order Alteromonadales; family Pseudoalteromonadaceae; genus Pseudoalteromonas; species Pseudoalteromonas lipolytica. Next base: position 65,418 of record NZ_CP032092.1, on the reverse strand, counting down.
TGTGGTGGGCAAGCCCATGATGGTGTCGGTCAGTGGCGCAGCAGCCAGTGCTGGCGGCGACGCTGGCGGTGGCCACTAAATGAAAGGATCTTCAACATGACTTCCAGACGAGAGTTTTTTAAAGCAGCCGCCTTGACCGGTGGCGCAGTGGCAGCGGCCAGCGTCAGCAAAGTCGCCATGAGCGCCTTGCCCGAACCTGTATTGCAAACATCGCCCGACACAATGCCCCCCCTGGTGCCCAACACCGGGCGACCCTACAACCCGGTGGTGACCTTGAACGGCTGGACATTGCCCTGGCGCATGAACAATGGCGTGAAGGAATTTCACCTGGTGGCCGAACCTGTGTTGCGGGAAATGGCACCGGGCATGACAGCGCATTTGTGGGGCTACAACGGGCAAAGCCCTGGCCCCACCATTGAAGTGGTAGAAGGCGACCGGGTGCGGATTTTTGTGACCAACAAATTGCCTGAGCACACCAGTATTCACTGGCACGGCCAGCGCTTGCCCAACGGCATGGATGGCGTAACCGGTTTGAACCAGCCCGGTATTCCTGCTGGCAAAACCTTTGTGTATGAATTTGAGGCCCGAAGGCCCGGCACCTTCATGTACCACCCCCATGCGGATGAAATGGTGCAGATGGCCATGGGCATGATGGGCTTTTGGGTTACACACCCCAAAAACAAGAACCCGCTAATCAGCGAAGTGGACCGCGATTACTGCTTCCTGCTGAATGCTTATGACATTGATCCTGGTGCTTACACACCGAAAATCATGACCATGCTGGATTTCAATTTGTGGACGTGGAACAGTCGCCTGTTCCCGGGTATTTCGCCTTTGGTGGCCCGCAAAAATGACCGGGTGCGAATTCGTGTGGGTAACCTGACCATGACCAATCACCCCATTCACATTCACGGCCATGAATTTGAGGTAACAGGCACCGACGGCGGCCCAACACCGAAGAACTCACGCTGGCCTGAAGTGACTGTGGACATTGCCGTGGGACAGATGCGGCAAATGGAGTTCATTGCCAATGAAGAAGGCGATTGGGCATTTCATTGCCACAAAAGCCATCACACCATGAATGCCATGGGCCACGATGTGCCCACCATGATCGGCGTGGACCACCGCGGCATGACCAAAAAAATCACCAACCTGATTCCGGATTACATGGCGATGGGTGAACGTGGCATGGCCGACATGGCGGAAATGCAAATGCCGCTGCCCGACAACACCATTCCGATGATGACCGGTGAGGGGCCTTTTGGATCTGTGGAAATGGGTGGCATGTTCAGCATGCTGAAAGTACGCAAGGACCAAAAGCCGGGCGATTATTCAGACCCGGGTTGGTACAAGCACCCTGAAGGTACGGTTGCATATGAGTTCACCGGTGAACTGGCCAAACCCAAACGCAGCGGCAACGCAGGGCAGCCGAGCATGAAGTTGGCGCAGAAAAACCAGCCTCACATTGAATTGCAGGTGCGCAAACCCACGGGTCATTCAGGTCATTGATTGGCTGTTAAGTAAAGGAATGTAAATGTTTAAATTTTCAGGACTTGTATTGGCCTGTGCTGCGTTAATAGGGGGAGTGAATAATATTGCTCTTGCCCATGGCGACAAGAAAGGCAGTAACGCACCAGTGGTGAAAGAACAAACTGATTGGGGCGTTGCGGGTGATGCTGCGAATGTGATCCGAACTGTCGACGTCAGCATGGGTGACGACATGCGATTCCAGCCTGGCAAGCTGGAAGTCAAGCAGGGCGAGACCATTCGCTTCCGGGTCAAGAACACCGGCAAGTTGTTGCATGAGTTTGTAATTGGTACACAAGCTGAGAATGCAAAGCATGCGGAGTTGATGCTGAAATTTCCCGGTATGGAGCACGACGAACCTTACATGACCCATGTGGACCCAGGCAAAACAGGCGAGATTGTTTGGACCTTTAACAAAGGGGTATACGGATTTAATGGTTGATGGGGCACCTTTACCCCACCAACCTGATACCATTATCAGATGGTTGATAGATCGACTCCGTAGTTGAGTTCCTCTGCGAAGTCCGGCAGTCCGTAACCGATGGTTTTCTTGTAGAAAGGAGAGACCTTCGCAGTCGGTGCCTTCTTCTTGTGCTTCGTGGTGTAGAGCATTCGTGCCCGCATCACCTCGAAGGAGTAACCGCGCCCTTCACGGTTCTTGTCCTTGGCCAGTCGGTTGATGGACTCCGTGTAAGCGTTGGTGACGGGCATGTCCGTCTCGAAGTAGGTCATGGTCTCTTCGCGCCAGTTTCCCACTGCCCTGACCAGATCGCTCCAGACTTCCTTTTGGCCCTTCGGGATGGTGGCTATCCACTCGTCCAGGGCGGCTTCTGCCTGGAGCCGTGTGGTGGCGTCCCAGATGCCGTAGAAGCGCTCCTTGTGCTCGTAGGCGGCCAGCAGTTGCGGGAACGCGCCTGTCCAGGTCTCCATGATGAGGCGCTCCCGGTCTGAGACTTCGTGAGCGCGTTTCAGCAGGATTTTCCGGTCTCCCTTGAGAGTCCGGCTCTGGGACGGTTTCAGCTCCTTTCTGAGGCCCTTGCGCACTCTCTCTAGGGCATCGTTGGCCATGCGCACCACATGGAACTTATCGACCACGATACGGGCCTGGGGCAGCACAGCCTTGACCGCTGCCCGGTAGGGGTTCCACATGTCCATGCTGACGATCTCGACCTTCTGCCGGTCTTTCAGCTTCATCAGGTAGTTGGTCACCACGTCCTGGCGGCGGGTGGCCAGCAGGTCGAGCAGGGTTCGCTCCTCAATGTTGGTCAGAATGCAGCGGTAGCGCTTGTTCAGGTATAGCTCGTCAATGCCCAGGATGCGGGGCGTCTCGAAGCGGTGCCAGCGCCCCAGGAACTCGGCGCGGGCGTTGAAGATGTCGCGCACCGTCTTCTCGTCCAGGCCGGTCTGTGCCGCCACAAAGGTGTAGGGGTGGTTGAAGGATTCCTTCTCCACGTACTCATGCAGCCGCAGTGTCATACGGAATCCGTCCACCATCTCCGGTAGCTGGGGCCTGAATGTTGTCTTGCAGGCCCGGCAGGTGTATCGGCGGCGGACCACCCAGAGAGTGACCCGCTTGCCGTGGATGGGCAGATCACGATAGGGAACGTCACGCTTGCCGAACCGCACGAACTCACCCTGCACGCCGCACCCCTCGCAGGCTACTGGTGTAGGTGCTTCAAGCCGAAAATGTATGTCTTCATTCTGCTCATCAGAATCCACCAACTGGTACCCAGGAAGGCTTAACGAATTAATCATCTCCCGCCTTGATCAGAAAAACAGGTAGGTGGCGTAACCGGCAATCATCGCCATAGCAAAAATGACTGCTAAAAACGCCGCTAAAAGCTTCAGCGTGAACAAAGAGCGCAACAGAATGAGCTCAGTCAGGCTGGCTCCGGCACTGCCGATGATCAACGCTAGCACCGTCCCGGCACCCACGCCTTTGGCCATCAGAGCCGCTGCCAGAGGTATGACGGCTTCAGCGCGAATATACAACGGCACGCCGATGACAGCGGCAACTGGAATGGCAAAGGGATTATCTGGGCCTGCATACTGCTCCAATAAGTCAGTGGGCATGAAACCATAGATCACGCTGCCAATCGCAATACCGATGAGCAGGTAAGGCAACACATCGATAAAGTCCGACCAAGCTTCCCGCCACACACCACTGTACTTCCCTTCTTTCTTAACCGTGACAGTGGGTTGACTGTCACAGCATTCGCTAGACGTAGAGACTGTTGTCTTCCTATCAGCCCCGCAAGAAGCCGTCTTCGGAGTGGTGTCGCAGCTGTTGGTGCCGCAACTCGATGCGGTCGATGTAGCACTGCACGGGCTTGCTGATGAACTACATCCACTGCTCTCTTGTGTCGCCGTCCGGCGCACATAACGCTCGAAGCCAAGCGTGTGAAGCAGCCATCCGGCACCTACCGCGACCACCAAAGCGGCGAGCACATAGATAGCAGTAAGTGTCCATCCAAACGTGGCAACCAGCAGGCCGACGACGATAGGATTCAGCAACGGAGATGAGAAAAGAAACACCATCATCGGCCCAAAACCGGCCCGTGCCCGAATCAACCCTTTCAACATGGGGATAGTCGAGCAACTACAGAAGGGCGTTATAGCTCCTAAACCAGCAGCAAGAAAATAGCCTCGCTTCCCACTGGAAGTCAGTAACGCTTCCACCTTGGATGGTGGGATGTGACGTTGAAGAACTCCGACCAGCAAGCTAATGCCAATGAATAAAACCGATAGCTCGATAGCGAGAAAGGCGAACATGCCTAGAGCGTCTTGGAGTTGAGATGACATTCAATATTACTCCTATATTTCTAGTATTGTCGAAATGATGTACGCAGCCTACTTGCGTTTATCCGACCTGTCAACTATAATTCTAGAAACATCGAATTATTGGGGCGTGCTATGGATCACGAAAAGGTTGCAGCCAGCTTAGCTGAGCTAGGGAATAGTCACCGACTGTCCGTGTTCCGCTTTCTGGTCAAAGCTGGCCATGATGGGGCTTCGGTCGGAGATATCCAGAAGGGGCTGGGTATTCCTGCTTCGACGCTATCACATCACCTTGCGCGCATGGCCAAGGTAGGGCTGATCCGGCAGGAGAAACATAGCCGCACGATTGTCTGTATATCCGAGTATGGGCACCTAGAGAATTTGATCGGTTTCTTACAAGAGGAATGTTGTGCAGGTGTCCGGATTGCGCATGAACCAGAACCGCTTTGACGCTTGCCCAGCTCTCGCTGTCCTCCCTAGTCAGCATCGCTATGAAGACTCAGGCGAAGGTGGAAACAGAAAATTGGCAGTAGAGTAGGCTGAAGAGGATCAATCAGATAATCCGCTGAGAAAGATTTTCTTCTTTACATCTTTGGCATTTTATCAACCAGAAATTCCGGATACCCATTAAAACAAATGTTTTGAACGGTATCGCATAGCTTTTGACGACCGCTACTACTTAGTTCAAGAATAAGTTTGTTTCCCTTGATAACTTGAAATACTCCAGCAACAAGAAATGTCCCGCCAGTTGCTGAAACCTTGGTTGTATCACCATCAAATCGACTGATGGTATAGTCGGCGTCGATAGCTGCACCTACATCAATTATCTTAAGGGTGTGCTTTTTATTCCAGTGATGATTAAATTGCCACACACCTAGAAGTAGCAAAATAAATATAATAGCGGTACAAAAACGGAGTATAGTATTTTCTTCCACGTTAAACCGCAGTTTCAAAGGGTTTTTCATAAGCGTCACCTCTCAAATATCCACCAGCCAATAATTGTATTGGTTGGCCTACTTTGTCACTCTGTATGCTTTTACTATCGCTAAAAAATAAAAGATTACAGTCGCACTTACCACGCACACAAAAATACTCACTGCACTTGTAGTTAATACCCCTAATGTGCCGAAGAGCAAAATAAGGTTATAGGGCCATTGCCCCATGAATAAACTTTTCTTGTCTTCATCAACTTTACCGCGAGTTTTTTCTATTCTGGTAACTAATCCAGCCCCAATGAGATTAATTAAGATAATAACTAGAACGTCCATTCAAATCTCCAATAAGTTCTATGATGGGTAACTCTCAATTAACTGGTACCCGAGGAAAGCCCTCTATATATTCAAAAGACTATAACACGGAGAATGATGGCTTTGGTGTTATAATTAATTTGAATCAAAACAGAATTTTCTATGCAGGTACGCGATATTAGCTGGCACCTGAACTTTCTATACCAAATGCACCAGCAGGCAATTTCCAAGCCTCTCCTTCACGAAGAAAAATAGGTAATGTGTACTCTCTATGGGAAGCCTGCATTAAAGCAACCTGATCATCAATTATCAGGGGGTTAGCAATAGCCGCTCTCTCGGATACGGTGAGCCCTTTGCGACTGATAGCTGTAGCAAATTGACGTTCATAGTCAGCAATAGCTTTAAGCTTCTCAGGGAAGTATTGGCCAATGGTTGCCCAGATACGATCACCATTAAAAATACAAGTTTGGCAGGAGCTTCTGCTCCAACCCAATCGGTAAGGCACTGGAGCTACTAAGCGCCAATCAGCAAGTGATTGCCACACTTGTTCTTCGCTATAGTGCAGGACGGGCCGCCATGCATCTATATGACGAGGTTTGCGTGGTGATTTTGATTTTCTTAAAGTGTCACCAGCATGAGGTTCAAGTTGATTGTATCTAGCTCTATTACCTGATTCTTCTCGGCGCTCACCAGTGACAAATAGCACACGTTTACCAATGAAACGATCTTGGCTTGTTATCCCCCTACGGCCAACATCTATTTTTAGTGCCGAGCTACACCACCTTGTTTGAAGTGATGCCGCTTGCTGAGGGAATTTTAGGCGTGTGTCTGTTTTTGCGTTGTTTCGTGTAAGTTCAATAAGACCTTCAGGCGTTTGAATAATATGAGAGTGACTTTTACTATCATTTTTAAGCATCTCTCCTTCAAACCCATGCTTTAGCCAAGAAAAGTAAAGAGGGATGCCAACAGCTTCTGAAAATTTGACGCAATAATCATCTATAAAGGCCCAATCCATTAGAGTTGAACCTTCATTACCATCAACAAGATGGTGCCACATTTCAATCTTCGATTTCGGGAATCCAATATCGAGAAGGCGCTTAAGTGCCGCGAAACTATCTTTACCACCCGACATGCACACAACAGCTACATCATAATTCAACTCGATATCTGGAGCATTGAAGTAAACACCTGGCATAGCTGGCTCCAGTGCAATGATTTTATCAGATGTAGCCAGTAGACCTTGACGCAACGTTGGAATAGTAATCTGATCATCGTGTTTGTCTATTTCAGCAATGTTTGATGAAAGCATTTTTACAACCTTGTTTACATATCAACTTTGATATACCTATAATATATCAAAGTTGATATATGGCAATATCAATTTTGATATATTTTGTAAAAACACCTATAGTGCGTGGATTAGAAAAGTGAATAAAAGAACTATGCCGAGAAAAAAAGAGGATTTTGGTAAGCACTTTATTGAGCGTGCTTGCCAACAAATCAAAGAGATAGGCAAAGCGAAGGAGCTTTATCGTAAGGTGTATGGTATGGATGGCACTGATAGTGAAGTTCAGGCCTTCATTAATAGACTTAATGCTAATCGAGCGAACCCAGGGCTAGATTATATAGGCTGGTTAGTGGAACGCTTACCAGAGCTGCAAGAGAAAACATTGGGAGAGTTTTTTGGTATCCAAAAAGGCCGTGACTAACGGCCTTTTTAGCACAGTTTTTAATCGTTATTGTAAGACTAGGCTAGCCCACCTTAAAGAAGACGGACATATCCATTATTGAGTATTTAAACTAGAAAAGTTCAACCTGAAATGATTCCTCTATTTCATGTTTAATTGGGGTATCCGAAGAATTAAGCAACAAATAGCTTTCTATGTCTCCCCCTCTGGCTTTAATAGCATTAATTGCTTGAGCGCGTTTAACTCTCTCATTTAGTCTATTTAAACTGCTGCTTTGAACAGTGACTATGCCGCGCTGCATTAAGTCTTTAATTATGGCTGTAGGGCATATACTATCATCTCTTGTTAGCCCTTCACTCTCGTAATGTGTGTAAATACATTCAATGTATTCCCAGCCCATTCCTTCAACTACTTGAGTTTTATCAGAAGTAAAATATGGCATTGTATGAATAACACCTTCATCAGAGTAGATCGCGTGAGGTTGGTACTTCGATTTCTCTTCGCTGGTCATCTCTAAACCTTTAGGGTTTTCAGATTCAAGTAATTTGCTGATGCTGACATATCTAGCGGTAAGGTTCTTTTTTGCTGGCGTCATTTCAATACATGGTATTGGGTAGCGTTCGCCATTTGTGTGCACATCATGCCAAATCTTAATAGCTGATCCGAATGAACCTTCCCCACCTTCGATTGCCCAGTTCCACTGTATGGCTATAAGTGTTGAATAGTCGACTAACTGGAATTTAGGGTTGTCAGTACGTTCTTGTTCAATTGCATCCAGTGTGAGCACCATACGTAATAGCGATTGACGGAACTCAATAGAGTAATCGTTGTACTTTAATTTTACGTTACCATCCTTATCAATCTGTTTACCAACAGAGTTACGGGATAAGTTGAAGTCATTTAAGCTGTGGAGCATAAAATTTCTTAGCTCTGCTACGCCTCTCATGTATCCATATTTTTCTTCATTGGTTTCAATCTGGTTAATAAGGCTGTTATCTTTGGGGACTATTGCGCAGAGAGTGCAGCCAAAACGGGCGCTACAAGGTTTAGATTGCCCAGCTGAAGAACCCGCAAGCAAATCACAAACACCAGAATTGCCAGCTGCATAATGTTTTCTTAAGTCGGTGACAACATCTTCACCAAAAGACTCAATTTCGCCGTCTTCAATAAATGATATTAGAGACCAGACATCGCTGAGAGACCAATCTTTGATGGGAGCTAGCTTATATCCTATATCTGTTTTTGTTACGACATCGATGCTCTCACCACGCTTTTTAATGTTTATAGCCCTAATTGAACTTTCTGAATCACGTACACCTGATATTGACAATACTTTTGATGTACCAAGATAATTTTCAAGTCCACGTAAGTGGTCTTCAAGCACTTTTATTTTCCAAACAGAAGTGCATTGCCTACCGTTGTGTTGGTTTTGAGCTGTTCTAAGTAATAGCCCTCGACCTAGGTATTGAACCATGGGTCTTGTCATTAGGTGGGGTTTAAGAACTTCTGTTTGAATTGGCAACTGATGAGAGTTGGCGTAATCGTCAATGGATTGGTGAACGTCAAGCATGAAATCCATAATCTCAAAGTTATCGATACTAGTATCGATAGTGTAAATCGACATAGGTGACACCTTATAGCCTTCATCAATAGCCTGTTTTAAAGCTTCAATTGCACAGTGTGTTGTTACAAATGAGTCTTTGCCAGATAAACCGATTGCTACAGACCACCCCTCGATAATTTTTTGTTTGATACTGGTAATTGCGCTTTTTACTTTCGGGTGTAATTTTGTATGAGAATCCATCGGAATAATTCCAGAAATTAATAACTTAACAACTAGGTTAAGCGTTATTTAAAATCGGGCATTTTTGAGAGAAATAATCACTTTTTACAGTGCTGGTGGAGTAGGGTGAATTGATAAAAATTACAATGTTTATTTGACTATTGTATGGCAATGATTTTAGAGAGCTAAATAGCATTTTCCACAGAATTTGTGCATAAGTGAAATTCATAATTACTTATGCACAATAGAAGTAGGCCATCGCGCTGTGTTTTTGCATTGCTCTCGCGGTCAATGAATACTTGAGGTGAATTCAAAACATTAGGCTGCTTGGGTTGATTTTTATATTCTATAAAACTCAATCGATATCAAGAACTGAGCAGAGCTCAAAAAAAAACCGCCTGTAAAAGGCGGTTTTTAGTTGGGATCTAAAGTGTTTTAATTCTTAGCGCTTTCAACTGCTTTATTGAACTCATTTAGTAGTGAATCATAATCAATTTCAGTTTTAATATTGTACTTCTCGCTTAGCTGATTAAGTTCGCCCATAGTAAGCGTTGCAGATGATGAGAAATTAGGCTTTGCAACTACATAGCTTTCATCAATTAGCATCACCCCTTTGAGCTGGTGGAGTTTAATATAGCGCTCGATATAAGATGCCAGCTCTGCAGGTGTTGCTCCTTCCGATGTAATGCGCTTTGAAATTTCTTCTGGATTAAACGTTTGAACTTTCGCATAACCTGCAATTAAATCAGTTACTTCAATCATCGATTTTTCGCTTACTGCTTTTGTGTAAGATACACCAGCAAAAAATGCTAAGGCTGACATTACTAGGCTTATAAGAATCATTTTTATATAGTCATTCATTGTTTAATCACCTAATTTTAGTTTAGTGCCAGATAGCACAGCGAATGTAATTGAACGTCCCGGTGATATCTCAATTACAGGGTGAATCTGTTCTGCTAAAGCGATGTAGTATTCAGCTAGTCTATCCATAGCATCAGCTGAGCCTTGGAACACACCAGCGGAAGCAACGGAGCCTAAGTCTACTGATTCCCATACCGCTCTATCACCACCAGACGTATTGATTGATGTAGTTCGTTGAGGTGCAACAGCTTTAGAAATGCCACTCATAAATCCAGCTGCCATAGAGCCTTCTAAGAGGTTGCCATTTTTGCTTACAAGTCTGCCGGCTATACCAAGTTTGCCATCAAAGTCAGAGACTGCATTCGCTTGAATCGCGCTTTCAACACTCTTACCGTCATTACGTACACATGTAATTGATTGTGCGCGGATATGCGCTCTTTCGCTTGATAAATCCCCGATTGCTTGGCCAATAACGTGACACTCGCGAATATCTAAAGTGAAATGGTTAGGCAAGATAGCTTCTTTTTTAACTCGGATAACAACCGGCATAGGAGAAGATTTGGCTGCAAGCTGTGTTGGAGCATCCAAACCAGTAAGTAAAACACCAGAGAAGAATGAGCCTGCAGGCAAATAAACAACGCCTTCGTCAGAATCAATTAGTCCACCTTCATTTGGATCGCTTTTCTTTTGGACCTCTTTTACAGGTTTTAGACTTTGTTGTGTGATCAACAAATCTTTTTGCTGTTTTTCTTCAACAACACCTGAACTCTTAATGCTTCGAACGCTGCGTTGGGTGATAGTTCTAATAACACGGCCTTCGATTTGTGGTTTTGCAGTAACAAGCTGAGTAGGGGTTCTGTCAAAGACCCTCTCATCGTACTGTTGTGGTGCATCAGCTATAGCTTGTTGCCCTTGCTCTGCACCAGAGTATGAAGTGTTGTAATTTGAGCGTGAGCCACCATTTGATTGTCTATTATGTTGGGTATTTGCATATGCTCTATCGCGCACTTCCAGTTGGCGCTCGTAATCTTTCAATTTTAGCGTCAGGTCATCGATGCTTTGCTGCTGTTGCTGAACCATCTCAAGTACACGCTCTTTTTCTGTATATACCTCACGCTCTTTTCTGCGAATTGAGTCTACAGACTTGTCATAGATTTCGTCGAATTCGTTTTTATCGATGTTAGCAATGCTTTCTGAATCAAATAGCCCGCGTACTTTACCCTTTCCATCAAGGCGGTCTTCAGCTTGTCTTGCTGCAATTCTGTCCTGCAGACTGGTTTTATTATCACTCGAAGACATCGACTTATAACCAAAGAACGCAATAGGAATAATCACCAGTATTGCTGCAAACTTTCTAACTTTGGGATTTTCCCATTGTTTTTTAATGCTCATTTCCACCAGCCTTAGTTGATTACACGAGGACGTTTAGAGTTAGTGTTAACAATGCTTTGGCGCAATTTGTCTCGCAGGATATAAACTTCTGTTGCTTCGCCAGGTTGAAGTAGTGATTTGTTGTAAATGGCAACGGCCATAACATCACGTGACTCGCACATTTGTTCACGAATTGTATAGGGGCGAGTAGTTGTATTTTGGACTCTGACTACATCAACAACTTCTCTTGGACCGACAATTCGCTGTAGTACTTGCTGACTAATGGTTAAGCCGCAAGGTTGGTGCATCGCTTTTGATACATCATGAGAAAGTGAGAAACCTTGTGGTATTTCACCTTTACCAACAGGTTTTAGAATTTGCTTAATACGCGCTACTCGATCTGTTTCAACATTTGCGACGTGGCCTTCAGTTAAAGACGCTTCAGCTAATGCTTCTTGCTCTTTTATTTCCGCTCTGTGATTTGCGCCTTTGTATTGCATCGTTTTTGAAAGATTCACATCGACATTTACAACAACGGGCATCGCTTCCATTGGTACCAATGTAAGATTAATCATTGACTCTGGAACACCTTCTTCAAACAACATTAAAGCAACAGGCTTAAGTGAGTTTAAAGTGATGTATAAACGGCCATCTTCTAATTCAATGACTGATTCTTCGTCGTGGGTTCTAGCAGCAACCATCTTAAAATTAGTTATGATTGGATTCGTCAAGCCGACAGCTACAGGTACAGCGATATTAGCGCCTGGTTCAAGATTGCTAAGGTTTTGGGTTGGCTTGTATTTTGATTTAACGATATCTAGGAATGAGTACCCATTACCTGAGCGAATTGACTGTGCAGTTTGTGGCTGCTGGTACTGGTCAAAATCAGCTTCATTCATCATTCCGTTTGGTTTTACGTTATCGGCAATTTGATTGATTTCATCTTGAGGGGAGACTGTTTTCATTACAGGCTCGCTTCGACTATCTAATTTAATGCCGTTTTTTGCCGCTTCGAATATAGCTTGCTTTGTAACCGGAATAGGTTGTTCATTTACTACCTCTGTTGGTAGCTTGAATGTATCGCTTGGATTTTCAGTTGCATCATTAGCGAAGGTGAATGTACTAGACGCACAACCAATGGCTAAAAGTATTGATTTCATTTTCATCTAGTTGCTCTCCTGTTGTTCTTTCACTTTCAGATCTTTTGCAGCTTCTAGCACCCCTATCTCCAGTTCACTGTCATAGTAAGGTTGCGACTCTAAAGTTCCCGGTTCAGCATCGCCACGCGCTTCCATCGCTTGTTTTCGCTTTCTTGGGGTGCCCGGATATTGATCTAAGTGGGTGATTTTAGGTCTTCCATTTCTTGCGGTGATCTTAAATTCGTAGCTCCACTTCGTATCTGCTTTAGGTTCTCCACCAATAAAAGTGATTTTTTGCCCCCAAATGGTGATTAAATCAGTTTCAGGCTCATGAATTAGGTCGTCAGCAATAAAAACTTGTCGTATATCACGCATTTTTATCATTTCAGCTTGCTTATCTAGCATTGGCTCGATTTCAACTTGTAGTTGTGGAGATAACATTTTCATCATTATCTTTTTTACAAAGTCGATGTTTTGCGAGTTAATGTTGCCTATTAGAGTAGAAACGCTGTAGGCCCATGCTTGTTGGTAATTCTGGTTAGCTTTATCGCCTTGAATTGTAAGCTCACCAAAGTAATTCTGTTCTGGGATAACAACGACTTCACTGTCTTTGAAAAACAGTGTTAAAGCGCTTAGAGCAACTGTAATGGATAAAAATAGGTTAGCTACTCGGCTTATGTTGTTAGATGCAACCATCGATTTGAAGCTTCGAACTGAAGCGGATTTATCATCAAGCATTTTCTTGCCTTAGCGGTGGTATGTACGTTTAACTGGATCTGCAATTGATTTGCTTTGATTGGTTAAGATGAACCCATAAGACCAAAGCTTGTGTTTAACATAGGCTTTAGGGAATCGGCCTTTAACCTTTTGAGAGATATAAATGTATGCCATGGCTAGGCATACAAGGATAAAGGTCTGTTTTGTCACCATGCCAATCGCTACTGCGGCCATCAACGGTATTACTTGTTCTTTAGTAAATACAAACAAGATTAATAGCGGTTGGTTGATGTGGGTCTTGCAGCGGTAGCGATTGGGCGTTTCCATGGTTTAAAGCACTCCAACTGAAGCAGTTAGGAAGTACTCAACAGCATCTTGTGCATTTGCAAATAGCAGTGCGATAAGGAATGCACCCACACAAGTAGCATAGTTCTGCTTCATAATGCCTTGGAAAGCAGCAAAGCCAAATGTGAAAATTGAAATGATGATGCCAGGTGCGCCGGTTAACCAGCCAACTACTTCATTGTAAACTCCGTATAGGAAGTCACCAGAAGTTGGGGCCGCAGCCATTACGCCTTGTGAAATTAATAGAGCTAAAGAGATTACCATCAGTGCGATGGTCGCTTTTTTAGCTGTAGACATTTTTTTAGTGATTGTTGGTGCTTCAACAACGTGTGATTGGTTGGTTAGTTCCATTTTTAAACCTCTTAAGAGTTAATGTTCAACGTTAAAGTCGAATTAATCTTAAACTCTTAAAAACAGCATAAAGCCGGATTTTTATTTAAATTTGAATAAAAATTGGGGAATTAGATATTTGGGTGATAATTAATTCAATGGCGCTCTGTGTAATCGCGTATGTGCACTTGCCAGTTAAAGCTATTTAGGCTCATTAACTAGACAATTGCAGGTTATTTGAGAGTATTAAATTATAAGAATGAAATTAGGGATAAATTAATGGTAGGTGTAGATATTAATCGTGTATTTGCAGAAGTTACGCAGGATGATTTGAATAAAGATGATGCTTATCTATTACCGGATGGCCGGTACGACGCTAAATCTTGGGCAGAGCTAGATGATTGTCAATGCGTGGTTATCCTTGGCGTAGGGAAGTGCGGCAAAACATTTGAGTTTCAAAAGCAAGATGCTCTCTTAAAAGAACAAAACAAGTACTCATTCTTTGTAGCCTTAGAGCAATTACAGGATTCTGATTTTTTTGGGGCCATCTCAGAAGACGATGAGCTACGTTTCGAAGAGTGGCAAAAGAGTTTAGATCAAGAGGCTTACTTTTTTTTAGATGCTGTTGATGAGTTAAAACTTAGGAATGGAAGTCTACGTCGTGCTCTTAAAGATATAAAAAAAGCAATTGGCGTAGCGGCACTACCTCAAGCAAAGTTTTATATTTCATGTAGGCCCAATGATTGGAATGATGAGATCGATATGGTTGCACTTAGAACGCTGGTGGCCAATCGAAATACGGATGAAGAAGAAACAGAAGAGTTTGTAGATGGGGAAAAGGAACTAATAAAATTACTTTCAAATGAAAATTCCACCAGCACGCAAGAATACAGTGATGAAGCTAGTAGTGAAGCTAGTAGTGAAGCTAGTAGTGAAGATACGATTAAAATCTACTCATTGTTATCCTTCAACAACGGCGACATAGAGCAATTTGCTAATAGTTATGCCCCTGAACACTCCGAAGAGTTTATAAATTATTTAAATGCAAAAGAGTTGTGGCACTTATATCGCTTGCCTTATGACATTTTGTCAGCTTTGGACCAGTTAATAACTGATGGGAAGTTAGGTGACTTACAGGAACAACTTGATAATGGTATTTCGCAAAGATTGAAAGAGCGTTTATTACTCCGAGGGGGATTGCTTAGTGAAACAAGGGCGTTGGAAGCCGTAGAACGTATAGCCTTTGCACTGTTTATGATGCAAAGGCGATCAATAAGCTTAGAAGCTACGCCAGGTAAACCTCACTTAGTGAGTATCAGTGAGATCCTAACTGATTTTAGTCCTATTGAATTAGATGAGCTAATTAGAAAACCAATATTCACTATTACGGGAGTTAAGCAATATAGGTTTCATCATCGCGCTTCGCAGGAGTATCTAGCAGCGAAACAACTCAAAAAGCTTAAAGAAAACGGTTTAAAAACGAATGATTTGTTTAACTTTCTGTTTGCTGAAATTGGTGGTGAAAAAGTTTTAATACCTAGTATGGAGCCTATTACTGCTTGGATGGCCTTATGGAATAGAGACATTTTTAATGAAGTAAAGACGCGTTCCCCAGCGTTAATGTTCAGACAGGGCATGCCTGCCTTATTAGATATTGAACAACGTACAGAGCTAATTCGTTGCTTTGTTAATAAGTATTCTCAAAACTCTGGGTGGTCAGGTGTTGGTATTGGGCAACGAGAGCTTCAAAAAATTGCATCTCCAGAGTTGTCTGGCGTAATCAGAGAATGTTGGGATGAAGCATATCAAGGCTATGAAACCCGCGAGCTTCTGATTGAGTTGATCTATTTTACACCATTAGTTGATTGCACCGATTTAGCTAAACAGGCTCTTCACGATTGTGAACTGAATATGGCACATAGAGTTTATGCTGCTTGGACTATTCTAGAGTTTGGTAGTGTCGAAGATAAGAAAGAACTCGGGAAAATTGTACTTAGCGACGAATGGCCGCAAAGACTTAGACGCCAATTAATATCTAAATTATTACCTGAATCTATTACCTTGGATGAGTTTATAGCCTTGGCGCAAGAGTTAGAAGAAGTATCTAATAATGTGCATGGGTTAGGTTATGAGCTGTATAAATGTGTAGAGTCTAAAGCAATAGATTTGAAGTCGGTAGCAACTATTCGAGATAGTTTTGCCCAAATAATTTGGGAGAATAGAACTGAGGAATCACGCATATTTCGAGCGGATTCAAAATATCAGCACTTTGCTGATGCTGTTTACTGCTCCTGTTCAAAAACGGTTCCGTATTCGAAGGAAGAGTTTGAAGACTGGGCATGGTCACTGGCGGTAGCCTTTCACTTTTCGGAGTATCAAGAAAGTATAATTGCTAGGGATGAAGTAAAGGCGCTAAAAGACATTCTAAAAACATCACTTGTACATAGAGAAGCGTATTATTGGGCTTGTCTTAAGTTAGCGACTGCACTTGAAGGTGAAAAAGATCTTCTAGTTAGTGATTATCATATTGATCACACTAATTTACTCCAGCCATATGGCGAAAATGATATTCCTTGGGTTTTAGATGCATTCAAAAACAGCAAGTCAAAAGATAAAAAGGCAGCTGCTTTATTTAGATTACTGCAGTTAGTAACTACTCATAAACTACCAAAGCTTGAAGATACATTAAAAGAACTCATTTCTGAAGATTGTGAATATTACCCATATTTACACAGTAAATTATATCCAGTTCCAATCGAGCCTGATGAATATGAACGTGAAATAAGGCAGCGTCGGGAAGAAGCAAAAGTAAAAGAAGAAGAAAGAGTGAAAAGCTGGACAGAATGGAGAAAGCAAGTTCTAAACAGCCCGACTTTTGAATTAGATGAAGAGAATTTTGAAAACACTTTTTTTAATATTTTTAAAATGCTGAGGCAATCTGAATCCAACCATATGAAATGGGGTTGTTGGGATTCGGAAGCAATTGAGCGAATATTTTCAAAAGATTTTTTAGATGCGATAAGGATTAAGCTATCTCAGTATTGGAAAAACACTGATATAAAGCTATTCAGTGAAAAGCCAGTAGAAGAAAAAAACACATACTCACATATAAGCTTAATGTCATTATCAGCTGTAAAGTGCTCAGCTGAAACGGAAGGTTGGGAAAACCAATTATCACATGATGAGGCTGTGAAAGCTGTTCGCATTTCACTACTTGAATTGAACGGCTTTGCAGACTATTTACCTAAATTGATAGCTGCTCAACCTGGCGCAGTAAAGGAAGCTCTAACTAAAGAAGTTATGTCACAATTAGATGGGTTCTCACAGATAAAAAGTGCCCCTTTATTTTCTAGAATGACTTACTCCCAATCTGAGTTGATCAAAAAAACTCTCATTGAAGCCGCTTTAAATCGAATCGAGGATATCAGAGCTATTTTATCTGAGGGCCCGAATACCGATATTAAGTATATTTTCCAGTTAGCATCAACGGTGACTGTTGGTGACTCAATGGATATTTTTGCAAGTTTATTGGAAGAGCACTTAAAAAATAGAAAAATTGATAATGCCGATTTGATCGAATGGGTAAAACTATTTGCGCACTTGGATATCATCGGAGCCAGTGAATTGATTATCAGGCTCACAGATGACTTATCGACGGATGAGCTTAATCAAAAAGGAATATCTTTATTCGCAAATGTCTTTGGTGATCGCCATCATAGCTTACCCCCTACTTTTGAAGATATAGAAGAACATTTGAGGCTTGAAATCCTTAATAGTTTATTGAATCGCTGCTATGAGGTTGTAGATCCAAAGGATGACCATGTAAGGGAAGGGGGAAGTTATAGACCCGATATGAGAGATGATGCGGAATATGCGCGCAGCTATTTATTGCAGTGTATTTCAAAAGTTAATGACATTCGTACTATTGAAATACTTAAAGGTATAGCAAAAATACCACAGGCTAAGCATTTGGAGAGTAGGCTGAACCAGATGGCCATTGATGTAGCCGCCTCACTATCTGAGCCTAAAACCCCGATGAATGTAAGAGCTTATAATGAGCTTGTTGATAAAAACAAATATATCCCACTTGATAACGATGGGTTATTCAACGTAATGACAAGCCGATTAGATGACTTCGAACATCATTTGCTTAACGATGAGTTCAGTACTATTGATACTTTTAGGAAAGTACAAGGTGAGTTAGAAGCGAGAAGGTTTATATCTGCTTACCTAGACGCTAATAATCATGAGGCATATTCTGTAAGTCAAGAAGCTGTTGTTATAGCTGAAAAACGAACGGATATTAGGCTGCAAGCCACCAGCTTTAGTTGTTACGCTTCTATTGAGTTGAAAATTGATGATAAGAGTAATAAATGGTCTGGCTCTGAATTAAAGAAAGCTTTAATTGACCAACTAATTGGGCAGTACCTTAATCATGAGCGGTGTTATGTCGGCTGTCTGCTGATAATGATGAGAGAAACCCGTAAATGGAGGCACCCTGAAACAGGTGATATGATGACACTAGCCCAAACGGTTGAGTGGCTACAAAGTGAAGCTGACGAAATCATGAAGGATAGAACTGAACTTCGTGTAGTTGTGAAAGGTATAGATTACTCAAGTACAGCAAATGAGCTGCGTTCCTAAGTTGGCAATATAATTTCAGAGATTAGCTGGCCAATTATGGCCAGCTTTTTTGTGCAGGTTTAATTTTGCTTGAACTATATATGCTTTTGTAGTGTTGCTATGTACCTAGATGTTAGGAATGATGCAAATAATAAAGCAATAAAAGGTATGTATGCCCCAGCTGTAGGGTAAAAGTTGGGTAGGGCGAAATAGACAATGACACCTACTAAAATACCTTTGATTAGCTTCTTAATAACTAACATACGAGTCTT
Organism: Pseudoalteromonas lipolytica; assembly: GCF_003515105.1. NCBI lineage: Bacteria > Pseudomonadati > Pseudomonadota > Gammaproteobacteria > Alteromonadales > Pseudoalteromonadaceae > Pseudoalteromonas > Pseudoalteromonas lipolytica. The sequence continues at coordinate 46,737 of NZ_CP032092.1, read as the reverse complement.
TGTTTTGTTACCGAATGTATAAGCCCTAATTCTCCAGCTATAAACACCAATAACTAGTTGTGCAAGTGCGAATGGCACTAAAATATAAAGCCAAATCATTAAAAGGTTTGCTCTGTGTAAGATTTGGTATGTAAGCGTTTGTATGTTGTTTGTTACTCTTTTCACTAAAGGCAAAAGTTTTGCTGTTAGCCTGGCTAAAGGGTTTTTATCGTCTGTATCTCGATTTACTTTGTCTAAGAAATACTGCTTAAATCCTGACCTCACAATGATTGTGTTGTAGTGCCTATACGATGCATCTGTAAGGTTAAGCCAATTCTTTTCACCGATGGCCTTGTAGCTCGCTTTAACTTCATTTTCTAGCATTCTGTTAAAGCTGGTGGGGTTTAAAGCAAGAACCTGTGCTGCTAACGCAAATAGAATAAAAATGAATAACTTTGAGTATTCTTTTTTTCTATTTTGCTCTCCAGACTTATCCTTATATAGGTCTTCACTGTCATTCTCATAAATCATGACGAAAACGCCTCCTTAAATGTAAGGGTTTTACTTTCATCGAAATTAGGAATGCCGAAATAGAACAGGTGTGTACGCTTCACAATCTTGCTCATCAGAAAGTGCTGTACCATCAATAATGATTCTTGATTTAACTCTTTTTCAATCAAGTTTGGTTTAGCGCGTATTGCTGAGTTCTTGTGCGTGATGAGAAACTGGCTGATTGTCTCTAAGAGTGGGTCCCATACTGCAATACACGAGCCTGAGCCCCCTGTGTAGACCATAACATCGAGTACGGCTGTAAGTTCACTTGTAACCGTGAAGAGAAAGGCTTTAAAAAACTCTGCTCGGCTCAGATGTGAATTATGTACAAGAGAGTGCTGACCAGCTTTGTTAATGATGTGATTAAATAGATCTACATCTTGTTGTGGATGCTTCAATTCATCCCCAATAAAATCTAACAAATATCGAAGTGTTTCTTCCACAGCAGGTGCTTTCTTGTAGATGACCGAGTATATGTGCTTGTTATCTTCTGAAAGTGAATTATTCACATTGCTTTTTTTGTAGCATCTACTTTGAATTTTATATACTTTTTCTCTGCTCATCGTTGTATTACCGGTACTTTAGCTTTGATTGTTCTGCCGTCAGCAAGTCGTGCTACATATTGTAAAATAGGCAGCGAACCAAGTAGGCTTTCGTTAAATGCTTTGTCGTTTTGTTGTGTAAGCCTCTCAGCGTATGAAGAACCAAAGTCAGTCATGTCATTTGTGTTCCCTGAACTTTGACCTAAAGTGATTTGTTGGCTGGTTATTGGTACTTCACCAAATTGGCTGGAAGCATATTCTTGAGTTGATGTGTCGTTTGCTCTCATAGAGAAGAAGTTGTTGCACAGACCTAATACACGGTTTGCAGTAGCTGGGTCTGTTTTAGCTTCAATATCAGCTTTAGTTTGGGTTGCAATAAACATTTGCATAAATGCTGCACGACCTTGGGCTAATAAATTCAAAAGAGCATCATTCCCAGCAATCGCTGCATGTACTTCATCCACAAACACCGCTACTCGACGGCCTCTCCCTTCTGAGAAGTTGTATCGTGAACCTGCTACAGCAGCAATGTCAGCTAAAACAAGTTTGCTCAAATAACCAGCTGTCTTTGTGTCGCTGAGAGAATCAAGCGCCATGTAAAGTAGTCCTCCATTTTCAACGATGTCTGAAGTGTCTACATAACGACTGTCTTTCTCTCTTATTTTCCCAGATTTCTTTGATACACCTTCAATGTGATTTGATGTGTAATCTATGCTTTCACTTTCAGCTGTATCGTATCTAGTATCCTCATCACGCGCATCTAAGCTTTCTGCTATCGCCTCTTCTGGTGATATAAGCTCATCCATAGGTGTAGATGTAAGGACGCTAAAAATAGGAAGTAAATTAGCTGTCATCTTTTGCATATGCTCGGCGTTGTGCGTAAGCAACTGAATTATGCCATCCACTTCTGGTGATTGATGTTGTTGAGATACAACTTGTTGATAGTAATTTAGCATTTGCTCTAAACGAGTTTTCCCGAAAGAGCTCATTTTGGCGCTAAGTTGAGTCTCCCAATCTTCCCCTAAGCATTTAGCGTAGTGTCTTTCAAGGCACTTTTGAGTTAAGGCGGTTTTGCCTGTTGTCACATAACGAGCAATCGATTTGATTTGTGGTTGTATGCCCGCATAAAGCATCGCGTTAACTGTTGAGTTTATGACGTTCCAGTTGAATCGAATAAAGCTATCTTCTTTACCCGACTCAACCATAATGGATGCGATACGTTCAGCTATCTCAGTCGGTCTATTCCAGTTTTTAATCGGATCTATTGTGCAAGATGTAGATGGTTTAGAAGGGTGAAAGTAGTGGAAGTGCTCGCCCTTACCAAAATGTTCCATTTCCGCTTGTAAAGCTTTGCGCCACGATGAATCGTTTTTTGGGTCTAATACAATGACGGTATAGCCTTTGTGGATCATCGCGAGGCTAAGCAAAATGAACATTGTTGTTTTACCGGTACCAACATTGCCCATAATCATAGAGTGGCCAAAGAACGTTTCAGCATCTACGTATTGCCTTTCGGCATCCCCGACACCATCAATCCATGGCTTACCGCCAAGCTTTAACGTTTCTTTACGCCATTTTTTAACGAATGGCTTAAGAAATAGTGGAAGCTTCACCTCTTGTTTGTCAGAGTATAATCCTTGTATTTGATATGAGCGATTTGCATGCTCCACGCCCCATTCAAATCCATTTCCAATGAATATCTTGTTCTTTCCCTTCTTTTTGTTGTTTGGATTTAGGATATTCTCTTTAGCCATGTGCTCTTGACGTATTGCTTTTATATCCTCGAATTCAATCTTGTTGAAGAAGATTTTGCACTGGCGTTTGACTAGTGGAATTGCCTTTAGAGTGTAGTGTCCACATTGAGCGGTGAGTATTGTAGTGATTCCAAAACCCACCATACCGATATGGCCTTCACTCTCAATAACGCTTGAGGTAAAGGTTACAACACCAGCGGCTAAAGAGACGTAAGCCTTATTTAATTCATATACAGGTCGGTATAAATTTTCGTGGAATAATGGGTTACTACGTTCCTGCGTCATGTTTCACCTTAATATGGATGTCATTCTTATCTTGTACGATTGAACTCGACAAGATATTTGTTTCGCTGGCTTTGCTGTTTGTGACGGCATTAACAAGAGTTTTCTTATCTCTTATAGGTGCAATTAAAAAGCCGTCTATTAACTCAACTTTTTCGTGAATAATGTTTCCAAATAATAATTCAGCAGTCTTAGGGGTTAAGCCAACAGCAAGCAGAGATTCAACATCTAACTTTGCTTTCTGAGATGTATTATCAGCCGCGGTTACATCTGAACTATCCTGATTTTCATTTGATTTCGGCTTTTTTTTAGCTTTTTGGTTTTGACTTGATTCAAGCGACTTCGCTTTAACGTATTTACGCTTATTGATGATGAAGTAACGAATTAATGCTGGTGGCTTTCTTTCGATAAGCCCCGCTTTTTCAAGTTCGTTTTCTAGATTGTCGTCAAGGTTGTCTTTCCATTTATCATCAACAAGGTAGTAGTTTTGACCATCGATTAAAATCGGCTCTAAGGTCTTTATGAACTCAATGGCTTTGGTCGTTGAAGTCACCTTAATACTACTCTTTGGTTTTGGGGCTGCTTTTTTAAGTGTTGTTTCGTTATTTTGCTTTTCCGGTACCTTTGCGCTTTGTTGGTTGGTTGGAGCAAATAGCTCACCATTAGTGTTCTTTGGTTTTTCCTTTTTAGGTTTATCTTTGTTCGGGCTACCCTTTTGAGCTGCTTTTGCCTTTTCAGATGGATTGTTAGGCTTAATGGGCTCTTCCGCAGTAGCTTCTCCTTTGGCTTTGCTAGTATTAGGCTTACTGTTTTTTTGCGGGCTTTTTATTGCCGAATGCTCAACTTTCATTTCAAGAGAATCACTATTAGCTTTTAAGTGAGCAGCAGCTTCATGAGCAATAACATTTTCTTCGCTTATGTATCGGTAACCCTCACTTGAGTAGATGACTGCGTTTAGCCCCATGTCGAGTTTTAATAGGCCGTAACGGTTTGGTGGAATAACTTCACCTTTAAGCAAAAATAAAGGCCACTCCAGACGAATAACGCCAATACCGCCCTTAAGATTTTTACTGATGAGTAAATCAATACCCTCAGACAGGTTAGTAACAGTTTCAAAAAAGAGCGCGTAATCAGTTTTTTCTTGCTTACGAAGAATGCCCCTATCCATCATTTTTTCACGCAAAAGACTTGGGTTGTTAGGAACAGTTGGATCTGATTGATGCATTTCCTTTGCTAACTCATTGAAGCATTCAGGCCACCGAAGGTATATCTCGTTATCAATAGCAATAGCTTTACCTTCTGTTAGCCATACTTTGGCTTTATCTTGCATTAGCTTGAGGATTTTCTCGTGTAATGCTGACTTCCTTGCGCCAAGGTCGTTGTCCCAAGTTGTTTGAATGTCTTTGGCAGTTGAAACATAGTCAGCTGAGCGAACCGCTCTTTGTAAGTAGCCATCTATACCTTGATAGTTTGCAAGCGTGGTGCTTATATCTTCAAGCAAATTGCCAGGGCATGTGCCTATGTACCTCTTTGCATCAGGTGTGAGGATTTGTTGAAATATGGGTTGCGGAGAAACTTCATGCCCCTTATGGATTCTGTCTTTTCTCCATCTAATGCCAACTTTTGTTATTTTGTTTTTTTCTTTCCAACTAACAAGGTCCTCTATAATTGGAATCCAGATATTATTTGGATTGCTTTTATCGTAAATATCCATATCAGTTTGCATCTTCCCTGCATCGTGCACTAAGCCGCAAAGCCATGCGGCGTACTGATATCTTTTTGTTCTTTGTCTCTCGATGTCTAGAGGGAATTCTTGAGGGAGGAATTGAGACTTTGCTTGCCTTAATGCTAAATCAGCTACTTGTAAACTATGTTCAATTAAGCCGAACTCTTTAGCATGGTGATAACCCTCAGAAGCTGGAAGGTTGCCACAATATCTAGCGTAGTTTTTAATCGTATCTATAAATAGACCCTGAAAGGTTAGATTCTCTTTTTCCCAATCATGGCAATTTCCAAAACAGTAGCGAGTTTGAGCAATTAAATATTTATTATCATCAATGATCTGATTAACTAACTCTGGGCTATTCGAACTATCAAGATCTACATTGCACTTCTTTGCGTCATCTCTCATCAAGTGAGCGGCATTTTCACTTTGAACGATTAGATACTTTTTCTGAACTTTAAAAAAAAGCTTAATTAAAATAGTAAAAGGAATAAGTAAAAGCTTCATATTTCTCTCTGGAAAATTAGGCGGTTTCCCGCCTAGTCATTTTAAGCTGCGTTAACTTTTGAGTTGCTTGGCTGTTCGGTTTCGTTCTTAGAGTCTGCAGAAGTGCTATCCAATGAAATTGATTTTGAGTCAGTCTTTTTTTCTGTGTTTTTAATTGAAGCTTTGGCTTTAATTTCTTCATTTTGTTTTAAAATAAGGCTGTCATCTATATATAACTCTAGGCCACCTCTAATTAACGAAATTAGTTGGGTGGATTTAAATCGACCCCCACTTCTGTCTTTACCAGGTGATGTAGCGTTGCTAATTTTTGCTACTAATTTTCGTAATAGACCAATAGCTCTATTGCTGTTTTCATGACGACCTAAATCTGTAACAAAACCGGTTAACCAAAGATTTTCTAATTCTGCGATTTCATTATCTAAAGTTTGAATTAAATTTAGTAACTTCCAAGTGACTGGATAGCAAACTGGTACGCTTGATTCATAAGAGCTTGGTGTCATAACTTCTGGTGATTCTTCTAAACCGGCATTTTCCATAAATGCTTCTTTTTGTTTTTGTATACTTTCGATTTCTTGGTTAAACCAATCAGCAAGCTCTGACTCCCAAGCGCTTACTTTCGAATAGAGCTCATTTTCTGTAGTGGTTAACATTAATAATGAACCAATGCGTTCATAAATATTTAATGTCCGGTCACCTTCGTTTTTCCAAAAGTTATGGATGGTGTGTGATTTGAACTGGATATTAGTAATAAATGTTTTATGGATTAGTTGCTCATTATTGATCATGATTTTCTTCCTCTGCTGGAGCGGTAAATAGTGTTTTAGAAAGTTTGCAGATCTGCTTTTTCAAACTAACTCTGGATGAATGCAAAACTTCAAGTGACTCCCTTAATGGAGCAAGTTGCATTTCAGTTTCCCAATTAATTTTTGCGTGGCCATCCTCGCAATTTTTACTCAGTTGTTTTTCGGTATATCCTTTTTTTGTTGGTGGAATTTCTTTCCCCCAATGCCTATTAATTTTCTTGATAGGTGAGTACTCATGAGAAACCCAAGTGATGTAAAATTTTTCAGAGTTTTTTCGCTGCCTAACTTTTACTTGTAATGTCGATTTTTTAAAATCGCCCGACTCACCATGAATTTGATCTAAAAGAACTCTCCTTTTTTTGTGTTGATCACAAATATCTTGTGCACTTTCTACAATTGGTTTTTCAGCATCCTCGATAGCCTCTAAAACTAATTTCAGCACTTCTATTTCTGTAGACAGCATCTTTAACCCCGAACTTTAATTGAGACTTAATTATGCTTTGCAAAAAGATAGCTAAAGCCGAATTTTCAAACGTATATTCAAAAAAATTAGCCAAAGCACGTTTTTAAGTGTGGCGAACAGAAAGTTGAAGTGAATTAAACCTCAAGGGTGTAACTGGGAAATAAATCTAGAGCAATAAAAAGGCTTGCTCTATTTAGACGCAAATAAAAGTTTTCTGCGTTGCGAAACTGACAAGGAACACTGTGAAGGGAGATTGTTTTTTGCATCATAGATACGCAAAAACTTGTCATTGAATGACATTGGTTTAATTAATTATTTTCTGCATCATAATTACGCAGAAAACCCGTGTTTATGAATTGGAGAGCTATTGAGGCGGGTTTAACATGTAGTCAAACCGACTGCAAATGCTGAATGGTTGCATCATAAATTATGCAACAGAATAAATGTGAACGTTAAGTCACCTTGTTTTAAACGGTTCTAAAGGAGATAGTTCAGGAAAGAAATATCATTTACGGTTACTGCAATAAAACGAAAGTTTGCATTACATATGTAGCAAACAAACTTATATTACTTGAAATCTAAGAGTTGAGAGCTTTGATGCTGACTACATCAATTGTTCTGGTCAACTCCAGCCGGACACTTTTCTTAAAGAATTTTCATACTCTACTAGTGACTGATCGTTATTAGATGAGTGCAGCCTTTCTAGATTGTAATACTTCATATATCCTGCAACATCATTTCTCATGTGTTCACGAGTTGGCTGAGCCACTTTTAGCAACCAATCATGCTTCAAGCTACCAAAGAATCTTTCAACAACAGCGTTATCCCAACAAGCTCCCACATCACCCATGCTTGCTCGCATACCAAACTGCTTTAACAGGTTTCGGTATTGCTTACTCGTATATTGAGACCCTCTGTCAGAATGAAACACCAAGCCCTTGGCTGGTTTTCTTAAGTTATAAGCTTTAATCATGGCTTTCATCACTAAATCTGTCGTCATACGTTTATCAATATGCCAGCCCACAACTCGCCGAGAATATAAATCCATGACAACAGTAAGGTGCATCCAACCTTCGCCTGTTTTCAGGTAGGTTACGTCGCCAGCCCAAATTTGATTCGGTGCTATCGGATTAAAATTCTGGTTAAGCAAATTATCTGCAACTGCGTCTGAGTGCTTATGCTTAGTTGTTACCTTATAAGCTACTCGTTGTTTAACCACTAAATTGAGCTTCACCATTAACTTTCTGGTTTTATAACGCGTTATTTTAAAGCCTGCTTGCATAATTTTTTACATAACTCATGATAGCCTAAGCTTTCTCTGCTGCATTTAAACAGTGCTTTGGCTCTACGATAAAGATGTAGTTCTTCTGTCGTTATAAGCTTTGCTGGACGTGCCAGCCACGCGTAATAGCTTGAGCGATTTACCTTCATAACAGAGCATAATTTAATAACGCGATAAGCTTGGCTATTTTCCTTGATGAACTGATACTTTACTTCATTTCTCTCGCAAAGAAGGCACTGGCCTTTTTTAAGATCTCTTTCTCCATTTTGAGATCTTTGTTTTCTTTTCTTAGGCGCTTTAGCTCGGCTCGCTCATCTTCATTGAGTGAGTTCCCATCTTGTTGCTCTTCGAGTTTTTATAAATAAGTTTGGTTGTGATCCCTAAAGACGCTGCGGCCTCTGAAACTGAATAGCCTTGCTCTGTTACTAAAGCATCTGCTTCTTGTTTAAATTCGGTTGTATAAGTTTTGTCATTTAACACCTCAATATTAGAACATTGTCCATTATTAAAGTGTCCGGCTCAATTAAACCAGTTCAAATGCTACTCCGTATCGAAACGAATTATTTTCAAAGCCGATATTAAATTGAAGCTCGGCTCGACCTCCGAAATGAGCACCCCAATCCTTTTTTACCCCCTTTGGTCAAATACATACTTTGAGGGAACTCGTGATAAAGAATGAATTTTTTCCTCAATTCTTGAAGGTTACCCAGCTCATATTCTGTGAGCATTTCATTAATTTTATTTGCAATGTGAAACAGAGATGTCATTTAAAACCCTAAAAGTTATACCTGAATTGAGTATTACATTTGGATTGTGAATGGCCAACTTTGATTTTTGATAACAGTATTCGACTTAGTTATCTAGTTATAAAGTGCTAGTGATGGGAAGGTTGTGTTTATTTTTTGAATCATAATGTGTCGGTTTATAAATAAATAAACGCATTTAAAATCAAACGTTTAAATTTTCTATAAATTTTAATTGTGAAATATACACTTTGTGTAGTTGCCAATTTAGTGACCTTCTGTTTAAAATGTAGCTTCATTGTTAATAATTTTTTATTGGTTGTGTTATGGAAAATCGAAGTCAATTTTTGGATGAAGCAATATCTATTCAAGTTAGTGCGTTGCTTCTAGTGAAACAAGCTGCAGTTGTAGATATTCAATTGGCTGCGCACCTTTTCTGTATTCAATCTGAAGCTGATGTGGTTGCTATACGTGATGCTAGTACAATGACATTGCAACGACTAGCTAGAGAAAAAACAGTTATTAACGCGGCATCGCTTGGTTTGAATGGAATTAAACAAATGCTAGATGCTATTAAAAGTGCTGAGAATAACGATTCAAAACTTGGCAAGCTTAAAAACTTAGCTGCAAGTACCTCAATCGCTGTGGTGGGGAATTAATTATGAATGCAATTAGTTCAGAACTCATAGGTTTAGTGGATGGTAGAAGTGTTTCATATAATATAACAAGAGACATTTCACTGATTGTTACGCTGATGTCTCTTAATGCAAGACCCGCTCTTGTTGCAGAGCTCTTTCCTTATATCAAAATTGGACGCTATAAAGAAATAAAAAGGGAAGTAGACACTATTTCTTCTAAGCCATTTGAGTTCAAGAAAATTGCAAATTCAGTTGGTTATGGATGGGTTGATTCAAACCGCGAAGGCTTTTTGATAGCGAATCTGCTATTTAGTGAAGCTAAAGCTCTGTACCCTAATTTTGATTTTGATAATGATAATGTTTTTGCAGATATGCTTGTTAATGTTTGTATAAGCTTTAATAAGCGCTTCCAAGATTTGGTCGACCCAATTGACATTAATCAAGTAAATTCATTGTTTTGTGGAATTTCTAAGCAGGACTTATACCCCAATAGATGCTCATGTGGTCGCTTTTATTTAAGAACAACCCAAAGCTTCACTTCTTCTTGTCCTTGGTGCCGTTGTGGTGTTAATCCAAAATCAGTGAAAACAATCAAACTTAAAAAAGTAAATATCCATCATTTCGTTCAAGAGCAATCAGTTCGAGTACAACACACGAAAGTAGCTAATATTTCGTAGGTTGAAAGGAATGAGATTCTATTTAAGTTTAACAATTGTATCATTGGGACTTACGAATGCTGGCTTTGTGTCTGCTAAAAGCTCACCGGTTTCTGGAACAGAAAAGCCTAGTAGAGGATGGCACTTTTACGAAGATCCTGAGCTTGTAGATGAGGAAAAGCGAGAAGTTCCAAAGGCGCAACCTCCTTCTGCACAGCCAAATGATAAGAAACAACCAGAAATGGTTGAAATTAATTCAGCGTGGTTGAAAGAAAACCTTCCTAAATTACTCAATACAGCTATTGATGACCCTAGTACAGAGAACATCTCAAACTATTATTACGCACAACGTTTAGCTATCGACAAAGCGAATGCATTTAGCGATCAAACAAAAGAATTTTTTATGTTTGAAGAGCAACTTTCTGAAAGTAACCGCCGACCAAATTCAAGTAATGCGTTATTTGCTCATAAAGTAAAAACAAATAAAGATAAAGCCAAAGTGTTCAATTCTTTATTTGATAAAGCAGGGCTGTGGATGTTCTATCGTTCTGACTGCCCGTATTGTCACCAACAATTTCCTGCGATGGAGTCCTTGGCTAAGATAATGGGGGTTGATGTGTTAGCAATCTCAATGGATGGCATTCTTTTAGATAAAGAGTTCCCGGGAGTTAAGCATGTGATCGACCCTAATATGACTTTGTCTCGAAAGTTTCAAGTGAACATTACCCCTACAACAATGCTTGTCTCAAATGATGGTCAGCACTTTCAAACAATTAAATATGGCATGGCATCAGGTAGTGAACTTGTTCAAAGAGCACTATATGCAGCAAAACGGATGAACCTCATTAGTGAGGAGCAATTCGTTAAAACACAAGAAGTAAAAGACATTCTTGTGTCAAAGGAGCCTTTAGTAGTTGAAAAGCAAAAGTTAGAAGACAACCCTTCAATTCTATCTGACCTACTCAGAAAACGGCTTAATGAGATTAACCTTTCAACTACATCAAAGGCTCAGTAATGTTTAAAATTAATAAATTAACAGTGCTAATTGCACTTAGCGCTTTGTCTCCATCAATTCATGCTTCAACTGTGATGGAAGATGTCTTTACTGAAGCTGTAACATTTCAAACGACAACTGCGACTTCATTCAGTACACCAACAAGAAACGGTATTAGTTTTGGTGGGGCTTCTTACAGAGTAAAAGGGGTAAGAGCTAATGTCATTAATTTTCAACCTCCGAAAATATCTGGAGGCTGTGGTGGCATCGATTTTTTTGCTGGAAGCTTTAGCTTAATAAACTCCGACCAATTAGTGCAAATGGGAAGGGCGATTGCACAAGGTGTACCATCATACGCCTTTAACTTGGCTTTAACTTCAGTTTGTCCCTCATGTAGTAAGTTAATGTCAGACCTTCAAACAAAACTTGATGAATTTAATCAAATGACAGCTAATGGCTGCGAAAAGGCTGTTGGATATTTGGGAGATCTGAAATTAGATGACGGCACAAATGCAGTCGATACTTTCAAGAGCTCAGTGCAGTTTGGTGCTTTAGAGGGGCTCGCAAATGATGCTTCAGGTTGGTTAACAGATAGAGGTGAGGCAAACGCTACGAAAGGCGATACAGATAATACAGCTGTTAAAGCAGAAAAAAACGGTGTCGAAGTAGAAGTTAATACAGCTCATCATATTCTAGTGAATGCAAATGTCAGTGCTTATACCCATTCCTCAATCTCAGGTTTGGGTGGTGCAAACTTAAAAGACCTGATCATGTCGTTAACCGGTACAACAATTTCTAGAAAGTCTGGAAGCACAAGCTCGACCGATACCGGGATTGATGTAATAACTAAACCTGCAACTGTCTCATTAAGAGATATTTTCGAAGAGTCTGATGCAGGCTCAATTAGAGTAATGAAGTGTGAAAGCACAGATCCAAATTGCTTAAACCCTATCGAAAAAACTATCTCAAGCAGAGGCTTGAAGTACATTTTTGATGATATAGCAGAAAAGCTCGTTGCCAAAATTGATAAAAGACTGAATGTAGCTCAGACGGAAGATGAAATAGCACTACAAGCTATTGCAGATTTAAATGCTTCAGAGTTAGTTAGCGCTTTAAAAAACCCTCGGTTGGCTGCAAAGACATTATCATTAACAGCTCAGGAAGCTGTAGCTCAGCAAATAATAACGGTACTTCAGGAAGTGCTTCATAACATCAAGTCAAATTCATCTGTAGGTGTATCACTAAAAGGGGCCGTTGCTAAACCATATATCGAATCACTGGATAAGCTCAATGATGATCTTGATAAAATGCGATACAAAATAGGTGAAGATTTGAAGTTGGTTGCTACGCCATATGCGGTTACCCAGGCAATGAAGTAATTAAAAATTAGCTGGTGGGTTTAATACTCATGTATGATTAAGTTGTTGTGTCAAAGCGCCTTAACAAATATATGATTTGTTAAGGCCTTTTTATTGAAGATTGCAAAGAGAGTACTCATTTAAAGTACGCTTAGAAAAATAGGCGAGTTATATTAATACAATGTAGGCGAAATATGGCGGAATCTAGGGAACTTAGAAGCTTTGGGAATATGGTGATAGCTGTTATAGGTATAATTTATCTTTTGCATACCTACGTCACAAATAGGGTTGTTGCTCTTCTCAGTGATGGTACCCCAAATATAACATTAGTTTTACGAGGCTGTACATCAGTTGAATGTCATATCAAAGGTACATTAAGAACAGACCCAATATCTTTGGAAAGCTACATTTTGAAAAGTGATGGAACAAAGCTTTATTTTAATCACGATGAAATTTCAAGTTTGTCATGGCCAGTTATAGATGCCAATTATGAATAAGCTTTTGTAATCTTACTATTCTGGTTAGAGATAGGATATAAGCTCTCTAACAAGGTAATGCTAGCCGAGTTTGAATATTTTAATGATACTGTATTTTGTTTGGTGCTAAATGATCCAGATTTCATTAGATGTATTAGTTCAAACAAGATCTGACACATTAGAGCCCATTCAATGAACTGTTTTTATCCACCACAAAAGCATATATTATTACTTTGGTAATACTTCCTAACCCATCCACCACCTTCATATAGCCTACAATAAATGCCAGTACATTAGTTGATTGAGACAATTTAGATGGGTTTAGATGAATAAGTCTTAACTTTATCTGCCAAACTCGAATTTTAGAGTTGAATCAAATCTTACAGTAAATAGCCTGTTTGTGCCAAAAGCAACCTTTTTGGTATAAATTATTTATGCCCCATTTCGTGCCAGAAGTGTTCTATGATGTGAACTTTGGCACTGACAAGTTAAGACCATATTTTAGAATATGCTACTAAGGTGATAAAACTATGCAAGGAAGTGCGAAGATTAGCAAGCTATGGTGGGAACATTTAGTCCCTAAAGCACTAGTTAAGCGCCATAAAGAAGTAGAAAGATTGCTTAATCGATTCACTCAGTCTGACTACGGCAATTTTTGGTTTAATGCAGCAAAAAAGCCTGAGGGTGTAATTAGGTGTAAGCGGGATCAATATATTCCTGTTTTAAAACTGATCTTTGTAGGGGATGCCCCTGGTTTTATTGCTAAGTTTGAATATTTACAGAAAGGGCACCGTGCCGTTTCGACACAAAATGAATTTGAATCTGGCAAAGTGCTTGAAGATGATGAACTTGTCATGGTGCCTTTAATCAGCGTTGATTTAGTAACAGATACACTGCTTATAGAAGCGGCTCGGAAGGGGATATTGTCGATAGATGAAAGCAAAATTATTCGGCCAAGTTTATTGTTTACAATTCCTGCACACTACTTGTTAACACCTCAACATTGCCCTTTAACATCATACGTGTTGTACCAACATATCTTCGGGCGCGGTAATTCATATCCGAACGACGGATACTTTTATGTTGGTGTTACAACGCGGAGTTGGCAGAAGCGTTGGGCCGAACATCAAAGAGCTATCAAAAATGGGAGTCCCTTGCTATTCCATCGTAAATTTCGGGAAGAGAGTCAGAATGGTGGTATCTCTTATGTGAATCATAAGGTGATGAACATAACAGATAACATCGATGCATTGTATGAAGCAGAGGAGTTTCTAGTTGAAGGTCACTGGCAGGATGAACGCCGACTCAACATGATCCCAGAGGGTAAATCGGGGCTACGATACCTACGAGAGAACGGGCTAATTGCTAAATCGGTTGTGCCAAATCCGGATCAGCGAGATCCAATTCTGAGTAAATGGTTTAAAGAGCACCCTCGCAAAGGTTTACCAGCGCCGGGTTGCTGAGAAATGGCGAGATAATGATTGGGCTATCGCACAGATCTGCGGCAGAGAGGGTAGATTGTCGGCGGAACAGGTTCGCGCAATCCGTCAACTAGCCAATGAATATACGGCAGAGGAAATTTATAGTCGCATAGGTGCAAAGGATGTTGGGCAAGTCCTGAGAGTTTTAGACGGACAAACTTACACTAGAGTCGTGTAATATCAATCAATGGAAGGCATGGCAGTAAAAATCCTTTGCCCCAAAATAAGTTAGGTTAAATGCTCTAACTGCTGCTTTGAGCAATCAAGAAACGGTCCAAGCCCTACACATTGAATGATAAGTTAACGCATCTTTAATAATAGCTAGAAAACTTTGCTTAATGGGCTTACAACACCGTTTGCTCCTTGTTGTAAAACATGGGTGTTAATCTGTGTGGTTTTGACATCAGAATGGCCCAATTGTGCTTGAACGGTACGAATATCGGCGCCACTTTGCAATAGGTGCGTTGCAAATGTATGGCGCAAGGTATGAGGCGTAATAACCTTTGTATTATTGGTTTGCTTTAATGCTTTTTTAATCGCTTTTCTAACACATGTAGGGTGGAAATGGTGGCGACTTATCTCGCCAGTTTCTGGGGCATCACTTAATTTGTAGGAAGGAAATAAGTATTGCCACGCTAGTGATTTATTAGCTGAGGGATATTTACGAGTTAAAGCGTTAGGCATCCACACACCTGCGTATCGCTCGCTTTGTAAATCTAATCTTAAATATTCTTCAACTTGCAAAATTTGATTTCTAAGTAGTGGGATCAACTCCGTTGCAAGAGTAACTATACGATGCTTGTTGCCTTTTCCGTTCCAAATTTGAATGCATTTATAATCAAAATTAATGTCCTTTACTCGCAATTGCACCGCTTCCATCACACGCAAACCACTTCCATACATTAACCCCGTGATTAAGTAATATCGCTTGGAAAGATGACTCATCAATTGCTTTACTTCATCAGGCGTCATCACTACAGGCAGCTTGGGTTGTCGATTACTTCGTGCAAAATTCAAGTTTAAAGAAAGCTCATTTTTGACAATATGTTTATATAAAAAAGCGAGCGCATTTAAAGCTGCACTTTGTGTTCTAGGTGACATATTACGTTTTAATACAATATGGTCTAAAAACGCTTTGACTTCTGCATCTCCCATTGAGCTTGGGTGACGTTTGTTGTGAAAGTGAATAAATTTTGCGATTCAACCTAAATAAGCGTTAATTGTTCTTAATGAATACTGACGAGTGAGCATATAGTCTGCAATGTAGTTTAAATAAGGAGAGCGAGTTTTCATTCCTTTGAAATGAAGCTGTATATATGGCGCTGATCCATTTCTGTGTTGGTAGTCTATACTTATTGTGATGAATAGACCTCAGGAGCGCCTTATGAACAATTCCCAGATTTGCCAATCTTCAAGCCAATTTAGAAGAGTTAACTTTTGTTCAATTGAAGCGTCTCCGACAGCATATCGAAAATATGATTTCATCAAACCATGTTGGTAAAGCTATAGCCGTTCATGAGGAAGGTGTGGCTGAGTGCGCTCATTGTGCTAGCCACGAATTCACTAAATACGGAACGACAGCACGAGGGCAGCAGAGACAAAAATGTAAAGCTTGCGCTCGGACATTTAATTCGCTTACAGGTACACCATTATCTGGAATGAAGAAACAAGATAAGTGGCATCAGTATTCTGAGGGGATGTGGTTTACCGCAAAGATTAGAGAAGCGGCAAGTGAACTAGGTATTAATGTCAAAACTGCATGGCGGTGGCGACATCAATTATTATCTAAGCCAAGAGAGAGTAAACCTTCGGAGCTTCACGGTATTATTGAAGCTGATGAGACCTTTATCAATGAATCTTTTAAAGGTAAGCGCCAGTTGGAAAGGCCACCACGTAAGCGTGGAGTTAAAAGTAATGAAATACCTAAAGTACCCGTTCTTCTTGCATTAGATCGCAACGGTGCTTTCACTCATTGCGTTTTACAAAGGAATACTAGGGAAGAGTTAGAGAGGTCATTAGCACCTGTCTTAACACCTGAGAGTGTCTTGTGTACTGACGGCAATTTGTCGTATCAAACAATCGTCAAGAGCTTGCCTTTTGAGCTTGATCATAAGCGACTTATAGCAGTTGATAATCAACGAGTTATAGATGGAATCTACCACATTCAAACGCTCAACAATTGGATGATGCGTTGGAAACAGTGGCTTAGACAATTTAATGGCGTTGGAACGGACTATCTTGATAATTACATCGCATGGTTTAGGCAAATGAATCAAGCGCAAGGTGATGATAGTTGGATCAACTTGGCACTGTGATACCATTTGATCATATCATCCTCACCTCATTCGAGATTCTTTAATTATTTAGTATCTTCAATGCAACACTCATCTTGTAAGAATGAGATCACAGAGAGTAGTTTGTCATACTCAACCGAACAGTATAAAACCCTTCCATCTCTCTTTTGCTTTATTAACCCTGCTGAAACAAGGCTGGAAATGTGGTGTGATAATGTTGAATTTGGAATATCTAACTCATCTTTTAATATGCCTACACTAACGCCTTTTTCACCTGCTTTTACAAGTCTCTTAAATACCATCAATCTAGTTGCATGACCCAACTCTTTAAAAGCTTTGGCTATCTCTTCAGTTCTTATCATTAACTATCTCCTAATATATTTCGATATTACTAGAAATGTCTTGACGCGTCCAGTGTTTCAACTTATCATTTCCATATTGCTAGAAATGTGAGTTTTAAATTATGAATATAACTGAAGCAATGGTTTTTGATACCTTAAATATGTTTGGCTTTTTAGCCGTAGAGCTAACGTTACTTTTTTTGGCGATTAGTTATATCGTTGGTGTTCTACAGGAGTATATTCCTCCAACAAAAATACAGAGCATATTAAGCAGTAAAAATGGCAAAGGGTACTTTGTCGCAAGTTTGCTTGGTGCAATAACGCCATTTTGCTCTTGCTCTACCATTCCTTTCTTGAAAGGACTTCTTCGTGCCAAGGCGGGATTTGGTACGATGATGGTTTTCTTGTTCGCAAGTCCTCTACTTAACCCAATTATTATTGGCTTATTCGCTGTTACTTTTGGAATAAAAGTCACGCTATTTTACTTTGCGATAGCGATGGGGGTATCAATTGTTGCAGGAGTAATGCTAGAAAAACTAGGGTTTGAAAAGTACGTGAAGCCAGAAGCTTATGTTGAGCCTGAAAAAAAGGGATGTGGGGCGACTTGTGGAAGCAAATCAAAGCCTGAAAGCAAATGGGTAAAAATCTGGAAAAGCACTTGGAGCGACTTTACAAAAGTATTGCCTTATTTGATCGGTGGTATTGCAATAGGTTCACTTATCTATGGTTTTATGCCAACAGAGTTTGTAGCAAATGTTGCTAGTGAGAATAACCCATTTGCTATTCCATTTGCCGCAGTTATCGGTATTCCATTATACATAAGAGCTGAAGCAGTAATTCCTCTAAGTGCCGCATTAGCAGCTAAAGGGATGGGACTTGGTGCGGTTATGGCATTAATCATAGGTAGTGCTGGAGCAAGCTTGACAGAAGTTATCTTGCTTAAATCAATCTTCAAAAACAAGATGATCTGGGCATTTCTTATTGTAATTTTATCAATGGCTATTAGCGCAGGGTTTCTATACCAATTTATTTTTTAGTCTAGGTAAACGGACTCTATATAGAGTCCGTTTTTACATCAAATTGTAGATTAACAACACAAAAACGGATCAGCGCCATATATATACAGTTTTAGCTCAGTCGCTCGTATAGTCAAGAAAACGACCCAATCGCTCGTTTTTATCCTGAGGTAAAAGCGAGAACTCCTAAATTTTAATAACACTGGTAATTAGTTAACAAGTTTGTTAAAAATAATCTAATAAGAAAAACGAGCTACGCTGTGGTAGAAAAACGCGCGATTAGCTCGCTATAAACATGTTAGGGCTACTACAAAATGGAGTTGAAATGACTGACGAAGATAAATCAAAAGAAGGAAATGTCGAAGGTACGATCAATGCAGTTACTGGTCTTGCCAAAGCTGTTCCTGTTTATGAAGATGCCATACAGCCAGCGGCCAAAGAAATAGGTAAGGCTCTAGGAACAGTAGCAAAAACAGTCAATGTTGCCCTTGCTCCAGTTAAGGGATTAGTTTGGGGTTACGAACAAATTGAAGAATTTGTATCATCCAAAGTATCTGAAAAGCTACAAAACACACCCGAAGAAGAAATTGTTACTCCAAAGCCTAATGTTGCAGGTCCAGCTCTGGAATCTTTACGTTACACCGGACATGAAGAATCTTTAAGAGAGCTATATGCAAATTTACTCGCGGCCTCGATGGACTCAATGACGAGCGCAAGGGCCCACCCAGGTTTTGTAGAAATCCTGAAACAGATAACACCAGATGAAGCAAAGCTACTAAAGCTTTTTACACATCATCGTCCATTCCCTTTACTAGATGTTAGGCAGGAATCTACAGAGGCAGGCAAAAGAGGAGGAAGAGACATATTGAAATCATTCTCCACTTTGGGTGAAGAAGCCGGCTGCGAAAATGCGAATTTGACCCCTAGCTATTTGGATAATCTATCCAGACTAGGGTTAATAGAGATACCAACATTTTTCGAATACACAGCACCTAACGTTTATGACCAACTTGAAAGCCATCCAACCATCGAATCCATTAAACAGCAGTTGAATAATTTACCTAATCAACAATGTCAAATACAGCGTAGAGGGGCTCAAGTAACTCAGCTAGGACGTCAATTTATAAACATATGTGTCATAGATCATGCAGCTAAACGTCCACCAAAGCCCTAACAAGCGCATGTTGCAGGACTGGTTTTCCGCTGCGCTCCAAGCCAGCCGCAAATGCAGGCGTTACTGATTAAATACTCTAACTCATTTTTGTCCAAAAATGAGTTAGCTCGACCGTCTCTTGAACATTCATAGCTGCTTGTCAGGTAAAGTCTAAACTAATTCTCCTAAGCTGTAAGATCAGATATGAGCTACTACAGCTTAGAGTTAAACTTTTCCTACGCACAATACCAATTTTTTTAAGTGATTTAACAATTTGCTTATAAAACCTAAGTTCAACTATGGTCGCTTAATACTATCCCACATAAGGTTAATTTAGTTTTCGATTGAACTTATTCTTCACTAAACTGGTATTGAAATAAAGTGATTCTATGCCTTTGAAACTTCATCAACGATTTCCATATAGCTCTACAACATTACCTTAGATAAACAATGTTGTTGTATCCAGCCATATTCTTGCATTATTGGATTAGGTTCTATTAAATAAGCGTGGGCCTTATTTGGGTCAGTTTTTTAATTCTGCCTTAATATCATATGTGTTCTAACCTCCTAAATCTATAATCACAACAGCATGCCTCCCAAATGGTGTCGTGTTTTAAATCTAAGGCTTATTTACGAATGAACTTATAAAACTTGTATTTGGCCTATGGCTGGACATGCCGCAACAAATCGTGCTTAGTATTTAAACCATTCGTTGATAAGGTCTAGAGGAAATGCTTTAGTGTGTGAAGAATAGTTTATAGTTGGAAGATTTTTAAAATCTTTTTGGGTGTTTAGAGCGGCGTGTTACCCAACAAAAATCAAGTATATTTAGTATTTTATAGTCATAACTTAAGTGGATGAGAACACTGAATTTAATTTTTAACGTTATAATTGATATCTTCCCTGGTAAGATGACCACCTTGAGGTCTGCGCTCTTTGCTTTATAAGTTTAAACAGTTGTTTACCTTGTCGCAATCTTGAAGGGTGCCCTTGAATAGGTTAGCAGTCTAAACTGTCCAGCCAATGGCCCATATAGCTAGAAACACATTTATCGTGTTAAGGCGCTTGGTGATGTTTGCTACTTTTCGATAAAACGCTAACTATTGTTCAAATATGTATGGGCTCAATGTTATTAAAAAGTGACTCTATATAGCCTTAATTAGATCAGGTATTTAAACGGAATGCTATTTAAGGGCTGGTTACAGAGTGTTTGACGTAATGCTTCTATTAGGTCATTGATACAGAATATTATTAAATTACTGAGTATGAATAAAGATAGGTCAACACAAAGATATTTGTTCAACCTCAGCCAAGGCCTGATATTCACTGTTAGCATTAATCGGTTTAGAAATAACTTTCCTCAACCGCTCAGGCTTTGTGTAATTTGATAACGGTTCGATTAAATTGATTGATAGATTGATCAATCTGAATGAATCCTTAAACTTTCGAGAAGACACCTCTTTTATAAAGTCATGATTTTAGCTAAATATGAGGCTGTCTATCCTGCTGATTAGTGATCAATTTTTTAAAAGATAAAAATACCTATTCTAGGTAAAATGAAAAATCTAAATGCTTTCTAATTCTAGTTTTTATAATTACATTAATGTAAGAATTGGCGTTCTTTGTTAAAAAACTTGTTGCGCTGTTTTAACCAAGGATTATTCATAATTTGTGGTGCAGCTTGATAATGACGTTCAACCACTTGGTTTAAGGTACGGGTTGATTGCGTAAAATTAAGTTGTTGCTGTGCAGCACCCATATTAGCGATTTCAGCATCTGTCATTGCACGACCAGCAAATAACAAGGCGTTTAAGTAACCCGGCTTAGTTTCGTAGTCATTATCGGTTAAAAGTAAGGCCGCATCGCTGATTGCCCAGCGTTCATTGATTTCACCTTCATATTTAATACCAATCAGCTCTCCATCAAGATAAATTTTTAGTGCCCCGTTGTTTGGAGCTGCATAAAACACAAAAGCAATACGGTGCCAGCTGTTTGCTGTAAGCTCGCCAAAGTAACCACTGTCACTGGTGGCAATGCCGATGGCGTTATCTCGGCTAACGTAAAGGTCTGCGTCATCGCTGTTAGTGATATCGGTTTGTAGTAATGAGCGCCACTCATTGGTGCTTTGTTCTGGCCACATAATATCCATCACTAAGGTGTAATCAGCGATAAGCCCTTCAGTTTGGTAATCACCGTTTGGAGCACTATTAGCCGCTAAGGTTAAGCCTTGCGTTGGGCTATGGCGAGCAAAAGCGAGCACGCCAGAGGAGCCACTTGGTAAATCAGCAATTTCAAGCTCAGTGGTGGTGGCAAATTTGCTATCTTCTGGCCCCCAATTTTTGTCTTCAGGGTCATAAAAGCTGAGTGTTGCAGGGCCAAAGTCACTGCTAAAGCCTTGCTCAGGGTTGTTAAAATTCCATACTGTGACCGCATCATCTGCTTTACAGGCATTAAGCATGTTATCGGTATCGATATATAAACATTGGCTAGTGCGTGCTCGCGCGTAGTTATCAAGCAGCCACCAACTTTCAGCGACCAATTGTGCTTCTAAGTTTGGCAGAGCAGGGAAGAACAATTCGCTATTTAGCGCTGGGCCTTTAAATAGAGCAACGAGGTAAGTGCTTGCATCATCAATGCTATCTGGCACTAAAGATACCCATTCAGGCTGGCTTTCGAGCATGCTTTTCAACTGGCTGCCAGTTGCCTTAACTTGATAAATTGAATTAAAGCCCGGGGTATTCGATGGTTGGCGTTCAACCTTAAACGCGGCATGAAAATCTTCTTGGGTTAATGTACCCGGTAGCCAACGATCTTGTACTTGGCTTGCATCAAGTAAGGCGGCATCAATAACAGGGAACTGCTGCATAGTTGCTTTGGCTGTAATCGTGGTGAGTTCTTCTGCAGTGGGGTAGTTTTCTGAAACGGCAATTTCGGTGTTTGCGTCTGGAGCATAACGTCCCATGATTTCATCGATGGCGGTTTTAGTGCTTTCATCTAGGGTCGTAATGTTGGCGGTAGGAACTGTATTGTAATCAACATCCGCAAGTGTCTTGTCTTCAAGGTTGAAGGTTAAGGTAAGATCCGTTAGCCCTTGTGCAAAAAAGTTTGGCTGAATAACAATACTGCCATTATCTAAGGTTTGATAACTTTCACCGCCATGGGTATGCCCACCAAGCACTAAATCAATTCCCGTAACATTTTGTGCAATTCGGGTGTCAGTGCCTTCACCTAAGTGACTCACCATGACCATGTAATCAACATCTTGACGGTATTGGTTAACAATCAGCTCAGCCAGTTCTTGCCACTGCCAATTCATTTTGAAATTAGCGATAAAATCAGGAATTGGCTCGTCTTCAACTGGTTCATCGAGTTCATTCCAAGGCACTGAAGTCATGCCAAAAAAGCCGATACGTAGGCAACCTACTTGGACAACCGAAAAATCGACACCGGCAAACGGCGTCTCGCTGCTACCATCATATTCGGTGTTACTTGAAAGCACGATGGCATTATCGTCATCGGCAAAGTCCAACAGTTGCTCAGGTCCCCACGCATAGTCGTGGTTACCAATCACACGTACGTCAAAAGCCATCGCTTTTATTGCTTCAACAGTGGCTAACCCTTGTGATGTTTGTTCAGCTACGGTGCCTTTTTCATAATCGTCACCGCCATTGGTGAATAAGGTGTTGGGGTTTTCAAGTTTTGCATTGTCGTAGTAACTGCGAATACGGCTGAATAATTGCTCTTTAAAGCCAAAACGCGCGTGTAAATCAGCAACATGAATAAAGCGCACTGTTTGGTTACTGGCGTTGTCATTACATTGCTCGCCAATGATTTTACTAACTGGAGGAATTGTGCGCGACATTAAAGCAAAGCTACCAAATCCTGTAATAGCACTGACTGCAAATCCATCATTGCTTTGTTCTGTACTGAGAGTTTGCCATTGCTCATCGACTAACTGAACTATGCTAAAAGCAAGGTTGGTTTGTTCATCTGGTAATTTAATCGCTAAACTTAATGGCTCAGCAAATATCAGGTTATTAGGGCGAAAGGTATGAATACTCGAGACAATACCTTGCTCTATATCCGTGCTTGAAGCGCTCGTCTCAGTGTAAGTAAATGTAGTGTCTGTTGTGACTGTGTTACTTATTGCATTAAGTGTGACATCGCCTTGTGCGAATTCAGCTGATACGCCATTTTCGACAGAAATAATCAAACCAGACTGATCAGGAACAGTTGCGACTTCTTTTGTTGTTTTATCGCCACCGCATGCTGTTAGTAAAAAGCTAGTCAGAATAATGACCAGTAGCTGAGTATTAGAGCGCACTTGTTGGTCCCTTTTTCAAAAGAAACTTTATAATTCCAGCTCCCATGTAAAGGACATCAAGAAAAATTTGTTTTGTAGAATAATTCATTTTCGTTTTTGCTCAAGTCTTCAGCACATTTATCCAAATTGCAAGTTCAATTATAAAGACTATATGATGAAAGGAAAAAATAACAGGTTAATCACAAAAGCATATGCTTGTTCACTATAGTTAAAAATTACATACTTGTTTTTTAACTATAAATATTTGTTGGAACCATATTGTATTCCTGTGTTCAACTTTATAATTAATAGGCTCTATTTCTACTGAAACTATATTATTCATATGCATCATCTGGAGAGGCAATTTTTCTGAATAATACGTTAGGTTAGTTAGTAGCTAGCATAAGGTACGACAGGTTTACCCGGGAAAGCCAGTTCGCTATACACCGGATTAAAGTAATAACGGAAGTACAGCTGAGCATAATTCGGCTCGTAAAAATCGGCTCTATCTAAGTTGACGTAACCACCAAAGAACCAATGAGGCGTGAATCGATACTCAAAACTTGCCCCTAAGTTATACGATAAACCACTGCTGGTATCGCCTTCAAAGTAAGGTACAACACCCGTAACAGCTATTTGAGCCTCTGCTTGGCCTTGCAAAATAGGGTCGTTAGGAAAAAATGCGATGTCGTCTGTCGTGGTGGTTGACCAAGATACGCCAGCGCGCAGTCGGTATACAAAATTATGACCAACTCGCTTATCAAAAATCACAGGTAATGAAGCGCCCAAGTAGTTTTGTGGACTGTAATAGCCACCATGTCCCCAGGTTTCTTCACTTAAATTATACTTATACGACCAGTGTAATAAGTTAAGGCCTAGACTTAACTCGGTGTTTCTTTCGCGAATATAACGATAATAACTGCCACCCATTAGGCTGTAGCTTTGATTGTCTTTTACGTTTTTACCTTGCAAGATTTGATAGTTAGTACTGCCCCAAAAACCCCAATCCAGGCCAAGGTCATGAGATAGACTAAGTTGTAATTGTGTAGCTCTAACACCGCCCCATACTTGGTTGGTAAAGACATCTTCAAGTCCGGCGTAAGACAATACAGAGCTGGTAACCGGGCGTTTATTAAACGTGACGCCATAACCAAAGTCGCCTAAATCACCATTGTAATTAACGCCCCACACGATATCTTCGACTAAAAAGCCAAGTGGAGTGGTACCAACATCAATTCGCCATTGCTCGTTTTGCCAAGCAAGGCCAATATCCATACCTTGTTGCTTTGGTTTTATACTTAAAAGTGGGCAGTCAAAAATACACAGGGCTCCTTGACCATAGCGGCTACCAGCAAAGGTTTCATCAAAGCGGGTTTCTTGGCTTGATATTGTCATTGGGTCTAATTTCACAATCCCAGTGCCACCCCATAGCGGGAAACCTGCTTCAATAGGCGTTGCACCAGCGCCCAGTGTGGACTCATTTTGTGTGCTGGTTTGGCTACTTAAGTTGATTGCAGCAGTGATATACGCTTGCTCATCGCGCTCAATACCTTGCAATTGACGCTTGGCATTATTGACATACCAAGCTTCATTTTCATCAAGGGCATACAGTTCATAGTTCTGCTCATCGCTTAAGGTGCTCGTTGCCGTATCTGGATCAACTGCAGCGCGGTACCAGCTTTGAGCAAGCGTAGTTTGTTGCTTAGCTTGCGCAACGGCTGCTGCTTGATAATAAAGCTCTTGGTTATTGTTTGATTTAGCTAGCAATTGCTCAGCTAGATTTATTGCGCTTTGTTTATCTTCAAATTGTTCAAGTGCGGTCATTAATTGCTGCTGACGATAGCTTTGCTCACTTGAAACCTGATTAATTTGCCCAGCAATGATGCGATCTGCTAAATCATCTCTTTGCTGCTGACGAGCAAGTGTCGCAATAGCTAAAGCAGTATCCGTAGTCACAGTTTGTCCTTTTGCAACGTGCTGCTCAAAGCGGATAATGGCCTGATTACTATTGCCTTGCTTGATATGAGCATTGATCAGCGCCTCTGACAGTTCTGGGTTATCAGGGTAACGTGTTGCAAGCTCTGAGAGCTTAGCAACTCGTTGGTTACTATCACTAAAGCGATTAACGTAATTAACTTGTAGTGCTAACCATTGTGATTGCTCTGCATCGGTTGCGTTACTCGGCAGTTGATAGTCTGCATACCAGCTATCTGCAGCGTTTTTATCGTTGCTTTCAATTAGCCAATTTGCATATGTCATGTGCCAATATGGGCTCAAACTTGGGTCACGAGTAAGAGCTTTTTTCAGTTGCCTTATTGCATACTGCTGCTCATTAATTAGTTGCCATTGACTAGCAAGCTCAGCTTGCATTAAAGGTGTTAATGGCTGTGCTTCTAACTCGGTGAGCTTATAAATCACCGTGGCTTTATTAGTGGCTGTATTGTTGGCAGAGAGCCTTTCTAGTTTGGTATTAATGCTTAGCTGCTCTGTAAGCACATTAATTTGTTCAGTGCGCGCGTTATTAGGAATGTAATCTAAGGTTGCCAGTGCTCCTTGGTAATCGTTCAATGAACGTAAAAATAGTGCATGGCTATAACGCAAATCTGCATCTAGCGGAAATTGCCACAAGGTTTTTTTAT
The DNA here is from genome assembly GCF_003515105.1 of Pseudoalteromonas lipolytica. NCBI lineage: Bacteria > Pseudomonadati > Pseudomonadota > Gammaproteobacteria > Alteromonadales > Pseudoalteromonadaceae > Pseudoalteromonas > Pseudoalteromonas lipolytica. The sequence continues at coordinate 20,758 of NZ_CP032092.1, read as the reverse complement.
ACAGAGCTTTGGCATGATCAACTAAACCTTGTTGTTGATATAAATTTGCAAGGTCGTAGTAAAGCCAGCTTTGACGTGGGCTTTGTTTGATTGCCATAAGTAGCACATCAACTGCTTCATCTAGCTTACCTTCAGCAGTAAGCTCATCAGCACGGGTTCTCAGTTGCTGTGTTTGTAATAGGGTATAATCTTCAGCAATTAATGCCTGTTGCTGACGAGTTAAGCCATTATAAAAACGATGACTACGAGCATAATTACCATCTGAGGCGGTCAATTCAAGCATGGCACGCAAAGTAGGCTGTTGCAGAGGGTCGTCTTTTAGCACTTGCTTATAAAGGTTCATCGCGTTTTGAAGTTGGCCTGCTTGTTTGGCAAGTTCAGCACGGTAAAACAATACCGTATTAGGGTCTTCATTTAAGGTGTCAGCTAAATCCAGCTTAAGCGCAGCCTGTTTGAGTTCATTGCTACTAATGGCTGATTTAGCTTCATCTATGTATTGCCAAAAACGAGCAGTATTGGCGAGGCCTTTTAACACTGTTATACGGTTTGCATCTATGCTGTATTTTTGAGCTTTTTTAAAGTACTGGTAAGCATTGGCATTACGACCTTGCCTTAAGTTCAATAAACCTAAGCTATTGTATATTTCAGGATCTTGAGGACGACCTCGCAGTGCTTTATTGAAAAGCTTTTCTGCTGCATCAAAGTGGCGTTTTTCAAGTTCGACACTGCCTTTAAGCCATGTCTGATACGCAGGGTCTGCTTGCTTTTTTTGCTCCGCTAAATGCGCTTTTTTAAAGTCACTAAATTGTAGCTGACCTTTACTGCTTTTAGGGTAGGCTGCAAAGTAACGCTGATATTCGCGCTCAGTTTGTTTATTAAGCGGCATATCCTCAAGGGCTGCAAGCCACGCAAACTCAGCTTCAACACCATATTGGTTACTGTGTGCATAATGGCTCAGTAATTCTATGGCTTCTTTGTTTGTTGGGTTTTGCTTTAACAGATGTCTTGCGTAGGCAAGCTCAAAACGGCCACTATTTTGGTAGCGTTTTAGTAAAGAGCGATAACCGCGCAGTGCTTGCTGATATTGACTTGGATCTTGAGCAAGCCAGTTTATGTGCTCCAGCTCATATTCAATATTAGGGTAGGCGGATTTAAATAGCCGATTGTAGATTTTTACCGCGTCACTGTATTGTCCGGCCCTGGCACGCAGCCTGGCTTGTTGAACCGCTTCTTTGTCTTGGTTATTGACGCGTGCAAGTAGGGTTAAGCTTGTTACGCACGGATGCGATAGGTTACTAAACTCTGCTAAATGCGCATTGGCTTTGTCGGTTTCTTTGAGGCTATATAAAACGCGCACCTGGGCACATTGCACCTGGATATTTTTAGGTGCAATGCTTTGCAGCTTTTCTAAGCTGTCGCTCATCAATTGATTATCACGCTCAATTTCACCAAGTTGTACTTGGCTAATTAACCAATCAATTGATTGACTATCAAGGTCTTTGTTTATTGCTCCGGATGCACTGGAGCTTGCTAAAACTGCAGCAAGTAGCCACTTTATCGGCATTCATTGCTCCAGTTAGTTGTTAAAGCCCCGTTTTTATCAATACTAAAACGTTTGTTCAATGCGCTGTTACCAAATAAATACAACACGCTGTCGTAGTAGCGGCTGGTGGTAAAGCTGGTATCTATCATAATTTGCTGTTGTAAAGCTGTCACAGTTTGTGATGCATTATCTTCAGCAAGCAATGGCAATAAGGCGGCAACAAAACCACTTGGGGCGTTGCCTGCCGTTTTGCCTGAGACTGCATTGGTTTCTAATGGCACTTTGCCTGAAGAAACAATGCTATCAACAAAAGGTTTAAACTGCTGTGTAAGGGCATTTTTATAGGGGGCATCTTCTGCCATCATACTGGCCCAAAGGTAGACGCGGATAGCATTGTAACTACCTGTAGCAGGGACGCTTTTATCATGATAAAAGCCTTTTTCCACGCTGTAATTAACCCAATCAGGGCTCACGCCTTTTGGTGCTGTATCTATTAATAACTGCGCTGAGTTATCGTGTAATTTTTGCCAAGGCGAGTGCGGGTATAGGTGCGCAAATTGCGCAAATATAAATAGCGGTGCATAGCTTGGGTTTAATTTCCAGCTATTGTCTTTTTCAAAGCCTGCTGGCCCAGGTAAAAGAGTCAGACCGAGGTTTGGTATCTGCGCTGTTTCTTCACGAATGATGCGCTCAGCAAGCACTGAGCTGAGCACTGCGTAGCGTCTTTCATTCCATAAGATAGCTGCTTGTGACAGGGTATAAGCAATCCATAAATCTGAATCAGAAGCTGGATTTGAATCAAGGATTTGTCCTTGATTTTGCTTTATTCCCCATTGCCACGCTGGTAAACGGGTACTTAAATCACCTTCAGAAAGGTGTACTTCAGTCCACTCAAGTAATTTATCGAAGCTGGCTTTATCATTGGCTAGTAAAGCAAAGAATAACGCATAAGATTGCCCCTCTGAGGTGGTAATACTGTAATCACTACCCAAATCAATTACACGTCCTTCAGGTGTAATGAAGTGAGTTTTAAAGTTATTCCACTGCGGCCAAGCGCTGCAGCTTAACTGAGCCAATGCGTTGCTTGAAAAAACAAAAACGAATAGTAAAGAAGCGATAGTTTTCATTATGCCTGATCTCCTTCAGATAAACGTTTTTTGGTAAGTAGCGCAAGCACTCGCCACAACATAAATGAAATAAGTAATAGGGTTAGTAGTGATAGAATCGCTAACAATACTGGGCGGTCTGAAAAGTGGAACCAAATGAGGGTATGAATAGGTACGTGACCGACAAAATACTGCTCATCGGTTTTAATCGTTTTGATGCCTTGGCTATTGATAATGGCTGAGCTTCCCATTATTTGAGCTGTTTTATCATCATTGAGCAGTGCATCAGTGAGAAGTGCAAAAGCATTTTCATTACTGGCAATCAAAGAGACTACTGAGCGGTCTGAATCAAACGGTGACTGGAACCCAGACATCACGGCTAAACGACCAATGCTGCTTATATTTACTTTAATTTTTTCAGCACCTTTAGTGTCGTAGGCACCATTATAGATAGCTTGATCAACAATGCGTTGGTTGTTGTTGATAAGCACACTTAGGGCGCTGTCTTTGGCAAGTGAGTTTAAGAAAGAGTCAGGCTTACCAATAATAATAATGTCTTTATCGTTTAGCGCCAATTGGTTACTTGGAAATTGAATGTCTAAACGGTGCGCTGGGTAGCCTGTTATGGCACCCAAATGACCTGTGAAATTAAGCAATAAACTAATCGCGTTAACTGAGCTGTTAGCTTCCATTACAAGCGTGCTTTGGTGCAAATCGGCATATTTGGTGAATGGGAAACCGCCATTTGCAAAGGCGCGTAGGTTTGGCATGGCAATATAGTGATGGAAGTCACTTACATCAATGGTAGAGCTGCCATCAATTGCACCAAATTCACCGCCGGCAGGAATGGCGCTACACTCACCGGTTTTTACGACTGCAAAATTAAAATCATAAGTCAGCTGGTTATTTGTTGTTAAATCTAACCCTGTTAGCTCAAAGTCTTGACGAGTTTTGGTTGGATTGAATTCAGATAAAAGCGGTAACAAGGTATCGGTTGTAATCGTTTTACCACCTTCGTTATCAAGAATAAAACCATCCACAAACTTACCGTTAATCAACATATTCAAACGCGACAACATGTTTTGCTCAACAGGCGTGTTGCGGTAATTCAAGGTAATAGGAATACCATTTTCACGCCAAGTGAATAAATCTGGTGCAAAACGCAAGTCTAACCGAACAGGTAGACCGCGATAGCCTTCCGATTGCAGCTGAGTTGGGTATTCAATAAATTCATCAAAGCTTACTGGGCGATCAGAACGTACCCACAGTGGCGCATCGTAGGCTTCTCGAAGCGGTAAGTTGCTAATTGCATCAATAGTTGCACTGCGACCAGTCATGACTTTATAGCCAAAGACTAAACCTACTACGGCTTCTTTCAATTGTGCTGTGTCTTTACCTAAAACAAGCAGTACTTTGGCGTAGCGCTGAGTCGGGCTGCTGATAATTTCTACAGTTGGCTTTTCAACATCAGGGTAATTCAATAAAAAATCAGGCTTGTTGTCGTTTGTTGCGAATACGACACTATGTTCTGTCGGTGTTGCATTAATTTGCACAGGGAACTGTGCTTTGCGCCATTTTGCTTGTGCGCCAAAAAAGCTTGATAGTGCAGCTGCTGCTTCGAGTGTGTTTTCATCAGGTTGTGATGCAAACACAAATGGTAAATTGACCTTGTTGTAATCTCGCGAATCAAAAAATGGTGCAGGGAAATACTCAAGTAAGCTTTCAAGAGCAAGTGACTGACGGTCAATAGAAATACGGCTGCTTTTACTAAGCTCGGCCCATATTGTTTTACTATAGTCATCCTGACAAACCAGATCGTAAAAACCGACTAGTTCGAAGCGAATTTGGTTAAAGTCTTTAATTAGCTTAGGGTTAAGAACAATGCTGCGCTCAGAGACTGTGCCAATTGGCGTTGTCTTATCATCAATAGGTAGCACAGTGACAAGATTTTCATTTAAGAAAATTTTCAAATGTGAGACACGACCAATAAGTGATGGTGAAGTTGTGTATGAAAAGTCTAGAGTCAGTTTTTTCCCTAATTGATCGAGGCGGTTTGTAAAATCAACACGGGTACTATTACTCACCCCATCAAGCTTGAACTTGCTTAAACCAAGCTTTTCAAAGCTTAGCGTCATGCTTTCAATTGGTGCTTGCTCTGGGTAACCATCATCAAAAATCGCTTTATTAGAGAGAGGCTCAGCACTTATAGCCCAGCCAGATATGCTGAGTGTGGCAAAAGCTAATAACAAGGTTAAAAAAGTTTTTATCATGATGTTTTTAGTACTTTTGTTGGTTTTTTAGGTAATAACGACGCCACAAAGTACAAGACTCTTGATGCAAACGCAATCGCGGGTCTTAATTCATTTGGGGCATGGAAAATCAAGTTCTTAAAGCCTCTTAGGCTGGTATAAAAAACGTGAGAAAAGCTGTATGAAGGCTTGTCTTGTTTAAAATTTTCTTGCCAATCAAGCCAAGCATCAGCACGTGAGAAAGTGCATTGAATAAAGGTTTTTTGTTTTTCTAAATCTAAATCCCTGAGGGTAAGACCCAGTTGTTTATCGCGGGTGTTACAGATATAAGTTGGGAATGAAAACTGCTTCAAGCCACGGCTCATGAGTAGCTCGACTTTATCATTTACACGGCAAATGTGATTATGGCCAGTTTCAAGACCAACACCATTATTTGAGTAGTCCGTAATTTTTACTTTAATAGTACGGCCATTAGCAAGGCGAATAGCTGCGGGGAAATTTGCTTTAATGCGGTGTGAGCTGCGTACTTGTTTGGCTTCAGCGGCAACAGCCACAGCTGCACCCAAAATTATCACGTTATAGCTTGCCCACAGCATGCTAATGACGAGTACACCTATTTGTGAGCTATCGCCGAAGAGCAATCTAAACACGCCGTAGGTCATACCCAAAACGTTAACAAGCAACAAGATTATATAAGGCTTTGAAATCGTCCAATCGTAATGATCTTGCTTGTTTAAACCGCCTTTTTCAGTCACGTTAAATTTACCCTTATTCGGGTTGATAAGCGCAACTGTTGTGGGTTTTAAAATATACCAAGCAAGTACTGACTCATAAACTTCGCCCCAAAATGAATAGCGGTATTTACCTTGAATTCGAGAGTTGGTTATTTTTACCTGTAACAGGGTCGGCACAATATAAAGAAAGATGGCAACAAACGGTGCATAGATAATTTGCGCATTAAAATAAATTAATGCCAGTGGCGCTGTTAAGAATACAATTCGCGGAATGCCTGATAAAAAGTGCAACATAGCGTTTAAATAGCACACGCGCTGCGCGATATTTAGGCCCTTACCAAACAGCGGGTTATCTAATCGGAATATTTGTGCCATGCCGCGTGCCCAGCGAATACGTTGACCAACGTGGGCAGATAAACTATCTGTAGCTAGGCCGGCGGCTTGTGGAATATTAATATATGTTGTTTTGTAGCCAGCGCGCTGCATTCTTAGCGCGGTGTGGGCATCTTCAGTGACGGTTTCTACGGCAAAACCACCAATTTCTTCAAGGGCACTGCGCCTTAAAACAGCACACGAACCACAAAAGAAGGTTGCATCCCACATATCATTGCCATCTTGAATTAAGCCATAGAACAACATATTTTCATTTGGGATTTTACGATGGTTTTTGAGGTTGCGCTCAAATGGATCGGCAGAAAAAAAGTGGTGAGGTGTTTGTACTAAACACACTTTACTGTCATTGATGAATTGTCCCATTGTCATTTGTAAAAATGAGCGAGCAGGAATATGGTCACAGTCAAAAATAGCAATGTAGTCGCCATAAGTTACTTTCATCGCATGGTTCATGTTACCGGCTTTGGCATGTTTGTTATCAGGGCGAGTTAAATAACCAACACCAATTTGCTTTGCGAATTCGGCAAATTCAGGGCGCTTACCATCATCTAAAATATAAATGTTAAGCTTATCTGCAGGCCAATCAATACTTTGCGCGGCGATTGTTGTTGGCTTCACAACATCAAGCGGCTCATTATAAGTAGGAATATAAATATCAACTGTTGGCCAGTTTGCTGTGTCTTTTCCTAACGGGATTGGTTTACGGTTTAATGGATTGATGGTTTGGAAAAAGCCTAATATTAGTACTAACCATGCGTAACTTTCAGCAAGCAGCAAACCAATCCCTAGGGTAAGGGCTAAAGGGTCACCCCAGTTAAGAGTGTCAGTGTAGCGCCACCATAGATAACGTGTAGAGGTTGTAACAGAAAGGGTGATCATCACAATAGTGGCCATTCTCCCTTCAACCCGTCTTAGAGAATAAGCAACAACCAAAATTAAACTAATAAACACTGCTTGCGCTTCAATACTAAATGGCACGGTTACAAATATAGCCACTGCAAAAGTAATGAGAGTGAAAAAAGCGACCTTTAAGGTGCTGTTTCTCCAAAGTGGAGAGCGACTCACTGCTTTATATGATTTAGTTTTTGTTTGCTTTCTAGCAACTAACCAAAGCCCTTTAAAAGAGCGTACTAGTTTACTGTCTGCCAGTCTCAATAAGCGAGCAGAACGCGTGATTTTACGCCAAGATTTACGCTGCTCAACGGCGATATGTTGCTGTGAGGTTGTGGTGGTATTGAATAGCGCAAGGTACACACTTTGCAATGCAATCCGAATGCAATTGCTTGGTGTAAGTACTGGTTGAGAAACATGAGGATACAAGCGTTTAAGTTTAAGCTTTAACTCACGTTTTTTATTGTTATCTAATTTAATAAACAAAGACAAAAAAAGCACAAAGAAGGGGAGTAAAACCGCTCCCAATAGGCTCATTTTGTGTTGGTTGTAATAACTATAAAATTTTATAAATACGAAGCGGACAAGTTGCTTCGTTAAAAACAACCCTAAAATACCTTTAAGTAGTCGGTGTGTGACACTGAGTGAATGGATGCTATTGGTCATTTTGACTCGCGCGGCTTACAAGCCAACCGGCTAGCGTTTCAAAGTCATCATTAGCAACACTGTTTGGAGCACAGTTAATTGCCACATTTCTAAATGCAGTTGCTTCTTTGATGACTTCATCTTTGTTGATATATAAAGGTGCAATTAATGGTAATTCAGTTTGCCAAAGCTGCAATAAATCTGATTCAAGCTCAGAGGCTGAATTATATTTATTGGTTAAAAAATAATGCTGCCATGATGATTCAGCCTGCTTTAGAGTGTTTAAACGTTTGAAAGCAAAACTGTGACAAATTGCATCACAATTAATAATCTCAAGGAATATATCGTCTTCATTTAGTGAATAGCCGTGCACATCAACATGGGCTGGGCAGTCAAATAAAAACCAGCTGTCATCGCTGTCATTAAGCTGCTGACAACTCTCTATAATACATGAAAAGTCTAACCCTAAGTTCGAACGGCTGCCATAGGGAAGAAACTTTACGCCATCGCTGTCTTGGTGGAACTGTTCGCATGCTGTAGCGAAGTCATGGTAATCGCTCCAGCCTAGCTGATGCTCCCAAGCAAGTCCAAGGTGTAGCCCTAAGTCGCCTTTAGGGTCTAAATCGATAGCATACACAGACACATTTGATTTTCTCAAAGCACAAGCAAGGTTGGTTACAATCGATGTAGTACCTGTCCCGCCTTTAATTCCTTTTAAAAAAATTCGCTTCATTTATGATTCTTTATTGCGTTTTATTAATTTTTTCGTGCTCTGTGTTTTTGTTGTTGCTAATGCAATATCGTTCAGTAAGGGGTATTTCTCAATGGTTCTACGATTTTTTTCGACATCAACAATTTCAACATAATCCGTTTCCTTGCCGCCAAATTGACGTAGCAACTTCTCAATATCATATTGAGTTAAAGTATGTGAATTTTTTACTGCAAAGTCATTCATCTAAAAAAACCGTAGTGAGAAAAGTTAGCTTAAAATTGTACACGATACATGGACATAATTTGCATTATATATAGAATAGCGTTTAAAACTAGTACTAAAGTATCTTATTTAAGGGTTTATTGGTGCCTCATTTAAATATTACAGGTCTAAACTGCGCTTTCTCTGAGCTAAAGCGAGGCGCAAACTATGCTTTACTTGCCCCGCTAGATAATCAGCTATTAGAGTTAACAAGGTATCTTTTAACCAATCATAAAGACTCGGTTTTTTTGCTTTCTGAACAAGTCGAATTATTTTTTGAAGGAGAGGGAAGTGAGTTTTTATTTACCTTGTTCGAAAAAGGGGTACTACGTCCTTTCCATTTACATCATAATGAGAATGTATCAAACAGTTTGCATTTTTCCCATGGTGTTATTAATGAAATAAAACAGTATGAGCAACTGAAAAACAGTACGGTTATCGTGCATGTCGATTCAGAACATTTAGTCTCTTTGAACGAACAGCAGCTTGGTGAAAAACTCAAGCTCTATGTTGCTTTGTCACAATCAAAAAATGTCACTTTAGTGTTTTTAATGTCAGGTGCTTATGTCAGTGAATTGAGACGTCAGTTATTAGCCTTAAACCGTTTCTTTGATGGCCTTATTTATATAACTCAAGAGGCATCAATTCGCACTCTTGAGTATGATTACTGGTGTCATAAAAAAGGAGTTATCGCTGGGCGTTCGGTTAATTTACAGCTTCATGATGGTCAACTTGCATTAGTTGAGGTAGAGCAAGAGGCTGATGATAAGTCGCAAGCAACGGAGCAAGACTTTGATGAAGACGAAGTATGGCTAACGCGCAGTGCTGTCCCTGAGGGTACAAAGCTACCTGTGTTTTATAAAATAGTTGATGATAATGATGCTCTTTTTTCTAAAGGGCTTACCAAAAAATCAGCGACGTTAGTTTTTGCAGTTACCCGATACACTGATTTAAAAGCGTTAGCCAAAGATTGTTTCTCTCTTCGAAAGAAATGTGGTCGCCGACTGAAATTAGTAATTCAAAATGTTGATGGCATTATTCGTCACCAGGACGAGTGCTTATTTTTAACTTTAGGGGTTAACCTTATTTTATATAGTTATTCTGAGCCTTCGCGTTTACTGTCACAAATTCAGTCAATTCAAGGGTTTCAGTTTTCAAGGCCACTACCTAAATCTATTGATGATGTTCTAAAATATAGTGAAAATGTATTGGCTAAAGGTTATTTGCCTCCAGATAAGTTCGTACAGCAGGTTGCTAAACATAGTGACTCAGCCGCCAATCTGGGTGTAAGTGGCGTGCTTGTTATGTTGCAGCTTTTACCGCGTATTGATGCCATACACCCATTACATTTATTTCATGTAAAACGTGAAGGGGATATTTTTAGTTTTGCTGATGGCACGGTTTACCTTTATCTACATGCTTGTCGAGAACACGATGTGGAAAGTGCAATTAAACATTTATTTAAATTACAGGTAAGCGACTTTTTTATGTCAAAAAATGTCATTGCTGATCATTTTTATATTCAGCAAGAATGTCGCCGTATGCAACGTCATTTCGCTAATACTGAAATAACCGATTTTACCCAACAATTACAAGAAAACGTCAGTTACATTTTTGATACAAAAACATCAGACATTGCAAATTTAAATACAGAGACACCGGAATTTAAAAAAGTGATTCGACCTATATCCGAGCCAGTAAAAGTGACCTTAAAAGGAGAACTGTCATGAGCTTAAATCAGTTTTTTATTACTTTTATCATCGCAATGTTAATCGGCATTTTGTTGAGTAATACAGGTAAGGTACTGATTAATAAAGTAGTCGTGCTCTACCGAAAACTAACATTTAGGCATGTATTATTAACGCCTTATACGCCAAAACGACACAAGAAGGATAACAAGTGAGGCTTTCAGGATTAGGTATTTGGAATTTATATTTTTTAGTTAAGTTTGTTCTGTATAGCCGAGGTGATATTTCTTTTGATTTATTTGCAAACTTAGCATTTTTTGCTTTTCTAGCTATCTCTTTTCAACATGTTTGGTTGTCTCGTATCAAACACGCTATGAGTGTGGTGGTAGGAGTGGCCTTGTTGTATCACGACTCATGGTTGCCCCCGATTTCTAGGCTCACCAAGCAAGCTGGCAATGTACAAGACTTTAGCATCGGCTACTTTTTTGAGATCACAGCGCGCGTTGTTAGCCTCGATATAATTTTTGCGCTCTTTGTTTTAGTGGTTTTTTATTGGTTTACTGTGAAGTGGTTGCGTTACACCAGTATTTCAATAATTGGCTTTATGTATGCGTTTTGGTTAGGTGGGGCTGTTACGAGTGATGAGGTTACAACTCAAGTTGCAAGCAATAGCCAAACTACAAAAAAGCAAGTACCCGTTTTAGTTTCTGATTCAGCAAAACAAAAGACACCGGATCAACAGTTACAAGACTTTTACCAACAACAGAATTTACTACAAAGCCAGTTTCCTGACGTATTTAATGGCCAGCCATTTGATGTTGTTGTGCTAAATATTTGCTCTTTAGCGACGGCTGATTTAAATGCAATTGGTGTTGAGCCACGTAACTTATTTGCTGATTTTGATATTTTGTTTAGCCAATATAACTCAGCAACGTCGTACAGTGGCCCTGCGGCAATTCGTTTATTACGAGCAAGTTGCGGGCAAACAAGTCAAGAGCAACTATTTAAACCTGTTGATGAGCAATGTCAGCTATTCACTAACCTTGCTGAGCTTGGCTATAAAACCAGTGTGGCTCTTAACCACGATGGACATTTTGATGACTTTATTGGTTTGATCAGACAATACGGTGGTGTTTCTGTGCCAAAATTGGATTTTAGTCAATTTAGTGCTGCGCAGTATGGTTTCGATGGCAAACCGATTTATTCTGATGCGGATATACTGACTAATTGGTTGAAAAAGCAAGGTTCGAGTGAGCAGCCTAGGGCTCTTTACTACAACACCATTAGCTTACACGATGGCAATCAACTTGCTGGTCGTGAACGTATGAATAGCTTTGAAAGCTATCCGCTTAGACAACAGCGCTTATTTAATGACATCGATAAGTTTATAACTGAGTTAAAAGCACAAGGTCGAAACGTAATGCTGGTGGTTGTGCCTGAGCATGGGGCTGCCTTACAGGGTGATAAACTACAATTCTCTGGTTTGCGCGAAATTCCGAGCCCTTCAATAGTTTCAGTGCCAACAGCGGTTAAATTCATCGGTCCTGATATAAAGCATGATGGGCTGAATGTCGTTGATGAAACAATGAGTTACTTTTCACTATCAGAGTTAATCAACAATACGATGAAGTTAGATTTCTTCACAGGTACGGTACCCATTAACCGAGTGCTTGATAATTTACCAACTTCAGCCAAGGTCGCCGAGAATGAGGATACGGTAATGATGTATATAAAAGGGCAGCCTTACATCCAATTAGATGGTGGAGAATGGACCAAGTATCCGACTAATTAGATCGAGTAGGGGAACGTATCCTAAACACTTTTAAGAAGTTAATGTGTTTAGATCCTCAGTTTTATTAATTTATTTGGAGCGTACGAGAAATTTTCAATATCAACAAGTGACAGAAAGTTTAACAATATTTAACCTAATTCGTTTAATTGACAAAATATTGTGATTTTCTATCAATTTTATTGTGTTTTGGAACTTTCTTATGGCTTCATGGATACTTGGTTTAGCTTTAAAGTCCGCATCATACAAAATTAATAATGTTGTAGAAAATATTCAATTACAAACTCATTCAACAAGTTTCATTTATAACATAGAGCCTTTTTATCAAATAATTGTAATGTTCAGTTTTACTTGTTGATTTTGCCTTTATATAACTCTTTAATGGTGAAACTTTACATGCTTGCTCACCAAAAACGATTGTTGGAGTATGGCCATAAAACATAACCGTGTTTGTGTCATCTTTGAAAGAAATATTAAGCTTTGGAGTAATAGGCAAGGGTCTTTTTATTTTGATAAATTCACCTGGTTTGGCTTTAACTAACTCAATTTCTTTATCAACCCAAGGAGCCCATTCTGCTCTGGTTTTGCCTGATGGAGGGTTATCTTTGCTGCCGGCTAAATAAGTAAGAAATTCATCTTTGTTAATAGTTCTCATACTGTTTTTGTTACACCAAGTGAAACCAACTCGTTTAACAGGGCCATCAGCAGCTTTGATAAGCCTGTAAATTTGTAAGGTGATAGCGTTAGGACAAATTGACTGAATTAGGTCTCGCTTTTGACTTTGGTTGAGTTTGCTACTGTTGATGAGCTCTTTTATGATCACTTTTTGTAAATTACATGCATCTACCAGCTGTGAAGCTAATTGATAATGACTTGGTGCCAATTGGATAAAGCCAGGTAGTCTAAAAGGGTATTTAGGCGAGTGATTATAATCTGGTGTAAACCGGGAAAAAGCTCCTGTGGCCATACTTAATGCAGTAAAACCGATATGCTTTTCAGGAGTAACTAACTCCCAGCCACTAGTATCAGATATGTCACCAGCTGATGGTGGTAATTTATAGCATTCAGCATGAACCAGCTCACATTCATGAAGGAATTGGTTAAGTGCTTCAGTCGCACTAACTAATTGGTTAAATGCAAACTCAACATCATTATACAAAGACATAGGCAATTCACTTAATCGGCTATTTTCTATACCATCATACCATTTATTGTATATAATGCATACACCTCAGCATCTGCGTTTTTGTCCTTTGTTTTGTTTTATTTAATTTTTCTTTTATTTATTTTTATCTTCTTGAAGTAGGGCGCAACCCAATCGGGGCTATTCAATGGCACTATGGGCGGGTGAGTATTAATTAAAGATTTTAGTATGATGGTATAGATTTAATGTTAAGGTAGCCGGAATTCAGAAACAAGGTATCCATATGAAAATAACATTGGATATTTTATATCCTACAAAATGCTTGATAAACTGTTAGCATTTGCAATCTCATATCAAAAAATTATGCGGAAAAAAATTCCTGCTCCAGTTATTGCTGTTTTATCAGATAATCTGCATGAGATAGAGTCACAAGTTGGATTAGATAACCTATTTACTGTGGAGTGAAAATAAAGTCTCATCTTAACCACTTCTAGCTGTCAAGAAAGACCAGGCCGATGAACCCCATTTTGCCAAGCTCAATACAAACTTGTTGAGTACATCAGTCCTTACGATGTATAGGCTCTCAACCTGAATCCCTAAGATTAGCACTTAATCCACTTGAGTTTTTCAAGTAAATTGCATGTGCTCACGAGCTGAGAGTTATCAGTAGGTGAGGCTGGATTGGCAAAAATCAATTGTAATTTAAGTTGCTTGGAATTTATAAATAAACTGCATCAAGTACGCCTTCATATTCTGGTTTGTGCCTGAACCCATCCATGTAAGCTATACAAAAACTGGAAAATGGAGCTTCTTTACTGCGCATTTTGCACAAGCGATGAATTGCTTGTTCATACGCGAGGTCGTTGTCCGCGTCGTGGGTCTCTAAATTGTTGAAGTACCTCTTTGCAGCTTTAACGTCATTATCAATTTGATTACGTAATTCAATGCGGCAACGAACGAAATCTGAGTGATTGAGGTTATAAAATGCAATCGATTGGTCTGCACGCATAAACTTACGAGCATGTTTTTCTTCAGAAAACCGAGGCATGGCTTCACCATCAGGCTTAAATTGTAGCAACTGCACATCGGTAGCTTTCAAAGGATCAAGGAGCACGGCTTGTTCATCCTCTAAATCGCAGTCAGGAGTCTTAGCTCGCTTGCTTTCATCGCAAAGTGGGAAGTGATCGGCTTTGCCGCCAGTCACGCCAGTTTCCACATCGGTTCGGCGCCGATTTGCAACGATACAGCTGTAACGATAATTTTGAAGGCAGAATGCTAGCCACCAGTAACCCTCATGAGGCATTACTGTCGATAGTGTTTCTTGCACACGTTTCTTAGGACGAAAATGGTCGACATCGACATCTGTACCCTGCTGAGGCGCTTCTGTGTACCAGCATTTATAGTTGAACAGGGAGGCTAATAATGGTTTAACCGCTTTCCAGTGATCCTGATTCCTACTTATAATCTCAGATCGTTGTTTTTCATTTTGTGCAGCTAATAGTGAATCTGAAAGCTGCTGAGCTTTATCTTGCCAGCCTTGTGGAAGTTCGAGCCGGTTGAAATCAATATCTAAGTGCCTCATTTGTTGTCTTCTTCCCCTTTGGCAGCCAGCATTCGCTGAACAATCGCTTTGGCTCGCTCCTTTCGAATCTGTTTAAGTTCTGGCGTTTCAGTAACGACTTCAGACTCCTGCTCCACTTCTCTGCGCATACGCAAATATTGTGCATATTCTTCATCCCAGTGAGCAGTGGTGAAACCTAAACCTTCTAGTGCTTTGTCGATCTTCCTCAAACGCCCTGCCTGAATAGGTGATAATTCAGTCTTTTCGGTAAAACGTCGACGTAAGCGAAGTAATCGCTCTGTTGAACTATCCAGCGTTGTACGCAAACCAAACATATCACTAGTGAGTATTCCGCCGTACCCCATACCTCTGGGGCTTTCTTCGGGTTCTTGAGCATAAACCTGAAGGTTAGAATCACGCCACATGACCTGTACTTGCTCCCTCTTTAACTCAGCAATAGCAAGTGGGTGATGTGTTACCATCAGCAAATGGCTGGTTTCGTGGTTAGGCACAAACTCTCTCAGAAATTTAAGGTATTTCACTGCCCATGAGGGATTGAGGTGGGTGTCCGGCTCGTCAAGTAAAAACAAGGAGTCTTTTCCACCGGTAAACTTAAGCAAACCCAATACGGTAAGAAGTTGTTGCTCACCTTCACTGAGCTCTCGGAAAGTGAGTGGCTCTTTGCTACTAGATACCTTCACCCTAATACTTACTTCAGAGATGATTTCGGAAAGTAGTGTACTTTCGAGCATTTTAAACAGTTCATCAGGGCTAAGGTCTTTGGCAAACTCTCTGAGTGCGTTTACATCAGACAAAAACAGGTGAAAAAACTCATTTCGAATATTGCTACCCGTTAACGAGGTATCTTCTTGGCGCGTGACCTTAACGGGTGACAACGTGTACGTTATCAGCTCATCCAAAAAACGGCGAACAACGCCTCGTGCTCCCCAGAACAATTCGCCTTTCTGTTTGGCCCAGCCGGGTTGGCGCATCACAAAGTGAATGCTATCTAAGCCTTCAATACCCAGATGCTCGCGCAAAAAGGCTTTTTCTACGCTGTCTTGTTCAGACAAGAAAAAGGCTAATAGAACAAATTGACTGTGATGCGGTTTGGCATAGAACAGCGGACGTATATCACCTTTAAGGTCGAGTTCATCTTTCAATAAACGACGGTAAAAATCAGTGCGATGTTTCTTAAAATGGTTTTCCAAACGATCACTGGGGCCTGAATAGTAGGCAAATACATAATTTGGTAAATACGGAGCTTTACCTTCTTTGTCGCGCTTCACTTTTGAAAACGGAATGGCGCTACCTGAAGGTTTCTCACCAAACATGTCATCAGCTGTGTCATCTACTAATAAGTCGCGCACATTTACTTGATACTGCTTGGAGATTGTTCCGCGTGTTGGGTCGGCATCAATCGTTATTTCCAGCCAGCGTTCACTGGGCTGCTTGGGTTTGTGGGGTTCACCAAGCCGATAAACTAACTCGTATGAAAACGGTGGTACTTCGCCCAAATCGAGGTTACGAAATATCGCGACCAAGGCTTCCAGTACGTTGGATTTACCCGAGCCATTGCGGCCCACAACCACTGTCATCAGGTGGTCTTCATCAAAGTCCACCTTAACATTTTCAAGGTTTTTAAAGCGAGATCGAATATGTAACTTATCGACTTTCATAAGCTTTCCTTAGCGTCCCACGCTATTCTTTGGTTGCTGATTCAGCTAATGCAAACCAGTCCTGGCCATCGTGAGTACGTTCAAGTTTTATGATTGATTTATCTACGGTAAGGGCTTTACGAATATCCAAGAAAAATTGCTCCAGTTGTTCGGTGCTGCTGTCGCTGGGGTAGCCCGACGCTGCTAGCAATTCTTGGCCATTTAACGGCTTCTTAGCTTCTTTTAATGCCTCAACGGCTTCGATGATCTTTTTGCTCATGCGGCTACCTGTCTTCTTTTTTACGGCGGTGTGTTTTGGTTTTGGAGGCTTCTTTGTCACCTCGCGCTCAGCCTTAATCTTCTCTAATAAAGCCTCAGCGCTGTTGTCGCCGCTTATTAAATCTGGGTTGGCGGCGCGCCAGTCGGCAGTAAGTTCGCCACGAAAAGCTTTGGCTAAGACGGATTGTCTGAGGTTCTTGACGCGTTCCAATGCGGCATTGGTTTTTTGCTCGATGTTTTTGGCAAAGTCGAACAGCTCTTCGACTCGATGGACAATTACGGCCTGTTCTTCTTTTGGAGCAAATGGTATCGCTAACTCCTTGATATCTCTGAGGTGCAAATTTTTGATAGCTGATCCCACTATTCGACTTGAAACATCAATTTCATTGACCCACTTCTGAAGTGAAATATCTATGAACTTAGTATTTACCTCAATACTGGCAGGTTTAATTAAAGCCACACTAACGAATAATGAGAATTCAATATTCGCTTTAACTATCGCAGTACGGCCTATGGTCCCACTCTTTGTTACAAGTAGATCGCCGACCTCTACTGGACATCTTTTGGATAATTTTAGATGTTCTTTTTCACTAATAAATTTAGTATCGGAAAAATCTATGGCTCCGTCACGAATGTCCTTTACCGATATAAAATGAATACCTGATTCTGTGTACGTTGGGGTATGGTGTGCACCATCGGTAATCTTTTTTGAAAGTGAATCAAGTGAGACCCATTGCCATGTATTGGGAATTACATACTCTTCCTCTTTCAAATGGGACTTAGCTTTTTTATCTTTTCCTTTTATAACCAATTGCCTTGCAGTTTCTATGTTTGCAATAGTTTCGTGGACAGGTGTACAGCGGTTATTGTTACGCCATTTTTCGGTCAATTTCCCACTTACTGCCGCAACTAAGACTGATTGGCGAAAGGTTTTTAGGATTTTTGGGATGCGTTCGAGACGAGCTTTGGTGGCTTCCACCTGTGACAGGAGGGTATCAATCTTGTCAGCGATGACTTTTTGTTCAGCTAGTGGAGCTAAAACAAATGGGGCAACTAATCCATCCTTAGTGCCAAGTCGAGGCATATTTACCCCATAGCTAACAGAATTTACAAAATCTAAAAATGTTTTGGTTTTTAACCAATAAAATAGGTACCGATTGTGAATATACGAGCCAGCATTTAGAGGTATAATTTCAGTAGAACAAACTCCGGGCTTGTCCGCAATGACAACCTTATTTAAGTAAGGTCTCAGTTTTCCGTAAAGAACATCTCCTTTGCTAAATTTATTTTTCGTGCTTTTAAACGGTCGTGCATTTACATCCAACCTTTGAATGATCTTTGAACTATCTTTTTCTATATCTTCAAGCTCAAGTATCCAAGTATCACCCGTCACGTCAGATAATTTGCATTTTTCAGTTTTACCATATGGAACTACCTCGCCGAGCTTGACTTCAAGCCAAGGTAGATGAGAGGAAACCATTACTCTGCCCCTTCCAATGTGACCAGTAAACAATCTAGTTCGCTGAGCGCGGCCTCTAGCTCTTCTCTTGCGTCTCTAACAAGTGCGCTGGGTTCCATCAAGCCAATCGCATCCACGCTGGCTTTATCTTTCAGCCATGAAATATCTAACGAATCTCCTTTAGCATTAGCAATCCACTCACGGCTAAAACTGCGCCAGCGAGAATGTACTAGGCGTTCATCAATACCTTGATTCTCTTCTACGGCTTCTCTATC
Organism: Pseudoalteromonas lipolytica; assembly: GCF_003515105.1. Taxonomy (NCBI): domain Bacteria; kingdom Pseudomonadati; phylum Pseudomonadota; class Gammaproteobacteria; order Alteromonadales; family Pseudoalteromonadaceae; genus Pseudoalteromonas; species Pseudoalteromonas lipolytica. The sequence goes on along the minus strand of NZ_CP032092.1, from coordinate 2,371 downwards.
TACTTCAATCTCTTGTGCACCAAAGCTGTACTCACCTTCTGCACGATTGCTGCTTCCATCAGGGTTTTCTCCAAACGCTCTTTCGAACGCGCCAAGGTGAGGGTCTGTGCCAAAGTCTTCTGGCGCAAAACCAATGTCGGAATTCCCAAAGGGAGTTCGCTTACCAAAACTGGACATATTGGTGCGCAGATCGTATACCCAGATGTTCTCTGTACAGTTTTCTTCCTGATATTTATTTTTGACGGAACCTTTAGTAAAAAACAACACATTTGTTTTAACACCTTGGGCATAAAAAATACCGGTGGGCAAGCGCAAGATAGTATGCAAATTACACTTATTCATTAAGTCTCGGCGCACATCGGTACCGGTACCAGATTCAAAAAGTACGTTATCCGGCAATACAACGGCAGCCCGCCCACCGGCTTTAAGCCCTAAATAAATATGCTGCAAAAAAGCGAGTTGCTTATTTGTATTCGGGAATGGGATATCTTTACGTAAAGGACGAAGCCCCCCAGCTTTATTACCAAAAGGAGGGTTAGCTATAATTACATCTGCTTCAGCCAAGTCAGCCACGTCATCAGTCAGTGCATCACCATAAATAATATTTGCATCTAAATCATGTAAAAATGTATTCATTAAGCAAATTCGACGAGTATTTTTCTCTATTTCCGCCCCTTGATATTTAGGAGGATTAGCTTTGTATTTTTCTCGTGAATATTTGTTTCTAATATAGCTGTCAGCAGAAACCAAGAAGCCGCCGCTTCCAGTTGCAGGGTCTTGAATTAATTCTCCAAGGTTGGGCTGTATTAATCTCACTATAGTGTTAACTAAAGAGCGTGGAGTAAAGTACTGACCAGCTCCCGAACGAGTATCCTGAGCACTCTTATCAATTAAACCGCTGTATACGTCACCAAACCCATCTTTTCCTACTTGATGCCATTCTATTTTCGAAATGCCATCTATTACAGCTTTTAAATTCTCGGAGTGTGAAAAAACTGTTGTAGGAAAAGCATAAATTGCCTTTACAACTTCATTTTCAACAGAAGCACCTAAGTGAGTAAGCATTTCTTGATAAAACCCTAATAGCCTATCTCCTTTATAAGATTCCAGATCTACCCAGCGATAACCTTTAGGTATCAACTTTTCTGAACCATTTTCCTGAGCAATCTTAAGAAAAAGCAGATAGCTTAGTTCAGATACATACTGGTAATAAGTGACCCCGTCACCGCGAAGTATGTTACAAAGCCCCCAAATCTTTTGAATGATGTTATCTTGCTTCATTAGCAACTCCAGTCAATTAATATTCGACTTATAGTCGAACCTCTTTTACATCAAGAACCGTCATGCATTGCATAAAAAAAACGAAGCTAAATGTTCCTCTATTAATCTTATTTGCCACACCTTTGTAACTCTCATTAACACCAATAATTGCTAAGCGCTGACATAATTCGGCATAGCCGACACCCTCTCGTCGCAACTCAGCTTTGAGCAAATTTGAAGCTCGGATATTCAACGCATCCTTATCCATCGGCATTACATAATACATAATGTGTAACAATGAAGATAGCATACCACGCATTTGTGGACATATCATCTTTAATATACAATAATCAACATATTTGTGGATTATTCCGGTCTTTTTTTGAACATACAGCGCAAAGGGACAACAACTAATTTCCCGCCGCTGCGGGTCTATGTAAAGATGACCACCCGCGCAAAGAAGCAACCTGGGCATTGCAGGGAGGCTTAAAAAATGGAAGCGAAAAACGGATTATCAATCCTTGTCAGGTCACGACTAATAAGCTGCTGTTCGATATCCTCAAGGGCGATTGGTTGGGGCCAGGCCTTATTGTCGTCTATGTCTATCCAGAAGGCGGTATCCTTCCCGGTCCACAGCAGGCGTAAACGCTTGTCACCCAGTTGAAATACATGATTAACCGGAAACATGTTTTACCTCCCCGGCATCTTCGTCATGACCATTCAAAGTCAGCATGGAAGCAGTTACCTTGCGGTAATGAAGCCGTAAGTCGAAAAGAAAATAATGTCGTGCCAACAGGTTTCGCAGCCAGTAGAGGGCTTCTCCCGGCTCCAAGTCATAAGAAACATTCAGCCCTTGGGCTACTTCGGTTATAAGCTCATCCGGATTCTTGGCAAAAGCATGAACGAACAGGTTGAAATAGTTTTGAAGCGCCGACTGATCCAGCTCTTCCGACTGCGCCGGGTACAACCACTGGATATTCAGGAATACCGTCTTGGAGAAATCCTTCTCGGTAATTATCGCCCATGGAATTTCCTTCTCTTCCCAGTACTTCAGCTCGAAAGCAAGAGCTAAAGACTAAATTAATAAAAGTCTTTGAGCGTTGTAATTTAA
>NZ_CP032091.1:0-842855 GCF_003515105.1 Pseudoalteromonas lipolytica | reverse complement strand
CTCGTTGCTTTATATGGTTGGGATGACCTAATTTTTACGCATATATCAATGCGCGTACCAGGTACTGAAAACGAGTTTTTAATAAACCCCTATGGCATGATGTTTCACGAAATCACAGCATCAAGCTTAATAAAAGTTGATCAACAATGTAATAAGCTGCACGACAGTGAATACCCCGTTAACCCTGCTGGCTTTAATATTCACAGTTGTATACATATGGCACGTGAAGATGCTCATTGCGTTATTCACACTCACTCATTAAATGGCACAGCAGTGTCTGCAAATAAAGACGGCTTACTGCCCATATCACAGCAAGCTGTGGTTGTTCACTCAGGTCTCAGTTATCACGATTATGAAGGAATAGCACTTAATCCCGCGGAGCAAAGTCGCTTGGTCAATGATTTAGGTAACAATCACTTTTTAATGTTGCGTAATCACGGCTTGTTAACCGTGGGCAGCACCGTTGCCGACGCCTTTTTGTTTATGTATATATTTGAAGCGGCCTGCGCTGTTCAAACCCGTACGACCCAAAATACAGAACACTTAGTACAGGTTCCTAAAGTCATTGTTGATGGCATAAAAGGACAAACAGAAATCGCAACCAAAGGACTTGGCGGTGCAATTGCTTGGCCTGCTCTGCTGCGCTTATTAGATTCTAAAAGTCCAGGCTACGACCAATAAGGGCATACCATGCAAATAGATATTTTGACTAAAGTAGTGCTGCCATTAGCACTGTTTATCATTATGTTTGGTATGGGCTTAGGACTCAAAAAGAAGGATTTTGGGGCTTTATTCTTAAGCCCCAAAGCACTGATTTTAGGCCTAACATGCCAAATGTTATTACTCCCTATGGTGGCTTTTTTACTTGCCATGGGTTTAAAGCTTCCTTCTGAACTTGCGATTGGCTTAATTTTAGTCGCATGTTGTCCAGGCGGCGTAACATCTAATTTATATACTTATCTATTTAAAGGTGACCTGGCCCTATCGATTAGTTTAACCACTTTAGCAACCTTTATATCCCCCTTTACTTTGCCGTTTATTGTGCACTTTGCTATGTCATCATTTAGTGTGCCGGGGAATGAATTCACGTTACCAATAGTAAAAACGATTATACAAATGCTGGCTATTACCTTATTGCCTGTCACTGTTGGTATGCTATTCAACAACCTTAAACCCCACCTTAGCAGTAAAATTGAACCATTAATTCGCCGACTTTCGAGCGTATTTCTAGTCATTATTGTCGTGGCAATTATTCATAAAAATGCTGATCTAATGTTTAGTTTTTTGCCACCAGCGGCCTTGCTACACTTACCTTAAACCTAACCACACTAATGCTAGGGCTGTTCTTTGCCAAAATATCCGGATTATCGCAGCCGCAGCAAATGAGTATTGCAATCGAAGTTGGATTGCAAAATGGTACGCTTGCAATTTTAATTGCTAGCACCCTCATAAATAATCCCACGATGGCCATACCCAGTGCGACATACAGCTTATTTATGTTTCTAACAGGGTATATTTTTTGTTACCTGTTTAGCGCCCATAGCAATAGACAAGCACGGCTCATAAAAAACGTTTAATACTCCCTCAACAGCCAGCCACTCACAACTGAGTGTGGTGCTGGCTGTTCATTTAACAAATTTATGGCGCGACATGCTTCCCAGTGATAATGTAGTTATTGGAAAAAAATAACATTAACAGTCTCTAAGGAAAGTACATGGATCCCCTATCGCAAATTTTCGATTTACTATTGAATGTCGAAGTTTTTATTCTAATTTTCATTTTAGTGCTCTTGAAAAGTAGCGTTAAATTCGTGCCTCAAAACCGTGCTTGGTTAATAGAACGGTTTGGTAAATACCAATCAACAAAAGAAGCCGGCCTTAACTTTATTGTGCCATTTATTGACCGCATAGCCGCTGATCGTAGTTTAAAAGAACAAGCACAAGATGTGCCTTCACAGTCAGCTATCACAAAGGATAATATTTCATTGATTGTTGATGGCGTATTGTATTTCCGAGTGTTAGACCCCTACAAAGCAACCTATGGCGTAGATGATTATGTGTTCGCAGTAACTCAGCTTTCACAAACAACAATGCGTTCTGAGCTCGGTAAAATGGAGCTTGATAAAACATTTGAAGAGCGCGACCTATTAAACACCAATATCGTATCAGCCATTAACCAAGCTGCTGAACCTTGGGGTATTCAGGTTTTACGCTACGAAATTAAAGATATTGTTCCTCCTCAATCCGTTATGGAAGCAATGGAAGCTCAAATGAAAGCTGAACGTGTAAAACGTGCACAAATATTAGAGTCTGAAGGTGATAGACAAGCAAATATCAACGTTGCAGAAGGTAAAAAACAAGCGCAAGTTCTCGCCGCAGAAGCCGATAAAGCAGAGCAAATATTACGAGCCGAAGGTGAAGCAAAAGCCATTATTGCAGTAGCAGAAGCCCAAGCAGATGCATTGCGCAAGGTTGGTGAAGCAGCCGATACCGAGCAAGGTCAAAAAGCAATTCAGCTTGATCTTGCAACCAAAGCCATTGCGGCAAAAGAAGCTATTGCGCGTGAATCATCAGTGGTATTACTCCCTGATAGCGGCACCGATGCCAGTTCATTAGTAGCACAAGGCATGTCTATTATTAACTCTTTGAACCAAAAACAAAAAAGTTAGGTTTCCCTATGGCATTTTTAGATACTTATTTAGCCGAAACACTGATGATTTTAGGTGTGCTTGCGCTAATTATTGAAGTTGCAGTGCTTGGAATGAGCACCTATGTGTTACTTTTTTTAGGTTTGTCTTTATTTGCCAGTGGTCTACTGATGAATATTGGCTTGCTTGATAGCAACTACACTACTGCACTGTGGAGCAATATTGTGTTTACCCTTGGTTTTGCCGTGGTGCTTTGGCAACCACTCAAACGTTTGCAAGATAAAACAGACACTAAACCATTGCACAATGACTTTGCCGACATCACCTTTGTTATTAATTCAGATGTTGATGACAGAGGTTTAACGACACATCCATACTCTGGTATCCAATGGCAACTCAAAAGCCATACCCCTATTGCAGCAGGTAGTACTGTTAAAGTAACAGAAAAGCAAGTAGGCGTGCTCTGGGTTGAAGCAATTTAACACTTAGAGCCAAAACTCTATTTTGTTTTGTAATCGTGTTTGCTATGGTTTAGTAAACACGATTACAAGGGAAATGGAATACAATGACACAGAACAAAGCGCTGGTTGTAGAAGGCGGCGCAATGCGTGGTATTTTTGCCACAGGCGTACTAGATGCTTTTTTAAAAGCCAGTTATCAGCCGTTTCAACAGTGTTATGGTGTGTCTGCTGGCGCTACCAATATCGCCGCGTATTTATGCTCACAATATAAACGAAACCATGCCGTAATCACCGATTATTCATGTCGCCCCGAATTTATAAATTTTATCCGTTTTGCTAAAGGCGGCCACCTGTTTGATTTAGATTGGTTGTGGCAGGAAACTATTCGGGATATACGCCTCGATTTAGATACATTCAATAATCAAGCGAGTGAGTTTTACATTGTCGCAACCAATATCAAAACCGGTCACGCAGAGTATTTAAAAGCAAATGCTCAATTAATGGAAGAGCAACTTAAAGCGTCATGCGCTTTACCCATTGCCTATCGGCACTACCCCGTTATTAATGATATTCAACTGACCGACGGCGGCGTTGCAGACTCAATCCCCGTGCAAAAAGCATATGAAATGGGTAATAAAGATATCACGGTCGTTTTATCGCAACCGCTGGGTTATAAAAAGAAACCTGCAAAAGCCCCTTGGCTCGTTAAGCGGTTATACAAAGACACGCCTGCCCTTGCTGAAGCAACGTTGCGCCGAGCAAATAACTATAATCAAAGCATTGATTTTATTATGAACCCACCTAATGACTGCAACATAAATATCATTGCCCCACCTCCACAGTTTGCTGTTGGGCGAACAACAAAGTCATTTGCAAAATTATCAGCGGGCTATGACATGGGGGTCGATGCGGGGGCGCAATTTGTTGCTGAGCATTGTTGATAAAATTTTACGATAAACGGAACAAATTTAACGCTGTTTTTTCTTGTTGAGCTACACTTATTTGACGTGTATTCGACAAGGATTGAACATGAAACATGACGCGCCTTTTTATCGTTTTTTCAAATTATTCATCTTATTTAGCAGTGTAATATACTGCTTTCCTAGCAATGCAATTGAGTGGCCTCAAAAAGTGCATACGACTGAGGGCACTTTGATTGTTTATCAGCCGCAACCAGAAAAGTTAATTGGCAATGCGCTTACTGCCAGAGCAGCCATGTCATTTACACAAAACAAAGAGCCCATATTTGGTGTTTTTTGGTTTACCGCAAAAATTGATACCGACAGAGAAAACGATAGCGTCACCGTACGCGATATGAGCGTCATTGATGTGCGTTGGCCAGAATCTAAAGATGCGGGAGAACAAACCTTTACCACCGTCGTAAACCAAGCGATTAAAACCAGTCAATTTAATACCTCGCTGTCGCAACTGACCGCCAGTTTAGAAAACGCAGAAGTTGCAGAGCAAAGCTTAGCGCAATTAAAAACAGACCCTCCGATCATTATTTTTAAAGACAAAATTGCGGTGTTATTAAGCTTTGACGGTGAACCTAAATTTAGTGCTATCAAAGACACACACTATGAACGTGCATTAAATACAGCGATGACCGTTATTAAAGATACAAAAAACAAAACGCTTTACCTAACCGATGGACACTTTTGGTATCAGGCAAAACAAGCAAAAGGCCCTTATAAACATACCCAATCTGTGCCTGCTGATTTAGCAAACATGCTCCCCAAAAACACAAGTACATCATCACTTTCATCCCCGCCTGAGATTGTTGTTGCTACCAAGCCCACTGAGCTTGTAGTAACCGATGGCGAAGCCAAATGGAAGAGCCTAAGTGGTGGAGAATTAATGTACGTGTTTAATACAGAAACTCCGTGGCTAAGAGAAATGCAAACCAATAACATGTATGTATTGCTTTCTGGACGTTGGTTTAGGGCGAAACAACACGCTGGCCCTTGGACATTTGTACGAGCAGACGAGCTGCCTCAAAGCTTCGCAAATATCCCACCAGAATCAGACCTTGGTGGCTTACGTGACTCTGTCGCGGGCACCGAAGAGGCAAATGAAGCGGTGCTTGATGCAAAAGTGCCACAAACAGCAGCGATCAGTCGTAAAGACGCGCGTTTGACCGTGTACTATGATGGTAAGCCTAAATTTGAGCGCATTCCAGGAACTAACGTGTCGTACGCCATCAATACCGATGCACAAGTGCTGCAAATAAAAGGAAAATATTATGCTGTCGATAACGCAGTATGGTTTAAAGCTGATTCAGCGCAAGGGCCGTGGTTAGTGGCTGACAGCATTCCAAAAAATGAAATCGCCAAAATCCCACCCAGTTCACCCGTTTATAACCTTACCTATGTCGAGATTTATGAATCAACCCCAGACGTTGTGTACACAGGTTACTACCCGGGTTATGTATGGTCTTATCCTTATTACGGCGCGCCTGTTTATGGCACTGGGTGGTATTACCCAGCATATTGGGGGGGTGGTTACTATTACCCTAGGCCGTCAACATGGGGCTTTAATATTGGCTATAACAACTGGACTGGCTGGTCGTTCGGCGTAAGTTGGAGCAATGGCTTTTTAAGCTTAGGAATGAATTGGGATTTAGGTTGGCCCACACATTATCGTCCTTATCACTGCTGTAATGGTTGGTATGGCGGCGGCTACCGAGGCCCCGTAGTCATTAATACTGGTGATATAAACATTGGCAATAGCGTTAATATTGGCAATAAATTAAATAACCTTAACAACAAACGTCCGCTTCATAATATTTATAAACGCAGTCAAATAAAAACACGCCTAGCCTCAAAAACGCAGGTAAAGCGCGATTTAAAAACAGCCATCAGCCAGCGCGATAAAGCGAACAATATATTTGCCGATCGAAATGGGAATGTACTGAAACATGACGACGGAAAGTGGCAACAACGTGTTTCAGATAAGTGGCAAGATGTACCTAGCGATAAACAACAGCAGATTAAAGACCACATACAAAATACTGACCGACAACATGTGCAGAATAAATTGCAAACCATTGATAAGAGTAAAGCTAAACACACTTTACAGCAGCGCCAGCAATCACATACACAGCAAACAAATCGCATGCAACAGCTAAATCAAGCTAACCGTGCTCGCCAACTTGGCATGCAAAGGCAACAAATGCGTCGTAATTTACCTAAACAAATGCCACGACAAATGCCCAACCGAGGTCACTAATAATACCCTCTTTAAAATGAAGCCTGATTTAATATTCGGGCTTCATTATTATTTAAAACTTAATAATTACACTCACAGAGAAATTAGCTGTTATAGACTCAAGTGTTTGTGTGTAACGTTACACACAATGATGTAAATCAACTATTTGCACAAATTCAAGCAAAAGATAACTATAAACTATTGCAAAAACTTGCTTAAATACGTTTCTCTTATTAGCTTTAATACTAAGCCACTATAAAAGTTCATTTTATCATGTTAAATAACTACTCTGTTCGTTCTCGACTCGCTGTGTTAGCGCTGTTACCCGTGTCGATTTTTGTGATCACGTCTATTTTTACCATATCCATGATGCATAGCATGGTAAAAGGTATCGACAGCTTGTATGACGATCGCGTTGTGCCGCTAGAACAAATAAAAACAGTATCGGACAATTACGCCGTAAGTATTGTCAATTTATTTCATAAATACCGAGCAGAACGAATTTCTAAAACAGCATTTCTTCAGTCTGTAAACGAAGCCGAATCCTTAGCAGACAGTAAATGGCAGAGCTACTTAAGCACTAAACTCACCAGCGAAGAGCAACGCTTAGTCAACAATGTTGAAAAGAACTTAGACAATGTTAAATCAGAACTCGATACGCTTCTCACTGCGGTTAAAAATAATCAATTGAAGTCAATTCCAGACGATCAGTTTGTGAAAAGACTCTACGCTGTATTCGATCCCCTTAGCGAGAGTTATCAAGGGTTAATTGAATTACAACTATCAGAGGCTTATAAGTTTAAAAACACGGCAGACAAAAGCTTTGAAAAAGTCAGCATTGCCATGACGGCCTCCGTCATCATTCTCATCATTATTTTGCTAATTGTCGCTTTTATGATTTATCGCTCGATTCATAATCCATTACTTTCATTGAGTGGAACCATTGGCTCAATTTCTAAAAATGCAGATTTAACGCTCAGAGCGAAAACCCATGGTAACGATGAAATAGCCCAAGCAGCCAGCCATTTTAATGCCATGATGGAACGTATTCATACGCTAGTGAATGACGTAACAAGTGCAACACTCACTCTGTCTTCGGCGGCCGAAGAGATGAATTCAATTAGTGACCAAGTCGCCAGTACAGCCACGGAACAAGAGCACCAATCTGCAATGATAGCAACAGCAATTACGCAAATGAGTAGTGCGATTGAGCAAGTAGCAGCTAACGCACTTGCTACTTCAGAAAAAGCCTCACACACCGACAAAACAGCAAAAATGGGGCAGCAATCAGTTCAAGAAAACATTGATTCAATCAATCGTTTGTCACATATCGTTAATGCAAATACGCAGCTAATCAATGAACTTAATACCCAATCGACCGACATAAACCAAGTGGTGATGATGATCCAAGGTGTTGCTGAACAAACAAACTTACTGGCATTAAATGCAGCAATTGAGGCGGCACGTGCTGGCGAATCAGGGCGTGGCTTTGCGGTCGTTGCCGATGAAGTGAGGCAACTTGCGCACAATACACAAAAAGCGACAGCCAGTATTAATGAAATGATTAGTAAACTGCAATCAATGGCACAGCAAGCAGTTACAGCAATGGGCAATGCCGATGAAAGCGCCAAGCAAAGTGTTGAATTTGCTGAACGGTCATCGCAGTTGCTAATTGAAATAACACAAGAAATGGCACAAATCGCCGATATGAACAATCAAGTATCTACTGCAACGGATGAACAAACGACCGTTGCTAATGAACTCAGTTGTAATATTAATGAATTTAGTAGCAGTATTTCACTGGTCAGCGAAAGCTCACAACAAAATGCTCAAGCGAGCCAAGAGCTTGCATCGCTTGCTTCTCGATTACAACAGCAGGTACATGTTTTTAAAGTGTAAACGTAAACACAGTGCACTTAATAGAGAAATACACAGATGAATACCCTAAGACGTGTGTCTTTTATACTATGTGTCATGGTTAGTTTTGCAAATTATGCAGATGAGCAGCTTGTTATAAAACTTGCTCGGCCCGATTACCCTTTAGTTCAAAAAAATGAGTATATTCATGATGTTCTAGAAAAGAGCTTTGCAGTAATGAAAGTAGATGCCACCCTACTTTACAACGTTAAGCCTATGAATGATAAACGAATAGTAGAGCAGTTGACTCATAATAAAGCCGTTACATTAGCGTGGCTATCGCTCCCTGGCGAAATACCTGACTCTTTGGTTAGAACAACTACTCCCTTGTACAAAGGCTTGCATGGAAAGCGTCTGCTAATTATTCGTGAAGGCGATGAAGCGACTTTTCACAAAGTGAATAACCTTGACACTCTAAAACAGTTAATCGGATTACAACAACAGAGTTGGTACGATTACACGGTTATGAAAAACAACGGCTTAACTGTTAATGGGGATCTGGACTATTTAGGCATGATCAAGGCGCTAGAAACAGGTTTAGGCGATTACTTCCCGCGTTCGGTGTTGGCTATAGAATCTGAACTTGTCAAACTAAAGCAATTTCATTTGATCATTGAACCCTCTCTCATGCTGCGATATCCCAGCAATTACTACTTTTATTTAAGTAAAGAAAACCAACATATCGCGGATTTACTCGAGCAAGGAATGCAAAAACTTCAGCGTTCAGGTGAATTAGAACGTATTTATTTGTACTATTTTGGCGACGTCGAAAAAAGGCTTAAACTCAAACAACGCCTTACCATCACACTTGAAGAAACGGCACTACAATGATTAAAAAGCTCATTCTCTTGCTTAGCTTTATTGCGGTGTTTATTGCAGGCTTTATGGTGGGTATTTATACCTTACCTATTCTTACGGCAACACCAGCCCCCGCTATCACCACATTACAACAGCATGCTAATCGTGCTTTGTTTAAGGGTGAGTTTAAAACTAATCTAAAAGGCTCTGACAGCCTGCATTATGGTGATGGGATGGTGTATTTAAGTAATGACGCAATCTCTATGCAAGGTAAACTTACCCCTGGGCCTGATTATCAACTGTATTTATCTCACCAATTTATTGATAACGAAAAAGACTTCCTTTCCTATAAAGGCACAATGCAACGAATAGCCGAAGTACGCTCATTTAATGGCTTTAAAATACGTGTTCCGCAAGGCGTAAATATTAGCGAATACAACACCGTCATTATTTGGTGCGAAAGCTTTAATGAGTTCATTACCGCAGCGCGCTATCAATAAATAGCATGCAAAGCAAAGCCGCCTTTGGAGAGGGCGGCTTTAAAGCGGCAGCTATGGGTGTTGAGCTGCCTAATCAAGAGTCTTTATTTATCCATTTAGGCTGCATTTTCAGTGTGTTGAGTCTCATCACTGTGGCGGATTAAATAATCAAATGCACCTAAACTTGCCGTTGCACCACTGCCCATGGCAATAATGATTTGTTTAAACGGTGTTGTCGTGGCATCACCCGCAGCATACACACCGGGTAAAGAAGTCGCCCCTTTACTGTCGATTTCAATTTCACCAAAGCGAGTCAATGACACATCTGAGTCTTTTAACCACTCAGTGTTTGGTACTAAACCGATTTGAACGAAAATGCCAGCCAGTGCAAGCGACTTTTCATCGCCAGTGACACAATCAATGTAGCTTAAACCTGTTACTCGCTTGCCATCGCCGACAACTTCGGTTGTTTGCGCGTTTTTAATGATTGTGATGTTACTTAAGCTTTTCGCTTTACGAATAAGTACCTCATCTGCGCGTAATGTGTCAGCAAATTCAAGCACGGTGACATGCTCAACGATGTTAGCAAGGTCAATAGCTGCTTCAATACCTGAGTTACCCCCCCCAATCACTGCGACTGCTTTGCCTTTAAATAACGGGCCGTCGCAATGCGGACAGTATGCAACACCATGGCCGCGATACTCTTTCTCGCCCGGCACATTCATTTCACGCCAGCGGGCACCCGTTGCCAATACAACCGATTTGGCATTTAATACCGCACCATTTTCTAAGGTAATTTGATAGTTATCCTGTTTAGTTAATGACGCAGCACGTTGGTTTTGCATCACATCAACACCGTATTCTTTAACGTGCTCTTCAAGTTGCGCAACTAACTTAGGGCCTTCAGTTGCTTTTACAGAGATAAAGTTCTCAATGGCTAATGTGTCTGCAACCTGACCACCAAATCGCTCTGCGACCACTCCGGTGTTTAAACCTTTACGCGCTGAGTAAATAGCCGCAGAAGCCCCCGCTGGGCCGCCCCCTACAACTAATACATCGAATAACGCTTTGTCGTTCAGCGCATCAGCCTGTCGTGCTGCAGCTTTGGTGTCTACTTTATTTAAAATGTCGGTTAAGTTCACAGCACCTTGGCTGAACAATTCACCATTTAAATAAACAGCCGGTACCGCCAGAATATTGCGCTCGTTCACTTCATCTTGGAACAAAGCACCATCAATCATTGTGGCTGTTATGTTCTGATTGTGCGCCGCCATTAAGTTAAGTGCTTGTACTACTTGCGGACACGTCTGACAGCTTAATGAAATATATACTTCGAAATTAAGCGGGCCAGTTAATGATTTAATTTGTTCAATTTCAGCGTCTGACGCTTTGCTTGGGTGGCCACCTGTGTGCAGTAATGCAAGAACCAAGCTAGTAAATTCGTGGCCCATTGGCACACCGGCAAAAATGATTTGCGTATTGTTTACAGGTGAAGACACCACCATTGAAGGACGACGTACACCTTGGTCTGGGTTGTCTCGCACCGAAAATTTGTCGCTTAACGATGCTAAATCAGTCGCTAAGCTTTTTAGTTCTGTTGATTTATTGCTGTCATCCAAGGCGATAAGCAGCTCAACAGGGCTGGTAATAGAAGCAAAGTGGCTTGCTAATTGGTTTTTGATATTTGTATCTAACATGGCTTAGCCCTTGAGTTCAGAATAAATAATCTCGAAAAATGACAGGATTAACTGCCCACCACCCGCTAATGTGCTTAATGTGTGTGAGTTGTGATGGGCAATTAAATTCGTATTGCTCGCTTAAGCGAAGCGTGGCTTCGCTTAAGCACTTACGTGCAGTCGCAATTTAGATTTTGCCAACTAGGTCTAGTGAAGGAGCCAATGTTTCTTCACCTGGCTGCCATGATGCAGGGCATACTTCACCGTCGTGGTTCGCGATGTATTGTGCAGCTTGTACTTTACGTACTAACTCTTTTGCACTGCGGCCGATACCTAGGTCATGAGTTTCGATCACTTTGATTTCACCTTCAGGGTTCATTACAAATGTACCGCGAAGAGCAAGACCTTCATCTTCGATCATCACACCGAAATTGCGTGTAATGCGACCTGTTGGGTCACCGATCATTGGGAATTTGATTTTACTAATCGTGTCAGATGTATCGTGCCATGCTTTGTGAGTAAAGTGAGTGTCTGTTGATACTGAGTAAACCTCTACGCCCATTTCTTGAAGTTGTGCGTAGTAGTCTGCAACGTCACCTAACTCTGTTGGGCATACAAACGTAAAATCTGCTGGGTAGAAGAAGAAGATAGACCATTTACCTAGCACATCTTTTTCTGTTAGCTCTACAAACTCACCGTTGTGGTAAGCTGTTGCATTGAATGGTTGTAATTTTGTGTTGATTAATGAAGTGCTCATAGTTTTCCTCATTGATGTATTTAAAAGTTTAATTAACGCAGCCTTGCGTCTGCTTGATTAATACAATAGAGGTCTGAGCGATTAAAATAAAATTGATTGTTTAGATTAAATTAATTGATTTTTTAGATTGCAAACCTAAATTCTTTAAAAAGAATAAAGCCCTCAATCACTTACATGAATGAGGGCTTCTTTTCGTGGGAACGAAATTACTTATTAAAACCGTACAAACTCTTTGGTTTAATATATTTAGGTTCAAAACCTTGTTCTTTTGCAGCCGCTAACATGACTTGTTCAATCCAGCCTGCATCCATAATGTTCATGTAGTTACCATCGGGATCAAAATTAATGTTTGAGCCCATAACCACCATGAACGTATCAGTAACTTCGGTGTTTTCTTCAGGCACTTGGAATTGGTGAATAGAACCACCTGGTTCAAATAAATAGCTACCCGCTTTTTGCACATCATCTGGGTACTCTGTGTAATGCCAGCTACCAGACAAAGTATATAAATGTACAACACCAGTGTGAAAATGCTTTGGTAATACTGTACCGGGTTCAAATAAAACGCGTAATACCCATACCCCGTTTTCAGAATCAAGCATCAATGGGTAAATATGAACACCCGGTAATGCATTTTTTATAAGTTTTTCATCATTGGTATGAATCGTTAATAGAAAGTCTTGATGATTAATAATATCTGGTAATGCCATGTGTGTGTCCTCTTTTCACTTGCTTTAAATGTTGTTAATTGTTTAGTTAACTTTGACAGCAGGCTGTTCTGGAGCCGCTTTACAAAGTCCTTGCTCAAATGCCCATTGCAGTGCGCTCTGCATACCATGCTGCAAACTAAATTCAGGTTTATACCCTAATAAACGTTCTGCTTTTTCATTACTATAAGCGGCACTTTTACGGCTAAGCATGCGCATTGTCGACGGGTTAATGTCTGTCGTTTTACCAACTAAGTGATAACACCACTCAATGAAGCCGGTCAGTTTCAATGCCAGCTTTAAATTAACAACTTTCACGTGCTGTTGACCCTGTGCCTGCGCTAAATAGTTAAAATATGTTTGATTTGTTACTTGTTCAGGCCCTGACAAATTAAAAATTTCGCCGCTAGCCTGCTCACTCATCGCACTTAAATAAATTCCTTTAACGAGGTCATCAATATAAACTGGCCCAAACATACCCTGTGGCACCATAAAGGTTCCTTTTGCAATTTCTTGCAAGGGGTAAGCTATCCATGGTTTTGACCCTGGACCATAGACATCGCCAGGTCGAATAATTGTTACATTCAACTTTTTACTGGCGTGATAACTTAAAGATAAGTGTTCACTCATCATTTTAGAATCGTTATAAGCACGCCCATCAGGGAGTAATGGTGCATCTTCGCTTATCGCTGTTTGCCAATCGCTGCCGTACACGGCCGTTGAAGAAATATGAATAAAGCGCATCACCGTGCCAGCATGTACTGCGGCATCAAGTAAATTTTTTGTCCAGCCGACGTTTGCTTGCCATGTTTGTTTGTAACTCAATGCGTTAGACACAATAGCCGCAGTGTGAATGACTAAATCGCAGTCTTTGATCAAGTGACTAAAGCTCGCTGGCTCACTTAAATTACCCGACACAATGTTAAATTCATCACACGGCATCAAGTCAACACCGCATACTTGTACGCCTCTATCTTTAAAATACTGCGCAAGTTTGCGGCCAATAAAACCATTACCGCCACTTATAAAGACTTTTGTGTAATTCATTGCGTATTCCTATAAGTACTGTTAATGGCCTAATTTTAAATAGTAGACCATCATCGTTAATACATTGTTAAACTTTAATCGCTGTATTTACTTTACTTTTTACGCAATTTTTTTTACTTTTTACGCCAGCGCACTAAAAAAGAGCACATTATGCCCCGTTCACCCCACACACCTGACCTAATTAGAGTATCGGCTCTACATGGATACATCGAAATAATTGAAAGCAAGCTCATTAACCCTGATGCACTATTATCGCGCGTTGGGTTAGACAGAAAACAATTACAAGAGCCCAACAACTTCATTCAGTATCAGCAATTAATCGAACTGCTAGAAATCACAGCAAAAGAGCTCGACCTTCCTTATTTTGGATTAGAACTTGGTCGCTGGCAGAGTTTGAACATACTCGGCTCGGTTGGGTATTTAATGGGTAACTGTGACAGCTTAGAAATGGCACTAAAAAACTTAACTAAGTATTATCATGTCCATCAAAATAGCGCCGATCTTTTGCTCGAAATCGGCCAAGATTACGTGAAACTGTCGTTTTTAGTACGCAGCAAACTGAAGGTCAGTGTATATCATGGAGCCGATTTAGCATTAAGTGTTGGCGTTAACTTACTTAAACAGCTTACGGATGATCAGATAAAGTTACACCGCCTCGAGCTCCCTCACAGCGCCAATACAAATACCAGTGTTTATCGTCAAGCACTCGGGCAAGTGCCAGTGTTCAATTGTCCGCACACCGCGCTAATCTTTGACAGAAAATACCTAAAGCTACCCATCAAGAACTCTGATAAACAGCTATTTTCAATTTTGAGCCAACAACTTGGTCACCTTAATGACTCAAAAAGAGAAAATATTTCTGATCACGTTGAAGTGTTAATAAAACAGTATTTATTACACGAACAATTTGGCGTTAACTTAATTGCTGAAAAACTGTCTATGAGTTCCCGCAGCCTGCAAAGGCACTTAACTCAGCAAGGGACAACCTTTCGTGAGCTTGTTGATGACATACGCTGTAATCTTGCGCACCAGTACTTAACAGAATCAAGTTTAAGCTTGTCGAATATTTCAGATATTTTAAGCTTTTCGAACTACAGTGAATTTACCCGCGCATTTAAGCGTTGGTATGGCGTACCTCCGAAAGACTACCGTAAGTCATTACTGCATAATGGCGTAAAAAGTTAAAAATAGGTCGCTAAAAGCTAATTATTGCGTTAACAATTTATATATATTGATTCGCTAACTTCACTGATAAGCGGTCGTGCAATGATAAGAAGGGTGTTTATTACGGGTGCAAATAGTGGTTTAGGCTTTGAACTTGCTAAACAATACATAAAGCGTGGTGATGATGTCGCATTATTTGATATACGCTTTAGCCAGCAAAGTAAACATGCGCTTAGAACACTGAGCGATGATTCTCAATACATTGAATTTTTTGCTGTTGATATGGCCGATACGCAAACGTTAGCTGTTCAAGTTAACAATGCGGTCGTGGCCATTGGTGAGCCTGAGGTTGCGATATACTGCCCCAGCACTAAGAATATCGAGTCTTTAGCAAAGCACTCTGACACTAACAATCATTGTAGCCTACAAGCTAATATCATTCGCACTCTTAACTTTAGCGCCGTAATTCGTCAGTACCTCACCATGAATAGCCACCTTGCACTTATCACTTCACATGCCCCCATGACCCCTTTTGAATACGTGCAAGATCAACGTATTGCTGACGATGTAATCTTGAACTTTGCCAAAACACAACGCCAAGAATTAAAACCGGATGGCATTAAAGTCAGTGTAATTTATGCACCAGAGACCCCTTATTTAAGTGAGTGTGACCAACACAACTGCGCACACACAAACACTAAAATCATCAATAAAGTAAGTCGTTACTTAACACAAGACCGTCGCGTCACCAGACTGATGCGTGGATTAGATAAGCAAAAATTTATGGTGATACTCGGCTTTCAATCTAGACTATCTTATAGCTTAAGCCGTTATTTACCTGCTTGGATGATGACCCCTGTAATGAAGCGCATCATCAAACACTCTAATAAGAACAATATGCTAAGGAGTCCGAATGAACACACACGATAATCTCACACAGCTAATTGACCATACCTGTCAAACTTATGCTGACTTACCGGCCTACAACAGTGCAGGTAAAACATTAACTTTTAGTGATGTAGAGCAGCAATCTCGCTATTTGGCACAATGGTTTCAACAACACAGCGGCCTGCAAGTAGGTGACCGTATTGCGATTCAGTTACCCAATATTGTCGACTACCCTATCGTCACCTATGCAGCTCTTCGCGCTGGTTTAATTGTTGTAAACACCAACCCACTTTACACAGCAAGAGAAATGCTGCACCAATTTAATGATGCGGGCGTTAAAGCGATTGTGCTCCTCGACGGCTTAGCAGATAAACTCACGACTATCATTGACCAAACATCCATTAATACCGTCATAGTAACCGCAGCGGTTGGCTTACCAGCAGTCAAAGGCACACAACTCTCTCTCCCTGAGCTTATTGAGCAAGGTGAACAACTAGCCCCCCTTAAAGTACACAACGCAAACCGCGATGATATAGCGGTACTTCAATACACAGGTGGAACCACTGGGGTTGCCAAAGCAGCCATGCTTAGTCACGGCAATATTTTAGCCAACGCTGAACAAATGAATGAGCGTTTTGCTGAGATCATGCAGCCAGGCCAAGAAACGGGAATTTGTCCGTTGCCGCTCTATCATATCTACGCATTCACCGTGAATATGATTGGCTTATTCGCGATGGGTCAGTTTAACGTACTGATCCCGAATCCTCGTGATTTAGATGCTTTAGTTAAACAAGTAGAGCCTTACACCATTAATTACTTTTCAGGAATTAATACGCTATTTATTGGTTTATGCATGCATCCAGGCTTTAAAGCGCTTGATTTTTCACAATTAAAAATGACCGTTTCCGGAGGAGCTGCGCTGACCCATGCTGCTGCAGATGCATGGATGAAGGTCACTGGCTGCACAATTACCGAAGGGTATGGACTGTCAGAAACATCACCCGTTGCGACCTTAAATGATTTCAAGAAAGAAGAAATCGGCAGTATCGGCCGCCCATTGTCTAATACCGTTGTAGAGATTTGGGATGAAAACGATCAGCCTGTGGCTGAAGGTCAATCAGGTGAAATTGTTGTGAAAGGCCCACAAGTCATGATGGGCTATTGGCAACGCCAAGATGAAACAGATAAGTGTATGAAAGGTGGTTTTTTCAAAACCGGTGACGTGGGATTACAACTGCCAAGTGGTAATTACAAAATAGTCGACCGTTTGAAAGACATGATTATTGTCTCTGGATTTAATGTCTACCCTAACGAGGTTGAAAACGTACTTTGTCAGCATCCAGCCATTTGTGAAGCGGCTGTGATTGGCGCTCAAGACGAAAAAACAGGTGAGCGAGTGTGTGCCTACATCACCTTAAAAGAGCCAATTGATGAGCAACAAGTAACAGACTATTGCCGTGAAAACTTAAGTGCTTATAAAGTACCCAAGTCGATTATTTTTATGGAAGAATTGCCCAAGTCAACGGTTGGCAAAATATTGCGTCGTGAATTACGTAAATAATAAAGCGATCGTTTTAGGCGCTTAACTGGTATAAAATACAACGAGTTTGATTAAAAGAAAAAGCATACCCGCAGGTATGCTTTTACTTATTTTATGTCGGTTTAAAAGGCAATTATGGAAAAGTTCATCAATCACATTCAACTTGGTTACTTAGGTCTACTTCCGTTTTTAGGCTGCGTAGGCTGGCCGCTGATCACGGGCAGTAGTGCCATTAATTTAGAATTTTTCACTTTCTACAGCATAGCAATTTTGGCATTTATGGCCGGTAATTTATGGCATGCGGGCCAGCAAACTTATGCCGATGCCATCAAAGCCGTTTTGCCTATTATACCTATTGCCTTTTTGAGCTTTCTACCGCCAGCATGGATTCTGGCTTGGCTCGCAGCCAGCTTTTGGCTGGTGTTATTATTTGAAAAGAGCACACCTCAATGGCAAAACTACCACATTGACTATCAAAAAATGCGCTTTGTACTTACCGGCGTGGTGTTTGTCTGCCATATATTTGTAATTGGTATTAGCGTCTATCCTGAGTAGCCCTTTCAGTGTGTTTGCGGTAACATCCGCGGCTCAGTTGTTTAAGGACTTGGTATGATAGATCAACTACGCGCTAAACTAGACCATCTTGGTGAGAACTACGTTGAAAAAGGTGCACACTTTAAAATTAAGGTGATCCCTTTTTTTTGTGCAATCCATATAAAGAAAGATCATAAAAATCAGGGGCTCATCACCTTTTACTCGAATCAACTTATCGAAATATTCTTAGCCGTTATGTTTTTATTGTTTGGCTTAATGCTCTTCGATACTGATGCAGGATTTACGCACGGGCCTATTCATATCGTGATTGCGGTGCTGTTAAGTTTTAACCTCATCTTAAAGCAAATCGCTATTGAGGGTTTAAAAACACGTTTAGCCTTGTGCCCTAAACTAGAAAATAGCGACCTCGCTGAGCAAGGTCACTGAGTCCATGTTTTTGGATCCAACGTGGCGTATTTTAACGGTCGGTGATGGCGATTTATCGTTTTCGCATGCCATTGCCAAGCATGTAAAACCAGCACAGCTTACTGCTTCAACCTATGATGCAGCACAGACAATAGAAGATAAATACGCCGACAACGCCCTTTCACAACTGCGTACGTTAGGTATTCGTGTGCTCACAGAGTTTGATGTAACGAAACCCAGTGCTTGGCAACGCCTTGACCAACAACGTTTTGATGTGGTTATTTTTCAATTTCCACTCATTCCTGCATTCAAAGGTGAAGCCGCCTTTAAAGCACAAACAGGCTCTGGAAGCATGAATGTGCTGAATCGCGCATTGCTTTATCAATACTTAAAATATGCGCATCGCTTTGCACTTGATAAAAACGGCCCTATGCTGTGTTTTATTACTTCAAAAGACGTTAAACCTTACCGAGAATGGAACATTGAAGGGAGTTTAAACCAAGGTTTACCGTGTCATTATATTGGCCAAATGCCGTTTGATATTAGCCGTTTCCCAGGTTACAAAATTCGCAACGTCGACCGTGATAAGCATGTAAAAGACACCAGCGGCATCACGTATGTGTTTAGCAGTAAAAAAGACAACGACATCTGCTCAATGCTAACGATTCCGCCATACTTGGGTGAAAAACACTGTGCATTGTGTCGTGTGGGTCCCTACATGGCAAAAGAAGACGAAGACAAACATTTGCGCAGCAAAAAACACCTGCAAATGGAAAAGTTTGAACAAGACTGGCAGGCTTGGCTTGCACTTAATAGCGAGGAGTTAACATGAAATTTGTCATTGTGGGTACTAATTTTATCAGCGACACTTTTTTAGACGCAGCAACCCATGTTGAAGAATTCGATTTATACGGCGTATGTTCTCGTCAAGAGAGCACTGCTCGTTCGTTTTTAGCTAAACATACCAGCAATAATGCCAAGGTCTTCACGAGTATCGACGAAGTATGCCACGATAATCAGGTTGAAGCTGTTTACATTGCTGCGCCAAATAGTCTGCATAAACACTACGCGGTTATGTGTTTAGCCGCAGGCAAACATGTACTGGGTGAAAAACCATCAGCGGCAAATAGTACTGAGTTAAATGAAATTATTCTCGCGGCAAAAAAGCATCAGCGCCTGTATATGGAAGCGATGATGACCACTCACCTACCTAATTTCGCCATTCTTAAACACGCACTTACCAAAATAGGCACGCCGCGCAAATATATAGGTCAATATAGTCAATACTCTTCGCGTTACGACAAATACAAAAATGGGGAAAGACCCAATACCTTTTTACCTGAATTTGCTAACGGCGCTTTGGTTGATTTAGGGATCTATCCTTTGTATGTTTTGTTAGCTCTTTGGGGCGCCCCACAGAGTGTGCAAGCCAGTGGAGTTTTGCTCGAAACTGGGGTTGATGGTGCAGGTGATGTACTATTAAATTATGCCGATAAACAAGCAGTTATTAGTTATTCTAAAATTTCTCAAGGCGACAACTTTACCGAAATTCAAGGTGAAAAAGGCCGCATTAGAATCGAAGCGGTTTCTTTGTTAAAACGTATGCAGTTTATTGGTAATGATGGCACGGTTGAAGAACTTGCTCAGCCATTTGACGAGCATTTTATGCGCTATGAAGTAAGTCACTTTATAGCAGCAGCCAAAGCCGGACACATTGAGTCTGCTGTAAACACACACACCTTATCAAAACAGGTTATGGACGTGCTGGATACAGCGAGAGCTCAATTAGGTGTCGTGTATCCTGCTGATAATGACTAATAAGTCCTGCGGGCAACTACTCTAGTTGCCCTAGCAAACTCAAAATACCCTCTTTTGTAATATTGCGAGCTTGCATGGCAACACTTACTCCCGCTTGCTGAACAATATCGAGTGATATTTTCTCAGCCATGACTTTTGCAAAATCGGTGTCTTCAATACGCTGATTCGCTGAACTTAGCATCAACGACTGGTTTGATTCATTACGGATGGTCGATTCAATCGCATTTATTTTTGCGCCTATTTCAGCCCTAAAGCCGCCAATACGTGACAATGCGGTGTCTATTCTCGTTATTGCATTTTGCGCTAAATTTTCGCTGCTTATGGTAATACCATCAATTGTTAACGAACCCGCACTGGCATCAATATCTTCAAACATAATATACCCCTCTTCGCCAATAGCACGGTCGGTTGATGTAACTAACATCGGGCCATCACTCGACTCAGTTGACGAGGAATTTAAGCTTCCCAACGTGTCCCAGCTAGCAGTAATATTGAAAAAGCCACTACCAATAACAGTTAATAACAATGGCTCAGTCACTGAATCAATGATCACTTCTTCATTTAAATTACTTGGATTGCCGTTTCCTGAATAGGTAAAGTTCATACCATTAATCGTTTGGCTATTTACTGCTGGAAAGTTATAGCCACCCCCCTGAAATAAATTGCCATTACTGTACGTTTCTGTTCCTTGGTAACCATTAGCCGGAGTGAATAAATTTGCCTCTATTCTATCTTGCACAGATGATAAATCTTGCCCAACTAAATGATCACCATTTTGAGTAAAAAGGTTTATATCATCATTAGCGCCATTATCATTTATTCGGATTCTAACGTTCGTTGAACCCGCTGGGATTAGGCCTAAAGAAATATCTCCTGAACCCATTCCTTGTTCAATATTATTCGAGAATACTTCATTTAATACCGGCACATTGTCCAAGTTAGTTTCCTGCTCTGGCTTTGACATTAATGGCTTTTTACCAAAAATTTCAGTGTCGGCTACAACGGTATTTATATGCTCCCTTAATTGCGAAAACTCTTCATTTAGAGCGGCTCTATCAATATCCGTATTAGAGCCATTAGCAGCTTGCAGAGCTAATGTTCGCATTCTTTGAAGCGCATCGGTGAGCGCCGATAAACCCGCATCGGCAACCTGTCCGTAGCTAATACCGTCTTGTAAGTTTCGAAGCGTTTGTTGCTTCACCGCGATTTGCGTTGTTAAGCGGTGGCTTATCTGTAAGCCTGCGGCGTCATCTTTCGCAGAGTTAATGCGTTTACCCGAGGCTAACTTCTCATAAGTCGAGGTAATTGATTGCGTGTTTAGTAGTGAGTTAGGCGTACGTAGTCGTGGCGAATTGATCGTCAACATTTTGTCTTCCTTGGCAAAAAAACTTAAATAATGCAAAACCCATACCAATTTACTAGTATATTATAATTAGAAATGACGCATTGTTCAGACATCGCTTGTTCACGAGTAAATAATCACAATAAATACTGCCGGGTACTCTTGAGATAAATTTTTGCTCACCTGACGTGCGTTTTTCAGTCCGTTGCGACTGAGCACCTGAAAATGCACTTTATCTCTGATAATCAATACATTACAGTTATGAATGCCTCACAACTTAGGTTTCATCGAAAATCGGCTACCGTTTAACGAAAAACATTTCTTAATCATCAAAACATCAGTAAAATCGCCCCCAAACTTCAGCTCTTATTTATTCATAAGGACAGTGATGCAGCGTACCATCCCCCCGTTTTTGATTGCTGTTATTTGCGTGTTATTAGCCATGGTCACCATTCAGTCAGGTGCATCTGTTGCTAAGCAATTATTCCCATTGATTGGCCCTGAAGGGACCACTGCATTGCGCCTCGGTTTTTCGGCGGCGATTCTGTGTTTAGTTTTTAAGCCTTGGAGAGCCTTTCCTCCTATTGGTCAGCGCATGCCGATTATTATTTACGGCTTAAGCTTAGGGGGTATGAATATACTTTTTTACTACGCTATCGAGCGTATTCCGCTGGGTATTGGTGTCGCACTGGAATTTACTGGTCCATTAGCGGTCGCACTTTTATCATCTCGTAAAAAGCGCGACTTATTTTGGGTTGCCTGCGCCATAGCAGGTATTGTGCTGTTATTACCTGATATGAAAGGTGAGGAAAGTCTCGACCCTGTTGGGGTCATTTTAGCGCTAGCGGCAGGAGCCTGTTGGGCATTTTATATTTTATTCGGTAAAAAAACGGGCAATCAGGGCTCAGGTGGCATGACCGTCGCTTTAGGTATGAGCATTGCAGCTATTGTACTTGTTCCCTATGGTGCAGCTTCACAAGGCATGGCGCTATTAAGTTGGGACGTTTTACCTTTAGGTATTCTAGTTGCCATTATGTCAAGTGCCCTGCCTTATACACTTGAAATGGTTGCACTTAGAAATATGCCCGCACAGGGTTTCAGTATCATGATGAGTTTGGAGCCTGCGGTAGCAGCCCTCGCTGGCTTTATTATCTTGGCTGAGTTTTTAAGTGTATGGCAATGGTTAGCCATTTTGCTCGTTATCACCGCATCGGTCGGAAGCTCAATGTCGACCTCAAAACAAACAAAAGTTGAAAGTAACGCTTAAAACTTTCACTATAAAGCCCATGAGCAATGGGCTTTATATCAATACACCCGATTCAATAAAATTATTTATGATAATACTTAACATTTTTGTAAGTTGCGGGGTCAAAACTGGGGTATGCCGCAGTTCGCATTACATCAGCAATGGCCTTAAAAGTAATGACCCATGCTTTTCTGCATTCAGGGGTAAAATCATCCCCCAAGCCTGTTTTTAGCGTATATAACAATGCATTTCCTACCGGTGTGTAATCATCCACGCTTACACTGTAGTCAATATGTTTTCGTGCAAGTTGTTCAAGTACTGGCACGAGCTCATCTAAATTGTCGAGCCCTTTAACTGCAATACCTAAGGTCATCATTAATTTTTTTCCTTGTGACCTTAAGTCGCTTTTAAAGAGTGCTTTAAGTTTAGGATCATACTCAAATAATTTGGCATAAAAAATGGCTGCTGCGTCGTCGGCTATGGGGGCTACCTTTTTAAAGCTATTTTGAACTAACTGTTTTTGATAAGCGCTGAGCATGCCTATTCCTTTTATAATGAAGATTGTTATTTCATACTAGTACATAAAGACGATTTTACTCCTCAAATACCCAATTTTTGTATGACCCCACTTCATTAACCTTATAACGCATACTGAATTAACTTTAAAATAGCGACTCTAGACGCCGCACTTTATTTACCTAGCCTACACAACGGCTTCGATTTTATACCAGTGGCTTATTTTATAATGTCATCATTTAGCACACGCAATACATCCTCTTTCACACGTTGTTCCGCTAACCATTTGGACCAAGAATAAAATGGTGATATCTCCTTAAAATTGCTCATAATTTTACATGTTGCTAAGCAGCGATAAGCCACTACTAAAATAGACGGTAAGCACAAAATGAAATACGCCTTATAAGCTGCCCTCTTACAAAATAAACTGACATATTTTGTTACATTTATTTGTATTAACATAACACTTTAGATTTAAATCTTGATGATAATTATTATCAGTTGTGATAAGTTTACCGCGAATTATTTTAATCAAAACAATAATCAACCATTGCCATTTACTGCTCACAACACGCGGAGAAAAGAATGAAATTAACTCAGTTGCCACTTGCAACCGCTATTATTTATGCATTGAATCCACAACTCAGTTTCGCACAGCAAACTGCTGAGGCTGAAGCGAATATTGAAACACTTGAGATTGTGGGTGTTCGCCAAAATCGTATAAGTGAAGGCGCAACTGGCCTTGCACTAGAGATTGATGAAACACCACAATCAATCAGTATCATCTCCGCAGAGCAACTAAAAAACTATTCAGCCTTTAATATCAACGATGCGCTACGTTTAGCCCCAGGCATTAATGTTGAAGAATGGGAAACAAATCGTACTAACTACACGTCGCGTGGCTTTGAAATTAAAAACACCCAAATTGATGGGGTTGGTTTGCCAAATGATTGGGGCATTGTAACCGGGGCTATGGAAGCCTATGGCTACGAAAACATTGAAGTTATCCGTGGAGCAAATGGCCTTTTAACGGGTGTTGGTAATGCATCGGGCACGATTAACTATGTTCGTAAGCGCCCAAAAAATGAAAATGGTGGTGAAGTAGGTGTTTCATTTGGCTCATGGGACTTTAAACGTCTTCAAGCAGATTACTCTTTGCTTTTAACTGATTCGGGTAGCTGGGCAGCCCGCTTTGTTGCGGCTGCTGAAGATAAAGAATCTTACCTTGACGGGCTTGAAAATAACCGTGAGTTTTTCTCTGTTATTGTTGATGGTCAATTAACAGATAACTCCACTGTTACCGCTGGTTATTCTTATCAAGATGCTGATACCGATGGTAATACATGGGGTGGGCTGGTGTATAACTACACTGATGGCAGCCAAGCAAAATGGGATGTGAGCGACACAACCACCCAAGAATGGACAATGTGGGACACCATCAACACTTCTGCATTTATTGAATACAACTATATTTTTGCTAACGCTTGGCAACTGCAAGCAAGCTATAACTTCCGCGGTTTTGAAGAGCAAGACAAGCTATTTTATGCCAGCGGCAAGATTGATAAAGACACGCACTTAGGCTTAAGTGGTTGGCCGGGTCGTTATGACAGTGATATAGATGCAGACTTATTTGAAATCAAAGCATTTGGTGCCTTTGAATTATTTGGTAAAGAACATCAGGCAAGCGTTGGTGTAAGCCATGCAAAAAGTGATGACGTGATGTATCAACACCCATTTGATTTTGCAAACACACCGGCCTATGGTCCAATCCTAGCATTTCCATATGACTTAGATGCTATACCTGAGCCAGATTGGTTAGCGCCTGTTTTATATTCTGATATCGAACAAAAGCTAACGCGTTACTTTGGCTCTGCTCAGTTAAACATTACTGATAAATTATTTACCGTAGTTGGTTTTAACACTATTGAATTTGAGCGCTCAGGCATGAATGCCGGTGCATCAATTGATAATGACGAGAGCGAGACGAGCCCCTATGTTGGTTTTACTTATAAGTTAAACGACGATTTAAACTTATATGCAAGTTACTCTGATATTTATCAGCCGCAAGAGCAAGCAGATTACAACGGCCAATACTTAGCCCCCACCAAAGGCACTAACTTTGAAACAGGTGTTAAGGCTTCTTGGTTTGACGATGCACTAATGACAACGTTTGCCTATTTTACTGCTGAGCAAGATAACTTTGCTCAATACGCGGGCCTGACAGAAGATGGTATTTATTACTATAAAGGCGTGTCTATTGAGTCAGAAGGCTATGAATTTGAAGTCACTGGAAAGATTACCGACAACATCAATATCGTCGCTTCTTATACACATATTGATGTAACTGATGAAAATGGTGATGATACCAATAAATGGGCGCCTCGTGATGTTGTAGGTGTAACAGTAGATTATGCGGTGACCGATGCGGTGGTTGTGGGCTTAAATGGCCGTTGGCAATCTAAAATCGAAAGCACTGACTACAATGTAAAACAAGGAAGTTATGGCTTACTTAATGCCTTTGCTCGATGGAATATCAACGACAACATTGACATACAAGCAAACGTCAACAACATCACTGACGAGCAGTACATTAATAGTTTACAAACTGTGGGTTATTATGGTGCGCCTACAAACGGCAGCCTAACCTTAACTTATAAGTTTTAACTGGGTGGATGTGTCGCCCATCGGGGCGACACAATTTTATTAATTAGGGCAACTGCCTAACTCGTAATACCCCGCACTAGTTTGCGCTAAGGTGCTGGTATAAAAAGTGTTGTAAAGACCTAAGTTATCACCTGAGCCCAACGCATAAGCGTAAGAGCCATTCGTCGTCGCGCGGTTTGCTTGCACATGCGCATAGTTGCTTGAAGTGGTTTCGGTGCATTGGTAATCACCATTCGGTGTTGAATCACACGCATCACCTACACCATCTGCATCACTATCTAGCTGATCACTATTTGCCACCAGCGGGCAGTTATCTAAGCTATCACTGACACCATCGCTGTCAGAGTCACTCGTTTCACCATCTGGAGTGCTGTCACACACATTACCAATCCCGTCATTATCGTTATCGGCTTGATCAGCATTCGCTACATTCGGGCAATTATCTGCGCCGTCGAGCACACCGTCGTTGTCTGCGTCATTACTAGGTTCTGTGGTGGTTTTGCATGCCTGTAAAGGCCCTGCACAACTTGAGTCATCATCAGCAATCCACTGACATTGTTCTGTTCCTGCCGCATACTCCCGCATCGTGAAGCTTGCGGTACCAAACGCTAAATAACACGCCGAATAACCTTCTCCCCACGTAATATGGCCTTCATTAATGTGCAAGTTATAATCGCCAGTAACCCCAGCATCGATGACAAAACTAATGCTGTCGGTTGATGTAAGGGCTGTATCATCGCTTGCTGTGATCACTGCGGTATTATTGCCACCCGCTAGATTGCATTGCTCAGCAAAGTACTCAAGCCCATTCACCGTAGCAGTCACATCACCATTGCTAAAGCTAACCACAACCGTGCTTACGTTTTGATTATCATCGATAACGGTGCCTGTTACTGTAGCGCATTGCCCATTTACACTAGCCGCAGTATCACTGAGTACAGGTGCTGTGGCCGCAGGTTCTGGCCCAACACGTACAGTAAGATTTGCTTCATTACCTTGTTTAGCTTCATTATCTGTGGCACTTACACGCACTTCATAAAGACCATCGGTGAGTGCACTTGTCACCCCGCTAAAGGCATTATTCGCATCGACTTGCACATTGAGAGATTCAATTAAGCTTGTCATCCCTGCGGCCAGGCTATACACATTTATATTCACACTCGTTACACTGCCTTCAGGGTCGATTGCGCTGCCTGTAATGGTGAGCTGACTGTTACTGTCTGTGGCATTTAAATTACTGATTTCGGGGCCAGAGTTGCGATCAACACGTTTATTGTTCGCTGTAAAATACTCGCCTAAATATGTTGCAAAGTTAATGCTATTTGCTGCGACATAATCACCCGAAGCACCTTGCCCACCTGACCATGAGTGGTCTAAATTATTCAACCACAGCATAGCTACTCGATTATCTTGCCAGTGTGATTGCTCTGCCGTGCGAGTGGCGTCGTCGCTAATTGTTGTTGTCCCCGATAACTGATTAACCCCATAAAGCGCTGCAAACCCATTGGCATTTTGTTGGTTATAACATGTGTTTACTGTGGTATCGGCTGTGCCGTGAGCAACCACTGCGATTTGTGTTTCAAAACTATTTTTGTAGCTACCAGCATAACTTTCACAACGTGATACAAACGTATTTTCAGAGACTGTTTCACAGGTCGAAATAGCGCCACTTGAACTGGTACCAATAGTAGGACCCGCACTGGGTGCAACCCCTGCAAATACATCAGGTGCCACACATGCTGTTTGCGCGGCCATCGCAGCCCCAGATGATAAGCCAGCAATATAGACCTGTTTCGGGTCGATATTACGGGCTACATCACCACTTAAAGCATTGGCTAAATTAATCAAATTCTTATAATCGCCAGAGCTGCGGTTTATTGCACCTTGCCAATAGGACCAGCAGCTATACCCCGCTTTATTCATCGCATCAGGCACGGCTATCACCATGCCATGAGCCTCTGCGGCCTCTTCTAAATTGGCACTTAAATAGTTATTGATTGGTTGCACGCAGCCATGCAGGACTAACATTAATGAATGACCATCACCGATACTCGACTGCGTATCTGGCGTGTAAATATGAACATTATTGAAACCGCCGATGCTGACATTTTGCTGCCAACTACCTGCAAAACTTGGCTGTGAGAAAATAGCAGCGCAGAGCACGGCCACAGGCGTAAACGATGCTGATTTTCGTTTACATAATTGTGTTATTTTTTGCATATATCGCCTTTATAGTTGTTATCATTGCTGTCTGTCAGTTGATGACTAACCCAATGTAGTAGAACAATTAAAAAAGCGAACTATAACTATAGTGCTATAAAATTAAGGACAATAAAGCCAAAAGAAGCAACGCGTTTATAATATCAATATGTGAAATTACACCAAAACCGATTAACAAAACCCAATAAAAAAGCCTGACAATCTTATTGTTAGGCTTTCAGTAAAAAATACAACTTAACGCTCAAATTTAACGCTTTAGGTGTTTAGGGTCTGGCTTCCTAACTTTTGCAACCAAGGGGTGATTCATCTTCTTTAATTCTGTTAACACAAGTTGAGCAACCTCCGTTGCACCTAGTTGGTTCAAATGGGTGTCATCTGTTACACCTAACGGGTAATTAGGGTGCAAATCAGGGGCAATATGCATGAAACGTAATGCAGAGCCGTCATCACCTAGCGCTTGAAAGTAGCGTTTAGTAATTGCTTCCATGTCAATAAAATCAACCTTTGTTTGTTTAGCAACATCTCTTACCGCATCTGCATACAGCGGGTGCGTCTCTTTAATCGTTCCGTCTTCATTAAAATAGCGGCGCGTTATCGGTGTCATTAACAGGGGGTGAGCTTGCTTTTCGCGCACATCTTTGATGAAGCCAAGTAAATTTGCTTTAAAGTCGGGTACGGATGTGTAGCGGTCAACTTTTTGTTTTGATTGATCATTATGACCAAACTGTATGATGACATAGTCCCCTGGCTTAATCTCGTCCATAATCATTTGCCAACGACCTTCTGATTTAAAAGTCCGTGTGCTGCGACCATTTTTAGCCAGGTTAATTACCTGTACTTGATCATTAAAGAAGTATTGAAAAGGCATTCCCCACCCTGTTTCTGGGTAATCTTTCACTTCTTTTATTGACATTGTAGAGTCTCCCGCCATAAAAACGTTGATCTGTTCATCAGCCTGAGCAGTAGACGAAAGCGCAACACCGACGTATAGAAACCTTAAAAAATGTTTAAACATTGAACTCTCACTGTAGAAAATTAACTCAATAAAAATGACCCTAGCACACACTGCCACCGGTGGCAAATAAATAAATAAAATCAACCCACTATTGCACCACCATGTAACTTGCGGCGGTTTTAAAAACGTTAATTTGTAAAGGAAATATTAATATTTTTGGTTTATTTGGTTTGACAGCACGAATTTTTACGTATAATTTCTACCTAAATGCCACCGGTAGCAAAACAAGGATTAAAGTGGCATTTTACTCTTTGCGTAATTGAACACACAATCGCATAAAAAAATAACAGGATATGACTTATGCCGTTTGAAAGTCATGTAATTTATAACAATAAACTACAACTGGAACAGCAATGACAACAAGTAAGCAAACATTCAAACTAAGCTGTCTTATGACCTCATTATTACTCAGTGGCGTAATGGGAAGTTATGCTGCTAATGCACAAGAGCAACAAAATAATGCAGTAGAAGATGATGGCATCGAAATTATTCAGGTTAAAGGCTACCGTGGCAGTATTAATGCAGCGCTAATGTCTAAGCGTGAGGCGGTAGGCACACGCGAAACTATCATTGCTGAAGATATTGGTAAGTTTCCAGATCTAAACGTTGCCGACTCCTTGGCTCGAGTACCCGGTATCTCTATTGAAGAAGATGCTGGCGAAGGACGTCAAATAACAATTAGGGGTCTTGGTTCTCGGTTTGTAAAAACAACGATTAATGGCATGGAATCAGCTTCAGCAGGAGCGGCAACCGATGCGGCTGGTGGCTCTAATACTTCACGCGCCTTTGATTATAACGTGTTTGCTTCAGAACTCTTTACACAAATAGACATCGATAAGACCGTGTCTGCAGAAAGAGAAGATGGCGGGATTTCAGGTAATGTCAATTTACAGACTGCGCGCCCTTTCCAATATGAAGGCTTTAAAGGCTCATACAATGTCAATGCCCGCTATAACGATATTTCTGAGGATGTATCGCCGCGCGTGTCATTTATGCTCAGTAATAACTGGGATAATAAATTCGGTGTACTTGCCTCTGTTGCATACAGTGATGGGACCGTCCAAAGTGAAGGTTCATCAACGGTTCGCTGGACCGTCAATAATCCAAACTATGTTGATGGCGGTTCACCCGTTGGTCAAGGAGGTACAAACTACCTATCAGCTGCACCTAAGACCATTTTGTTAGAAAATGGCAATTACACAAACGATAATCTGGATGGTTTATATTTACCCCGTATACCTCGTTATTCTATCTTTTCAAAAGAGCAAAAACGCCTAGGTGCAACCGTCGCCTTCCAGTACGCTCCTACTGATAATCTTTCAATGAACTTAGATATTCTTCATGCAGAGCTAGACACGACAATGGATGAATATCAATACTCAGTATTGTTACGTGATCAAAAAAATATCGTACCTGAAAACATCTATACAGATCCTAACAATACAATTGTTGCTGGTGCGTTTTCAAATGCAATTATACGTTCAGAAGCACGACAAGATTCCTCTGAATCAAACTTTGATCAAGTAAGCTTTACGGGTGATTGGTACATTAATGATCGTTTAAAAATGAGCTTTTTAGTAGGTAAAGGAAAATCTGATTTGGATGTACCTTATCTTCGCACTTTTGCACTTGATGCAGAGGGCTCAACCGTTGCTTACAGTTACGACAGTAATATTGACCCACTTTCTCTAATTAATAATCCTGGTGGTGAAGCGATAGGCAGTGCGCAGTTAAACACAACAATGCCATCATTTGCTTTTGCAGCAGGACAAGCTCCTGGAAACGCGTTTACCAAAGAGCAATTACAAAACACCATGCTAGACGCTAGCAATTACAGTGCTGGGCTCGTTCGTAACCGCGCACAAACTATTGAGAGCGAAAACTCAACCATTAAACTTGATTTTGCCTACGAACTTAATGATGAATACACAGTGAAATTTGGTGTAGGGCAGCGTAGCTTTGAAACTGAACAACACGACTTCCGCAACGCGTGGAAAAACCTAGATATAGAAACGAACAAAACCAGCGGTAAATCAGCTGAAACACAAGTTATTGACTTAGATGCCGATCAAATAGCGGGAGACTTATTTTCTACCACGCTTAATGAGACCGGTATTCACTTTGGTAATAATGCCTCAGTACCGAGCACTTCAACACTATTTGGCTCTACATGGCTAACACCTGACTACAATGCCATGATGGATGCATTTTCTAATGCCGCCTTTTTTGAAGCGAAGGAAGAGTACAAACGTGCCTATTATATAAAAGAAGAGGTAAACACAGCCTACCTTCAACTTAACTTTAGAAAAGATATATTCAATTCAGAACTAAGGGGTAATTTAGGTCTTCGCTATGTTGATAACAAAAACACGAGCCGAATTGTAAATCTGGATCATATTTACAAAGATGGCTACACAGCAGGCAAAGGTGATGGCGCTAACTTTGAAAATGGTTATGGTTGGCGAGAATCGATTAGCACAGGTGATGAATGGTTACCTTCGCTTAACCTAGCTTATGATATCACTGAAGATTTAGTCGGTCGTTTTAGTTACTCACACGCTATTACCCGACCAAAACTATCTGACTTACGTTCATCAATAAGTGTTAATACCCCTGATGAGCAAGACCCTACCGCAACAATTAAACGTGGTGCGGGTCCGTCACTTGAGCCGTACAAAGCAAAACAATACGATATAGGTCTAGAGTGGTACTTTGCAGATGAATCTCTGGTTGCGGGTTCTGTTTTCTTTAAAAATATCACCGGTATTTCATCTGAAAGTAGTGATGAAGTGTTAAGTCAGGCTGAGTTAGATCGCTTGGGTATCGACATTGGTGATATGAACGCAGAAGATATTACCTGGACCGTAACCCAACTTACTAATACCGACGCTGAAGATATGTGGGGTGCTGAGTTTATTTATCAGCAGCCATTTACGTTCTTGCCTGAGCCCTTTAATAACTTAGGGATCCAAGCAAACTACACATATATCGACTATACCCGCGATATCGAAGACCCTTTTTATGGTACACCTTTGAATTTAGTCGAAGAAGAAACGTCTAAAAACACTTTCAATGTAACGATGTATTATGAAGTAGATAATTGGTCAGCACGTTTCTCATACAACTATCGTGGTGGTTATAACAAACAATACCTCGATGAATACAAAGATGAATCAACGTTTGTACGTGGCTATGATGACAAAGCAAAACTCAACTTCTCTGCTCGCTATGAACTGACAGAAAATATGAGCTTGTCGTTTGAAGCCGTTAACTTAACTGATGAAAAGCAAGAGATGTGGAATGATATTTACACACCTCGCCCATACGAAAGCTTATCATCAGGACGCCAATTTTTAGTCGGCTTGCGCGGATCATTTTAACAAATGACTCCCCTCCAAATAACCAATACTGTGTGGTTGGTTATTTTTTATAAAATCTCTAGCAACAATTGCCACCGGTGGCAATTGTTGCTAGAGTACTTCAACTATAAAAACAATTAGCACACACGTTGTGACTACAGGAACCTTGAGTATGAACAATAATCGCCGATTTTTTCTTAAAGCCTTCGCCTCGAGTAGTTTAGTAGGTACTGCTGCATTAATGGGCTGCAAAAGTGCGAGTGTAAATACCTTACTGACGCCAACAGATAATAATGATTGGTCAGCAGCCGAAGCGATTAAAAAGAACATTAAAGTACCACAGTTCCCCGAGAGTGCTTTTAATATCGTTGACTTTGGCGCTCAAAGTGGCGGTACGTTTAATAATAGCCATGCTATAAAAAAGGCTATTTTAACCTGCCACCAGCAAGGTGGTGGAAAAGTTATTATTCCTGAGGGGGTATTTTATACCGGCCCGATTCACTTATTATCGAACGTTAATTTACACCTTGAAAAAAACGCAGTGCTAAGTTTTAGTACTAATCCAGATGACTACCTACCTGCAGTATTCACTCGTTGGGAAGGCCTCGAGATGATGGGGTATTCCCCTTTAATTTATGCGTATGGCCAACAAAATATAGCGATCACTGGCGAAGGTGTACTAGAGGGTAATGCGAATGATACCACTTGGTGGCCATGGAAAGGTCCACACAAAGAAAAACACTGGGAATTACAATACCAAGAAAATGGTCAATTGATGGATCAAAAACCAGCACGTAAACAATTAATGGTTGATGCTGAAAACGCCTTACCTGTTGCTAAGCGAATCTACGCTGATGGTGCATATCTGCGCCCCCCTTTCATTCAACCCTACCGCTGTAATAATGTGTTAATTGAGGGAGTGACTATCAAAAACTCTCCTTTTTGGTTAGTAAACCCCGTGTTATGTAACAGTGTGACAGTCAGTGGTGTCACGTTCTCAAGCCATGGGCCAAATTCCGATGGTTGCGACCCAGAAAGCTGCAATCATGTGCATATAAAAGACTGTACGTTCGATACAGGTGATGACTGTATTGCAATTAAATCAGGGCGAAATGCTGACGGTCGTCGCGTCAACACGCCATCTGCCAATATAGTGATCGAAAACTGTCATATGAAAGAAGGTCACGGTGGTGTCGTCATTGGCAGTGAAATATCAGGCGGTGTGAACAATGTTTACGTACAAGATTGCACGATGGACAGTCCACATTTAGAACGTGCCATCCGTATTAAAACCAATTCTGTCCGCGGTGGATTAATTGAGCATATTCGCATTCGTAATGTTGAAGTTGGCACAGTAAAAAATGCAATTGTTATTAATTTCTTTTACGAAGAAGGTGATGCAGGCCAATTTGACCCCACCGTACGCGATATCGTTATAGACAATCTGCACTGTAATAACGTGCTTGATAAAGCGTTCTATTTAAATGGATTTGAGCGGGCACCTATCAAAGATTTTACAATTATAAATAGCCACTTTGATAACGTCGCAAAACAGTCAATCGTTAAAAATATCACCGATTTCAATGTTGAAAACGTCACCTTGAACAATCAATCAATTAGCGCAAAACAATTATTAGCGGAGTCAATCTAATGGCACAGAGCGCATTTTGTAAATTAATGGCAGGACAACCGATTTTGCCAATCATCCAAGCACATGATCCACAGCAAGGAGTCGCCGTTGCTCGGGCTATGCAAGATGCTGGTATTAATTTAGTCGAAGTTGTACTTCGCACTGAGCAATCATTAGCTGCAATAACAGCGATAAAATCGGCATTACCAAATCTCATCGTGGGTGCGGGGACAATTACCCGTAGTGACACATTAAATAACGCCATCAATGCAGGCGCTGATTACATTGTAACGCCAGCAGTATCGCCTCGCTTGCTAGATGCTTTAGCAAGTTGTGGCAAACCATGCTTACCAGGCGTATCGAATAATGCCGATATTCTTCTCGCCAGTGAATATGGCTTTACAGAACATAAGTTATTCCCAGCTTCATTGTGCGGCGGAATCGATTTTTTACACGCTGTCTCGAGTGTTTTTCAAGAGATACGCTTTTGTCCTACAGGCGGTGTAAATGCTCAAAATTTCAAAGATTTTTTAGCATTAGATAATGTATTTGCTGTGGGTGGAACGTGGGTCGCAAAACCTGATTGGGTGAATACAAAAGACTGGCAAAGTATCACTCAAGCCTGCGCTAACGTACTAACAAAATAAATTGACCTATTTTGCCACCGGTGGCTAATAAGTAAATGAATAAAGGAAACACTATGACTCGTCAATCACAGTCTCTTAAACTACATCCTGATCGCCTATTTTCAAGCGATCCCACTGTCGTAAGCATTGCCCGTGAACTTTACAATGAAATTAAAGATCTCCCTATTGTAAGCCCACACGGCCACACAGACCCTAAATGGTTTAATGAAAACCCTCATTTTGGTAACGCTACTGAGCTTTTCATAAAACCAGATCACTATGTGTTTAGAATGCTCTACAGCCAAGGCATCGACTTAACAACGTTAGGAATTCCTGAGCATGGCTTAGAAGGTGATATGGCGCGTTCTAAAAGCGTTGATCCAAAAAAAGCATGGCAAATTTTTGCGGACAATTATTACTTGTTCGCAGGTACACCCAGTGGCTATTGGCTAGACGCTGTATTTAGCGATGTTTTTGGTTTTACTGAAAAATTAAATTCAGACAATGCGCAAGACTATTATGACAAAATCACCGCAGAGCTGGCGACTGATGCCTATAAACCGCATGCGCTAATGGACCGTTTCAATATTGAGCTAATTGCAACCACAGAAGGTGCGCTAGACTCGCTCGAACATCATCGTGGCATGGCTGGCACAAACATGGCAAAGCGAGTTATTACAACGTTTAGACCAGATGATGTGGTTGATGCAAGTCGCGAAGACTTTATTGATAATGTCGCAAAACTAGGGGAGCTAACCGAGCAAGATACCACAACATGGCAAGGGTATTTAGACGCTATACGTATTCGCCGTGAGTACTTTAAAAAAGAAGGTCGCGCAACAGCCACTGACCATGGGCACCCCAGTGCAATAACTGCCGACTTGTCACTGAGTGAATGTGAAGCATTGTTCGAAAAATGCCGAACTGGTCACGCAAATGAGCAAGAACAAGAACTGTTTCGTGGACAAATGCTGACCGAGCTTGCAGGCATGAGTATCGAGGATGGTTTAGTGATGCAAATCCACCCAGGTGCACACCGCAACCATAACCAACCGATTTTCAATCAATTCGGTCGTGATAAAGGGGCAGATATCCCAAGCCAAACAGAATATGTAAACGCGCTTAAACCACTATTGAGTAAATACGGTAATCATCCAAAGTTAAAAATCATCTTATTCACTCTCGATGAAACCACCTATAGCCGCGAGCTTGCGCCACTTGCAGGCCACTACCCTAGCCTAAAACTAGGGCCTGCATGGTGGTTCCATGATAGTCCGGCTGGTATGCTGCGTTTTCGTCAACAAACCACTGAAACAGCGGGCTTCTATAATACTGTTGGTTTTAATGATGATACGCGTGCATTTTTATCTATTCCGGCCCGCCACGATGTCGCGCGTCGTGTGGATTGCCGCTATTTAGCTGAACTTGTTGCTAATCACCAAATTAGTATTGAGTCAGCACATGAACTCGCTTATCAGTTAACCTATGGTTTAGTGAAAAAAGCATACAACTTATAATAAAAACACTTAGGCCAAAGCTTTGCTTTGGCCTTTTCAGGGGAGAACAACAATGAAACATTTACCCTCACGTCACCTGATACACACATCACTGATTACTTTCGCTGCTTTGTCTGTTACCGCTTGCCAACAAGCAGAACAACCCCAGCATCACAGCATAAAAGAAGCACAGACAGGTTCTGTTGCCACTGTTGATATTGCTAATCCCAGCCCGTTTAATCGCGAAGATGAAGCTATTTATTTAAGCTACTACGACTTAGGTGTAGCACCTGATACAACGCTTGCGGTAAATATCGGCGATAATCAAGTTGCCAATCAAGCGATTGATAAAGATTTGGATGGAAAGAACGATGGTATTTTGTTCGTTACTGATCTTTCTAAAGGTGAAAATATACACGCAGAGATAATCTCAACAACACGTCTCGCACCTTCCAAAAAGCGTGTACAAGCAGATTTAGCTCATAAAGTGGGTGGTGAATGGGTACCTCATACTCGCCCACCAAAACACCAACAAAATGCTGGAATGAAAGAATATGTCGGTGGCCAGTTTAAAAATGTTCAATCCATAACCCCTCCTGAATATTACACAGACCATTCAAACTGGATCCGCTATGAAGGACCGGGGATCGAATCAGATAAGGTCGGTTATCGCATTTACCTCGATTGGCGTAATGGTTTTGATATCTTCGGAAAACTGACTCCAGAACCCGTATTGCACAACGTTGGTTTAGATGGTTATAAGTCGTATCATTCGCTGCAAGATTGGGGAATGGACTTATTAAAAGTAGGAGGATCGCTAGGTGCAGGTGGTTTTGCCTATACCAATGAGAAAGGTAAGCTTGAACATGTCAGCAAAGTAGATACTCGTTCTGCAAGCATCACTGCGAATGGCGATCTATTCGCCCAAATTCAACTTGATTACCATGGCTGGCAAAACAGCGAACAGCAACAAGACCTCAGTGCATTTATCAGTATGCAAGCGGGTTCTCCACTGGCAGAAGTCACCTTAAAACTCGACAAACCACTTGATAACATCACCGCAGGCCTTGTAAAACATCCCGATACAACCTTTTTAAAAGCCGATTTACAAAGCATGAGCAATTATGGCTATGGGTATATTGCTAGTTGGGGCAAACAAAGTCTCGACGGTAAGGCGCTAGGCATGGTGGTTTTTTTCAAAAAAGGGGATGTAAAAACAGTACGCCAAGATGATAAAAACTACTTAGTAGAATTAACGCCAAAAGGCCAGCAAGGCAGTCAGCAAGTTCACTATTATTTTGCATCTTTATGGCAAGCACAAAGCGGTATTAATACCGTAGAACAATTTGAGCATTATATTAAACAACAAGCGCAAAAGCTGACCATTAAGCCTCGAATTCAGCTCAAAACATCGTTGACAAAGAATGCAATGCAAGCGTCTATCTCCGCAGAGTCTGCACTTAAGTGGACACAAGCATTCGCAGATTCTGAACTGGCGCGTAAAACGCTAGGCTACCACTACAATGGATGGGATGTTAACCGTAAGCGCTCTCCAAAGTTTGAATATGACATTATTGGTATTCAACCGTATGCTTATTACACACTTGGTGAACTCACAGATAATGCGGAATATAAACAAGTCATTGAAAAAGTGACCGGAAGCTTTATTTCTGAAGATGGCCTTATTTCAGCCTATAAACAAAGCAATTTTAATATTGATAATATTCCGCCTGGTCGCAATTTAATTACGCTATACCAGCAAACAAATGAACAAAAGTATCTAAAAGCAATTCATGCGTTAAGAGAGCAATTACATAAACACCCTCGCACGTCGACAGGGGCTTTTTGGCATAAGAAAAAATACCAAGGCCAAGTATGGCTTGATGGTGTGTATATGGGTATGCCTTTTTTAGCTGAGTACGCAGCCTTATTTGAATCGGGTCACCAACAACAAGAAACCTTTGCCGAAGTGGTGAACGAATTTAATTTAACCCGCGAGTTTTTAAAAGATACACAAACAGGGCTTTACTATCACGGCTGGGATGAGCTTAAACAACAGGCGTGGGCTAATAAATCAACGGGGCTTTCACACGAGGTATGGGCTCGCGGAATGGGCTGGCTTGCGATGGCCGTTGTCGATGTACTTGATTATATTCCTGAACAAAATAGTCAGCAACGAAAACACTTACTTACCATGGTGGAAGAAATTGCCGACAGTCTAGAAAAAACGCAAGACCCAGCAACCGGCACTTGGTGGCAGGTAATGGATAAACCCAATGCGATAGGTAATTATAGAGAGTCATCAGCAACGGCGATGTTTACCTACTTCTATGCAAAAGCAATAAATAAGGGCTACTTAAGCACCGATTACCTTGCGACTGCATATAAGGCCTACCAGGGATTATTAAACGAATTTACCTTATTGCACCAAGATGGCACTGTGTCTATGACTAACCAATGTTACGTAGCGGGGCTTGGCTATGGCCGTGATGGGAGTTATGACTACTACATGAGTGAACCTGTTGTTGCAAACGACCCTAAAGGCAACGCGGCGTATATTTTAGCTGGCACAGAAATGGTAAAATTGCTTCGTCAGAAAAGTAAATAATCATGCTAACATTTCGCTATTTATCGATTTTATTAACCTGTATTTTAAGCGTTTTTTGGTCAGTAAACAGCATTGCAAGCAATGTTAAAAAACCCCCTATTATGTGGTCGATATGGATGGCTGAATCAGAAATGCAACGTCATCCGCATGCCTATTTGATTGACTGGCGCACTGCTGCTCGCTGGGACTATACCCATGGCTTAGAACTTATGGCATTTGCTAAGCTTTATCAAAAAACAGGCGATACACGCTATTTCAATTACATAAAAGAGTATGTTGATAGCCTCGTTATGGACGATGGCACGATTAAGACTTATCAACAGAGTAAATACAACATCGATATGCTCAATGCTGGTAAGTTATTGTTTTTCATGTATGACGAAACAGGCAACAAAAAATATCGACTCGCCATCGACACACTAGTAAAGCAATTAGAAAAGCATCCCCGCACTACAGAAGGGGGATTTTGGCATAAAAAACGCTACACCTCACAAATGTGGCTCGACGGTTTATACATGGGCGCACCATTCTACGCTGAGTACATTCGTCGTTATGGTCAAAAAGAGCAATTTAGCGATGTTATCAAGCAATTCCAACTTATTGAAAAGCATTTATACCGACCTGATACCCAACTCCCTGTTCACGGCTGGGATGAGTCAAAGAGTCAAAAATGGGCTGACCCAATCACAGGACAATCAGCAAATCACTGGTCACGTTCAATAGGTTGGTATGCCATGGCGATGGTTGATGTGTTAGCGCAATTGCCAGATGATTATCCTGAAAAAGCATGGTTATCTCGCCGCTTTAAACACTTAATCGATCGCTTATTACATTATCAAAATGACACTGGAACTTGGTATCAAGTCACAGATAAAGGCGATGAAGCCGGTAATTATCCTGAATCCTCTGGAAGCAGCATGTTTACCTACGCAATCATCAAAGGAATATTAGATAACGCCTTACCTGCCTACTACTTAGTCTACGCAGAACAAAGTTATGCTGGATTAATCGATGAATTCATCGCTGTCGACAAAAAAACAAAACGTATTTCAATCACATCAGCCTGTGAAGTCGCAGGGCTTGGCGGCAAGCCATATCGTGATGGTAGCTATGATTATTACTTAAGCGAAAATATCCGAGATAATGACCCTAAAGCAGTTGGGCCTTTTATTTTAGCGAGTCTTTTATTAGGCAGATAAGGAAATCAAGTGAAAGCGATTTATGTCTTAATAAATACCCTTTTTTTTGTCAGTGTTACTTTACCGGCTATTGAACTGATAGAGTTCCCCACTGAAAAAAATAACATGCCGCTCATTTGGCAGGCAGATTTAGAAAATGGGTATTACCAAAACCCTATCATTCATGCTGACTTTTCAGATCCTGATATCGTTGCCCTGGGTGATGATTATTACATGACGGCATCAAGTTTTAACTCTGCGCCGGGGTTGCCTATTTTACATTCAAACGACTTAGTTAACTGGCAACTCATAAATTACGCACTCCCTATTCAACAACCGCGTGAGCACTACAACACGCCACAACATGGTAATGGCGTTTGGGCACCCAATATTCGTTATCATAATGGCTTATTTTGGATTTTTTATCCTGACCCAGATTTTGGGATCTATGTTATTACAGCCAAAGACCCCGCTAAAGCATGGTCAACACCCACATTAATTCTAAAAGGGAAAGGAATTATCGACCCTACACCCTTATGGGACGATGATGGCAAAGCTTACTTGCTCCATGCGTGGGCAAAAAGCAGGGCCGGATTTAACAATGTTCTCTCAATTCGTGAAATGAGTGCTGACGCCAGTTGGGTAAGTGACGAATACCAGCATATCGTCGATGGCAATACCCTGCCCTCATATCGTACCTTAGAAGGTCCTAAGTTTTACAAGCGTAATGGCTTTTATTACATTTTTGCTCCTGCTGGCGGAGTCGATTTAGGTTGGCAGTCAGTTTTTAGAAGTAAACACATACTAGGCCCGTATGAAGACAAAATTGTAATGGCACAAGGAAACTCGCTAACCAACGGCCCACACCAAGGAAGTTGGATCAACACGCCATATGGCCAAGATTGGTTTGTTCATTTTCAATCTAAAAATGCCTACGGCCGTATCGTGCATTTACAACCGCTTCAATGGCTTAATGATTGGCCCGTGATTGGCCGAGATCCCGATAAAGATGGCATCGGCGAGCCGGTTTTAAAGTATCGAAAACCCAAAGCTAAACGGTTCTTAAGCACTCAAATACCCAACAGCGATGAATTTAATGCTGAGCAACTTGGTTTACAATGGCAATGGAACGCAAATCCACAGCCACACTGGTTTTCTTTAACTGACAGTGCTGGCTATTTAACACTATCCCAACAGCAAGAAGTAGCAGACAGTTTGTGGCTTACTCCTTCGCTGTTATTGCAAAAACTACCGGCAGAGCGCTTTTTCGTTGAAACAAAATTAGTCTTTAATCCAGAAACTTACCAGGGCGACAGCGGTCTTTTATTGTTTGGCGAAGACTATGCGTGGATCGGTATATCGCGTTCAGATGAAGGCGCACTCCACCTTGTTTATAGCCAATGCAAAGGAGCACGAAAAGGATGTACAGAACATAAAACAATCATTACAGAGGTCACCACTGAGACAATGTATTTAAGATTACTGGTGCAACCTGGCGCTCATGCGGTATTTAGTTATAAAACGTCAGAAGCCTCACAATATCGGGCCATCGGAGAGCATTTTAGTGCCAAAAAAGGCCGTTGGGTTGGTGCCAAAGTGGGCTTATTCAATGTCAATAAGTTGGTCAGTCGCAATTCTCACTCTGTACATTACGATTATATTCGCTTTTCTAAGGTAGCTGATAAATGAAACACACACTCCCCCTTATCGCTTTTCTATTAAGTGGAATATCAAACCACGTTCATAGTGCGTCTTATACTCTTGAAAACACCTATAAAAAGTTAAAACCACGCTACAGCGAGTTGCATCTACCAGATGACAGCCCAATCAGTAATTTAAACGTCGAACAACATACGTACCCAGGTAAATTGCGCTCCCAGTCAATCACTATTATTCGACCTAATAACAACACCGTATTACCACTGATTGTATTGGTGCATGGTGGTGGATGGGGCTCGGGTTCACCGGCCATTTTACAAACCCTCGCAGCAAAACTTGCCGCTAAGGGCTTTGTTGTGGCAACCCCTGCTTATACACTTTCGGATGAGGCGCAATATCCTGCATCGATTCATGATATTGCACTAGCAACACAGTGGTTAAAAAGTAACGCTTCACGCTTTCACTTAAACGCTGAAAAACTGACCCTTGCAGGCAGTTCAGCAGGCGGGCAAATAGCTGCCCTACTGGCTTATAGTCATGGCAAGTTATCAAATCAAAGTGCCTCATTGGCAGTGAATGCGCGCGTGTTAATCAACATTGATGGCCTGTCTGATTTCACTACCCCTTTGGCACTGCGCTACGAGAATGATAAAAATAAGGCGGTTACATCTGCCAGTAAGTGGTTAGGAGGTCGTTATGAAGAAGTCCCTGCAATTTGGCAACATGCATCCCCAATTAATTACATCTCAAACACAAGCCCTGCGACTTTATTTATCAACGGTGGCTTTGCGCGATTTTATGCAGGAAAAAAAGCAGTTCAAGAACAATTAACTGAGCGTGGCATTACAAACAAGGAGCATGTGTTTAAAGAGGCTCCCCATTGCTTTTGGCTATTTCACCCTTGGCAAAATAAC
The DNA here is from genome assembly GCF_003515105.1 of Pseudoalteromonas lipolytica. Classification (NCBI taxonomy): domain Bacteria; kingdom Pseudomonadati; phylum Pseudomonadota; class Gammaproteobacteria; order Alteromonadales; family Pseudoalteromonadaceae; genus Pseudoalteromonas; species Pseudoalteromonas lipolytica. The sequence continues at coordinate 800,316 of NZ_CP032091.1, read as the reverse complement.
ACGGTTGAATTAATCAGTGAGTTTATTAATAAACAGTTAGCCGTTGACTCTTCCCGTTGACTCGCGTGTAACGAGGTTAGGTGTCACTGTTTTTTGTAAGGCTAACTTTTCCTGATTATTACGGGATTTATTGATCAGCTTTTGGACTGCCAAACACGCCATATTAAACACAGGGCGTCGGATAGTTGTTAATGAGGGAATAATACGTGATGCCAAAATATTATCGTCGAATCCAGCCACTGAGAGCTCATCAGGCACTCTAATATTTAAGTTGTTTGCAACCCGAAGAACCGCTGCTGCCATTTCATCGTTATTTGCAACGATTGCAGTGGGTCTTGGCAAAGTATTAAGTAATTGCTCAGCACACGCCAAACCACTGTCATAATTGTTTTTACCTTCAACTATGCGGTCTGTTGGTAGCTTAACGTTATATACCTGCAACTCAGCCAAAAAGCCTGCTAAACGTTCAATCGACGAGCGGTAATGTTGAGGGCCCGAAATAAACCCAATATCTGTATGACCTAACTCGACTAAATGTGTCGCCATATCACGCATGGCAGCACGCTCATCAGACACAACAATATTGTCTGCATCATCTAAATCAACTGACGCAAGACGAACATAAGGACAATTAATTTCTCGAAGCGCTGCTGCCAATGCTTTATTTTCAGAGACAGGAGGTAAAATAATCACGCCATCTAGTTTTGAGCGCGAAATAAAACTAAGGCAATCACTAATGAAGTCATCGCGTTTTGATGATCCAGGGTGCACAACAAGCTCATAGCCAAGCTCAGCACAAACACTCAATGCGCCACGTTGCACTTCATCAATATACAGTGCATCGGGGTTATCATAGATTAAGCCCAGTAAGTAAGAACGACTCGACGCCAAACCGCGCGCTTGCTTATCTGGCGAGAACCCTGTTTCTTTAATAATTTCTAACACCCGCTCACGGGTTGCTTTACCGACCGCCGGTGAGCAGTTTATCACTCTCGAAACAGTGCGTTTAGAGACCCCTGATAAACGAGCAATATCGTTGATTGTTACAGACATATAAAATTCCAGAGTCAACTACTTAGCGACAGTAGTGTTCAGCTTTTAATTATTAAAAGTACACAAATTCGTTACATTATAAATGACAAAAGAGGCGACATGCACCTCTTTGGTGATTTTAATCTAATAAACCGAATAAGCGTGGTAAAAATTCACTAATTGCAGGTACATACGTAACCAACATTAGTACCAGAAACATCACTAAATAGAGTGGCATCATGGGTTTTATTATTTTATGTATCGCTGTTTTTGCAACTGCACAACTTACAAATAATACACTCCCCACTGGCGGAGACACTAATCCTATCGATAAATTGAGAACAATCATGATACCAAACTGAACAGGAGACATACCAAATTGCATTGCCACCGGTAAAAATATCGGTGTGAATATCAGTACAGCTGGCGTCATATCAACGAATGCGCCCACAAGTATCAAAATTAAATTAATTAATAACAAAATAATTATTGGGTTATCACTTAATGTTAAAAAGAATTCACTGACCATTTGTGGAATATGCGTATAGGACAAAAGCCACGACATTGCCGAAGATGCCGCAATAATCAGCATCACAATGGCGGTTGTTTCGCAGGCCTTAAGTAATAACTGAGGCATTTCATTTAAACGAATTTCTTTATACACAAACACAGCAAGGACGAGAGCATAAATCACGGCAACGGCCCCGGCTTCTGTCGCCGTAAAAACACCACCAATAATGCCCCCAATCACAATAAAAACAAGTAATAAACTGGGCAATGCTGCGATTATCTTTTCGAACATGACCGAAAAAGGCAGTCGCGCTGTCACAGGGTAATTGTTCTTAATAGAATAAATTGCACACACCATCATCAGTGCTAAACCGAGTAAAATACCCGGCAAATAACCCGCAATAAATAAGGCTGCAATCGATACTCCCCCACTCGCAATAGCGTAAATAATAAGAATATTACTCGGGGGTATTAGCATACCTGTTGTTGCCGCACTTGCTGTGACTGCTGCTGCAAAGTTTTCGCTGTAACCGTGCTTTTTCATTTCTGGCACCATAAAACTACCGATAGCCGACGTAGCAGCAACAGCAGAACCCGAAATAGCACCAAACATCATGCACGACATTACATTCACAAGCGCTAAACCACCGGGTAAGAAGCCAATCATTGCCATAGCACACTCAATTAAACGCTTGGCTATGCCTCCTTGGCCCATAATTAAACCAGACAAAATAAAGAATGGGATGGCTAACAAGGCAAAGCTATCCAGACCACCCATCATCTGTTGGGAAATCGTAATACTTGCTGGCGTAAAATCCATATGTAACGTAAGCGCAATCAGTGTCGATAATGCGATACAAATAGAAATAGGGACATTAATAAACAGTAAGATGAAAAAACACACAATTAGAATTATGGCTGTCATTTCCATTATGATTCCTCCATCACATTCATTAAGCAATTAACAATATTTTCAACGCAGTTAAATACAATTAATAGGCCACTTAACGGCAATACAGCATAAACAAAGCCCATATTAATACCCAGAGCTGCCGAGCTTTGTTCAAGCTCAAAACTCAGCATCATTAACAAACTGCCTCCATACACTAAAATGCAAGATGCGGTTATCAATACCGATAATTCAATAATAAAGGTGCATTTTCTGCGTAGTGTCGGAACCATTTTTTGATAGAACAGATCAAGTCCTAAATGGGCGCGAGTTCTGTATGCGTACGATGCGCCTAAAACCCCAATCCACATTAATAAAAAACGTGCTAACTCTTCTGTGTATGAACTTGGCGAACGCAAAATAAAACGCGAAAACACCTGCCAAGTCACGACAGCCACGATGGCGATCATCGCTACTATCAAAATCCGTTCTATCAATGAGTTAAGATGTGAATTTAGCTTTGTCATTTTGCCTCCCCCATCGCTTTGATAGCCTTGATATGTTGCTCAACAGGCGTACCTGCAAATGATGCATGAAAATCGGCGACTTTATCCTGAAACGCTTTTTTGTCGGGGTAGGTAACTTCAACGCCGGCCTCAATAACCGCTTTAAGCGCTTCATCCGATGCTGATTGCCAGAGTGAACGTTGGTATTCAACAGAATCAGCCATGGCTTTAGTTAGCCATGTTTGCTGTTGTTCACTCAAGGACTCCCACACTTCTTGGCTGGCCAAAATAACATCAGGCACAAAGGTATGTTCATCTAACGAGTAGTACTTCGCAATTTCATAGTGGCGAGATAAGTAATAACTGGGTGGGTTATTTTCAGCGCCGTCAACAACCCCTTGCTGCAGAGCCGAATACAGCTCAGCCCACGCAATAGGTGCTGCAGCACCGCCAAGAGCTTGTACCGTCGCAACGGCCGTGGGGCTATTTAATACACGAATTTTCTGACCAATTAAATCGTCAGGCGTGTGAATGGGTTTTTGGGTCGTATAAAAGCTTCGGCTGCCTGCATCGTAATAACCTAACCCTTTGAGTCTTGCAGAAGATACTTTATCAAGCATGTCTTGGCCTAACTGACTGTTTAATACGCGCCAAAAATGCGCACTGTCATTAAACAGATAAGGAATACCAAACACCTTCATTTCTGGCACAAAGCCCTCAAGTGGACTCGCAGACACTTTGGTAATAGCAAGACTACCTATTTGTAGCAACTCGATAAGCTCTCGTTCTGACCCTAATTGACCACCGGGATAGATCACTATTTCCATACTTCCGTTGGAATAGTAATCTAAACGTTTTGCCATATACTCCATCGCTTGATGCACCACATGCCGGGTATCCAGCGTGTGGGCAAGCGTCAAGCGTGTGGTTTTGTTGTCATTGCTGCAGCTGGTTATAAAACCAAGCGTAAAAACCACGAAAACGCTGTAAAGAAGATTTCTATTCATTATTATTTCTTCATTGTGTGTTCTGTTAAATGTGGACTATCTCAATTGTTGCGGTTGATACTTGTCCATGTCGTCATAATCTAAGTTTTCACCAGCCATCCCCCAGATAAAGCTGTAATTCTGTGTCCCTGCACCAGAATGGATTGACCACGGTGGCGAGACCACAGCTTGCTCATTATGAATCCATAAATGCCGCGTTTCTGTTGGCTCACCCATAAAGTGGCAGACCGCTTGCTCTTGAGGTATTTCGAAATAAAAATACACTTCGTTACGACGATCATGTTGATGAGCTGGCATGGTATTCCACACACTACCGGGCTTAAGTTCAGTTAAGCCCATTTGCAATTGACACGTTTGTACCACTGTATTGATAAGCATTTGGTTGATATTACGCTCATTCGATGTCTCTAAACTTCCTAAATGAAGTACATTAGCATCTTGTTTAGTAACGTGTTTATTTGGGTAACTGTGATGCGCAGGTGCTGAATTTAAGTAAAATTTAGCTGGGTTTTTAGCATCATCACTGCGAAAAGACACTGATTTGTTACCCCGACCTAAGTAAAGTGCATCTTTATAGTCTAATGAGTAAGTTTCACCATCCGCTGTAATACTACCTTTGCCCCCAACATTGATAATGCCCAATTCGCGACCATCAAGAAAATGGGCCGCTTTTAAGTTATCTAATGTTTCAAGCGTTAATGCGTTATTTAAAGGTACTGCACTGCCAACCATAAAACGTTCATAGTGGGTATAAAGCCAATACACTTTGTCTGCTTGCATTAATTTGTCGACTAAAAACTCGTTTCTCAATTGCTCAGTGTCAAACCCCTTTACTTCATTTGGGCCTACTGCGTAACGTGATTCAATTTCTGTGTTCATTGTTTTATTTTCCTACTAACGTGCTAACCATCCGCCATCAACTGCCAAAATATGTCCATTGACATAATCACTGGCTCGTGATGATAAAAAGATTGCGGTACCAATTAAATCTTCAGCTTCTCCCCAGCGCCCTGCTGGGATACGTTTTTCTATTTCGCTATTACGCCCAGGATCATCCTGAAGCGCTTGCGTGTTATCTGTTCTAAAATACCCAGGTGCTATCGCGTTAACCTGAATGTTATATTGTGCCCATTCATTTGCTAAGGCTTTGGTAACGCCTGCAATAGCATGTTTACTTGCTGTGTAAGCGGGCACAGTCATTCCGCCACTGTATGACAGCATGGATGCAATATTGATAATTTTACCTTGACCCTTTTCGATCATTTTCGGTGCAAATGCCTGAGCAAGTAAAAAGCTGGCATCAAGGTTAACCTTTATCACCTTTTGCCATTCATCGTAGGGGTAATCGATAGCGGGACTTCTAAAAATGGTGCCACCCACATTGACCAGAATATCGATGCCATCATTAACCGACAACGCCTGTTCTGCTAATGCTGACACGCTTTTGGCATCGCTCAAATCAGCGGCAATATCCCATGTTTTCGATGCGCTTTTAGCTATTTCGCTGCAAGTTTCTTCGCAACCATGCTCACGACTACTGCTACAGATCACATCAGCCCCAGCAGCGGCTAATCCCATTGCAATTTGCTTTCCTAAGCCACGGCTCGCGCCTGTTACTAAAGCCGTTTTCCCCTTTAAATCGAATAGCTGTGTTGTCATAAAATTAACCTTTTTATCTGTTAACTCTCTGTATCAGCCTCTTCAAATAAGATGATACAAAAGTTTGAATGCCTGTTTTAACACCACTTTAATAAACAAGTTGTAAAAACATTCACAAAGTTGTTAATAGCCATTCTTCGCTACCGGTGGCAATTTGTCAAATTTTATTTGCCACCGGTGGCAAATATGTCTAAGATGTAAAAATCAACACGCCAATTAAGGTTAAAAATGGGTCAAATGTATGTACACACTAAATAGAAAAAACGTCAATAAAAACAAATACCCGACGACTATAATGCAATTCGGTGAGGGGAATTTCTTACGCGCTTTTGTGGATTGGCAAATCGACAAATTAAATGAACAAACAGGTTTAAACGCGGGTGTCGCCATTATTAGACCAATTGATTACGACACATTACCGCTACTTAATACTCAAGATGGTCTCTATACCAGTATTATTCGAGGCATTAATGAGCAAGGTGAATCGGTATCTAATGAACGCATTATTAGCTGTGTAAACGAAGAAATTCCTATTTATAAAGAATTCGATAAATATTTACAGCTCGCAGAAAGTGAAGATCTAAAGTTAATTTTTTCTAATACAACCGAAGCAGGCATCGAGTACATTAGCGAAGACTCACTCACTGATAAGCCAGCAAAAGCCTTCCCTGCGAAATTAACTCAATGGTTATTTCACCGCTTTAATCACTTTAACGGTGCAAGTGATCGCGGCATGATCATCATTCCTTGTGAACTAATTGATTATAATGGTGAAAAATTAAAAGAAATTGTGCTCAAGTACTGCCAACTATGGGATTTACCCAGCGAGTTTGTTAGCTGGCTTAACGAGCATAATCATTTTTGCTCATCGTTGGTTGACCGCATCGTGACGGGCTTCCCACGTGATGAACATCAACACTTGCAAGAACAATTTGGCTACTACGACAACTTCATGGTCACAGCTGAATATTTTCATTTATTTGTTATTCAAGGGCCGCAACATTTAGCTGACGTATTATGTTTAGAAGGCAGTGATGTCAATATTAAAATTGTTGACGATATAGCCCCTTACAAACAACGTAAAGTCGCTATTTTAAACGGTGCACATACTGCGATGGTGCCTTTGGCCTATATGGCAAATATCGACTCTGTGGGCGAAGCGCTCGCCTCACCATTAATCGAGAAATATGTAAGTAAACTGATTTTTGAGGAGATTATTCCCACACTATCTTTACCTAAAGATGAATTGCAGGTATTTGCCAATGATGTGCTTAATCGCTTCAGAAATCCGTATATTTGTCATTTACTTATGTCGATATCACTGAATAGTATGACCAAATTTAAAACGCGATTACTGCCGCAGTTAGAGCAGTATATTGTCGATAATAAAACCGTTCCAGCACTTATTGCGACAGCAATTGCGGGGCAAGTTTTGTTTTACCGCGGCGAGCGGAATGGTCAACCCATTGAGCTTTCAGATAGTCCTGAGTGGATCACTTTATTCAAATCCATTTGGCAACAGCACCAAGATGGTGCGATAACATTGAAAGAGCTTGTCAGCAGTGTGCTTGGCGCTGAGTGGCATTGGGAGAAAGATCTCAATGAACTGACTGGATTGACTGATCTAGTAACAGAACAGCTTAACAGCATGCTTACGACCTCTGTTGAAGAGACACTATCAAAACAAGTGGAATTATAATCATGGCACAGTTATTAAGACTTCATAATACTGATGATGTTGCTATTGCCCTGAGCCCAATTAGTGCGGGTGAACACATTGAGTTTGAAGACTTCTCGTTCACCGCATTAGACGACATCGAAAAAGGACATAAAATTGCGTTAAAGCCAATTTCAAAAGATGACCGTGTTATAAAATATGGCGCTCCAATTGGCTTTGCTCTTGAAGATATAAAGCAAGGTGCTTGGGTTCATACCCACAGCATTAAAACGACCCTGCATGATGAGTTAGAGTATCAATATCAGCCTGAATTTGTCAGTCAAGCTCCTGCTGAGCCCTCCCCCCCCGTGAATATATACCGAAGAGCGAATGGCGAAATTGGTATACGTAACGAAATTTGGTTGATTCCAACAGTTGGCTGCGTCAACGGTATGATCAAACAAATGAAAGATGAGTTTCTACGAAATCACCCCGATCTTGGCATTGACGGGGTTCATATATTTCCTCATCAATTTGGGTGTTCACAGTTAGGTGACGATTTAGAAACCACGAGAATTTTACTGCAAGATATGGCATTACACCCTAATGCCGGTGGTGCATTAGTTGTCGGTTTAGGATGCGAGAATAATCAGCTTGCCGCCTTTAAAGCGGGGTTAGGTGATATTGATGAGAATCGAATAAAATTTTTAATATCTCAACATTCCGATGACGAAGTAGAAGATGGTGTCGCGCTGCTAGAACAAATTTACGATGTAATTAAACATGATAAACGTGAACCCGGTCTGCTGAGTGAAGTAAAGTTTGGTCTTGAGTGTGGTGGCAGTGATGGTTTATCGGGTATCACAGCAAACCCAATGCTAGGTTATTTTTCTGATTACTTAATTGCTCAAGGTGGAACGACCGTACTGACCGAAGTACCCGAAATGTTTGGTGCAGAAACCTTACTAATGTCTCGCTGTAAAGATGAAGACACCTTTAACCAGCTTGTCAGCATGGTAAATAATTTTAAAGGTTACTATAAAGCGCATAACCAACCCATTTATGAAAACCCGTCTCCGGGTAACAAAAAAGGCGGCATAACTACATTAGAAGACAAATCGTTGGGCTGTACTCAAAAAGCAGGTACCAGCAAAGTACAGGCCGTGCTTGATTATGGTGAACGATTAAGTACTCCAGGACTCAATTTACTCAACGCCCCCGGCAATGACCCCATTGCCACCAGCGCACTTGCAGCTGCGGGCTGTCATATTGTGCTCTTTACCACCGGGCGAGGTACGCCTTACGGTGGTTTTGTGCCTACCTTAAAAATAGCCACTAATTCAGAGCTTGCGAAAAAGAAAACCCGCTGGATCGACTTCGATGCTGGTGTGCTGGTGAATGGCAAAACCATGCCTGAAGTTCATCAAGAATTTGTCGATTTGTTGGTGGATGTAGTGAATGGTAAACCGACCTGTAATGAAGTGAATGATATTCGCGAAGTAGCCATCTGGAAAAAAGGAGTAACCCTCTAATGTCAAAAAAGAAAATTGCCATTATTGGGGAATGTATGGTGGAGTTGTCAGGGGCTATTTTTGGCGAAATGCAACAAAACTTTGGTGGCGATACCATGAATACAGCCATTTACATGAAAAAATTGGCAAGCGAACGCATTGATGTCAATTACGTCACTGTGATGGGTGAGGATGCGTTAAGCCAAGCAATGATTACTCGCTGGCAAGACTACCAGGTTAACTGTGACACAGTATTAACTGACAGTAACAAGCATGCTGGTTTATACATGATCCAAACTGACGCCCTTGGCGAACGCACTTTTCAATATTGGCGCAATGATTCTGCGGCAAAATACCTCGTTCGCCATGCTAAATTTGCTGATATTGTTAGCCAGTTAAAAGCAGTCGATGCAGTTTATTTGTCGGGTATTTCACTCGCAATTTTGCCCATCGATGATTGTAATATTTTACTTAATGTATTGGCTGATCTAAAAGTTCATGGTGTTAAAATTATCTACGATAGTAACCACCGGCCAACGCTTTGGGCATCTCAATCTCATTGCCAACAGAGCAACAACCGTATGTATCAGCTTGCTGATTTAGCCTTGGTGACATTTGAAGATGAAGCCCAAATTTGGGGCTTTAACAACCTCACAGAATGTCGTGAGCACTTGCATCAACAAGGTGTAAGGCAGCTGGTCATTAAAACCGGTGAAAAGGGCTGTCAATACAGTGAAAATAGTCACAGTATTGTCAATCAGTATGATGCCAGACTGGTAGATAATGTTGTTGATACCACTGCAGCAGGTGATTCATTTAATGCGGGGTTTTTAAGTTATTGGTTGCTAGACCATGACATTGCAAGCTGTGCAGAGGCTGGAAATCTCGTTGCAGGACAGGTTATTCAACAACGAGGGGCCATCGTCCCAATAGATAACTCAATACTAAACAGCACACTTTAGGAGACAAGTATGCGTTTATTTTTATTATTGCTCGTGGTGTTATCTATTGCGCAGAGTGTTTTTGCTGCGACGCCTGCAATTGGCACCGAGCCTGTCACATTTATGCATGTAGAAAAAAATAATAAGCATGCCTATAACAGCATTCAAGCTGCAATTAATGCGAGTAGCCCCTATAAAGAGGTGGTGATCACTGTTGCAGCTGGTGAGTACAACGAAAAACTGTTTATCACCCGCAGTAACCTCAGTATTGTCGGTGAATCCGCCGCTAATACTATCATTCGTTACGCGCAGTTGAGGAATAGTTGGCGAGAACACAATGACAGTGACTGGGGAGCTGCCGTGGTTAACATCACTGGCAGTGACATAACACTCGCCAATATCTCCGTTATCAATGATTACGGAAAAATTCATAACACACTTGAACATCAGTTTGCGATCCGCGGCTTTGAAAACGCATCAAGAATCATCTTTCATCAATGTGACGTACAGGCCTATGGTGCTGATACAGTGAGTCTTTGGAACAAAAAAGAGGGTCTTTATTACCACTCTTACTGCTCTTTCACTGGGGCTACAGATATGGTTTGCCCAAGAGGTACCGCCCTCATTGAGCATTCTCAATTTTACAACTTAAAACAAACCGCGACTCTTTGGCATGATGGCGAATTGAGTAGCGAACAAAAGTTTGTTGTTGCTAATAGTGAATTTAATGGCGTAGAAGGCTTTTGGCTTGGCAGACATCATTATGATGCCCAGTTTTATTTATTAGGAAATCAGTTTTCTGATAACTTGGCAGATAAACCTATCTTTAAAAAAACCTATGCGGATAAGCAAAGAGACCAACCAAATCGTTGGGGATCCCGTTATTTCTTCGCCAATAACAAAGCCCCGTATGCTTGGTTAGATGATAACTTCCAACCGAAACAGCTCAATATAGAAGAAAACAACCTTGTTGACTGGGTTTTCAAAGGCGAATGGCAGCCCAAACAACAATTGCAGATGCTGAAACAACAGCTGGCTACTCAAAATTTTAAAACTGATGCATTTCAGTTGAAATAAGTTGCGTTAACTTTAGAGTGCATGCTTTGGGTTTCAATGTCACTGTAAGTTATATCGTTACTCACCTCTCACAGGTATGCACTCAACCTCGTTCGATAAATATGAGTGTGGCATAATTACGCCACACTCATATTACTCATCACATTTAGAAGTTAACACCCACTGACAACCAGTAGCGACGACCATCTTCTACATAACCATACTCTGCCTCTGATATTTCTTTATCGAATAGGTTATACACACCAAAGCCAAGTGTAATTCGTCGGCTTAAATCATAGTTACCCCCCATGTCTGCCAAAGTGTAGTCTGGCGCAATTAAGCTACTTTGCGATGGACCTGTCGTAGGTTGGCTTTCTTCACCGCGATAATGCACACGCAGCCACGTTCCTAGTTTATCTACCGGGCGCCAATTAAGTGAGGTTTGTAAAATGTGTTTAGGTAATTGATTAAGTGGACTGCCTTTGTATTCACCGGTTTTTTGCTCAGAATCGGTGTAGGTGTAATTAGCACTCACATCAAGCTCGCTGGTAATTTCGTAAGAAACCGACAGCTCAAACCCTTGTGTTACTGCTTCATCAACATTGATATAAGTTGTAGGCAGAGAACCAAACTGATTCGGACCATCTGTACATTGCGTTAATGGGCAAGAAATACGCGTAATTTTATCTTTAAACTCGTTGTAGAACACCGTACTTGAGAGCGATAAATCGCGACTGATATCATAATAAATCCCCATTTCGTAGTTTACGGACTTTTCAGGGATTAAGTCTGGGTTACCATAAATATTACCACCACGGCTTACCTGTCCCCACGCTGGAGTAGATTGGCGAATATTCGGTGCTCTAAAGCCTGTTGAAATCCCCCCTTTCACAGTCAGCGACTTAGTGGCATTGTATACACCATATAAACGCGGACTAAAGTGACCCGCAAAGTTACCATCATGATCATAACGAAGCCCAGTGGTCAGTTTAAATTGCTTTGATGCAGACCATTCATCTTCTGCAAACACCGACCATTGCTCGTTTTCCACATGCGTTAAATCACTGATGCTATTACTCGTATAATCATCCAGTTCTTCTTTTAAATACGCCGCACCAACGCTTGCATTATGATTGGTAAATGGCAGTGTCCAGCTTGTTTGCGCGTCGGTATTTTCGACATACATTTCACGCGAGGTGTTATCAAACTTATCGTATTTTAGATAGCTGCGCGATGAGCCAAAATCGTAGAAGCCATTATGGCTAAGCGAATAAGTTTCTTGGTCGTACTCTGTGGTTGACGACTCAGGACACCCCCGTCGGCCACAGCTTTCGCCTTGCGCTAAAGGCGCGACAGTTTTACCTAAAGTTTCATCCAGTTTTTGTTTTGCCGAGCCCACCTCAAACATAATTTCGTGGTTATCTGATGGCGTTAAAATAAACTTCGCTTTGATATTGCTTTGCTCTTTACCTCGAAAGCCAGCAACAAAGTCATCTTCATCACGCTCAGAGAACTGCCCAGAAAGCTGAACTCCTAGCAACTCTGGAATTAAGCCACCCGCGGTAAAAAAACTACCTTGATTAATGTTGCCAGATTCGCTTGATTCTTGAATGGTGCTGTCTAAACGCAGTTCGCCATACCACTTTTCGGGTGTTTTACGGGTTATAATATTGATAACCCCACCAATGGCATCAGAGCCATACAGTGATGACATAGGGCCACGAATAACTTCGATTCGGTCAATGGCTGAAATAGGGGGTGTCCATGCCCCTTCAACACCTGGGCCATCACTGTTTGGACGAGTTTCGCGAGAGGTTTGACGTTGGCCATCAATTAAAATCAAAGTGTACTGGCTTGCCATACCACGCAAACTGATATCTTTTCTATCACCACCACCGGTCACAACCACACCGGGTACGTCGGTCATGGCATCTGTTAAGTCACGGTAAAAACGCTTTTCTAGCTGCTCACGATCAATCACGCTAATACTTGCAGGTGCCTCTTTTAGCATTTGCTCATACCCAGATGCAGAAACAACAATCACTTCCATGTCTTGTTTTTTATCATCAGCGTATGCAAAATGAGATAGGCCTGCTAAGACAGCAGCGGTGAGAGGTAAAACAGAAGGAACAACCCTCGTCATAATAATACTCCGTGACTTTTTGTTTATAAATGATAATAATTAGCGTTTGCAATATTAATGAGAAGTCCCCGTTTTAACAATTTACGATTTCTTAAAACTGAATTAAGAAGGCCTGAACAATGAATTCCAAGCTAATCAAAACACTACGCGTATTTTCTCGTACTGTTGAAACAGGCAATATGAGCAGTGCTGCTGCTGAGTTATCAATGACGACATCGGCTGTAAGCCAACATATAAAACAATTAGAACAGGAAATCGGGTTAAGTTTATTTAATCGCAGCCCGCGAGAGTTGACGCTGACCGAAGCCGGTCATTTGTATTATCAAAGCTGTTTAAAGATGCTGGCACTTGCAGATCAAGCCAGCACGCAATTACAACACTTACAAAGTAAACCCAGTGGCGAATTAAAGTTAGTGGCCCCCGTCGGTTTTGGTGGAGGGCTTTTAAGTGAACCGCTCGAGCGCCTAATAAACGAGTTTGATGATTTACGTATTCAGTTAATTTTAACTGATGAGCCAATCGATATGATAAAAAGTGGCGCAGATTTAGCCATTGCAATAGGCCCATTAACAAACTCAAATCTGATTGCACGAAAGCTCGCAACCTGGCCGTTAAAGCTCTGCGCCCACAGAGATCATCCTATCGCTAAGTTTAAAAAAGTCAGTTGGGATGATTTACATCAGTTCGCCCGTATTTCACATACATACGCCGACAGCAATGCATTTAATCCACTAACGCTTGAAAGTAAACCGCTGCCCAAGGCAAAAATAAACGTCAATAACATGCAAAGTTTAATTGCGCTGGTCTGTGATGGGGTCGGTTATGGCGTGTTGCCAGAGCCTGAAGTGAGGCACTTATTAAGAAAAAAAGAACTCATCGAAATCGCCCCCGAATGGGCCATGCCAAACTACACCGTGTATGCAGTTACCCCAGCAAGAGACAGCTTAGCTGCAAAAACCAAAACAGCGATAGAAACCATAAAACACTGTTTTAATGATGTATCGAAACAGGTTGAATTTGTTGATTAAGGCCAGTATGGATAATACCAATTCGCTAAAATAAGCGCGTGGGTATTATCCAAGTGCGAGCCAAACACCTACACACATCATAAGCGCACCGGCAATACGATTTAGCCATTTTAAATTGTCGCCTTTATCTAAAAATAACCTCAAGCTTTTACCACCCGTGGCATAAATTAACATACAGATAAACTCGCTCAGCATAATAATGCTTACTAATACAGCAAGCTGCGGGGCAACGGCTAATTCTACATTTATAAAAGGGGGCAAGAGTGAAATCATAAACGCCCACCCTTTTGGGTTTGCGATGGCAGTGATATAACCTTGTGAAAACAGTTGTCCGCGCCCTATTTGCTGCTCGGTTTCATTTTCGGGCTTAAAACTGGTTTTTGCGCGCCACATATTGACTCCAAGATAAATAAGGTACGCACCGCCAACATATTTTAGTACCGCAAACAACGCAGGATAATTAAGCATAATACTGGCAACCCCCACAACAGCGGCAATTGCCACCGTTGCCACTCCAAGCACTTCACCCACCATCATCCACAATGTGCGCCTTACCCCCACACTCATACCCAGAGTCATCGCTAAAGTCATGCACATACCTGGTGTAATAGACACAAAAAAGAAGGTAGGAATAAAAACCGCAAGTACTGCTAAATCGAGCATAAACCAATCACATCATGAATACTGAAAAAATAGAAAAGCGATTTAAACACATTCAATTAAATAAGCAAACAAACACGCGATTACTCACATTTCAATGCGCTAAAGCTCATGAAAACTGGTAATGCAATATTAATATAGGGAGCTAGTTAGCCCACGATCTTCGTTACTAAAATATAAGCTACCAAAAAGCCTATACCATTAGCTTGGGCAACACATTCTATTGCAGCAAATAATCAAGCCAGATCATTATTACGTACAGCGCGACCACGAGTAGTCATTGTATCGGACTCCATTTCTTGTGATAGCGATGGCTATTGCACAAGCGCTTCATCTTCAGTCAACTAAACTCAGCTCTACTTTATAGCTTCGATAAGTACAGACACTATAACTAATTTTCCACGTGAAACTGAATTTAGTATTTTACCTAAACAGCAATGACCCCTGTGATCACTGCAAACTTGTTGCGCTGAGCTTTTACCTTCTCTGTAAAATACCTATGAGTGCTCTGTAGCTTTATCTGACGGGATAATTTAATTGAAGAAAGATTCGAATGTGCAGTTTGAGAGAACAATTAAAAAATTCATCACTCATCACCAAAAAAAGACCATTGCCTGATGAGCAATTCCGTAAGCACGACTAACGACTCACAAAAACAATATACACGTTGGTCAATCTCATTATTTAGCATGTAAAAATAAACAAAAAGACATAATTAATTCCAAAATAAAAAACAATCAGAAAAACAATTCCCCAAAAAAGGGTTAAATAGATTGAACAATACCAATATTTAAATTAACGTCGTTAATAGAATATCAACAAAAAAACACTGGGAACATCAATGAAAAACACTCTATTAACAAAACAAACTATTTTAACCACTGTGATTTTAGGTCATTTATATGCAGTTCCAGCAATAGCGATGGATACAGAAGATAAAATTGAAAAAGAGGAAAATCTAGAAGTAATAACGGTTACTTCGCGTAAAAAACTTGAAACAATCCTAGAAATACCTATGAGTATTTCAGCGGTATCTGCAGTTGAGATTGCCAATCGAAACTACCTTGATGCATCTGATATTTACCGTACTTTAGCTGGTGCTGCAGCACCTCGTGGTCAGTTAATTTTAAGAGGGTTAAGCGGAGGGAATAGCGCATCGCCAGATACAACAGCCATATTCACTGATGATATCCCGTATGAATTTACAAACCTCACAGATGTTGAGCGAGTTGAAGTATTACGCGGCCCACAAGGTACATTATACGGTTCGAATGCAATCGGTGGTACGGTTCGCGTTATCACTAAAAAACCACAATTAGATGAATTTGAGTTATTTGGTACGATTGAAGGCTCAAGTGAAAATAATGTAGATGGTTTTGACAGCAGCTTATCTCTGGGTGTTAATGTACCTCTATTAGACGATACCCTTGCATTAAGAGTGACAGGTAATATAACCAACGATGTCCGTCCTTATGTCAATCAAGCAACAGGCCAACAGAGTAAAAGTCAAAGTAGTTTTATTCGAAGTCAATTATTATGGCAACCAATTGATAATTTAGCACTTAACTTCACCTATGTGCATGATGAGTATTCTGCTAATGGCGCAACATTAGGAGATACCTCAAAGCCAGGATATTACTATGAATTATCTTATGATGAAGATGCTTCAGCTAAGTACGGTTATGATATCTCAGACACTAAAATAACATGTGATCCGACATTCAATCGCCCAGATTGTATTCAAGGTGGTGGATTTATTCATGGTGCTGATGATAAATATGCTCTCTATAATTTACTCGATGGTTGGGATAAAGAGTCTACAAATTTATATAGCTTAACTGTTGATGTTGATAATATAGCCGACGTTGCTTCATTAACTTATGCTGGTTCATACCGAAAAGTAAAATCTGATTCGCTGGATGATTGGTCTCGTTTAGATGCTTCTGATATGTTTAAAACATGGATAATAAACGATCAAGAGCTGTCCCGCGTTACCCATGAAATTAGGCTTCAGAACTTCGATTTAAATAGCAATTTAAGTTGGACTGTCGGTGCTTATTGGGATAAATCATGGCGACCTGACTCTCCAGGTCATCAATGGCAATATATTGAAAGCGGTGACAGGACAGCAGCTGCTGCACTTTACTGGTGGGGGGACGATGCCCAGCAAATCGGTTTAGATAACTTTGACGATCCTAATAAAATTTGGAATTATCATGTGTTCAGCGAGTGGGCAAAAGAGTTTGCGCTGTTTGCAGATGTAGCGTACCAAATTGAAACAGACGATTTTGGCAATATTGAGTTAAATGCGGGTATTCGCCATTTCAATTTAGAAGATTTTGAACGCACTGAAGAAATTGGTGTGTGGTCAAACGATAAAACACTGATAGGCGGTGAAGAACAAGGAAATCGCTTTAAATTTAGCGCTTCTTGGCAACCTACTGATGACTATTCAATTTATGCTCTTTACTCTGAAGGATACCGCCCAGGTGGTAACAATAGCCCACTAGCCGCAGCGTGTGTAAATGATGTTAATGCTAAGAATCGTAAAGCTCGCTTCACATCTGATTCAATCGATAACTATGAAGTTGGCTTAAAGGGCTCATTATTCGATGGTAAGTTCAACTTTAGCTCTGCTATTTATCAAATAAACTGGAGTGATATTAAGACGAGTATTTACATGGATTCTTGTGGGTTCTCTTATACCGCAAATGCAGGAAAAGCACGTTCAAGAGGGCTTGAGTTTGAGTCAAAAGCAAGCTTAACAGATACTTTAGCATTAATTGTAAATGCCTCTTATACCAACTCTGAACTTACTGAAGATAATGAAACAATCGGTGGCGTTAAAGGTCAAGAAATGACGATGGTGCCTAAATATAATGCTTATATCGCAATTGATAAGGAATTTGACATTAATAACAAGCCATTCTTTATTCGTGGTGACGTCTCAGCATATGGTAAATACAACACGCACTTTGATACCAAACCTGGAGATGAAGTGCCTGGTTATGAAGTATTTAACTTATCAGCTCGTTATGAGGTCAACGAAAACGTGAAATTAAGCGTTCACTTAAATAATGTCTTCGATAATGATGCGATTAAGTATAAAAGAGATCGAAGTCGTAGTAATAGAACAACCGCTCAAAAATACATAGATTTTTTACCCGAGCGTAGCATTGGCATACGTTTAGATTACAACTTTATGTAAATAACAATTAAAGAGTCAATGCCGCTTTCTAAGCGGCATTATTTTTTCAACACGCTATTAACCAATTTATTTTTTAGCTCAGATAAGTTCGCCAAAAATATAAAACGACCGTTATATAAATTGTATTAATTAAGTTAGCGACTTTAAAAATATCTCGTTGATAAAAATTAAAAAATTAGTGATTAATTTTTTCAACAATTAATTCTATGCAGCTCAAACTCGTTAAATCGTAATTGGTAATACTGACCACTATTAACTTCAGCTTTAGCCTCTCAAAAAAATCCCCGCTAAAAGGCGGGGATTCTTAATATACGTATTTTGCTAATTACTGAGTGACACCTTCAGCAGCAACTGGCTCTGCTTGCTTTTCATCACTTAATAAGTATTTATCTAGCCATTGCTCTTGCTCCCAAAGCACATGCAATAAGCTCTTACGGGCACGGTAGCCGTGCGCCTCATAAGGCAACATAACTAAACGAGCCTCTTTGCCAAGGCCTTTTAATGCGGCGTACATGCGCTCGCTTTGCATTGGGAACGTGCCTGAATTTGGATCTTCTTGGCCGTGTATCATCAACATAGGTTCATTGATTTTCTCAGCATGGAAAAATGGCGACATTGCTGCATACACATCTTGAGCTTGCCAAAAATCGCGTTCTTCACCTTGAAAACCAAATGGCGTTAATGTGCGATTGTAAGCACCACTGCGGGCAATACCCGTTTTAAATAAGTCGCTGTGTGCTAGTAAATTAGCCACCATAAAAGCACCATACGAGTGACCAGCAATCGCTATTTTGTCTTTATCGGCAATGCCTTTTTCAACCAATACATCAACAGCGGCTTGCGCACTCGATACGAGCTGAGTACGGAAAAGGTCATTCGGCTCTTTACCATCGACACCTACAATTGGCATTTTAGGGTCATCAAATACCGCAATCCCTTTTGCAAGGTACGGCATAGGCCCCCAATACCCAATGTAAGTAAACTCATACGGTGATTCGCGCACTTGCGATGCCACCGCTTTATCTTTGTATTCAAGCGGGTAAGCCCACATCAGTACTGGTAACGTTCCTTGGGTTTTGTCATAGCCCGGCGGCAAGTAAAGTGTGCCACTCAGTTCAACACCATCCTCTCTTTTATAACGAATAAGCTCTTTAGTTACGCCTTTAAATTCAGGGTAAGGATGCTCAAACGTAGTTAATTGAGTGAGTTTGTCGTTATCTAAATCACGAATAAAGAAATTTGGTTGCTCTGTTTTTGATTCACGTATGGTGATCAAACGCTCGCCTTCATCGTCTAACATCGCACGCACACGCTCGTAATAAGGTGCAGCTGATTGCCAAACACGGGTTGTTGAGTTTGTTTTTACATCGTAACGGTCTAAGAATGGGATATTTCCTTGCTCAGACGCCCCATTACCACGGAAATAAATATAACGACCGCCAACCACTTTGATGACACTTTCACCTAAGTCGTTTTTCTCGTAGATTGGGTAACCCGGATCTTTATAAGCATCATTGTAACTGCGCTCAGAAAAGAGCACGCGATTTTTATCGGCATTTCGAGGTTGTATAACAAATGTGCGTATTTGTCTGTCGCTAAAACGCCATTCAGATAATAAGGCAACATTGTTACTGCCCCACTCTATTGAGTCGAAGCGACGCTCAACTTTAGCAAATAGCTTAGGTTCACGTTTAAACGGAGCGCGCAGACTATAAAGGTAGTCATGGTGCGCTACATCTGTTTTCATATCGCCACCGTCTTGTGCTTCTGCCCAAATGACTTCGGCACCTTGGTCTGAACGCCACTGAAAATCTCGACGGCCAGTACGAACGCTGTCGTAACCTTGGGGAATATTGTCGGCTAGCGGCTGTTTTGCCAGCTCAGCCAAGGTGTAACCGCGCATTCCCCAAATTTGCCATGTAGCAGCAAAGCGTTGGTATGGAACTTGGTACGAAAAAGGCTCATCGATCATACCCACCAAAATATTGGTTGAATCGGGCGATACTGAAAACGACTTAATTAACCCAGCTTGACCAATTGGCTGCGCTTGGCCGCTCAATGGAATATAAGTAAGCTGACTTTGGCCAAAAAACTTAAACTGCGCTTCATCGAAAGGGCTGCTTAATAAATTTTGATAAGTGCGCGCAGGTGCTTTTTCACCTGTACTTTGTTGAATTACCGGCACGACAGCCGTGCTGTCATTGGTTAAACGGGTTTTACCTAAATTAACAGCCGCATTTGCAACGATAGCACTGCTATCGGGTAACCACATGTAAGGAGTACGCGTTAATACTGAGTTTAACGGCGTATCACTGAGTTGCCTTGCTTGTTTTGTACTGACGTTATAAACCCATAAATTGGCACTATTTTTTTGTTCAATCACAAAGGCTAAGTATTGACTATCACTTGACCAACTGGGCGAGCGAATTAAACCATTGGGTAAACCCGATACCGTAATTTCACTCCCTGTTTCAACATGCTTTAGCACCAGAGACGTAAATATAGCGCGCTCACGTGAGCGCGAAAAATTGGCAGGATTGAGTTTAATTCCGGCGAGTTTTAGTTCTTCTTTCGCAAGATCTTGCAGGGTATCAATACGTTTTCTATCAAATAATGCCAACCACTCGGCATCATTTGATAAATAACTACTGGGGGCTAATTTAGCATCGACAACCGAAGCCAAGGCAGGTGAAGGTGTTTGATACCCTTCATTGGCAAAACTTGAAGTACAAACTGACACGCCAATCATCAGCGTAAAAAGCAATTTTAATGCTTTCATGTTAGTTCCTTTTTTCGTTTTTATTTCCGACTAAGAAAATAGTTTAAGACATTTTATAAAGAGTTTCGACTCTTTTGGCAGCTAATCAGTGACTTAAATCACTAAATTACGCTAATATAAGCACACTATATTCGCTACTTTTCGCTAGACAAAAATGAAAAAATCAACGGGCAAAGTCACTATTTGGGACGTAGCCAAAGAAGCGCAAGTATCAAAATCTACCGTGTCTTTGGTTCTCACTAACAGTGATAAAGTCAGTAATAAAAGTAAAGAAAAAGTGCTGACTGCCATCGATAAGCTTGGTTATGTATATAACCGAGACGCCGCAGCACTTCGAAGTAAGCGCTCGAATCTTGTCGCACTGGTAATTAATGACCTAACCAACCCCTACTCAGCGCAACTAGCAGTAGGCTTGGAGAAGCATATTTACGATTTAGGGATGTTGCCTATGTTGGTAAATATTGCCGAATGTGTAGAAAGACAAAAGCAAGTTGTAAAAACTCTAAAAGAATACAATGTGTCTGCTTTTATTATGTGCCCGGCCCCTGGCACCGAACAAAGCTGGCAAGATGACCTGATTAATAGCGGCTTTCCTGTAATTAATATAATGCGTGAGGTTCCCTTTTCGGCAGCACCGTGCGTTTTACCCGACAACAAAAAAGGCACTCATATTGCTACCAGCCATATCCTGTCGCAAGGTATTGAAGAAATTGCTTTTTTAGGTGGTGTAGATGAAATATCAGACTACCATGAGCGACTGAGTGGTTTTTTATCGGCGCTTAAACAATTTAATATAAGCGAAGACAAACGTGTTATTCAGGCACAAACAAATCGTCAAGGTGGCCGCGAAGCCTTCAACAGTTTGATCAAAAAATCCCCGCATATCAAAGCGATTATTTGCTTTAACGATGTGATTGCTTATGGTGCCATTGAAGCAATGCGCCAACATGGATTAGAACCGGGCAAAGACATTAAAGTTGTTGGCTTTGATGATCTTGAAGACTCGCGATTAATGCTACCATCGCTCTCAACCATTGCAATAAATGCCGATGAAATTGGTAAGCGCACTTGCCAAGTTTTAAAAGAACTTCTTAATCAATCGACACCACCTGTCCGCACTTTGGTGGATGTCAATTTACAAATACGAGACTCAAGTCAATGAAAAAAGTGTTAGTGATCGGCTATGTATGGCCAGAGCCAAACTCCTCTGCCGCCGGCACCCACATGATGTCGCTATTGCGCGCCTTTCGAGCACAAAACTGGCAAGTCGAGTTTGCCAGTCCAGCGCAAAAAACAGAGCACATGATTGACCTTGCAAACGAAGGCATAACCAGCCAAGTCATTGCCCTAAACTGCGCCAGCTTTGATCAGTATGTACAAGCTTATAATCCCGATATCGTGATGTTTGATCGCTTCATGATGGAAGAGCAATTTGGTTGGCGTGTAGATAAATACTGTCCCAATGCATTAAAAATCCTCGACACAGAAGACTTGCAATGCTTAAGAAACGCTCGCCACGAGGCACATAAAGCAGGACGTGCATTCAACTTTGCAGACTTACACAGTGATATTGCCAAACGTGAAATAGCTGCTATTTTGCGCTCAGATATTAGTTTGATCATCTCGCACTATGAAATGCAATTACTAAACGATGTATTCAACGTTGATAGTGCGTTATTGCATCACTTGCCATTTTTAGTCGACTTAAAAGCGCTTCCGACCAACACAAAACCCTTTAATGAGCGCCAGCATTTTATGACGATTGGTAACTTTCGCCATGCCCCAAATTGGGATGCAGTCCTTTACTTACAACAAATCTGGCCGTTGATCCGCAAGCAATTACCTGACGCCGAATTACATATTTATGGCTCTTACCCACCGCCTAAAGCAACGGCACTTAATAACCCTAAAACAGGATTTTTAATAAAAGGCTGGGCAGATGATGCCTATAAAGTGATGGAAGATGCTCGCGTATGCTTATCACCACTGCGCTTTGGTGCCGGTATTAAAGGTAAGTTACTGGAAGCGATGATCATGCAAACGCCGAGTGTCACCACCCCAATTGGCAGTGAAGGCATGCACCTAAACGAGCCGTGGCCAGGTACAGTTTGCGAAAATGCAGAGCAATTTGCCGACGCCGCCGTAGCACTTTACAAAGATGAATCTGCGTTTATTCAAGCTCAGCAATATGGCAAACAGTTATTGCAAAAATATTATGATAAATCAAAACTTGAAGCGCAATTAATGGCTAAAATTGAACACGTCAGTGAGTCACTGATAAGCCATAGACACAACAATTTCACAGGGCAAATGCTGAAACATCACACAATGCGTTCAACACAATATATGGCGCAATGGATTGAAGCAAAAAATAAGTAAATTACCCCTAAATAACACTAGACATAGTAGCGTTTGTCGCTAAAATCGCGCTGGTAAATTTAAGCTTTATAGTCTGCTTTGCAGACTATATCTTATTGAAATTTGGTCTATCCTTAACTGAACAATTTAACCTTTGGTTCAAAACGCCTTTGAAAAACGCAACGTTTACTGAAAAACGAAAATTTATCGTTAAGCTGGGTAAAATGCTCCATAAATATGGCACACCAGCATATCGACTTGAAGCGCACTTAATGGAAGTCGCAACATATCTTGGCCTAAAATCCTCCTTCGTCATGTCGCCTACTTCAGTGACGTTTGTGATCTGGACAGATGGCCACGAAGAAGAATACACCCATGTTGCACGCGTTGATCCGGGTGATCATGACTTAGGCTCGCTTGCTGATACCGATGATCTGGTAAATAAAATGCTCAATGGCGAGTTAACCTTGCAAGAGGTTGATAAACAGCTCGACATTATTTACACCATGCCAAACCCTTACAACAAATTTACCACTGGCGTTGCGTTTGCAACATCAGGTGGTGCATTTGCAATGCTAATGGGCACCAGTTGGAATGATGTATTTTGGTCTGCACTGCTGACTTTAGTGGTGTATTTATTTGTTCTTTGGTCAACACGTTCTAAGCGCGTTGCTCATATGCTTGAACCATTAGTGGCCATTGTTTCCGCTATTTTAGCGTGTGCAGTGAGTGTGTACCTCGATGCCGAAATTAATATTCGGTTAGTTGTTCTCTCTGCCATTATTGTGTTTATACCGGGGCTTGCTTTAGCGTTAGGCTTTGCCGAACTTGCAGCGAGGCATTTGGTGTCGGGAACAGCCAGAGTCATGGATTCCTTTATGTTGCTGTTTAAACTCTATTTTGGTGCTTTTATTGGTATTGGTATCGGGTTTGCGATTTTCGGACAAGCCGATTTTGTGCAACCAGAACCATTACCCAAGTGGACCGCATGGCTGGCTATTTTCATGTTATGTAGCAGCTTAATCGTGATATTTAGAACCAAGCTTAAACATGCGCTATGGTCAATTGCATCAGGTTTTATTGCATATGGTACAAGCATTGGCTCAGCAATGTATCTTGACTACACGTTGGGTACATTTGTAGGGGCATTATCGGTTGGTATTTTTAGTAACCTGTTTAACCGTGTTGCGAATGCACCTGCTTCTATCGTCGCCATGCAAGGATTAATCGTGTTAGTCCCGGGGAGCAAGACCTACATTGGCCTAAACTCGCTGATTGAAGGTCAAGATTTTGTGTACGCCGAGCACATAGGTCAGCAAACATTCTTGATTTTTATGTCGTTAGTAGCGGGTTTAATTTTCGCCAACGTTGCGCTGCCACCGAAAAAGAGTTTGTAATTTATATAAGCCCGAGTTTACTCGGGCTTTTTGGTTACCGGCAGTCGTAAGCAAGCTTGTAAAGTAAAGAAAACACCCCTTCTAAAGAAAACCAAGTTCGCCATGGATTAAAGCTTCGCATTAAAAACGAGGTTACTGCATAACTGATACAAACAAAATACCTAGGTGCCCCGCGACAATTTAAAATTTCCTTCTTCGTGTTTATTCTCAGCTTCTTTTAATCAGTATCGAATCGTTTTTAAATTTGTCCACTTTTTCATCTGAAAGTTGTGAATGTCCGCTATTTAATTATCTAAAAAACAATAAGTAAATTTAACTCATTAAAATAACCAACAAAAATAAAAATAAAAAACACTAATAAATCAACACATTAAACAGAACAAAAGTCTAAATTTAATTGATTTTTAACATTTCACAACTTTTCACTCAAATTCAAGACTCCCCAATCAAGAAAAGCGTTTAATAACCACTCAAACTTTATGACAGCGCTGCCTTTTGGCAGAGCAAGAAAAATAAGCACGCGATACGTTGCGTTAGTTTGACACCAGTTAAGTGCTCTGTGTATGCCGCTAAGCACTTAAACCTAAATGATAAAACACAAGTTCGAATTCAAGGGGATCGACAATGTTGAACTTAAACAAGAATAAACTCAGTTTAGCGATCAGTTTGTCATTATTAAGTGCGGGCGTAGCTTCACCTGTATTTGCTAATGAAACTGGCCAAGCCACCACTGATGAAGTAGAAGTAATTCAAGTTCGCGGTATTCGTGGCAGTGTCGTCAAATCACTAAATACTAAACGCTTTGCAAACTCTATCGTCGATGCTGTGACATCAGAGGATATTGGTAAGTTTCCAGACCAAAACGTTGCAGAATCACTGCAACGTATTACTGGTGTATCGATGAGTCGTGCCTTTGGCGAAGGTGAGCGTATAAGTATTCGCGGTACATCAGAAAACCAAAACCGTACTCTTTTAAATGGCCAAGCCGTTGGCTCTGCTGATTGGTGGGTTGATTCTTCAGCAAGCCGAGGCTTTAACTACACGATGCTTCCTTCTGAAATTGTCTCTGGATTAGAAGTGTATAAATCACCTGAGGCTGATATTGATGAAGGCTCTATTGGTGGTACGGTGATTGTTCGTACCCGTAAGCCTCTTGATCTTGAAGCAAATAGAATCGCAGGTTCGATTTTAATGCAACACAGTGAAATTTCGGGTGAAACAGACCCACAATTAGCAGGCCTTTATAGTTGGAAAAATGATAACGAAACTCTCGGTGCGCTTGTTTCTGTATTTAAACAAAAACGTAACCTGCGCCGCGATGGTATTGAAGCATGGAGCTGGACGCATCGTGATATTACTCTGGAAGATGGCACTGAGATTGAAAATGTATACACACCTGGTGGTGGCGGTTCTGCCATGTTTACTCAAGAGCGTATTAGAACGGGTTTCAACTTAACTTTACAGTATCGCCCTACCGACAATATTGACATTACATTCAACGCGCTAGACTCAACAATGAAAGCCAATAATGCTAACCAAAACTTCCTTTGGTTACCTGGTTATGGCGGCTCGCACTATACTTCTTTAGATATTGTAGCGCATGATAAAGTGGGACGTTTTGCCCAAGCGGGCACACTTGGTTTATCACCAACAGGTAATAACATCCTAGATGAAACAAAAGTACGTAACTCAGAACTTAAAACGAATTCGTATGATTTAAAACTGACCCATGAAGGTGAAACGTGGAAATCGTCTTATCATGTTGGTGTGACCGAAGGCTCTGGCGGTACACAAACTGACCGAAGTGTCGGCTGGGAAGGAAATGCTGTACATAGCTACAATGCGGCGAATGTTGAAAGTATAGAAACTAGTTATGCAAAAGACCCAGCCGATGGCGATGCGTGGAACCTAGGCTTTTTACGCTATGATTCAAATGATGCGCTAGATAAAGAATATTATGCTCAAACAGATTTTGAGCGTGCTATTGATGTCGCTGTCTTCAGTAAAATTAAATTTGGTCTAAAGTACCGTGATCATAAACGTGAGAATGTGCGCTTACAATCACAAACACGCACTGATTTAAACTGGAGCTTGGCCGATTACTCAAACCCAGCACCCCGTGATTTTTTATCGGGTATTGGATCGAGTGGCACACTTCGTAACTACGCGATGACTGACTTAGCTAAAGTACGTCGTGATGGTGATGCACTTGATTGGCAATATAATTTATTATTTGATAGTAACTTTGCAATCGAAGAAAACATTTTCGCAGGCTATGTAAAAGCAGATATCGACGTTGAAGGCATGCGCGGTAATGTCGGTGTTCGTTTAGTGGAAACAAAACAGACAACAGGCGCATACGTTGGCCCTGCAGATGCAAAAACATGGCAAGAAGAAGAGACCAGCTACTTTGATATTCTTCCTAGTTTAAATCTCGCTATAGACTTAAACGACGACATGTTACTGCGTATTGGTGCAGCCCGAGTGATGACCCGCCCTGATTATGCGGCAATGACCAATGCAACCACCTACAATACCGAAACACGTGTAGGCACGGGTGGTAATTCAAATATCGACCCGTATCGTGCCACTCAGTTTGACGTAGGTTATGAATGGTATTTTGCTGATGCAGGCATTTTTTCGGCTGCACTATTCTATAAAGACTTACAATCAACACTGGGCAATAACACACAAACCGAAGTATTCAATGGTGTCGAAATTGAAATCAGCCGCCCTATTAATGGCCCATCAGGCACATTAAAAGGATTAGAACTTGGTTTACAAACGGAGATCGTTGAAGGATTTGGTGTTGCAGCTAATTACACCTTTGTCGATGGTGAGTCTAAAGACTTAGATGGCAATGACGTACTAATCCCAGGTATTTCAAAGCATACTTATAACATCAGTACCTATTATGAAACTGAGCGTTTTGGTGGTCGTCTGTCTTATAACTATCGCACAGGATACGACACAGGTCGTGCTTGGCCAGGGTATCAAGATGCCTATGGCCAAGTTGATGCGACATTCAACTTTAACATCACTGAGAACATTACCGCTGTTTTTGAAGCGACTAACTTAACTGATGAGCATACATTCAGCTACCAAGAGGAAGGTGTTAAGCAGGCACTAACGGGTGTGTATGCGGATGGACGACGCTTTTCTGCAGGTATTCGTTTTAACTTCTAGTCGACACACTTGCTAACACAGGTACACGACTATTGCCATGGAAGGCAAGCCTCATCGCCCTGAGGTGTTTTAAGCGGTGAACCTACTTTCACCGCTTTTTTTCAACTAGCAATCATGCTTAAAACAAGTACAATCAAATGCTAAACGGTTTAAAAATCTTAAAATATAAAATTCGTGTCGGCTAATACCACCCACTACAAATTATACAAAAGCGTTATTAAATCCTTGCAGGCAATAGCCTGTTTATTTGTATGCGTGTTGTATTCTACCACCAGCCATGCTGACCTCTTAAGTGCGACACTTGATTATCACAAGGGTAATTACAATGAAGCACAGCAACAGTTTTATGAGTTAGCGCAATTAGGAAATGTCGATGCAATTTATAATATTGGGGTCATGTATTTACATGGCCAAGGGCGAGAAAAAAACCGTGCAAAAGCGTATGCATGGTTTAATTTAGCCGCCGACTTTGGTCTCGTCGAAGCACGCGATACCGCCAGGCTGATTGCAGAGCAAAGTGAACAGCAACAACAAGCACTTGAAGATGCCTATGCCGCGTTATTAACGCATATAAGTTTTGAAAAATACGACAAAGAATTGCGCCCTGAGCTCACAGCTTCCCCTGTTCATACCCTAAATATAAACCGCAGTTACACCGTAGAACCACTCTACCCCGAACATGCTTACAACAATGGCCTTGAAGGCTGGGTATGGCTTGAATTTGATATCGATAAAAATGGCGCGGTGGGGGATATTACTTTAGTCGATTCTTACCCAGAAAAAACCTTTGATAAAGCACTTATAAATGCTGTTAAACGTTGGCAATACAAGGCCGACGATAATGCTTTACCCCATTATAATCGTTCTTTGCTATACCATTTTACTACTTTTAAAGGGGAGCAGTATCAGCACAGTTTCCAACGCCAAAAAAAGAGTTATCAAAACGAAATAAGTGAACTCATCGATGCCGCAGAACAAGGCAATGCAGTCGTGCAATATTACATTGCTAATTGGTTAAGTTCAGATAAATACAATGCCAGTAAACTTTTGAAATATCACTGGCAAAAAAACACCGCGAGTAGTGAGTTATTACTTACCTCTGCACGCAATGGTTACGCTAATTCTCAATATAGAATTGGGGCTAATTTACTGCGTGGGGATTATGGTCAGGTAGACAGGCAAAAAGGCCTAAATTGGATTTTGCTTGCTGCACAAAATGGCTTTGCCAATGCGCAATATCGCCTTGGTCGCGAATTATTAAACCAACGCTATGTTGATTATGCCCCGAATAAAGCGCAAAAGTGGTTAACTGCCGCGGCCAAACAAGGGCATTTTAGAGCCAAACGAGATTTAGCACAGTTATTGTTTGAGTTAAACCAACCTACTACTGCTATTCAAACCGCGCTAAACGACGCCCTTAATCATGATAATAATCATCCCCAACTCTTGCTACTACAAGCAAAGCTACAGCAACAACAGAAGCAGCTACAACTCGCCAAAGAATCTGCTCAAGCAGCTTACAAAGAAGCCCAAGACAGGAACTGGAATACCCAGTCTATTTCTGCGTTTTTAACGACACTTAATTAATCACTTGATGAACTAAAATATCGGTTTCAATCCCCTCAACCTGACTAAATACTAATTGTGTTCCATCCACTGAGCTGCTCATTGTTAATTCAACTCCGATGTCTAAACCATACACACTCAGTGGTTTTATAAATAAATTCTCTTTAGAAGCAATTAAGTAACAATATAAAGATAACTGACGACCTTCACGCAACACGTAATACATGCCTCCTTCAAAGAAGGCAGGCTTGTACAACGCCATAGACGGCAGTAATTGTGACAAAGGAATATGCTGCTCAAGTGCAGCCGATAAATAAAACCGCAATGTTTGTTCATAATCTGAATACGAGGGGTTCAATTGCCAAAGTGGTTGCTCTGCTGACAACCTGAACAGTGACACATTATTCGCAAGTAATGAGTTACTGCTCTGTTGTAAATCATAACGCCAGTCTTGCCACTCATCTTGAGCCGATTTTGCTTGATACAACACGCTTTGGCTATCGGCTGACCAGCGAACCGCATTTAATTGCTCAAAACCTGAAATAATGGGCACTAAGCGCCGTGAAAACGTGTTAATCAAGTACACTTTTTGCGTTTCATCCATAAGCAATAAAGTGTCGCCATTTGGTGAAAATTGCAGATATTTTGGCATTATATTGCTTGGAAGATGAGCCACTAGATTAGCTGATTTTCTACGTTGATGCTTAACCCACACCTCAGCGCGCGAAAACGCTGTAACACTCGGGCGCTGCATAGAAATAAACGCAACCTGCTTACCATCATGTGACAATGTCGGCATAAAATCCATTTGAGTTGACGAGGCAAGTTGTGCAACTTTATCAACCAGAATACCTTGAGGTGATTTACTTAAACTTAACTGATAAGCGTTGATTTGTGCCGCCCCTTCAGCATGGGCTATATCACCCGTAGCGGGGTTAACAGCAAGGCTGGCAATAACCCCCCTCGATTTATGTAAGGTATAGGGCTCGCCTTCTAATGAGCTGCGTTTAAGATCTTCTTCAACATACAAAATATGCTGACCTGTTTGATCATACATAACAGGATGTTGCTTATATAACTGGCGGCTAATAACACGCCGCGTTGATAAATCATGCAGGCTGACTTCAAAAAGACTGTACCAAATGCCCTGCTTTTCAAGAATAAGCATATTACCGTCATGATTAATATCAAAAGCGAGCGGCTTGAACTCGCCGACAAGTGTTGTATCGAGAACTTTAACAAGGCCGTCAGTACTGAGTGTGTACTTTATTAAGCGAGGTTGATTATCATGCCAAGTTATCCCAAACAGTGCGTTAGGCTGATACCACTTTAGACGCATAGGTGCACTGTAAGGGTTGCATTTGGTAAGCGTATATTCAGGGCTCAATCGCCATGTTTCAATCGCGTTATTAACGCCAATCATGCGTATGTCACAACGTAGAGGGTCATAACGATAATACGCTAACCATTTACCATCAGGTGACCAAACAGGGGCTTCTTCAGAATAGCCCGAGCTTTTGACACTGTGTACGGTTTTACTTTGTTGATCAAACACAGCAAGATCAAACTGGTTTTGCATTTCATCTGACTGACTAAAAGCTAAATAACGTCCGTCGGGTGAGTAACGTAAAAACGACTCAGTACCAGGCGCAGAAGTTACACGAGTACGATAATTAAACTCGACTGCTTTAGTATCAACCGCAAAAAAGTATTGTAAAAACAGGGTTGAAAATACACCAATCAGCCCTCCTGCAAGACCCCAAAACACCATTTTTTTAGAGGTACTCGGCGCTACTTGCTCCAGTAATGTCGGGGGCTCACTAACTTGAGCGATTAATTGATATCCAATACGCGGGACGGTTCGAATAATCTGTTGTGGTGTTTTTGTATCATGCAGACTTTTGCGCAGTTGAGTGACTAACTGGCTTACCGAGTTGTCACTCACAATCACCTCACCCCAAACAGCATCCATTATCTGTTCTCGCGATACAGCCTTTCCTTGGTTTTCTAATAATAAGGAAAGCAACAGTAACTGTTTTGACTCCACATCAACCCAGGTGCCCTGCACTTTTGCTTTTAAGCTTATAAAGTCAACGATGACATCGTTAAGCATTACTTTTTGTTGGGTTGACATCGACATTTGTTTAATTGTTACACGCGTTAATATATGGTTAAATAATTCAAGAGAGCGTAAAGTATAAATTGGGAACAAACAACAGCCCCAAGCGCTTGATCACATTGTTAGGCAGCGAGTCTTTGAACACATTAACCGCTTAGTTGGATTTAGCATGGCTTTTAAAACGCTCAATTTTATGACCCTATTTACCTATTCTAGTTTTATGTTATGTCTATCCGGCTCGAAGTTGGCTACTGCTCAATCAAACAATGATGCAACGAACGGATTAGAAACTATTCAAATTCGGGGCTTTCATGACAGCGCTGTCAAGTCGCTCCATGATAAACGAAATAGTCACTCAATTATAGACACAATTAGTGCGCAAGATATCGGTAAATTTCCTGATAAAAATGTCGCTGAGGCACTCCAACGTGTGACCGGAATTTCACTTTCTCGGATCCAAGGAGAAGGTGAGCGAGTCGGCGTTCGCGGGACCACACCCGAGCAAAACCGCACTTACCTCAATGGACAATCTATCGCTTCTGCCGATTGGTGGATATCGTCTCAGCCAAACCGTGGGTTTAATTACACGCTACTACCAGCAGACTTAGTTGCCTCACTTGAAGTGTATAAAACCCCACAAGCAGATCATGATGAAGGATCGCTAGGTGGCGCCGTTAATATCAAAACAATGCGACCCTTACAAACGCCTAATAAACACTTTGTGATTAATTCTCAACTGCAATATAACGACCTTTCTGGCGAGTTCGACCCGCAGTTTGCTAGTTTTTATAATTGGAAAAACAAGTCTGAACAAAGTGGTTTATTACTCACTTTTACCCGCAATGACCGATTGCTGCGCCGCGATGGATTAGAGTCATGGGGGTGGCATGAACAACACTTTCAGAAGAATGACGACCTTAGTCTAAGCCCAAGCGATAAAATGGCCGATATCAATCATATTTGGACACCAGGCGGCGGCGGTTCAGCACTCTTTCAACAACGTCGTGTATTAACAACCGCAACATTTGCCTTTGAGCATCAAATGAATTTTGATTGGAATATTCAACTCAACGGGTTGTATTCTGTACTTGATGCCAATAACAGTAACCAAAACTTTTTATGGCAACCAAGCAGCGTATTCGCCAGAGGAGGACGCGTTTATAATGCTGACATTATCGACAACACCTTAGCCTTTGCTCGTTATTCAACAGTAACCGATGAGTCCAAGCCACACAGTACCGCGATGGAAGCCATCTGGCGCGAGTCACAAATTGATACCAGTAGTATGCAGTTGATTGTTTCACAGCAAGCCGATTTATGGCAAAACACCTACCAGATTGGTTTTACACATGGTGGCGGCGGTTCAAAACAAGATTACACATCACAGTTTTCAGCCAATACAGCCTACACGGTTGATACTCGACAACGTAAAAACATCATTGCTGAATACGCAACCTCCCCACTCGATGCTCAACAATGGCAATTGACAGAAGCAAGAAACGATAGCCAAGATTCAACCGATCAAGAGCTGTATCTGCAAGGCGACTTTGAGCGTGCGATTGATCACTCAATTATTTCTTCGGTCAAGTTTGGCGTGAAATACCGTGACCATCAACGTGATTTTATTCGTCTGCGTTCTATAAATGGCTCTTATGATGCGCTGACAGAGCAACTTGGGTGGACCTTAGCTGATTTTCCCGCAACCATACCTACTGACTTTTTAGCGGGGATTGGCGATCAACACACCTTGAAAAAATACAGCTATGCAGATATTGATTCTCTCGCCAAGCAATTCAATACACTTGAATTCGAACAACAAGAAGAAAAAGCCAGTCGGTTTGATATCCAAGAAAGAACAACGGCGGGTTATGTTAAATTAAACTTATCGGGTGACTCTTATAGCGCAAACCTAGGACTTCGAGCAGTAAACACGCAGCAAGACGCTGCTGCCTATCAACGAATTGCATCGCCTATTGAACTCCCAGACAGCTATCAATGGCAAACACATCAAAAAAATTACACCGATCTATTACCCAGTGTAAATTTAAACATTAATATTAACGACGATATTGTCACCCGCTTTAGTGTTGCTAGAGTTATGTCACGCCCACAATATAATCACTTAATGCCTTCTACTAACTACAACGTAACACAAGCTCAAGGCCAAGGCGGTAACCCTAATCTAGACCCTTATAGAGCCAACCAATTTGATGCTAGCCTAGAATGGTACTTTGCAGATGCGGGGCTTTTATCAGCCGCACTATTTAATAAAGATGTTGAATCGTTTGTTGAGTTTAAAAGAAGCATTGAGGAGCATGAAAATATCGCCATGACCATTGATAGGCCCATAAATGGAAGCGGCGGCACGATTCGTGGACTTGAATTGGGTTATCAGCAAGAGCTGTTTTATGGGTTTGGTGTCATTGCTAATTACACCTTCGTAGATGGAGAGCGTAGTAAGCGCAATGCATCCAGCATTAATGCAATACCCGGTACTTCAAAACACACAATAAATTTAACTAGTTACTATGAGAATGAACTCATCAGTAGTCGCCTTGCCTATAACTACCGTACAGAATTCGCCACCGGCGTTGGCGAGACCATGATGGACAATTTTGGGCAACTCGATGGTAACTTAACTATTAAGCTGACAACACAGTTTGATATTATTTTTGATGCTATCAATCTCACCAATGAAACAACCTATACCTATGAGCGCAATCAATATGCTCCAACAGGCATATACAAAAATGGTCGTCGCTTCTATTTAGGCATTCGGTATAGTCATTAACCGCATTCGTTACTAATCCTGTTTCATATTGCTATAATCGGTGACAATAATAAAACAAGCGAAGGAAAACACTATGCTAAAGTCAGTTTTAGCCTTAGCCGTTGGTTTGTCTAGCACATTTGCTGTAGCCAACGATACTATCACGATTGATGATATCCCATTGATTCAATCTGTCGTTCAAACCAGTGTCAGCCCAGATGGCGATAATGTTGCCTTTACACGCTCGGTCCCGCGCACATTATATAAAGATAAAAATGGCCACAATTACAGTGAGCTTTTCATTGTTGACGACAAAGGCGTTGAACGTCCTTACATTACAGGTAAGGTCAATATCAAAAGCATTCAATGGTCTAACGACAGCAAAACGGTGTACTTTTTAGCTAAATTGAATGATGACGAATACACCTCACTGTACCAAATCCCTGTTGATGGTGGCCAAGCGCAAAAAGTGTTGTCGTTAAAAGGCACATCTATTTCAAGCTATAAATTAGGCCCAAATAACCAACATGTGGCTATTTTGGCATTACCAGCAAAAGACAAGTCTGAAAAAGAACTAAAAAAACTTGGTTTTATGGCTGAAGTTTATGAGTTAGGTCTGGATAATAAAGCGCTGTTTATTGTCGATTTAGCGAACTCTAACGCCCCATTAAAGCCTACAGCACTGAATGTAAATGACTACGTCAGTGATATGAATTGGTCTGCAAATGGTCAAAAACTACTTGTTAAAACCCAACCAACAGCGCTTATTGATGATAAATACACTAAATCAATGTGGCACTTGTATGATATTGCAAGCAATGAAGTCACTCTGTCTTTTAAAACAGAAGGCAAGCTAGGCGATGCTGAGCTGTCTGCCGATGGTAAATATATTGCTATTTTAGGGGCCGAAGACAAACACGACCCAGCCACAGGTCGCTTATTTATAGCCGACACTGATACAGCCGAAATCACTGAGTGGCTGCCAAACTTTATGGGGCATGTTGTTGACTTTGAATGGTCTCATAAACGCAATACACTTAATTTTATAGCCAATGTGGGCACTGAAAGCTTTATTGCGAGTATTAAAACGGGTAGCAATAAGTACAAAAAGATTATCAAAGAAGGCAAATTTATTGCCACAAACCTAAGCGTATCTGACTCAGACAAAACACTTGCTGTTCGCGCTAATACGGCGCAGCACCCGAACGAAGTCTTTATTATTCGCGGTAATAAAGCCACCCGCTTAACCGATTCAAACAGCTGGTTGAGCGATAAACGCTTTGCAAAACAAGAGACTATCTCGCTAAAAGCGCGCGACGGTGTAGACATTGAAGGGGTATTAATTTACCCGCTAGATTACCAAGAAGGAACCCGTTACCCACTCATTATGTCGGTGCATGGTGGGCCTGAAAGTCATGACAAAAATGGCTGGTTAACCAATTACTCTCGCCCAGGGCAAATGGGTGCAGCACGCGGCTATGCAGTGTTTTATCCAAACTACCGCGGTTCAACAGGTAAAGGGGTTGACTACTCTAAGCTTGGCCAAAACGACTATGCAGGTAAAGAGTTTGATGACCTTGTCGACTTTAAAAACCATTTAGTTGAAATGGGGTTAGTTGATAGCAAACGTGTGGGTATTACCGGTGGCTCTTACGGTGGTTATGCCTCTGCATGGGCTGCAACTAAGCTCACCGAGCACTTTGCTGCCAGCGTCATGTTTGTGGGTGTTTCAAATCAACTCTCTAAGTTTGGTACAACTGATATTTCGAATGAAATGAACCTTGTTCACGCGCGTTCTTACCCGTGGGATAAATGGCAGTGGTACTTAGAGCGCAGCCCAATATATTGGGCTGGTCAATCTAAAACACCGCTACTTATTATGCACGGTAAAGATGATCCTCGCGTACACCCTGCTCAATCAATGGAGCTATATCGCTACATGAAAGTACAAGGTAAAGATGTGCGTTTGGTGTATTACCCAGGCGAAGGCCACGGCAACCGAAAAGTGGCTGCTCAATACGATTACAGCTTACGATTAATGCGCTGGATGGATAACTATTTAATGAAGGGTAATAAAGACATGCCTGAATTTGAAATTGACCATGCTGCAAAATTAAAAGCACGTAAACAAGCAGCAGAATAAAGCACTTCCCTAAACGCCCTGTCCTTAAAAAGCAGGGCGTTTTTAATTTAATACTGTACTTTGATTATGCAGCTCAAACTGATATAACTCATTAATAGGTTTACTAAAAAAATAAAAAGGAATTGTTCAGTGATGCGCCTAATCTGGATTTTTATCAGTCTCGTTGCTGTGAAAGTGTTCGCAGAACCTGCGTGTATTAATTGTCATCAAAGTCAGGTCGAGGATTGGCAAACATCACACCATTTTCATGCAATGGAAAAAGCCACACCGGCCACAGTGCTTGGCAACTTTGATGATCAAACACTTGAATACCAAGATCAAAAAACACGCTTTTATACACGCGACCAACAGCTATTTATTGCTATGCCAAACCTTAACGGCACACTGACTGACTATCCCGTTTTATATACATTTGGTTACGAGCCACTGCAGCAATATATGTTTGATATGGGAGGAGGCCACATTCAGCTTTTTCCGTTTGCGTGGGATTCTCGTAGTAAGGAAAACGGCGGGCAGCGCTGGTTTGTGCTTCATCCAGAGCAAAAACAACATGATTTATTTCACTGGTCACAAAAAGGACAAAACTGGAATCACATGTGTGCCGATTGCCATTCAACTGAATTTAAAAAGCAATTCGATCTTAACACCAACCGCTTTAATTCAACCTACAGCGCTATCAACGTCAGCTGTAAAGCGTGCCATGGCGATACAACTGAACACTTAAAATGGGCAAATGGTGATAAAAAAAGAACAGATAAAGGCTTTGCTAACAATATAAATACACAAACGCCGTTGTTCACTACCCAAAAAGACGGCAGCATAAAAAGCGTGCAACCTCTCGTAAAAAGCGACCAAGTTCAAGTCTGTGCAACGTGTCATGCTCGTCGTTCGCAACTTAACGACCGAAGTGATCCCCATAGCTTTTTAAAGGATTTTCGCGGATCGCTGCTTACGCCTGAGCTCTATCATGTTGATGGCCAAGTGTGGGATGAAAATTATGTGTGGGGCTCATTCTTACAAAGTAAAATGTTTAATGCAGGCGTAACCTGTAGTAATTGCCATAACCCGCATTCAGGAAAGCTAAAACTACCCGGCAACCAAACCTGTACACAGTGTCACAGCCAAGTCGATTTCGATACACCCGAGCACCACGGTCATAAACTCGAAAGTGAAGGTAGCCAATGTGTTGATTGTCATATGCCCGCTACTACGTACATGCAAGTTGATGCCAGACGCGATCATAGTTTTCGCGTACCTCGTCCAGACCTAACTCTTAAAACCAATGCACCCAATGCCTGTAATAGCTGCCATGAAGATAAAACACCTCAGTGGGCAGTAAAGCAGATACGAAACTGGCACCCAAATTCAGCACATTTAGGCAAAGAGCACTTTTCAGAGGCGTTCCATGTCGCTGATAATGGGTTACCCAATGCATCAGCCATGCTGACAAAAATTGTGCAAGACAAATCATTTCCTGACATTATTCGCGCATCGGCACTGAGCCGTTTAGCAAGCAGCCCCGATAACAATGCCGTAGTTGCGATTGCGCGATCAGTAAAAGATCCTGAGCCGCTGAAACGCCAAGCAGCTATTGAAGCGGCAATGCCTTTTGACATCAACCAACGCTGGCGAATGCTCAATCCACTGCTTGATGACACGCACCTTCCCATAAGAGCAGAAGCAGCCCGCGCCTTAGCGCCTATGCTAATGGAGGCTTTTCCAAGTGGATTGAATGAACCAGACTCTGAGCGCCTGAATAAAGCCCTTAATGAATATAAACAAACCCAGCTGTATCAAGCTGAGCGCGGGTACGCACATACCAACTTAGGTAATCTCGCCCTTACTCTACAAAAACCAGAGGAAGCCAAAGCACATTATCTGCAAGCAATCAGCATTGAGCCAATTTTTGCACCTGCCTATGTTAACTTAGCCGACTTATATCGGAATCAAGGAAATGAGGAGGCCGCCCAGAAAACCTTGAAACAAGGCTTAGCTGTAAATAATGAAAGTGCCGATTTGCATTATGCATTGGCAATGAGCTTAATTCGCACCAAGCAAAAAGAGGCTGCGTTAGGTCACTTAAAAAATGCCGCTAATTTTGCAAAAAACAATGCCAATTACTCTTTTACTTATGCGTTGTTGTTGCAAGACTTAGGTGACATGCCACATGCCATTTCGGCCCTTGAACATGCATTCACACTCGCACCAAATAACCCAGACATCAGTTACAGTTTAGCCCAGTGGTATGCTGGTGAAGAAAACTACGCTCAAGCACTCTTCTATGCACGAAACTTAGCGCGCCTTGTACCGGGCAATCAGCAAGTTCAACAGTTTATTCAACAACTAGAAATGATGAACAGTATTGGTAAATAAACACGCCATAAAAAGGGCCTAAAAAGGCCCTATTTATTACAGACTCTGTTTGGCTTTAGTGGCCATAATTTAATGACTTCGCTTTTTCTATTGCTTCGTTTACATTCAGTGAGGCTGCTTCTTGGCGAGGCGGGAACTCAACAAACGTTTTTACATGCTCATTTAACTTGGCAATAATAGGTTGCAATAACCAACTCTTACGCATGATTTGGTGAAAACCCGTTACCCCGTCGTAATGCTCTAAAGGGTCTTTACGTAAGTTGAACAGTTTGGGCATACTGTGAGTGATCATATCATCGTAGTAAATACCGGTTGGCTTCGTTGCAAAGTGCATTTTCCAAGGGCCAAAACGAACAGCAGTTAACTGCGACTCATAGTAATAAAAGAAAAAGTTACGCGCAGATTTATCAGCCTTACCAGTCCAGTAATCAAGGTTATTTTCACCATCGATATAAACTTTATCTGATTTTTTCAGTTTCTCACGTAAGTTCTTCTCACCGAGCGCAGCGGCAATAGTCGGAAAAACATCTTCATGTGATGAAATACCGTTGAGCTTTAAGCCTTTCGGAATTTTGTTAGGCCAACGAACCAAAAATGGGACGCGAACACCCCCTTCCCAGGTTGTCATTTTTTCACCACGGAACGAGGTTGTGCCTGCATCAGGCCAACTTGATTGCTCTGGACCATTGTCACTGGTATAAATAACAATGGTGTTATCTGCAATTTTTAGCTCATCCAGTTTGTCCAGCAGTTTGCCAACATGCCCATCATGCTCCATTAAACCACTACCAAAAATATCTTCTTCCGAGCTAATATCGGTTGCTAAATGACGGCTTTCTGGTTTTAAGTGCGTATAAACATGCATGCGGCTAGTGGCATGCCAAATAAAGAATGGTTTTTTAGCTTTAACAGCGCGTTCCATAAAATTGAGCGAACGCTCTAACACTTCTTCATCAAACGTTTCCATTCGTTTACGCGTCAGTGGTCCTGTATCCGTAATTTTACCATTAGCATATGACTCAATAACCCCTCGTGGCCCAAACTGTTTTATAAACTTCGGATCTTTAGGGTAATCAGCTTGTTCTGGCTCTTCAGAAACATTTAAATGATACAAGTTACCGTAAAACTCATCAAAGCCATGCTTAGTTGGTAAGTGTTCATCCAAATCGCCTAAATGATTTTTACCATACTGAGCAGTCATGTAACCACGGTCTTTTAAGAATTCAGCCAATGTAGGATCGGCTTCTTTAATTCCTAACGGGTTACCGGGCTGGCCTACCGTTGTTAAACCTGTACGAATTGGTAACTGACCCATTAAAAATGCCGCTCGCCCTGCTGTACAACTCGGTTGCGCATAATGATCTGTGAAAAGCGCACCCTCATTAGCAATTCGGTCGATGTTTGGGGTCGGGTAAGTCATACCATGCGAATATGCACTAAGTGAAATTGGGGCAACGTCATCAACCATAATGGCCAACACGTTTGGTTTATCTGCAGCAAGGCTTACGGTGGACACCAAGCTGCAAATAGCCGCCGCGAGTAGTTTTTTCATAAATCATCCTTTTTCATTGTTAATAACATCATAGTCTCATGATGAATCAACAATCAGTATAGATGAAAAAGCCACCATTTCTAGTTTCTAAATTAGGCAAACACGATTTAAATCAACTTTTCTTTTACCCACACAGCCATTATTAATAAGTTGATTTTATTAACTTTTAAATATTTAGAAATGCCTATTCAGCAACCAAATAAGCAATCAAGTATGAAATGAAGGACACAGCACAGTGGATATCGCTGCTAGCAGCCCTTATTTGTAAATTTATAAACGGCTAAACGTGCACTTAAGGCTCTGGTGTAGGCAGTGTGGTGAGGGGATTTTTACTGGTTTTTTTACGCTCTTTACATGAATAAATTGCCCTAAATTGATCTATCCCATGCTTCGCTTGTAACCGACTAACTTTATCAGCTCGATTATTGAACTCATCGAGCAAATAGACTATAAGTACTTAAAGTACCTATTTTTTATCTCTATTTTGTGTAAGGACAACACATGAACTCACAGTACTTTTCTGTTCTTTTATGCTCATTGAGTGTGCCACTTAGCGTGGTTGCCGCTGAAGAAAAAGCAGTACAGGATATGTCGGATCCACTCGCTGTATATACGCAGGTGGGTATAGGTGCTACCAATAAAGGCCTCAACCTTAAAATTGGTCAAGCATACGACACCGGTATTGCAACTACCGCAGGAATGAATGTCATTGAAGTAAAAGGGATCTACGGAGATACATTAGGTTGGGACAGTGATAGCAAAACCACAGACTCAATCGATTCATTCCGTTTCCGTAATTTTTCTGTTGATTTAACCACCATGAGTGCCACTCAAATAGACGCAACCTATAATCTGAATGCGAATTTGGTTGCCGACGAAAGTATGGATGTATCTTACAGCTATATTAAGGCACTCAAACCTATGGGACGTTTCTCGTTTTATCCATTAGCTGGGGTTGGTGCGTCGTTGGGTGAAAATGCACGTGAGGACGATGGTTCTCGAGACAGTGGCTACTCAATTATGGGAGCGTATGGGTTAATAGGTATGTACGCGAAAGTTACTATCTCCGACAAAATCTGGCTGAACTACAACCCCTTCTGGTTAACAACCATTGGAGGAAGTGATACCTACAAAGACCATTATTATGGCCTTGATCAAAGTCATATCCTAACCCACGAATTTGCTGCAAGTTACCAAATTAATCCACGCATGAATCTGCGGTATTTTGCAAACTGGAATGAAAATGTCGATTTCATGGACGGTGACCATCGCTTGGAGTTTAACTACCAGCTATAAAAACATTGATAACCGAACGCCAAGGAAGCAAAACACAAAACTGAGGTAAAAAAGAAGTGAGAAACGTTGTACTAATAAATTTAGCGGCTGCATGGTTCGTGAGTACCCATAGTGTTGCTTCCAGCTATGATGACTACGCGATAAAGCCAGCAGAAACGCAATTAAGTAATCAGCAACAAAAAGTGGATGAACCGATTTCTTTTTTACCTATTCCAACTTTTATTACAGAGCCTGCCGTCGGGCCTGGATTAGGTGTCGTTGGGCTATTTTTTCACGATAACGAAAAGAAGAAAAAAAAGCAGAAAAAAGAAGGGTCGACCTTGCCACAAAGCATCAGCTTAGTGGGTCTTATGGGCACAAAAAATGGCACCAAAGGAGCCGCTGTTGGGCATATTACCTTTTGGGATGAAGACCGTATTCGCTACCAAGGTATTATTGGTTGGGCGAGTATAAACCTCGACTTTTACACCTTTGATGAAATAAAACTACTTACACCACTTTCTCTCAATATTGAAGGCCCTGCCCTATTTCAAAATTTAAAACTTCGGTATCAAGACAGCAACTTTTTTTATGGCTTCAAACAAATTTACCGTCAGGTGGACATTAGCTTGGCAGAGAACCCCATTGAAGATTTTTTGCTTGAGAATGGCATCATCAAAGAACACCTTTCACTCGATGTAAATACTTCAGGTATTGGCCCCTTATTAGAGTACGATAGCCGAGATAACCCGCTTAACCCTGAGCGTGGTTTTAACTATAAAGCCGAGTACTTATATTTCGATGAGGCGATTGGCAGTAAAGTCGATTACACCAGTTTAAAATTAACCGCTCTTAATTACTGGCGTTATACCGATAAGTTTAACTTTGCATTACGTATGCAATACGATTCGGTTAATAACCGAGGCGACAAACGCTTACCCGTATATATTCCACCCAGTATTGGTTTGCGCGGTGTATCGGCTACGCGTTACCAAGGACTTAATGTATTTGTCACTGAAGCAGAAGCCAGTTATAAGGTCACTCATAAAATAAAATTAAATGCATTCACGGGTATGGGTTGGGCTGCCGACAATTTTTCTGACTTATCAAAAGCAGACACCGTAAATACAGTAGGCGCGGGCTTTCGTTACTTAATTGACGAGCATTATGGTATCAGTATTGGCTTAGATGTAGCGCATGGCCCAGAACAAAATGCTATCTATATTCAGGCGGGTTCAACATGGTAGTTATACCTAATATTTAAATCTAACGTTTTAAAATTGTGTAATCACAAAGGTTGAAGTTGGATAATTAACTGCTACTATCAATAAACTAATAATAAATCAGTATATTCGTGTTTCAGGGATTGAATTTATGCGCAGCACAGCCTCGACCAAACATTTTCCGTATAAAAACTTTAAACCTCATGGATTAGTTGAGTTTTATCAACATCAGCACACGCTCTTTGCAACAGCGACTGGACCGTTTAACGAAGAAATTATCGACGCGCATTCATTTATTCAACAAGCCTACATTACTAAATTGATTGATACCTACGGAGGCTGGTATGAATTGGTTGAATTTGAAAACTCATGTATGGCAACACCGGGGGCACTTGAAAAACTGATGGTGTATTTATCAGAACTAAAACGTAAAGGTGTCGCCTCAAAAAAAACCGCGTTGGTGATTTCAGATGAACTTGAAGGCGCAAACCTGCTCCGAGAAACGTACCGCAACTTATATAAAAAAGCCGGAATGACAATGAACATATTCAAATCAAAAACGGCTGCCTTAAATTGGTTATCCGAAGAGCCAACACCCGAAGTGTCGTTCTAACTTAGGCGATTTAAAAAGTGTTGCTCTTCTTCACGTAAGGTCAACACCTCCACACCAGCAGGTGTCACCGCCAAAGTATGCTCCCACTGTGCAGAAAGTTTTTTATCGCGAGTAACAACCGTCCACCCATCTGGTTTGGTTTTTATTTTAGCCGTTCCCTGATTTATCATAGGTTCGATGGTGAATGTCATACCTTCTTTAAGCACTAATCCGGTATTTTTTTTACCATAGTGGAGCACATCGGGTCCTTCATGCATTTCTTGCCCTATGCCATGTCCACAGTATTCTTTCACCACGCTATAGCCTTGTTGGTGAGCAAAATTTGCAATGGCGTTACCAATATCACCAAGCCGCACACCTGGTTTTACCATGTTGATTGCATGCCACAGCGCCTCTTGAGTTTTATTAACCAGACGCGTTGCCAGCGGTGAAACCGCCCCAATCATGTACATTTTACTGGAGTCTGCCAAAAAGCCATTTTTTTCAAGTGTGATATCTATATTGACGATATCTCCCTCTTTTAAAACGCACTTTTCATTTGGAAAACCATGACATACCACCTCGTTAACAGAGGCATTTAGCACATAAGGATAATCGTACTGGCCTTTGCTCGACGGCCTTGCCTGCAATTCATCAACAATATAGCGCTCAACAAGGTTGTTA
Source organism: Pseudoalteromonas lipolytica (assembly GCF_003515105.1). Lineage (NCBI taxonomy): Bacteria > Pseudomonadati > Pseudomonadota > Gammaproteobacteria > Alteromonadales > Pseudoalteromonadaceae > Pseudoalteromonas > Pseudoalteromonas lipolytica. The sequence goes on along the minus strand of NZ_CP032091.1, from coordinate 756,492 downwards.
ATTTGCATTGTGGTTACCCCCGCTTTGACATGAGGGTCTAAATACGCGAACACCTTGGCTAATAAGCGCCCCGATTCACGCATGAGCGCCAGCTCGTCCTGTGTTTTAATTACCACTTTTTTCATCGATTCCTTCCTTAACAGCAACATCCGCTAGCCGTAACTGTTCTTTAATAATGTCACTGTAGGTCATGGTTGGATTGAGCTCGGCTAACATACCTATTTTAATCCAGTACTCTGATTGCGAGTTTATTGAACGCACCATCGCCGTGCTTGCTTTACGGATTTCTTCATGCAGTTCATCACTAATTTTAACAATACCCATCACATCGCCAATATATAAAACATATACGGATCGTATATTTAAAATATGAAATTGCAAGCGTTATTTATTTCACCTTTAAATCAAACACACTCAAGTCGCTCGCCCTTTTACACAAACAGGCTATGAGTTAAAAAAATTCATCTATCAGGTTTATTTTAATCGTTTGTCGGTTTAGATGGATTACTCTAAAGTTAACACATCAGCAAACGATGCTGCGATTAACGAGGAAACTAACCATGTTTAAACCACTTTTAAAACGACTTGCCCTTAGCTCATTACTTACTTGTTCAGCTTTCGCAATCGCTGATCAGAGTGACTATAAATTAATGGTTATCAATGACTCAGATTCATCGCAAGCCATTATGCAAGGCCAGTATGATGCTGTGTTAGCAAACACAACACAATCAACTGACTTAAATCGTCAATATGAACTTGCATTTAATCGTTGTGCAGCAAGCGTGAAGTCAAAGAACTTCAGTCACGCAGAATCACTTTGCACAGAAGCAATTGAGCTTCTTAACAAAAGCGAAGTACGCGGCTATAAGCGCCGTGAACTTACATCATTCGCTTTAAGTAACCGTGGTATTGCGCGCATTATGTCGAAAAACGACACGGCTGCTCTAGCAGATTTTTATGAAGCGGTGAAAATCTCAGGTAATGATTTAGTTAATCACAACCTAAACCGCGCTAAGCAAAACTTAGCTCTTTAACCTAATTGTTGTCACAAAAGCCTAGTTTGTGTGTTCTCTGGGCTTTTTTATACCGAGTCAGTGCATACGCGGTGACTCAACCATATTGTTGTCAAAAGCTTAGCTTGTGTGTTCTCTAAGCTTTTTTATTCCGGGTGACTGCACACGTAGTCACTCAACCATATTGTTGTCAAAAGCTTAGCTTGTGTGTTCTCTAAGCTTTTTTATTCCAGGTGACTGCACACGTGGTCACCCAACCATATTGTTGTCAAAAGCTTAGCTTGTGTGTTCTCTAAGCTTTTTTATACCGAGTCAGTGCATACGCGGTGACTCAACCATATTGTTGTCAAAAGCTTAGCTTGTGTGTTCTCTAAGCTTTTTTATTGTGAGTGACTGCACACGTGGTCACTCAACCATATTGTTGTCGAAAGCCTAGCTTGTGTGTTCGCTGGGCTTTTTTATGTCAGCTATAAAATAACCTGCCAATATGCAACATCAATCCAATCATCAAATTTCCTTCCAACTTGTTGAAAATGTGCAACCTTTTTCATACTAAACTTTTCGTGTAATGCAATACTGGCAGCATTAGGTAGTGCAATACCTGCCATAACAGCATGCAGATTACGCGTCTTTAAATGTGTGAAAAGTGCAGTGTAAAGTTGTGTACCCACTCCCTGTGCCTGACACTGCGCATCTAAATAAATCGAGACTTCAACGGAGTGTTGATATGCTTTACGCGCTTTCCACGGTGTTGAATAACAATAGCCAATGATCTTGCCGTTAACCTCAGCAACCAACCATGGTAAATGAGAATCAAGACTGGCCTGTATACGTTTTGCAATTTCGCCCCCAGTAACCGGCTCAACTTCAAAGGTCACGGTGCTATTAAGAACATAAAAATTATAAATTTCAGCAATCGCTTCGCTATCATCTATTGTCGTATTTCTTATCATTATTAACTTACTCCCTGCTATTAATAATTGATTAATAGCAGAAAAAGCGCATTACAAATAGATAAAAAAACGCCACTAACTAAAGTGGCGTTTGGGTAGTTTCGACAACAATAAGAAATTGCTTTTAAAAGAAGCCCAGTGGATTTTCACTGTAACTTACTAATAGATTTTTAGTTTGTTGGTAGTGGTCAAGCGCTAACTTATGTGTTTCGCGACCAATCCCTGACTTTTTATACCCACCAAATGCCGCATGTGCCGGGTACATGTGATAACAATTTGTCCAAACACGGCCAGCTTCAATCTTGCGGCCAAAATGATAAGCCCGGTTCATATTTCGGCTCCAAACACCAGCTCCTAAACCAAATTCAGAACTATTGGCCAGCGCTAATGCTTCATCTTCATCTTTAAAAGTAGACATAGAAATCACTGGTCCAAAAATCTCCTCTTGGAATACACGCATATCATTGGTGCCTTTTAATAGCGTTGGCTGAATATAATAGCCCCCGTTAAGCTCGTCTGATAACTGCTCTACTTCACCACCGGTAAGTACTTCGGCGCCTTCCTTTTTACCAATTTCAATATAGCTTAAAATTTTATCAAACTGCGCTTGTGATGCTTGCGCCCCTACCATGGTCTCGGTATCAAGCGGGTTACCCCGTTTAATTTGTAATGTGCGCGCCAGTACACGTTCAATAAATTGCTCGTAAATATCTTCTTGGATAAACAAACGTGATGGGCATGTACACACCTCACCTTGGTTAAAGTAAGCAAGTACAGCCCCTTCAATGGCTTTACTTAAAAATGCATCATCTTTTTCCATCACATCATTAAAGAAAATGTTGGGCGATTTACCACCGAGCTCTACAGTCGAAGGAATAATGTTCTCGGCGGCGCATTTTAAAATATGTGAACCCACAGGCGTTGATCCAGTAAAAGCAATTTTCGCAATACGTGTGCTGGTTGCCAGCGCTTCACCCGCTTCTTTACCATAGCCATTCACTACATTTAATACACCTGCTGGTAATAAATCACCAATCACTTCGAGCAAAACAAGGATTGATGCGGGTGTTTGCTCGGCAGGTTTTAAAACAACACAGTTGCCCGCCGCAAGTGCTGGAGCGAGTTTCCACGCAGCCATTAATAGTGGAAAGTTCCATGGAATAATCTGCCCGACAACCCCTAAAGGCTCATGAAAATGATACGCTACTGTGGTTTCATCAATTTCACCAATTGATCCTTCTTGAGCACGCACACACCCCGCAAAATAGCGAAAGTGATCCGCCGCTAGTGGAACATCTGCAGCAAGGGTTTCGCGAATAGCTTTACCATTATCCCACGTTTCAGCCACTGCGAGCATTTCGAGGTTTTGCTCAATACGGTCCGCAATTTTTAACAAAATATTACTACGCTCTGTCACCGATGTTGTGCCCCATGCTGCTTTTGCGTCGTGGGCTTTATCAAGTGCAAGTTCTATGTCTTCTTTACTTGAACGAGGTACTTTACAAAATACCTTACCGTTTACTGGGCTAATATTGTCAAAGTATTCACCGTTAACAGGGGCGACCCACTGGCCTCCAATATAGTTCTCATATTGCGCTTTAAAACTAACTTTGGCACCTTCACTGCCTGGATTTGCATAGATCATAATGTGTTCTCTCTTCAAATTGTTGTATTTTATTTAGGCGGTAGGTTATTGTTTATTTAACCGCTAACTAGTGAAGTTAGCCTAGTTCAACAAAACACATTTGATTCCCAGTCCAGATTTTTTGACTATTTGTCCAAATTTAAGGGAAAACACGAGGTAACAATGAACACATCACTAATCAACAGTCGCTTAGATAAAAAACGCCAACGTATTGATGTGCTAATTGAAAATAAGGTAAGTTTTGCCGGTGAGCATGCCGAATTAAGCATTTACGACACCTACCTTGATGCACAAAAAGTCGCGCTGCATTCCAGCGAACTATTATTTTGCGGCATGATCAGCGGTAAAAAAATTATGCATGTTGCCGACAGTGACTACCACAAAGAGTTTTTACCACACCAGTCGTTTGTACTAGCGCCAAAGCAAGGGGTATTAATTGATTTTCCAAACGCATCTCTTAATCAGCCTACGACCTGTTTAGCTATTGAAATTAGTACCGACAAAATTAGCCAAGTGGTTGATGCATTGAATGTTGAGCAGCAAATTAGCCATGATGATTTTTTTCATTATGAGCCTAAGTTAGTCCATGCAGAGCACAACATTCAAACCCAACAACTACTCGAACGCATGATCAATTTATTTAGTGAAAATGAGCAGCACAGAGACTACTTAATCGATCTTTCACTGAATGAACTTATCACTCGACTATTACAACAACAAAGCCGTGATTTAATGATTGCGAGTTGCAAACAGGGCAAGCTTGCAACACCACTAAGCCATGTTATCCAGTATATTGAGCAACATTTAGCGCACACTATCGACATTGATGTACTGTGTAAAATTGCCTGTATGAGTCGCAGTAAATTTTATCAACAATTTAAGCTAGCCTTTGGCTCTACTCCCGCACTTTGGCAACAGCAGCTGCGATTACAAAAGGCTTATAAACGCTTAGAAAAAGGTGAGTCTATTAGTAGTGTGTGTTATCAACTTGGTTTTAATAACCTTAGTCACTTTAGCAGGCTGTTTAAACAAACCTTTGGGGCAACACCTAAAAGCATTGCCAGCCATTAAGTTACTCTGTAATACGGTGCGAATATACTCGGTAAGTCACAGCCAACAAAATACAAATCGTACTCGGCACCAGCAAAGCTAAAAAGGCAAACTGGATAAAAAACCAGGCCCCTAAACAGCCGCCGATGATAAAACCTGCGATGATCAGCAAAAACAGTTTAGCTTTTCGTTTATCTAACGGCTCCCCCCGAAAAAAGCGCCCAAACATAATACCTAAATCAGTAAAAATTCCCGTAACATGGGTCGTACGAACAATAGCTCCACTGTAAGTGGTCGCTAGTGCGTTTTGCAAACCACACGCCGCCGAAGCCAAAAAGTGCCCATAGCCAGACCCCTCTGACAACAACCATAACGCTCCCAATAATAAAAAAGCTTCAATAAATAGCGCGGTGTCGTAATGACGCCCTAACTTTAATGCCGAGCTGTTCAGTAAAAAACCAGCAATGCATGATCCGACTAAAAAAGACACAAGCACGCCGAGCACATGTACAAGACCCAATACACTGCCCTTAATCATACCTACACCAAGTAAGGTCGCCGTACCCGATAAATGCGAGACTGCCTGATGTTCAAAACTAAGCAACCCAATCGCATTGACAAACCCCGCGACTAACGCAAGGATCAATGCGCCAACTTCTACCCATTTTGGTAATTTTGAAATCAAACCTCATCACCTTCGTAAACAAAAAGTCAGTTAATCTGTATGTTACGCTTATTTTTATCGTTAAAAACACTTTTTTTCGGGTCTTTCTATGGTAATTTACTGATAAGTAAATCGATTAAGTTGCCACCATGTCAAAACCTAAAAGCTGGACCTTAAAAAGTATTGCCAATGAATTAGGGGTTTCAAATGCCACCGTATCAAATGCGTTTAATCGTCCAGATCAACTGTCGAAAGCACGCCGAGAAGAAATCTTAGCAGCGTGTAAAAAACTCGGGTATTTCGGGCCAAATAAAGCCGCGCAATCATTGCGCCGTGGCACCTTTAATATTGTTGCCTTAGTGCTACCTGATAGCGTTGAGTATATGGTGTCAGATCCAGTGGCGAGTAGTTTTATGCGCGGTGTGTCATCGGTACTCGAGAAAAATGGCATTAACTTGCTGTTATTTTCTGGCAACAGCGACAACCTTAACAGCGTCGTTGACTTTGTTGACGGCTTTATTTGTTATGGTAGACCCCGAAATAAACAGCTAGTCGAACAGTTAAAAAAAGTACCAAAACATGTCGTTACTGTAGACTTTGACATTGGCCGTGAAGCATCGGTCAATGTGAATAATCAACAAGCAAGTTTTGATATTGCCATGCATGCCCTCGAAAATAGTGATGATCGGGTGGCAATTTTAGGGCTCAGACTCCTTAATGATAATGTGTTGTGCCGAGTATATGAACATCACGAGTTTGAAGCAGGGCAATCTATCGCGCACCAACGTTTGCGGGGTTATCACCAAGCGATTAACGAAGCGGGCGTCACACTTAGCGATGATAGAACGTGGAATATTCCTGAAAGCAGTGAACGCTTCGCCAGTATTGCAGCTAAAGAGGCATTAAGCAGCACTCCCCGACCTAATGTCTTGTTATGCATGAGTGATTTAATTGCTTTAGCAGCCATGCGTGAGGCTATCAAAATGGGGCTTTCTATTCCAAACGATGTCAGAATTGTCGGGTTTGATGGTATCGATGAAGGCCAGCGATTTGTGCCAAAACTCACAACAGTACATCAAAATAGCGAAGAAAAAGGCCGCTTAGCAGCGACCTTATTTTTATCAAAAGAACAGCAAGTAGCGCAGATTGACTACCAGCTGCAAATAGGCCAAAGCGGTTAAGCGATAAAGTCAGCCAGAGAAATTAAAACTTGCTCATTATCATGCTGATCAATAATGAGGACTTCTCGGCTGGCGAAATTCACTTTAAGTTCAATTGAACTTTCATCTTTATGCCAGTTTAAACAGCAACTAGTGCCTTCGCCTTTAACATTAAACTCACCATTAAATGCAGGATGTTCGTTACGCAGCTTAATCAGTTTGATCAGTCCGTTAACAACCGGTTTAGCGAGTGCTTTATCAATATCAGCCGCGCTCAGATATGGGCGATTAATATCACGGCCTACATTGGTGTTAGCCAATAAATCCATGTCATTTTCACACGCAAATAATCCGCCATAGTAAACCTGTGGAATACCCGGCGCAAAAAACTGTATGGCACGTGCGAGTAAATAATCAAAATCGTCTGCGCCAAGTGCGTTGTAATAAGTACAATTCACTTGATACAAGTCAACATTACTTGCAGCCGCACCGGTTGCTAAGCGACTTTGACCCTTGCTTTTTTCATGTATCGTTTCAACAAGATTATCAATTTGTTCAGCATCTAATAGCCCTGGCTTTTCACCCATTGGACCCGCATCAATAATGCCAATACCGTCATGTGTATCAAGCACGGTTAAACAATTACGCGGTGAAATAGCCAACCAGTCTACGAGTGCATCAGCGTTGTTACTGAATAAACTATGTAAAATCAAAGGTGGAAGAGCAAAGTCATATACCATATTGACACGTTTAGCGACTTCAACCTGTGTTTGATAATGGCTGTGGATTTCAGCAATGGTTTCCATGCCTAAATCATTTGCCTGAGCAGACAACTTGTCTAAATAAGCAAACGTTTCATCGAGCATAAAGCAGTTTGTGCCAGCTTGTTTAATTGCATAGCCTGCAGCGTCTAAACGAATGATATTGACGTTGTTTTCTGAAAACTTAGTTAATACATTATTTAAGTATTCAATACCTGCTAATGACTTAACATTTATATCAATTTGGTTATCGGTAAACGTGGTCCAAAAGTCATACGTATTACCGTCACCACACTTAATAGGTGTGAAACAGCTACCAGGGCGTGGACGATAAATGGCTTTTTGTTCTGTTTCAGACATTCCATTTGGGAAAACATCGTCTTTGGTTAAGAACAAATCCCAAAATTCAGACTCTTTGCCTTTCGCTAATACATCTTTAAATTGATATGACTGAGCAGACACATGATTGACGATTAGGTCAGCCATTAAGTCATAATTTGCACCTAATGCTTGAATGTCTTGCCAACTGCCAAGGCGTGAATCCACTTCACTATGATCAATGGGATCAAAACCAGCATCACTGCCGTCAATCGGGTTATAAAATGGCAATAAGTGTACACCTGCAAACACATCTTTAAGTGGGCCATTTAATAAATTACTTAATTCATCAATACCTTGACCAGTAATCCGGTCTGCGTAGGTGATTAATTGCACTTTATTGTTGATCATAATTGTTAATACCAAGTTGAAACTTAATCGATTAAGTTATATCTTTAACCACGACAGCAAATTATTCAAGCAGTTTTTATAACTTTTATACACTAAGATACATAGTAAAGGCGCAAGCCTTCATGTGAGGATACAACCATGAATAGAACACACGATCCTTTGCAAACGATTAGATGGCTGACATATATGATGTTTTTTATGTTTGCTATGACATCAGATGCCGTCGGTATGATCATTCCAGAGCTTATTAAAGAATTTGATCTCAGTATGACGCAAGCCAGTGCTTTTCATTATGCACCGATGGCTTTAATTGCGTTTAGCGGACTGTTTTTAGGTTTTCTTGCCGACAGTTTAGGCCGTAAACAAACAATTATGCTAGGACTGGGTTTGTTTACAATTAGCTGCTTTTTATTTGCAGTGAGCAGTAGTTTCATGGTGTTTGTCCTGTTGTTAAGCTGTATTGGCCTTGCTATAGGCTTATTTAAAACAGGTGCACTGGCTTTATTAGGTGATATTTCTAAAAATAATTTAGAACACACCAAAACAATGAATTTAGTCGAAGGTTTCTTTGGTGTTGGCGCCATTGTCGGCCCTGCGTTAGTTAGCTTTTTAATCACCCAGAAAGTCAGTTGGACCTATCTATACCTTATCGCGGGTATAATGTGCTTAATACTCACTATTACCGCTTGGCGAGCTGACTACCCTAAACCTAAAAAGCAAGACAAGCATGCAAAGCCAGCCTCACTTTCGACAACCATGGAAATGATGAAAAACCCATACGCACTAGGATTTTCGCTAGCGATTGCACTTTATGTTGCAACCGAGGTGGCGATTTACGTTTGGATGCCGACACTTTTAGGTGACTATCAGGGTCCATGGCAATTGTTAGCGACCTATGCACTTACATTGTTCTTTATTTTGCGTGCCGCAGGGCGCTTTATGGCAGTGTGGTTATTAAATCATTTTAGCTGGCAAGCAGTAATGCTGTACTTAAGCTTAGGAATAGCACTGTGTTACATAGGGCTAATTTTAGGCGGCGTTGAGTGGGCTGTGTTTTTATTACCACTATCAGGCCTGTTTATGTCAATGATCTACCCTACTTTAAACTCTAAGGGAATTTCATGTTTTGCAGTGCAGCAGCATGGAGCTGTGGCTGGCGTTATTTTATTCTTTACCGCCCTATCAGCCGCCGCAGCCCCCCTTTTAATGGGCATGATCAGTGATTACTTCGGGCATATCCGCTATGGCTTTTACTTAGCGACAGGGTTCGCATGTTTACTATTTTTAGCCATGCTCTATAACTATTTACGCAACCCTGCAGAGCACGCTTTAACTCAACACAGCGCGTTGAGCCATTAAAAAGTTATTTAAAATCAACGTTTGAATAGAAAACGTGCAACTTTTTGTTTAAAAATACTTGCACTATGTAAATTAATTGCTATCTTAACTTAATCGATTAAGATTAAATTTTAAGACAACAAAGTCACCTTTGGATTGAGATGAGGCACATTATGACAACACACAAACACGCCCTATACACTCTAAGCGCCTTAGCGCTTGCTATCAGCCACAATCTGTATGCTGAAGAGCAACAAGCACCGCAGGAAGCAAAAAAAACAGGCCTTGAAACAATTGTTGTGACGGGTGTACCCCGCCGCACAACCATCATGGCATCTAGCTCTTCGGTCAGCAGTGTTTCATTGGCTGAAATTGAAGTATCAACACCTCGCTCAACAGCAGAAGCATTTAGAACCATTCCGGGTGTGCGCTCTGAATCAACGGGTGGCGAAGGTAATGCAAATATCGCAGTTCGCGGCTTACCTGTCGCATCGGGGGGTGCTAAGTTCTTACAACTACAAGAAGATGGCTTACCCGTTATGCAGTTTGGCGATATTGCCTTTGGTAACGCAGACATTTTCATGCGCTTAGATTCTACCGTACAAAGCGTTGAATCTATCCGTGGTGGCTCAGCCTCTACCGCTGCAAGTGACGCCCCTGGCGGTATTATTAACTTTATTTCTAAAACAGGTGAAAATGAGTCAGGCAGCGTGTCAACGACAGTGGGCCTTGATTACGACTCTATTCGCACAGACTTTGAATACGGTACTTATCTAAGTGACAGTGTTCGCTATCATATTGGTGGTTTTATTCGCCAAGGTGAAGGTCCGCGAGAAACTGGCTACACATCAAACAAAGGCGGTCAAATCAAGGCTAACCTAACCAAAGAGTTTGATACAGGGTACGTGCGTGTATACTTTAAGCACTTAGATGATAAAAGCGTGGGTTACCTGCCAATGCCAATGTATTCAAATGGCGACTCAATTCCAGGCTTTGACGCACAATCAGACACACCACATTCAGCATTATTTACACAAACCTTGCGCCTAAATGGTGATAACCAAATTAGCACCGGTGACATGACAAATGGTATGAACCCTGAAGTAACATCGCTAGGGTTTGAAGCTGCATTCGATTTAGAAAACGATTGGCGTATTGAAAATCGCTTTAGAAAATCATCTGTTAGCGGTAACTTTATTTCTCTTATTCCTGCCGAAGTTGCCAGCGCAAGCTCAATCGCTTCAAGCATTGCAGGCGACGGTGCATCACTGATTTATGCTAATGGTGGCTCAGCTGGTCAAAACTATGGTGATAATCTGGCCATGCGTATCCACACATTTGATGTAACGCTTAACGACATGGGCTCTATCGTTAATGACCTAAAACTAACGAAGTCATTCTCTGATGACACCAGTGTTACTTTTGGTTACTTTGCATCTAGCCAGTCAATTGACATGTCGTGGCTTTGGAACTCATATGTTATGGAGCTTAAAGGCGATAATGCAGCCCTGCTTGATGTGGTAGCAGCCAATGGCGACAATTACTCAGAAAACGGGTTATACGCATACGGGACACCCTATTGGGGAAATTGCTGCCAACGTAATTACGATACCGAGTACGAAACACGTGCTCCTTATATAAACGTTGCTACCAAATTCGGTGATTTAAGTATTGACGCAAGCGCTCGTTATGACAGCGGTGAAGCTCGTGGTAACTATGCCGGCGCTGTAACATCTACTGTCGATATGAATAATGACGGCGTTATTTCGATTCCAGAACAAAATGTAGCGGGTATCGATAACGCAAACCCAGGCATCGTTAACTATGACTGGAATTACAGCTCATATTCTGTCGGTGCGAACTATCAAATTGATCCAAGTTTTGCGACTTTTGCCCGCCTGAGCAAAGGCGGACGTGCGAATGCTGACCGTCTACTATTTGGTAAGGTTCAAGCTGATGGTTCAGTTGCAAAAGAAGACGCGATTGATGAAGTAAACCAGTTCGAAATCGGTGTTAAAAAACGTTTTGATTCACTGTCAATCTTTGCAACTGCTTTCTATGCTGAAACTGAAGAGCAAAACTTTGAAGCAACATCACAAAAGTTCTTTGACCGCGAATACGAGGCTAAAGGGATTGAGATTGAATCGACTTACTTTATCGATGCATGGGATTTCCGTGGTAATTTAACTTGGACTGATGCCGAAATTGCAAAAGACGCGCTTTCGCCAGAACTTGTTGGTAATACACCGCGTCGCCAAGCAGATCTAATTTACTCTTTAATGGCGCGTTATAACTTTGATAAAGGTTCTGCTGGCTTAAGCTTTATCGGCACAACGGATGCGTACGCACAAGATAATAACGACCTGAAGTTTGATGGATACACGCAAGTAAATGGCTTTGTAAGCTATGACTTATCTGAAAACTTAAACTTATCGCTAAATGTAAATAACCTATTTGATACAGTGGGTATTACCGAAGCAGAAGAAGGGTCAGTGCCTGATAACGACATTATTCGTGCTCGTACAATCAATGGCCGTACAACATCACTAACATTAAAATATTTATTTAATTAATAAACACTCCCTTGTTTTAGCCCAGTATTTACTGGGCTTTTTCAGTTTAATACCATGACGCTTAACTAAATTGCTGAGTGTTCAACAAACCGCTTTTCGGTCTGCGCTTCTTTTTGTTTCAGCAACCTAAAAAGCGCTAGGCATAACATAGCAAACAATGCGGTTGTAATGGAGCCAAGTGTTGCAAACCGGAAGCTATAAAACTGTGCAATAATACCTGTAGCACCCGCCCCGCACATTACCCCGAGCTTAATTGCATTGGTATAAAATGCAGATGTAAAGCCAATACGATCTGGTAATTGGTCTTGTAAAACCGTTAAACCAATCCCCGCAAAAATACCGTAAAACACACCATTTAACAGTTGCAAAGCGATTAAGTGCCATACTTCAAAGGCAAAAAATACACCGACATAAAACACGATCGCACAGCAAAAAGCCCCTGCAAGCAATGTTATTTTATTGTGTGTTCTAGCAAGTTTAGCGCTATACAACATAATTGGAATTTCTAAAAAAGCCACCACCCCCATAAATATGCCTGGTGTGTGCTGTGCAAAACCCAGTTCATTAATACTGTAAAGAGGCAGCGCTGAGGAATACATTATGTTGCCTGTAGAACCCAACATAATGGCTAAACCTAAACACCAAAACGAACTGGGGGTCACTGGTGCTTGCTCACCAAGGCCGGTGCGCTTTTTGTTGTTGTAGTCTGGAATAAATAGAAAAGCAAAAATGAGTGCGAGTAATGCACACCCAGCAGCAAAATAAAAAGACAAACTAAATTGCCCACCCGACGCTAACAAATAACCTAGGGGCGGCCCACCGACCCAAGCAAATGAAATGGCAGCACGCAGACGCGAATTAAAGCTTGTTATATCAATGTTATCTTGTCGAGCTGCCCATTGCCTAGCGACTGTCATCATTTGCGGTATTGCAGCATTACCCATTGCTAAAAACAGCACTCCAGCAAGCATTACTTGCCAAAATGCAGTTGCATTGGCAAATGTAATGAGCGCACACACCATTCCTGAAACAGCCACCATAAACAGTGAACGTGCGCTTGTGCCTTTATCAGCCAAACCGCCCAGCCATTGGCTAATCACTATACCCGTTAAGGTAACCGCAACCATGTAAACACCTAAATATATAGGGGGCGAATTAAGGCCTTCAACAATAAACAAACTCATTAATGGGTTTACAAACGCGCCCATTAAGCCTGTTAACATACTGAGAAGAATAAAAATAACACCATGCTGCTTGAGCAACGTTTTCACGAAAAGACCCCATATAATGAAAAACCCACTATGACGTTACACAAGCCAAAGAGGTTATTTAAAGGGCGCAAATTATACATGGCTTTTAGGTGAATTTCATTTTGTATTACAAATAAATTAAGAACCTTATAGCCACATTATTGAATAAAGAACGACTGTTACTAAAGAGCACGCTCACGAAATTACTACATAACCATCGTTTCGTTAAGCCCCTTGTATTACGTATTATTAGCTAACAAAGTGTAAAATCGAGACGTTACTCCATTTGTCCAACCAAAGCCTTGCTGTACGGAGTATTCCCCGCCACCAGCACGGCTTACTAAATCACACACATTGTACTTTTCGAGCAAACATTTATCTTCAGCAAAGCGCATTTCAATCATGTTTAACCACTGTTTCATTATTGTTTGAGCGTCGTTGTGGTAGCCATAATCAATCAGTCCTTTTACTGCAAACCACTGCAACGGTGCCCAGCCATTTGGGCTATCCCACTGCTGTGATGTTGTACATAACGTGGTAACTAAACCACCCGATTTTAAAAACTCATTCATCAATTTTTGCTTTACATGTGCGGCTTGCTGTTTAGATGCAGCACCAACAAATAAAGGCACAGCCATCGCTAAAGAGTCCACTTGGTTTTGGCGTTTTAATCGAATATTAAAATCTCTGTATACGCCTGCTGACTCATTCCAACAATACTCATTTATCGCATTTAAACGTCGCGCTGCAAAATCAATATAATATTCACTCTGTTGATGTTGCCCTAATAAGTCATGATAATGCGCAAGCGTCTTCTCCAAATTATACAGTAAGCTATTCAAATCAACGGGGAGAATATTGCTCGTTTCTATACTTGTTAAATCATCACCGTGTTTAAGCCAACGACTGCTAAAATCCCAGCCCGATTCACAGGCTGCTCGAATATGTTGAAAGTAGTTTCGCTGCTGATTAGAACCAAGCGTTTTAGCGTCATGTAAATCTTCTTTTAATGACTCAGGGCGAGGAGTGGCAGCGCTATCCCAATAGCGATTCAAATAAGCACCATTAGGCATTCGCACCACACGCTTAGAAACCAAATGTTCTGATGAAAGCTTGTCACGATCACGCATCCAAAACTGATACTCTAATTCAAGTGCGGTCACCCCCTTTGCTAACCAAACAAAATCAGCATTTTGTCGGTACTTTGCTTGCCACAGCATATGTATCATTAACGCTAGAACCGGTGGTTGAGAGCGAGAACTGTAGTAACTTCTATTGCCATTGGGAATACAACCAATGCGATTTTGCAAATCAATAAAGTTATTTACCATTGCTTCAATTGTAGCTAAGTCACCAATATCTTCTAAGCCAAGCGCTGTAAAGTAACTATCCCAATAGTAAATTTCCTGAAAACGCCCGCCCGGGACAATGTAGTCATAGTTAAGCGGTAACAATGAACTTGATTCATTAGTATCTGCAGCACGGTGTAAGTGGGGCCAAAGATCTGCAATATACTGCTTCACTGAAAGAGAATCTAACTTAGCAGATGGCAGAGTTTGGTCGGCGAACGTAAAATGTGTCATTACAAACGCATGTAATTCCTCACCTTTTAATGGGCCTATCTGTTGATAACGATCACAAGCAACTTGCCATGATTGATACGGTATAGCATCGGCGAACATCTTTGAATCAGCAAACACTTCTGCCAGCTGAACATCATTAAATAATTGGCTGTTTACAAAGCTCATAATCATCCTTTAGCAGGCGTTAGACGCTGCTAGATACTGCGGTTTTAACGTTAATTTTTTGAAAATTGCGACACTGACTAGTAATAAAGCAATAGGAACAAGAGTTAGGTAGAAGGCGTGCTGGCCGCTAAATTTATCAAACACAAAGCCTGTAATAATCGAGCCAGTTGTCCCCCCAAGTGCTGAGAAAACAACAATTAACCCTGTCATTGCTGCATGCTGGTGTTTAGCTAATGAACTTAACATCACAGAATTAAGTAATGGGTAGATAGGCGCCATAAAAAAGCCAATCAAGGGCAACATATACGCGGCAAAAGGCACATCAAACACACTGCTTATTTTACTGCCATCAACATCGTGTGTTAGCGGTAAAATCAATAACACCAGTACCGCCATAGCAATTAAACAACTCAGTAATAATTTAAACCAACCAATAAAACGCAATAATTGCCCAGCGACTAACCTACCGAGTGCTAAGGCGGCGGCAAATAAACTGGCAAGCTGAATACTGACATCAACAGGGAGTTTTAACACTTGATTATTAAAAGTGGGTAGCCAGGTTCCAACCCCCTGCTCAACTAAAACATATAAAAAAGCACTCACAATGAAAATAAGCACCAAAGGCTGATAAGTGAGCTGTAGCATGTCAATAAATGCGTGCACTTGAGACTGCGATTGATTACGACGTGGCGGCGATTTTATGGGGGCTGTGGCTACGGCTAACACTGCAATAGCAATAATAAGTGCTAGCAGATAATACACATTTAACCAGTGACTACTTTGCGGGTTATTAGCATCAATAAAGAGAGCAAAAATCCAGTAACCCGATAACACCCCCAGCATAAAAATACCTTCGATAGTGTTTAGTAACGCTGAATGTTTATTTGCAGTGTCTGTTACTTGACCAATAACAGAGTAAACAGCAATTTTCATTACTGCAAAACTACACCCAATCGCTGCAAATAGTGCTTTTAAAGCCCAAAACTCTGCAATGCTCGGTACAATTAAACAGAGCATAGCCACTAATATTAACGCACCTAGCATCGCGACTTTGTAGCCTAATCGTGGAATGAATGACGCCACAACAAAAGACACAATCGCGATTGTGAGATCCTTGTATCCTTCTAAAACTGATGCGTTTGTTTTACTGACATCTAAACTGTTTATTGCCTGTAAAATAACAGTGCCGACACTATTGAGCATAATAGCAAACACAAAATAGCTGCATGCCAATGCAATCGTTATTCTTATTGGGGTCATTCGCTCTAGCCTGTGATTATTTTTATTCAGTCTAGTTTAGTGCAAAATAAAATGCAAACGTTTGCAAAATCAAAATAAAGCGATATATAAGTATAAAAGTTGGCTAACGTTGGCTTGATTGCCTATTAATTAATTCAATTTCAATAACTTGAGATTCTACTTTTTGACCAGCGAGCTGTGCTAATAATTTTTCAACCAAGATAACAGAGGCTCGTTGCGTGTTTTGTTTAACACTAGAAAGCGAAGGGTGGCTAATATCTGCCATTGCAATATCGTCAAAACCAACGAGGGCAACATCGGTAGGAATACTAATATAACGCTCTTTTAGTGCTTTCATTGCACCTAATGCCACCATATCACTACACGCCATAATGCCATCAAAGCATAGCCCTTTTTCAACCAATAATTGGTTTATCCCTTTGTAAGCTGCACTACTCGTAATATCAATAGAAACCACGTGCGGTATTGCTTTAGCAGCATTAAGTGCATCCATATAACCCCGATATCGCTCACCTATTTCGGCATGATCAGGATCCCCTAAGAATAAGATGTTCTTAGCCCCCTTTTCGAGCAAGTGTTCCGTAGCAAGACGCCCGCCCAAGTAGTTATCGCTGCCCACTATAGGGTAATTACTGGGTGTTTTTGGGTCACCCCAAACAACTAGAGGCACACCAGCTCGTGCTGCAGCTTCAATGTTTACTTGGCTTTTACCTTGTCCTACAACAATAATTCCATCAGCACGACGACTATTAATGAAATAATTAGCCCAATCATCATTAGCCATAAATGAATTTGATAGCAACAATTCTAAGCCGTGATTATTAAGTGCAAGATTAATCTCGCCGACAACTTTTAGTAAAAAAGGGTCATTGATAGATTGTTCGGTATCGCCATCAAGGTTGATTATGACTGCAACAACATTCGTTTTTTGCGTACGTAAACGACTAGCGGCAGTATTTAAACTAAAGTTATGCTTTTTAGCTAGTTGCTGAAGCTTGTCACGAGTTTCCTTTTTAATCAAAGGGTTATCATTTAACGCACGGGATACTGTCGACGTAGATACACCCGCTAACTTAGCAAGATCAGCTAACTTTAATTTTCTATCGTTCATGATGTTAAAACACTGCCTTCCTTATTACTTGAGTGTTCAATATATCATTATTTAGCATAAATCGCTGCGCGGCTATAGATAATATTTTTTCAATAGATACATCAACAAACAGACTCTGTGTTCAAAAATAAAGCAAAACTTGCAAAAAATAATTGCAAACGTTTGCATAACATTCTAAGGTTTAAAAAAGCATCGCATTAACATTTCCATAAATACTGTTAGTGCTGTGGATTCAACAATACAAAAAATGGGAACACACAATGACAACAACACACACTCGCAGTGCAGTTGCCTGCGCTATACTGTTTGCAATTAGTGGCCAAACTGCAATGGCTGCGGAACAAACTGAAAAACAAACAAAAGAAAAAGTAGAACGCATTGTTGTATCAGGCACACCTGCGGGTGTAGGCGTACGTAAAATTGATGCTGGCTATGCAGTTACAAATATTGATGCAGAGCAAATAATTAAACTATCACCAAAAAGCACGGCAGATTTATTTAAAGCAGTACCTGGTGTGTGGGTAGAAAGCTCGGGTGGTGAGTCTGGTGCAAACGTATTTGTGCGTGGTTTTCCTGGAGGGGGTGATGCGCCATTTTTAACCTTAAGCCTTGGTGGTTCACCTATTTACCCAGCTCCAACCTTGTCATTCCTTGAGAACTCGTCGTTATTTCGTATCGACGAAACCATTGAAACAATGGAGGCATTGCGTGGCGGTCCAAACCCTGTTGTATCGAATGGACAGCCTGGCCTAACCACTAACTTTCGTCTTAAGCGAGGTCATGAAGATACCGAAGGTATGTTCAAATACACAACATCAGACTACGATTTACAAAGAGTTGATGCAGTCATAAGTGGTGAAATTTCTGATGATTTATATTTCATGGTGGGTGGTTATGTAAAAAGCTCGCCAGGTATTCGTGACGCAGGTTTTACTTCAGAAAAAGGTAACCAATTCACTATTAACATCACAAAAGTGCTGGAAAAAGGCGAAATCAATGTATATACACGCCAAACTGATGACCACGGTGCATGGTACTTACCAACACCTCTTAATGTTGATGGCATTGACGCCAAATACACGCAGCTAGGCACTCTTAATCGCCAAGCGATTATATACACAGGACCCAATAACGAAGCACATCAAGTAGATATTGGTGATGGTCGGGGTTGGAAAGGTCATGTATCGGGCGGTAGCATCAAACTTGAATTTGACAACGGCTGGAACTTCACAGATCGCTTTAATATCACCAAAGGTGATGCAAACACCTACGGTTTAGTACCGAGTGGCTCGGCAACAACTGTTGCTGACGTTGCCGATAATGGTGAATTTGCAACGGGAGCGGCAACAGGCACGGTGTATGACGCAGACACCCCTATACAACAACTCGGTCGCTGGGTCGTTTTAAAAGAGATTAGCTCATTTACTAATGACTTAGCTTTTTCTAAAAAGTTTGGTGATCTTTCTACTGCATTTGGCTACTACACAGCAAATACTTCAGCCAATGATTGGTGGAGCTTGGGTAATACTGCTTATCATGTGCTTGAAGCTGGCGGCGAAATGCTAGATGGAATAGCGTGTAATGCAAGTGTTGAAGGTTGTGATTTTAATTACGACATAAACTCAACAGGTGATGCACGCACCAATGCTTTCTACACCACTGCTCAGTTTACACTTAATGAAGCATTTACACTTGATGCGGGTATTCGCTTTGAAAACCATGAAGTTGAATACAGTGTTGATGAGGGGCTAGATGGTGTGATCAACAAAACCGTGCAATATGACGAAAGCAAAACGTCATGGACAACTGGCATAAATTACTCAATTAACGACGATATGGGTGTATTTGCGCGCGTGAACCGTGGTTACAAAATGCCTTACTTCGATGATTTTCGTGATAACTTTGGAGCTTACGAGGGAGGAGAAAAGTTAATAAAAGAGGTAACCCAAGCAGAGTTCGGTTATAAGTTACTGACTGATAGCACTGATTTCTATGCAACTCTTTTCACCAATGAAGTAAAAGGTGACACGTTTGTTCGTCGCCCAGGTGTTCCCGCTGAAATCTTAACGAACGAAGCATACGGTATTGAGCTTGATTACAACTATAACCACGAGTCTGGTTTCTCAGTCAACTTAAACTCTACTCTTCAAGAAACTGAGATCACTGAAAGCCCCAGCAATGAAGGTAACGAGAGCCAGCGTCAGCCCAAATGGCAAGTGCGTGTAACACCAAGCTATGACTTTGAAGTAAGTGGCATGTATGCAACGCTATACGGCACAATATCAGCAGTTGATGACCGCTTCGGCAACAACGAAAATACCGTTGTGTTAGAAGGCTACGAAAAAGTTGACCTAGGTTTAATTGTAGAGCCGATGGAAGGTATAAAAATACAATTAGCCGTAGATAATTTAACAGATGAACAAGGCATCACTGAGGGGGATCCCCGCAATGCTGATGCACCAAATGGTCGTTACATTATGCCTCGCACTACACGTTTAAGCGTAAGTTACGCATTTTAAAATAACCTCCCAAACCCTTGATTAAAAGGTTAAAGCCCAAGCCACAGTGTTTCATTACCTGTGGCTTTTTTGCTCACAAAGCAAATAATGTAATTTATGTGCCAATTGTTTATGAGACTCATCGGTTAAATGTAACCCCTCTTTCTTACATGGCGCTATATTCTCAGTAATATCTAAAAACACACAACCGTGATGCCCACATACTTTAGAAAAAGCATCTAACAATACGGGTATTTTAGCACTCGCCCCTGCATAAATAGACTGATAAGCCCCTACCTCGTAAATCTTTGGCGGACTCAACACCATAATTTTTGGCAATTCACGGTGCAGATAGTGATTTTTTATTTCGATAATTAGCGTGTCGAGTGCGTTTGCAATATCAGCAACCGACAATGCAAATCGGCGCTTTAAATCGTTCGTACCTAGTTGAATAATAAGCGTATCAACATGATAGGCTCGTAGGTAAGGTTCTAAATATTTCACACCTAATTTATCACCACTAAACGGGGGCTCATTGGTCAGTGTACGGTTAGGTTGTCCGGCTTCGATAACCTGATACCCCGCCCCTAATTTAATGCCCAGCAAACTTGGCCAGCGCTCATTATCGTTGAAACGCTTGCCATCTACAGGCGAGATCCCATACGTATTTGAGTCACCAAAACAGAGAATATTCATTAGAATGGATTCAGGGTATAACCCTGTTGCTGTAAGAGTGCATGCGCTGTCATGGCTGATAGTGCCATTTGTACACCGGGGATCAGCTGCTCTTGTTTAACTTTCATATGGGTTGCCGACTGGCCGCATACATAGACAACCGTATTATGCGCTAATAATTGTGAAATCAATTGCTGGTTTTTGTTGTCGCTATTAAAACGCTGCTTGTAAAAACTGTTCTCGAGTAAATCGACACTTGCCCCGCCATGTACAACTAAAGCCAGTTGAATATTTTCAGGTTTTACACCATGGGCAATATGCATATTAATAAAGCGTGCTAACGAGTTAATACTATTATTTTGCTTACCCTTTTGTGCAGCATCAGCCACATCAAACACGACTTTGAAGGTCGCTTGCTCTGCGATAGGCGCATGATTTGGTACATCATAATAAAAACCAAAACCTTCAATTGCAGGCTTAGTTTGCTCGGCATGGCTAAACGTGGTTAACAAGGTAAGCGATAAGCCTAATAGCGTTGATTTCATAAAGAATCCTGTTACTTTTTTACTCTAGCCTACCCTGTTTATCTGCGTTTAACTAGCCTCAATATGTTGATGTGCTTTAAAGCTCATGCCTAAATAATTAAAGGTGTTTTTAAACATGTCAATAAACGCATTCGGCGCTTTGGCAGAGCCTGCATTTGATAACAGTGAAAACTGTTTTTCACGCAGTGTTCTTAGTTTTGGTCTGAGTGTTTCGTCATCCATATAATCGGTTATGCGGTCTAAAAATGCTTTGAACTGGGGTGTCGTGTTATACCAGTAAACAGGCGATGCAAGTACCCAATGCTCGTACCCTAATAACGCCTCGAACACCGCATAAAAATCATCATTTTTGTACTGCTTGTCATAGCGATATGGCGAGATACTATAATCATCAAGGCAAACCACATCGCCACCATATTGTGTTTTATAATCATTTACTTGCAAACTTGTATTACCTTGTTTTCGGGCACTTGAATAGATAATTACCGTGTTTGTAGTCGGTTTTTGTTGCATTACTGTCACTCCTTTTTTTATGATGGGCGCAGCGTAAAACCTCAAGCTAACTTTAGGTCAATACTTAGGAGTAAAATATGTCAGGGTGTGAGAAAAAACTTGTTGAAGCGAACCTATCCGTTGGCTTTGTAGCAAAACGCAGCGGTGTAAAAGTATCGACTTTGCATTTTTATGAATCAAAAGGACTTATTCGCAGCTGGCGAAATAATGGAAATCAACGCCGCTATAAGCCCGATGTACTGCGCCGAATTGCGGTTATTAAAGCAGCGCAAACCATGGGGATTACTCTTGAAGACATCAAGCAAACATTAAGCACTCTACCTGAACAACGCACGCCAACGAAGCAAGATTGGGCAGCACTTTCTAAAGTCTGGCAAACTCAATTAGATGAAAAAATTCAATACATGCAGCGATTACGCGAACGCGTTAATGGCTGCATCGGCTGTGGCTGTTTATCAATGGCCAAATGCCCTATCTACAACAAAGACGATTATTTAGGCGAAGAGCACAGCGGCGCTGTGCTGTTAGAAAGAGATTAAAGTTTTTAACGCCAATGGTCTTTCTCTACGCTGACTATTTAAATTAACTGTAAATAATACAGTGAAAACAGCGCACTACAGTTAACGATAATAGTTAACCACAGTACGGCGATAAAGCTGCGCTTTTTTGATTTATGCCTGAACCATTGTTGCGCAATTAATGATCCAGGCCAGCCGCCAAACACACCTAAGAGGTGTAATGTGCGTTCAGGTACACGGATCACATCTTCACCATGTTGCACTGCTAATCGTTTATCCCAGCCATACACTAAAAAGCTAATTAAGCTTATACCGCTGTAAATCCCAGCGATAAGGTATGGCATATTTAACAGCCAACAGGCGAGCCATAACAAAGCTAAAAACAACAATGAAAATGTAATTAATGTTTTCTTAATCAATGAACTATCGCCTATACTCAGCTAAACGAACGAAATTTATTAGGCTGTATTATGGCATATATAAAATCATTTTTACTATCACTGTGCTTTTGCTCTTTAACAGCACTTGCAACAGAGCAACCTCTCGATGAAAAACTAAAAGTATTTGAGCCTTACTTAGGCACTTGGCAATCAGACTTCAACGTAACAGCTGGCAAACCAGCAGTACAAGATGTAAGTACGTGGCAACGTGCACTAAATGGCACCGCCATTAAAACACTTCACTCAATTAACGAAGGTGAATACGGTGGCGAATCGATGATTTTCTGGGATAGCAAGAAACAATCGCTGGTTTTTTATTACTTCACCACCGCAGGTTTTTACACGCAAGGTACGATGAATGTTTTGAGCCCGACACAGTTTGTTGCCTACGAGAATGTGACAGGCAATAAAGAGGGAATTACAAAAGTTAAATCAACCAGCGAATTTAAAGATAACCAGTTTGTGGTGTCGACATCGTATCTTAAGAAAGGGCAATGGACTAAACCTGAAACACGCACTTATACCCGTAGCAATAAACAGGTGGTATTTAAGTAACGCGTATTTAAAAGAAACTAGGGTAAGGCGACTTAGCCTTACCCCGTAAATCAGTTAGTGTCTAAAATCAGCCATTAATGCAGGGATCCCAGGCAACATTCCTACAAGAGCCATAACCCCCGTTAAAATAATAAACATCACTAATGGAATAATCCAACGACTCATTTGGCTTAATTCAGCGCTTCGTTCTTTACAACCAATTAAACCTAAATTATCGAGCAACATCGTTAATGACCAGCCAAATGCTGGATTAACCAAGGTTGATGAAAACACCACTATGGCTGCTGATTGCGTGGTTTTACCTTCTCGGGTCATTTCCATGCCTGCTTCAAGTAAGGGAATAAATACCCCAACAATCAAGGCTACACACAATACGGGTTGCCAAATAGCTAAATCCATTGGGTAACCCCAAATACTGGCAATAATACAAAATAATGCAGTTAAAACTGCACCCGCTGGGATTGGGCGTTTCGCAATGGCTGCTGGCACAATATAGGTGCCCCATGAGGAGGTAAAGTTTGAACCACCGAGAAGTGAGCCAAACGTTTGACGAATTGACGCACTGAACATTGTGTCGTCAATGTTCATTTGTACTTTTTCAGTACGTTCTGGGTAACTAATTTTTTGGAACACTTGATGACCTAAAAAGTCGGGAGACCACATCGCCACAGCCAGTACAGCAAATGGCAATACCACCACAAAACTTTCGAGTGTGGGTAGGCCTAACATCCAGCCTGTATTTTCACCCCACCAATACATTGGGTTCATATTCGGCAAGCCCGGCGCTGTTTTAAATTCAAAAGGTGCGCCAAGTGAAAAGGCAAGTAACCCCCCTAATAAACAGCTTAATGGCACAGCAAGCCAACGCTTTTTATAATGCTCAAGTAATGCATAAAGCACAATGGTTGATAAGATCACGATAAATGCGATATGAGTCATATCAATGCCTTCGGCCCACGCAAACAGCTTTTTAACCTGTGAAATAGTGCCAATAAAACCAAGGTAAAGAAGCAAACCACCACACACACCGCGACTGGTTAACCCAGCAAGTAAACTCCCCCCTTTACTGAGCGCTAATAGCAAGCCAAACGCCCCAATTAGTAAACCAAATGCCATGGGATGACCTCCCGCAGCAACAACAATTGGAATTAAAGGAATAAGTGGTCCATGCGTTCCAGCTAAGTTTGCCGTTGGTAAAAAGAATCCTGAAAACAATAAAATAAAGATGGATACA
Source organism: Pseudoalteromonas lipolytica (assembly GCF_003515105.1). Classification (NCBI taxonomy): domain Bacteria; kingdom Pseudomonadati; phylum Pseudomonadota; class Gammaproteobacteria; order Alteromonadales; family Pseudoalteromonadaceae; genus Pseudoalteromonas; species Pseudoalteromonas lipolytica. The sequence goes on along the minus strand of NZ_CP032091.1, from coordinate 732,259 downwards.
ATTAATAGCTCGTAGCGCACATTTTCTAATATAAAACCTTCGCCAAGACCAAGTGGTGCTGCAAACGTAGCTGCAATGGCTCCAACCATCACTACTTTACCGATTGTACCGGCCATTGCTGGAATTGAATCTTCGAGCTCAAAGCGATAATCCCTAAAGGGTAAGTTAGGACGCCAACGCTTTGGCTGCATAATTTGTAGTTCGTGTTCTAGGTATTCATCGCGACTTGAAAATTCACTGCTGGGTTTATGAAGTGCTTGATAGCTTTTTTGTCCACTAAGCGTCTCTGATTCCTGATCAGCAGGCGTTTTTGACGCTTCATGCTGCCTCATATTCATGACTTCTCCTACTACTTATCTTGAAAAATTGTGTGAGTATTTATTTTGTACTTAGGGTAAAGCAGCAAGACACAAAACACGATTAGGCAAAAGGTAGGGTATGAATTTTGAAAAACACCTTTCAAGCAAAAAGCGCAGCAGTCACATACATTTTAAATAATTGATTTTAAATGAATTAAATTAATATGGGACAGTGTTTTTTAATTTTAATACCCAGTAAAAAAGTCAGAATTGAACGCATTAACTATTAGTCTAATAAATTGCCTAAATAGTAAACGCTAAAGTACGGTATAAAAACAAAAGCCGTCAGTTACTCAGTAATCTGACGGCTTGAAGTGTGCGACTCAACCGCTATTTGGTTTTAAGTTTATTAAGCTCATCATCCTGCTGTGCCACGAGCGCATTGAGCGTTTGACTACCGTCGCCGGCTTGAGTCGAGAGCTCGGCTAGTTGCGATGCAGCATCTGAGATTAGGGTTAGATTACGGTTAATCTCCTCGGTTACTGAGCTTTGCTCTTCAGCTGCTGTCGCAATGTGGGTGATCTGTTGCGTAATTTCATCCACTTTAACAACCACTTCATGCAGCGCATCAAATGCAACAGACGTTTCGTCTACCGCAGTTTGAGCACGCACAACCCCTTGCTCAATGACTTTTGACGCATTGCCGACCTCTAGCTGTAAGCTGTCGATTAAACCACTGATATCGTCAGTTGATGCGCGTGTTTTTGACGCAAGTGCACGCACTTCATCCGCAACAACAGCAAAGCCTCGACCTTGCTCACCCGCTCTAGCAGCCTCAATTGCGGCATTGAGCGCTAATAAGTTGGTTTGCTCTGCAATGGTTCTGATCACATCAAGTATTTGTGTAATGTCATTACTTCGCGCAGCCACTTTTTCAACGGCTTGGTTCGCTTGTTTAATCTCACTCGACATCGTTTTAACTTGAGTCACCGCCGACGATAAGCTCGACTCACTGTTTACAACAAGGCTATTAATTTCGTCTGCTTGCAGTGCCGATTGCTCAGAAGCTCGTGCCACTTCAAGGGCAGTCGCACTCATTTCGTTCATGGCTGTAACCACGCTTTCAATCTCTTGGAACTGTGATTGAACATTGTGTTTTGTATCTACCGACACATGCGTCGCTAATTCAGCTTGTTGTTTTGTCTGCGCAGAAACATTTTTCAGTTCACAGATAAGATCTCTTAATTTAGCTAAGAAAGCATTAAACCCTGTTGCCAACGCAATCAACTCTTCATGGGTATCAACATGCAATGTTTGTGTTAAATCGCCCTCTGAACTTGCCAAATTATCAACCCGTTGCTGTATCTGCTGAAGAGGAGCGACGATCGTACGGATCACCAGCAACATGATCACAAAAGCAGCGCCTGCGATAATAATTCCGGTGACTAAAATCAATCCTCCAAGCGTATTAGCATTTTCGCTCATGCTGTCAGCTAATGCTTGCGGCCCTTCAAGAGCAAGTTCAGTCGGCACTTCGATTAATAAATTCCACTGCTTTTTAGCAAGCTTAATGGTGATGGGGTAGTTAACTAAATACTCGTCCTCGACCTTAAAAATTCCGTTTTGTTTTTTTAATCTGTTGTAGTTATCAAGCATATTCTTAGGCACGACTTCTTTAAGTGGTCGGCCTAATTTATCTTTGTAATGACTGCTCCCTACAACCAAATCAAGCGAGCTTAATAAGGTTACGCGCGCTTTTCCGTTATACAGCTCTTTTGACAGTTTTTCTGTCATTGTTTGGAACACGGGTAACGTTAAATCAACCCCTGCAACACCAATGAACTCACTGTTTCTAATAATAGGCACCGTAAGTGAGGTCATCATTTCTGAATAACCTGGCGAAATTTCGTATAGATACGGCTCCATAATGCACGGGACTTTCGTGTCTTTTGCACAAAGGTACCATTCGGCTTCTCGTTGACCGAATTCGCTCAGTTTATCTACATATTTTTCTTCTACGTCTTCAACCACTTGCTGCTCAATAGCACCATCACGATTACGCGTAAAATAAATTTCTAGGGTACCTGCCCCTGCAACTGAATGATCATAACCACTTATAAAATTCGCATCACGGCCATCAAAACCATTGCGTTCGAATTGGGTATAGATAGATGAAAGGAGTGTATTTTTTTCTAATAATGCGCGGTTTAATTCAACCACAGCATCACGCGTAATGGCATTTGCAGCTTGTTCATCACCGAGGATAGCTGCAAATGAATAAGGCACACGGTAAGCTTCATTTATAAAGCCAGCGACTTGTTCGCCATATGCTGCCGCATTGGAAGAAAGTTTATCTTCAACCTCGGCAACAATTAATTTTTCAGACTGCCCAGCAAGTTGCTCATTACTTTGTGAAAGCTGCCACCAGAGCACACTAGAAAGTACAAACACTGTAATAAAAATGCTTCCTACGGTAAGCCATAAAAGCTTTTTTGCTAATGCTAACTGCCGCATTGAATATTCCCGTTTTTATTGTTTATTTGATAATAGTTTAGACTATCTTGCTAAACTAACAGCAACAAACATAAAAAAAGTATGAGTTTTTACTTTTTATTCAACGACCAGGTCGTAACAGATGCCATTGCTAATAAAGCCACACTCACCCATAAACACGCAACCAGCCCGAACACCTGAAACACCCAGCCAGAGAGCACCGTTCCCACTAGTCGTCCTAACGCATTTGCCATGTAATAAAAGCCCACGTCGAGCGACACGCCATCGTTGTCTGCGAAACTAACAATTAAGTAGCTATGCAACGATGAATTGACCGCAAAAATGAAGCCAAAAATCAATAAACCAATCAATAAGCTTAGTTGCATAAACACGTTTAATGTCAGTGCTGTAGCCAACAAACAAGTGAATAGTGTTAATGCCGTTACCCACATTGCAGCTTGGCGTGTTGGCAAAAAACCTACTTTTTTATGGCCTGTGATACGCGGTGCCTGAGTTTGCACTAAACCGTAGCCAATTACCCAACACGCTAAAAAGCCACTCACCCACCAGTGTTGCCAACCAAACTGCGTTGCCAAATACACAGGCAGTGCCACTACAAACCACACATCTCGCGAAGCAAATAAGCACATTCGGGCAAAGCTGAGTAAATTAATTGCCCGCGATTTTGAGAATAATGTTTTGAATTTTGGCTTATTCTTAGCTTTTCCGATGTCAGCATTAAGCGTAAGCAGGCTTAAAATCCAAACCACTCCCAGCATCACTAACATGGCAAAAATAGCGCCTGTGAAACCAAATAATGTGAGTAACACGCCGCCTAAAAAGAAGCCGAGCCCTTTCAACGCATTTTTAGATCCAGTTAGAATAGCAACCCATTTATACAGGGTTGACTCTCCCTCATGGCCTTTAGGTACCAAATACTTTATCGCACTTTTAGCACTCATTTTATTCAAGTCTTTAGCAATACCACTCAGCGCTTGTGCAGTCATGACAAATCCGACCGTTAACCAGTGACTGGGCGCACACAACATGGCGAGCGCAACAAGTTGCAACAATAATCCCAAATTCATGGTTTTATTGAGTCCCAAACGTGCCCCGAGCCAGCCACCGACTAAGTTGGTAATTACACCAAATACTTCATAAAACAAAAACAGCATGGCAATTGCTAATGCTTCATACCCAAGCTGATGAAAATACAGCACTACCAGCATTCTGAGCGCCCCATCGGTGAGGGTAAACGCCCAGTAGTTACCGGTTATTATTAGGTATTGTTTTAATTCGTTTGGCAAAGCAGCCAATTGTTCACGCATCAAAATACCTTAAGACAATGCCACTTTACGAACCAGCTCAGCAGTGCGATTTGCATAACCCCACTCGTTGTCGTACCAAACGTAAAGCTTTAATTGGGTATCGTTAACAACCATTGTTGAGAGCGCATCGATAATGCCACTGCGAGGATCGGTTTTATAATCAATAGACACTAATGGCTTTTCTTCGTAACCTAAAATGCCTTTTAACTCACCGTCAGCGGCTTCTTTAAACCACGCATTGACTTGTTTTTCAGTCACGCTTTCTTTTAATTCAAACACACAGTCGGTGATTGACGCATTGGTCAGTGGCACTCGCACTGCATGACCATTTAATTTTCCTTTTAATTCAGGGAAAATATGGGTGATTGCAGTAGCGCTGCCTGTTGTGGTGGGGATCAAACTTGTGCCGCAAGAACGCGCACGACGCAAGTCTTTATGAGGCGCATCAATAATGGTTTGCGTGTTGGTTATGTCATGAATGGTGGTCATTGAGCCGTGCTTAATACCAACCTTTTCCTGTAGTACTTTTACAACAGGCGCTAAACAGTTAGTAGTACACGACGCCGCTGTAACAAGTTGATGCTGTTGTGGGTTATAAAGATGATCGTTCACCCCCATCACAATATTTAACACGCCGTCTTCTTTAACCGGCGCAGTGACAACCACTCGCTTTACACCTTGCACTAAGTATTCATCGAGTAAGGCTTTGGTTTTCATTTTACCGCTGGCTTCAATCACGATATCGCAGTTTGACCAGTCAGTTTCTGCGATGGTTTTGTTGTTAGACACAGCAATTGTATGATGAGCAACACGAATGGTATCGTGCTCCACCGTGACAGGCGTCTGTAATCGGCCGTGCACCGAATCAAACTCAAATAAATGAGCATGGGTAATTGCATCACCGGCAGGGTCGTTAATTTGAACGCATTCAAGTTCAGGCCAATTCAGTGCTGCTCTAAGTGTTAAGCGTCCCATGCGGCCAAAACCATTAATACCTATTTTAATTGTCATTGTGCTGTCCTCTTTAACAACAGTGCGCTTGACGTTCGGGGCGATTCCCCATCGTTTCAAGTCGGGTTAAGTCAGTGTCGATTAGCTGAAAATTTGAGTCTAACGTCGCTTTTAGAATTTGCTGCGTCCAGTTAGGTAAATCTGAGTTTAGTTGGTAGTAAACCCACTGGCTTTGTTTTCTATCTGATAATAGCCCTGACTTTCGAAGTAGTGCCAAATGGCGAGAGATCTTCGGTTGGCTCAATGCCAAAGCCGCCACTAATTCACACACACACAATTCTTGCTGATGCATGATCAGCAACAACGTTTTTAAGCGTGTTTCATCTGCTAAGCATTTAAAAAAAGCCGTAGGTTCTAAGTTATTCATAGCATCACCTTCGTTAGATAACGCTACTATATATGGAAAAACGAATATAAAAAACTCATATATGAAAAAACATATATTAAAGTTTTATGACACCCCGTGCTGTGTTTGCCACTGTGTTGGTGATACCCCAAACCAGGCCTTAAAACGACGACTAAAAATAGACAATTCTGCATAACCTAACCGCAAGGCTAAATCGGTCATACTTACATTACCGTGTTGAAGTAGTCGAACGGCTTCTGACTTTCTAACATCATCAAGCAGTTGTCGATAAGTCGTTTCATGCATAGTTAAAATACGCTGTAACTTTTTAGGGTGAACACCCATACTTAATGCTGTGTTTTCTTTACTACAGTCCCCTGTTGCCAATAGCATTTTCATGGCGCTTTCAATATGCAGCATTTCATCTGGGAGCTTATTTATACGCTGCATCTCAAGCTGATCTGCAATGAGGGTATCGAGAATGGCATCATTGAGTTTTGGTTTATACGTTAAAAACGCACTCGAAAAATAAATAGCATCAGTATCAGCATTAAATTCAACCTCACAGCCAAGCACCTTGGCAAACAAGGCCGTGTGTTCACTCACTGGCGACTGCCGAAGGCATACTTTATCGGCTCGCCACTTGGGACCCACCAGCTCTTTCATTACTTTATTGACTAAACACACAGCCAGTTGCGCTTTTTGAACAAATTCCTGCTTTTCATCAGACAAACGGACAAATCGTACTTCGCAGCTATTTTGCCCATATAAAGCAAGGTTAAGCACAATGCCCTCTGCATGTAGATAAATATATTTTTGAGCTACGTTTAACGCATCAAGAATCGTTGGCTGGCGCGACATATACGCCCCAATAAGGCCCACGGTGCTCATACTTTGTTGACTCCCTAATTTTAAGCCAAAGCATGGTTCGTCGCAGGCTGCTGCAGCGAGTTCTAAAAGCTGTAAATAGTGGCTATAAACAACAAAGCTGTCGGGGTCACGTAATTGTGCAGGTAAAATGCCCGCGTGTTCCAATAGCGTATTCGGGTTTACCCCGTAACGCCTGACTAAACCTTCAAAGCCCGCCAAGCTTGATGAGCGTATTAAACTTTCCACAAAAATACCATATGTCCCAAAGAGTCATTTCAGTGTCCTAAAAAGTCAAATTAACTGCAAGTATTTTATTTAAGCTATCAGTTACCTTTGCTATTAGAGCACCGACATGAACATTGCAAAACATCCAGTCATCATCAACGACATTCTGCACACCACACTTGCAAAGCAACGCGCATTTGCAAAAGCCCAAGGGATAGAAAGCTATGAACAACGTCGTGAACACTTACTTGCTTTAAAAGCCTTAATTACCAATAACCAAGAACGTATTATTAAGGCTATTAATCTCGACTATGGTAATCGTTCACGCCACGAAACGCTGCTTGCAGAGATCATCAATGCCTGTGCCGATATTAACAGTACACTCAAGCAACTAAATAAGTGGATGAAAGTACAAAAACGTCATGTAGATCATCGCATGTACTTTGGAGCTAAAAACCGAGTGATACCACAGCCACTAGGGGTGGTTGGGTTGATCATTCCGTGGAACTTCCCAATAAATTTGGCATTTAGTCAGTTGGCAGCTGCCTTTGCCGCGGGTAATAAAGCCATGGTTAAAATGTCAGAGAATTCCCGTCATTTAAGTGCCCTACTCGCTGAGCTTGTTGGTCATTATTTCAAACCTGAAAAATTAGCCTTTTTTTGTGAAACAGGTGAAGTAGGGATTGCCTTTTCAAAGTTGCCATTTGATCACTTAATGTTTACCGGTTCCGGCGAAACGGGTAAAAAAGTAATGGCAGCGGCGGCAAAGAACTTGACCCCAGTTACCTTAGAGTTAGGTGGTAAGTCGCCTGCTGTCATCGCAAAAGATTACCCAATGCAAAAGGCTGTAGAACGAATAATGTATGTTAAACAGCTTAATGCAGGGCAAATTTGCACTAATGTTGATTATGTATTCGTGCATCAATCGCAATGTGAGCACTTTATAGAAACAGCGACCCATTGGGCAAAAAAACACCTACCCGATATTCACAGTGAAGACTACACAGCCATTATTGATGACCGCGCATTTAAGCGTTTAGTTGATTGCGTTGCTGACGCTCAGCAACTCGGTGCCAAAGTAATCACACTGGGTAAACAAGCTGCCGATGCAAAAACACGAAAGTTCCCGCTCACGATCATTATGCATAGTAATGACAATATGCACATTGATACTCGCGAAACTTTCGGCCCTATTTTAATGCTCAAAACTTACCACTCTCCCCAACAGGTGGTTGATTACGTCAGCGAACGAGATAGACCGCTGGCCTTTTACCCGTTTAGCTACGACAAGTCATTAATCAACTACTATATTGATAACATTATGTCTGGTGGTGTTAGCGTCAACGACGCGTTATTTCATGTTGGGCAACATGACTTACCTTTTGGGGGAGTCGGTGCCAGTGGTATGGGGCATTATCATGGCTACGAAGGGTTTTTAACGTTCTCAAAATTACGCCCGGTGTTTTATCAAGCCAGATTTACTAGCATTAAGTTTTTAGCACCTCCGTACGGTAAATTTGCTGACCGGCTATTAGCCTTTTTAACCCGAATAAACTCATAACAATAAACCCCAACAGGTGACAACAATGCAGCAAGATAATTTTGATTTTGACCAAATAGTTATTGGTTCAGGCTTTGGTGGCTCTGTGAGTGCCTTGCGTTTAAGTGAAAAAGGCAATCGGGTTTTAGTACTCGAAAAAGGCCTACGCCGAGATGATAAAGCGTTCCCAAAAACCAATTTAGATATTAAAAACTACATGTGGCAACCCGAAATTGGTTTAAAAGGCTGTATTCAATTTTCGTTTACCAATAAAGTCACTGTGTTACACGGTGTGGGTGTCGGGGGAGGTTCGCAAATTTATGCTAATGTGCATTTAATACCGGATGACGAAGTATTTCAATCTCCCGCATGGACACGTATAAAGCCAGACTGGAAAGAAAGCTTAATGCCCTATTATGGGCTTGCTCAGCGCATGCTTGGCAGTGCCAAAAACACCTACACCAATGTCGCCGATGACACACTCAAACATGTGGCAGAAGAAATGGGCCAAGGCAGCTCATTTAAAACCGTCAATACGGGAGTGCTATTTGCCAAGCCCGGTGAAGCGTACAATAAAGAAGTACCCGATCCTTACTTTAATGGCGATGGCCCACGTCGTCACACCTGCAACTACTGTGGCAGTTGTATGATTGGCTGTCGTAACAATGCCAAAAATACGCTAATGAAAAACTACCTCTTTTTTGCACAGCGAAACGGGGTTGAAATTAGACCTAGCTCCGAAGTCATTAAAATCACGCCTCTTAATGACGATGGCAGTGCAGGCTATAAAATTAAAATAAAAGATACGAGCCATAAAAACAGCCATATCTACACCCTAAAAACCCGCGGAGTAGTGCTAAGTGCAGGTGTAATGGGCACAGTACCGTTGCTATTGAAAATGCGCGACCAAGATAAAACACTTCCCCATATTTCGCCATGGCTAGGGCAACAAATTCGCACTAACTCAGAAACGCTCACAACCGCAAACAATACAACTAAAAAAGTGGATGACGGCGTTGCAATCAGTTCATTTATTTCTGTAGATAAAGACACCAATATTGAGATTTGTCGTTTTCGAGAAGGCTCAGATGGTACCTGGCTCTATTTGCCTTACGTGCCAATGGTGACAGGCACAGGAGTTAAACGTATTGCAAAATTTTTACTAAACACAGTACGCCATCCAATTAAAACCGCCAAAGTACTCAGGCCGAAGGGAAAAGCTCGCAGCTCTATTTTGTTCTTAGTGATGCAAAAATCAGAAGCTTTTATCCACCTTGAGTGGCGTCGAAAATGGTATCGATTATTTAAAAAGGGTATCACCGCAGTACAAAAAGCCGAAGATACCCCACTGACAGTCTCATTTCCAAAAGCAGAAGAAGCCACCAAACGCTATGCGGAGAAACTGGGCGGCGTACCCGGTTCAGCATTAACCGAAGTGTTATTTGGAGCCCCCATGACGGCACATATCATGAGCGGCGTAGCTATGGGTGCCGATGCGCAAACAGGCGTGGTCGACACCTCTGGTGAAGTTTTCGGTTACAAAAACCTACGCGTTATCGACGGTTCAATTATTCCGGGTAACTTAGGTGTTAACCCTTCTTTAACCATTACTGCCCTCTCTGAGTTTGCGATGAGCCAAATACCTGTTTTTGATGAGCAACGCGCAAAAACAATCAAGCCCATTTTGTTCAGCGAACCTTTAGCCGGTCAAACATCATCTCTCACAGGCTCTGGTGATTTATTGGCACAAATAAAAAACGTATAAAAAGAACAACACCAAGGACACAAAAATGATAACAAAATTAATAAATCTCAGCCTATTAGCGTGTGTAGTGTGTACTCATTACACACAAGCAGAAAGTGACCTAACGAGTAAACCTGCGAGTAAATTCACCGTTCAAAAAAACCAACAGTTGTTACAAACACTCCCTTTTAATGATAAAACTGACTTTGCACTTGCCAGTAAAGGACTCATTGCTAAACCCCAAAATAAGCACATATTAAATGCAAATGGTGAGGTTATTTGGGACTTCAATCAATTTGACTTTTTAAAAGAACACGACTTTATCCCCTCCATAAACCCAAGCCTTCATCGCCAGGCTTTACTTAATCTAAATTACGGGCTTTTTAAAGTTTCTGAGCATATATATCAGGTAAGAGGCTTTGATTTAGCGAATGTCACTTATGTCAAAGGCGATACCGGATAGATTATATTTGATCCCCTTACCGTTCCTGAAACAGCCAAAGCAGCACACGATTTAATAACAAAGCACCTAGGTGATAGACCCATTAAAGCCATTGTTTAAAGCCATGCACATGCCGATCACTTTGGCGGGGTAAAAGGCATTATTAGTCAACAACAAGTCGATAATAACGACGTACAGATAATTGCCCCCGCGCACTTTATGGAACACGTTGTAAAAGAGTCTGTTTTGGCTGGCAATGCAATGCAGCGTCGCGCTGGGTATCAATATGGAAGTATTATTGGTAAAAATGAACTATCTACAGTTGATAGTGCGCTAGGTAAAGGGATTGCGTTTGGCTATGTTAGCTTAATCGCGCCTACCCGTATTATTGAACAGCCTCAAGAAACCATAGTTGTCGACGGCATTGAAATGGTAATGAAAAACACACCGCACACCGAATCGCCTTCAGAAATGAATACTTGGTTTCCTCAATTTAAAACTTTATGGATGGCCGAAAACACGGTCGCAGGCATGCACAACATCTATACAATACGCGGGGCAGAAACGAGGGATGCATCACAATGGAGCAAAAAAATAAACCAAACTTTACAACAGTTTGCTCAGCAAGCCGACATACTAATTGCTTCACACCATTGGCCTCGATGGGGTAATAAGAATATTGTTCATTACCTTGAAAAACAACGTGATATGTACGGATACATGCATGATCAGGCTCTCAATTTAGCCAATCAAGGGGTTACGATAAACGAAATCCATAACCAATTTACAGTACCGGAAAGTTTATCGAACGAATGGTTTAACCGCGGCTATCATGGCTCTGTTAGCCACAACGTAAGAGGCATTATTAATAAGTATCTTGGCTTTTTTGATATGAACCCTGCCACACTTAATAAACTCAGCCCTGCCGATTCCGCAAAACGATACGTAAAACTCGCAGGCGGTAGCAAGGCAATGCTAAACGTGGCACAAACGGCATTTAATAATGGTGAATATAGATGGGTAGCAGAACTGCTAAATCACTTAGTTTATGCGGAACCTGAGAATCAAGCAGCCATTGCATTACAAGCTGATACATTAGAACAATTAGGCTACCAAGCTGAAAATGCAGGTTGGAGAAATGCATACTTATCTGCAGCTTATGAGCTTAGAAATGGCATGCCAAGCAGTGTAAATAAAACAGAAATTGGGCCAGACATCATCAAAGCAATGAGTACTGAACTCGTCTTTGACTATTTAGGTGTGCGATTAAATGCCGAAAAAGCGGCTCAACATCAGTTTATTATCAATATTCAGCTGCCCGATACCCAAGAACAGTTCGTTATTGAGTTAAACAACGCCCACTTAAACAACTTAGCAAACACACAAAGTGAGCATGCTGATTTAACGCTAACGCTTAATCGTGCAGATTTAGATTTACTTTTAATGAAACAGGTCGACTTTAAGCGCTTACTTGAAAGCAATAAAACCAGTTTCAAAGGTGATATCCAAAAATTTGCCTTATTGATTAGCTTAATTGACAACTTTGACTATTGGTTTGAAATAGTAAAGCCTTAACGAAGGAGGTGGGCTATTTAAGCCCACCTATCAGCATACTAAATCACTGATAATTCAACAGCAATGTTGCCGCGCGTTGCATTTGAGTAAGGGCACACTTCGTGTGCTTTATTGACTAATGTTTGCGCAGTTTCTTTGTCTAAATCGCCCACTGACACCGCCAATTTAACAGCAATACCAAACCCGCCCTCGATTGGACCAATTGATACTTCAGAGTTGATATGTGTATCACTCGGTAGTTTAACTTTAGTTTGGCCTGCCACTAATTTTAGTGCACCAATAAAGCATGCAGCATAGCCCGCTGCGAATAATTGCTCTGGGTTTGTGCCTTGACCGTCATCACCACCTAACCCTTTAGGTGTTGATAATGCGACATCTAAACGACCGTCATCTGATTTTGCAGTACCTTCACGGCCACCTGTTGCTGTGGCTTTTGCAGTATAGGCAACGCTTTGTAGTTCTTTCATGATTACTCTCCTTTGTGAGTGAATATATTTTGTATGCAAAATATATTAGAACAGCTTTTTGAATATTGCAAATATTTTGTATGCAAATTAAAATACACTCACTGATCATAAGGAATCCACTATGAAGTACCCGCAATTAAAACTCGATAACCAACTTTGCCATCGCTTATATATGGCATCGAATAGCATTGCTCGCGCGTACCGTGATTCACTCAACCAGTTAAATTTGACCTACCCACAGTACGTCGTGATGATGGCATTATGGGAAAAAGACAAGATCAGCATAGCTGAATTACTCGAAAAAACAGCCATTGATGGCGGTGCTATGACGCAAATTTTAAAAAAGATGAGCGAAAAGTCGTTATTGAGTATTTACCAAGACAGCCAAGATAAACGTAAACGCCTAGTCCAACTCGAAGCCAAGGGTAAGGCCTTACAAGATGACGCTGCCAGTATTCCTGAACAAATTCGTTGTCGCTTTCCTAGCATCAATGAGCAACAGGCTTTGCAACTTATTCAGCTTCTCGATTTGGTAAATAGCGATCTTGATTAACAAAAATTATTTGAAAGTGAATTTCGATTACACCGCTTTTTAATAGATTTAAATGCGTTATAGTGGGTAAAACCCACTAAAACGGACACGATTATGAAAGCATTTGGTTATAGCAAAGCCACCCCAACGCTTGGTGAACATTCCTTACAAGCAATTGAATTACCAGATCCAGTTGCAACGGGCAGCGATATTTTAGTTGCTGTTGAGGCTATTTCAGTCAACCCTGTTGACACTAAAATCCGCGCAAACGTTTCTCCCCAAAGCGGCTATAAAGTCATTGGCTGGGATGCAGTAGGCACAGTAAAAGCCGTTGGTGAAAACGTGTCATTATTTAACGTTGGCGACCGAGTCTATTATGCTGGCGATTTAACTCGCCAAGGCAGTAATGCGCAGTTGCAACTAGTTGACGAACGCATTGTTGGTAAAGCACCCGCAAGCTTAACCAATGCAGAAGCCGCCGCCCTCCCTCTAACCAGTATTACAGCATGGGAATTGTTATTTGACCGTCTGCAAATTACGCAATCAAAAGACAGCAAACCCGCCTCAGTATTGGTAATTGGTGCAGCGGGTGGGGTTGGCTCAATTTTAGTGCAGCTTGCTAAACAGCTAACAAACTTAACAGTTGTTGGCACAGCGGCACGTCAGCAAAGTGTACAATGGCTAACCGACTTAGGCGTAGATTATGTGCTAGATCACAGCCAAGATCTCAATCAACAACGTATTGACGCAGAACTTGATGAATTTGATTATGTAATCAGTTTAACGCATACCGATAAGCACCTTGACAGTATTGTAGAGGTAATTAAACCACAGGGTAAATTAGCACTGATTGATGACCCCGCAAGCTTCGATATTTTAAAGCTTAAGCGCAAAAGTATTTCGCTTCATTGGGAGTTTATGTATACCCGCTCAATGTTTCAAACCGACGATATGATTGCTCAACACCAACTACTAACAACACTTTCAGAGCTTGTTGATAAAGGCATCATTAAAACCACCTTGGGTGAGCATTTAGGAAAAATAAATGTCGAGAACATACTCAAAGCCCATGCTATTTTAGAATCGCATCAAGCACGCGGTAAGTTAGTGCTTGAAGGATTTTAGCGTTACCAGCTTTCGTTAACATAGCCATTAATTAGCGCTAACGAGTTAGCGCTAATTATGTTCTTCTCATTTTTTATTTTGTCGATATTCATAACGCACTGCCTTAATAAAACCCACCGCATCATAAAAGTGCAGTTTTTAAGACTTGCTTCACTATTTTAGTGCTTAGAGATTGCTACAAATATTCCCACAAAAAATAAGTCACTGATTTTAAATAATTTAAAATAAAAATAAAGAGTGGCACAGTTCTTCCAATAGTGAAAAAGGAACTTGCACCTAAAAGGAGACGAACGTGACTAACTTTTATCACACTCTTTACTTACTTTGGCGTTTAGATATTAGCACATGGCATGTGCATGAACCGAACGATCCTCATACCACTGCAGATAGGGAGCGTCGCTATGTTAAATAACGATCCTGAATTTATAGAAGCACTGCAAAAGGTATCTGTTCATCATCTTACAATTACCGAAGCCGCTGAACAGTATGACATTCCCAAAAGAACGCTTTATAACGCTGTAAGGCAACAGCACGCAAAATTAAATAAGCAAAAAGCTTATTTAATTGCGACACAAAAACGGCTTAAACAACACCTTCGTAATGTTGAAATGGAGTTGGCTCGCTTCGTTTAAAAAAAATCTGTATGGTTTAAAAACACGCATTTAACAAATTGGAATGAGTATGCACGCAGTAGAAGTAAACTTTGATGGCTTAGTGGGGCCAACACACAATTACGCGGGATTATCGTATGGCAATGTTGCCTCATTAAGTCATGCCTCATCACATTCAAACCCTAGAGAAGCCGTATTGCAAGGGTTAGAAAAAATGAAGGCAATGCATGAGCTCGGCTTAGAACAAGGTATTTTTGCACCCCATGCTCGTCCTGATATCAACGTATTAAAACGTTTGGGATTTACTGGCAGCGACAGGCAAATTATTGAAAAAGCATTTAAAGCCGATCCCATTTTACTGCGAGCCTGTTACAGTGCGTCTGCTATGTGGACTGCAAACGCAGCAACCGTGTCTCCCTCTGCTGATACGCTTGATGGCAAAGTGCATTTTACAGCTGCAAACTTAAACAACAAATTTCACCGCTCATTAGAACCGACAACGACAACAGCGTTGTTGAAAGCCATGTTTAACAACGACCACTATTTTAGCCATCACTGTCACTTGCCTGACCAAGGTTTTTTCGGTGATGAAGGTGCTGCCAATCATAATCGTTTATGCGATAGCCATGCAGATACAGGGTTAGAGGTATTTGTATTTGGTGCGAGTAGCTTTAATAATGCACTCCCCAAACCAAGTAAATTTCCTGCACGGCAAACACTCGAGGCATCACAGGCTGTTGCTCGTTTGCACCAATTAAAACCCCACAGCCAGCTATTTATTCAACAAAACCCTGTTGTGATTGACCAAGGTGTGTTTCATAACGATGTAATTGCAGTCGCAAATGGCAATGTTTTACTGTGCCATGAGCAAGCTTTTTTAAACCAAGCACATGCCTTAGATGAAATAAAAAAAGCCTATACCGGTGAAAAAACCCTGCATATTATTGAAGTACCGACCCAAAAAGTAAGTATTACCGATGCTGTAAGCAGCTACTTATTTAATAGCCAACTTATTACACTTGCCGATGGCAGCATGCTGTTAGTCGCTCCACAAGAATGCCAACGTAACTTAGCTGTGCATCAATATATTCAAGAATTAATTTTGTCGGATAATCCGATACAACATGTCCGTTTTTTTGATTTACGGCAGAGCATGCAAAATGGCGGAGGCCCTGCGTGCTTACGCTTGCGTGTTGCATTAAACGCCAACGAGCTTAACGCGGTAAACCCTGCCGTGCGCTTTAGTCACGACAAATATGACCAACTAGTCAATTGGGCTAACACACATTATCGCGATTCATTAACGAGCAATGACTTTGCTGATCCTCAGCTTTTAACTGAGAGCTATCAGGCACTTGATGAGCTTACCTCGTTACTTAATTTAGGTTCTGTTTATCCATTTCAACAACAATAACGCCATGAAAATTAAAGCAGTACATTCAATAAAAGGGGTCGCCAGTTCGTTAAATACCCTGCTCATTAATAGTGTAGAAAGTGGTGCATCCATCGGTTTTATTGCACCGTTATCATTACACGCAGCTCATGACTATTGGCAGGGCGTTAATACTGACTTAGCCACGCCATATCGACGCCTTTATTTAGCTATGGAGGATGAGCAAGTGATTGGCTCTGTTCAATTATCTTTGTGTTCAAAAGCAAACGGAATGCACCGAGGTGAAGTAGAAAAACTGATGGTGCACACCGACTATCAAGGCCAAGGCATTGCAAAACAATTAATGAACACCCTAGAAACCGACGCTAACGCAATGGGGATTAGTTTATTAGTACTTGATACCCGTATGGGGGATATCGCATCCACTCTATATCGTAAGCTTAACTACATTGAAGCGGGCTCAATCCCAGGTTTTTCAAAAAGTTCCGCGGGTACGTTTGATGCAACAGTGTATTTCTATAAGCAAATCGGCTCTCGTTGATGGGGCCGAATTCAATCACTGATGACATAATTTTTCATTATTGTCCTGGGTGAAAATATTCAGCTTTTTTCAATAATAGTAAAAAAACCGCACACTCTAAATTCAGCAAAAGCAGAAAAGTCATTATACGTTGTTAAATTAATATACTTTAAATGTAAGATAGCTGCATATTTCATTCTGCTTTTTTGATAAACGCAACGAGTTAATAACAATTCAAGTTCTATTAAGTTTTCGTTACTTATACTTCCTAGCATACACATAACACACTAAAGGAATGAATCATGAACTTTAAATCAACAATGCTTAGCAGCGCTATCTTACTTGCACTCGTTGGTTGTGGCTCAGACAACGACAAAAATGACAACATAGCTCAGCCGCAAATGGCTAAATTCACTCTGGGTGTATCTGATGCGCCAGTAACAGGCTTAAAAGCTGTCAATGTCGTATTTGATTCAATCACACTGAGAACGCAAGGCGGTGAAGATATCACTTTTGAAACGCGTGAAGACGATGATGAAACAAAACCTGAAATGGTCAACTTACTTGACTACACAGGCGACGATGTTTTCGCTCTTTTAGAAGATGAAGAAGTGCCTGCAGGCGAGTATCAGTGGATCCGTGCTGATGTTATCAATGGTGATACAAACGACTTAACAATGACATCACATGTTGTGTATGAAGATGACAGCATTGAACCATTAATCGTTAAACGTAAAGGCAACGACGGTGTGGGTGAAATTCAACTTGATGGCTTCACACTTAATCAAGCTGGTAACGAATTTGTTATTGAATTTGACCTTAAAAAATCATTAGTTGACCCGCAAAATAGTTCTGAAATTGTGCTTAAGCCTCGTGGTGTTCGTTTAGAGAACTTGGCTGAATCGCAAGATATTGAAGGCACAGTAAGCGACGTATTAATTGCTAACTGCGAAACCGATAATATTGCTATTGCTGCTGAAGATGGCTCGTTTGGCCACGCTGTTTACCTGTATAGCAGTGACGTAGAAACACCAATGGACAACTACGAAGTAAATGAGAACGAAACACCGGCAGATGCACCACTTGCAACGGCTAATGTGGTTTTTGATAGTGAAGATAATCAATACGAGTTCGAACTTGCATTCATTCAACCTGGTGATTACCAACTTGCTTACACATGCGCTGCACACATTGATGATGCAGAGGCAGAAGACCAAGAGTTTACGCTTCATCAAATTAAACCTGTCACCGTTACATCGGGTGAAGACCTAACAGTGTCATTCACATTACCTGAGTAATAAAGGTTAATACCCCACTTAAAAGCCCGCTTTGCGCGGGCTTTTCTATTCTTTATCATATGAAACAGCCAAAGACTAAACCAACAGAGTCTTTCCCTTGTTGCTGTGCTGGTTTTCTCGTTGTGGCTATTTGAATATGTTAATATTATAAGCCTAACCAAAACAGTCTGGGCTATGTTATGACATCGCGTATTTTAAAATCGATTTTCTATTCCTCTCTTATGTTAGGCTCAGCCCTGTTTCTACAAGGCTGCCAAGACCAACCACAATCCGACCATGTAGCAGTAAGTGGCGGCCTTATTCAAGGACAACAGCAAGGGCGAGTTATTGCCTATAAAGGCATTCCCTATGCAGCGCCCCCTGTGGGAAACTTACGCTGGCGAGCCCCTCAACCGGTTACTAAATGGCAAGGTGTCAAGGTATTGGAAAATTATGCCCCTGATTGCATGCAAAAACCATTTGCTGGCGATGCTGCGCCATTAGCAACCACGCCTTCAGAAGACTGTTTGTATTTGAATGTGTTTAAACCCGCCAAGCACAGTGATAGCCCTTACCCTGTTGTAGTTTGGATCCATGGTGGCGGCTTTGTAAACGGTGGGGCTTCACCAGCAGTATACTCTGGCGAAAGCTTTGCTAAACAAGGTGTTATTTTTGTTAGCTTTAATTATCGTTTAGGTCGATTCGGCTTTTTTGCGCACCCTGCCCTCACACGATTTGAAAATGATGCACTGGGTAACTACGCATTAATGGACCAAATTGCAGCGCTTGAATGGGTGAAAAAAAACATCGCTCAATTTGGTGGCGATGCATCAAAGGTGACATTAATGGGTGAATCTGCAGGTGGTGCATCAGTGCATGCGATGATGCAAACGCCGGCTGCTAATAATTTATTTCAGCAAGCAATTATTATGTCTGCTGGTGGCCGAGACCTATTTAAACAACGGCCTTTACACAGTAATGACGACACGGTGTTAAGCGCAGAACAAATCGGTGAAAACTTTGCTAAGCAGCATACAATTTTAGGCAGCGATGAAAACGCGCTGGCTGCGCTTCGTGAGTTATCTGCCGAAGATATTATCGATGACCTCAACTTAAGCACGCTACACCAACAAAATACCGACGTACCAAACTATGTTGGTGGCCCCATTATTGATGGCACCATTATTAGTGCATCAACCGAAACGCGTTTAAGAAAAGGGACATTTAGCCACATACCAGCCATGGTTGGCACTACAGACAGGGATTTAGGGTTTGCAGGATTTGCTTCAAAAGACGCTTTATTCGACAGCTTTGCTGGGCACAGCACACAGGCAAGAATGACATACGATGCCAATGGCGACACTCCACTGCCCATGCTTAACTATCAGATTGGTCAAGATGCACAAATGCAAGAACCTGCTCGATTTGTTGCTAAACGCATTTCAGATATGGGCAAGCAGGCTTATTTATACCGCTTTGGCTATGTGGCGCAAACTTTAGATAAACCAGGAGCTGAGCATGCCAGCGAGATTCCGTATTTCTTTAATACGGTGCAAGCAAAATACGGTCATGTTACCACCGAACAAGACAAGCAAGCGGCTAAAATTATGCACCGTTATGTTACTAACTTTATTAAATTAGGCACGCCAAATGGCCCGGGACTCCCGAAGTGGTCTGCGTTTAAACATGATGAGCCATTTTTACTGCAAATGAATAAAACAGGTACCGCAGAGTTTTTACCTGACCCATTGCAAGCTCGGTTAAACATCACCGAAGCAAAAGCAGAGCAACAATAATCAATAGACGAGGCGCGTAATATAAGCGCCTTGTTAGCTTTTAACCTTGCTGCTGTACGTACTCAAGTGCCGTCATTTTTTTGTAAGTCACATTAGGATGAAACACATGCGTGGGTTCTGGGTCTACCACTTCGATAGGCGTTCCCTGACTTCGTGCAATATCAAGTGCCATTTGCGTAATATTGACAGTAAACGAGGTGCCTATAAATACAATTTTATTAGCATCGAGCATACGTTGCTGCGCCTCAGAAATACGATAAAGTTCGGTGTAATACTCATCGAATAACAACACATATGGCTTAAACGATTGATTAACAATAGGACTTTCATTACTAATGTTGAACACCTCAAGTAATGAATGGTGTAAGTTATCTTCGTTTACTTTATCCCATGGAGCGTTGAAGGCCATCACTTCATCACCTTGATTGTGAAAGACCGTCATTTGATCTAAACGACCGTGAATCGCAATGTAATCGGTGTTACCCGCCTTTCCATCAAGGCCATCAATGTTTTGTGTTATAAGATTTTTATCGCTCAACCAATGATGAACTTCGTTCGGACCATGATGTCGGTACGTTGCAAAGCGATGGTAATACCACGCTAAAAATTCGCGTGGGTTGTTTTGATACATCGCACGTGTTGCCATTTCCATCGGCGTGTAGTTTTTGCTGCCAATGGTCCAAAATCCATCTTCGCCACGAAAAGTTGGGATCCCGCTTGCGGCACTCACCCCTGCGCCTGTGATATAGAGTGTATTCATAATGATAACTGTACCTTGTAGCCAAGCGCATCGGGTGTTACTTGCTGGTTATTGTTCATGCCCCCAATGCGATACAAACTGCCTTGATGTTCTAATAATCCGCGGTGATCCATACTGGCGGTATTTGCCTTTGGCATCGCGTGCCAATCATTGCTGTCGACATTAAAACGCCACACATGATTGCTTGCAGGGGCTGGTTTACCATCGTAACCCATGCCATTGTAATTATAGGGATTCGCTGAACCACCCATCATATATATATCGCCATTAAAGCTGGTTGCTGCCATGCGATAATGTGCCACGCCAGTGGGATGAGGAATCGTTCGCCAATCAATTTTTAAAGGGTTATTAGCATCAATGGTTCCTTTTAGGCACTGTGGAACCGCAGCAAACGAGCGACGTTTATCAGCATTCGCTTTGGTTTCTACGCCATCACAAACCAACATAGTATTGCCGCTAATGGCAGCCGCTTGACCAAACACCGGTTTCCCTAAAAATGGTGAAGCCTGTTGCCATGTATCCGTTTTAATATCGTAAACTTGCACTAAGTTTACGTTACCATCGTTATGCCAACCACTGACTAAATAAATATAACGTTGTTTATATGCCAAAGCGACACTGTCATCTACCGGCACTGGCATGCTGGTAAGTGGGGTGTATGAATTAGTAATCACATCATAACGATACACATCTGGGGTCGATACCTCTTGATGATCATGGCTTACCGTATAGCCACCAAACACATAAGCATACTCACCAACCCCCACTGCGGTACTGGCTAAACGCCCCACTAAAGGTTGAGTACTCGGTACCTCTTTAGCTGCGTGCCAAGAATCATCACCAACTTTGAGTACCCATACTTTATTGTGAATATCATGATGTGCTTTACCCTTACCTAGTCCCATAAAACTTAAAAAGTAAGCTTGTTCATGAATAACTACTTTAGCAACCGCATTATTGGCTACCGGTTCTGGTAAGGCTGGAATTGTTGCAAGTGCAATAGAAAATAGCAGGCTCATAAGATGAATAAACGACTAAAAACAGACGTTAAGAATACCATTTTATGAGCCCGAGGAAAGGCCTAGTAAGCAATACTAATACGTTGATTTAAATGTGCTGCAGATTGCGCTTCATCAAGCATGGCTTTAGCGTAATCGGTTACTGATATTTTGCTTTCGCCGTTTGAGTCAGTAAAGAAGCTATCGCCTCCTACACGATAAGGGCCCTCTGAATCACCAGGATAAATTACCGCAGCAGGGGATACAAAGGTCCAAGGTGTATCTGCGGTTGATGCTCTAAACACCTCAAGCGCTTCACCTTGTGCACGTGCTTCATCTTTATATTCAGCTGGAAAATCAGGGCTAGAAATCAACGTGACACCCGGTGCAACCTCTAAACTACCGGCGCCCCCTACCCATAAAATACGTATGCCAGTGCCAGCCAATGCACTCAGTAATTGTTGAGCACTGTTAGCCACAATCTCATGATTACCAAGAGCACGACCACCAATAGCCACAATTACTGCATCGCTGCCTGCTGCGGCGTTTGCTATATCGTCTTTTGTTAAATCAAATTCAGTTATCGTGACATTATCTTGGGTTACTTTACCTGCGTCTCTTACTAACACATTAACTTGGTGACCGCGTGTTAATGCTTCTGAAGTAATGTGGCTACCAATCCAACCTGATGCGCCTAATACTGCTAATTTCATGAGGAATACTCCGTTGTTTGTTTCATTAACAGCAGTTTACTTGTTCATCATTTACTGATAAATACACTACATAGATACACATTGTTTCATATTAAGATACCAATGGATAAACTCAATTCAATTACAAGCTTTGTCGAAGTGGCGCGCACAGGGAGTTTTACACAGGCCGCTGAACACTTAGGTTTAAGCCGACTACAAGTATCAAGACATATTCAAGATATTGAAAAGTGGCTTAATTTAAGATTGTTTCATCGAACAACGCGCAAAGTCAGTTTAACTATTCAAGGCGAAGAAGCGCTAAGCTATTGTCAGCAAATATTAAATCAAGTGTCTGACTTACAAAGCCGTGCTCACAGTCATAACAATGAATTAGTCGGTACAATTCGACTCGCATCTCCCATTGGTCTTGGGCAACATAAACTGTTTGATGCCATTGAAGCATTTACCAAGCGCCATCCACAAACTCGGTTTGAGTTATTACTGTCCGATAGTCTATCGCAGCTTGTTGATGACCGCGTAGATATTGCCCTGCGCTATATCCACCAGCCTGATGAAGGGTTAATTGCTCGCAAGCTTATGTATATAGCAACAGCGGTATGTGCATCGAAGGCGTATTTAACACAGCACGATACAATAAGCGACCCCAATGACTTAGCCACACATAATTGCCTTGTCCATAAAAAACACAACGTGTGGCAGTTTCAACGTAACGGTAATACACAAAAGGTCACCGTTAAGGGCAACATAGTCGCCAATGATATGGGCGTATTACTCAAAGCAGCTAAACAAGGAATGGGGATTGCTCACTTACCCTGCGATTTAGCGAATGATCATTTGTTATCCGGTGAACTTATAAAAGTGCTGCCAGAGTATACAACCGTCGGTTCACATATATGGGCAGTGTATTTATCGCGAAATTTTCAACAAAATGTAGTGCGAGCCTTTATCGACTTTTTAGCAGAGCAGTGGCATCACGATATTTTGTAATCTAAATGCGCTGCAGGCACGTACAACTAGCAAAAAGGAGTCGTAATGCAGCACTTAGACCACGAAATATCACGCATCATTGAAATGGCGTGGGAAGACAGAACCCCGTTCGAAGCAATAAAGCAACAATTTGGCTTAAATGAAAAAAGCGTGATCGCTTTAATGCGCCAGCAGCTAACAAACTCAAGCTTTAGACTCTGGCGAAAACGCGCAACAGGCAGGCAAACCAAACATTTAAAACTTCGCCACCCCGATATCTCAAGAGGTTACTGTAAGACCCAATATAAGCACAGGTAAACCTGTAGACATATCGGTTTAGTACAAAGGCGATTCGTTGTTAAAAAACGCCAAACAGACTTAGCTATGTTGCCTCAGTTGTTAGCTGTACATATTTTTCAGCAAGCTCATCGAGTGACTCGCGATGATTTGGATCAGGCTTAATACAATCAATAGGACACACACTAACACAGGTCGGGTTATCATAATGCCCGACACACTCAGTGCATTTATTAGGATCAATTTGATAAATCTTTGCGCCCATGTAAATAGCTTCGTTCGGACATTCTGGATCACACATATCACAGTTAATACATTTGTTATTGATGAGTAATGCCATGACAAACCTTACAGGAAGATAAAGAAGTTACGCTTTTAAAACCTTCACCGAAAATTTCAAAACATAACAAAAATTGCAGCCGCGTAATATAGTTTGCAATGAGCAAACATTCTTTGATCTAGATCAAGCTCTACACCCGCATCACTCTCTAATCATTCAAGATTGAATGATTAACTGTAGTTAGCAACTATCTACTGAGCACAAATTGTGTAAGGAGATTAGTGAGCTGTTTTATAACATTTAGAATTGGTTTATCCCTACCAGCGTTGTTAGCAAAATCCACATAAAAAACAAATTTTTCGCAGAAATGGGGCTATGAGGAAGGGTTCTAAATTGGACTTAACCGAGTAATGTCGGGAGATATAAATTTAGGAGTCCTATATGAATAGCAAAGTTGGTATTTTTTGGTTCGTTGAAAACACATTAGTCTATAAAGCACAAAATGCTATCGACTTAAAGGCAGATCAACTTGGTTTTATCGATAGCCCACTGCAACACCAAGTCGAATGGGAGGAGAATAATATTTACCAATTGTTTGGGTTAACACTATTCAACAGTGACTACTACAACTTTCCCAGAGGCCGAGTTATTTTTAATACAAAGCTCAATACATCGTATGTCTATTTAGACAAAAGCTTGTTTAAAAAGTATATAGTTAAAGAGATAAAAGCTAATTTTTATTTGTTGGATAGAAAGGTCAAATTCTTTACAGATCCTCATTACCATTGCTTTGCTAGCATTTAGTAAAAGTTAAATACTACCTATACCTGAGCGCTGATACACAGTGTATAAGCGCTTAAAATTTACAAAGCTATTTATTTACCTGAAGGTGCGGGGGATTGGCTACGTATAAATGCTGGAATATCAAAAATATCATTTTTAGTAGATACAACACGTTTAGGTGCTTTTTCTGGTTCGGCTTGAGGTGGTGTTTCTTCCCATAAATTAGATTTAATAAGCTTACTTTTTGCACCTGTAGCAATCACTAATATTTCAAAATTATTAGCAAGACTAGTTATTTTGGAAGCACCGCAAATAACCACCGCATTCGGGCTCACTTGTTGGCGTACTGTATCCATAATGGTGTTGTAACTGCCTAATGAAATCTCATCGACACAATTAATTTGTACAATAACACCTGTGCTTGTACTCATATCAACACTACTAACCAGAGGGTTGCTCAGAGCTTGCGTAAGAGCTGTTTGTAAATCGCTTTCATCGGCGCATTTACCTACCCCCAAGACGGCATCGCCTTGTGCATCCATTACTCTTTGAAAGTCGCGAAGATCTACGTTAATTAATCCCTGATAACACAACATATCAATAAGAGACGTAATTAAAGAATGTAAAATTTGATTGCTGTGTTTAAAGGCATCAAATAAGCCTATGTCATTGCCTAGCACTTCAATAAGTTGATCATTTGGCAAAGTAACTACAGCATTAGCATATTGCTTTAATTCATCAAGCCCTTGCTCGGCTACTTTTCGCCTAAAGTCCCCCTCACTGGTAAAGGGTAAAGTGGCAATACAGATTACGGGCTTATTTAGATCTTTGGCTAACTTAGCTATGTATGGGCTTGCGCCTGTACCTGTGCCTCCGCCTAAGCCAGTTGCGCATAAAAGAATATCGCAGCTTTTAATAAGCGTTAATAATTGCTCTTCACTTTCTTGTGCGGCGAGTAGCCCTATTGCTGGGTCTGCACCAGCACCATAGCCGTTTGTAAGCTCTGCACCTATCAACACAAAGTCATCACTTTGAGAGTGTTCTAATACAACCTTATCGGTATTAACGTTATAAAACTTCGTTTGTGGATTTTGAACCTCATTAAAAATGGTATTAACTGTGTTACAGCCACAGCCGCCAATACCAAACACGCCAATAGACAAGCCATCTAACTTTTCAACTAATTCAAACATTGCAGCTCCTTATTTTTTAAAGAGCATAGCAACAAGGTGCGTCAATATTTGACGCACCTAAACTTACTGATTATAAATATTAGCGGCAGCCTTTATTTTTTTAATGACTCTGTTACGAATAACCACAGGCTCGATGACCTCTAACCAATGAGCTAATTTAAACAATTCATCAATTAATTGTTGAGTATCATCTACTTTAAAAGTGAGTAAGGAGGTTTGTGCGTCTAATTGCTGCTTTTCGATTAGCTCTCCAAGCTCTATAAACCCTTGATTAATTGCCGATTGAGTAGGCACTTTGATGACCAAGTTAATTGGCTCTTGGCGTTTACCTTTATTAATTGCCAATCGTAATGAGCTTAACTGCTCAAGATTTGGTTCACGCCGTGTTTTTTGGAGTACCTTAACATTACGAATCCGATATACTGGCATTTGATAGCATTTATCGTGAAGCTCACCCACCATAAACTGCGCCATTAAAATACCATTGTCTTCCTCAAGCCCATAAAAACTGAGTTCAGAAAAGGCCAACCAGTGCGCTTGGTCATATAAAACGCGATAAATCTCAGCACTAGCTGAACGATTATGTTTTATTGCATGCTCGATTTGTTCAACAACCTTGCTGTCAAGATTCACCTCAATCGAGCTATTACTTTTTAGCTTTAACCACTCAGGTTTGATGCCATTTAGTCGCTGTAACGCAATATCAGCTTTAGCATGAATTGCTTGTTTAATATCTACAGGAATATTTTGCGGCAGTAACTGCTCAAGCATTAAGTAATGCTGAGCAAGCTCTGTGCTCATCACTGTCGAATTTCCACGCCATTCCTTACTAATAGACCAACCATAAGGCTTTGTTCGCGTGTCTTTTTCAAGGCCAAAACAGCCTTGCTCGTATAAAGATTGCAGGTCGCGTTGTAGCATGCGAGTAGAGAGCTTAATGCCACTATCAAAGAGTTTATTTTTAAGCTGGTTAATAGAGATAGAGCTTGGCTGTGAAGGCAAAAGCTCTAGAATTGCTAAATGGCGTTGTGAGCTCATGGTAAAACACTAATTATGTAATTATATTTCATCATCTTCGGAGTTTTTATAAAAATATCTCAACCTAGTTTTAAAAATATTATTCATTAAATACTAAATCAAAGTGCTCTTCTAATGGTTCAATACGGCTTTCAAACCAACTTAAAAGCTCTTTAATAGCCTGCTGATTTTTAGTAAACAAATCTATGTTGTGGTAGTTCACATTAAATTGCCCATCTTTATAGAATAAGCTTTGCTCTTCATCAAATAATCTATTCGATATACCGTTTTGATTGATTATCCACCCCTCTGGTGGGGTATCATCTTCATTAAGGTCCTCAAGGAAAAACTCGTTTGTTATTGAGCAAAGCATAATGCCAAAAAACACTAAAATTTCGTATGTGCTCAAGCTACAATGAGAAAAAATTAATGGCTTTAAATTTAAGGTAAATAATAAAGCCTGCCTCATATCATCATATTGCTCTTTCGAAGCAATACTTCCGAAAACAGAAATTTCATCAGTATCAATAACAACTTGGCAAACATCGTCGTCTTCACTTTGGTAGTTTATTTCTAGCGTGTCATCAAATCTAACAATTTCTATTGTATTACTTTCGTATCTAATGGTTTGAATTAATTCATCTACATTATTTTTAATTCCCAACACTCTTAATTCTTTAATACTGTCTGCTAATTGATAATGAAGAACTTCAATAATTTTAAAAAAGTCTTTGGCTAATTTTTTGCTCTTTCTTAATTCGTAAACGTGAGTAATAACGTCACCCTTCAATAAAAAAACTAATTGAAGAAGGTTGTTTTCATCAAAAATTAAAGCTTTATTTTTGTAAGCCTTATATTTATATGGAGTTCCTAAAACATTTTCATCAGGAATAATTCCATTACCGTTTTTATTTAAAAAACTATCATTAACGTGATTGTCTTTATGTCGAATGCTATGCTCTGAGTACTCATCAGAATAGCTATTCCAAGGGATGTTTTGCATCATAAATTCGTATGCTTCAGGGCTATTACCTGGCGCTTGAATTTTAACGTCATGCTTTCTTGCTGATAGCTGCCTTACTAAGCAGCCAGCTTTGAGTTTACTGTTATATGAGCAAATTACTTGTTTAGTCTGTAATGTCTCAAAGTAATCATCTACGACCCTTTCGTATACTTTAATTCGTTGATCTTCTGATTCATCAATTAGTTTCCACCCTTGCTTTGGTTTTAGAACTTTCCCGTTAGAGATAGTAGGGGTAAGGTGTACATTTCCGGTTTGACTGTGCATGAGATCAGGAAACGCATCAATATGTTTGCAAATAAATTTAAGTTCTCTATTTCGTTGTTCTTTACTTGCAAATCTTTGAGCAAATCTATTTCTATTATCGACAACGTGTGAGCCATCTAGGTCATGACTGATTAATTTTTTTACCCCCCATTTAGAGTACTGATACCATAGCTCACCGTCTAACTCAGAAAATACAAAGTTACAATCTGTAGAAAATTTATTTGCTGTTGGGTCTTTCCAATATAAACCACTGCTTGAAAACTCTTGTAATTGGCTAAGATCAAACCACTCTGGCGTGATTTTGTTATCGTAAGCTTGAATTAACGCTACGCAAATTTCATCTATTACCTCAGGGGAAACATCTCTATTTAGTTCATATTCAATATCAAACTGAAGTGAAGGTGATGTTTGCTCACAAATAGAGCCTAACTGAAAGGGGATGATACATTTAAGTAATTTAGAATATATTAACAGTGTCTGTTCTTTTTCATCGAACATGGCATAAGCCGGACTATCGTCGTTATATATTTTTATATCTGTTTGGCCGTGTATTTCCAAAACCTCGGTAGCATCTTCGGATGTGGCGCTGTAATTATTGAACTTAATAAGCTCAAGTAACTGTTCTCTATATTGAGCTGCATTTTCTAATCGTTCATCGCCATCTTTACCTCTGCTCTCAAAATCCGCTAACTGATTATCCATAAAAGCAGCTACAGCTAGTAAATTTTCAGAACGAGAAAACAGCCCCCAAATTTCAACTTCACCATTTTCAAGCTCATCATGGTAATGGCCATCTGCTAAGCAATTCCCTCCCAATCGCTGGCCCCAACGCTCTATTTCTGAAGTTTGGCTTGCAGGTGACCAGAAGTAATCCCCTAGGTCCAAGTCTTTCTTTGCTTCGTTTGTATTTTCTAAAAACACCTTGCGGTCAATATTTCTAAACCAATCTTCAGCAAGATTTAATAAGCCTTTAAAATGGGAGTGTTCAATGGAACGCATGTTTTTTAGTGCTTTTGCATGTAAATCGCCCTTAGTTTTCTTTTTACTAATTTCAACGAGTTCATTGATAAACTTTGTAATTTTATGTAGGTCTTTTTCTAGTTGCTCATTTGGTTTAAAGCGATGGACCTCTTCACCTTTACTCAATAGTGAATTCGCCCAGTCTGGTAAATGATCTTTACTTATTTGGGACTGGATAGCAAAAGAGTCATTTGCTTTTGCATATTTAACTGTTTTAGAAACGATTAAGTCTCGGTAGTCCGCTGGTAGCTTTTTAAACTTAGATGCTGCATAAGCTTCAATTGCTTCTGGGTAAATGTAATTAGGCATGAGTTTATTCCATCCTTGTTAAAAAATTTATATTTATAACCTTTCAAAGTAACAGCCAAAAATTATCAGTTATTAACTTAGCCTTTACGCACCAAAAAAGGTATATCGCTTAATAGTGTTTCGAAAATATTCTTGAAAACTAACCAACAAACCAACAAACCAACAAACCAAATCCTACATATCATATTAAAACTCAAAAGATAATTCCCTTTTTAAGTTCTGAGGAAATTCCATTACTATTACATAGTACTCATTTATTTCTTCAATCAAATACCTAAACTCATGCGAGTTTAGAGCAGGCCTTTCTTTCCCACACTTGACCATAAACAAATTGCCGTATAACTCTTCAAACTTCCCTAAAGTGTCTAATGCACTTAACGTAAGAACGGCTAGATGCACTAAGCCCTAGCTTTAATCAATTCCTGACTTTTTATATTCTTCAACAACTCCGTTTTTAATTCTATTTTTATCAATCAACATAATACTTAACCTTAAATTTTTACACGTAAAATGACTGTATACTTTTTAACGCTCAAAACGGTAACTCTATACGGTTTTCACTTTTGGGATTAATATCAAAAGGAACAACCCAGAGCTTTAACGTGTCACCTTCATAATTAAAACTGTGCGGGAACGCGCTAGTAAACACTTCCGTTTTTGGGTAAATAAGCACTAGAAAGCCTTTACCCTTTAAGTAAGTATGGCCATAGCCAAGCATCTGGTAAAAGTCAGCTTGAGAGAGACCAAACTTGTCTCTTCGCGCTGAATTTTTCTCGTTTATTACCTTCCATTTAGTATCCAAAACAATGTCACTATCCACTTTACGTGATATGTATAAATCAGGCTTTAGTAAAAAGTAAGGTATACTATCGTAATCAACTAACGATTTAGAGCCAACCTGCGCAGACAACTCGCCAATACCGGTTATATGCTTTTTTAAATACTGAGCAACAAAGCTTTCAAACACTGCTTCCATTGGAAACAACAACGAAAATGCATTACTTTTGCCCTGCAAAGTTAACGGGGAAAACCCATCAATAATTAGCTTTGTCCACGCCAGTGGGGCTTCGTAATACTTCATTCCTCTATCTAGCTTAACGCTGGCAAAGTCATTTTTTACATTATTACTTAGTGGTATGTCTGCAAAAGCAAATAATAACTCTTGCAGTAATTTTTGGTTATTAGCACAGCGGCTATAACCTTTCACCTTCACAAGTGCGGTGTGTATTAATCGATTAACCGGCCTGTCTTGTAAATACTCTTCGTACTCAACATAAAACTTATGTTTATCAATAAAGTTATGCTTAACTTGTTTACCTACCAAAAGCTTACCTTTTAAAAAGGCAACGTTATCTTCCTTTAGTACATAGTCACTTTTAAGCCCGCGCTTTATTAAGGTATTTACAGAGGCTAAAAACTGGCTAATAAAAACCTCTAGTAAAGGTATTTTATTTTCAGCTAAATTAGCATTATTAGTTTGTAAGTGCCTAAACTGCTTAAGTGATTTAAGCATCATTAATAATGACGCGCGCGAGGTGCTTTCATCACTATTTTTAGCTACTTTAGGCAATACCTCTATTTGAGTTCCATCGGGTGTGAAAATCACACCAGCATAGTTTTTAACTTGTAATACTTCACAGTTATCAACTTGCCCCAAGCGCATAAATCGACTTTCTGAGTCATCACATAAACATAACTTTCTTAAATATCTATATGCATTTCCAGAAATAGGTTGTATTTTAGGTGATGCTTGCGCTTTGACACTTATCTCATCATCATTACCTAAATAGCCAAACTCAAAAACTGTAGTTTGCTTTTTAACTTCCGACATTACTGAGCACTCAAAGGTATAACTTCACCTGCATCATCACTAATATTCGCAGGCCTTTTAAGCAATGTATCATCATAAATAGCCTGATAAGCTTTCGGGCTATTCCATACTGAACCTTCAGCGTTAAAATCAGCTAAGGTGTATGTGGTTTTAGTGTCTTCGTAGGTTTCTAAGCCATGATTTTCACCAAAAATATGGTTATATTCTTCGCTTTTAGATTCCACAAAAATATATTGTTTTAATTCACTTTTTTCTTTTCTGTTGTCACCTAAAACTAAGCGAATTTTATTCCAATCTTCAAAAAAGTACTCTTCAAGTAGCGGGATGATTTTATTTTTAAACGTGTTTTTAAGTTCACCAAAGGCTTTTTCTTCAGAACTATCTTCACTATTTAAAGCGTCTAAAACAGGAATTAAAAAAGCATGCCCTAATGTATGCTCTCGATCGTAAAGCACCTCAATACGCTTATTCATTGTTTTAAGTAACTGTTCTAAATTAATCCCCTTAACCACTTTATCTTTGAACAACTCAGGTTGTGGCATCATTTCAACAAAATCAAAACGGCGGCGCAGTGCCGTGTCCATCATGGCTAATGAACGGTCAGCTGTGTTCATAGTGCCAATGATATAAAGGTTTTCTGGTACTGAAAATTTATCACCAGAGTATGGCAACCTCACTTCAAGGGCTTCATGCTTTCCTGAACGTTTAGATGGTTCGATTAAAGTGATCAACTCACCGAAGATCTTTGAAATATTTCCTCGGTTAATTTCATCAATGATTAAAACGTAGTTGTCGGCTTGTTTTACTCTATGTGCAGTTTCTACATTGATACCCTGCTCAAGTAAATATGATAATGTGTTATTTACATTAAACCTGGAAAGTAAACAAAAAGTTGGGATGTGGAAGTTCTTACTATCATTTAAGCTTTTTAAATCAATTGAAAGATCTTTAGCTAACCATTTCACCGGAATTTGGTGGCAAAAATCAGGCCTTGTTGGCACTCCTCTTTCATTAAAAAAGTAATCTCCAGTTATAACACCAATCGCTTCAATTGAAGATTTACTATTTATACAAAGAATTAAATCGCCAACATCAGCTTCTTGAGTAAATGAAGTCAATGAGTTCTGATTGTTAGAACCAAGTCCATTAAAATAATCATTACGTTCCCCCGTACTTAAGTCACCAGTATCACTCCAGCCTATGACTGCGATATCGTTTTCATAACTATAAGTTTTTGCAGGGTTTTTGTTTGTACTTTCTATTGATATTTTCCAAACATTTCCTTTTGGATTAATTAAACTATCGGTGTCTAAATCAACTTGTTTAGTGGCAACATTACATATCTCTTTAAATATGCCGTCTTTTTTATAATAACTTAACTGCTCATTTTCAGTTTTAGCGCTAAGCCCCTCAACAAACTCTTCATACCCATAGCTTTGGTGAAATGTCACAAAACGAATACGATCATCATCTACCAAAGATTTGTAGAGTTTTGTAATCTCTTCTCTTTGTGTTTTTGCTGTACTCATAGCAGGGTTTCTTTTTAGCGCTTTGTATTTCTCTGGCTCAGCGGCTCTTACTGCGGCTTCAATTGTATGATAAGTTTTACCTGTTCCTGGAGGGCCATATAAAATTTGGTTTAAAGGACATAAAGAATCGTCATACTCACAGCTATCATTAATGAACTGTTGCTCTGTAGTATCTTGCTCTGTGGCTTCCTCATCCCCAGAATAATCTTTAGGGTTTCTTTGGGCCCCATCCATTTCACCATTTAATTGATCCTTTATATTTTCTAAAAATGGCGATAGCTCTTCAATTGAGCTTGGTTCTATAATTTTTCTTTCTTTAAAAAAATGTCTATTAACAGATACTCTTAATGTATCTGCAAAAAAACTTACTGAAATTCGTGGCTTTCCCTTTCCGTTTCTATCTTTTACACCAAACTTAAAGAAACGTTTTTTTTCTTTGGCGTTGTGTGTTGTGTAGCAATCACACTGTGGGAAATACTGACGAATCAAACCATAAACTTCAGTAAACAGTGCTTGCTGATCACTACTTCTAGACTTTAAGAACTCAGAATTAATTTCACTCATATAAGTACTTAAAAACTCTTCAAACTCCATTGTCACTCCTTTAATATTTTTTTGCTACACAATAATGCTAGCTTCAATAACTGTAGCGATGCATCTAATACATCGCTATTTATATGGCTTTGCATTCCGTAAATACATTTAGATTATTAATTATAACGTTTAAATCCTTGCTTAATTTTTTCACCTGTCATGCGCCAGTGTGGAAGTTGTCACATGGCATATCCTAAGTACTGGCATCAAAAACAGGTTGACCGTTTTGATCTTCAATAAGCCAAATATTTTTCTCAGAAAACTCAATCTCTGGCAATTTGTAGTCTGTTAATAACTGTTGAAAATGACCTTGGTTGAATAGCCCATCTACCAGCAAAGGTTTGGCACTTTGCGTTGTGATGACATAGATTTCGTTTGGCAGACTTTTGCCTTGCTTATGGATAGCAAACAAGGTTTCTGTAAGTACTTGAGGGCTAGCCCCTGTGATGATGAGTAATATGTGTTTCATTCAATTTCCTTTTGACGAAACTGAATGATATCTGAATATTAAATAAAATCAAAAAGTATGAGACGAATGCTATTTTTATGACTTATTGACGATAAATGTTTTGCGAACTTTCTCTAATACCTAAATTTAAAAAAAGAGTAGCACGCTACTCCTTCATTGCCCTCAAGCCACGCCTTACATTATCGTTGGCAATACGCTTTGCATTACCAAAATAGAAAAGTATATTTGCATACAATTCCCTCACTCGTATTATCAGAGTGAACTCAGATCTAGATCAAACAACACACCCGCATCACTCTCTAATCATTCAAGATTGAATGATTAACTGTAGTCAGGAAATACCAACCTAATTAGACAGTGAGACTAGTAAAGCACTTGAAGGTTAAAAATTAGGTTTTTAAATACACAGAAGTATTAAAAGTAGGCTTTGTAGATGTTTAAGAGAACTAAATACACAAAAGGGAGTTAATAAATTAATTGGGTCTTTTATTAAGCACTTATATCTTGCAAAGTTAGTCTAACTTCAACGTAAATCCTAAAAAGAAGCTACGACCGCTTTTAGTTGTATTATAAGCACGATCATTAGAATCACTATACAGCTCTTGCCTTTCATCTGTCAGATTCAAACCTTCAAATGTGAGCTCAAGTTGATCAGAAAGCTTATACTTCGCCGAGAAGTCAATATAGTTTGTAGCATGATAACCAGACTCATCTTGGTCTGTATTACCAGACTCTACTGAAAGTATGTAGTTGCTCCTATAGGCCGATGAAATTCTCGCTTCCCAATCATCGGATTCATAATAAAAAGTTAGGTTATAACTTTGGTTTGATAAGCCCGCGAATGTTTTGAACTGGTTCTTACCGGAGCCTTGTACGTTGCGATAAAGGGTTTTTCCATCTGCCCAAGTAAAGTTTGCATTGATACCAAAATTACTAAATGGGGAAGGTAAGAAATCGAAGTCTTTTATTAATGAAACTTCGAAGCCTTTTATGGTGGATGAGTCTGAGTTAACTGGTTTTGAAACCATAAATAAGTCATCAATTGAGTCCCCACTTTGTAATAATGAGGGTGGTAACCCCAATTCACTGTATTTGATCAAATCGACTTGTTCAATGACAAAGTTATTTATGTTTTTATAAAATAATGAAAATGATAAAAGGCCTTGATCATTAAAATACCATTCGTAGGACGAGTCAATATTCACAGACTCGAACGGGCTTAGTTCAGGGTTTCCAATTGAAATATTCCCAATTTCACCTTCCGCTCTCGATGCTTGAGAAACATTCGCAGAATAAGACAAATCAGATAACGAAGGGCGTGTAATATTTTTACTCGTTCCAAATCTCAGCAACATCTCATCTGCAAAGTCCCAAACCACGTTGAAGCTTGGCAGCCATTTTGCGTAACTTCTATCACGTTGAGTTAGATTACCTTTTGAAAGCCCAATAGAGCTTAAATCTGTTTGAAACCAACGCAGGCCTATTTGGTAGTTTATAGGGTAAGTATCAGTGTTATTTTCTGATTTTAATACTGCATAGAAAGCGTTTGTTTTCTCTTCCACATTAAAATTTGTTGAGGGTATAACATACTCAGAACTTAATGAAAGATCGTTTAGGCCATAATAAGATTGAATTTCATCGATATCGGCTTCCACCCATTCCAAATCTGGATGTTGGCTAAACACCTGTGTGTTTTTCGATGACAATAACCCACTCTCACCATGTTCTGCTGATTCAGCAGTCGGATAATAAGAAAATACTCGGTCATGCCCTGAATTTTTTAAAGTACTATGAGTTAAGCCTAATTGCAGCTCTACCTCATGATTTACATCGTAAATAAGCTCTATTTTTGAGTTAAATACATTTGTATCGACATAATTTTCCTGAAAATAGAGATCTTTTACTTTAAATTTTGAAGGATTAGTTGTATCAAAATTAGGTGAGTAACTAGTACCATAAAAAGGATCTTGCCTAAAGTCAGTTATGATATGTAGATCATCCGCAATAATATTAACTTTATTTAATTTAGGCTGTTGATAGTCTGAGTCATTTGCCCCGATAACAAGGTTTAAACTCAAATCATTCTTTACAGTGTAATGTGTATCAATTGAAATTTGCTTGAAAACTGACTCATTAAAATCTTTACGGTTTTCAATTCTCCATGATGCATCTGGATACTCTGCATAAATTACTTCATTTTCAGTATTGTTTTCTTCCCAGATTACATTTGCTACGCGGTTGTTATTTTTAACCGCAAGATGATGTTCATCTAAGTCATTTTTTAGCGAGTTATACAGTAGGTGTATTGCAGTCTCGAATTTACTGTTAGGCTTAAATTGAAATGCAGCTGTAACTCCCAACCTTTTTTGATTGTTATTCCATAAGGAGTATCGATGTCCCCTCGGATACCATAAACCTAATCTATCGAGGTACTCTTGCTGGTGGGCTAGTTTACCAACATACTGTTTATTTTCTTGCCTCCAACGAGTTGTATTTGTTCCATATTCTGTAGCGTTCCTTTCAGAGTATGTCGTTAAAATTAATCCACCCCAGTTATTCCATAAACCAGAATACATCATAGATACTCGGGGATCTGATTGCGGATTATTTGAATTGATACCATGTCGATATGAAAAAATACTAACGGGCTTTTTTAAATCGAAAGGTAAGGGGGTGCTTAACGTTACATTACCGCCTATTCCGCCTTCAAGCATGGAAGCGACGTACGATTTTTGTATATCAACTTGGCTAAACAATTCAGCTGAAAATAAGTTAAAGTCAAATGCCCTAGTACGTGATACAGCTCCTCTAGCATCCATTGGCGATGAGGTCATGCCCAGAGCTTCAATGCCATTGATTGTTACTTTTGTAAAATCAGGTCCAAGTCCTCTTAATGATATTTGCCTTCCTTCTCCTGCCTCCCGCGTGATAGAAACACCTGACACTCGCTGTAAAGAATCAGCCAAGTTTAAATCCGGAAAATCAGCAATATCTTCTGCTAAAATTGAATCCTGAGAGATTAATGCCAGTCGCTTGAGCTCACTCGCCTTTTTTAATGAATCGCGAAATCCCATAACAACGATTTCTTCGGGAATAGGCGAGCTTTGAGAAACGAAAGTGTTTTTTAACACAGGTACGGAAGAAGGTTGTGATTTTTTTTGTTTAGGACAAATTGACAATACCCAACCAGAATTAATTTCACTCGCGCACAGTGGCGTCTCTTTAAGTAATCTAGAAATTAGCTGTCGCGCTGTAAAAGTTCCACTAACTGGGCCTGATTTATAACCTTGAATAAGGTTAGGATCATATAAAATTGTCTGTTCAACAGTCCGAGAAAACAAGTTTACAGCTTCCTCTAAAGACTGCTGTTCAAATCTAACCTGATATTGACTCAGCTGTGACGCCCATGCCCCACTCGACAGCAATAATAATCCCAATACCCAATATTTTATTAGCATAATCTCATGGCGTTAATATGAGGTAGTCATTGTTTTCTGAGATATTTAGTGAGTACATTTGACTCAACATATCTACAACTTGGTCTGTATCATCTAGACGAAAGCGACCTGCTACTTTCTGGTTCATTAGCTGCGTTGTTTTTAGAATTATTTTCTTTTTACTATATCTATTTAAATGCTCAATCAAATATGCCAAGTTTTGATCTGATATTTCAATCCACCCTGAACGCCAATCAACGATGTTTGCTAGATCAACTTTACTTATCTCACTCGTTAATTCAGCTTCAATACGAACCCTCTCACCTGCTTTTACGAGCGTGTGACGACCATTTACTCTGTTCTTCACTTCAACGATGCCTTCGTACACCGTTAATTCAGCAAAAGACGGGTGTGTATCGACATTAAATTGGGTTCCTACAGCTTTTATCTCACCAAAATCAGTCGACACAATAAAGGGCCGGTTTTTATCTTTTGCAACAGAAAAATAGGCTTGCCCGTCTTGGAGTAGAAGCTCTCTAGTTGATGACGAGTACGCAACTTTAATTGCGCCCGATGTTTGCAATTCTAATTGGCTTCCATCTGAAAGTTTATATGTTACAGACTGATTTTTAGCCGTTAATAAATAAGCTTCTGGCGTTTGCTGACTGGGGTAAAAAAATACGGCAAAGCACAATACAATAGCACTACAAAATGAGGCGACTAGCATACCAAATTGATATTTAGGTTTTGCTTTTATTGCCTTCAACTGTTTAAAAGCAATTTCAATATCAGGGTCTTGCCATGTTGCTAACATAGATTCAAAAATCTGCCTATTCTGTGGTGTTAAATCAAGCCACTTTATAAACCGGCGTTTTTGTAAATCATCGAGTTTTCCATCTGCGAGCGTATCAATCCACAATGCGGCTTCTTGGTACACATGCTCATTCATTTTTTGAGTGTCTTTTATTGGCATTTACTTTATCTTTTCATCTAGGTAGCGCTGAATATCAACCATTGCTCTTGATATATGACGTGTCACGGTTTCTGATGAGATATTCAGTTGATTCGCGATAGACTCTCTACTTTCTCCGTGTAACCTTCTTAATTCAAAAACACGCCGGCGCTGCTCTGGCATTCTCTCTAATGCTTGATAAATTAACTCTAGCTTTTGTGTTCTTTGTAAATTTAGCTCTGGATTTGTTTGAGTTGTTGAAAGTTCTTCAATTCCATCATCATTATGTGGTGTTCGTTGAGACAAAAGATTTTTAGCAATGCTGATAGCATAAGCAATAGGATTAGAGATAGGGCTTTTTTTAGCCTGCTCTAGCACACGAACAACTGATTCTTGATAAATATCCGCCGCTTCATCTGAGCATTGTGCTCTTCGAGATAAGTACCTTCGTAATTGACTACTTTCTGAAAGAGACTGCTGCTCACGTGGCTCTTCAACTTCAGGCATTTTGATTACACTTTTGGGATTTGTTTGCGACAATACAACAGCATTATTACAATTGTATTGTCGATTATAGTTCTGCATTTTCATAAGTTACTTTATGTACACAGGGTTGCTATAAAACCATAAGTCATCCCAAGGATTTTCACCTTTTAGATCAACTTCTGGTTCTAATTCGTTGAGAAGATTAGTTCCTCTAACCCTGATATAACCTTTTTTCGTTCCCATGGGTAAAGTAAAAGACATCACCTGATAATCGCCTTGCTCTTTCCAGTCTTTAGGATAAAAGCGCTTCACTACTTTTGTAGTTGGATTAATGTTCTGCTTAATAAACTTTTTATCCTTTAATACCTCACCATAAATTAGATCTACTCTTGCTACAGAGGGGGAGTCACCATTAAAGTTTTTTTGTTTTGGAGTTTTAAATGCAATGTTTACGACAAGAGGAGCTGAGTTATTATTCGTTAGTGACTCTCCAATTTGTGCCTTTTGTTCACCTTGTGAAACAGAGACAAATAAGCTATCGATGAGATCACCTGTAGTTATAAACACATTTCCTGCTCTAAATGCCTCTAATACGCTAGCGTAATCTTTTTTAGCATACACATAGGTTTTCGCATATTCTCCTGGCCAAAAGTCTGTGCGCCCTTCAGTGTAATGTGCATGGCTATCAGAAACAGCTGTGACACTCCACTTGCGCCCCTCACCCAATAAACTATCCCAAACACCCCCTACAATCGCCGACATTTGATCTGTTCCACCATGGGTTGGGTAGCCATAATATTCAGCACGTTCGGCTGTGGGATCATTTGAACCATCAGGGTTAATACTTGCAGCCTGATGACCTGGAATTGCAGTCATACCGGTAATAACATCCGGTGCAGCATCTTGCCATTGACGCATCTTTTCAGGTGTTACTTTAGTAAACACATTTAGTTTTGGTGCTTGTCGTGAGGGGTGATTAACTGCCAATATGGGCTTGGGTGACATTGTTTGCATATACTCAAGCGCTTTGAGCATAAACGCTTGCGTACCTCTTAAATACTCATGAGGTGATACTTCTCGACGATTAAATTTACTTTCAATTTCGAAAAGTTGTTCAGCCTCTTTTTCACTCTTTGGAATAATTAAACTGCCATGACGAGCAGATGGCATGTCAAACTCCATACCATAAAACTGTAATACCTGCGGAACAGCCTTTCTTGAATCTAGCAATTCTGGGTAAGCCTGCTCTAAATTCAGTTTACTGTGCCCGGGGCCACCATGGTCTGTCGTCACCATCCAATCTAAACCATGCATTTTCGCCATCGTCGCATTGAGCGCAGTAAAATAATGTGCGTCGCCAAAGAGAATTGGAGTCGGAGGGCTTGTTTCTAAGTTCCACTTTGCACTGTACTTACCGTGGATGTGATGATCACCGGCTAGCCAAGTCCTGTCTCCTTCAGGGATGATAAATTCTTCATTCTGGCTTTGAGGAGAATGAGTTGAACAGCCAGAAATAAAAGTTACAAAAAAAAGCGTATATCGATTAATCATTATAAAAATCTCAGCAAAGCCACAAAACAGGTGTTTTGTGGCTTTTAAATAAAGTTAAAATTCAGCTGTTAAGCCGAGCATATAAGTACGTCCACTTGTCGTCGTGTTATACGCTCTGTCATGTGAGTCGCTATAAAACTCTTCGCGCTCATCAGTTAAATTAATACCTTCAAGGCTTAACTTTACACTGTCTGTTAACTGATAAAATGCTGAAAAATCAATATATGTTGTACTATGGAAGCCACTTTCATCTTGATCACCACTTGATGACGCTCCTGCAATATAAGGACTACGATAAGCAGCTGAAACGCGCGCTCCCCATGAGTCAACTTCGTAATAAAGAGTAAAGTTATAACTATTTTTTGAGAGGCCTGTGAATGGCTTAGTTTGGTTATTACCTTCAACCCCGTAAATGTCACGATACATAGCTTCACCATCGGCATAGGTATAATTTGCGACGATACCCAAGTTGTTAAATGGTGCACTTAAAAAATCAAAGTCTCTAGAGAATGCAATTTCAGCGCCTTTGATTTTTGATGAATCCATATTTTCAGGCCGTTGTAAGTAAAATATACTGTCCATCGACTTATCCGCAGGTAGCAGTTCTGCGGGTAAACCTAAAGATGAATACACAACTTCCGTTGTTGTACTTACAATAAAGTTATCAATGTCTTTGTAGTAAAAAGCAGCTGATGCGTAGCCAACATCTTCGAAGTACCATTCAAACGAGGTATCAAAGCTCACTGACTCGAACGGCTCTAGTTCAGGATTACCCATATTCACGCTAGTAATCGCCTCACCGGAGGTTTGAGACACTGTCGCGTTATAACTTAACGAGCCCAGTGAAGGACGAGTGATATTCTTACTGGCAGAAAAGCGCCATAAAATATCTTCATCTAGCTCATAAACCATGTTTAAGGTAGGTAATATATCTGAGTAGTTTCGCGTTGACTCAATATCGATACCATTTGAGATACCCGACGCTTTAATTTCTGTATCAAAGTAACGCAGGCCAGCACTAACATGTAAAGGCTTACCTGCTATAGAACTTTCAAATTGATACTCAGCATAAGCAGCCTGGGTTGTTTCACTTACTGGAGATTTGTCATTTTCAGTTAGCATTGAGGCGTCGATTCGATAGTTAGATAAACCATAAAAATCTAGTAATGCACTTAAATCGCCTTGTACCCATTGATGATCAGGATGCTGAGTAAATACGTTTACAAGGTTATCGTCTAAAGTAAGAATACCTGTATTTTGATTCGCAATATTTTGCGCGTTACTTTGCGTAAGTTGGTAGGCACTGTTTTCAAACTTTTTATAATTTAACCCGAACTTCACTGTGCCGGAGTCACCTACTAAATAAGTGAAATCAACTTTAGCTGTATCAAAATCATTTGTTATGTAGTCTTCTTGAAGGTAAATATCTTTTATCTCGAACTGATCACGGCTTGTCGTATTAAAATCCGGCGAGTAGCTAAGGCCATAAAATCTGTCTTGGGTAAAATCAGTAATAATGTCAACTTTACCTTTTGCATGAATATTAGACTTTTGAACTCGTGGTTGATCAAAATCTGAAGAACTCGTTCCAACGAGTGCCATCATGCTTAGGTCATCATTTAAGGACCAATCCAAAGTTAGCGTATATTGATCAAATACAGATTCGTTATATCGTGCTGAATTTTCATTACGCCACGTTGCATCTGCGTAACTCGCATAGATGACTTCCTTTTGCCCATCATTATCAATCCACTCTAAATCTTTAACTGTTTTATTATCTTTTACCGCAGAGTGATGCTCATTTTGCTCGTTTTCTAATTTCGCATGTAATACATCAAGCGTTAAACTTACGTCATCACTTGGCTTAAATTGAAGTGCGGCCGTAACACCTAATCTTTTTTGATTATTGTTCCATAAAGAGTATCTATGACCTCTTGGGAACCAAAGCTCTGTAGAATCCAATTCAGCTTGAAGTTCAGTGTTACTTTCATCTGCCGTTATTTTTCCACCTTCTTTACGCCAACGAGTTGTATTTGTACCGAACTCAGTTGTTGAGCGCTCGCTGTAAGCAACAGAAGCTAATGCACCGAAATTCCCCCAAGTATTAGAAAGCAAGCCTGCAAAACGCGGGTCAGTTTCTTCGCTATTATCGTTATAACCGCCTTTAACTGAAATTGCCCCCTTGGCACCGTCATAATCAAATGGTTTGGCTGAATACAAACCAACAGTTCCGCCGATCCCCCCTTCTTCTTGATCAGCAGAAAATGTTTTATTCACGTCGATACGGTTGAACAGTTCTGCTGCGAATACATTAAAGTCAAAACCACGTGTTCGACTTACTCCGCCTTTAGCATCCATAGGAGATGATGATGTTCCCATTGCCTCCATGCCATTGACTTGTACGCGAGTGAAATCTGGGCCGAGACCACGCAAAGAAATTTGTCTTCCCTCACCGGCTTCACGTGTAATAGTCACACCTGGTACACGTTGCAGCGCATCTGCTAAATTCAAATCTGGAAAATCTGCGATATCCTCAGCCAAAATAGAATCTCGAGCAATCATTGCCTCTCTTTTCATATCTTTTGCTTTGATAAGAGAGCGTCTGAAAGAGGAAACTTCAATCACTTCCATATCTTTTATTTGCTCATCAGCTTGTGCAGCTACTTGGGGAGTAATACTTAACGCCGATAAAATAGCGCTTGAAATAATGCTTTTCTTTAATAGAGTGTCCATAAAAATTCCGTGTTACTGGTTAAATAGTTAAATGGCAGAACACTCTTAAAGAGCTTTTTTTTTCAAAAAGCAGACAATTTTTATGATGAAGAATTTATTACAGAGGCTGTTTTCTATGAAGATTACATATAGCGAAAACACATACCCTCCTAAAGTGAGCTTTAAGAAGGCGAACTTACAAAGGGATTAATTAATATTTATTTCTTTTATATCAGTTAGTTGATATTTAAAATAATACTATCACGTAGTATAAATTCCAAAAAGATTATAGTTTCATTGCCAATGACATAAGAAAGCATATTTATTTTACTCTATT
The DNA here is from genome assembly GCF_003515105.1 of Pseudoalteromonas lipolytica. Taxonomy (NCBI): domain Bacteria; kingdom Pseudomonadati; phylum Pseudomonadota; class Gammaproteobacteria; order Alteromonadales; family Pseudoalteromonadaceae; genus Pseudoalteromonas; species Pseudoalteromonas lipolytica. The sequence continues at coordinate 689,143 of NZ_CP032091.1, read as the reverse complement.
CCAAAATAGAGCTTACAAGAGTAATGTCGAGAGAGATAACTGTAGGCTCCCCTACATGAACCAGGAAGTTGGTATATTTATAGCTTTAAAGCGCTAATCTATCTATTTTTAAAACAACGGCTTCGTTCATGCATATTCAGTGCTTAGCTACTACAGCAGCAGGAGTGAAAATTTATCATTTTCTGGCCTACACAGTTTTTAGGCACATTGGTGCCTAAAGACTGGTTCTAAACTGCCCGACGGCCTCAACAACTTCCTTAGCCCCTTTTTGAATATCATTAATAACAGAGCCTGATTGATTTGATAACTCCAAGGCATCTTTGGCCTCAGCTAAACTCGACTCAATTTCGGTTACTGCATCTTGAGTAAGCGCTTTATTCTCAGACACGACGTTGATTATTTGCTCTGTGGCCAAACTCGTTCTTGATGCCAGTTGCCTAACTTCATCTGCAACAACGGAGAAACCTCGTCCTTGGTCACCCGCCCTCGCGGCTTCGATAGCAGCGTTTAATGCCAGCAAATTAGTTTGATCAGCAATACCTTTAATACTTTCGACTAATTGAGCAATCTTAGACGACTGTACGTCGAGGTTATTAACACTTTCGCTGGCTACTTCGAGTTTCTTTGATAAGTTATTCACTGTAACAATTGTTTGCTTTACGACACCTAACCCTATTTCAGCGTCGGCATCTGTTCGTTTAGAAATGTCATAAGCAATACCAGCCGTTTCAGATATTGCAAATTCTCTTTGCATCTGGTCGGTTATTACTGTTGCAAACTTTACGACTTTATAGAGTTCTCCATCATCGTTATGAATTGGATTATACGAGGCTTCTAACCATACTTCGTTACCGTAACTATCTATTCTTTTAAAACGATCAGAAATAAACCGTCCGTGTTTTAATTCAGACCAAAACTGTTTATAAGCGTTTGATTTAGCTTCTTCAGGGTCGCAAAACATACTGTGGTGTTTACCCAATATTTGGCTTTTGGAGTAACCCATAGAGGTCAGAAAGTTATCATTGGCGTTTAAAATAATACCGTCTAAGCTGAATTCGATAACCGCAGATGAACGACTCAAAGCCGCAAGCATATCTTCTTTTTCTCTTGATTGAGAAATAGTGCGCGTAAGCTCCGCTGAGTAAACAGCTAACTCATTATTAATTGGTTGTACAATACTTCTAAGCCATAACTCACGCCCAGACTGCGTTACGAGGTGCAAAGCGCCATGCCAATGGCTCACTTTTTTTATGGCTGAAAGCATTCTTTGCGAGTGAGGTTTTTTGAGCGACTTTTTAACAATCAGGTCATTGAAATTTAAACCAACAAGCTCACTTTCTTTGTATTCTATCGCGGTTGCAAATTGTTGATTAACTTCGAGAATACGGCCATCTTTGCTTAGCAAAAAGTACAGCATTTCCTCTTTCAATTCTTGCTTTATATTTTCAAACTCAACTGTTTGCTTTTTTAATTCAGCAATTTCAGACAGCAACTTGCGATTAGTGAACCACATAAACTGGTTTCCTTTAGGTTACATACGCTAAAAGTAGAGCACTCAAAATCAAGTGTCTAGGAAGATTACGTTTTTTGCCAATAACTGTATTTAATAAAGGTAAGGCATGACTACATAAATGGTCGGGTGAAATGAGGTTATACGTGTAAAACACGACCCCATGTGATTAACGCTGTTTTATACATTGAGAGATTAATTAACTTTAACGATTAATAAAAGTGCTATACGAAGAACTGGAGTGTTTTGATCACTACTGATTAAAACTGTCTAAAATATAACTGTTCACAGTAACAAGCTGGGTTTTTGAGACTATTTCAAAACGAATATCCGCTTACCATCTCACTAAGCTAAGGGCTTTAATAAAAAGGAACACCGCATGAGTAAAGCCGGAACAGAGCAGCAGCTAATCATTGAGGGCGCAGGCTGCGCCAGTTGCGTAGGGAAAATTGAAGCAGCACTGCAAAATACACCTGGCGTGAACAGCGCAGAGATGAATTTTGCAGACCGAACCGTACTCGTCAGTGGGACAGCCAATACCCAAGACCTAGTTAAAGCCATTGAATCTGCTGGATACAATGCCAAACCGTTCAATGACAGTTCGCACGCAGACTCCCTTGATGAAAAAGAAGCAGCCGATTGGGCATATTATAAAAAGCTGATGCGCGACACCATTATCGCACTCTCATTGGGTGTGCCTCTTATGATCTATGGTATTGCTATTGGCGAGATGACCGTAGCAACCAATACTGAGCGGCTCGCGTGGTTAATTGTTGGTCTTTTAACGCTTGCGGTTATGTTTTTCTCTGGTAAACATTTTTATATTGGCGCATGGAAAAGCTTTAAAAATCATTCTGCCAATATGGATACCCTCATTGCACTGGGCACTGGTACCGCATGTGTCTACTCAATGCTGGTTGTCTTTATTCCCGATGCTATTCCGCTAATGGCAAGGCATGTATATTTTGAAGCCACCGCCATGATTATTGGCTTAATCAATCTTGGTTTAGCGTTAGAGCTAAAAGCACGAGGAAAAACCTCAGAAGCAATCAAACGCTTAATCGGCTTACAGGCCAAAACCGCCACTGTTGTTAGGGATAACAAAGACGTTCAAATAAATATCGACCAAGTGTTGCTCAATGACATTATCAAAGTCAGACCGGGTGAGAAAATCCCCGTTGATGGTGAAGTAATCGAAGGCCACACCAGCATTGATGAATCAATGCTAACAGGCGAACCCATGCCTGTTGAAAAATCAGAAAAAGACGACGTCACCGCGGGTACGCTCAATAAATCTGGCATGATCCTATTTAAAGCAACACGGGTAGGAAAAGACACCGCGCTTGCACAAATTATTGCGATGGTAAAACGTGCCCAAAACTCAAAACCCCCAATAGGGCGACTAGCCGATGTTATATCTGCGTATTTTGTGCCGGTTGTCATGATTATATCTATCGTCAGTGCACTAGCATGGTTAAACTTTGGCCCTGAGCCCACTCTTGCCTTTGCAATTGTGTCTGCGACAACGGTGCTTATCATCGCGTGTCCGTGTGCGTTAGGACTTGCTACGCCAATGTCGGTTATGGTCGGTGTGGGCAAAGCAGCTGAGGCTGGTGTTCTTATTCGAAATGGTGAAGCACTGCAAACAGCTTCCAAAATTACAGCCATGATTTTAGATAAAACGGGCACCATTACCGAAGGCTCCCCCAAAGTCACTGACGTTATTTTAGCAAATGAGAGTGATGAAAAAACCATATTACAGCTAGCAGCCAGTTTAGAAAGTGGCTCAGAGCACCCTCTTGCGCAAGCAATTGTCGAAAGTGCCATGGAGCAAGAAATCGAGCTGCTGAAAATAGACGCCTTTAACGCAATTACTGGCTATGGTGTCGAAGCCACGTGTAATGGTAAGTCGCTGCTATTTGGCAATAGTAAATTAATGAAAATGAAAGAAATTGAACTCTCTGACTTCACAACGAAAGCACAGGCCTTAGCGAAAGAAGCAAAAACGCCAATGTATTTTGCTGTTGATGGGCAGCTAGCCGCAATTATCGCGGTAGCGGACCCGATGAAGTCTGATTCACTTTCTGCAATCAAGCGTCTTCAAGCCAATGGTATCCGCGTTATTATGCTTACTGGCGATAATAAAGAAACTGCCTCGGCGATAGCAAAAAAAGCACAAATTACTGAATTCTTTGCTGACGTTCTACCTGAAGACAAAGCCAATAAAGTGCGCGAACTCCAACAACAAGGCAAAATTGTCGGTATGACAGGCGATGGGATCAATGATGCCCCCGCGCTTGCCCTCGCCGATGTTGGTTTTGCGATTGGAACAGGCACTGATGTTGCCATTGAAAGTGCCGACATCACACTCATGCGAGGCTCTCTTCATGGCTTAGCTGATGCCATTGCAGTGAGCAAAGCCACGTTACGCAATATAAAGCAAAACCTATTTGGTGCATTTATCTATAACGTGGCAGGTATTCCAGTGGCGGCAGGTATTCTGTATCCATTTTTTGGTCTACTGCTGAGCCCTGTTATCGCGGGTGCTGCGATGGCTTTTTCTTCGCTTACCGTGGTGACGAATGCAAACAGGCTTCGTTTATTTAAAGCACAAGATCACTAAGGAGCCACATTATGATGATTATTAACTTTATAGGTCTTTCACTCATCGCGCTGATCATTTGGTGGTTTTGGCTTTATAAACCAAACAACGTTGTTGCAACTAGTACCGACGTACTCATTGAGGTAAAAGAAGGGGTTTATTCGCCTGCTTCTCTACAAGTTACAGCTAACCACGCAATAACCTTATCTTTTTTGCGAAAAGATCCGTCACCTTGCTCCGAAACACTGCTCATTCCCTCCTTAGATATAAGTGAGCAACTGACCCTAAACAAAGTGACAAAAATACACCTGCAAAATATCCCACCGGGAGAACATGTTTTTCACTGCCAAATGCAAATGTACAAAGGTGTTATCACTGCAGTCGAATGAGATTGTGAAGTGAAAATAAAACAGCTTGGAGAGATTATTATGAGTGATTTAGAACATAGAGTCGGCGTAAAAGAAGCAAACTTAGTCGTTCGCAATCTGCGGCTGTGTAAAGTGACAGATGAAAATTGTGATGCACTCATTGAAGAGATTGATAGGCTCTTTGGCATCGATGAAGTGAGCTACAATATTCGTGAAAACGTAATACACTTGGCCTATGACGCAACCCACCTAAACTTAGAAGGGATCGAAACCGTTATTCGCAAACGCGGTGCCGATCTTCACAATGACTGGTGGACACACACCAAAGAAAGTTACTACAAAAAAGTTACTACCAATTTGTCGATCAAAATATAAAAGATAACGTCACTCACAAACCCTGGAGTTGCCATGCAACCCCACCAAATAGGCACAATAAACATAAAGAGTAAGGTTTCCCCATGACAGGAAACCTGTGAGTACTTTACATGTTGTTAAATGAGTAACCGTTACTAATTAAGTAAGCCTTAATCTGGTCTGTCAAATTCGAAAACGGGGTTTAATCACATCTGACCGTCGCAAATGTGCAAAAAGCGAACCTTCAGTCATAACTCGTTTCTGCCCCGAAATGAGTTTCGAGAGTCAAGACGGTAGATTATTTAATTATTAAGCCGTTCACACATCTTTTAATTGAATGATCAGTTGATTCTCTTTTAGTACATTAGGCATATTCTTTATTTTATGAGTTTTTGCAATGTCCCGAAGTCAACGCCTTCTAGATCTTCTTCAACTACTACGACGCTATAAATACCCAATCTCAGCTGAGAAACTGGCTAGTCAGCTTAATGTAAGTGTTAGGACTATCTATCGTGATATTGTCACTTTACAAGCTCAAGGAGCAGATCTCGAAGGAGAAGCTGGTCTGGGTTATATCTTAAAGCCGAGCTTTGATTTACCACCTATGATGTTTAGCTTTGAAGAGCTTGAAGCCCTCAGATTAGGGGCAGAATGGGTGGCGAAGCAAGCTAACGGAGAATTTAGCGAGGCTGCCATTGATGCGCTTGCTAAAATCTCAGCAGTGTTACCTTCTGAGCACAGAGCTAAGCGTACTGAGAGTGTCGTTAGAGTTGCTTCAGCTCTCAAAGTTCGGAAGCTAATGATCTCGCTAACAGAGTTGAAAGCAACAATTCAAAAAGCGCATAAAGCTGAAATTGTTTATGAAGATGCCAAAGGGGTTATCAGAAAAAGGGTTGTGTGGCCAATACTTATAGGTATGTTTGAGCAATACAACATTTTGGTTGCATGGTGCGAAACACGAAGCGATTACCGTAACTTCCGGCTGGATAAAATTAACTCTTTTTCTCAACTTAATTCTCGATACGAACGTTCTCGCAATGAATTGCTAACTGAATGGGAGGCTTTAGAGGGAATCGAACATAAGCATTTTTTCTACTGACAAAAACTGTCAGTGCTTTTGTTTATACTTAATTTAGTATTCAACAAATGAAGGTCTATTAATATGTTCGCTATTGACTCTATAGTTCTTTACGTAGAAAACATCAAACTTAGCATGGCTTTTTATGAGGAAGTATTTGAATGTCAGCCAAAGCTCTTATCGCCAACTTTTGCAGTATTAGAGTTTGCTGAAAATTTGAAGATTACTCTAAAACAAGTTAATGCACTTACACCAAGTAGCTCAGTTAGAGGCGGTGGTACCGAACTTTCAATCCCTGCAACGAGCCGCGCCGATCTAAATAACTTGTTCAAGCAGTGGAAGCAACTAGGTGTGGAATTTGCTCAGGAACGCGAAGAGTCTGTATATGGCGTTAACTTTGTTGCATTAGACCCAGATAGACACCGCTTAAGAGTGTTTGCGTAACGGCACCTTATTTTTTAAGCCGCATCTTTGCTGGCACACTTTTGTCCATCGAAGAGTTATGAATATAACTCGCCTTTGCCCCAAGACGTGTTTAGGCCAATTTCTCAAAAAAGCGAACTTCGGTCGTTCACAATTGCTTCTCAATTTCGTCAAAGTATATTGCTTGTGTAGTCAGGAAAACGACCCAATCGCTCGTTTTTGTAATGAAACAGAAGCTAGAACCACTGCATTTTAGTAGTATTGGCAATTAGTCAAGAAGTTTGTTGCAAATGAGTTATTCAGAAAAATGAGCGACGTTGTGGCAGAAAAATGTGCGATTAGCTCGCTATAAAACGTTATTTTTCAAAAGTTTAGCTATGTGGAATCAAACTGATAATGGAGAAACCATCGGAACAATAGGTTCTGAAAGTGGTGAGGTAATTAAGGATATGGAGCATTCCAAAGGTGCTCGCCTAACTTTGGAAAAAGGCGGTGATATTGCACCATACTCCATAACAAGTGGAGTGTACGGTTACTTCTTCCATACAACTTACTTATCAACTCTAGAAGAGGGTATAAGCGAATTAGAATCAATGAAAGCTGAAATATCTGAGTTCTTTGATACTAAAACAACAAGTGATGAAGAGCATGATTGGATTAGGGAGTTTGTTGGTAGGCATTGAAAACTAACAAGTTTCTCAAAAGGACGTAAAACGCTTGGCTTGTGCTCCTTCGTCGCTAATTTTAGCCAAGCATTTTACGCCCATTAGCAAGGCGTTGGTATCTTCGCTTTTGTGAGATATTACGATTATGAATAAATTAGAAACTATAGCGAAATTACTAGAGAAGCATGGCCTTTCACACATATTAGGCAGTCCTTTTGATAACGCTTTTGACGTCTTTGATAACAAAAAAGAAGATATCAATCTCATCTTGTTGGGCACTAATGGGAACATGACCGATGCGATAAAAACCAATGTAGAGTGGGTGAAAGAGAGAGCTAGAAATCCACAATACAGTCACCTTTTATCTGGTGATTGGGGAGTATCGCCTTTGCGAAAAGAGCTAATCAAGCTCCCTGATGTCCTTAATGAGTGCTTTGGAAATTCTAAGTTTTCAGTGTCAAATATGATTTTAACTAATGGGCTTTTGTTGGCATCCAACGGTGTTGGTGATATCAAAAATCAATTTGAGATATTAAGAAGTGAAACGGACACGTTTACTAATTTGAAAGGCTTACTTAATGCATCAATGGGTTTTTTTGATGACTTCGTAGTGAAAAATTCTAGCCCTAAAGTAATTTTCGCCTATGGTAATGCCGACCAGGGGCATTCAGCGTGGAAGTATTTGCGAGATTATTATCCGAGGTTGAAAGAAACTGTGATTGTTCCTATCAATTCGACTAGCTATAAATTTTGTTCACTAGATATGCATGGAGACGAGGTGTTTGTTATTGGCTCTCCGCATCCTTGTTTTCATTACAACAAACTAAGCAAAGATTTAATCAAAGAGGGACTTGAGCAGATTGGTGCTATACCACACGTATAACAATGCGTTTAAGACAGATTCGCAACGCTCGGCATTTTCGGTTTGCTTTGAATTTAGTGATTACGGCACAATGGGCTAAGTCTGGTGGTAAGCGTTGCTCACTACTTAACGCGGCGTTACCAAGGCCTTTCTTTTATACAAAGCCGTCCTTAGGCTCTGACTAATGTATGTCCAAAAGTGAGTTATTGTCTCTTGAACGCTCACTTGAGACTTTTGTACTCTAAAGTTCAGTCACTTACTTTTTAATAGGTCACATACTTGCAATATGCCTCACTGCCTTCATCTTCCTATATTTGATATTACAGTAGCAGTTCAATCCCAGTATAAATAAGAACCAAATTGAGGATACGTTTTCTGTCACTTTTTGGCTTATTTATTTTCTATGCATGAAGTGAAAACAAGGTAAAAACATCATTTTCAATAAAAAATATTGAAATGTATTGCTCCCCACCTCTCCACTGTATACCTGAAAGTAGCCCCACAACACTTATCTAAATTAAGGTCATGTTTATTGATAGATGAATTGCACAGCAAGTTATCAGAGTGGCTCATTTATATTACACGCTGATGGCTTTCAGCTATTCAAAATCATGATTGGACTTCACATCTAACAATTCGCCAGTCTTAGCTATCTTAAAGAAGATATTTTTCTCATTTTGGTTATTTGCTGCTTTGACAACATAATAGCCCTCTTCAACATGGACTATTGAGAGCTTATCGTTTGCTACCTCTTTCCATGAAGCATCGAGTTTACCAACTTCAAACCCATAATCCTTAAAAGTCATTTTCTTGATTGACTTGGCAGCAATATTCATTGCTTTTTGGTCATTAATAAGGTCATGGCCACTGTGCGCCAACGCCCCAAAACTCACTAATGCAATGCAGATTAACGCTGTTGTAATTAATCGATTCATTACTTTTCTCTCCTGGTTCTTACTTTTACCATGTGTTTAATTATGCCGTTTATTATTTTAAGCCAATCACTTCATATTCACCCTTAACAAGGAGCTGTACGGCAATTGGGTTATCTGTTTTATTTTTCCAGTACCAACCGTGTGAACCGGCAAAGGGAGCGGTGAAGCTTCCTTTCATTTCATTACTAGTGGCAATCGTATAGCTTTCAAAATACCCCGTTGTGTCACCTTCTGGTTCACCATGCAAATCGAAATACAATGACTCACCCTCTGTTAACCATTCATAGGTCATTTTGGCATGTTGGGGCATTGCAAACTTATATTCAACTCCTCTACCTGCAGGAACGATTACTTCAATGATCTGAAATTCATCGGTGCCTTTATTCCCTGTCGGTGATTGATTTGGTTGTGCATCTGTCTCTGCAGCAATCGCAATGCTGGTTAGGCCAAGCTTATGGCCAATACCCGTTGGGTCAATGTTATATTCGGCCGGAAGAATTAAAGTCACCAGAGCAATGGCCGCAACAACCGTTGACGATACGCTCGCTATAATTAAAGTCTTTAAACTCACTGTGTGTTGCATACTCATCTCTTTTTTATGTGTTAACTAACGAAATAACCCGTTAATTGAAAACCAACTAACATCACACCAGCACTCATGAGTGCTGTATTTGTTAAGGTCGAAAAACGTTGGAATGATGGAAAATGTCGCCAAGCATTTATGGCAATTAAAATAAAGATAAGCGCTGCAAATTGCCCCAATTCAACACCAATATTAAACGCGATTAAATTAACTAATAAACCATCCTCTGGTAATTGAAACTCTTGTAACTTCGTCGCTAGTCCAAAACCATGAAACAAGCCAAAAATCAGCACCGCTGCTTTTGTATTGGGTTGCCAGTTAAAGCAGCGTTTAAACCCACCTAGGTTATCAAACCCTTTGTAAATAACAGAAAAACCGATAATCGCATCAATTAAGTAAGCATTAACGTTAATATCACCCAGTACACCGAGCAAAAGCGTAGTACTGTGACCAAGAGTGAACATCGTCACATAGAGCAACACATCTTTACTGCGATATAAAAAGAAAATCACACCGACTAAAAATAATAAATGGTCATAGCCTGTGATCATATGTTTTGCACCAATATACAAAAACGGGACAAATTGTATTCCCTGATTTTGCTCTAAAAATGCACGGGTGTTGTCATCTACACCATGTGCTAACACATCAATACTGACGAGCCCAAGCACCGCAATCAAAAAGAGTAAGCTCATTTTTAATAGCTTATTTTGCATTCCAACTTCCTGTACATCTAATTCTTTCAAGTAATACGCCTTTCAATTTTTATCACATGTTATAAAACGCAGATAAACCTGCTTGGCCAACTAAACTGTTATCTATACTTAAGTGGTTTTACATTAATTGCAACGTTTGATTTACGTTTTCTCCTTTATAACGTTATCTTCATCATTTGCAGTAATGACTGTTAATTCAACCGACTTAGAAATAATTTCCTTCATCAAACAAAAGTTCAGCACTCCTTAATCGTGCAAAAAAAAAGTCGCTTTTGATGGTTCTTCTACACAAAGCCTGCTATTTTTTAATCAGTTAGTATCTAAAAAATATACATCACCACATTTACTGCGAGGAGTGCTCAAAATGTGTGCACGGATTTCACTTATATCTACAACTATTTCAATCGCTTTAGCCTGCTCTTTGCCGTTAGCTTTTTCTGCAAAAGCCGAACAAAAACCTAACAATGCCAAGGTCTACCCATTAAAAGAAGCGTTCTTCGGTGAGCAGCATGTCCATACAGGTGTGTCGATGGATGCGTTTATTGCGGGTAATAGACTAACGCCTGATGACGCCTATCGCTTTGCTAAAGGCGAAGAAATGATGGTGAATGGCAGTCTCCACAAAATAAAACGACCACTTGATTTTGTTGCTGTTACAGATCACTCAGAGTTTATGGGAGAAGCCTTTAGCCTAATGAATGAAGGGGCACCTGGTTACGACCACGAAATAGCCGTTGCTTTTCGTGAAGCTCCAGATTTAGAAACGGCATTAAAACTTTATAATAAGTACGTATTAGCCCCATTAGCAGGCGGTGGAGAACCTCACTCTGCATTTTTTCAAGGCCAAGAAGCCATTAAATCTACATGGCAAAAAAATATAGAAGCCACTGAAAAGCATTATCAACCAGGTAAATTCACTACCATACATGCCTACGAGTGGACATCTGCTCCTGGGGGGGCTAACCAACATCGCAATGTTTTCTTTAGAGATAACAATGTCCCTGATATGCCTTTTTCATCAAACGAAGGGGCCGATCCTGAGCAGCTATGGGCATGGATGCAAACACAACGCGACAGTGGCAAAAAAGTGTTCGCAATACCACATAACTCAAATGAATCGAAAGGCTTATTATTTGCTGAAGCAAGTCTTTCAGGCGTACCCGTAAACAAAGAATATGCTGAAAAACGGGCCAGTATGGAGCCACTCATTGAAATGATGCAAGTTAAGGGTAATTCAGAAGTTATACCCAACTTTTGGCCCAATGACGAATTTGCAGACTTTGAAAATGCAGTGTCAATTCAAAAGTTTAATGGTCGTGCGTTCATAAAAGAAAACTATGTGCGTTATGGACTAGGACGCGGCATTAAATACCATGCAGAGCTTGGAGTTAACCCTTTTAAATATGGGTTTGTTGGCGGAACAGACAGCCATAATGGCACACCAAGTAACGTTGAAGAAGACAATTACGCTGTCGGTAGTCATGGCTATGCCGACCAAACAGCCGATGTACGTTCTAAGGCAATGCTTGAAGGCGAAATGCTGATTGCAGACTCCAGTCCTGGCGCGTTGACTGCTGTGTGGGCTAATTCAAATACGCGCAGTGCGATTTGGGATTCAATGCAAGCAAAAGAAACCTTTGCCACCAGCGGCCCACGTATGAAAGTCCGTTTTTTTGCAGGCCAAGGGTTCAATAAAAGTTACAAAAATTACACCGACCTTGTAAAAGATGGTTATGAAAAGGGCGTGCCGATGGGCGGCGACTACAAAGGTAAAAAAGCCCCTGAGTTTTTAGTATGGGCAATCAAAGATCCTATTGGCCCAAACTTAGATCGTATCCAGATTATTAAAGGGTGGTACGAAAACGGTGAAATGAAAGACCACGTTTATGACGTTGTAGCCTCGGGAGATCGCCTAAAAGCAGATGGAAGTGTTACCCCTATTGATGCCCCTATAAATCTTAAAACGGGTGAATTCAATCAAGTAAAAGGGGCTGTTGAACTTATGTCAGTATGGACAGACCCTAACTGGGACCCAAATCAAGAAGCATTTTATTATGTGCGTGTTTTGCAACTGCCAACAGCACGTTGGACGTTATATGACGAAATAAATGCCGGTGTTAAATACCCAGATGATGTAAAACGTCAAATTGTAGAACGCGCATGGGCCTCACCTATTTGGTACGAAGTAGAGTAAGTATAATTAATGATTAAACGTATTTTAAAAGAGCCTATTACTCATTTTCTGGTATTAGGCTCACTCTTATTTGCAGCATGGAATTACCTTGCACCTTCGCAAGAATCAGAAAACAATGAGTATGTAATAGTGGTCGATCAAGCTAAGTTTGATCACCTAAAAACCCTTTGGAAAGCGCAGTGGAAACATGAACCTTCGAATGAGGATATTGCTGCCATTCTTGAGCGACATATTCGCAAAGAGGTATTTTACCGTGAAGCGTTAACCATGGGTCTTGATCAAAGTGATGAAATAATTCGTACGCGACTTGCACAGAAAATGGAAGCAGTTGCCAGCGATCTCAGCAATTTAATGCAGCTCCCTTCTGAGCAACAGCTTAAAGAGTTTCATCAAGCTCGCCCAGAACTGTTTACCATTGCGCAATCATTCGCGTTTGAGCAAGTTATATTAATGCCACAAGAGGCTCAAGAGCCAAAACTGAGTGAAATTCGCGCCCAGCTAATAGCAAATCCAAATACACTAAACAGTTTTGAGAATCGCCGTTCAGTGCCTAACAACTGGCCACTCATGCCTGAAAACACCCTCAAGAATGCATTTGGAGGCACCTTTGTTGAGCAACTCGCTAAGCAGCCAGCAGAGCAATGGGTTGGGCCCATTGAGTCTGGTTTTGGTTTGCACCTCGTTAAAATTGCCAATAATACCCCCGAACATTTAGCCCCTTTCAGTGATATTAAAGACTATGTTTTAGAGCAGTATAAATACTATGCAGTCATCGACTCACAGCAAAAAATGTTCGAAACGTTGCTTAAAAAGTATCGCGTTCGATTGGAAGCTGACACCATTCCGACGGAAATAGAGCAAGAGTTTGCCGCATTATGAGAATGAAAGTATTTTGTTTTGCCTTGCTATTAATATGGGGAAGTTCAGGGTTTGCACATGAAATTCGCCCCGCGTATTTACAAATTAATCAAGTGACTGAACACGAGTATAATTTACTTTGGAAAGTACCCACTAACAATAACTTAGTGCAGAATATACGCCCTGTTTTCGAGCCTCAGTTTTCACTTTCTCCATTACCGAATCACATGGTAATAAATGGATTTGTATTGTTTCAATATCGGTTAACTGCCGATACAGAACTTGCAGGAACAACACTGACAATTGAAAACCTAAACCGCACCACTATCGATACTTTAATCAACATAAAATTGTTGAACGGGAGTCAATATAGTTTATTAATGAAGCCGAATGAAAATACGCTTTCGATTCCAAGCGAAGGCAGTATTTGGCAAATCATCATCTCTTATACAAAACTCGGAATTGAGCATATTTTAGAGGGCTGGGATCACCTGGCATTTGTTGCAGCACTGATGTTAATTGTTAGAGGCTGGGTCACGTTATTTAAAACAATCACCGCGTTTACATTAGCACATTCAATCACGCTCGGTTTAGCAACATTTGGTTATGTATCACTGCCACCTCCTCCCGTTGAGGCACTCATAGCATTGAGTATTTTACTGATTGCAGCTGAATCAATACGTATTAGACACAATCAACACAGCCTAACAACAAAATGGCCTTGGTTAGTCGCATTTATATTTGGTTTATTGCATGGCTTTGGTTTTGCGGGAGCACTAAAAGATATTGGCTTACCACAAGTCGATGTGCCTGCAGCTCTCTTGTTTTTTAACTTAGGGGTTGAGCTTGGCCAATTGTTTTTCATTACCGCTATTTTAGGCACCGTTGCCATTACTAAGCACCTTATTAAAGTGCCAAAACCCGCGGCTACGTTTGCGGCATACGGTATTGGTAGCCTTGCCTGTTTTTGGCTTATTGAGCGTATTGAAGGTATGTTTTTTTAATCGTGTTTAACGTAAGGCATGTTATTTGCCACTCTCTCAGCGAGAATAAATAAAATGCCTTACAAGCACCCATCAATCATTATTCACGGTGGTTAAAACTTTGTGGCTTACCTAATAGATAACCTTGGAAAAACTGACACCCTAAACGTTTTAAGTATTGAAATTGCTCTTCTGATTCAACCCCCTCGGCTATCACATTTTTTCCTAAGCTTGTCGCTAAGGTGAGAATCGCTTTCACAACCGACTCGTCTTCGGAGCTAATCAGCATTTTATCGATGAATGACTTATCGATTTTTAACGTATCAATCGGAAACCGCGTTAAGTAGCTAAGCGAAGAATAACCGGTTCCAAAATCATCTAAAGAGAGGTTGATACCCAAGTTTTTTAGATCCTTCATTCGCTTTATGAGCATCTCGGTGCCCATTAAAATAACCCCTTCGGTTAACTCTAGTTTTAACCGTGAAGGTTGTATTGAAAATCGATTAATTGTCTCAAGCACTTGCGGAACAAAGTTAGGGTCTTGAAATTGCAGCGCGCTGACGTTAACAGCCACACTTAAATTAGGGTTTGAATACGCATCATTTTTGCTCATTTCTTCACACACTTGCTCAAGAACCCACTGCCCTATTTGATTAATTTGTTTTGTTTCTTCTGCTATAGGTATAAAAACATCTGGTGAAACGCTCCCTAATTTAGGGCTATCCCATCGCAGTAATGCTTCATAACCAATGAGTTCTTTGCTGGTGTTATGAATAGGTTGATACACAACGTTTAACTCTTTTTTGGCAATGGCATTGATCAACCCTTGGTTTATTTCATTTCGCTCTAAAATAGATGCTTGTAATTTCGGGTCATAAAAACTAATCATATTTCGCCCTCGCTCCTTAGAGTGATACATCGCAATATCAGCCTGCTTCAGTGCCTCTGACAATTCAAAGTCGCATGCATTAATGATTGTGAGGCCAATGCTAGGTGTTGTATGAACTTCATACCCATCAAGGTAAAAAACGCGCGAAATCGTTTCACGTATGTTTTGCGCAAAGCTATCCACAGAATGAAAGTCACCATCTTTTATGCACGTAGGATCATCCAGTAAAATAACGAATTCATCGCCCCCTAATCTGGCAATTAAATTAGGCGATAAAACAATACTTTCTAAACGGCGCGAGACTTCTTTTAACAGTAAGTCACCAATACTGTGCCCTAAAGTGTCATTGATCATTTTAAAGTTATCTAAATCAATCAGCAGTAAGGCGTAACTGTGGCCTTGGGTATGATGCTTTGATTTAGCCAATGACTTTGCTTTGTCGATAAGATGACGTCGGTTAGGTAAATTAGTTAACTCGTCATACATTGCTAAGCGATGAACATTTTGTTCTGCAAGTTTACGATCGGTAATATCAGCTCTAATAGCAATGTACTTATACGGCTTGTTATTTTCATCAATAAAAGGAACGACGGTTGAGTTAACCCAATATAAGCTGCCATCTTTGGCACGGTTACAGACTTCTCCTGACCACACTTGACCACTGCGAATTGTTTGCCACATAGTTTTAAAAAAGCGCGGGGGATGCGTCCCAGAATTGACTAACGCATGGGTTTTTCCGATAAGCTCTGCAGCAGAAAATTGCGATATGTTGCAAAACTTTTCATTCACACTCGTGATTACTCCCTTGCTATTGGTGGTCGCGACAATCGCATGCTGATCAAGGGCCTTTTTTAGTTCTGCTCGACTTCTATTGAGCTCTTCATTTTCTTTTTCGGCGAGCTTCATTTCGGTCATGTTTTCAATCAAACATAACAGGCTAATTACTTTTTCTGACTTATCATTTTCTGGGATCACATTAACATCAAGAAACAACGTTTCCTCATCGAGCCCTTTGAGGTTTATCGAAAACTTAACTTGTTCTCCCTTTAATGCCGTCCTTAAAAAAGGCAATACTTTATCGATAACATCGGGAGGGAAAACATCATGAATATACTTACCCTGAGTCGGTGTACGTAAATAAAAGTAGGTTTTTAGCGCATTCTGATTGTAATAACTCAACTTAAAATCAGCGCTCAATCTGAGCACACCTATGTTCATATTATCTAAGATTGTTTTCAGCTCATTTTTCTTTTTAGATGCATACAGCTCAGCCTTGTTCACCATTGAATAAGGATATAAAACCCCCTCAATAAATACGCTTTTATAGATAAATAACGCACCACATAACTTCACCAAATGCGCAATGACAAGGTAGGTATCAGACAGGGTTTGATACTGGGTAACCAACAATGAAAACAACGCCATACAAACTGATGATAATGCAAAATGAAGGTACCTTTTTTCACCATCTACGTTATGTTTCTTGTAAAACAAATAAGCCACGACGACATAACCAATTAATAGAACATTTTCTAAGGTTATTTTTACAATGGACACACCTTCGCCATAAATAAAGAGAGACGGTAGGTTATAAGCAAACAAGGTGCCGAACGCGATTAAAATAACTGAAACAATTAACCCACAGCTTAGCCATACCATTTTCCTGCCATGAAAAGTCAGTGAGGCCGCAATGGCTGCAAACGTCAGTAATTCAAACATTCGCGCAGCTAAAGAAAAGAAAATCGACTTTTGACTTGAGCTGGGTGTAATAAACGCTGGCATACCAGCAAACGAAATCGCGTTCATGTAGTCCATCATTAGGACAATACTAAATCCGAATATGATGATATTCGTTTGTTCTGCATAGCGGCCATCAAGACGCTGAAATTCAAGCAGTACCACTGATGAGAAAACAAAAACTGACAATAGCTCCGTTGTTAAATGCAGTATTTCTGTATTTTTTTGTGAAAATATATCGATACTTTCAAGCACAAAAAAGCATATTAAAGCCCCAATAATTAAGCTCGAAAACAAAACAAAATAATGGTTATTTACACCCTGACACTTAAAACCCGCTTTAGAGATGTACATTGTCTATTCTCCTTGCCAAATTACAGCAAATATAGGCGTAGCTAAAGCGTCTTCATCATGCTTACTTTGAGCAACAGCATGACTTTTTAAAACGTTTAAATTCAAGGTTTTTAATTGCTTTTTCATCGTATAAAGCACAGTTTTTGAAAACTCAAAGCAGCATAAAAAATTAAAATCTTTACCAATTAACGGTTCTTCATCAACACCTACTTTTTGTGAAAGAAACAGTGAACTATTTAAAGTCGAGAGTATTTTTTCTAAATTATTTATTGGTAAATCACTTCGCATGATATCTGTTCCATTTACAGTCTTTTAATGGATTTAAAAATTAAATGCACAACATTTACTGGCTCATTTAAAAATGCCAGTTCAATATAAAGGGTTTTATTTAGCTAGATTAAAAATAGAGGCGTGTTATATAAACCACAGACATTTAGCTATATTAACTTTGTCAACAATTGATTTTTCAACTGTGTGGCTATCAGCTAACTCAACGGTGCCATTCGCGAGATCTTTATTAACAATAGCCTGCGACCTATCATTTAATTCAACCTTTGCACCTTTTGGATAAAGACGAATAAAGTTAATAAATTTAGTCGTTAATATATGATCAAACTTACCAATTTGAGCGGCGTGATAAACTTTCTCAATCGCTTCTACACGTGAGAACTTTTCGCGATAATGACGCTGTGAAGTTAAAGCAACGTATGTATCAATAATACGAATTATGCGTGCTTCAAGGGGGATTTCGGGTTTTATTAGGCCATGAGGGTAACCAGAGCCATCACAATTTTCATGGTGGCACTTGATAATCTTGATCACACTGTCTTCAATGCCGCGGCTTTGCAACTCGCGGCAGCCCAACACAACGTGCTCATGAACACTGTCAATTGCTTTCGCGCTTAACTGCTTACTTTGCTTGTAATCAGGCGGGATCAAAGACATGCCAATGTCTTTTAAGAATGCTGACTTTGCAAAAGGGATGAGTTTGTCTTTTCTTAATTTTATTTCTTTTGAGAATAAAGTAATTAACACCAATAACCGCACAGACTCTCGAAATGATTGGGAGTCTTCGCTAATTTTTTCGTATATTAAATCCAGACGACTGGCATCATTAAGCACAAATAAAACAATATTTGTAACGGCTTGAGTTATCGCCTTGTTGTTTAATACATCTGATTGGCCACAGTCTTCAAGTGCCACTTTAAGGATTGATAACCCTTTATTCAGCGCACCAACCGATTTGTCTTCAGAGACATATAACGATCCCTCAAATTGCTTGAGTTTGTGCTTATCGCTTTCAGACTTAATTTTAACTTTATTTGTAAAAAAAGGAGTTTTTAGCCAGTGTTCATTGACCCTAACTAACATACCTTTCTTTAATTGATTGGATTGTATTTTTTTCAATCTAAGTAACCTTGTAATAAAAAAACATTAGTTACTCATCGTCTTCCCATTGACAATTCATCCTTTAGTCGTTCTATTTTACTTAAAAAGTTAAATTACATCAATATAAATCAGAAACAAGCTAAGACTATGAATCAAAAAAGATAATTGCAATTTAATTTAAAAAAACACTTTTTATAATACAATACTATACAGTAAATAATTTGATGAAATACCTAATAAAGGTAATTAAACATTAAATTAAACAACCCAAAATAATACCTAATAAAGGTAATTAGTTACTTAATAAATAATCGTTAATTCTTATCGTGTTCATGAGTAGCGTAAGTATAAAACGCATCAATTGGCATTGGTTTACTGTGGTAATAACCTTGGATCTGAATGCAGCCTAACTCTTTTAGGGTTTGTAATTGTTTTTCTGACTCAACGCCTTCTGCTATCGACTCCATATCAAGTGCTTTCGCCAGATCAATCATGGCTTTTACAATAGCAATATCTGCTTTAGTTGGATGTTCTAAATTATCAATAAATGACTTATCAATTTTTAACTTATCTAGTGCAAATTCCTTAAGGTAACCCATTGATGAGTAACCCGTCCCAAAATCATCAATCGACATTTTAAATCCAGCTTCACGCAGTTTAGTTATCGTGTTTAATGCAAACTGTGGATTACCAATCGCAATCGTCTCAGTCAGCTCAAGTTCAATACAGCTCGGCTCAATGGAATATTTTTGCAGTACCGTGGTCAAACTACGTAACAAGTTCTTTTTAACAAATTTGGTAGCCGATAAATTGATGGCAAAAGTGAGCGCTGGCATCCCATTATCGCGCCATTGACGAATCGTTTTTACGGTATTTTCAAAAACCCAATCATCAATGTCACTAATTCGGCCACAACGTTCTGCAATCGGAATAAACTCAGCGGGTGAAACACAGCCTAACGAAGCTGAATGCCAGCGCAATAAAACCTCAGCGGCTACCATTTTGTTTGTTGCTAGTTCTATTTGAGGATGAAATACGAGTGAAAATTCGTTATTTTTTAGTGCGTAATTGATAGCATTAATGATCTGAGCGTGCCTCACACCTGCTTTATTCATTTCTTCAGCATAAAACAAGACATTATTACGGCCTAGTTTCTTCACCTCAAACATAGCCGACTCAGCCATCTGCAATAAAGATTCAAAGTCACTGGCATCCAGCGGGCACAGGGCAACCCCTATCGAGGCCGTTACAACAATTAACTCGTCGTTAATTGATAAGGGTTCTCTGATCACTTTGAGTAAGTTATGAGCACACTTATCAATCTCTTCTGTCGATGTATAGGGGGTAATAAATGCAAAGCGGTCACCTTGTAAACGCGCAACCATGACTTGTTCACCCATAAAATTACTCATTCTTGCACTCAAGTTCTGCAGTATTAAGTTGCAATTTCCTATTCCCAGAGCCTTATTAAGAATTTTAAAGTTGTCTAAGCCAATTAAGATAAAGGCTGATTTAATACCGACATGCGCTTTTATGACCTGCTCAAATTCCATTTGTAACTTCACTTGATTGGCAAGCCCTGTTTGCTGATCAAAGTAAGAGAGCTGATGTATTAAGCTTTCACTTTCGACTTGCTTAGTCATATCATGTTGAAAAGAAATGTAATTACTGATTGCTCCTTGCTTATCAAAAATGGGGTATATGGTTGTTTGCTCTACAATAGCATCTCCGTGTTTAGTTTTATTAACCAATGAACCAACCCACGCCTGTTTATTATTGAGCTGTTGCCACATCCCCTGATAAACACCTAAATCCGTTTGACCTGCGCTGATCATGTTCGGACTTTGGCCTATAAGTTCATCGTAACCATACTGACACATGTCTAAGTACGCCCGATTCATATATTCAATTTTGGCATCCGTATTCGTAAACATAATAGGGTGCGGATTTTGCTCTACAGCTTGAGATAAAATATGCATGCGTTTATTCAACGTGATTTTATTAAACCACTGCCACACTGATTCAGCCCACACGGTGAGCATGTTTTTATCATGAACTGAAAATGTTTTTTCTGTGTGTTGCAAAATAATCGCTAACTGACATTTGCCATGACGCACAACCGGCACCACCAGCAAAGAGCTGGCATTACTTGGCAAGCCAAACTCTTTTGCTTGCTTGCGATTAACAATGATTGCTTCTCCAACAGCGACTTTTTCTTGCAACTTACTGGTACATACATCCAGTTTTGAGCCATGCACCGCACGGTAAGCGAGCTGCTTATGTTCATTACAAATATAGAGCGATGCACCATCACAATTTGCAATTTCACGGGCTTGCTCAACGGCATAATTAAGCAAGGTTTCTTGATCTTCCTGAAACGAAATTTCGGTCAATGTAAGCAATCCCTTATTGAACTTGCTTTGTTGAAGCAGTGCTGCCATTTGCCCTATTTTTTCTGTTACGTCACGCGCGACAACTAAGTAAGTTTCATGCTCATTTTCATAAGTAAACAACGTCACAGAGAATTCAAAATGATGCGTACGTCCATTAATTAAGAGAGGTAATGCATCGATAGTAAATAATCCAAATAAATGATTTTGTTGCAGTGAGTGTATAAACTGCGGTGCATGTTGAGGAGCAAAAAGCTGACAAATATTGTGACCTAACACATTGTTCGAAAAGACACGACTCGGCGAATTGTCACTGTAAATAGTTTTAAACGTGCCATCTCGCTCAAGCTCAAAAACAGAATCGGGTAAAGCGGTGAGCGTTGCAGATAACTGCTCTGTTGAATTTTCAAGATCAGCGTAAGGTTTGATGACGGTTTCAACAAACACGATTTTATATAATAAAAAGTAGGTCAAACCTTTATAAATATGACCAAAGAAGTTAAGTGTATCGGTTACATGTGAGGCATCATTATAGAGCGTAAAACACGCCTCACTTAATATCGCCAACAAACAAACAAGCGTTTTCCCGGCGATATTTAGAGTGTTTCTTGGTTTTCTTAATTGCGATGCAAACATACACGCAGCAAGGCTGTAGAGCGTAATCAGTGTTATTTCTATCAGCCACTTTTGTTGACTGCTGCCACCCCCTTCAATGTACAACGTGGGCAACCAATCGGGAAAATAAAATACAACAGCCACAATACACGCGGTCACACTAAGTAAAGTACTCAGCACAACACGCGCATTAAACAGCTTATAATTCACCCAAATAGCGGTTGCAATCACTAAAAATGCAGCGGCATTAAAAAACCGGGCAAACAGCCAAAAAGCAAACACTTGCTCCATGTTTTTCTCGTGATCACTGACACTTGAAAAACTCAAAAAGTGCAGCGCATCAAAAATAGCAACACACAGCATAAGACAAGATAGCAACAATAACTTGCTATTCCGGGTGAAGTGCCATGTATTCCATCCAATAGCAAAAATTAAGAATGAAATAACAACTGAGAAAAGCTCAACACTGGTGTGCATGCCTACATAAAAAGGTTCAGTAGCAATTAAACCGACCTTTTCTAGCAGTAATACGATGGCTAATAGCAACACACCGACACCAATGTAAGGTAAGGTATTTACAAGTTCTTTATGATGAGAAGTATGTACAAACTGTTTCACTAAGCTTTTAACTATTTTTATAAGTATTACTAAAAAGGATAGTAAAAATAACAGTTAAGTGTAGATAAATAATGAAAAAATCTGTCGGCGTTGCGCTAACTATAGCTTAGCGCAACAGAATGAAAACTAACCTTTATTAAAAGGATTCCGTGTATCTTGATTAGCATCGAGGTTACGCATCAAAATTGCGTGGTCTAAATCAATGTCTTCCGGTAGAGGGATTTTTACAATATGGCCTGAGCCTTTTGCATCGCTGATTGACTCGCCCTTTTTGTTTTCCATAAACTCAAGGTTAAAGTTGATATTGCCTTTAGGTGTCATTAACTCAAGCGAGTGACCCGTACAAAATTTATTTTTAACATCAATTTCAACCAACCCATTGCTAGTACGCCCCAGCACTTCACCAACAAACTGTTGTTTATCTGATACCGAGTGACCGTACTCATAGTTTTGATAGTCTTGGTGTGCATGGCGCTTTAAAAAGCCTTCGGTGTAACCACGGTGCGCTAAGTTCTCAAGCGTTTTAAATAAGTTTGCATCAAAAGGACGCCCAGCCACCGCATCATCAATTGCTTTACGGTAAACTTGTGCGGTACGCGCCACATAATAGAAAGACTTTGTGCGCCCTTCAATTTTTAGGCTATGTACGCCCATTTTTGTAAGCTGATCAACATACTGTACGGCGCGTAAGTCTTTTGAATTCATGATGTAAGTGCCATGCTCGTCTTCAAATGCAGGCATGTATTCACCAGGGCGACCTTGCTCTTCCAGCATATAGACTTCATTACTTGGCGCGCCTTCACCGAGTGTGGGGATCACTGATTTAGGATCAATTTTATGAACCATTTCGCCCGTTTCGTTTTCGGTGCCCGGTTTTACATCGTAATTCCAACGGCATGCATTCGTACACGTGCCTTGGTTAGGATCGCGCTTATTAATATAACCCGACAACAAACAGCGTCCAGAGTACGCCATACATAATGCCCCATGAACAAAGACTTCAAGCTCTGTGCTTGGGCATAATTCGCGTATTTCTGCAATTTCTTCAAGTGATAATTCACGCGACAAAATAACACGTTCAATGCCTTGTTTTGCCCAAAAATTTACCGTGGCGTAGTTAACTGCGTTAGCTTGTACAGATAAGTGAATTGGCATGTCTGGCCATTTTTCACGGACCAGCATAATTAAACCCGGATCTGACATAATCAGCGCATCTGGCTGCATTGCGATGACAGGTTCAATATCGCGTAAATACGACTTTACTTTGGCATTGTGGGGAGCAATGTTCGACACAACGTACAACTTTTTATTTTGTGCATGTGCCTCATTAATACCGATTTGCAAGTTATCTAAATCAAACTCGTTGTTACGAACACGAAGGCTATAACGAGGCTGACCTGCATAAACGGCATCTGCGCCATAAGCAAAAGCATAACGCATATTTTTTAAACTACCTGCGGGTGATAACAACTCAGGCGTAAAAGGGCGAGGGGTCAAAATAGGTGACGACATGAATGCTCCACACATCGAACCGAGTACAAATCGGTTGCATGAATTAATATGATTAACGAGCGCGGGAGTATAATAATCTGTGACTATATTTTATTGATCTAGATCATAATTGCAGGTAACTAAACCGCTAATTAACACCAAACATTGCTGCTTACGAAACACAACGAAAAAAAGCGCCTTTTGGCGCTTTGGTATCAATAACAATGTATCTTGTAACTCGTGAATTAATGAGCCGAGCCATCGCCCCCGCGTAACACGCCTTTTGGCGCACTACAGCCATGCTCAGAAATATAATCAACGGCGGCTTTTGCTTGAACAACCCCCCAGCCATAAGCATGATCATACCCAGCCTCGCCCTGATCATCCGCCGACGCACGAAGCGCTAAGCGAATACCATTTGCAGTACATTCAGGAAAATTACTCCACACCACAGCTGCCACGCCAGATACATGAGGTGTGGCCATTGAAGTGCCTGACTTGAAGTCATGATCTGTAAACTCGGCAACACTTATTGTGGTTTCTTGCCCTAGTTGCTCCATTAAATGAAGCCCCTCATTCATCATTACCGCGCCCACAACCAGTGTCGTTGGATTAATATTACCCACAAGCTCACCTTCGATGTTATTACGAATAATAACCCCCACCCCGCCATCGGCTTCGCATTGCTCAACCTTGCTATAAAACGGGCTATCACCACGCTCAACTAAACAAATTTTACCTGTTACATCACCACAGCTTTCGGTGCCGCGTCCACAATCGACAAGCTCACCTGTGACCGAGCCAAAACGTGATCCATCCAATGCATAGTGCTGAAAGTTAACATCATCCTGCATTACATTAAATTTTGAAAAACGTCCTTTACCAACAGGAATTGTTGAGAACACCCCAACCCCTGGCGCTGATAACTCAACCTGTGAACTGCGCTGTGAAAAGCTTGCATGTTGCTTAACACTATCCACCGCGGCAACTGAAACCACACTATCGTAAGACGCAGGATAACTGTGTGATGCATCACCTGAGTTACCTGCAGCTGCAATCATTAAAATATTATTACGCGCCACTTTATTAATTGCTCTTTCTTCAATCGGACTTGAATATTTGCCCCCTAAGCTCATGGAGATCACTGTTGAGCCCGCTTGCTGACACTCATCAATGGCCCCAGCTAAATCAGAGGCATAAGCCCAACTACCGTTGCCTGCAAATACACGCACAATGTGCATATCCAGAGAGTGGTCACCCACAATACCTGCACTGCCTTTGTTGTCATCAATTGCAGCAATCGTGCCCGCAACATGCGTGCCATGACCAAATGGGTCTTCATACCAAACACCCGCGCCACCATCCGCTGAACCGGTCACGCCCGCACTCGGTAAATCAGGGTGACTTAATGCATAACCACTATCAATGACACACACCTTTTGACCGCCTTGATACTGCACTTTATCTGCCTGAACCATCGTATAGCCATAAGGTAAGAACTGCATCGGCTCTTCCGACATCAGTTTACGAGATACATCGGGGTAAAACGCTTTAATATTGGATAAACCCGCTATCTCTGCCAATTGCGCTTTATTAATAGTGACTGCAAAACTCTCGAGTGACTTAATTTCTTTTTCTATTTTGACATTTTTAGCCTGGAGTGCCGATTTCACAATTGACGCTTTATTATTGTTCGCTTCAACCACTATGCGAAACGTCTGTTCTGCAAAACTGGGGAAACTACATGCGAGAGCCACACTTGCAGCAAGTACTGTTTTTTTATTAATCATCGTTGGGCTCCTTGTTATTGTGCAGTATTATCGTTTTTGCTCGCTGGGCAATCATGCAACTGAACGTTACCACTGATTGTTCCTGCATTGCTGTAACCTTGATATGGCCCAGACTCAAGCAACATCACATTTAAGAGCCCGTTTGCACCAATCCCTGTTTTAACGCCTTCTGAAATATCCATCATACAGGCAAAGCCAACGCCCTCTCCCGGCGCTGTTGGGTTGGTTGAGCTATAATTAAACTCCACCTGATACATTCCCTCAGTGCAAATATCTTGCTTACAGTACAAACGCTCATCACCCGACTCTGCGCCCTCAGGATCAACGGGCTCTTCGCTGCATAATCCAGCACCATACACGTTTGCATTAAACGCTACACCGCCCATTTGCTGCCAATCAATTGCTGTTAAATCCTTATAATTAACCTGTCCAGATACATCACCATCGCATCGCGCAGCATGCGCAGTAAAGACAGCTTTGCCCGCTCCGCCTTTTGAATTAAGCGTTCCACCAGCTGACACTCGTGCATCTATTTTTGCACAGCCACTCAATATAGCGGCTGTTGCAATTAACAACCCTAACTGTGTTAGTTTCATATTTTTTTCCTTGTAGTTTGTTTTCATTATCGTTTTATCCACTGTGACGCAAACTAATATTTCGAGTATATACATCTAGTTAAGAGCGACAGCACAGTATTAGAGCAACCAATAAGAGAATTCAATACGCAGAAATAAGCAAAAATGAACAGCACAAATGTAAGCAGAAAAAACGCCTTTATTTACAACCTGTTAAAAATAAATTCACACAGCGTTCATATGTACCAGTTTGTACCAAAGTGTAATCAAGCACCAAATAGCACATTAAAAGATCTTAATTAAACACTGTTGCACTGTGGTTATAGTGCATTGTGATACCCATTCGCTTAATGAGATGAGTGGCTTTGAAACACGAAAAACTAACAGAGAAAAGAAAAAAAGGTGACCAATCCTATGGCCACCTTTTTTAGATCAAACGCAATTAACTATCCAGGATAATTGGTTTTGATTTAG
This sequence comes from Pseudoalteromonas lipolytica, assembly GCF_003515105.1. Taxonomy (NCBI): domain Bacteria; kingdom Pseudomonadati; phylum Pseudomonadota; class Gammaproteobacteria; order Alteromonadales; family Pseudoalteromonadaceae; genus Pseudoalteromonas; species Pseudoalteromonas lipolytica. Next base: position 662,690 of record NZ_CP032091.1, on the reverse strand, counting down.
TTATGTTAACAGCAAAGCCATTCTCATAAAAATTTTTACACGCCTGTTAAGCGTTCGCGGCGCTTTTTCCACAACAGAAATTGATAGCCAAGCAAGCCTTCAGCTTGAATGTTAATTCGCCCGCCCGCCGCTTTTTCAACTTTCAAATGACCTTGCTTGTCATCATGCTGAAAGTTAAATAAAAACGTTGTAAGGGTTTGTTTATTTAAGGTAATCGCTATTTTCTGCTTAGTGTCTTCGAGTACACTCACCAGCTCATTTTCATTAAAACGATATTTTATTTGCTTATTCGTCGCTATGAGTTTAGGCAGTAACTTTGCGATATTATCATTCCAGTACACAGAGCGCTTTGCGTACTCAATTGATGCAGCCTCATCAAGTTCCCATGTTGTCTCAAGTTCAGTTGGAAACTCAGCCTCTACAGTGTTCGATTCTTGATTGATTTGTGCATGTAGGTTTTCAGCTGTGCCAATCACAGATAATAAGCACATTATTTTTATTATATTTTTAAACATAAACAATTCTTTGTTGTAACAATAAAATGGCCCACATTTTGAGTGGGCCATCCACTAACCTAGCAAAATACTAGTCATCTATGTGTTCACAGCGACCAAACTCTGCTCCGCCTTTCACCGCTTCAACAACTTGTTTCGGGAAACTTAGTTCTTGGTTTATGCCATGTTTACATACAAAGGCTTTGTTGGCATCGACTTCAATGGTCACTGGTGTGGGAAGTCCGACAATACCAGCCATCATTTCGGAGCCGTTGGCACTGACACCGAAAATGCCATTGGTCATGAAGTTTTTCGCTTCTACGACACCTTGCTTACCAAAGAACTCCTGACCTGTCATCCAACCAATACCTTCCATATAGATGGTCGAACCAGCAGGCATGCCATTGATAAGCAGGCGGCCTGTGATAACAGATAAATCATCATTGGCATCAAGTACCATGTTCAATGGTAAACCAGCAATTTCAGCAATTTCTTCATGGCTCATATTATAAGGTGCCGCACATAGGTTGTAGATGAACTGATAGTATGGAACATCTTCGCACCAACGTAGACCACCGAGATTAGTCACTTCATCTGTTTTAGCATTCCAGACTTTCACCCCCTCACCGAACGCTCGACGGCCAAATCCACGTTGTGCACCAAAGGCGATACGCTCACCATCATAAGAAATTACAGAAGAGTTGAGTGCTCCGAAGTCCTTGTAGAGGTCTCGTAACTTACCATCCACCCACGCAAGCTGAGAGTTATTGTTGTTGCCTGAGCCGGTCACTGTTTTACCGTTACCAGAGATTTTATCTGCACGCACCCATGCTTCGGTTCGCTCACCATTAATACGTACTTCATAGCCATCTCCCCAAGAGCGAGGAATAAACTCTAAGCCATCAGTTAATGGTGTTGCTTTGCCTGTTTTAACATCCCAGACTGTTGGAACGCCATATGAACTTGACGCCTTGTCTGGTGCACACTCTACGCCACCAGTATTGGGGCGGCGAGAATTACCAACAACGGTTTTACCTGCATCATCCATATCCCAAATAGAGTGCGAACTCACACCTGACTGACTTGCCAGCGCACAGGTGTTATTGCTTGGGTCTTCAAGCACAGAGAGGTGGCCTGAACTGATATCCCATACTGCACCTTGACCAATGCCGTTACCGTCAAGATCAGCAATAACTGCCGCCTTTGTGGCTGTTTTACTCATCGCAGCAGAAGTGGCTTTTAAAGGCGCAAAACCTTGCGGCGTCTCCAGTGTTTCAAAAGTATTCTGTGTGCTGTTATAAATAAATGGTGTACCACCCTGAGTAGTACCTAATGCTTTCTTGCCATTTTTTGCATGATCGCTTACCCAGGCTGCCACAAGCGGGGTGTATTGAATACCATCTTGATAGCCATTGAAGTACATTTCAACTTCTTTAGTTTCACCTCCAGCGACAATGATTTCGGTCATGTTACACGCATTGTCAAGCGCTGGCGAAGTGCCTTCATCTTCATTCCAATATTCATTTTCAGAAATGATATCGGTTGGTGTCGTGGGGTAGCCGCCAGCACGAATTGGATCCATATACAGCGCATAGCGGCCACCAGGCGTTAAGCCGTTGATTGTGAATGAGCCATCAGGGCCTATACGCCCTTGGGTCATATTCCCACTTTGTTGGGTGATTACGTCTTGCAATGGATTATCGAGGTTACGGGCAACCATATTCATGCCTGCATACTCAACACCTTCTTTGGTGTAAAGTTTTCCTTTAATGGTTCCGTATTTGGTTTTGTAATCCGCAGTTGGATATAAATCAGAGATATTGACGATATCATCGCGTACATTGACCGTGCCCTGTGCTTCGCCCTCGATACCACGTACATTAATAAATGGAAACATTGTTTCGATACTGTCGACAGGCGCACTATTCCGCCCAGTGTACGAATTCGTACCCGCACAACCAGCAACACCATCATACATAAGGTAGTTTGGGTTAGCTATATAGGTAAAGTGACCATTTGCCTGTGAGTGTGACATATTCATCGCGTGGCCAAACTCATGAGTAAATACGCCTTGTATCATCTTACCCTCGGTGTCGTTGATATCGACATACCATCCATTCATCAGCGCAGTTGCTTCTAGAATTTCACCCGTTTCTTCATCTGCCCATTCAGGAAAAGCAATACCGAGCACAGATGAACGAGGAACTCCAAAGTAATTTTCGAGGATCGCACCGTCAGTATCATAGTTAACCCAAAAACCGTAGCCGTTTTCGGCGCCATATATTTGGTCAACATTAGAAGCGTTAACGTCGCTAATACCGGTTTGACTTTCAATTGTGCCTGCAAGTGCCATGTCTAAGGTTGAGGTTTCAACATTTGACCACTGTGCGACAGCATCTGCTGTGACTGCATTCGCCTGCTCAATCGTTAGAAAAGTGTAATCTCGGTCTAAAGGAACGTATTTTGGTAACACAGTGCCATCTGGTAAAGTTATATCGACATTGAATGTCGTGCCTTGCTCTAATATGGTAAAAGCCTGAACGTCGTTACCGTCTTTGTCTTTAATAACTTGACCACCATCCGTCCATACAGGAATAGTGCCTTTGGAGGTGTCCCATTTATACGGTGCCATGGTTTTATCATGAATATATAAAGGGCCGCCAGCGAGTGAACTGGCTGAAAGAGTGGCTAAGGCAAGGGCTGCTGTAATTTTTGAAAATTTCATTATTGTTGTACTCCAGTCAGTTTACCCACCAAATTTATAAATACATCGGCCTTAACTGCTCCCGGACTGGTGAGCATATTGCGTTCTTCATTTGAAAAATTAGATGTATCCATGTCTTCAAATAGACCGGCATTTGCAAATTCGTTTACGACTTTGCCATCGCGTACAACAAACTTACCTTGTGCCATGCCCGCAGTTGTTTGAAAACCGGTAATAGAAGCTGGTTTGTACATAAAAGCAATGACGTTTTCACCTTCATGCCACTTTGCGAAACCATCTGGAGTAACCCCTAAATACACTTTGCCATTGCCCATTGAGCGAGGCTTAATTAAACCAAATTGACGAAAAGTGTAGGTCGAGTTTTCTTTTAATTTGCCTTTTGCATCAGACCCAACTTGAATAGTGACTTCAGTGTAAGGACGCTTGTTGTCAAACCCATCGGTTACTTTAATAACCTCGCCAGTAATAATACTTTGAGATGCTTGCGTTAGTTCTTGTAAGTTTTGTTGCTTTAATTTCATTGCATTGGCAGCTGGCGACAATGCCATCGCAGTGCCTAGTGCAAAAATAGATGCACATGACAGCTTGGTTAATGACCTGCGTAGTTTCATTCATATCTCCTATCATTCTTTAATTCGTGTATTTATTGTTTTAAATCAGGATTTATAACTACAAAAAACCTAATCACTAATTATTTATGGTTGAATAAAGACAAGAGTTCACGCAAAAAAATGTAGCCTTTTGTACACTCAAATTTAACATTTCGGTTACAATTTAAAAGGTGCTTATTTTTTATTTTAAGGTAGGGTAAAAAGAAGAAAAGTGAATTTAAAACCTATATATTCAGAAAGTTAAATTTATAGCAGCATAACACATTGGTATACGCTAACAGCGCAAAAGTGAATGAAAGGTTAACAAAAATAAGGTTGTAAAAAGGAATGTTCCACCTAGATAAGTAAAGTAGCGATATGCAAAGTAACTTCACTTATCTAGTGCCTTTTATGATTGCCTAAAAAAGCGCAACTTCTTCTGTTTCGAGTGTGAACGTTTTACCATTTGCAAAATAAATATCTATATAAAAAATATGACTGCTTTGCAGTTCAGGCGCTTGATTTGGTTTTAGTTCAATAAACACAGGTGCTGTAGTAGGTAATATGTCAGCAAAATCAGCGACACTGGCATAGCCTCCCTCATTAAAGTAGTCAAAGTCATTCACATACATCTCTGTGACATTGAAGATACTATTCAAGCTCATACCAGCCGTTAGTTCGCTGCTATAATCGGCGCTTGAATAAACATTAATTGCAGTAATGCTATTAATACTGCCAAGCACCACAGCCGCCACTGGGCAATCAGCGTATTCTTTATTAGGATCTGGTTCGTTACCGTCTTGATAAACACCGTCACCCATTCCGCTTAGCTTGATTTTATAGGTGTCAAAGGCAATGGGTGTAAGTGTATTTGCGCTATCCTGTTCAGCTACCACAGCGTAGTTAGCAATATCGATGGCTACAGGTGAAGACGGACATGTTAATTCATCATTTGAATCTGAATTACAGCCAGCTAAAACACTAGCAAGTAAACCTATTAAAAGAAGTTTTTTCATTGTTTTTCCTTATTTTAGTACTCTATTTTCCTTGCTGAAAATGATAGCTCAAAATCCCTATGCAGTAACAACTTTGCAGTCATAATTGAATTAAAGGCAGCCTTTTAGGGCAATCGCCAAAAGGATCATAAAAATGCCATCTATGCTCTATTTAATAAAATTAGGAATTTTAGCGTAAAGCGCGTATAATTCGCGCCCGTTAATATTTAACCTTTTATATATAAAATTATTGGAGCACAAAGATGGCTTTAGAGCGTACTTTTTCAATCGTAAAACCTGATGCAGTTGCTAAAAACCACATCGGCGCTATCTACAACCGTTTCGAAACTGCAGGTCTTAAGATCGTTGCAGCTAAAATGGTTCACCTTTCAAAAGAAAAAGCTGAAGGCTTCTACGCTGAGCACAGCGAGCGTCCTTTCTTCGGTGCTTTAGTTGAGTTCATGACATCTGGTCCAGTAATGGTTACTGTTCTTGAAGGTGAGAACGCTGTACTTAAAAACCGTGAAATCATGGGTGCTACTAACCCAGCTGAAGCGCTAGCAGGTACATTACGTGCTGACTACGCTGACAGCATCGACGAAAATGCTGTTCACGGTTCAGACGCTGTTGAATCAGCTGCACGTGAAATCGCATACTTCTTCGCTGACGAAGAAATCTGCCCACGTACTCGTTAATATCGAGTTCACAGCTAAGTCTGTGATGCAGAAGAAAAAGGGCTTTCGAGCCCTTTTTTAGTCATTAGCTAAGCTTATTATTCGTCTGTTTAGCTAATGACTAAGTCGATTAAATAATATACAATCGCGCACCCTAAATACTTATACCACCGTCACTGATTGAGGTTGTTTCATGACCACAGAAAAAAAGATTAATTTATTAGATTTAAACCGAGATGCAATGCGTGAGCTTTTTGTATCCTTCGGCGAAAAGCCGTTCCGTGGCGATCAGGTGATGAAATGGATTTATCATTTTGGTGTAGATAATTTTGACGACATGAGCAACGTCAATAAAAAGTTAAAAGAAAAGCTTAAAGCTGAATGTGAAATTGTTGCACCCGAGATCTCAGTAAAACAAGTAGCAAGTGATGGCACAATTAAATATGCCTTATTGCTACAAGGTGGCCAAGAAGTTGAAGCTGTGTGGATCCCTGAAAAAGACCGTGCAACCTTATGTGTATCGTCACAAGTAGGCTGTGCGCTAGAATGTACTTTCTGCTCAACAGCGCAGCAAGGCTTTAACCGTAACCTAACGGTATCTGAAATTATTGGCCAAGTATGGCGTGTTGCTAAAGATATTGGCCTTGATGGCGATAGCACCAAACGCCCTGTTACTAATGTTGTAATGATGGGTATGGGTGAGCCACTTTTAAACCTTAAGAATGTTGTGCCAGCAATGGAACTGATGATGGATGACTGGGGTTTTGGTCTATCAAAGCGTCGCGTTACACTGAGCACATCTGGTGTTGTTCCTGCTCTTGATTTACTAAAAGAAAAAATCGACGTTGCGTTGGCCATCTCTCTTCACGCGCCAAACAACGAGCTGCGTGACGTGCTAGTGCCTATCAATAAAAAGTACCCAATTGAAGAGTTTTTAGCGGCGTGTCGTCGTTACATCGATGGCTCAAAAGCGAATAAAGATGTCACTATTGAGTACGTCATGTTGCAAGGCATTAACGACAGCACCGACCAAGCCCATGAACTGGTTAAAACATTAAAAGGGACACCGTCTAAAGTAAACCTTATTCCGTTTAACCCATTCCCTGGCAACGAATATGGTCGCTCAAGTAATAGCCGTATTGACCGTTTTTCTAAAGTACTACAAGCGGCAGGCATTACCTGTATTGTTCGACGTACTCGTGGTGACGATATTGATGCAGCCTGCGGTCAATTAGTGGGCGATGTGGTTGACAGAACAAAGCGTTTAGCGAAAAAGAAAATGCGCGATGACAACGCAATTGCTGTTAATATTCATCAAGCATAATCGTTAAATCCAAGACAAGCCTTTGTGTTAAGCAGCTTATTTTTAAAATAATAGATGCAAGACAAAGGCTTTTCGGTAAGATAGGCATACGGAATCAAACAAGAGATTAGGTAATGCGATCTTTACTTGCCATAACTGTTAGTGCTTTAGCATTAGCTGGGTGTGTCACAGAAAACAGCTACAACGGAAGTAACAAACCTGTTGTTGAAAATAAAATCAATAATACTGGTGCCGCGCGTACTCGTATAGCCCTTGCTTTACAGTACTTAAAAACAGGCAATAACTCGCAAGCAAAGTATAATTTGGAGCGTGCAGCTGACTTCGCACCGCAACTACCTGAAGTACACTATTCTCTGGCATATTATTATCAGCAAGTTGATGAAAATGAGTTGGCCGACAGGGCCTATCAACAAGCATTAAAACTTGATCCCGACGATCCTAATACTTTAAATAACTATGGGGTCTTTTTATGTGGTATCGGTGAATATGACCGCGCCGCAGAAGAACTCCTTAAAGCCATTGCGATTCCAAGCTATATTCGTGTAGCCGAAAGTTACGAAAACTTAGCGTTATGTGCCGTTGAGTTTAATGATTTTGAAAATGCTGAAAAATATTTTAAATCAGCATTAAGTCACAGCTCACAACGCCCATCATCATTAATAAACCTTGCAGGTTTATATTATGCTAAAAGCGACTTACATAAAGCACAGGAAGTCGTGGAGCAATTTGAATCTACAGGCCGTGTCACTCCTCGCGCTTTAATGCTAAGTTACCTTATTCAACAACGCATGGGCCACATTGAAAAAGCAGAAACCACGGCGGCCATTATTTTACAAACTTACCCCGGCTCAAGTGAAGCTAAAGCCATCTCCTCTCAGCAGTTAAAGAACACTGAATTTGAGATTTTACGAGAAAAATACCGCCTTTCTCAGTTAGAAGAACTGCTCATTTCAAGCGATTACTCGTCGGTAAGTAAAGATCAGCCAAAAATCCGTATCGTAAAGAAAAAGGCACCGCCTAAGCCACAACAACCAAGTTCGGCGAGCACAACAGTAGCTGCAAACACAACAATAGAGCCTGTCGCGACAATTAAACCTGTCGCAACTGAAGAATCAGCAGCGGTGTCTGTCGCTGCAGAACCAACAGACACACAACCTGTGGCAACCATGCCAACGCCCGCAGACTCATTACCAGAAGTAAAATCTGTTGAAGTTGCGCAAGCTGATATTGAGCACGTTGACGCAGTCGAAGAAGAGGACGCAGTCACGGCACCTAAACAACAGCCAGTGGCAGCCGTACAGAAAACGCAGCCTAAAATAGGCGGTTTTACCACCGTGTCATCACGCCCAGTAGTAAAAAGCGCGGTGGCTAACGATACCTCAGCAGTCGTGAATGCACTTGGTTCATCACAAACCACAACGCCAGCAGTTGAGCCCACACAAACAAACAGTGATGACGTAAAAATTGTTTCATTTGGTGCTCCACAAACACCTGAAATAAAACAGCAAATTGAGCCATCTACAAACGCTGTGAAAAAAGACACTGGCACCGTGGTTTTTTACGAAGCAGAAAAAGATGCCGATGTATTTAACACCCGTTCTTCTCGTTCTGCGCAAACAAGTAACACGCGCTACAGCGTCAGCACAGAGCAATTACAACTGCCCATGCTGAACCCCAGTGTCGCCGCATTAAATATTCCTTACCATGTTATTCAAAATGGTGAAAACCTATTTAGCATTTCGGTGCGATACAATGTTAAACTACAGAAGATTTTGCAATGGAATGGCTTAAAAGAATCGGATCGTGTGCAAAACGGCACAAAAATCTATTTAAATGATCCGCACATTTACCATGACATTAACGCTGGCGATACTCTTTATGGCATAGCCACCCAGCATAGCGTATTGATCGATCAATTAATGCGCTGGAACAAATTGAGCCCAGATGTAGCCCTAAAACCTGGGCATAGACTCTTATTGGTAGACCCAGACTCATACGCATTATGAATGAAGAAAACACGTTAGAACAACCGCAAGAAACGCTCGGCCAAGCGCTAAAAAAGCACCGCGAAAATGCGGGAGTGAGCCTTGAGCAACTTGCCGGAGCATTAAAATTATCTGTTTTACAATTACAGAGACTAGAAAACGACGAACACGAGTTACTTGGCCCTGCCACGTTTGTTAAAGGCTATATTAAAAGTTATTGCCGAGAGCTTAAAATTGACAGTCAAGCCATGCTTGCATTACTGCCTGAGCAGATAGAACCTGCGAAAAAGTCAAAAATGCAAAGTTTCTCTCGTCGTACTGAAAAAGAAGCACATGACAGCCGCTTAATGTTGTTCAGCTACTTTATTTTAGCTGTAATCATTGGCTCGTCTGTTTTTTGGTGGTGGCAAAATAGCGCACCAGCGATTGAAGAGCCGATTAAGACAATTCAGCCAAATCAACTTGAAACAAGTGAACTTTCGTCCCCTGTTCAAGAGCCTCCCGTTGGCCAAGAACACACTGAAAGTGCAGCGCCAATCAGTACTGATTTAGCTGTTGCAGAGTCTGAACCAGCCTCTGCGACAACACCGCCTGTGACACCAGAGCAAGCAAGCTCAAGCGATCCTGAACAAAGCACCATTGTCATGCACTTTAATGAAGACAGCTGGGTTGAAATTCACGATGGCAACGGTGACCGCGTAGCATTTGGCGTAAAAAAAGCCGGCTACGTCATGACTGTCACAGGTCCACAGCCATTTAATGTCGTGCTAGGCAAACACCAAATGGTTGATATTACGTTTGAAGGTCAACCTGTCGACACCTCACATTTTGCCAAAAACCGATTAGCTAAATTTACTTTACCGTTATCAGAGTAACCGCAATGTTTTCAGAATCTCCTATTAAACGCAGAAAATCGACACGCATTAACGTAGGCAATGTCCCCATTGGTGATGGTGCACCGATTGCTGTTCAGTCGATGACTAACACCAACACATTAGATGTCGATGCAACGGTTGCACAAATTCAAGCCATTCAAGACGCTGGAGCCGATATCGTTCGTGTTTCAGTGCCTACCATGGAAGCGGCTGAAGCATTTAAAAGCATAAAAGAACAGGTCACTATTCCACTGGTGACTGATATTCACTTTGACTACCGCATTGCACTAAAAGTAGCGCAGTATGGCGCAGATTGTTTACGTATAAACCCTGGTAATATTGGCAGTGAAGAACGTATTCGTGCAGTGGTAGACTCTGCACGCGAGCACAATATTCCCATTCGTATTGGTGTAAATGGCGGCTCATTAGAGCGCGATTTACAAGAGAAATACGGCGAGCCAACGCCCGAAGCATTACTAGAATCAGCAATGCGCCATGTTGAGATTTTGCAACGTTTAGACTTTGATCAATTTAAAGTCTCGGTTAAAGCATCAGACGTATTCTTAGCAGTCGGTGCGTACCGACTCCTTGCTAAAGAAATTGATCAGCCTCTGCATTTAGGTATTACGGAAGCTGGCGGTATGCGTTCTGGCTCAGTCAAGTCAGCGGTGGGTTTAGGTATGCTGCTTGCCGAAGGTATTGGCGACACATTACGTGTGTCACTTGCGGCTGATCCAGTGCAAGAGATCAAAGTTGGCTTCGATATCTTAAAATCGTTGCGTATTCGCTCGCGTGGTATCAACTTTATTGCGTGTCCAAGCTGTTCGCGTCAAGAGTTTGATGTTGTTAGCACGATGAACCAACTCGAAGAACGCCTTGAAGACGTTGTTGAACCCATGTCAGTGTCTGTCATTGGGTGTGTGGTTAATGGTCCGGGTGAAGCCCTCGTGAGTGATATTGGCCTTGCGGGTGCAAACCGTCGTTCAGGCCTTTACATTAATGGCGAGCGTCAAAAAGCACGTATCGATAACGACAACATTGTTGACCAGCTCGAAGGCTATGTGCGCGACTTTATCGCTAAAAAAGAGAAAGAAACGCCAATCGACATCAAAATAGTTGAATAATACGAATATAGTCGGCAAACCCACCGGTTTGCCGTTTACCTTTACCGCTCAGACGTTATAATAGCGGGTCAATTTTTAGTTTTCTTGATGCGTAATGATTATTTACGCAAGTACAGTATTTAGGATTTATCAGTGGCAAAACAAATTCAGGCAGTTCGTGGTATGAACGATTGTCTGCCAGGCGACACGCAGATTTGGCAGAAAGTAGAAAATATCTTACGTGATACCGTTTCATCGTTTGGTTATCAAGAAATTCGTTTTCCAATTGTTGAGTCAACCGATCTTTTTAAACGCTCTATTGGTGAAGTTACTGATATCGTTGAAAAAGAAATGTACACATTTGCTGACCGTAATGGCGATAACCTAACACTTCGCCCTGAAGGAACCGCGGTGTGTGTACGTGCAGGTAACCAAAATGGCTTACTGTACAATCAAGAGCAACGTTTATGGTACATGGGACCGATGTTCCGCCATGAACGTCCACAAAAAGGCCGTTATCGCCAATTCCACCAATTTGGTTTAGAAACATTCGGCATTGCCACTGCCGATATTGATGCAGAAGTTATTTTGCTTACAGCCCAATTATGGAAAGAATTTGGTATTAGCGAACACGTTCGTCTAGAGCTTAACTCATTAGGCTCTAATGAAGCACGCGCTGACTATCGCGATGCCCTTGTTGCCTACTTAGAGCAACATGTTGATGTGCTAGATGAAGACTCAAAACGTCGCATGTATTCTAACCCATTACGTGTTTTAGACAGTAAAAATCCAGATGTACAAGCAATCTTAACTGATGCACCAAAACTGTCTGAGCATTTAGATGCTGAATCAAAAGAACATTTTGAAAATTTATGTGAACGTTTAGACGCAGCTGGCGTCGAATACACGGTAAACGAAAAGCTTGTACGTGGCCTTGACTATTACAACCGCACAGTTTTTGAGTGGGTGACAGATAGTCTGGGCGCACAAGGAACCGTATGTGCCGGTGGTCGCTACGACGGCCTAGTTGAGCAACTAGGTGGTAAAGCAACCCCAGCCGTTGGTTTTGCAATGGGTCTTGAACGTTTAGTTCTGCTACTACAAGCATTAGAATGTGTAGGTGACATTCGTCGCAGTGCTGATGTATATTTGGCAGCCATGGGCGACAAAGCCAGTATTCAAGCGCCTATCATCGCAGCTCAACTTCGCAAAGATGTGGCGGGTCTTCGAGTGATGGTTCACGCTGGCGGCGGCAATTTTAAAAAGCAATTAAAACGCGCTGATAAAAGCGATGCATTAGTTGCGCTCATTATCGGCGAAGATGAATTAGAACAAGGCGTTGTGACTGTAAAATATTTACGTGAGCGTAAAGAACAAGTCACCTTAAAACTAGAAGAAGCGAAAACGCTACTAGCTGAACTTATTTAAGTTCAGTTAGCAACAGAGGTAAGCATGGAAATTTATTCAACAGAAGAACAACAAGCAGAAGCGATTAAACGCTTTTTTCGTGAAAACGGTGTCGCACTGGCAGTGGGTATTATCGCAGGCCTAGGTGGTTTGTATGGCTGGAAAGCATATAATCAACACCAAATCACCAGTGCTGAAAATGCATCAGACTCATTCACTCAACTTGTTGATAGCGGTGCCGTGCTAGACAAAGCAGAAACGTTTATCAAAGATAATAATGAATCAAGCTACAGTACCTTAGTTGCTTTCGTTGCAGCTAAAGAAGCTGTAGAAAAAAATGATCTTGATGCGGCAAGTGAAAAACTTAATTGGATTATCACGCACGAGAAAAACACCGAGTTAAAAGCCACAGCTGCAACGCGTCTTGCTCGTGTTCATCTTGCACAAAAGCAGTATGAGCAAGCATTAGCAACATTAAACTCAACGTTACCAGAATCATTTGCTGCAACGGTTGCGGAATTAAAAGGCGATGTGTTTGCTGCACAAGGTGACAAAGACCAAGCGCGCAGCCAATATCAAGCTGCGGCTGATAAAGGTGGCCTTGAAAATAACCCGTTATTACAAATTAAACTTGATGACTTAGCACAAACTAGCCCAGCGGCATAAGGGGTTAAGATGAAGAAGTTAACAGCGGCAACACTTGCTCTGTGTATTGCGACCCTAACGGGGTGTTCATCAAGTGATGACGAAGATGAATTAGTATTACCAGAAATTGTTAATCAGTTTGAAACAAAGGTTGTTTGGCAAGAGTCGATTGGTGATGGTGTTCAGCACTATTTTTCTCGCCTCACTCCAGCGGTATATAACGACGTTGTGTATGTTGCCAACCGTGAAGGTGAAGTAGAAGCCTTATCGCTTGAAAATGGCGATACTCTTTGGCATACCGATGTACGTGAAAACCCCGCTTTTTGGCCTTGGGAAACATCTGAGAGCGCTAAATTATCAGGCGGTATTTTACAAGCTTATGGTAAAATATTCGTTGGCTCTGAGCACGGCTACTTAACTGCTCTTGACCGCGAAACGGGTGAAATTATTTGGCGCAAAACAGTGCCGGGCGAAGTACTTTCAAAACCAGCTGCGGGCGATGGCCTAATATTCGTTAATTTGGGTTCTGGTAAATTACTGGCCATTCACCCTGACACAGGTGAAGAACGCTGGCGTTATGAGCAAGAAGTACCGCCACTAACACTGCGTGGCCAAAGCTCACCAACGGTTGCGAATGGTGGGGTATTAATAGGCCTTGAAACAGGCAAGCTCAACGTATTAATTTCAGAAAACGGTTACTCTGCTTGGAGCGCTGAAATTGCGTCACCAAAAGGGGCTTCTGAGTTTGAGCGTTTAGTTGATGTCGATACACAAGCTTTAATTAGCGGCCCATATGCTTATGCTATCGCCTATAATGGTAACTTAGCAGCCGTCGATATTCGTTCTGGTAATGTTGTATGGAAACGTGAGTACAGCAGCTACCGTGATTTATCGATGGACAGCCAATATATCTATATTGTTGACAGCAACGGTGTGGTATACGGCTTAGATAAAGTGTCTGGTATTGAACGTTGGAGCCAACCTGCTCTACGTGGCTGGTACTTAACAGGCCCAACAGTTGCTGGAAAATATTTAGCATTGGGTGACCAAGAAGGTAACCTACACTGGTTAGATAAAGAGTCGGGCGAGCTTGTATCGCGTGAAGACTTTGACAGCTCAGGTTTCTTTATTGAGCCTGTTGTTGCCGGTGACAAGTTAATTTTATACACCCGAGATGGTGAAGTTAGCGCGGTTAAAATTCCAGACTAACTTACTAATAGTAAACGTTATTTTTCTAAGGCTTCGCTTGGCGAAGCCTTTTGTTGTTTTTTAAAGAGGTAGTTTATGCTTCCCGTGATCGCTCTTGTTGGGCGACCCAATGTGGGCAAATCCACATTATTTAACCGTTTAACACGTACTCGTGACGCCCTCGTTGCCGATTTTCCAGGCTTAACACGAGATAGAAAATATGGCCAAGCTGACTATGATGGCTATGAATTTATCGTGGTAGACACGGGCGGTATTGACGGCTCTGAGCAAGGTATCGAAACTGAAATGGCCGAGCAATCGTTACTCGCGATTGAAGAAGCCGATATCGTATTATTTTTAGTTGATGCGCGCGCAGGCATGACAGCCGCAGACCAAGCAATTGCTAATCACCTACGTAAACAGCAAAAGAAATGCTTTGTTGTCGCAAACAAAGTAGATGGTATTGATGCTGACTCATACTGTGCAGAGTTTTTTCAATTAAGCTTGGGTGATATTCACCACATTGCCGCGGCTCACGGTCGTGGTATTACGCAGTTACTTGAAACAACACTTCAACCAGTTATCGCTGAAATGGCTGCACAAAACGATGACGTTGAAGAAAGTGATGACGAATTAATTGATCTTTACAGTGAAGACGACGACAGCGAAGAGAACCAACAAGCATTTGCAGATAAACCTGTAAAACTCGCAATCATTGGTCGCCCAAATGTGGGTAAGTCTACGCTGACTAACCGTATTTTAGGTGAAGAACGCGTTATCGTTTACGATATGCCAGGTACTACACGCGACTCTATCTACATTCCGATGACGCGTAATGACAAAGAGTACATCCTTATTGATACCGCTGGTGTTCGTAAGCGTAAAAAAGTAAGCGACGTTGTTGAGAAATTTTCTGTTATCAAAACGCTGCAAGCTATTGAAGATGCAAACGTTGTATTACTGGTTGTTGATGCTCGCGAAGGCATTTCAGATCAAGACTTAAGCTTATTAGGGTTTGCCTTAAATGCAGGTCGTTCGCTCGTTGTAGCCGTAAACAAATGGGACGGCTTAGACGATTACGTTAAAGAGCGAATCAAATCTGAGCTTGACCGTCGTTTAGGCTTTATTGACTTTGCACGTTTACACTTTATCTCTGCGTTACACGGCACCGGTGTGGGTCACTTATTTGAATCAGTTGATGAAGCATATGAGTCTGCGACTAAGCGTATTAGTACTGCAATGCTACGTCGTATCATGGACATGGCTCAAGCGGATCATCAGCCACCTCTCGTTCGTGGCCGTCGTGTTAAGCTTAAATATGCGCATGCCGGTGGTTATAACCCACCACGTATCGTTATTCACGGTAACCAAGTTCATGACTTACCTGATAGCTATAAACGCTACCTAATGAACTACTATCGTAAAGCATTGAATATCATGGGCACACCTATCAAAATTGAATTTAGAGAAGGTGATAACCCATACGCAGGCCGCACCAATAAAGTGACCTTATCGCAAAAACGTAAAATACGTGCATTTGCGAAAGAAAACCGCAATAAGTCATAAACTTTATTCGGTCATGAAAAAACCTTGTACGCATTGCCTACAAGGTTTTTTTATCCCTGCAAAACAGCAAAAACTGTGCTTTATTTATAGGACGAATAAAAACAAGAGCACAATGAATGGAGTTTATAAGTCAGGTTATTTACGTCGATAACGTAGAAGAAGTACTCGACTTTTATTATCAAGCATTTGGTTTTAATACCAATCATATAAGTGACGATGCAGAATACGGTGAGCTCGTAACGGGCACGGTGAAATTAGCGTTTGCCACTCACCCACACGCGCAATCTTATTTTAAGCAAGGCTACATTCGCGCACACCCGAAGCAACCCGCATTGGGATTTGAATTAAGATTTAGTTGTGAAAACCTAGCACAAAGCTACGATAAAGCCGTACTTGCAGGTGCTGAACCTTTATGCCCACCGACAAAAAAAGACGCCCAACATTATGCCTATGTAAGGGCCATTGAAGGTACATTGGTGTGCCTCATTGAGATTTAACTTTTTGTCAGCTCGGTATGCAGCTCTAGTGTCAGCACGCGAAGTTCCTCAAGGCGATCTAAGCTCATATTAGAGCGTGCCATTAACTTAGCCGTTAATTCTTCCGCGTCTGTTTTAAGCTGTATGCCCTGCTCTGTTAACGAGATCACTTTTTTGCGTTCATCTTCACTAGAGACTTGGCGAGTTAACAAGCCTTTTGCTTCTAACCGTTTCACAATAGGGGTCAGTGTGCCTGAGTCTAAATGCGTATCAAAAGAAAGCTCTTTTAAGCTTACTTGATTTCTGTACCACAAAGAATGCATCACGATGTATTGCGGATAGGTTAAGTCATACGCTTCGAGTAAAGGGCGAAACGCTCTTATTAGCGCATTAGTCGCACTGTAAAGCGTAAAACACACATTGTCTGATAAGTTTTGAGTCATTGCAGTGCCTTAAAGATAATTACTGCGGCTATTATTACGTTAATTTACTTTGCGCGCAAATTATTTTCGAATAACACTTGCCATTTGCCTAAAAGATCATTAAATTGATCGCAAATAGTTTGCGCGCAAATGTTTTGCGTGGATATTAGTTTGTTATTTCACTAGCATTGCTAGATTAAAAAATACGAGGTTTTTATGGCTACAAGTCAACAGATTCATTTAGTATCACGCCCTACAGGCATGCCGACCCACAATAACTTCAAGCAAGTAGAAATAACATTGCCTGAACTACAAGATGGCGAAGTCTTAATTAAAAACACCTGGATGTCAGTCGACCCTTACATGCGCCCACGTATGATAGATCGTGAATCTTACATCGAACCCTTTAAATTAAACGACGTTATGGATGGCGGTGCCATTGGCGAAGTAATTGAATCACGTAACAACCAATTTCCTGTTGGCAGTAAAGTAACTCACCTTAGTGGCTGGCGCACTGCACACATTAGCGATGGCAGCGACTTAACCTTATTACCTGATGTACCACTGCCTGATCAATTATTTTTAAGCACCATGGGTATGACAGGTTTAACTGCATGGGCAGGCCTTACAAAAGTTATCACTCTAAAAGAAACAGACACTGTGTTTGTGTCTGCTGCATCTGGCGCAGTCGGCAGTGTTGTGTGCCAAATTGCTAAGCTAAAAGGCTGTAAAGTTATCGCCTCGGTGGGGTCAGATGAAAAAGCTCGCATGGTAAAAGACTTAGGGGTTGATGCTGTAATCAACTACAAAACCGTTGAAAACCTTACTCAAGCACTTCAGCAAGCCGCTCCACAAGGGATTGATGTTTACTTTGAAAATGTCGGTGGCGACCACCTTGAAGCAGCATTAAATGTGATGAACGATTACGGCCGCATTCCTGTTTGTGGCATGATCTCAGGTTACAACAACGACACGGCGCAACCTGGGCCAAATAACTTATTCTTCATTAACTCTAAAAAGTTAACCGTACAGGGCTTTATTGTTATTGATTATTTTGACCAATTCCCTGAATTTATCGAGCAAATGGGCGCATGGCTCAGTGAAGGTAAAGTTAAGTCTGAAGAAACAGTATACGAAGGCATAGAAAATGCCGTAAATGCTTTTCTTGGTTTATTCGAAGGTAAGAATAAGGGCAAAATGCTGGTTAAGCTATAACACGCTAAACGTGTAATAAACAGCCTGTGTCTTCGCTGACACAGGCTTTTTAAAAGTGAACAAATTTAAAAAATACCATCGTCGAAACCAGAACTGTTTACGATTTAAACGCCCTTGAAAAGAAAACAGTACGTCACAAATAGCTAAATCTCGAGGTTTCGAGAGGTACATAGCTTTGCGAGTTAGCTCAGCCTCAGGGGCTTTATATAGGTTATCAGCCATTCAAAAGCGATAAGTATGCCAGCTGTGCCAGTTTTTCTAATGATGAGCTTGTCTTAGATTCTGGTTTTTCAGCATCAACAGAATAACGCCTTTTTGGGATCTTAACTTGAATAAAGCCATGGTTGTTTGCCATATCGAGACGTAATAGTTCACGTTCTTTTGGGGTTAGGTGATTTTCATGAATTTTTTCAAGTTCACCATTATCAAGCCAAATCGCGGCACAGTTGGGGCACTCATCTAACTCAACTACTTTAAGCGGGGTAAAAAAACGCCGCATCATCACGATATCAGGGCACTTAGGGCAATTAATCCGCTTGGTAAGATCAATGCATTCTGTCGGTAATGTTTGTAAGTGTGCGACCAACACCTGTGCTGTTTTTAAATTGGGATCGCTGAAGTGAAATATTTGCCGATTATCAAAAAACACGCCACCCGTTGATGAAAAATACACCTTAGTATCGCCAATACTCACCTCATTAAGGGGTGTATTTGTGCGTGGACAATCCATAACACATCCTTGTTTTTAATATTAGTTAAGCGCTTTTAAAATAAGCGGTTTTAATGGTTCTGGCAATGCGATTTGCCCAGCTAAAACAAACTCATGTGCTTCACTCGACATTTTTTGCCATGTTTTACGAATGATCCCCAGCCATTTCGCCTCGTCGTAATCAGGTTTACTCATTGCAAAATCAAGCATGTAATGCTCAATAAATACCAAACTTGCAATATCTTCTATCAGCTGGCTGTCAGGGTTATGTTTAATGTTCTTTTTAGCAACCGCAGCATACACACGCTCACAATCAGCTATTGAATAGCCCGCAGTTTTCATTAGCGCAGTCACTCGCTCAGCATGAAAATCGTATAACGCGCCTCGCCACTGATAATAACCCTGCTTACCTAAAGGGAAATCACTGCGAGGTGAGCGCCAACGTTCAATATGCTGACCTCGTGCAGCAATGTGCATTAACTCATCAGCGTCAGGTTTAAAACGCGTTAGCATGTCTGTCATACGCATCGCATAAAGGAATTCTTTTGCATATGACTGCCCCTCGAACTTCACACTATTTGGATCAGCATTATTTGCATTATCTATTGCTTTTATTACAGCTTGGTACATAGGAGTTCTTTCTTAAGTATTTGCAAGTTATTGTAATCTGGTCTGTTACATTTTGCTATTTTGTTGAAATTGATGAGTAATTATTGAGCTTTGCTAGACAATAAAGCAACCCTAAACTAGTATTTTTCAGTAAGTAATTTCATACTTTAATTGCCTAAGAGTTTAGGGATGCCCTTGCTGAAGAAAAATAAAATCTCTCAATCGTTACTTTCCTTTATCATTAGTTTCGGCTTATTTTCAACGATTGCATTCAAGGTGTATTTTGATAGGCAAGAAATGCATGAGCTGGAACAAAAAACGATTCTGAATAGTTACAGTAGCGATGTTGAAAAGGCCATTCTCAATGCCCTTCAAGGCCCTTATTTAGTGCGCGCAGCAATGCGTGACTATTCATACACACAAGAGCAGTTCGAAACACTCGCCAAACAAATCCTAAATCACAGCGATGGCAGCCAAACGATCCAGTTGGCGCCAAACGGAATTATTGCCTACAGCTATCCATTACTAAGCCATGAAAGTGTCATCAATGCAGACTTATTCAAAAACAAAACCATTCAAGATTCTTTGCAAAAAACGATACAAACCAAACAAATGCAACTTGATGGGCCTAAAGAGCTCTCACAAGGTGGACAAGGGTTAGTCGCACGCCTACCTATTTTTAAACAAGACACCCTTTGGGGCTTTAGTATTGCTGTGCTGCGCTTTCCTGAATTTATAAGCAATATTAAACCTAAACTTGCCTCTGCATCTCATCGTTTTGAAGTCTGGCAAAAACAAGACACCAATTACCGGCCTTTACTCGCTAATCAGACGTTTGATGAAAGTGAATGGCTAACTCAGCCGATCATGATAAAAAATCAGCAATGGGTAATCGGCATTAAAGACCAATTTATATTGCGTAGTCACACCGAAATTGCTGTTTTACTGCTGTTCTCACTGCTGTTGTCATCTATCAGCTGTTATTTGTTTTTTATCACGGCGCGTCTTCGCGAGCACGAGCATAATTTAGAAGAATTAGTACAAAAGCAAACAGTCGAACTTTCAGAACAAGCGTTAGCACTCAAACAAGCACAATCATTGAGTGGTGTGGGGAGCTGGCACTTATCACCCGATACGGGAACGCGTCATTTATCAGCCCAAGCCAAAGTGCTTTTTAACTCAGATTCGGCAGAACAAACGATCAACGCTATCTGTAACAGCATCGACAGTTTTTATAAAAATGCCTTTTTAAATTTTATCAATTCACGCCCAAATACGCCTATAGAGCTTGAGTACACCATAAAAATTAATGGCGAAAAGCGCTGGTTTCACGAACTTGCAGAGTGGAACTTTAAAACCAACACTTTAGTGGGGACTGTCGAAGACGTCAGTGACGAAAAACACCAGCAACATGAACTCTATCGGCAGGCTAATTTTGATCCAATGACCGGACTGGCTAATCGCCATTACACTGAAAAATACATCACCAGCTTATGTCCTCAAAATCAATATAACTCAGGACTTACCTTGTTATGCGTTGAAATAAAAGGCTTTCGACAACTCGAAGATATCTATGGTCATAATTTCATAAACGAATTACAAATAATCATTGCCAATCGTTTAATAGAGTTTGCAGAGCACTACCACGCATTTTGCGCCCATATTAAACCCGGGTGTTTTCTACTGCTGTTAAAAGAAGCTATTTTTGATGAAAAGCTTGCAACCTTTGTTGATAAACTTCAACACCAAGTTGCTGGTTTAATTGAAACCGCAGGCACGGCCCACTTTTATCATTTTTATATTGGTGTGGGTTATCCTCATTTACAAAGTCTCGATGCAAGAGAGCAAATTAATACGGCACTTATTGCAATGAATGAGTGCCATAGCTTAGAAAAAACATTCACTATTTACAGCCAGTCTCTAAAAGATAAGCTGATAGCAAAGAGCGACTTAGAAAGTGATTTGCGTCACGCCCTCTCTACCGGTAAGCAATTGAGTATGGTTTACCAACCCATTCTTAATACCAAAACAGGGGCGTTGGTTGCATGCGAGGCATTAGTTAGGTGGCAGCATCCTGTTAGGGGCTATGTGTCACCAAACGAATTTATCGCCATTGCAGAGCAGTCTGCGTTGATCAACTTATTATCGCGGTGGATCATTGCCAAAGTCGCTGAAGACTGTCACCGATTAGTGGAAAATAACATTCATATAAGAATGTCGATAAACCTGTCTCGTAAACAGTTTTCAGATGCGCATCTCGTAAAACGTTTAAGCCAAGAAAAAATGACCTTGTTCCCGGCAGATCAAGAAATAAACCTTGAGATCACTGAGTCTGCTCTTTTTCAAAACACACAATATGCCATTAGCTTAATGCACAAACTAAAAACAGCGGGCTTTGATTTATCGCTTGATGACTTTGGAACGGGTTATTCATCGCTTGCGTCCATACAGCAATTCCCCCTTGATAACGTGAAAATAGACCGCGCGTTTATTTGTAATTGCGTCGAAAACCCGCGTGACGGTCTTTTTTTACAAACCATGAGTGACTTGGCGCATCATTTAAACTTAACCATCACTGCCGAGGGGGTCGAAAGCTCAGAACAATGGCAACTGGTCAGTGATAAAGGCATTGATTACATTCAAGGGTATTTAATTTCAATGCCATTACCAATCGAAAAGTTTATTGAATTTGATCCTGCCCCGTAAGATCGCGGGCAATACTTTGCTGAGGCTTTTCAATCATTCGGGTAAGTTCTGTGCCATCATCACTGATAATGATGGTAGGGGTGTAACGTAAGTCATGCTTCTTTGCGAGGCCGTTAGGGTCGAGCTTGTCGTAGCCAACCGCAACTAAACGCAATGAACCAAGTTGCACTTTAGCCATATCAAGCAATTTTAAAAAGCGCGGTACTTCGCGTTTTGAATCATGGCACCACGTGCCTAAAAAAACTAAAGCTTGCTTGCCTTGCAGTGCTTTTATTGTGTTTAGGTCATTTTCGCTTGGCGAATAGTCTTCATATTCTTCGCTAAATTCAGCGTAGTTTTTAAGTAAGTCTGCAACCGTTATATCGCCAGCATAGGGCGCTTCAGCGGCAAACAGCGTCGTTGACAAAAGCACCACAAAGGCACTCAATACATATTTCATAATTATTATTCTCTACGCTATTAAAGTCCCACAATAACCAATTGCGCTTATTTACACCAGTTTTAGGTGCGTTCAAAACAACATAAAACGTTCTTAAATAAACCTCTACGATGAATAGGGTTAAATCAACATCCCTACTTTCAATTCGGCCTATGAACACACGCTATTCGCAAAATCTTAAAATCTACCCTATTATATTAGTTATAACTAATATAATGAGAATCACCATGGTCACAGCAAAAAGAGTCAGCGGTCTTTTAGTACTTTTCAGCTCAATGAGCTATGCACAAACAACACCGCCTAATATCGCGAGTTTGGAGAGCGAAGCCGTTGAGCGCATTGCATTATTTGCAAACACACTCAAATCTGAACTTAGTGAGGCAATACAGCAAGGTGGGCTTGTTGCAGGGATTGATGTGTGCCAAATGAAGGCGCCCGCTATCGCTGAAAGTTTGTCAATCAATGGCTGGAAAGTCGCTCGTAAAAGCAGCAAAAACCGAAACCCTAACAATAAACCTGATGGTTGGGAGGCCGAGAAAATAGCCGAACTTCTGGACATGCTACGAAACAGCGAAAGCATCGAGAATGTCACATTTTCAACTACCCGCGATGGTCAGTTTCGCTTTGCCAAAGCCATAAAAGTTGCCCCGATGTGTTTAGCCTGTCACGGTGAAAAAATATCACCAGAGGTAAAACAAGCGCTCAATAATCATTACCCTAACGACTTAGCAACTGGGTATAAACTAGGCGATTTAAGAGGCATTTTTTCTGTGAGCAAAACACTGGAAACCCCCTAATACAATGCCATGATGGTGTATTTGTAAGTAACTTAGGCTCGCATAGTGCACCATTAGCCATTAATATAAGCGCAAATAAAATTAACCTAGGTGTAGTTTATGTCGACCCCTCCTTGCCCAAAGTGTCAATCGGAATACGTATACCCAGATCAAAATAACCTCATATGCCCTGAATGTGGGCATGAATGGAATCCAACAGCTCTAAATAGCGATGACGTGATCACAGTAAAAGATGCCAACGGCACTTTATTGGTAGATGGCGATAAAGTGACAGTTGCTAAAGATTTAAAAATCAAAGGCAGCTCACAAGTCATTAAAATTGGCACCAAAGCTGTTATTCGCCGAGTGCTCGATAAAAAAGACCACGAGCTCGACTGTAAAGTAGACGGTATCGGCGAAATGATGGTCACCGCAAAATTTGTAAAGAAAGCTTAAGCTTGCGCGTCCTCAGCCAGCCATGACAACATGGCGCTGCGGACAACTTCAACATGCTCGCCGCCCACAGTCCAGTGACAAACACCTTCAAGCTCAATAAACTGAGCCTTATTTCGGGCATATTTTTTTGCCATTGCTCGCTGTGCTTTGATGGGGGTCACCCTGTCTTTATTGCCCGCAATGATAAGTATTGGGCAGCGAATTGATGCACTATTAACGCGTGAATAACCCGTTGGAAAAAAGCCACTTACCCCCATTTGAAATGTAGCCCGCCCCGACTCATAAGTCGCATGCTGATATATTAGCTGCTGAACCGGCTCAGGTTGCGTATTCGCAATACCATAACGAATCTGCGCAAGCGTGATGTGTGTTACCCGCCGCCATAGCGGAAATAAAAATAAATTACGTCCAAATGTGCGAAAAACAGACCAACTCCATGCATTGATCCCCCCCGGTGCCGCTGATGAAAGTAAAATAAGCTTGGCAACATGCGTCCTTGCAGCGACCAATTGAGCCAGTAACCCACCCATCGAATGACCAACAATAATGGCAGGCCTATCAAGCTTGGCTATTTCTGCCATAATAAACGCAACATAATCTTGTAAGCGCAGCTTCGCTAATGTCTGTTTATCTGCCGTTGTATAACTTGATTTGTCAAAATGCATCGGCAACGTTAATGCATGAACTTCAAAACCCTGTTGCGTAAATACTGCCGCCACGTCTTGCATAGCCACTGCGGTGCTCCACATACCATGAATAAGGACAACGGGTGGTTTATTTTTAAACTGTGTATTCATGCCGTTCATACCATTTATTAACCCATCGAAATGACAGCTTATGTGTGCTGATGTCGATGTTTGTCGTTTTTAAATTGTAAAACATCATTGGCAATTGGGTCCTGAGTGAGCGTTTGTTTATCTTTACCATAATGCATTGTTACCACCCACGGTGGTTAAACAATAAAAGCCACAATTGTGGCTTTTATTTCACACAGGCTCGCTTTTAGTAACAAGCCGTTCGGGTATGTGTAAGGTACGCTGCGGAAATGGAATCGTTAAGCCTGCGTCTTCGATAGACTCTTTAACGCGCTTATTTAAATCCCAATACGTTTGCCAATAATCGTCATTTTTAGCCCACGCTCTAAGCTGTATATTAACTGCACTTTCGGCCATAGCCGATACCATAACGTGTGGTGCAGGCTCTAAAAGTAAGCGAGGTTCGCTGGCAGCAATACGTTTTAAAACATCGAACCCTTCATCAATCGAATCGGCATACGAAATACCCACAACAATATCCATGCGGCGTTTACCATTTCGAGTAAAGTTTTTAATATTATTGCCCCACACAATCCCGTTCGGTGATGCGATATATAAGCCATCGATGGTTTGAAAAATAGTGGTGAACAAATTAACTTCAGAAACTGTTCCTTGCATTGAACCTATTTCAACAAAGTCACCCACTTTAAACGGCCTTAAAATAAGTAACATCATGCCAGCAGCAATATTACTTAAAGTATCTTTAAGCGCTAAACCAATCGCGAGGCCTGCGGCCCCCACTAACGCAATCAAACTTGCGGTATTTACGCCAAAAATATCTAAAATAAACACACCGCCAATCACATATACCGTATAGCCTGCAACCGATGACAAAATAGGCAAGAGTGTGTCGTCTACTTTATTCAGTTTTGAATGAGAGTTTTTAATCGCCTTTTTCACAGACTTGGCGATAAGCGCACTAGCAATCAAAATTACAATCGCCAGCACCAATTTGTAGCCCAGCGCAATAATAGTCTGTGAGTGATTAAGCCAAAAATCGCTAACCGTTTGTTTCATACTATGTCCTGTATAATATATTTATATTTCAATTCGTTAACTTAATTGCTTACTGAAAACAGTAACCACGCATTATAGGCACAGTACACAAGCAGTAGCCCAACTCCTTCAACTCTGTTTATTCTGCCAGTCCTGCGATAACCATAAGCAAACACTAATAAACATAGCGTTAAAGAGAACATCGCTAACCAATCACGCATTAATAAATCACTTGAAAGATTAACGGCAGGCGCAATAACACCAGCAATGCCTGTCACCGCTAAAATATTAAACATGTTAGAGCCAATCACGTTACCAATGGCAATATCGTGTTCACCTTTTCGCGCTGCGACAACTGAGGCGGCAAGTTCAGGTAACGACGTACCCAGTGCCACAATAGTTAAGCCAATAATTAAATCGCTTATTCCCATAAGTTCAGCAATATTTACCGCCCCCCACACAAGTAAACGAGAGCTGGCAATGAGTACAATAAGCCCGATGACTAACCAAGTAATAGCCGCCTTAAGCGACATAGGTTGGGCACTCAGTTCCTGCTCAACATCGTTTTGTAAGGTATCGTTTTTGCTTTTTAGCGCAGCAAAAATACTCCAGCCAATAAAGGCTAGAAACCCAAGTAATAATACAATGGCATCAAAACGCGTTAGGCTGTTGTCCCATATCAACACAGCAAGCAAAATACTAACAAGCAGTAATAGTGGCAGCTCTTTTTTAACAATCGTTGAATGAACAACAATCGGCGAGATAATAGCTGTAAGGCCCAATATCAGCCCTATATTTACGATATTTGACCCAACGGCATTCCCTAAGGCAAGCTCGGGGCTGCCGTCTGCCGCCGCCATAGCTGACACCAACATTTCTGGCGCAGACGTGCCAAAGCCAACAACGACCATACCAATTAAAAGAGTTGGCATACCCGCATATTTAGCACTGACAGCGGCACCATCAACAAATCGATCGGCACTCCAAATCAGCAATGCAAAACCGCATAAAATAGCGAGGACAAAAGTAATCATATGAACTCCCGGCGCATCAGTGGTAACAAAATGACCGACTTGAATATTGCGTAGTCACCCAGACCACACGCTAGAAAAGTAATAAACACGAGCAGGCTCCTTAGGGCGGAATACAATAAGGCATGCACTATGCCCGCCCGGAACACAGTAGATGCCTTAAGTCTTGTCAATCCATACTACGGACATGAACGCCACGAACGAATGTTCGGAGACTGTTGACGTTCATCTTAGTAACTAAGCGACTACTCCCCTAAGGTTAGGCGTAGACTATATAACCAAAAGTCACAAGTACAAAGTAAAATCTACACCTTTTTTACTTGTTTTTTTTACCACGATTCGACTTCTTAAACAGAGTAACGTTCGACGACAATACCCGCCACATCACATGCTTTACAGTGCAATTCCCAACCACCAGCCCAAGTTCGAGCATGAAGACTTGCATGGCAAAGTGGACACACTTCATCAGCAAATGTACTCGGAGTTAGCGCTTTTGCACGCTTAGAAAAAAACCTTAAAAACCACAAAATGTTATCATCGATGTTTATCGCAAGATCGCGACGTAAGGTATCGCAAAATGCGTTAAAGACTGCCTGCTTGTATTCCCGTTCATGTTCAGGCGATTTTGCAGCATACAGACCAAGATAGTGATCGATTTCTTTAACACGTTCAGGCCATGCGTGTGCGTCTATATGATGTTGGCAATCAATCAGTTCTGCCAATGTATAATTTGCGTAATCTGGTTTTATCATCGTAAATTTCCTCCTTAAAACTCACTCACTCGGATAAAGAGAGCCATTTTTATTTATCTCTGCTAACCACTGCTCAAACAAGGTATTAGCATCAGCCAGCTCATTCTGTGACAAGCGTGGGGAGTGCTTTTGCTCAAACCAAGCATAGCGATTATATAAATCATTATTTTGCGTCATTTCCATAAGCAAACGATTAATCGCATAAGCTTTAGCCGCACTGTTTACGCCCACTTGCTCATCGACAAACATATACGTGCTTTTTCATTTCCCTGCATCGCTGCGCGCTCTATGAATTCTGCCCTTGCAAGTTTAGTAGGAAATTGCGAACGCACATAAAATTCAGGTGTTAAACGTAGACATAGCATCCCACGATAAAATGCAAATTGCTAGATTACGCTAGCCCAAAAAACTTGAATGCAAGACATAGCTGCCCAACAGGTGCCTTACATTCAAGCATTAAAAATATGCTAGCGAGTCAGCATATTAACGGCCATTATAATGAGCAAAGTAGCAAATATTTTTTTGATCAATGACACTGGCCATGTCTGCGTTGCTAGGGCCCCCCAAGGCGCAGTAAACCATGACGTACAAACAATACCCAACAGAGCCGGTAAATAAACAAACCCTGCAAAACCGTCTTGCAATGCAAAGTACTGACTACCCGCACTGATGTAACCTACCGAACCAAAGAGCGCAATAACAATGCCACAAGCCGATGCACAACCAATGGCTTTTTTCATATCGACTGAAAAAAACGTTAATAATGGCACAAGCACCGCACCGCCCCCAATACCTATCATGGCCGATAAGCCACCGGTGATTGTGGTTAAAAATGTAAGCAGGCCTTTATTAGGTAATTGACGCGCAGTGGATGTATCTCCCCTGCCCCCAAAAATCATTTTAAGCGCAATGAGCACAACGCAAATAGCGAATACTAACCTCACCACATTTTCTGGTAATAACGCCGCAATAAACCCACTGATGAGCGCACCAAGTGCCACACCAACCATCACCCAAGGCGCAATTTCCCATGGCACATTGCCATTTTTATGATGCGCGATTGCTGACGACGTTGAAGTAAAAAGTATGGATGCCAATGAGGTTGCAATAGCCACCACCACGACCTGCTCTGCGGGTAAGACATTAAAGTGCAGTAATATAATGCTAAGTATTGGCACAATCACTAAACCGCCACCAATCCCTAATAAACCGGCTAAAAACCCAACGCCACTGCCAAGTAAAGCGCAGTAAAGCACCAACACGATTAATTCACTCATTCCCTTTATCTCTGTTATTTGTTTAGATTTCGAGTATATCAATTAAAGGAACAATAGTTGCGGCGTTAAGTATTGAATATTACTCACGTTTCACATGAAAAAACCACATCATAGCCTCACTCATTTAGCCATCTAGACTTTCAAAGTATGTTTAAGTACTTTGCACCCATATTAAATACACACCACAAGAGTGCGTCCCTTGAATGTATGAATCGCATTCATGTTTTACCTGAAATAAAAACGTTTTTCTTCATGCTCCAGAGCACGTATAAATTTATTAACGCTGCAAAGGTTACTACAGCTAATTGAGTAGCCTGTTATGACTAACACAGCGATAAATAATTAAACAGCAGTTACGTTTTCGGATTAAACATTGGATACCTACAGCCATGAAAAATGATTTTACATTTACTATTAAGCGCATTTGCTTGGATGAAAACTACCATCCATCAAACAGCACGCGTATCACTACCAACTTTGCAAACTTAGCAAGAGGCGAAAGCCGTAAACAGAACCTACGCAATGCTTTAAAAATGATTAATAATCGTTTTAATGCCTTAGCAAATTGGGATAACCCACAAGGCACTCGCTACTCTGTTGAACTGGAAATTATTTCTGTTGATATCGATATTGCGAACAGTGGCGACGTTTTTCCCTCTATTGAAGTGTTAAAAACGAATATTATTGATCACCACACCGATGAACGAATCGAAGGCATTGTGGGTAACAACTTCTCATCTTATGTTCGCGACTATGACTTTAGTGTGTTGCTGCTTGATCATAATAAAAGTAAAAGCCAATTTAGCATCCCCGATAACTTTGGCGACTTACACGGCAAGTTGTTTCAACACTTTGTAAGCTCTGATACTTACAAAAGCCACTTTAAAAAACCACCGGTTATTTGCTTAAGCGTGTCAGACAACAAAACCTATCACCGCACTGAAAACCAGCATCCAATTTTAGGGGTAGAGTATCAGCCAAATGAAACATCATTAACCGAACAATACTTCAAAAAAATGGGCTTACAAGTGCGTTACTTTATGCCTCCTAACAGTGTGGCTCCTCTGGCATTCTATTTTTTTGGTGATTTGCTTAACGATTACACTAACCTTGAGCTTATCAGCACCATTAGCACCATGGAGACCTTTCAAAAGATCTACAGGCCAGAAATTTATAACGCCAATGCAGTCGCAGGGAGCCGTTATAAACCAAACTTAAAGAACCAAGATCATTCATTAACACAGATTATTTATGACCGTGAAGAGCGCAGTCAGTTAGCTGTTGCACAAGGCAAATTTGCCGAACAATACTTTATAAAGCCCTATAAAACAGTGCTTGAGCAATGGTCTAGCAATCTGGCCTAATAACAAGATAACTAAGCGATTATTATGAAAAAATTATTACCTACTTCAACCGCTGGCAGCTTACCAAAACCGTCTTGGTTGGCACAGCCACAAACACTTTGGTCACCCTGGAAATTACAAGGAAGTGAACTTAGCGATGGCAAGCATGATGCTCTGCGTGTTTCGTTACATGAACAACAGTTAGCAGGTGTTGATATTGTGAGTGATGGCGAACAAACCCGCCAGCACTTTGTCACCACCTTTATTGAACACTTAACAGGGGTTGATTTCGAAAACCGTAAAACCGTTAAAATACGTGACCGTTACGATGCCAGTGTGCCGTGTGTTGTTGGGCCTGTATCACGTACCAAACCGGTGTTTGTTGACGATGCCAAATTTTTGCGCGCACAAACCAAGCAGCCAATCAAATGGGCGTTGCCGGGTCCGATGACCATGATCGACACCCTGTACGATGACCATTATCACAGCCGCGAAAAGCTCGCCTGGGAATTTGCTAAAATTCTTAATCAAGAGGCCAAAGAGCTTGAAGCTGCAGGTGTCGATATAATTCAATTTGATGAGCCCGCTTTTAATGTGTTTTTTGACGACGTTAACGACTGGGGTATTGCCTGCCTTGAAAGAGCAATCGAAGGGCTGCAATGCGAAACCGCCGTTCATATTTGTTACGGTTACGGCATTAAAGCCAATACCGATTGGAAACAAACATTGGGCAACGAGTGGCGCCAATACGAGGAAATATTTCCTAAGCTACAAAAATCGAATATCGATATAATTTCGCTCGAATGTCATAACTCGCGTGTACCAATTGAGTTACTTGAGCTGATCCGTGGGAAAAAAGTGATGGTAGGCGCCATTGATGTCGCACGCAATGAAATAGAAACCCCAGAAGAGGTTGCCGCAACACTGCGTGAAGCACTCAAATATGTTGATGCCGATAAGCTCTACCCTTGCACCAACTGCGGCATGGCCCCATTACCCCGAGATATCGCAAATGACAAATTAAAAGCCCTCAGCGCAGGGGCTGAGCTTGTACGAAAAGAGCTGCTAGCTAATTAATCCTCACGAAAAACAACGACATTACAGATAAACAAGCAGATAGCGTGCTAAACGACACCTGCTTTTTTACTTCACGCTATTCAAAAAATCGTAATTCCTTAATTTTAAGCAATTTCTGAATG
The DNA here is from genome assembly GCF_003515105.1 of Pseudoalteromonas lipolytica. NCBI lineage: Bacteria > Pseudomonadati > Pseudomonadota > Gammaproteobacteria > Alteromonadales > Pseudoalteromonadaceae > Pseudoalteromonas > Pseudoalteromonas lipolytica. Next base: position 631,898 of record NZ_CP032091.1, on the reverse strand, counting down.
TTTAATCACCCTTTCCGACTGGCTAACATAACTACGTTCACCAATACTGTAACGGCAATAAACACAACCCAATAAAAAATAAGGAACCATGATGCTGTCGAATATACCGCGCTTTAAAATTGACGATATTTTGATGGCCATCAAAAACAACGAGTTCTTTTTAGTCGCACAGCCACAAGTCAACCTCGACACATACGAACTGGTCGGTTTTGAATTTCTGGCACGCTGGAATCATCCTAAATATGGTGTCATCGCACCATTTCATTTTATTGATCTACTTGAAATAAATGAACAATGTTATTTATTAACACTCACACTGTTTGAGCGAATGCTGCAGACCATTCAGCCCATTGATAATACGAAAACGGCTATTCACTATTCATTAAATATGTCAGCTAATGACCTCACCATTGAAGGCTTCGCCAAACAAATCGGTCATTTAATCAATCAATACCAGATAAATGCAGATTCGATTGTACTCGAAGTCACCGAAACCGCAGGTATTTTCAGCAACCAAAGCGTGGCAAACCTAAGACAACTCAGTCAATTGGGTATTCAACTTGCCATTGATGATTTTTGGACGGGCTTTTCGACACTCGAAACGATTCGGTTAAATGTGTTTAGCGAAGTAAAAATTGACTACTCCTTAACCTCGCAGCTTATTAATGACAAAGCAAGCATGGCAGGCATGAACGCTATTCTTCAGCTGTGCAGTGATTTAGAGCTGCGTTGTGTAATCGAAGGCATAGAAACCTGCATGGCACGAGGCATTCTTATTGAAGCAGGTGCCAAAATTGGTCAGGGCTTTTTATTTGACAAAGGGGTTGAAGAGCACGCTCTTAAAGAGTGGATTACTAATTATACTCACAGTCAATACAGCGCAAAATGTGATAACGCTACATTGTTACTCAGTGAAAAAGAGCTTCGTTTACTAGAGCTTCGCCCACATCCTTCTTGGCTATGGGATTTCAACACCAATAAAGTCATTTGGGCAAATCGTTCTGGGGTTAAATTTTGGGGAGTAGAGAGCCTCAAAAACTTACAAGCAAAAACATTCAACTTAATGAGTTACTCAGTAAAAACACGCCTAAAAAGCTATTATCGACGCTTTGTTTCAGGAGAAGCCGAAATAAGTTCTGAATGGGATTTTTACCCAAATGGTCGGCACAAAAAAGTATTTTGTATTCAAATCCCCCGCGTTTCACAAGAAGGTAACTACGTTATGATGGTACATGCGTTTGAAGGGTTTCATTCGCGCCTCCCCCATAAAAAGCACTTCGATTCAACAAACCAGTTCCCTGCCCCTTTTATCATTGTTAATGAGCAAGGAGCGCTAACACGCATCAATAAACACGCCCATATTGAGATTGATATTCAAACAGACCAAATTAGCGAAATAATTGCCCCTGATGATTTTCAAAATATAAAATCAGCCTGCCGAGGTGGGCATTTGGTGCAAACATTTGTAAAAAACCAAAAGAGTGATTGCCAAGACGTACTCTACATTCGTGCTTTAATGGTGCCGGATCAAAATACGTCTGAACAATGTGTTTACCACATAGTGTTAGTGCCTATCAGCGATTTACTCGCTAACGAGATACCCGCGCTAAAACCTGTAGACAATTAAAATTAACACCAATAGGAAGAACAAAACACATTACATTGACCATAGAATAAACGTAATAACAATATTCAATAACTTACTCAATGTTCTAACCCCTCATAGCAACACGACATTTAGGCATTAAGGTTGAAAATGCTGCAGACACTTCAAAATCAATAGAGCTTATAAAGTAGCAAAAATATAAAATACCGTAATTTAGCCAAGGTAATTTAAGCCTGCCCAACGCTTTGAGCAGGCTGTCAAAGAGCATTAAAGTTAGAAAATATAAATGAAACCGACGCCTATTTCACTTTCATAATTACTACGCGCGATGGGGCTTTTCCTTACATCACTGCTGAAGTACTCAAAAAGAGCTTCCGCGTAAATCTGCCAATTATCATTCATATTATGTCGGTAACTGTAATCCACGCCAAACGAGCGTAATCCCCCACTCAAAGAGGTCGTTTCTAAGCCTGATGCCGCAGATTGCATTTCGTCTATACCAAACCCTTTGTTGGCATAGTCACTATCATGAAAAACAGCCACTATATTAACTTCAGAACCCGACCCATCTGTGTGGGTTCCAAAGCGTCTGCCCACCCCAAACAAACCTAAATTTCCATCTTCACTCGCCACAACACGGCTTACTAGCCAGTAACGCCAATCAGGTGTGAAAGAACGACGAGCCTGAAACACCAGTTCAAACCCTTCTTCTTGATCACCTAACCCATCTAATCGGCCATCATCTGAATCGCTTTCTTCTCGCCCCTCATCAAAACCTACCGATGCCTCCAACAACCAATCATTGTTTCGAAGACCACGCCAACCAAATGCTTCTCCAGCAAAATAAAATATATTATCGCCCTTACGCCATTGCACCGCTCCCGCAGGCTGTAATTCAAACCCAAATTCGTCTGAACCTTCGTAAGCCGTTTCATATTCAACGCCTGCACCAAGCCCAAAGCTCCAGCCGTCTTTCCCTTTAGTGAAATCATCTAATGAAGGTAAAGGAACCAGTGCTTCTCTATCCTCTAAAGCCAGTACTGAAGGGGTTGCCAACCCATAAATACAAGAAAGAAAAATTGGTAAAAAATTTTTCATCTATTTCATCCTCTCAAAATTTATTGTGGGGTCTGCATGGCAGATCCTATTCTTGTAGAGAGATCGACCAACAACGGCAGTATGCGAATGCTATTGCATCGTATAAGTGTAGCAATAGAGACTCTTACATTCTTAAGATCATCTATCCGCATAAAAATACGAATGAATTTTTTAACTAGATCAGTAAATAACCCCGTTGAGAGAGGTTAGTTAGTTGGTATATATAAATAGTTTAGGGAGGTTATGAAAATGCTGTTTTTTCTCTTTGAGAAAAACCCAAAATAGTTATAAGAAACACATCTCTGACACCCTCTCAGTAATACTGCAATTCAAGCCTTGCAATAAAGAATTTTCAAATCTGCTGATAAAACCAAAGGGTTTGTGCTCTTTACAAATAAACATGTGAACTCAGCAAGTCTTTCCTAAAATGAGTTAAAAAATAAAAACCTGTCATTTTTTAGTGAGTTTTAAGCTTCTTGTAATTGTTATTATTGAACAACTTTTGTGTTAACCTCAATTAAAAATAATAACTAAATTCTAATAATGGATTAGTAGTTTCTGATGGAGTAACAGTTTAAATGTTAAGGGTTTTATGCTTTGTTCTTTTTTCTTCCAGCTTGGCCGCCAATGAAGTAAAAAATGAAATAGATAAGGTTCTTTATGGCTATACCTCTTTATCTGAGTCGAGAGCTATTTTAGAAAAATTAGAACAAGGAATGCCATATAAAAATGGGCTTGATGATGCGCGAGTAATGGCGTTTAAGTGTTGGTTTTCGGATGTTACTACATCTATTGGGCTACTCCATTACAATGCCTTTTTAAATAATGCGAAGCCAATAATCCATAGCTCAAGTAGTGAAACATTAAAACAAGACCTTACAGCCTGTGAAGCTTTCCAAGAGTACAACCAAGGCAATTACCAATTCGCAGCAACACTTTTAACCCCTATAACTCAAAACTCTGCAAACACGCAAAACCCTGAAGAGCTAAACGCCATTGCAACCGCTAACACTGTACTCAACCGTATTTACTTAGCTCTAGGCAACTATGAGGATGCATTCCATGCAGCACAAAAAGCCTATCAGCTATTTGAAAAATCAGGAAATAGCTATGAACAAGCTCTTGCCCTAAAAGAAATAGCAGATATTCATATCGCTCTTTACAACTTTGATCTTGCAATTGAACAACTGCAACGCTCTGCAACCGAATTAGCAAAGTTTAATAAACAAGAACATTACAAAGTAATCGATCAACTCGCTTTTGCTCATGAAAAAAGCGGAAATTTCCCCAAAGCTATAGAGTTGTATCAGTCAATTAAAAAAGATGTAAGGTCTTACGAAAGCGATAACGGTTATGCTTACGTATTGATAAAACTAGCCGAGCTTTACACCGAACTAGACCAGCTCAATGCTGCAAAGTCATATTTAACCGCTGTTGATAAACTAAAGATAAATGATAGCTGGATCAAAACACTGCTAACTATGACACAAGCCCAATGGAACTTAAAAAGTAATAATCTAAACGCAGCTCTGACTTTATTTAATATGTTACAAACTGAGCAAAACTCATGGCCGGTCAGTTTTAAAGAAAGGTATTTAAACTTTGCTTCATTAGTTGCTGAAGCCACAAATGACTCCTCGTTACACATAAATGCTCAGCAACAACTGATAACGATAGTAAAACAAAAGCAAAAAGACATAGCCAATAACGCCCTTATATCTGCACGTCTAAACTTTAACTTTGAACAACAAAAGCGTGAAATAACTCGTCTAGAACAAGCTTCAGCTCTGCAAAAAGAGTTACTAACAGTGGCTGAAGATAAAGCCTTTTGGCAACGATTAACACTCATTATTGCCAGCGTATGCTTATTCCTATTTGCAATTTATACCTTCAAACAAGTTCGTCAGAAAAAGTACTATGAAATACTTGCTTTAAAAGATGAGCTAACAGGCATAGCGAACCGAAGAGCTATCATTAACCTGAAGCGTAAGGTTATGCAAAAAAATCAACATAACTCTCAAGTAAGTTCACTGATTTCAATTGATATAGACCATTTTAAAGCTGTAAATGATCAGTACGGCCATGATATTGGCGATGAGCTTATCATTTCAGTTGTAAACACGATTGTAAGTACTGTGCGCTGTTCGGATATGGTCGGAAGAGTAGGTGGCGAAGAGTTTTTAATTGTTCTTGAAAATCAAACTCTCAACAATGCAAAAGAGATTGCATGGCGTATCAGGCATTCAATAGCAGAAAAACAACATACTTCTTTGAGGGTTAATGCGACCGTAAGTATTGGTGTTATTGAAATATCCCAACAGGAGACTGCAGAGCAAGCAGCAAAACGTGTAGATTTAAACTTATACAAAGCTAAGGAAAATGGCCGGAATCGTGTTGTGGTTTAGCCATAGTTAAACATTCTTGGTAACAACTAACCACTGCGTTTATTTTTGAAAAGTAAACGCTTTTCGGTCAAAAGCTAATAGCAAAAACAACCCGGAATCAGAAAAATACAAAAATAGTTACAACAAACACATTTGCTAAAACACCACTCAATAAGATCTGCAATTCCAGCCCTGTAAGAAAGCATTCCAGTTTAGGCAAAAAAGTACAATTTGCATCTAAGAGTTTTAAATTATCACCAAAGGTCACACCTGCATGTCTGGAGAACATTAAAGCAACAGAAGTTAGAAGCAAATTTCTTCTTTGCCTGCTGGTTGCTTCAATCATTTCCAGAACTTTATCATTCCATTTTTTACAAACTCCTTTTTAGATAAAAACATGCATTTAAAATAGGTAGAACCTATTCAGCTAACGAAAGCCACTGCTCAAATTGCTTAATAGTAGTTTCATGCTTTCTTTTTAAGCCCAATTCAGAGCACATCTCTTCTACAGGGTTTGAACTATTATTATTTTTAGCAAACGTTGCTAATCCCAGCGCTTCTTCATAAGCAAGCTCTTTCCAGTTTCTTTCATATCCAAACGCGTTAACACCTCGCCATTGAATTAACTCGCAAGTATCTTCAGGAGATAACCAAACTGTTGGCGAGAAACCCGCATTCTCTTTAATTCCTGCCCATGGCTTTAAAAGCTCATAAATATAATCAACTTGCTTTTTACTGGTGCGTGTCAAGCCATGTAAGTTAGCAATCTCCAATGCCAAAGTATGTAATGTGATACCAGGCCTTTCTTTCAATGTTTCTTGTGCAATCTCGATTAATCGTGATTTATATTCTTCTTTAAAGTAGTTGCTTGCATCAAGTACATTACTGGTAAGCTGTTGAGTATTTGATACAAGAGACGTTTCATGTTGAGCTGAAGGTGTTTTGTAATTAGTACTAGCAGCCGTTTTTAGAACCTCTGCTTCTGCTTCTGCTTCTGCTTCTGCTTCTGCTTCTGCTTCTGCTTCTGCTTCTGCTTCTAACAAGCTATCCTTTTCTCTTTCAGTAGCAAGTATTTCATTTAACTTTGAATCTAGCTTTTTAAGTGCGGTTTCTGAATCTACAAAATAGTCCGTAGACCAGAGCCTAACGATATTCCAACCTAAGCTTTCAAGGATTATTTGTCTTACACGATCTCTATCTCTAGCTGCTGGTGAGCCGTGATATGTTGCACCATCGCATTCAACACCTGCAATGTAGCATCCGGGTTTATCTGGATGAAGAATCCCCAAATCAACTCTGAACTTACTGACACCAACCTGTGTTTGGACCTTCCAACCCATGTTGCGTAATTCGTTTGCAACGGCTTGTTCAAAATCACTATCAAACTGATCCACTCCATAACGAGCCGACGTACTTTCCGCAAGTGAAATAGGCCCTCTTTCAGCAAACTCTAAATAATGTTTTAAATGTTCGATAGCAGTTGAAGAGGTACGGCTCAAATCAATCATTGAAGAGTCAAAACTACTAAAAATTACGACTTCTGTCGTTGCTCTCGTAATAGCAACATTAAGTCTGCGCTCACCACCTTGTTTGTTTAATGGACCGAAGTTCATACTCATCGTTTTCGCTTCTGGCTCAGTAGGACCATAACCTAAACTAAGCATTATGATATCTCGCTCATCACCTTGAACTGACTCTAAGTTTTTAACAAAAACAGGCTCTCTAGTTTCTGCTTCATGAAAATACTTTTCAATTTTTGGGTTATTCCTTCTAGCATCATCGAGTAAGTCTTCAATAGTGCGTTGCTGCTCTGTGTTTAAAGTAACGACACCAATTGACAATTTCTGTTGCTGCTTGTTGAGCAATCGCTTAGTGATTTCGTTTACAACAGCCTGTGCTTCTTTGATATTGTTCCGACCCTTGCCCTTTGCATAAAGGCCATTAACCCGATGTAAAGAAACAGCTGACTCTTTTGTCTCTGATGATGGGTAAGTTACTAATGAGTTTTCGTAGTACTTGCTGTTTGAGAATGCAATTAGAGTCTCATGTTTGCTTCGGTAGTGACCCATCAACCTTTTTAGCGGTAATCGAGCAGCTAAAGCTTGATCTAAAATAGATTCAAGATCTTCTTCATCTGGGGCATCGGAAGTACCGGCCGCGAAGAAGTTGGTTGGAGGCATTTGTTTAGGATCACCAACAATAATTACATTGCGCCCTCTGGCAATTGAGCCGACAGAATCCCATGTTGTCATTTGAGATGCTTCATCAAACACAACTAGGTCAAATCCTCTAAAGTCTGATGGTAGAAACTGAGCAACAGATAACGGTGACATCATCATACATGGAGTAAGCTCCAGCAATGACTCCCCAAGCTCTTTAATCAAAGCTCTAATTGGTATATGACGAGTTTTTTTCTGGATCTCTTTCGACAAAACACCGAAGTGACGGTCGTTCTTAGCATCTTTAATTTCAGTAGTTGGCACTCGACTTGAAGCCAGAGCAATAATGTAATCACTTGTTACTTCAGCTACTTTTTCATCTAATTTACGGAATGCTTCTATAGTAGCTTCATGTGTTGAAGCCTTAAATTCTCTTAAAATTTCACTGTCATCAATCAAAAGAGGTGCAAGCCAAGAAAAATAAGCTAATTCAAATTGTTCTAGTAATTCTGAAGGTTGGATAACACCTTGGCTCAATGCCTGCTCAACAGACTCTAAACCAACGCTATTAGCTTTTGCTTTGGCACAAACCCATTCACACCAGCTTTTAAGTTTCGCTTGATTGTTTTTTATTACACTTAAGGCTTGACTTAATTCAGTTAAATTTAAACCTGAAGTATCTGTAACATTGAAATCGAGTAAGTTTTTGTGGGCCTGTTCAAATTCTTTATAACTAGAGGCGAAATCATCTAATTTAGCCTCTAGTTGAGAGTTTTCAATAAAATCTCTGCCGTCAACAAATTGCTTTTTAATTACTATTAAAGCTTCTGTTGGGTCATTACATAACGAAATTGCGTTATTTAACTTAGCTTTTACTTTTCTTCCGAACTCCACGGAAGCTATTAAGTCTTTCGAAGTTGTAAACCAACCTTTCCAAATACCTAACGCTTCAAGTTCACCATTAGTTTCAGAAATATCATCGGCAAGCTGCTTTGCTTCTAATAGCTCAGCTAAAATAGAAAGATCACTAAACTTCTTAAACCCAAACTCATTTGCTTGTTTATTAACTTTCCACTTAGCAAATAGAGATTTAAGCCAACTACTATTTGCAGCTTCATATTCTGAATACCACCTGCTTATTGGAGCTTTCAATAGCTGACTAACTTCAATATTGCTACCTAGCTTGCTAATAAGCTCATCTAACTTTTCTTTTTTGAGAGCTAAGTTCTCTATAAGCTCAAATCGTTCGTTAAAGCCTGATTTTAAGACAAAAGTTATATCACGGTACTTCACAAGTTCTTTTAATTCATAAAATGAATTCAAGGCCAAGAAATTCTTGTTGTTCAGCTCAGGTGCATCGATGCCTAGGGTAGAAAGAGCCGATTGGAATTTATCTGTAATACTTTCAAATTCAATAAACCAAGCTTCAACTTTATTTATTAGCTGGCTTTGCCAAACATTTGACCATGCAGTAGCATTTATATAAGAGAAGCTAGTAAAGTCGAGTTCTTGAATATCTTCAAAGGCAATTTTAAGCTGCAAAACGATTTCATTTAGTGTGTTCAAGTCACTTTTTAAGGTTTTATCTGCACTTAAATCTAATGGCCAATTTAAGTTAAGTTTGACTTTCCCCTTATGAAGAGCAAGCCTTGATATTGCGTCTCGAACGGATACACCTGACTGTGACTTTTTATGTAGCTCTCTCACATAATCATTTAACTTATCTTTTTTATCCTTAAGCTCAGAAACATGCATAGACCATGCACTAGGATTTAATCCATCTCTTGATTGCCAAGCCTGAGCTAATTGCTCTAAAACGACCTTTTTGTTCGCTTTATTACTGTGAAGTTCTAAACATAGATGGTCCAAACCTACTTTTTGCAATCGCTTGTATACTACATTCAATGCAGCCATTTTTTCAGCTACAAATAAAACCTTCCGCCCCTTACCAATATTATGAGCGATAATGTTAGCTATTGTTTCGGATTTACCTGTCCCCGGAGGTCCTTCAAGTACAAAATCTTGCTCTTTTGCTGAAGCATCAACAGCAACTAATTGCGAACTATCACAATTAAGAGGCGTAAACACTTCAGCAGGGTCTATAGCCTCATCGACTTGATGTTGTTCAACAAACTCAGCAGATTGAATATAAGCATCTTTGGGACTTTCAACTAAGTGCTGAACAAATCGATTTTCTTTTAAGTCATCTAATCTATCTCTTAGATCTTTCCACATCAAATATTTTGCAAATGAAAATGAAGATAAAACTAATTCCTCAACTACCTCAAATCCCTTTTGCTCACTGACAGCCTGCCTTACCTGACTCCAAATAAATGGGACATCAATCCCACTTTCATCTTCAGGCAGCTCATCTTTAAATACATTTAAGTTAATATCGTGTTCAGATAGCAAAAACTCGATCAAAGTAAGATTAAAGATTGCTTCCTCACCTTGTAATTGCTCAACATAAATGGGAGCTCGAGCACTTTTTCGAGTGAGGTTAACTGGAATAAGAATTAATGGAGCTTTAAAGCTTCGGGTATCCTCGGGGTTCTCTTTCCACTTAAGGAAACCCAGTGCTAAGAAAAGTGTATTTGAACCACTTTCTTCTAAATCATTTTTTGCTTTCCGAAACAGCTCGATAGCATTTTTTTCTACCTTTTTAGGAGGCTGATTAGCTAATAAAATTTTATTATTTAACTGATTAAGAGCGTACTCTTTATGTATTTCAGAGCCGGTTTGGAAACGAAATAACTCACTGTCTCGTTCTGAATCAAAATATGGACTTTCTTGAGTTGATAAGAATTTAAACTTTGTCCCATCCGCCAACATATCTTCCATATTAGCTATATCAGGGCAATATAACTTTATACATACCGACTTATCATTGAAATTTAAAAGTTTATTTCTCTTAGTTAAATCAAGAAGCTTTCGGCACCATGAGTCAATGCGTGTTTCAGGGCTTTCTTCGACAACACGCTCTTCAGCACGAACGGGAGGTAAAGGAGGAACTTCAGGTAAAGTAAGTTCAACAGTTTCATCTACTGATTCAGTTTCAGCTTTAGCCTCTTCTATAGTTGATAACGGTTTAATTGACTGAGCTCGTGCTTGGCCAATATCTAAAACCATTACAAACTCTTCTTCTTTATCTTCGTCAAGTAAATTTCTGGCATGATCTTTTGCTTGTTCAAATGTAACAGGGGAAGCATTTGTTACAAGCGTTGTTTCAAACAAGACTAAATCTCGGTTATCCACGCGCTTTCTTATATCCTGTGGATCATCATTACAAAGAATTGGCAACTTCTCATCAATTAACCAAGCACCAGCAAAAGCATGCCCACTAGTGATAGCAACCACAGGATTAAGACCCATAGCTTCTATACAACTTGCAAATAAGACAGAAGAATCTAAACAAGCGGCCATTTTAGATTGGCTGATATCCGCTGCTAGACGAATTCGTTGGCCTGTTTTTGCGAAGCCTTGAGGAGGGCTAACATATGCTAACTTTTCTTGGAAAATAACATTCCAAAGTGCAGCAAGCATCAAATATGGCTTTTCTCTAGTGTTCGACTGATACCCATCTACTGAGCGTCCATGACCACTACTTTCTAAAAGTAAAGCGACTTTTCTAACTAAAGACTCTACGTATAAACCATTTGGCTTTACAAAAGCCGCTAGTAAATCTGGCTGACGACTCTCTCCACCCCAAAAATTGGCGGGGAGAATACTCACTTTATGCTCACTACTACACAGGAGAAGGTTTTCATCATCCAATAGCTCAAATTTAAGCCCTAGAAGAACTTCTTCGGTCAGGCCAAAAAGAGTTTCAAAAGGAAATTTAAGTTCTTTGACTGGTAATTTAACTGACTGTCCAGAAATCACTTCATCAATAAGCCACTCAGAGGAGTCTAACCAACCTTCAATAGCATTCAATCTTAACTTTAAATTACGATGGACTGGTTTGTCGTAACATTCCGGTACAATGATTTGGATATTACGCAAAACTGAATATGAATTTTGCTGTGCAGCTAGTGAAAAAGTAGAAATCACATCAACTTCTAATTCAATATTGCCTTGGTTTTGCTTATTAACTTCTTCCATGAGAGATTGTAACCCTTTGTTCTTGCTTAAGTAGCAATAGTAGTTTTAACCAATGTAACTATAACTTCGTATTAGGTCAAGAAATGTACGGCACATCAAAAAGCATTGGATTACAGTTCAAAGCGCGAACAAAGGCATTCAGGCACCTTTGGTATAAAAGGTAATGATTGACCAAAAGTAAGACTTGACCTAGTCACTTTTACATATCAAAACAAGGCAGTTGAAAACTGCTGAGGAATTATCAATATTCGCACCATAAAATTGCATTCGACCCTAATACAGGCTTTAAAAGGCCGTAACTTCTTTTAAATATAGCGAGGCTATAGCTGCCAATACAAAGGGGATCCAAACACGTCTATGTAGTAGTCAATAATGGCTCTTGCATTAAGTGATGGGTGACGGGCATTCGGGTATATTGCAGCAATAGTTTGAGTTTCAGTATTAATTGATGAATCAATCTCTGTAAAAAGCTTCACAAGTTTCCCCTCAGATAGACTGTCAGCAATGAGCCAATCTGGAAACAATACTATTCCCATACCATTTAAAGCGGCGGTGAGCAGAGACTCGGCGTTGTTCGAACTTAAAGTCGGAGTGATCGGGCAGTGAACCCATAAACCTTCGGGTTGCCTGAAATACCAACGATTTGGACCTGATGAGCCACTATAGACAAGACATTTATGTGTAACTAAGTCTTCAGGTTTTTTAGGCACACCATATTTTTGAATGTACTTGGGTGATGCAGTGAGATGATAACTCTGCTCTCCCACAATACGTGCTCGTAATGAGGAGTCGTTAAGCGTACCAATCCGAAATATGACATCTGACGCATCTTTCATCGGATCAATGTAATCATCAGTAAGAGTTAGCTCTATATCTAATTCTGGATACCTTTCGCTCAGATTAGCAAGGGCTGGAGCTATATGCTTTTGACCAAAAAATACTGGCGCGTTTATCCGGGCAAGTCCCGAGGGTTCTAGTAATCTTTCACTTAACGCTTGTTGTGCATCATGAAAATTTAAAGCCATTGCACGCGCATGATTTATGAATAGGTTACCGCTTTCAGTGGGTATTATCGCACGCGTATTCCGATAAAATAATTGATGTCCAAGCGCATCTTCAAGATTGTGTATAACACGAGACACTTGAGAAGCAGACACCCCTTCCCGTCTCGCTACCAACGAAAAATTCTTTAGCTCATACACATTGATGAAAATCAGTAAGCTCTTTAGATTTATAGATTCAAAATTACTCATATATGCATATTATGCAAAGGTGTTCACACAATAATGGCATTTTTCTCATCAATCGAAAAGCGTATTCTTCTTCACCTTAAAAAATGGAGAAAGTTTTATATGCAACTCTTTTTAATTTTGATTGTTATCGCTGGTGGTATGGGGCTTTCCGTTGAAGCCGGGTTACTAGGGCCTTTGGGAACGCAAGTTGGCGATTTATGGGCAACATTTAGTATTTTCGCAGTTGGGGCTGCATTAACATTTTTGTTGATGTTGTTTTTTAGCCCTCGTAATAGTGCATCTTTTTTCTCTCAGCCTTCATGGCAACTGTCAGGGGGAGTATTAGGTGTCGTTTATGTCGTTATTCTCACTGTTGCGACGCCTAAAATAGGTATTGCAATGACGATGATTGGTATTTTAGCTGGGCAAATCTCTAAAAGTTTAATTATCGATCACTTTGGTCTATTTGGTACCCCTCACAGAAGAATCGACAATAGACGAATTATTGCACTCATTTTCATCATTATCGCGTTAGCGATGGTTGCACAAGGTTAGGATCTATTATGACATTTATAATGATTTTATTAGCGATACTCGGTGGCGTTATGCTCAGTATTCAAGCAGCAATTAATGGTCAACTTGGAAGTAAATTAGGCGTTTTTAAGACCGCATTCCTTACATTTTCAGTGGGTGCATTAATCACAGCCTTATTGATCTTCTACTTTGAGCCAAAGCATTCAATCACGTTGCTGGATGTACCCAAATGGCAATTACTGGGAGCTATGTGTGGTGTTCCATATATAGTCATAATGGTACTTGCGGTGCAACGTATCGGTACCGCTGTCGCAACGGTTGCGGTTATTTTCGGGCAACTAACAATGAGTATGTTAATTGATAATTTTGGCTGGCTGGGGAATGAGCCAATACCTTTTTCAATTTATAGGGTAATTGCAATTATTTGTCTTGGTATTGCCTTATATTTTATATATTCAAGCAATAAGACTACAAATAGCTCAAGTGAACAAAAATTAACGAGAACATTTACTTCAGATTAGTGTGTTTAAGTTATCTAATGTTTAAATATTCCTACCCAATGAGCTAGGTGCCTAGCTCATTGACTAATTAAAACGACGCTAAATGCGCTTTTACTTGCTTACAAAGTCTCATCAAAACATTCATAACGCAAAGTTACAAACAGTCTTCAACCAATGAATACGACTCTTAAAGCTGCTTAATGGTTATCTTGCGGCGCCTAGTTGAGATCCATATCATTTATCGGATTTTAATTTATTACCATTCCAGTTTTGGAACAGAAAGAACACAATTTTAGTTGTTCATAAAATAAATAATCCCCCTTATGACAATAGTCATAATTCTGTCATTTAATTGATCAATAATTGGCGCTAATTTAATCAACTAACGTAATGAAGAAGTAATGAACAGTGCTTTGGTGCAACTTTCGTTTGCACTCCCCTCTAGTGATGATCCCTTATGTGCGGCACTTGAGCATACGATGGAATACGAACAACTGCATTTTGTTGCTAACGAGCAAAAGCAGGTTTTGTTTTATTGTGTGCTACCCGAAGATGCGCATGAGGGCGATGTGATCTCTATTAGTGCGACCTATCCTAATGCGCGTGAATCAGCGTATTTTACTGCGCGCACACTGACGCAACATGACCTAGATCAGCAGCTTATTATGCTTACGTTAGAAAACGTGACACAAAGTGGTGAATTTGTATTGCAGCTAATGCTTCATGGTAAGCATGCAACATTGAAAGACAGCGCGCAATTCGACGTGGGTATCGCTGCCAGCGCATCGCCACAATTAGCGCCGAAAAACCACGCTAAAAATCAGGGTTTTCGGCACTATATCAGTAATCTTGGGGCAAGTTTCTTAGCGTTTTTCTAATCGCAAAAGCTTATTTTACCCATGGTAATATCGGGGATCCCTTGCTCGGTATTACCAAAACGCTGTTGCCCCCCCGACAAACACTCATTTGCCAGAATCGCGAACAATACCGCCTCTTTCGCATCTGGGTTAATGCCTAAGCTATCGGTGTTTTTAATAGCTGAAAGCTGCGGGCAATTCGCTAAGATCATTTTCATTAGCAGCGGGTTATGCACTCCACCGCCACTGGCATACACTGCAATATCGGTCAGTTTTTCACTGCATTGATTGATTGCTTTAGCAATCATTAAAGCCGAAAACGTGACTAAAGTGGCCATGACGTCGTAATGAGACAGATCGCTCGTGTTAGAACGCGCTTGAGCCGACACTAAATACTCTAGGTTAAATACTTCTGGCCCTGTTGTCTTTGGAAAATCTAAACTAAAGAATGCATCACTGCATAACGCCGCTAACAAAGCGTCGTTTGCGGTGCCTTTACTGGCGATTAATGCATCTTTATCATACTGAAGCGGAGCAAAATGTCGCTGTACATACGCGTCCATAATGGTATTGCCTGGGCCAATGTCTGAACTAAAAACAGCTCGCGCATCGGCAGATTTTGGTAAATAGGTAAGATTAGCAATCCCCCCCATATTTAACAAAATACGGTTTTCTTGATGACTTGTGAAATACAAATAATCACCGTATACCGCCAAAGGAGCACCTTCTCCACCCGCAGCAATATGCTTTTGTCTAAAGTCGCCAATAGTGGTGATCCCTGCGGTAACCGCGAGATGATCACTGTCGCCAATTTGTAACGTTGCATTACCGTATTCAGGGCGTTTGTGCTGAGTTTTAGGGCAATGATAAATAGTTTGTCCATGACTTGCTATTACATCAATATGCTCTTTATCTATACCCCAGCTCGCTAAAGTATGTGCAACCATCTCGCCATGAAGCTGACCTATCCATGGGTTAAGTAAGGTTACTTCTTCAAGGTCGCATTCTCGCTTTGCAAACACGCGCTTAACGCGTGATTTATAATTATCGTCGTAATCAACGGTAGTAAACTTAATAACATCAACATGGGTATTCATGCCTTGCCCAGAGACCTCACACAGCGCAATATCAAGGCCATCTAATGAGGTGCCACTCATCAGACCAATAATTAATTTTTTTTCTTTTTTTGCACTTAAATACAGTTTTTCAATATGTTGATGCATAAATAAATCACTTAAAATCAGCTTGTTATATAGTAATAAGCCGTTTGACGGATTGGAATAGTTTATATTTTAAAACAATACATTTAAAGAATAATTATTGCAAAGATTTTTAATTTGCTTTAAAACTGTACGAGTGAGCTCCCCAAAAGGAGAACACAACAGCCATCATAACAAAAAGTATGACGCATTAAATTAACTAAATGGTCTTGGTCGCATACCAACCAGCGTTGATTTAAATGATAAAACGCTAGGGAATCAACATGAAAGCAAAGACAACTCACACAAAACGTTCGCTACTGCTGCTCTCACCACTTGCTATTGCTGTAAGCTCGGTTATGGGGGTGGCGCACGCTGCAGATACCGAACAAGCCAAAAAGCCTGAAGTAATCACTGTAACAGGCTCACGTATTCAACGAACCGAATTAGTTTCAAGCAGCCCTGTTGTCAGCGTTGATGAAGCACAAATTCACCTAGACCGTGCGGTAAACGTTGAAGATATTACGGCTAAACTGCCACAAGCGGCAGCAGGTGCAAATAGCACAGGCGCAACCGTTGGCGACTCGTTTGGCTCATCGACGATTGATTTACGTGGCCTAGGTCAAAACAGAACTCTTGTGCTTATTGATGGTACACGCGCTGTGCCATTTAGTTTTCGAAACTCAGTTGACGTAAATACGATTCCGGCAGGTTTAATTAAGCGTGTTGACGTGCTTACCGGCGGTGCTGCTGCGGTATACGGTGCTGATGCCGTTGCTGGGGTTGTAAACTTTGTATTAGATGATGATTTTACCGGTGCAGAATTCTCGACGAGTTATGAAAGTGCAGATGGCGGGAATGAAAAACTCAATTTTGAAGCAATTTTCGGGGGGGATATCGCCGAGGGTCGCGGCCACGTTACCGGATATTTAGGCTACACCGAACGTAAAGAACTTTTAGCAGGCGAGCGAAGCTACGCCCTTGATAACTCAACACCGCTGATTAATAGTGGTGGTTACTATACCGATGTTGCATCAGGCAATAGCCTTGCTATTACAGATGAAGGAAGTGTTTCAAATGAGCGTCAAACGACTGATTTTACAGCCGATCGTTACTTAACCCAACCAATGGATCGCTTTTCAACTGGCTTGTTATTCGATGTTGATGTAAGCAACAGCGCCGTTGCATATGGGCGTGCCATGTATTCGAAAGTGACTGTAAAGGGAGCGGGTGCCAGTGGTCAAACACCTATTTTTGTGAACGAGCAAGTCACTCTTACCAGTAATAACCCGTATATTCCTAGCGAGTTACGTGACCAACTAACGTTTGATAGCGAAGGTAATGCACGTGTAAATGTAGAGCGAAACCTTGGTTTAGGTGTACAACATACAAAAGCCGTTCGCGATTCAATGCAATTTCAATTAGGTTTAAAAGGCGATTTAACCGATTACTTACGCTACGATGTGTATGGTCAATACGGTAAAACCGACGAAGTAGCAACCATTTATAACAATGCCTATCGCAATGACAACAGTGGCAACAGCCGCTTTGCAGCGCTTGCTAACTCAGTGGACATTTTTGATCCCAACCTCGACTTAACTGATTTCAGCGACCCACTAATTTATACCACTCGCGACCGTACACAAAGTGTGATTTCAGCAACCTTATCGGGTGATTCAGGGTTCTTGTTTGAGCTTCCTGCTGGCCCTGTCGACTTTGCCGTTGGTTACGAATACCGTAAAGAAACCGGTAAACAAACACCGGGCGATGCGTTTAGAAATGGCACCAGCTTTGCGTCAATTAGTGCATTTGATATGGACGCAAGCTTCAGCTCAGAAGAGTTTTATGCTGAGGTATTAGTGCCTATTTTAGTTGATCAGCCCTTTGCCGAAGAGCTTAGTTTTGAAGGTGCTTATCGCATTTCTGACTACTCAAACACTGAAGCTGAAGACACCTATAAACTGGGTATAAACTGGGCAATTAACAGCGATATTCGTATTCGTGCAAACCGCTTAACGGCGTTTAGAGCACCTAACTTAGGTGAATTTGCCAGCCCTATTACGGCACTTTCGCTGTCGTTATTTGATCAAAACAGTGATCAATTTGTCCCTCGACTAGCGGGCCGTTATAACGGCGATCCTTGTTTGCTAGGTACGGGCGATGCAAGCCAATGTGCTGCATTTGGTGCGCCGCCAGTTGGCACTGAGTTTGACTCAAGCACAGCAAAATACACGTACGGCGGAAACCCAAATATTAAACCAGAGCAAGCTGAATCTGATACTTTGGGCATTGTTTACACCCCTAGCTATTTAGAAGGCTTTGATTTATCGTTAGATTATTACAGTATTCGCGTAACGGATGCGGTAAGTCAAATTCAACCAGGTGCGGCACTGCAAAGCTGTTACATTGACGATCCTAACCCGAATAACCCATTGTGTGGTGCAGTACTTCGCGATCCGAATACCGGGTTTATTAGCACAGCTATTGTTAACGACTTTAACTTAGCTGCAATTGAGCAAGCAGGTATTGACGTTGCGGCTAACTACGTTATTGATGCCCCAGCTCAAATGGGCGGTCGCTTTAGATTCTCGTACCAAGGTAACTTTGTTACTAAACAAACTCGCCAAAATAACAGCACCGTGGCAGAAGTAGACTGTAAAGGCACCTATGGCAGTGCGTGTTCTGGTGACTTTGCGAGTATTTTACAAGCAGACTATAAACACCGTGCAAGCATTGATTGGCAATTAGATAACATGAATTTCCAACTTGGCTGGCGCAGAATCGGGGAAGTAGAGTATGCTGTAGACCGTTCAGAAACAATCTCAGCACAAAATTATCTTGATTTCGCAGCAGCATGGCAAGTTAATGAGGAACTTGCTGTTAATTTTGGTGTCGATAACTTATTAGACCGTGAACCACCGACACCTGAAATCGGTGCAAACCACTTTAATACCGTAAGTGATTATAGTGTGATTGGCCGCTCTGTCGGTGTTTCACTGAGATACGCTCCGAGTTTTTAATTAGTCCTACTGTTTTAGCTACACAGGATTAATCCCCTCAAGCGCACCCTGCCCGGTGCGCTTTTTTATTGCCTCAAGATAGACCACTTAATTAAGCGAATTAGTATAATATTTAATTTTAACGCCTTAATAATTAGGTCAAAGTACCTAAATAAAAACTGATAAACAGGGAATGTATACATGCCATTTAATGAACAAGAACGCGCGGCTTTATTAGCGCTTAAAGGGGTGGGCCCCACAGTAGTAAAACGCTTTGAAGAAATAGGGATTGACTCATTTGAGCAGTTAGCAGGGTTCGATGCAAACACAATTGCTGAGCGAGTTGCCTCAATGCTACAGACAAGCTGTTGGAAAAATAGCCCGCAGGCAAAAGCGGCGATTAACGCCGCTATCACACGCGCTAAGCAAGGCTAATTTAAAGTTTAATGACCTCTATCGCACCGCGCTTTTGCATAGTAACAAAGAGTGTATCCTGCTCATCGTTAAAGGTTAGGTTTGTGGGATACTGGCCTTTAAGCGTGTAGGTTTTTAAAACCTTACCTTCAGGTGAAACCTCCAGCACTTTACCCGCTCCGTAACGGGTAATAAAAATATGCCCTTGGTTATTCACGCGCATGCCATCTAGGCCATGATCATCAAAGCGTATCAACACGCGTTTATTACTAATATTCAGTGCATCATCAAGGTCATACTGCCATACAACGCGTTGCACACTTTCATTTACATACAGCTTGCTGTTGTCGTTATTCACGGCAACCCCGTTAGTGGTTCCCATGTTTTTTTCGAGAAGGTGTGTGCTACCGTCTGCGTTTATGCGCCACAGCTGTCCGGTGCTTTTTGCCCAATTAGGATCGCTGGCAAAAAAGCTTCCTCCTTGCGTAATCGCAATATCATTAGGTTGATTCATTTCGCTGTTGTGGGCAAATACTTCGACTTGTTGGCTGTTCGCAGGCACTTTTAAAATACGGTGATTAACGTAATCGGCAATATAAAGGTTACCATGTTGATCAAATTGCAAACCATTACCAACGCTGTCATTTGATAAGCGCACAAATAATGACGACTTGCCCATGTTATCGACTCGGCCTATCGTCCCTTGCTCTGCATAGTTAACGGCATACAAAGTGCCGTTGAACATGGTAGGTCCTTCAATGCCTTGCGTAAACACATTGTCTTTTACAAAGTCTTGGCTATCAACGGCCATAACGGTTTGTGAGCTAAAAAGCGCAACGACAGCTGCTAAAGTGCGAAATTTCATGCTCATCCTTTTATTTATCTAGGCTGGTATAGACAGCTAAAATTGGGTACTCATTTTCACCAAACGAAAGTGTAAGGGAGCGCTTTTCTCCATCATCAAGCTTAATGCCTTCATCGAAAGTGAGTGGGTTTAATCGGCTGCCATCTGCAAACAACGCCATAATATGGTCGGCTTGTAAAATACGAGAGCCAGATGCTTTGTTTTCGATAGTAACCACAGCGAGACGTCGGCCACTTTCGCTACTCATCATCACACTATGCAAAATACTAAATTGGCTTTGTTTGGGATAACGTTTGGCGTCGTTTTCAAATGCAAACGCACCGCCCGAAAGCGAGACAGGGTCAACCGATAATACCTCATCATTCGCGTTAGCCTGAGCGCTAAACGCACCAGTTAAAAGCGCCGTCGTTAACAATAAAATACGTTTCATATCAATCCTTTTGACTTATCTGTTGCATTTGAGCATACACCTTTCTATGCCCTCTGCAAAATCGATTATTGCATGACTGAAATTGTGTTTATTTTCACAGTGACAATTTAATCATTGAATTTTATGAATGCGCCCGCACTTCATCTATATGCACCACTTCATAAACCTAGTAATAGGAACAAAGTATGTCTGATATTCAAAATCGTCAATATATTCTTGAGTCTCGCCCAAATGGCGTCGCAAATGAAAGCAATATCGTATTAAAAACACACTCAGTACCCGCACCAAAAAACGGTGAGGTACTGCTAAGAACTATTTATTTATCACTCGACCCCTATATGCGTGGGCGAATGAGCGATGCAGAGTCATATGCTGACCCTGTCGAAATTGGTGATGTGATGGTGGGCGCAACCGTATGCCAAGTTGAGCAATCAAACCACCCTGACTACCAAGAAGGTGAATGGGTGTTGGCCTACACGGGCTGGCAAGAATACGCAATCAGCGACACAAAAGGCTTAATGAAGTTGGGTAAGAACCCTGAAAACCCTTCTTATGCGTTAGGTATTATGGGTATGCCTGGTTTTACAGCGTACATGGGGCTTTTGGATATTGGTGAACCAAAACCAGGCGAAACGGTCGTTGTTGCTGCGGCCACAGGACCTGTCGGTGCAACGGTAGGGCAAATTGCTAAATTAAAAGGCTGTAAGGTCGTTGGCGTAGCTGGCGGTAAAGAAAAATGCCAACATGCTGTTGAAAATCTTGGGTTCGATGCTTGTATTGACCACAAAGCGGATGATTTTGCAGAACAGTTAAGCGCAGCCTGTAATAAAGGCATTGATGTCTATTATGAAAATGTCGGTGGTCATGTACTCGACGCCGTATTACCACTGTTAAATACCAAAGCGCGCATTCCATTATGTGGCTTAGTATCACAGTACAATGCAACCGAGCTGCCACCGGGTCCAGACCGCTTGTCTATGCTTATGGGCTTAATTTTAAAGAAACGTATTAAAGTGCAAGGTTTCATAATTTTTGATGACTACGCTCATCGTTATGAGGAGTTCGCAAAAGACATGCAAGCATGGCTAAGCGAAGGAAAAATCAAATATAAAGAGCACCTTGAAGCTAATTTCGAAAATACACTTAACGCCTTTAATGCTATGTTGAATGGTGATAATTTTGGCAAAACTGTCGTGCAAGTTCAGCAGCCAATGTAAATTTTTTAGGCGTAGCAACCCATGCTGCGCCACTAATAAGGATAACGAATGATTAAGTTACACCATTTAAATAAATCACGTTCTAAACGTATTATTTGGTTACTGGAAGAGCTTGGTGTCGATTACGACATTGTTGCCTATCAACGCAATAAAGAAACGTTCTTAGCGCCTGATGAACTAAAACAAATTCATCCGCTGGGTAAATCGCCCCTTATTGAAGATAACGGCAAAGTAATTACCGAGTCTGGTGCAATTACTGATTATCTAATTAGCCAGTACGGGCAAGGCAAGTTTATGCCAAGTCAGCAAAGCGACAGCTATGTTGATTACCAGCAATGGCTGCATTTTGCTGAAAGCTCTGCCATGGTGCCTCTTCTACTAAAACTCTTTATTACTAAAGATGGCTGTCAAACTAACTTTATTGCCGACTATGCCGACCATGAAATTGCTAAAATACTGAGCTATGTTAATCAGCAATTACAAGGTAAGCAGTACTTAGTCGATGACACATTGACAGGCGCTGATTTCATGATGTCTTTTGTTGTAGAGCAGGTTGCTCAGGCGGGTAAGCTGTCGCACTTCCCTGAAATCGAACGCTACTTTGAGCAGCTAAAAACTCACGAAAGCTATCACACAGCCAATGAGCTAGAAGCAAAATACGATTAGCGTAAAAAGTAAGGGCACTGTTTGGTGCCTTTACTCCCTCTATATTATTACGATGGAGGGCATAGCCGCGGTTTTACTGGGCATTTTTAAAATAGTAAATAAGTAATGTTTGTACCTATTCACGAATTATCTAACGATTTAAACATCGCCATATTAGTACCAAACCTAACGGCCTCAGAGCATGCAACATTGCTTTGCCCACAGACATTTCAGGCAACAGATTTTGCTCAATTCGATGCCGTATTTGTTGGCGGGCTTGATTGCTCTAACACAAAAGAGCTTACTGATTATTGTGTATCGTATGGCACACCACTCATTAAAATAACCCACCCAAGCAACGACACAAGCGTGATACAAAATGTCATTTTAAATATTGCTGCCAAGCTTTACAGTCATGAAATGCCGAGCAATATAGACCTTGCAGATATCATAAACCTTAATAATGAAGCAGACACATTATGTTGCTTTGATTCCTTTCAAGCCGCGGTGACATTTTTAAACACCGTAAATAACGCTATCGTTAGCAATGGCCTGTACTTAGCATCGACTCACCTTGATTTAGAAACTTTCACAAAACACTCACAACAACTTTCTGCCTATATCGCTGATAGCGGCTATTTATGTGCCAGTTTGTTTAGTTCACGTAATGCAAAGTCGTCTGTGTTGATTGGGCTTAAGGTAAAGTAAGCATGGCCATGTTCATCGCCCAAAATAATCAGTAAAGAAGAGGCAAGCGTCGCTAATATCCCTACGTCACGCAGACTCTGTTGCGGCCAGACTTTTTAGCTTGATACATCGCGTGATCTGCTCTTTCAATTGCCTGCTCAATATCATCGTTAACACTGACAGAGGCAATACCAAACGAGCCTGTCACATTTATAGGCGTGTTGGTCCCAATATTAATGTTTAACTCTTCGACACTCGCTCTTAAACGCTCAGAAAATGACTTGGCCCCTCCAAGCTCTGTCTCTGGCAGACACACTAAAAATTCCTCCCCCCCATAACGATACAGTTGATCGTACTCTCGTAAATGCGATTGAATACATTTTACTAAGGCAACCAATACCTTATCGCCAGCTGCGTGACCATGCTCATCATTTACGCGTTTAAAATGATCAAGATCTATCATGATAATTGCACATTCAAGCGAGTGACGTTTACAGCGTTCGTGCTCTTTGCGCAGGTGACTCAGTAAGTTGGTGCGATCAGTTGCCCCAGTAAGGGGATCACGGGTATGTAAAACGTCGGAAAACTCATCGCTCACCGCTTCAAATAAATCTCTGAGTGTGTCTAAATCAGCATGAAATTGATCGAGTAAGCTCACTGGAATAGCCGATTTAGCTTCATTTAACGACAAAAGCACTTTAGCACCTTGATGCATTTTTTGATGCGCCGTGCCCATCTCAGAAAAATGAGGATGCAACTTTTTAGTGTCGGTTGGTAACTTATTAAACCACTGACCAAACTCGCAAAAAGTATGCGCATTGTCGCTAAGGTCATGCTTATTGGCAGGGACATTTGAGATTAGGCTGCGTAGTAACTGCTTATACCAAGATTGGTGCCATTCAATTGCTTGATCAATTTCTGCAATAATACGCTCTAGCTGCTTATTGGACAGCGTATTAAGCCCTTTGCTGCCCTTTGAATTAGACGTCAATCAAATACCCCAATTTATTGTTTTTAATATTAAAAGAGTAATCAATAAATGGGGTATGCTCAACGAAAAAGACATAAAGCTTAATCAATTAGCCGATAACCCACGGCGGGCTCGGTAAGTATGTGTTTAGGGTTTGCTGCATTATCTTCGAGTTTTTGTCTTAACTGGCCTATGTGAACACGCACGTATTCAGGGCGATTTATATATTGCTCCCCCCATACTTGAGATAAAATAGCGTTATGCGTTAATACTTTATCTTTTTGTTGAAAGAGTAACAGTAAAATAGCGTATTCTTTTTTAGTTAACTTGATGTTCTGCCCGTCTTTTTTAACAACATGCTTGTGGGGATCAATATGAATATCACCACATTGCAATGTCATATTTGGCGAAGATTGGGCGCGTAATAAAACCCGTATTCTGGCAAGAAGTTCATTGGCACTAAAGGGCTTCGTTATGTAATCGTTTGCGCCATTATCCAGTGCGGTTACTTTTTCTGTTTCGCCATCACGCGCAGATAAAACCAATACCGGTAATAAACTCCATTGCCTAAACTCAAGCAGCCAATTTTGTCCATCCATATCGAGTAAGCCTAAATCAAGTAGCACTAAATCAAACTGTTGCTCACTTAACAGTGCAAAGCCATCTAAGCCCTTTGCGCATAGGCTGACTTCATAGCCACTGGCTTTAAGCAGCGTTTTTAAAAAACTTTGCAGTGGAGGTGAGTCTTCTAACACTAAAATGTTAGCCATGCTGTTTACTCCAAATCAACTGGGCTTTCGCCTGCCCTGTTTGCTCATTAAGGGTTAACTCAAATTGACCTTGATGACACTTAGCAACCACATCGCAGATAATACTGCCAAGACCAACGCCTTCGTCTTGACTGGTTTCATTATTGCGATTAATCGAGTTTATTAGCACGAGTTGATACTCATTATCTCGTTCAATAAATTGCATATCCGCCGTTCCGTCACCATAACGCGCTGCGTTCTCGAGCATATTAGCACAGGCAATTTCTAGCAGTGTTTCATCACCATAGCAGGCACTATTTTGTGCAGCATTAACGGTTAATTTAAAGTCGCTTAATTGCTGTTGCCTACGCGCTTTTGCTTCGCTAATGAGGCTCGAAACGTTGAGTTTTTGCCATGTAATATTCTCACCTAACTTATTGACTTTGCTTAGTTCCATTACCTTATCAAAATGCTGATTAAGTATTTTACTTTGCTCAAAAATATTACTGGCTTGTTCTTTAACCACGTCACGACTTAATTCAATCTCTTCATCAGCCAGCATACTTGATGCCCCCATTATGGTTGCCAAAGGAGTTCGCAAGTCATGCGATAAACTGCGCAGCAAGGTATTCTTTGACCGTTCAAGTTCCGCTTGTACTGCAATGGCCGCAGACTGTTGACGCAATAACGTTTTTTCGTGAACTTGATACAATAAAGAGCACGCCGTATCTGCCAGCGCTTGTTGCTCACTCGTCAAGGGTTTTGCAAACGCGATCCCCCCTAATTCAGGCTGCTGCTCATTTAAATACATAACATTGTTTGTCTGCGATACATGCCAATCACATTTAACCTTTAAATGTGCCGTCATCGCGGCTATAAATAATTGCTTTTGCTCATCTAAACTGTCGAGTTCATTTAATTTTTTCGCAAGCTCATAGAGCAGTCGGCTATTGCTGGCGTGTTCTTGCACATCGCGCACTTTAGTATTGAGCTCACCGGCTAAATGGCTTATCACTAGGCCAACAATAAGCATCACCACAAATGTCACCACATATTCAATGTTTTCAATATGAAAGGTAAAGTACGGCACCACATAAAACCAGTCGGTGCAGGCAACACTCACTAGGGTTGTCAGCGCTGCAACACGGCGATTACTTCGTACAGCCACCCACGTCACCCACAACAGCTGTAACATCACAATATCGGTAGTTGTAAACAGCTCACGAAACGGAAAAATAGCAAGCACCACCACAAGTGGCATCAATACACTTAAAAATATGGCCTTAAATAACGGGGGTTTGAATACTGACTGCATCATCTGTTTATGCTCATCTAACGAATTGTCATTAGATTAAAGTGTTTTTATTTTTGTCACTATAAAGTTTTTATAAAGTTTTTTTATCTCGGCATAAAATCTTTATAAAGCTTTCACTCTCTCTAAAGACATCTACGCCTATTTCAATAGCATGCTGATTTAAGAGCCGTTCATTAAATCAGTAGACGTATGATCAATTGGAAAATCACATTTCGATTACTCGCTTTCCCTATTTTGTGGATGAGTATAGTGCAATTGATATTTGCAGCTTTATCTGCATTTTTATTTAAAGATAATGTATCCGTGTCATTCCTATTGCCTGCGTCAATAATGCTTTTTACAGCAAGTGTCATATTGTTAAAAACCCAGCATGTTGATTCATCACTGGCCAACTTTAGGGATGCACTGATTTACGCGACAGCCACGTGGGTGATTGCAGGCTTTTTGGGGGCAATTCCAATCATTTTAGTCACCAAAGTGAGCTTTACAGATGGCATGTTTGAATCAATAAGCGCATTAACCACCACCGGCGCCACAATACTGTCGGGCTTAGATGATATGCCGCGTACGTTTTTATTATACCGCCAGTTTTTACAATGGATGGGAGGGCTCGGCATTGTGATTTTCGTGGTGGCTATTTTACCCATGCTAAATATAGGTGGCATGAAGCTCTTAAAAGCCGAAACACCTGGGCCAATTAAAGATGAAAAGCTATCACCTCGTATTGCAAACACGGCGCATTACCTTTGGAGTGTATACTTAAGCATAACCGTGTTGTGTACTGTTTCTTACTATTTTGCAGGCATGACTTTTTACGATGCACTGGCTCATGCACTGACAACCGTTTCAACGGGAGGGTTCTCGACCCACGATGCCAGTATGTGGTTTTACAAAAGTCATTTAATTTTATGGGTCGCCAACTTATTTATGATTGCAGGTGCTATTAATTTTGCACTGCACTTTAGAGTCGTCCACAAACGAGCGCTCGGTAGTTACTATGCTGATGAAGAAACGCGTTATTTTATATACATCATTACAACCCTTGCAGTGTTGTCGGGCGTAATTTTATACAGTCACGATACCTACTCCTCTTTTTTTGAGTCATTGAGTTTTTCAACTTTTCATATAGTGTCGTTTATAACCAGCACCGGATTTGGTGCAGCAAGCTTTACTGAATGGCCCGAAGCTGTCGGATTTTTACTTATTATCACCGGCTATTTAGGGGGATGCGCGGGCTCAACGGCTGGCGGAAATAAAATCATCAGAAATATTCTAGTGGTTAAAATGCTCAATAATAACTTTAAACAACTTCTTCATCCCCGCGCTATATTCACCATTAAGTACCAAGGCAGCCCTGTAAAAGATGATGTACTTCATGCCGTTATGGCATTTATGACTTTTGCCGCAGGATCAAGCATGCTGTTTACATTATTACTCATGTTTACTGGGCTGGATTTTTGGAGTGCGTTTTCAGCAGTCGCCGCATGTGTCAATGTGCTCGGACCGGGGTTTGGTGAAGTAGGCGCTAACTTTGCACCAGTTTCAGACGCAGGAACCTGGATATTAACCAGCGCAATGCTTGTGGGTCGTTTGGAATATTTTACTGTTTTTGCCCTTTTTACGCGTACGTTTTGGAAGCAATAAAAAGAAGCGCCTAAATACTCAGCCCAAAACTGATAAGTGGCACGTTGCAATAGTTACCACTTGACAAAGAAAACTTTCAGTTGTCCTTACAAAGTACACTGACAGAGTTATTCAAGACAAGTTCGTCAAAATGGTTACCTAAGCTACCGAAGCTTAAGCACATGCGTTTAAAATTTAAAGCGATGCTACAACTGCTGTAGCACCGCTTTAATATCGCTATAACGCAGGTGTTCACACACCCCAAAACCTGAAAGCTGCCTAACTTTATTGCGGGTAAACAGTGGCACACTCATTCCCGCTAAAAAACGGCATTGAGTATCAATACTGATTTCAGTTACCCCTTTAGTGGCTAAGTGCTCTTTTAGCTGTGTAACTTTAGCTGCAATAACCGCAGTGTCTGGCATGGTGTGCTCAAGTGAATAACTAAGTTTTACAGACTGGCCTCGACACACAGAACAATGGCCACACCCTTTTGGGGCATTATGATCATCAAAATAACGTGCAAGGTTATAACTCAAACAGCTATTAAGCTCAAAAAAGCGCACCAATGCAGCAATGCGTTTTATTTCTGCCTGCTCTTTTTCAATAAAGTACTGATGTAATTGCGACGCTAAATTGTCTGCATTAATGACTTCGTTATTCACCTCATACACTTGTGTAATGCGTTTAGTTTCAAGGGCTATGTGACCTTTTTCGGCCAAATAATCGAGCGCAGCAACCACCCGTTTTCTATCGACTTGCGTGGCATGTGTTAAGGCGTCAAAGTTGAGAGTGCCCCAAATTTTCTTAAACTCAGTATGATTAAATACCTGCTGTAAAAATGCTTGGCGCTGCTCATCAAATTGCTGAAGAAGTGTGTCTTTGCCTGTTAAAAACTTATATTTAAAGTCAGCATAATAGGCATACAACGGCGTGATAGCGCCATGAATTTCAAGCTGTACTAATAACGTTTTTAAGGCTAATGCACGAATATTACTGTCACTCGACAAGCTGTATTCTTGCATTTCCCACTGACCATTCGTTTGCTCCGTGCGAATATTGTTGATCACATATTCAATACCACTTTGCTCGGGGGTATCGGCATAGACAAAGTTTTCAACTGTGTTCAGGCCATCTAGATTTGCTAAGGTATAACAATTTGATTGCTTAGAATCTCGCCCTGCACGGCCGATTTCTTGGCTGTAGTTTTCAATTGATTTAGGTAAATCATAATGAATAACAAAGCGAATATCCGACTTATCAATGCCCATACCAAACGCAATGGTGGCAACCACAATATTAATGTTACCTGCCATAAAGTCATCTTGAATTTGCCAGCGCTTATCATCGTCAAGACCCGCATGATACGCCACTGCATTAAGTCCTGTCTGCGCTAACGCTGCGGCCACTTGCTCGGCAGTGTGTTGCAGTGTCACATACACGATGCCAGCGCCCTGCTGCTCAGCAATAACGCGTGTTAAGTGCGATTGTTTGTCTTGGCTCGCCACACTTAACACCGATAAATCAAGGTTCGCACGATAAAACCCAGTTTGCACAACGCATTCAGGTGCAATGGCAAACCGCTCACACATATCACGTTTTACTATTTTGGTTGCCGTTGCAGTTAATAGCAACACCAGAGGAATATTAAGCTCATCGCGATAACGTGGCAGTTTTAAATAGTCGGGTCTAAAGTTATGCCCCCATTCAGAAATACAGTGCGCCTCATCAACCACCAGCATTGAAATCGGCACTTGCTTGATGAACTCGCGAAAGCGTTCGTTCTTAAAACGCTCCACCGACACCATTAAAATTTTAACCTTTCCGGTTCGCACATCACTCATCACGGTATGACTTTGTTCGCTCGTTTGACTCGAATCTAAGCTGGCCGCATAAATACCTTTGCTATTCAAAAAGCTGATTTGATCTTTCATCAGCGCTAACAAGGGTGAAACCACCAAGGTCAAATTAGGCAAATGCAATGCAGTTAATTGATAACACAACGACTTGCCCGACCCCGTCGGAAAGATAGCCAATGATGATTGTTGATTTAACAGTTGTTCAATCGTTTGTTGCTGACCCTGGCGAAATTCAGTAAAGCCAAAGTATTGATTTAGCGAAGTGTGGAGTGCTGTAGTCATCCTGATCCCTTGTTTCATTTCCCTGTATTAGGTAATGATAGGTGCCTTAGTGCGAATTAGCCATGTTAACGTGTTTAGGCTCATCACCCAAGGCCATTAATATCACTAAACACACTATATTGTTCGTAAGCTTTGCTGACAAAGCCAGCAAAAAGGCGCACAATAGACCCGTTGCCATGGGGTATTGAAGAATGGATTTGCAATACCTAAGCGCTTTTAAATCGAGAGTGTTTAGGTATTATACTTTTGAGGGCAACGTAATGACTAACCAACCTCCTAAAATCGTGATAGTCGGTGGTGGCGCAGGCGGCTTAGAGCTTGCAACACAATTAGGACATAAACTCGGGAAAAAACGCCAAGCAGATATTTTATTAATCGATAAAAACCGTAGCCATATTTGGAAACCGTTACTTCATGAAGTAGCGACGGGGTCGATTGATGCCGATTTAGACGGCGTTGTGTACTCTGCTCATGCAGCAAAACACCATTATAATTTTCAACTCGGCAGTTTTTGCCACTTAGATTCAACCAACAAAACCATTACCTTAAGCGAGTTAAAAGACGAGCTTGGCCACCGTATTTTGCCACAGCGACATGTCAGCTATGACTACTTAGTGCTCGCCATCGGCAGTGTGAGTAACGACTTTAATACCCCCGGCGTAAAAGATCATTGCTTTTACCTTGATTCAAACCAACAGGCCGAGCGTTTTCAACATGCATTACTCGATAACTTTACTCGCTTGCACCAAGATGACGACCCACAGCAGGCTCTAACAATTGCCATTGTTGGCGGTGGAGCGACGGGCGTTGAGCTTTCGGCTGAGCTGTATCATGTATCCGACATGCTAAAAATGTATGGCCTAGATAAAATGACAGCCAAGCGCCTACACATTGATTTAATCGAAGCAGGTCCTCGTATTTTGCCTGCCTTGCCTGAACGCATAGCCAACTCGGCAAAACGAGAACTGGTAAAATTAGGGGTCACGGTGCGCGAAAGCACGCAAGTAAAAGAAGCCACAGAAAACAGCTTTATCACTAACAATGATACCATTATAAAGGCCGATATCATGGTATGGGCAGCGGGTGTAAAAGCCCCCGATTTTATCAAAGATATTGGTATTTTTGAGCTTACACGCAACAACCAAATTAAGGTGAATCAATACCTACAAAGCAGTGTTGATGAGACTATTTTTGTGATTGGTGATTGCTGCGCGTTTACTCAAGACGATGGCTCGCAGGTTCCACCACGCGCACAATCAGCGCATCAAATGGCACAATGCGTAGAAAAAAACCTACTAGCCACTCTCAAAAACAATCCGTTAAGCGTGTTTACCTATAGTGATCATGGCTCTTTAGTGAATTTGTCTCGTTACAGCACCGTGGGCAGCTTAATGGGTAACTTAACCAGTAATAGCTTTTTTATCGAAGGGAAAATAGCGCGGTTTATGTATATTTCTCTTTATCGTATGCACCAGCGCGCCATTCATGGCAGTGCCAAAACCTTTGCATTGTGGATCAGCGAAAAAGTACTCCGCGTGGTAAGACCCAAAATGAAACTGCATTAACAAACAGCGCGACTCACCCTAAGCCGTAAATTACTCTACCTGTTTACGGCTTATACGCGTATAATGCGCACTTTTTGTGGGGCGCAAAAATTGAATATTATTACTCTCAGCGTATTGTCGCTTGCAATGTCAACCGACGCGTTTGCTGCATCAATCACCAAAGGCAGTTCACTTAAAAACCCACGTATTCTTAGTGCCATTAAATTAGGTTTAATTTTTGGCTGCATTGAAGCAATTGCCCCTGTTTTAGGTTGGTTAATTGGCAGTGCGGGTGCCGAGTACGTTGAAGCCTATGATCACTGGATTGCGTTTGTATTATTGGTGGGCCTTGGCATACACATGATCATTGAAAGTCGTAAAGACGACGATGACGACGCCGACGAAGTGCCAAGCAATAAGCGCTCATTAATGGCAACCCTGCTGACCGCAGTAGGCACCAGTATTGATGCAATGACCGTGGGCATAAGCCTTGCGTTTATGAAAGTTAATATCTATGTTGCTGCCGCAATGATAGGTCTCGCCACAACCGTAATGGTGACTATCGGCTCATTACTGGGGAATGTGATGAGTGGCTGGGTTGGCAAAAAAGCTGAAGCCATTGGCGGTATTGCCCTTATCTTAATTGGCTCAGGCATTCTATACAGCCACACTTACGCTTAATTTTAGCTGTTCAAACGGCTATTTTGGGCAAGGTTAACCACACACCTTGCCCAAATCTCTCTCCTGTCTTCTGTGTTCTCATAAAAAGCCTGATATAAAAAGCCTGATATAAAAAGAGTGCCATCACGCATAATTTGTCTTCAAATTTTAATAAATGCCTTGTATGTTATGACAAACCACTAAAGGAATGACGCTATGACCCCTAAAACGCTGATTTTCAACTTTGATGGCACAGGCAGTGAGCCACGTGATGCAGAACAATTTAGTGCCGCTCATTTCAAAGAAGACGCCAGTATTTCCAATATTCTTAAACTTCACTTGTTATTTGGCGGCACACTCAACAGTGAACCCGAAACGCCATTCCCAAGCCAACTTAGTTTTTATTATCAAGGCATAGGCACTCAAGGAAGCCGCTTCAGACGTTTATTCAATCAAGCATTAGCCCCAAGAGGCGACGATGTCGCCAGTATTTTAAACCGCGCAATAAACGACTTTAAACAATATTACGCTGTGGGTGATCGGGTTTTGCTAACGGGTTTTAGTCGTGGTGCAGCATTGGCAAGGCGTTTTGCAAAATGCCTTGAGCCCTTAATAAGCGACAATGTTTTTTTATGCGTATTTGATACCGTGGCATCCATTGGTTTTTCAAAAGTGACCAAAGCAACACGTGGCGCTGAACACGTTATTTTTGAAAACTACACCCTAGCCAGTAATATTAACGCAGCCCTGCATTGTGTTGCGCTGGATGAAAAGCGCCGCGCGTTTGAGCCAACACTCATAAACAAAGCGCCTCATGTAGAAGAGGTATGGTTTGCGGGCGCACACTCTGACGTGGGTGGCGGGTATTACCGTGATGGCTTAGCCGACATTTGTCTGCGTTATGCTATTGAGTGGTTAATAGAACAAACAATTTCACTTAACCTTCTGACCAGTGCTGATATTAATTACCATAGCTTATTGCCCGATGAGCACCGTAATTTAATTGCCCAAGACGATGTCACTGTCACCCCCGATCCGTTGGCGCTTAGTCACCAACAAAATTACTTTTGGTTTAATCCTTTATTTAAGCTTGTTGACCGAGAGTGCTGCGTATTGGTTGATAATGAGCAAAGTGAACATCCTCCCACAATTCATTACACCGTGGCAGAGCGTATTAACCGTTTAACCAGTTATCGTCCTGAGTCGCTAAAAAGCCTTACGTATGATGTGCTCTACAATGATGAAAGCCGCTTAACCTTCAACGGCTTAAGCCCACATATTGCGCTTGATAAACAAAACATGACCGTACTCAGTATTGGTCAAAGTAAAGATGTATTTGTTTATGGCGCCGAAAAATATAACCACACCGGATTAATGTTAGCGCAAGGGGCGACCTATCGGTTTACGCCTTATCCTGATCAAACTTGGTATGACGATGGCATTAGTTGCGGCCCCGCGGGTTGGCATCGTGATAACGTGCAATTAGGTGTAAAAGAAATTCCCATGGCTGTGCTTGAGCCATTTAGACGCTTAGCGCATGCACAGTGGTTTGCACTTATTGGCGCGATTGATGACAACGATGAGCATTTATTTGAAATTGCTGAAGGTGCCGATATTCGCATTACAAAGTCAGGCGAGTTTTGCCCATTTGCGAATGACTTAAATCGTTTTTATGGTGCCAATGCCGGACGTATCAAGTTGCGTGTTACGCGGTTAGGCTAACTCACTGTGTTTTATAGGAACTGATTATATCGGTTATTGCTTGCTTGTTGAATTGAATCGCGTGGTTAATAGCCTGTCGTTCCTCCTCGGAGAGGCTCAAGTCGCTTAGCATAAAATAAATATAATCGTTATTAATAATATACGGATGAATTTTTACGTTGTTAGCCTGATGTTGTTGAATCAAGCTTAAGCCTGCTAGTTCATCGTCAATAAAAAAATCAACGCGTTTGGCCACCAGCATTGCTAAACGCTGTCGTAATGATGGGACAGTAACAAACTGATCTTTATATTTTTTATTCGCACTTAAACGTGTCAATTCATCGCCATAATAACTGCCGCTATTGGTAAGAATAGTTTGTTTATGGTCGAGTAAGCCTTTTAAGTCTTGTGATTCTAAATGGCTGTGCGGATACCAAAAAAGACGCATAACTTCGTTACGATAAGGCACTGAAAAAGTACTAAAACCATCTCGCTGTTGGCTGTAGCTGGCTGCGGGAAGTAAATCAACAGTGCCATGTTTTAATTCAGCAAATCCACGTTTTGACGAAGGCATTACAATAAATTGACTGCAAAACCCCGCTTCCTTTAACACCAAGTCAGTAATCTCTATATCAATCCCGGTGAGCTGATCATTTTGGCTAAAAACATAGGGTCGCCACGATTGGCTCACCCCAACTTTTAAAACCCTATCGCAGCTAAACGCTTCAGTGCTTAACGCAGCAAAAACCAATAAGAAAAGCACTTTCATCGTCATCAACACACCTGTAGTTTAAGAGCCTAAACTCATCACTCTTTTAGTATGGTTCATAATAGGTGAAACACAAAAACTAAGCGAGGAGGAAAGTGAGCAATTAAAATAAGGAAAAGTTAGAGATTAGACACTAAAAAAGCAGCCCGAAGGCTGCTTTGTAGGGAAATCACATTTTAATAAAATACACTACATGTAGCTAGGTAGGTTTAAAGTGCTTTCCATACATCCACAACGCCTGGCTCTTCTCCTTGAGTCCACCACTTCGCTTCGTATTTTGTACCTTGGTGAACGACTTGGTCGCCCCCGTTGTAGATACCAGCAGCTTGCCAAACCACATCACCATTACCGTCTGTTGGTTTTGAGCTTGCTTCCCACGGGCCACCTAAATCAGGACGGTTTCCTTGTGTCCACCATTTTGCAGTATATTCAACACCGTTATAGATTACCGTGTCACCGCCCACATAAATGGCTGCTTCATCCCATGTTGTATCGCCACCCGGTGGGTTTGTTGTGCCAGAGTCAGTCACTGTCACGTTGAAGCTTACCGATGTCGTAGCTTGTGTGTCAGATACCTCTACCGTTACAACATAGCTTGTATCTGCATCAACGCTGCCCGCTTGCAAACTAATATTTGCACCTGAACCCACCAATGTTAAGCCCGCAGGCACTGTCCAGTTATAGCTAAGTGCATCATTATCTGCATCTGTAGCAGACACTGATACCGCAACGCTTGCATCTTCAGCAACGGTTTTATCTGAAATTGCAGCCACGACAGGCGCTGAATTGCCGCCCGTACTTGGCGCCACAACATTCACTGTTACATTACGGCTCACCACGGCTTTACCGTCGGTAACCGATACCGTTGCTAGGTATTGCGCATCACTTGTCACTGATGGCGCAGCAATAACCAGTGTATTTGAGTTTTCACCCGTTACAGACAGCGCGGCGTCTGCTGTCCAGCTGTAAGTCAGTGCATCGTTATCGGCATCGGTTGCTGATGCAACAACTGAAACAGACTCACCGGCGTTTACAGTTACGGTGCTTGATACTGACAGCACAGGCGCTCTGTTGCTAGGCTCTGTAACCGCACCACCTAAACCTTCGTGCATCGCATTCAGGATATCACCATTATCGGCATCGATTTCCCATGCAAATAATCCCCCTAAGTCATGTTGATTAACATAGTTACCCTTTGCAATAACAGAGGCAGGGCTGTCATACGTAATCAGTTTACCTGTAGAGCGATTCCAGACATATGCGCCTTTTGCTTGCTCATCGTAGCCCACTTCAAAGCCATTAATACCGGTGCCTGCTGCGCCGATCATATGTGCTTTTATGCCTTTATAATCAATAACACCGTCTTCCCAGACGCCTTGCGCAGTGCTGCCTTTTAAAGGACCCGCCCCTGTTGCAGTCATAGGGTTACCATCAATAGTCGTGCCTGCTGGGTAAACCCCTTCCCAACCACGACCATACATCGCTGTGCCCACAACAATTTTCTTCGATGGAACATTTTGCGCAAGTAATAACTGCACTGCGTTATCGGTGGTGTAAGCAGGTCCTTTGTATGGTACGCCTTGGGCGTCAACACCTGTGCCATCACATTGGCCAGGGCGGAAATGCGATGAACAGTACAGGGCGGTTTGATGGCCTGTTACTCCACTCCACGCGCCGTAAAAATCGTACGTCATAGCAAAAATGTAATCCATATATTGGCTTGCTGCTTGGTAATCAACATCTTCAATTTTGTCGTAGCCTGCACCAATCGCTGATGTTAGCTCATATTGACGACCAGTCTCGGCTTCAAGCTCATCAAGCATAGCTCGCAGCTCTTGCATTAATGCCACATAAGCAGGGCCATCTGCAATTGGGTCACCTAGCGCCGGATTAGCACCGTCGCCACCAGGGAATTCCCAGTCAATATCGACACCATCATAGAATTTCCATGTTTTTAAGAACTCTTTCATTGATGCGACAAACGTGTCGCGGTTTGCTTTATTAGTAAAATATGCGAATGGGTCAGATAACGTCCAACCGCCCACAGATGGCAATATTTTTAAATCAGGGTAGCGTTGTTTTAGCGCCATTAATTGTGAGTAAGTACCACGGATTGGATCGTCTGCACTCACACCCGGAAGGGCTTTTTGAATCGCCGCCCACGGATCATGAATAACGACTTCGAAATCTTCTGAGCCCGCACACGCAGTATTTAGCGCGTTTTTAGGGCCTCCAGTCAGTGAATCATTCGGACCACAAATTGGAATAAAACCATATAAAATGTGACTTAAGTTTTGTGCAGGAATATTTGTGACATCGTAGTCACGCCCATAAATACCCCATTCAACGAAATAAGCCCCTGTTACCAACCCTTCTTTTGTACCAATGTCTTTATTATTTGGATCGTAATCCATGGGTAATGGGGCTAAGTGCGCACCGTCGGTGTCGGCAATAACAATGGGTTTGCCTTCACTGCGCGCGCACGTTGTGCCACCTTCACAAAGCTCAACATACAAAGTGTGGCGACCCGCTTTATCATAAGGGAAACTAATCACTCCGCTTTTAGTTCCCGCAGCCAAAGGGCCTTCATTTACCAGCATATTGTCAAAATACACTTTGTAACTATCGCCACCATCACCGCTCCATGCATTCCACTCAATGTTAATCGTTACTTGATCAACACGTTTAACGAGGCTTTTATACGAGCCCGTTCCTTCAAGGTTTACTTCAACAAACGAGTACTCTTGCGGTTCCCAAATAATGGTCGGTGTCGATGGTGCAGCATTCGCTGCACTGGCACATAATGCAACACCAATGGCTGCGCTTAATTGTTTTATATTCATGATTCTCTCTTATCTATTTTTATTTAGCTGTTTGCTGTTATTGATAAAGTTTGAACTACAAAACTTTAGATTTTTGCCCATACTTGGCTGGTACTCGGTGTATCGCCCTGAGTCCACCACTGCGCACGATAGCGCTGTCCTTGATAGGTCACCTCGTCACCGCCTTGGTAGGCTTTGCCGATGTTCCATTCGCTCGATGCCGAACCTGATTCAAGCTGCCATGCATCACTGCTGTCGGGTTGTGCGCCTTGGTTCCACCATTTCGCACTGTAGATCCCGCCGTTAAAGCTCACTTTATCGCCGGTGTTATATTGCGCGCTGTTATCCCACGCGGGCGCATCGGGGTTTGGCTCAACCACACTGCTATTAAGTACCGTGACCGTAAAGCTGGCTTCGCTGGTAAGCATGCTGTCAGATACTGAGGCAGTGACAGTAAAAGAGGTATCTGCATCGACTTCTGGTGCTATTAACGTGATGTCGGCACCCGCCCCAGTAAAGCGAAGAGGAGCCGGTACATTCCAGCGGTATGTTAATGCGGTTTGCTGATCGTCAAAGGCATGTAAGTGCACATCTGCCGTGCTATTTTCATTCAGGGTGATAGCTTCAGGTTGATGGATAATAGGGGCAGTATTTTCAGGTGCGGCTTTTACGCTCAGTGCAAAACTGTAGTTGGCGTTTGTTGCAAACACCTGATTGGTTAATATATCGCTGGCATTAAAAGCGATTGCGCCACCAGCATCTTGCACACCAATGCGTAGTAAATGGCTGTAATTCAGATTAAGCAGCTGAGCAAACTCTGCTTGCCAATTGGCCTGATTATCGCTGGTGACTTGCATTTGTTGTGTAAACAGCTCTTGCCCTGTTTCATCAAACAAACGCGCAGACACACTGTCACCCACTTCTGCATTTTGACCTTGGCGCACAAAATACGTCAGTGCAGACCATTCACTCGGATCAGTCGGTGCTGTGTCTGTAACAATGGTAATATCGCTACAGTTATAAAAGCCCTCGCCACCTGCATCATCACGCTGCCAGCGAGTATATAAAATAGCGTCGCCACTGCGCTCAGCAGGAATAGACACGCTCATTTCATAGTAACGGTCGTTATTATCACCAATCACAAAATCAAGATTGCCGTATTCCTCAACCAGCTCTAAATCGTCCCACGTGAGAACGTCTGTGGCGCTATCAAATCCAGGCTTTGTCAGGTAAAACTGCCAAAAACTTGGGTTATGAGGCGTACTTGCTAAAAAACGCACTAAAATATCGCCATTCGCGTTAGGCACCACCTCGGTACGTTGCCAATGAGCCGAGGGTAAATCCATGCCTCGTTTTTCACTGTCGCCTGCCGCACATAAACGGCCATCGGGCACACTGTCTTTTACCGCTGCTAGGTTGGTGTAATCAATCGTGTTCGCTGAATATTCAATATCTTGCACAAACTGCACATGCCCTGCCTCTGCAAATGCTGCACGGCAAGCAAGATTAGGAATAGCGCTACCATCAGCGGGCCACCAATAGCCGCCGTCTGCCTGACAAAATGCTTGGCGAGCTTTAGGGCTTTCTAAAAATCCGTGGGCATTCACGTGGCTTGATGCACAGGCAAGCAGCATGCTGGTTGCCACTGCCGATAAAGACAATGCCTTCGATTTAGTTGTTTTCATTGCTGTATTCTCGCTGTAGAAATGCGGAGCACATTGCGTGCCCCGCTTTGTTGAGTTAAAGCGTGCAGCTCACAGTCCAATCAGCTGATGTGCCTGGCTCTGTGCTTGTCCACCACTTAGCTTCGTAAATCACATTGTTGTGATTCATCAGATCACCGCCAACGGCATGGCTTGGGTTACCAGCCCAGTCTGTTTGCGGCCAATTTGGATAGACCGCAATGCTGGCGACATCGACACCGTCACACGTTGCATCGTTACCCCCTGTGTCACCGCCATTATCACCACCATTGTCACCGCCTGGATTTGTGGTGCCCGGCACGGCATCAGGCAACATTGGGTACTCGTATTTAAATGCGTAGGTTTTGCCCTCTTTTTCAATAGTGAAATTAGTTGGGCCAGTAATAGGCATGTAATACATGACTTGTGCATCAACGGTTTCACCGGTGTTAAAGGCTTTTTCAATTCCACCCCACTCATTTACAAGAGTGATTGAAAAGCGATGGAATTCATTCTCATAACCACCAATATTGTTGCCCGCAGCATTCGAGCCATTTGCCTCAACCGCCATACCGAGCTTTTCTTGCGCATTCCAGTTCGACTTGAAAATAGCTGACGTCGATACCGGCACATCAAAGCTAATTTTCGCGCCGCTTAAATCAATATTTGAGTTATTAGTAAATGAGAAAGTCGGTGAAATTGGGTAGTTATCATCACCAATAGGGAAGTCTTTAACCGTAAAGCTCACATCTACAGCTTCGCTGGGCACGGTAAAATCAACATTGCCTTGATGTGTGTCGTATGCCACACCGCTTTGATTAAACTTATCGTAAGCCAGCGTCGTTAAACTTGACCCCATAAAGTACTCGCCTTTTGCCGAGTCGTAATCAAAGTCACCCGCCAGTTCCCAGAACATGATGCCACCTAAGCCATTGTTGATAACGTAATCAACTTTGGTTGCCATCGACTGTTCATCTTCAATTGATAAGAACACCTTTTTATCTGCGTTCCATAACCAAGGCGCCACGGCAACATCATCGTAATAACGTGTATAAGTGCCCGTTAAAACATCATCTGTGTCGGTATCTGGCGTTAAGCCGTAGATTTCAAGGTAAGACGGATTAATCCCGTTTTCTAAGTTTTTCGCATGCCATAAAGGATTAGAACCTGCAGGCATTTCTTCACCTACATCGTTCTTGTCATGCCACTGGTTATCAATGCCTAGCGCACCATTGCCGCATAGGTTTTTCTCACCGACTCCAGTACCTTTTGCACAGTTAGATTGATCAGGTAACGCAGCTTGTCCCCACAGGCCATGTGTGCCACCCGACACATCTTTAAAGCCACGCGTGTAGTAAGGAATACCAATATTGATGCGACCCGCAGACACCGCGCCACGGAAATAACGTACAGCCCAATCGGTATTTAAGTAACCAATGCCTTCGAACTCAGCTGTTGTATACACGCCCCATTGTGCAAGCTCTGAATCAAGGCCAGTGTCATACAATGCTGCGTTGTGACCTACGTGTGAGTTCCATGCGCCATGTAAGTCGTACGACATAATGTTCACGTAATCTAGGTACTTCACGCTTTGGAAAGTTTCCATACCACGCAGTAAGTAACCCGAAGACGGTGATGCAATCGTGAGTAGGTAATGCTTACCGGCTTTTTCACCCGCAATATCAAGCTCTTCACGCAATTTTTGCATCAGCACACGATACGAGGCATTTAAGCCTGCTCGACGCGCATTCGAAATAGCAAAATCATCAGGATGGCCCGAATCATTCATCGACGATGGGTATTCATAGTCAATATCAACCCCATCAAAACCATACGTTTCAATGAATTCA
The DNA here is from genome assembly GCF_003515105.1 of Pseudoalteromonas lipolytica. NCBI lineage: Bacteria > Pseudomonadati > Pseudomonadota > Gammaproteobacteria > Alteromonadales > Pseudoalteromonadaceae > Pseudoalteromonas > Pseudoalteromonas lipolytica. The sequence continues at coordinate 591,145 of NZ_CP032091.1, read as the reverse complement.
ACGGCGCTTTTCGCAAACGCATCAATACCAGCTTGGTTTACCGAGCCATCGGCATTCGTTGTCATTGTGTAAAAACCACCGCTGTTTACGCGCGTGCCATCTGCACCAAAATAACCACCGGTTTCGGCCCAGCCACCCACAGAGATTAATGTTTTTACATCTGGATGCTGTTTTTTAAATTTATTCAGTAGATTAAAGTGACCTGTGTAGCTAAAGCTAGGATCCATTTCGGCCCCTGTTACCCCCGGCCAAGTCATATTTGTTGCGGGGTTGCCCGCAGCATTCGGATCGCCTATCGACACCTTGTTATTGGCATCAACGTGCGCAAAGGCATAGTTAATATGGGTAATTTTGTCCCACGGAATATCATTCACTAAATAACTCGGTTGACCATTTGCACCATTGCGCCAGCTAGTGAAATAACCAATCACACGACGCGGATGATCAGCGCCCATTTTTTCACGGCCATTGCTGTCATAAACTGTACAATACGGTGTATTCACACCCGGTGTTTGGTATAAACCGTGTGGCTTACAATCAGCACCTGGCGGCGTCGCTTCAACCACATTCACAACGTGAGTGGCAGTGCCAGTTGCGCCTTCATTGTCTGTCACGGTTAACGTAAAGGTAAATTGACCCAGTGCCGGTGCTTGCCATGTATAGCTTGATGACGCGCTACTTGCCTGATAAACAGCGCTGTCATTTTCTGCCAAACTAAGCCCAGTCACCTGACCATCGCTATCACTGCCCGAAAGTGCAAATACAATATCTGTACCCACGGTAACTTGACTCGCCACAGTGCTAAATTCAATGCTTGCTGTCGGCGCTTGATTACCCGGTTCGACAGCATCAGACACACTCACCGAATGTGCCACCGCTGTTGATGTAAGCCCTAACTCATCCGTTGCAACCGCACTTATTACATGGCTTCCGACGGTTGCCTGCCAACTTGTTGAATATGGCGCACTGCTTGTAACAGCCACCGATGTTCCATCAACAAAAAATTCAACACTCGCAACTGTGCCATCAGTATCAATGGCGCCAGCCCCTATGACAACGCTGTCACCAGTGGTAAACAAAGAACCCTCAGCAGGGTTTAAGCTTGTTACTTGTGGTGCTTGATTCTCACTGACAGCGCTGTCACAAACACCCAATAAACGCCACTCTTGATCAACACCGGATGTCTCCACGGGGTTAGTCTGTGTCCACCATTTAGCTTCATAGGCACTGTCTTGTGCTTGCACCTGATCGCCACCGACATGTGTTTGGCCTTGCTGCCATACTTCTAAGTTACTGCAATCAATTGCAGCCTGTGCTGTAAAGCCAAATACACTGAGTGACAGCGCACTTAGTTTAAAGGCATTTTTTATTAATTGATGTGAGCTCATTCGCTCCCTCCGCCCAAGGTTGTTATAACAATTATTTTACATTTCCAACCTAAAAGTAACATAAAAAACAATCAGGTCAACCTCTAATTTACCCAATAAAGGTAAATTCATTCTTATTTTTACTAAAAAATACCGTTAATCTCTGTCAAAACTGATAAAAATTATTGAGCTGCGACTAAAACTTGCTCGATTCTACAGCGTAAAAATGAACACAAAATTAACAAGTTTTTAACCTTGAAGCGTACGGCTTACAAGGCATTTAGAATTTGGCGAGGGAAAATAGCGGTAAATAGCGTTAATAAAAAATGTATCTCTTTTGGGTATATAGCGAATAAATTAGTTTTATTGTAAAAACATATATAAAAATTGTGTAAAAAGTAAACGCGGTGACTTTTTTAGAAGATGTTTGAGATAAAAAAAGCAAACAGCGGGTGTTTGCTTTTATAAAAAATCCTATTTGATCACAACTCAATTAAGCAGCGATTAAATAGGACTCTCGTCCTGCATGTTTTGCCTTACGCTGATATGCACCTTTGCCTTTTTTAGCTTTTTCAACTTTAGCCTGAAACAGCTTAGAGGTAACCAATGCAGCATAGGCATTGTCGTTAATTACGCCGCGGCCAATATCAACTTGGCTTTGGTTTTTTTGTTTCTTTTTGCTCATTTTTTACTCCTCATGAATGTGTCGCGATTGTATACCGTTAATACTGCTACGCAAGTAGTTTTATTAAAAATATGGCTCTTTTTTCACCCTTATTTTGTCGTAATTTAAATCAATGGCTGCCATGCATTTTTGCCATTTTTATGGTTAAGCGTGTTTTTTATTTGCATTCACATACCAACAGCTGGCAATACTGATTAAAACAACCATAGTTATTAAAAAATAATGACTAAGAATCAAAAAGAACAACAGGATCATAATGACTGACTTACTGTTAATAGCCTATATTTTCCTCATTGCAGGCATTATTGCCGTGCCAATAGCCACCAAGCTGGGACTCGGGTCTGTACTGGGTTACCTACTGGCTGGTATTGCCATTTCTCCTTTGCTAACCACCTTAAATGTGGATGTAATTGCCATTCAGCATTTTGCCGAATTTGGTGTGGTGATGATGCTGTTTATTGTTGGTCTTGAGCTTGAACCTAAAACACTGTGGTCAATGCGCAAACAACTAATAGGTCTTGGCGGAGGGCAAGTTTTATTAACCAGCGCAGCATTTACTGCACTGGCTATGATGTTGGATCACCCGTGGCAAACAGCTCTCACTATTGGCTTAATTTTATCGCTTTCTTCCACGGCGATTGTGCTGCAAACCCTGTCAGAGCGTGGGTTATTAAAATCAGACGGCGGCCAAGCATCATTTAGCGTGTTACTCACGCAAGATATTGCGGTTATTCCCATGCTCGCATTTATTCCATTATTAGCCCTACCAGAGCTGGCAACAGGAATAACAAGCACCAGCAATAACAGTCATACAGGGCTTAGCCTCGTAGCAGGGCTTGAAAGCTGGCAAGCAGCCTTAGTCACATTAGGTATGATTGCGCTTGTGGTGTTTGGCGGAAGCCATCTAACAGCCCCACTTTTTAGGTTTGTAGCACAAGCACGGCTTCGTGAACTCTTTACCGCCACGGCGCTATTTTTTGTTATTGGCATAGCATTGATGATGTCGTTAGTGGGCCTTTCACCCGCATTGGGCACATTTTTAGCAGGCGTCGTGCTTGCAAACTCCCCCTATAAACACGAGCTCGAAAGCAATATCGATCCTTTCAAAGGGTTACTGTTAGGGCTCTTTTTTATCACGGTTGGCGCCAGTATTAATTTTCAGTTATTAACTGATAACCTCGCGACTATTGTGCTTTTAACGGCGATACTGATCCTTACTAAAACAGCGGCGTTATTAATACTTGGGCGACTGTTTGGCTTAAAGGGAGCCGCCCTGTGGTTACTGGCGCTAGGGCTTGCTCAAGCCGGTGAGTTTGGGTTTGTGCTATTAAGCTACAGCGTGGGCAATCATGTGCTTCCATCGGCTTTGGCCGACCAACTGTTATTGGTTGTCACACTCTCGATGTTGTTATCACCGGTATTATACATTGTGTATCAACGTTTCATTGCCCCTCGTTATATTGGCGAGCAAGCTCACCGAGAAGAAACCTTTCCTGAAGATAGCCACGTCATCATTGCTGGCTCTGGTCGTGTTGGAGGGGTTGTCGATTTAATCTTAAAAGCGGGCGGCTTTAACACCACCGTAATTGATTACAATTACAAGCAGCTTGATCGATTAGAGCGTGTCGGGATCCGCAATTTTTTTGGTGATGCAACAAGACCCGACTTACTCAGCGCCGCCGGAATAGACAATGCAAAATTACTAGTTGTTACACTCGATGATGCCGAGCAAATAACCAAACTGGTTCGCTATGCAATGCAAAACTATCCGCACCTTCATGTTGTTGCGCGTGCTGTAGACCGCCATCATGTTTATGACTTGTGGGCATACGGGTGTCGCGACATTATCAGAGAAACCTACGACAGCTCCCTTCGCATGGGTCGCAGCGCATTTGAAGCACTCGGCATTGAGCAACAAAAAGCACAAGAGCTGGTTAATATCTTCAGCGAATTTGACAAAGAAATGCTGCGCTTAGCCGCAGACGCCTACGAAATAGGTGTGCCATTTGAAGAAAACCACGCGTACATCGACTGCATTAGTAAACTACTCAACGAAAAAGAGCCTGAGATTAAACAGCGAATGCGCGACATATGCGAACGGGCTGCCAATAGTTCAAAACAATAAAGGCTTACATGTAACAGCTGCTTTATGCGGTATAACTCAAAGTGAATTAAACCGCGGCTATACGCTTTGCTTTACCCCCGCTGCGTTTTATAAATGCAGGGCGCTATACGTATACCACTGTGCTTAATTAAGTATTAGTATTCACCTTTGCAAAGACAAAAAAATAGCGCCTTTCGGCGCTATTTAAACTTCATTTCAATATAGGAATTAAAAGCTAAAACTAAGTTTTGCATAGTAGGTCATGCCATCAAAGCCATAAGGCAAGGCACGTACAGGGTACTTAAACGCTTGGTTAGTGATAAAATCAAGTGCTTCATCTTCGCCTAACTCATCAGGGGTTACATCGAAGATATTATCAATACCTGCCGACAGCATAAACTCATCAGTTAACTGATAACCCACGTTAATATCAACTAAAACCGCAGACTCTACCGTACTGGTATCTTTAAATTCGCCTGTAGGTGAAAGCTCATCTGGTAAGCCTATGTGGTCATTACCAAAGTACTTAACGTCTGTTTCGCCATAATAATTAAAGCGCAACATACTGTTAAAGTCGCCACGATCATATTCAAACGTAAGCGTTGCACGCTCACCAGGTTGACCATCTGTTAAAAAGCTTCGTTGCAAATCATCCAGTGCAATCGACTCAGGGATCCCCTCTGGGGCATTAACATTATCAATTTCGGTGTCGTTAATGTTACCAGCAAACGTTGCTGAGAAATTACCGTCGTACAAATCAGTACGGTACGAGGCAATAATATCAACCCCTTTCGTGGTTGAGTCTACCGAGTTTGAAAAGTAGTTCGCTTGCTGTGCGCCAGTGGCGTTCAATGCAGCCACAGCCGCAGGGCTAAAGGCAACATCATCCGCAGACATTAAGCTGCCAAGCGTAATGCGGTCTTTAATTTCAACATGATAAAAATCAACGGTTAACGACAGTTCACTGCTCACGTTATAAACAAAACCTGCGCTTAGGTTCTCTGAGCTTTCAAGGCCAAGATTATCAACGCCCAGTGCTGAAGGAAAATCAGATCCTGCCGTTGCAGTAAATGACTGCAATAATACCCCACCCGCACCTAAGTTAGTGGTGTAAGCCGTGTAGGCACTTTGCTGTAATGAAGGCGCTCTGAAACCCGATGAGATTGCACCACGCACTGCAAAATCATCAGAGATTTCATAGCGTGTCGCTAATTTACCAATGATGTCGTCACCCGCATCAGAGAAATCTTCATAGCGCAGTGCCGTACTCACTTGCCATGCATCTGTCAGCAAGGTTTCAGCATTGACATAAAATGCATAGCTGTCGCGCCTTTCTTTGTTTGATGCCTCAGGACGAAGGCCGTTATAAGCCTGAAAACCACATTCAGCAAATACGCTGTCATCGTTTACCGCTGGGTAAGAAGTATCTGTATTAGCAAGGCCGCACGCATAGGATGCTTCTTCGCCTGGGACAATTTGATAGTTTTCTTTGCGGTACTCAGCCCCCACCGACACATACACAGGCTCACTGCGGCCAATATTAACAACGCCGTTTAAATCGGCATTAACGGTGGCTTGATCAAATCTAAACCCGCCCGAATACCCGCCTCGTGGGCCCGCATTAGCAGCAATATCTGCATCACTCGCATCTGGGTTATTAGCTACATATTCAGCAGCATAAGAGGCATTTAAGGTATTTTTTGAAGTGAAATCATAGCTATTTTCACCGTACACAGCAGACACATCATAACCCCAGTCAGGGTTCAGCTCGCCACGCAGACCCACTGCAAATGAAATATCTTCGGCTTCGTTGTCTATACGAGGTAAAAAGCCATCGCTGTATACTTGCACCACATTCTTTGCGGCCTGATTATAGTTACGGTAAAAACCATTCCCTAATGCTGTTCGGTTTGAATAGCCACCAAATGAGTAAAGTTCTGTGTCACCCAGCGGAAGTGCCATATTATAAAAAAGTGACGTAAACTCGCTGTCAGCATTACCTTGCCCCCAGCGGACATCGTCAGATAATGTGCCAGCAGGGACATCTAACGACCCACCCGTATCACGCTCGGCTCTATTAGTGCCATCAGCATTACGGTATTCAGCCGAAAAATTAATAAACCCCCCTTCGTCGCCTAAATCAAAACCACGATTTAAACCAATCGAAATCGTATCGCCGTCGCCTTCGCCCGTACTACCTGCTTGCACATAGCCCGTTGTCACACCGGTAGAATCGTTAAGTGATAAGTTAATCACCCCTGCAATTGCATCAGAGCCATATTGCGCCGCTGCGCCATCACGCAATACTTCAACCCCTTTTAATGCGCTAAGCGGAATAGCGTTCATGTCGGTTCCCGCTGCACCCGCGCCCACTGTGCCGTTTAGGCCAAAAATAGACTGATTATGACGACGTTTACCATTAATAAGCACCAACGTTTGATCTGGCTGTAAACCGCGCAGAGTCGCGGGTCTAAATAAATCAGACCCATCTGACACTTGCGTACGAGAAAAGTTAAAAGACGGTGCGGTCGCTTGTAAACTTTGGCCAAGTTCAGTGAAGCCCCCTTTATTCAGGGTATCAGCATCAATTAAATCAATAGGAGAGCTTGATTCGGTCGCAGTGCGGTTTGCTACTCGCGATCCCAAAACTGAAATTTGTTCAATATTTTTATCAGCTTGAACGTCTGTTGCTTGCTCAGCAGCCTGCAATGAAGTCGCCGACACAGCGACGCTGACGGCAATAGCCAGCATACTAAAAGAATGTGTTGTCATGTGAATCCTGTTGATATTCTGGCTTTTCCAAAGCTAAAAAATAAAGCGCCCCACAGGGAGAAACAAAGGAAAAGCATTAAGCACGTGTTATAGATTTATAAAATCTTAATTTTGAAAGCTAACTCAAGCCTGCGAGTTAACCTTTACAAAACATCCTATCAACAAAAAAATGAAAAGAAAGAAAAATTAGCTACGACTTAGGTATAATTATACCTATTTGTACTATTAAGTGATTAAAGAAATGGGTTTTGATTATTTAACGAGCAGAAATAAGCAAGAAAATGCAACTACACACTTATCTCTACTATTAACAGGGTGAGGTTATTCTTGCTCTATCATCGCGAGTTTTTCATCTTCAAGCATCAGCGCCATCGTTGCAATCTCAGACAAGCTTTCATCTAACGCGGTAAAAAAGGTCGCAAAACCTTCTCCTAACTTATCAGGCTCGGGGTGATTTGCAAGCGCCTGATCCCACATGGCTAAGGTTGTGAGTAAATCAAGCGTTGCTTCAAAATTATCAATAAACAGCTGACCATCACCTGCGTTGTCATTCTGTTCATCGGCTTTCAACAAAAATTGTAAATCACTATGCCAGATATCTTGGTTAACAATATAGGCTGCAATGTAGCCACTGCAAAAATCTTGCAATGCTTGGCTTGGCTCGTTGGCTTTCACTTCATCTGGATATAAATGTACGAGTAATTTTTTTTGCTCAACTTGTGCTTCCGTTACATTATCAAGCAGCTCAATCATCGCATCACGAGGGGCTGACTCAGTCATTAACGTGTTAAACACCGTTTCGTCGCCGTCGGCTATGTAATTAGCCAATTCAGACTCGCCAAAAAACTCAGAACACGCTAACAAGCCACTCATAAAACCGATTACTTGGTCTAAACTAACCTGCTGTGTTTCGCTTTGACTTGCGAGATAATTTTTAAATACATCTGCACTTTCTTTATTAAGCATATTGAGCCTTTATATTTTGCCTTTGTTAGGGTGTATTCCTACACTAGCGAATCCACATTTTTTTGCAACAACTTAGATATTGTCAACAACTTGCCTTACATGACTGAGGATCGGAAACACACAGCTAATACGCGTTCCCATACCTTGTGTACTTTGAATATCAATCCGGCCTTGATGCTCATGCACAATAGCGTATGCCATGGTCATGCCCATACCGGTTCCCTCGCCTACAGGTTTAGTGGTGTAAAAGGGATCATAAATTTTAGCCATTGTTTGCTCCGACATTCCCTCGCCATTGTCTTCAATATCAATGTAAATATGATGCTCAATCTCATACACCGACACCGTAATCTGTGCCTCTGAGCGATTACTGTCACATGCTTGCTTGGCATTTATTAAAATATTAACGACAACTTGGCTTATCGCAGGCAAATTACACCAGCTAATCGAAATAGGACTGTAGTGAGTGTGTAAGTGGTAATCGTTTAACTGATTTGCTAACAGTTTTACGGCACTTTTCACCGCGTCAGTCATATCGGCAAATTGCTTTTCGTGCCCTTTAGGCCGCGAAAAATCGAGCAAGTTTGCAACTATTTTACGGATCCGTTGTAAGCCTTGGGCAGTGTCGCTAATTAGCTCGGGCAAGTCGTTGGCTACATAATTAAATTCATGCTTTTTATTCAGTTGCGTCAATTGCTCAGAAAAAACATCTCTTTCAATGTGTCGCTTGGCAAACTTGTCACATGCACTAAGCAACTCACTAAAAAAATCACAGTAATCTTTTAAACAGTCAACATTACTAATACTGTAAGCCAGTGGATTATTAATTTCATGCGCAACACCCGCGCAAAGCGTGCCGAGTGTTGCCATTTTCTCGGCCTGAATAAACATCGCCTGATGATGCTCTAAATCAGCAATTTTTTGTTCAAGTTCACTGTTTAATGCAACCAACAGCCGGCTTTTATCTGCTAACAATTGCTCCGCTTGTTCACGCGCCGCTTTTTCTAGTAAATAGGCTTGTTTAAAATCACCCATTTTAGCCTCAAACTTAGCTCATCTCTTATAAAACCTAGCACAAGCCCTAATTTAAGGCTATGTTATTGATTAAAGATGATTCAAAGCAATGTGGTATGGCAAAACAACTTAATAAAGAACATATTCAGGTTTTATGCATTGATGACGATGAAATTGTTTTACGCACCTTAGTTAGGTTGTTAACGGCAAATAATCTTTCGGTTAAAACCAGCCTTTCGCCCATTGAAGCACTAAAACTTTTAGACAGTTTCACCTTTGATGTGATCATTTGTGACATGCGCATGCCCGGTATGGATGGCGCAGACTTTTTTGCACAAGCAATCAACATTGCCCCCGATACACAACGTATTTTATTAACCGGCTATTCCGATATCGACAATACCATTGCCGCTGTAAATAAAGGAAAAATTCACGCTTATATTCAAAAACCTTGGCAAAATGAGCTGTTGTTACGCAACATTCATGACGGTATCGAAAAAACCTCTTTAAAACGTAAAAACAAGCAACTTGAGCAAAAGATTAAAGCCCAAAACAGCCAACTAAAAGAGCTCAATAATAACCTTGAGCAGATGGTTGAAAAACGCACCCAACAAATACGTAAAGTGCTTAAACAGCTTGAAGAAGCAAACGAACGTGAAAAACACGAACACCGCACAACTTTCGAGATTTTATATAATTTTATCAACGCCAACCCATACCTAGATGGTATTCAAGCGCAAAATATAGCGAACACCTGCAAGCAAATTGCGCAGGCACTTGGGTTAGATAAAAAACACATAGAAATGGCCGAAATGGCAGGCTATTTAGCGCAAATTGGCTTATTGGCAATGGAGCCAGCCCTGTATAAAAAGCCCACGCGTGAATTAAACGAAAATCAAAAAAAGCTTTTTTATACGCACCCAAGCACGGCGCAACTTATGTTAATGCCCGCAACGCATTTACACGATGTATCCGAAGCCATTTATTACCAATTTGAGCAATACAATGGCAATGGTATTCCAAAAGGATTAAAAGGCGCCGATATCCCGATAACCGCCATGATTTTGGCTATTTCTCGCGACTTTTGGCAAGCCGTGGCTCAAGTCAGTTCGCTGGGAAACAGCAAGTTCGAAAATGCACTGGGGCAATTACAACTTTACAGTGGCACCTACTACCATCCTAAATTGCTCGAGATTTTAAGCGGATTAAAAATTAGCTGCGCCAGTAACCAACTCGTTGGCAGCATGAAAATCATTAATGCAAACGAGTTAAAAAACGGCATGGTGCTTGGGCATGCCCTGAGAAACTACGACGGAATTTTGCTCTTACCTAAAGGGCATGTATTTGGCCCTAAATCGATAAGTAAGTTACAGCAGCTCGAAGCGAAAAAACCGAATCCTTTCAGGATCATGATCAAAAATTAACGAATAAAGTGATCACTTATTATCGCTACTTCGTTACAATGTGATTTATATTACTTTTACTTCTAAAGGAGCGATCAGTGTCGCGATTTTCCGCTATAACAGATAAGCCTCATGATGGCCGATTTAATAAAAAAACCGGTATCTTATTGACCAACTTAGGCAGCCCTGATGCCCCAACCACAGCGGCACTCAGAACCTACTTACGCGAATTTTTATCTGATCCACGCATTGTCGAAATCCCGCGCTTCATTTGGATGATCATCCTGTATTGCTTTGTACTCACGCTTCGCCCAAAGCGCTCTGCTGCACTTTATAAAAGTATATGGACAGAAAACGGTTCGCCATTAACGCATATCACACGCCAACAAGGCGAAAAACTCGCCGCAATTTTAAAAGAGAAAGGCCATCAAGATACCGACGTTGTTATGGCAATGCGTTATGGTAATCCATCGATTGAAGCGGGGCTTGAAGCACTGCGCGAAAAAGGCATTACCCGCGTTATTGTGCTGCCGCTTTATCCGCAATACTCAAGTACAACGATTGGTTCAACGTTTGATGCTGTGTCGAACGTATTACGAAAATGGCGCTGGGTACCCGAGCTTCACTTTATAAACGGCTACCACGACCACCCTATTTACATTGATGCGTTAGCAGCCAGTATCAGCGAAGATTTAAATGCCCATGGCACACCACAAAAACTGGTATTTTCGTATCATGGTATGCCAAAACTATTTTTAGAAAATGGCGACCCTTACTACTGTTTTTGTATGCAAACCACGCGTTTAGTGTCAGAAAAGCTAGGCTTAGACAAAGACTTAGCGGTGACCACGTTCCAAAGCCGTTTTGGTAAAGCAGAATGGTTAAAACCATACACCGATGCCACGCTTGAGAGTTACCCCGCACAAGGCATTAAAGATATTGCCATAATTAGCCCTGCGTTTAGCGCCGATTGCTTAGAAACATTAGAAGAGATAGAAGGCGAAAATCGCGAAATATTCGAGCATGCAGGCGGTGAAAAATACCGTTATATTCCTGCACTTAATACGCGCGATGACCACATTAACGCCATGTATGAAGTTATTAAGCCTTTGCTTAAGTAATTATAGTTAGGCCCTAGTTACTAGGGCCTAATTGATACTCACACGCTGCCTTGTGTCTCGACCACCAAAATACGCGCTTCACCTTTTGGGTGAGCCACATGCTCAGTGCCAACACTGGCATAAAAGATATCTCCGGCATTTAACAGCTCAGCGCATACTTCACCCTGTTGCTTATAAAGCATCTCAACCTGACCACTTAACACCACAAACACTTCTTCACCGTCGTTGGTGTGCCACTTGTAAGGCTCATTCGTCCAATGCAAACGGGTTGTAATGCCGTTCATTGTGGCGATATCTAATGCGCCCCATGCACGGTCGGCAGTAAATTCATGACTTCGTATTACTTTCATTTGTTACTTTCACCTTTAATACTAATTTGTTTAATTAAGTGATCTATTTTGGGCAATATAAGCTCGTTGATAACTGGGCAAACATGTCGTTATTGAGGTGTTCTCGGCAATTACTCCCGCATTGCTCTGCCTCCAGCCTCTTGCATCCATGCAGTCGTAAATCAGACATTTTTAACACAGCTTGCGACAGGTTTAATCCCTCAAAATGATTAAGCATCATTGCGGATTAGTTTAAATAGCCCCTAATCTTTGCGTGTCATCACTAAGGTTATTACCCCTGCAACAATCCCCCAAAATGCCGAACCAACCGTGAACAAGGTCAGGTTTGAAGCCGTCACTAAAAATGTCACTATGGCTGCCTCGGTATAATAAGCCTCTGTTAACGCTTGCTGTAAACTACTGGCAATCGTGGCAAACAAGGCTATACCCGCTAATGCTAAAATAAGTGCTTGCGGTAAACTGGCGACTAAACCAACTAATGTCGCAGCCAGTAACGCCATAATGATATAAAACACACCACCAGCAATACTTGCCCAATAACGCTTATCGGGATTTTTATCGGCTTCGGGGCTCATACAAATTGCCGCAGTGATCGCCGCAAGGTTAATCGAATACCCACCAAATGGCGCGATAAACACATTTAAAAGCCCCGTAACATTCAGAGCAGCCGAGACCGGAGCCTTATAATGATGTGCTTTTAACACAGCGATGCCCGGTAAGTTTTGTGATGTCATCGTCACAATAAACAGCGGTAAGCCCACACTGACCATGGCATTTAAATCAAACTCTGGCGCAATAAATGTAAACTCGCTTAATTTCCATTGCCAACTGCTTGTATCAATTTGTCCGGTCATTGCTGCCATTAAAAAGCCAACCACAACAACGGCTAACATCGCAAAACGGGGGAAATAACGTTTACCACATAAATAAACAGCCACCATCACGCCAATCACTAAGGGCAATTCGTTCATAAAATTGAACACATCAATGCCAAAATTCACCAAGACACCCGCCAACATGGCACAAGCCAATTGGCTGGGAATTTTGTTCATCATTTTTTCGAAAATACCGGTGATACCGCATAAAAACACCAACACCGCCGAGAACATAAACGCCCCAACGGCTTGGTTTAAGGTGTAGCCTTGCGCGCTTGAAATAAGTAATGCAGCGCCCGTGGTCGACCACGCAACCAAAATGGGCACTTTATAGTAATACGACAATGCAATAGAGCTTACTCCCATCGCAAGCCCCAGCATTAATACCCAACTGGCCACTAAATCAGGGGTACCGCCTAGCACCATCACTAATTGATATATCAATGCGATTGAGCTGGTAAAGCCAATAATCACCGCCACTAAGCCCGCGGTTGCTCGACTGATCAGTTGACTCATAAAGGGGAGACTCCTTGCAAAACATGCAGATAAAAACCTACCTTATCGCAAGAAGCACACGTTGACACTGTACACTTTTGTAGTATTTGAAGAGTAATTTACTATACAGAAGGCCACCTAGTCGCGGTGGCCGTATTTGTGCATCTTTCGGTTAAGTAATCACTAAGCGGCTGTTTGATCAACCACTTCTTCGTTTACTTCTTTCGCTACGGGCTTGTCAAAAATACCTAAGCGGATACGAATAAAGTGCAAAATTTCTTTTGCGACATCAATGCCCAATGCACCTTCTAGGCCTTCAAAGCCAGGGCTTGAGTTTGCTTCACATATTTTAAAATGCTGCTCGTCAAATAATAAATCAATGCCCGCGACATCGAGCTTTAAAACGTTGGCCGTTTGTGTTGCAAGCCACTCAATTTCAGGGGTAATTGGGAATGACTTACCTGTACCACCCGCACTGACATTTGCTTTAAAGTTTTTACCCTGCGAGTTGCGTTCCATACATGCAACGGCACGTCCACCGATAGTAAGTACACGCAAATCACGACCGTGGCTCGACTTAACAAACTGCTGCAAAATAATGTTTGCTTGTGGGTTTGCAGCCTCGATTAACTGCATAAGATCATCAAACTCTTCTTTCGACTTTGATAAAAAGACACCACTGCCTTGCGACCCCGATAACGTTTTAATCACCACCGGAAAACCAATTTGTTTTTCAACTAAATCAATATTTACCGGAAACTTTACGAGCATTGTATTAGGGGTTGGTAAATTACACTCAGCTAAAATTTGCTGTGCAAATAACTTGTCTTTCACCGTTTCGATTGACTGCGAGCTATTCACGCAATACACACCTAAACGCTCAAGGTGGCGAATAATAGCCAAAGCAAAATACGTTGTGCTCGCGCCCATACGTGGAATAACAAAATCAGGTAGTGCAACTGATTGACCATCAATCAAAATGCTTTTGCCATCTTCGCGGGTAATGGTTAAATCAAATTGATCAGGCGAAAAAACTTGTAAATCAATGCCCTCTTCTTTGGCAGCTGCAAGTAAACGCTCAACTTCATAGGTTTCTTGCTTTAACAAGCCCGAACTGTCTTTATAAATGATCCACCCACGCATGGTTAGTACCTCTAGTCTTGGGGTTTAAGTGACAAAAAAACGCGGATTATGCGCAGCATTGCAGCCCGAGTAAAACAAATAAATTTTATCGTCACGATTACCAAAAGCAGCATTGATAGAACAACTATTGACCATTAAGTTAATTTAAGGTAAAAACTTACATTAAGTTAACATTAAAACCCGTAAGAGAAACATGTGAACAGGACGCTTGCATTAATCTTCATTCTTCCAATCAGTGCATTTGCGCTTAACGAATGGCATATTCAAAGCGATGGCTTTATATCTACGCCAAGCGCTGAAAAGCCTGTTATAGCATACAAATCAGATGAGCAATTTATTGCACCTCAGCCTATTGTTAACTTAACCGCGCCCCTTAATCAGCTTTCAAACAAAGCGCACGACTACTTGTACAAACAAAGGCGCTTACCTAAAACGCTAAGCGATACCGCATTTAGTGAATTTGATATTGAAACACTAAAAACCTTAAAAACCGGTGATCAGTATATTTTGAAGGTAGACGAATACCTAAGCTACACCGTCGAAATTACCGACATTATTGAAGCCAGCAACGGTGATCGCAGTGTGTTTGGTAAGCTAAATGATCACGCACAAAACTACCATCAAGCCGTTATGACCCTGACAGAAAATACCTTACACGGGCAGTTTAATGCGGGTAACGAAAACTACCAATTTGAAAGTTATGGCAAGTATGGCTGGGTAACCAAGCTGTAAGTGACAAGATTCAAGCAACAAAGGGCGAGTTTGTAGCCGCGGTTTTACATCGCACTACACGCTCGCTCTTTGCTTTTAAGCCGCGTATTACTTGTTTAACACTGGCCACAAAGTCGCGCCATCGCTGTCGATAGGGCTTAAAATTTTCAGGCCTAATATATTTGCAATAAGCGGATACACATCTAAGTTACTCACTTCATCAAGTTGCATACCGTTTTTAAACGCAGGGCCGGTGGCAATAAATGTGGCGGCCATATCATCGGTGTATGCGTAACCATGGGTGCCTAAATAAGGCGCCATTTTGCTGTCGGTGAATACGCGCGGTGCAGTCGTTTGTAAAATAATATCCCCCACACGCGGGCCTTTATCGTAATGATAATCACGCTTTTGTTGATCATTTAAAACGATGTATCGGCCATCTGCCGCCTTAGCAAGCTTTTTGCTAAACCCCGCAATATCGGCTTGGCTATCTGGTTTGGCGTAATAAAGCACGCGCGGACCGGTGTTTTTAACAATGAAGTTATCATCCTCTGGTAGCTGACTAATTTTGATGCTCTGTTGGGGATCCACTGTCGACATGCCATGATCAGAAACAATCACCAAATTAATATTCTCATCAAGCGCTTTTAAGCGTGTGTGCAAGTCTGCCATTAGGGCATCTAAGGTTTGTACTGCATCAAAGGTTTGCTTTGCATCAGGGCCATACTCATGCCCCATACTGTCTACCAACGAAAAGTAACTCACCACCAAACGTGGGCGCTTTTCTTTTGGTAAGCTTAACCATTGAATAATTTGATCAACACGTTTTTGGTAATCACTGTGCTTAGAATAGTGATAAAAGTAATCAGGCAACATGCCGTTAAAGCGCGCATCAGACTCTGGCCAAAAATAGGTTGCCGCTTTAACCCCCTGCATTTGTGCAAGGTTCCAAAGCGGAATACCATTTAACCAAGTGCTGTCGTCTTTGCCTTTGCCCATGCTGTAACACTCATTGCGCTGTGTATCGCAAAAACGGTTATCAACAATACCGTGGTTTACTGGCAACAACCCCGTAATAATCGACACGTGATTAGGAAAAGTTTTAGTTGGATAAACAGGGCGCATTTTGGTTGCCCTTACACCCTGTTCACTGATTGCTTTTAACGCAGATGCACGGTGTTTTTCAATGTAATCCCAGCGAAACCCATCAATCGAAATAAGCACAACAGACTGCTCACTATCGGCTTTTACCGTTCCACTTATGATTAACAAACCTGCTAAAAGTAACTGAAAAATACGCATACAAAACCCTTATTAGTTTAATTTTTTGATTCGTTCGAGTATGTTACCGTACTCTTTTGAAAATTTTGTGATCGTGCTTTCAAGCTTTTTCACACTGCGTTTTAAACGTGTACCATTTGCTAAGCTATACATAAATCCCCACAGCCCAGTAACCACACTCAACACAATAAATACCACAACAGGAAAGCCATCTAAATGCTCCACGACTTGCGGGTATTGATCAAGTAACTCAATGCCTGCGTCTGGCACAAGCGCATTCACCAGTGGATAAAAATCTTGCGGGTCTAAATACCAAGCCAAGCCAATTGATGTAAGGCCTAGCATTACCATACGGTTAAAACCATGCACCATACCAAAGCGTTTAACTGATGAGTAATCATATTTAATATCTTTACTCACATTCACCGCATACTCACGGAAGTACTTTGAATAACGCTGTGTTTCTACATCACTGTAGGCATAGTAAACCCAATCACCGACATCGACAGACCCTAATAAGTCTTCACCGGCTTTAAAAATATACGGCTCGCCCGAGGCTGTTTCGAGCATGATCTCACCTTTTAGGGTCGTGCTACGATTACGGTATACCTGAACGCGCTCTGTCACATCGGTGCCAACATAATTACCGCCACGGTAGGTGGTGGTGGTTTCTGTTGTAGTGACTGTTTCACGGGTTTCATTGGCGTGCGCGCTTTGTGCTTTGTCTAATACTTTACCTAGCACGGCACGGTGACGAATAGTGCCCTTTTCATTACGCGCCCACACGTTTTTATGCACATAGTTTGTTTTGTAGTCTAGGCTGTATTCACCCATTATGGCGTGTTCAAGATCAGCAATAGTGGTTGGTTTAACTAAATGTGATTCAGCCTTTCGCTCTGCACTCACCGTTTGGTTTTCTGTGCTTTGCTCGTCATCTGCCAAAACCGATGCTACCGGCTCAACATGCTGCTTAACACCACAACAATAACAGTGTGCGGCATCTTTACTAATACGCTGCTGACACGAAATACAAATTACATCGGACTTACTCGGTAAGCGAGCAAGCATGTGATACCCCAATTGATTTTGACTAGTTGATAACATCACATCGGTGGCCGCTAAAATCGCATCGTAGTGTGCTTCCTTTTTGGCCTTGGCTTTTTTATGGTATTTATGTTCTGCAATAAATACCCCGATAGCGACAGGCAAGGTTGCTAATAATGCCGGCACAAACTCAAGTTTGACAGCAAATAGCATCACTAAAAATGTAATAAAGCCCAATACAAGCCATAACACAGTCCCGCCGGTGTAGGCTCGGTTAATGCTGCTATCCCAACTGCGGTATTGTTGATCAGCAAAGTGCACAATCACAATTGGCATAAAGCGGTTATTCTTCACGACTTTAATCGCGTCGTTGTTTGCTATTCGGTAATTTAGCGTCAAGGGGCTTGGCTGAAATGCAGTGATCACATTGCCCTTTTGTAAATTAGCAATCACCTCTTTTTCAGCATCCACGCTAAACTCGTGAATCTGGCCGTGTTTGTCTTCAACTTCTAACCACCAATAGCCATATAACATATCGTCATTATTGGTTTTATAACGGCGCTTATAGTAGTACATCGATTTAACAACACCGGTAATCGTGCAGGCTTGTGGCGAGTAGTGTTTTACTTCAGCAAGCAAGTCTGGGTTGAGCTCTTCAACCGTGTGCATTTGTCTTTTTTGCTCAAGAGCTTCACCACAATCACAACAGTGAAGATCGGTGGCATACACCGTATTTTGGCAATGTTGCATAGTCATTCCTTGCTTAATTATTTACTTAAATCAATTGTTAATGTTTGCTCGCCAGCCTCTATTTGATGCCAACGACGATACGTTTTATACCCTGGTGCCGACACCTGAATATCGTACGCGCCCGTTTTTAAAGTCATTCCTGGGCGATACTTAGGCCCTATATTCATAATACGAACCGTGGCATTAGGTGCATTGGTGGCAATGGTCAGTTTGGTTTTTTGCTCAACCAAATATTGTCTGCGAGATTGTTGCTCGGCGCTTAAATTTGCCGTGTCGTGACGTAAAATATCAACCTGTGCCAGCGCATGGCTCACCGGGCTAAACCCCTCGTATATATGCAGCTTTTCTTCAAAGGCTAAGCCTAAAGGATGCAGTACCGGCTGGGCATGAAGAGTCCAACGAATCGCGTAGCTAAATACCGGATTACTCGACTCATCCACTTTGTCTAAAAAGTAGTTAACCGGACTTTGCTCATCTTCGGTAAAGCTATTATGAATAAAGAGCACTGGGGCAATTAAAATCACGGCAGGCATTATCAGTTTTTGCAGTACGCTCAGCCATGTTGTTGGCTGCTTTTCTTGGGCAGGTTTAATAAGTTGCCATAATTTCAACGGCAGCTTGCTAAACGTTAAACAAATTAAAAATAACGATAACGACATCGAAATAGGCGGAATAATCACCGAACGCAGCGCCTGTTTACCGTACTGTGCGTACTCACCGCCATCGGCAAATTTACCTTCAGCGCTATTAAGCATGGCTACGTACTTGTCGGTACGTTTTTCAATATTCGGATCGAGCACCTGATCTTTAAAGTTCTTTTTATTCCAGTCTGCGCGAATGTTTTTCACGTATAAGTCGCCCATACGGTCGGCGATTTTGGCTTGAATTTCTGGGTGTAACTGAAACTCAACCCAGCTTAAGTTAGGCTGTAAGCTCATACCCCGTTTGCGCATTTCACTTTGCCATTGGTTTGTCGCTTCTTGTGTGACTTTAGTCGCAACGGCATTAGCAAATACCTGACGTTGATTCACATTCCACGTGCTATCAAGCTCAAGGCCTTTGCTTGCAAAATGGGCACGCAGCTTTTGTTGCGTGGTGTCGTGTGCACGAAACGCCATTAAGTTTTCAAGGGTAAACGGGTAACCCGTTTCTTTAACAAACATCTTATGAAAATTAGGATGCTGTAAAAAACGTAATTGATAATGATCAGGGTCGTCGGTGTATTTATACCGCTTATCTTTAAAGCCGCCGTCGCCACCGGTCGCTAAACTTGCCGCTTGCAATGCAGTGTAAACACCGCCCGTTAGCACACCCATTAAAATAGTGCCTGCGGCGTTTTCTGCCACCGAGACATCTTCTTCAATTAACCAATAGTCTGGCTCAATGTAACCAATACCGGCTTTTAAAATGGTGCTTCGGTAATCGGCCGCTTCACGTTCGTAACAGCGATTACGGCGGTCTTTTTCGCTGCTTTTATCGTAGCGCTCACGGCACTTTGCAATACTATTGTGGTAATCGTATATTTTAGGGCCGTACTTTTGTGCACGCGCAGAGGCTTTAGCAATATGGGCTTTTTGCGCTTGTTGATACTTATTCCACCCGCTGTTGATTTCTTGCTCAACCTGTTGCCAATAACCTTGTTCGCGCTCACCAATGCTGGCTAACGTGTGGTTATATTTTTTACTGCCCTGTGCGTAGGCTTTGTACTTAACCACCAGCTCATCGTACAACTGGCTGTAATTTTTATAATGTTTATCAAAGTCTTGATACGCCTTCTTTTGCACGAAAGAGGCAATAATTTTACGCTTATCTTGCTCAAGGTTATCAGACAGTGCCGCATCGCTATAAAGTAGGCCACCAAACAACGCTAAAAAAGTCAGGTTTTCTGAGCTGTGCAGTTGTTCGGGGTTGTAATCAAGGTCGTTTACTTTAATTGAGTTAATTGCCAAGGCATCACGCAGCGCTGCGCTATAGGTTGCAAACTGGCGTTGCTCAGCCGTTGAGGGTTCTATTAACGTTTTTTCGATGGCGTACTTTTGCCCAAAAAACACCACCGGCCACACAAGGCAAAGTAGCGCAATAAACGAAACAACACCGCGGCCAACTTTAGCAACCATGGCTTTAGGTAAAAAGTCGGCTAATAACAGTGCGACACCAACGCCCGACACCGCACGCCCATAAATTTCGAGGTGCTCTAAATCGGCCGCAGAAGGGGTGCCTAACCCTACGAGCGACACAAGTTGCGCATTAAAAATAGCTTCGGGTAATAAATATAAAGTAGCTAAAACAAGCAGCAGACAGCGCCACCAAAACGGCTTTATTATTGTAGTCATAGTATTGTTCTTTATTGCTTTTTACGTAGTTCTAATTCAACCGCTGGGTCGGTTTCCAAGCTAAAGTCTTCATCGGCTTGGCGTGTGCCAATTTCGAGATTGGGTGCTTTAGGCGTCTGTGTAACCTGTGGAACATAGCTCACTGCTTGAGTCGATTTAAGCGTGCCTCCAACAGCTGGATAAAGCTTGTTACTTTGATACGCTTTAAGCTCGTCTAGGCGCTCTAAATCAAGATCATCGGGCATGCTTGCTATTAACTTAGCGTCGGCTTCATCGCTAAAATAAGGGGTCACGTTTGGCAGCTCAAACACCGAGCAAAAGCCATACACCGTGTCGTCAATAATCACGGAGTCGGGACGCACCGAGCGCGACTGCGCCAGTAAACTGCGCTCATGATAGTCGTGACCGTTAATTGAATAAGTCGCAATCATAATGCCACGCGCCTTGGCACTGGGCTTTAAACGAGCAGCGGTTTGCTTGTAGTGTCGAATATCAAGCACGTAGCCAAAGTTACGCTTCAGCTGTTTTGCTAATTTGTCGAGCTGCAACGGGCTGTCGTAACGCTTTTCACGGTGATAACGATTACCTAACGCTTGCAAGCTTTCGAGCTGTTCTTTGTTACGCTCATAAATAGGGTCACTCCCTGCACCGCGTTTTAAGTCACTGGCAAGCTTGTTCATAGACGCTTTAGCTGGCGACTGAATAAACGCTAAATAAATGTCGGGGTTAATGTCACGCATACGTGTTAAATTGCGCATTTCTAAACTGCTAAAAAAGTAATTACCGCCACCAATGTATTCATACGCCAGGTAGTCGAGCATTTTAAGATCGTTGATCGAAGCGTTTGATTTAATTTCAATATTAAGCTTTTGATGCGGTTTACGATAACGCGCAAAGCTCGATGCTAACTCACGAAAAGAGGCAGGCAAGTCATCACTCAGTAAGCCTGTATCTTGATTGCGCAGGCGTAAATACCCCCACTCTTTTTTATAACTCATCGACTCAATTTTGCGACGCTTGTTGTCGACCGTGCCCGTTTCGCGGCCGGTACGCGCATCGTGGTGTACAACCCACACATCGTCGCGGGTAATACGCACGTCAATTTCAATCACGTCAAAGTTATTATCAATGGCATCAATCACTGCATTAACTGAGTTTTCGGCGTAACGAATCGAACCTCGGTGGCTTTGCAGGTTAAATCCACTGCATTGTCGCGCCGACACATAGTTAATATTGCCAAGTTGGCTCTCAAAAAAGCCTCGGGCAAACAGTGCTTCTTGCTTGGCTTTCACTGCTTGCTTTTGTGCAACGGTGAGCGTGCTTTCAGGAGTCGCTTCTGGGGTACTTTTACAGGCCGTTAAGCCAACACAAATAAGTAAAATGCCGACCAGCAGCAAAGGTTTAGTAAACGAAGTTTGCATCATTGCATTTACAGCCAAAAGGCTTTCCTTTTTTATTAGAGCTCATAAAGAAGTGTGTAAAGCTGAATAATATATGAATAGAGGTCCCGATTTAAAGTAATAACTTTAATTAATCCAAATATTTTAATTTAAGATACAAGCTGTTAGATTAAATTTAATAACTATCGCAGTTTTGATAACAACACTGAGCAGCCTAATAGGAAGCGCCTCGTGGGAATGAAACATGATCGACTTTCGTAAAAAAATTACCCCTGCGCGCGAAATGCGCTCAACCAACACGTTACACACTGCCCTTGAAAGTGATCGGGGGCGCATTATTAACAGTGCCGCCATTCGTCGTTTACAACAAAAAACCCAAGTCTTCCCACTCGAACGCAATGCAGCGGTGCGCTCGCGGCTAACCCACTCTCTTGAAGTACAACAAGTGGGGCGCTTTATAGTGCAAACAATTTTTAATAAGTTAAGCGACGCTCAACAAAAAGAGTATGGCCTTGCAGGCCTAGAAAGGCCCTTAGAGAGCCTTGTTGAAATGGCGTGTTTGATGCACGACATTGGCAACCCGCCATTTGGTCACTTTGGCGAAGCCGCCATAAACCAATGGTTTGAAAAACACTTAGAGTCGCTCACGCCAGAGCGCTGCAAAGCCAGTGGCATACATGTTATTTTTAAGCACCTTGCACAAGACATCAAAAATTTTGAAGGCAATGCGCAAGGCATTCGCATTATTCATTCTTTGCTTTCACTCAACCTAACATACAGCCAAAGCGCCGGCATATTAAAGTACACCCGCCCTGCCAGCATGGCTAAAAAAGACATCCCACAAGACAAAAATTACTTAATGAAAAAAGTGGGTTATTACTTTAGCGAAAAACCCTTTATTGAGGCACTGCAAACCGAGCTTGATATAGAGCAATATTGCCGCCACCCCGCAAGTTACATAATGGAAGCAGCCGACGACATTTCGTATTGCCTTGCCGACATAGAAGACGCTGTAGAAAAAGGCATTATAAACGTTGAACTATTGTGCGAAAAATTAAAAGAGCAATACACGCGCACCTTAACAAACCTCACGCTTAACGACACCAAGCACAGTGACTTTGCCGAAAAAGCCATTGATTACGCACTGAGTAAAGCCGCCGAGCAGCCCTATAACTATAATAGCGAGTTTTTTATTTACCTACGCGTGACCTTGCTACACCCGTTGGTAAATTATGCCGCAGAGCGTTTTGTTGGCAATATTGAAGCCATTTACCACGGCGACTTTAACCAAGCCTTACTGGAAGATCGCAGTCACTTACATGCAGTCACACTCACGTTAAAACAAGTGGCCATTAAACATGTATTTTGCCACAAAGAAGTAGAGCGCCTAGAGCTGCAAGGTTATCGGATCATTAGCGGTTTGCTCGATTGCTACAAACCGTTACTCGCCCTTGACCACGACGCCTTTAAACGGGTTTTAAAAGGCGACCCCCAGTATTTAATTGAAACACGGCTCGTTAAAAAACTCTCAAATAAACACATAAACAGCTACCAAAAAGCCATTGATGCCTTAAAAGCAGAGCCCGATCACTTTGCAGCCTATGAGTTTTATTACCGTTGCAGACTTGTTCAAGATTATATTAGCGGTATGACCGACCAATTTGCTTACGACGAGTACCGCGCTTTAATGGTTATTGATTGATTCATTTAGCTATTTATTTTAATTTGTTAACAAAATGTGGATAAAAAACCTATCAAGGCTTAGAATTAAGTCATTGTTTGGGTCACCAGATTAACCTTACTGGTCAGGAAACTATGCCAATTATAAAAACAACACTTTTACTGATACTTGCTAGTGTAAGTTTCACCAGCGAAGCGCAGTATAATGAGGCCATGTGCATTTTGTTAAAACAACAAATGCATGAATTTCGTAATAATACGAGTAATCGCAATTATCGCTCTGCAGCTCGTAACTATGAAAAGAACTGTAAAAATCCGACGCCTGTCCACAATGTCGAAGCATTTGAAAAGTTAACCGCGCAATCGGCAGAATCAACCCCCATAACCCCCAACAAATCAGTAAGCCCAACAGAGCACTCGGCTGCCATTCAAGGCATTGCTGACGATACTCCAGCACCTGAGCCACAAAACCTCGACGTAACGCAATTAGAGCAAGCAACTCAAGATACGCCGCCCTCATCAGAACCAGAACTCATTTCTGATGTAGCCGCCATTGAACCTGCTGTTGCAAATGTATCAGCGCGTGAAACAACAGATCCAGTGCAGAGCGTACCGCAGCCGCAAAACGAGACTAACGAAGCGCTAACAACGGCGCAGGCAGCAATGCCGCAAACAACAGCATCACAAACAGCAGCGCCGCAGACAAATAATTCAACCGATAACCTTGAAAGCGAGCCCGCATCTGATACACCCCCTGTGTCAGCAACAGAGGCAGAAAAACCAGTCGATGCCGCGCCAATACCTGCAGAGCCTGCACCAACACCACAACCAGCTCCGATGCAAAGCGCCGCGCCTAGTTCGTCAACGTCACTGCTTATGCCCAGTTTAATCGTGCTATTAGTGCTGCTTGTGGCGGGTTTGTTTATAGTACGATTACGCAAAAGTAAACAACAAGACACACACCCTGAACTTGAACACAGCTTACTAGAAGCGCAAGCACTAAAAGCCGCCGCAAACGCAAATAAAGAAGCCGAAGAACTTAAATCGGCCACCGCCGCGATACTTGCAGAGCAAAGCACAGAACAAGCCTCCGACATAGAGAGCGAATTAGAGCAAAGTCGTTCGTTTACAGCCACAGACAACGAAGACAGCAACGATGAGCTTTCGGAACTTGCCCGCTTTAGTGCTGAACGCGACTTTCACGAACAACACACTGATTTTGCCGATGCGGATCAGTTTAATGAGCTTGAACTCGATAACGACGAGACAGAGCCCAAAGATACTGAGCCCACGCAAACTGAAACCTTGTTAAGCAGTTCATCATTCGGCTTCGACGAGTACGCAAAACAAGAACCGCTTACAGACGACGAGCCATTGACCAATGAACTTATTAATGACGAGCTTGAAAGTAACAGTTTTGAAAGCAGCGATTTTAAAAATGACGAGCTTGAACAAGCGCCGGCATTTACTAGCAGTTCATCATTCGGCTTCGACGAGTATGCAAAGCAAGAGCCGCTTACAGACGACGAACCATTGATCAATGAGCTTATTAATGACGAGCTTGAACAAGCGCCGGCTTTTACTAGCAGTTCATCATTCGGCTTCGACGAGTACGCAAAGCAAGAGCCGCTTACAGACGACGAGCCATTGACCAATGAGCTTATTAATGACGAGCTTGAAAGTGATGATCTTGAAAGTAACGTTCTTGAAAACGATAGTTTTGAAAGCAGTGCTCTTGAAAGTAACGAGCTTGAAAATAACGAGCTTGAACAAGCGCCTGCTTTTACCAGCAGTTCATCATTCGGCTTCGACGAGTACGCAAAGCCAGAGCCGCTTACAGACGACGAGCCATTGACCAATGAGCTTATAAATGACGAGCTTAAAAGCAGCGATCTTGAAAGTAACGAGCTTTCAAATAACGAGCTTGAAAATAACGAGCTTGAACAAGCGCCTGCTTTTACCAGCAGTTCATCATTTGGCTTCGACGAGTACGCAAAGCAAGAGCCGCTGTCAGACGACGAGCCTGTAAAAGATGACGTACCAGAGTACGACTTATCATCGTTAATGGGTGACGATTTATCATTTGCCGATCAATTTAGCGACCAGCCATCGCTAGTCACTGAACCTAAGCCATCAAACACCGACGACGATATTAGCGACGACGATTTGGCAAAAGCGTTACAAGCACTTGAGCAAGAACTGTACGAAGAGCCTAAGCACACTCAGGTTGAATATACAGAGCAAAACGATGATGAAACACCAACAGAAACCGAGCAAGAGCAAGAGCCAGCACAGCAAGATGATAACGACGAGCATACCGACAGTAAGCCACACAATCCGTTTGCTAACTTGTCGCTAGACCCTGCGTGGGATCCAAACTCATCAGAAAAACCCTCGTTAGAGAGCAAAGCTAAACAGCCTAAATCTCAAGCCTTGATCGACGCCGAAGAACGCGCCAAACAACTCAAAACCGACGACTAGCGACTAAGGTTTTTTAAAATAAAAAAAGGGAAAGCACCGTGCTTTCCCTTTTTATTTCAGTGTGGTGCGCGGGCGCATTAACCAATGAAAAACAAATATCAACGAAAAGAAAACAGCCACGGCCAGCACACACAAAAGAATAATGTTTTTTGGCAAAAACGAGTCACTCTTGTAGGTGTGGCGCTTTATTTCGCGCTCAGCACTTAACTTTGTTCTTTCGGCTTTACTGGGTAATTTAAACTCATGAAATGAGTCGTTAGATGTTACTTCTGAACGCACCGTTTGGGTGCTCTTTTGCTGCCATAGCATATCAAACTGCTGAAACTGCACTTGCTTATTCTCAATACACCACTCTAAATATTGCACTGACAATGGCTTATTAAGGCAACGAGACGGGATCACATAAAAACGGTCCCATGCGGCCTGCTTGCTAATGTATGCTTGTTCTGACAAGGGTTTCGCTAACGAATTTTCAAGGTAAGCAATATCATGGTTATAAAATGCGAACTTGCGCTCAGCTATTTGCTCTTCGGTTAAACAATTCGATGCAATGCGATCAGATAAGTTTTGAATGCGCTGTTTGTAATCATCAACTTCGTCGAGCAGGTGAGTTTTACGCAGTGCCGATTGCAGTTCACTGCGTTCAGCTTCCATAGCGTGGCATTCAACTGAAGGTGCTGTTGTTTGCGCCCATGACACACACGGCGACAATAACAGAGAGAATAAAATCCGTTTAATCATTAATTTACGTCACTGTAAAATAGATAGGCACAGAGTACCATTTTTAGCTAAAAATTCAATACGGTTGCGTTAAATCTCCGCGCTTCTTTATCCGCTCTTCTTTAAATAATGGCTAAGGTGTATACGCCCCTCGTATTCATTATTTACCTACTGAGCGCTGCCACTATTAAATCATTCTTGCTACAACAGGCAGTACTACCTATTCATTTAATTAAGTGAGCAATCTTGGGGCAATAAAATCCCGTTGATAACACGGCAAACATGTCGTTATTGAGTTGTTCTCGGCAATTGCTCCTGCATTGCGCTACCTCCTGCATCCATGCAGTCATAAACCAGACATTTTAAGCACCGCTAGCGACAGGTTTAATCCCTCAAAACGATTAAGTATTCTTGCGAATTAATATAATGCCGCTTAGTCATTAAAGTGACTGCTGATGCTTATAAAATTGCTCGTCGTCAAGCTCAAATTGGCGCATTAACCAGTCTTTAAAAACCTGCACCTTGTGCCATGTAAAATGCTCTGCTGGCCCCGCTAAATAGTATTTAAATTGGCATGGGTATTCAAAGTCGGGGTAAATTTCAAGCTGCCCAAGTTGTAATTGCGTTTCTATTAGGCGTCGGCGAACGATAGCAATACCTTGCCCTGCAAGGGTTGCTTGTATAACCAATGCCGCATTGTCTATTTCGAGCGAAGGTAACGCATCGGCGTTCATGCCTAATTGCTCTGCAAACGTTAACCAACCTCGTTCGGCATCGGGGCAAATATCTTTTATTAGTTTTTGCGCCATCACTTGCGGCTTAAGCGTTTTAGTTACATCAATTAAACCCGGTTTGTAAGCTAAAAATAAGCTGTCATCGGTTAAAAGCTCGCTTTGTAAGTCTGGGTAATTACCAAGACCAAAGCGGATACCTAAATCAACTTGCCCCGTTGAAAAGTCGGCCAATTGATCGCTAGGTTCAATACGTACTTTTATGTTTGGGTGTTGGTGTTGAAAATCGCTGATACGCCCCAGTAACCAGCCACTAGCAAACGAAGGCAGCACCGATAAGTTTAACGTATTTGGGTGACTGTCTTGGCTTAATGACTGCACACCCGTATGCAAATGATCAAACCCCTTGAGTACATGAGGCAATAATTGCTCGCCCTGACGCGTTAGTTCAACGTAACGCGTATGACGGGTAAATAAAGCACAACCCAGTTGCTGTTCGAGTAGCCGAATTTGTTGGCTCACAGCAGCTTGGCTTACATATAACTGCTCAGCGGCCAGCTTAAAGCTGCCAAGCTTTGCAGCATGCTTAAAATACCAAAGGCTCTTTAAGGGAGGAAGTTTCATATGCACTTATGGTTAATAAAAACTTAAGCATAGGCAATTTTTAATCGTTTGTCAGCATTGTTCTCTCACGTAATACTCATACAGCCAACCGCCATCAATTAAGGATAACTGTTATGAAATACTGCATCATTTTACTCTTTATTTGCCTATCGAGTGCAAGCTATGCAAACCAACCCGCTGTAACACAGCTTGATACCGACGAAGGCTACCCCTATAAAAACTTAATTCAAAAAGTAGAACGCGTTGAAATCAGCTACGTTGAAAACCAATACACCGTAACGTGCCGCGTGAATGTGCAAACACTGCATAATCAATACAATGGCAAAGAGCACACCGTGTCTGCAAAATTATTTGCCAAACGCCCCATGGCCGCCTGCCTCACACGTGACAAAGCCAAACAAATTTTAACCATGCTTTAACCTGTTTCAACCTTGTAAAACTAGGCTACGAATAGCAGTACTTCCCCAGTAGCCTAGTTTTTTTTAGCGCCCAAAATTTCTAACGTCTAACTTCTAACTTCTAACTTCTAACTTCTAACTTCTAACTTCTAACTTCTAGTTTATAACTTCTTCCACTTTCTCAACTTCAACCGGCTCTGCCAACGCATTCTCATAAAACGCGAACACCGCTTTGGTATAAGGCTGAGCATAATGCGCATCAAGCGCAGCTTGCGATACAAACTGCTCCACTAAAAACAAACAGCGCTGCTCCTTACTTGCAAACAACTCGAATCGGTTGCATCCGGGCTCTGCGCGAGTGGCAGCTAAAATGCACTGTAAACGCCCTTTACACTCTTCGAATAACGCCGCTTTAGGGGTGATTTTTGCAACTATATTTATCATACTGATTCCTTACTAAATAACTTTAAAACCCATGTTCTAATAGGCGGTGCCACTGTAAACGCCACCACAAACGCAGCCGGCCACGCATTGGCAAAGGCCTTCATCCAACTTGCTATAAACGTATCGCTTAGGCCTAAATTCACGTATGTAACCCATGCCGATAATAAAAACGACATTAAGAACGAAAACGCCGCAGTAAAAATAAAATGAATTTTCATATGTCCTCCTTGGCGTTACTATATTTGCACAGGGCAAGTGACAACAGTCACGAAAATGCAAACTAAGATTGAGGGAGTCGTATGCTGGATGATCTGCATTTGTTTATTGAGATAGCGCGCCGTAAAAGCATGAGCCAAACAGCAAAAGATCTCGGCTTAAACCTTTCAACCCTTTCTAGGCGCATACAGGCATTAGAAGACAAACTTGGCGAACCATTGCTGCAACGCACCGCCAGAGGCATTGTACTCACAGCCAAAGGTGAAACCCTTTACGATGAACTCGGCCAGCAAGTGCTTGCACTTAATAGCCAATTAAAACAATTAAATGACTCGTCGGGAGCAAAAGACTTTTACCTCCTGTGCCCACAAAATATCATTGCCGGCCCACTCATGAGCGCAATAAATCAGTTTGCCTTAGCCAACCCTGCGCTTAATCTCCACATTTACCCAAGTAATGCCAATAGCCAACTAAGCCAAAAGCGGTTTGACCTAGCGATTAGAGTGGGCGAGCAACAAGATTCAAGCTATTTTCAAAAACGCCTAGGGGCGATTGCCATAAAGCTAATAGTAAAGAAAGGGGCGCCAACATCACGCCTAGTGCTGCCCTATTCAGAGTCGCAGCTACCTAGCGGATTATTAACCGCATTAAAAAATGAATTTGAACAAATAAGCTTTTGTTTTGATATTACAATCGCCAGAAAAATGATCGAAGCAGGCTACGGTGTAGGCATACTGCCCATGAGTGAAATTGGCTGTATAAAAGACACCCACAACTTTAGTTATGTAGAAACGCCCCACAGCATTCCAGCAAGACCAATTTACGCCCTGTGGGCTCACTCGCGCACACCCTCTGCGAATGCGCAGTTATTAATAGCGCAACTACAAACCAGTATTGCGGGTTCACCAAGCTTACAGGGAGAAGTATTAGCGCTTTAAGACTTGCTGCTTGTGTTGTAAAAGAGCCTGTCGCAGCGATTTTATAGCGCGTATTCGCTCTAGGCTTGGCTCTTTAAGATAGCTAATCTAAGATCGACTCTCTAAGCTCGCACATCGCACCTTGGCGCTATTCCGCTCTTGTAGGCGTGAAATTTATTTCGCGCGTTTTTCAATTGCCGCAACACACAAAAATACACCGCCATACCTAAAAGCCACCACCCGTAGAAGCCGTTTTAACGGTGAATCTTTCGCAGCGGTTTTATAGCGCGTATTCGCTCTAGGCTTGGCTCTCTAGTCTTTGCTCTCTATGATCAACTCTCAAATCTCGCACCTTGGCGCTATTCCGCCCTTGTAGGCGTGAAATTTATTTCGCGCGTTTCAATCGCCACAACATCCAAAAACACACCGCCATACCTAACAGCCACCACCCGTAGGAGCCGTTTTAACGGTGAAATTTGGTTATCGAGCTTTTAAGTATTTTAATTAGGAACTAGAATGTTATCTTTCAAAAATACATGATGAAAGGATTTCTCATGCTCCTAAAAGATAAGTCACCCACTAAGTCTAATTCACCTAAGATCCAAGCTGGTGAAAAGCAAGAGCTAGACATCGCATTTTATTTACGTCGAGCATTCAAAGATCATCCTCAAGTCTTCGTCTTTAATGATGTTAAATTTAAGCACAATAACGAAACGGCACAGATAGACCATCTTATTGTTTATACATACGGGTTTATACTAATCGAATCAAAAAGTATTACTGGTGAAGTTGCCATAAATGAACACCAAGAATGGAGCCGTAGCTACCGAGGGAAATGGCAAGGCATGCCATCACCAATAAAACAAGTTGAGCTACAAGTCGCATTACTTAAGAGTTTAGTTATAGACAATGCGCAACATCTACTTCCTAGAATGTTTGGCAAAATACAGCAAAACTTTGGTGGTCGTGAATGGCATAGTCTCTGTGCTATATCGAGTAATGCGATAATTAATCGAGATTGCATGCCTAAATCGCTTGAAGATCGATTAGTTAAGTCAGAGTTTATAGCTGATAAGCTTTTGCAAATTATGAAACTCCCAACTTCAACACCCAATGCATTGCACTTTTTATCAACAAATGCGCGCCCTTGGTTTAGTAAAGAAAGTATCACTAGAATTTGTAAGTTTCTTTTAGAGAAAAATATCGCACCTACTGAACAGCTTATAACTGATACGACATCATTAAACCTTAGCGAGCCCACGCCAATATATAGTGGTGAAACAAAAGCAGAAGCCCTATCAAATAGTGAACAACCAAGAGTTATAAACCTACAATGTAAAGGTTGTGGTAGTGTAAATACTCTTGAAGCTCATTCAGGTCGTTATGGATATTACGTTACATGTTCCAAATGCAATACTAATACTCCAATGAAAGCTCCATGTGTTCAATGCGAGGATGTAAATACTAAAGTAAGTAAGCGCAAAGATGCTTATTCTTTAATTTGTGGTAGCTGTGAAAATAAAGCACTAATCGTATTTGATAATTCTGTCGCGTTGGCGACGGCAACCAAAGAGAAGTAACCGCCGACTTCTCTTTGGAATCTCTCGGCGCCCCGAGGTTCACACTGTTTCCTCAATTTGAATTAATTAAATGAACGTAACCAGCGTAGATAGGCCATCCATGGCCAAGCTACGCTTTCTACAGCATCCATGCTGTTAATTACTCATAATTAATTCAATTTCGGGTGTGAACACGGGGTGTAACCGTAACTAAAGCCTTCAAATTACCAATGAGTTATTATTTGTTTTCATTATCTATTTTAGTAAACTGGCTGTTCGAAAACAGGGAGTCGTTATGGAACAGGTTGGTATTTACGAGCAGCTGATTACGCAAGTAATCGAGCAACACCTAGATCGTGAACAGTTTTATGTCGGAGAACGCCAACTTGAATCAGCAGAAGCTGCCACTTGGCTGTCTCGATTTTTAGGTAAGTTAATTGCTCACGCGATTGATGCTATACCTAGTTCAAATAATCGCTTACAAGAGCAAATCAATCTAGCAAATAACTTAGTTTTTTGGCTTAAAGATCATATTCGAGATGATGAGCTAATAAGTGAAAACCTAATAGATAGCCAAGGTAGAATCCTCACTGCACTATTCAATACTGAAAACCCAATTGCAGCAAACCTCAAAGACTACGCCAAAAATATATTTCCATTAACAGGGCTTACCCAAAGCGAATTATTTAGTGGCGCGAATGCGGGTATATCGCTCGAGACAGAATTAAAGCGTGAGATAAAATCGGCCGACACTATTTACTGGTTAGTTTCATTTATAAAGTGGACAGGGCTAAGAATATTTAAAAATGAACTTGAAGCCTTTACCAAAAGTGGTAACAAACTAAAAGTTATCACCACCTCTTACATGGGGGCAACAGATGCTAAAGCGGTTGAGTTTTTGGCAAGCCTACCAAACACTGAAGTAAAACTAAGCTATAACAATCAGCAAGAACGTTTACACGCAAAATCTTACTTATTTATGCGTAACACCGGTTTTCATACTGGCTATATTGGTTCGTCTAACTTATCGCATTCGGCACTCACCAGCGGCCTTGAATGGAATTTAAAAATTACAGCGCAAGAAATTCCGCATATTATCGCTAAAACCAAAAGCACCTTTGAAACCTACTGGCAATCACCAGACTTTGAACTGTTTAGTGGTAAAGTTGAATGTAAAGAAAAGCTAATAAACTCACTGAATGAACAGCGTGGTAAAGGACAAGCAAATAACCAGTTCTATTTTGATATAACCCCTAAAACTCATCAATTAGCTATTTTAGAAAAACTAAGTGTTGAACGAAGCGTTCACAATCGCTTTAAAAACTTAGTAGTGGCAGCAACAGGCACAGGTAAAACAATCATATCTGCATTTGATTTTAAAACCGTGTACGACAAAAAACCAAATGCCAACTTTTTATTTGTTGCTCACCGAGAAGAAATCCTCACTCAAGCACAAAGCGCATATCGTGGAGTGCTAAAAAATAATGATTTTGGCGAGCTTTGGGTTGGCAACTACAAACCTCAAAGATACAACCAATTATTTTCCTCAATTCAAACCCTTAACAACCAAATCGACAACATAAAATTGAGTGCTGATTTTTATGATTATATTGTTATTGATGAAGTGCATCACGTAAGTGCTAACAGTTACCGTGGCATTCTTAATTACTTCAAGCCAAACATTTTATTGGGGTTAACGGCCACACCTGAAAGGCAAGATGGGGCAAATATATTAGAGGATTTCTGTGGTGTTATTGCCGCAGAGATCCGCTTACCAGAAGCAATAAATCAGCGCCATTTATGCCCGTTCCAATACTTTGGCCTTGATGACGATACAGATTTAAGCACGGTAACGTGGCGAGGCGGTCGTTACGATATTAGTGAGCTTAGTAACCTCTACACTGGCGAGAATAACCGCGCGAATAAAATCATATCGAGTCTCAACGACATCGTTACAAATATTAACGCAATTAAGGCATTAGCATTTTGTGTAAGCCAAGATCATGCTGAGTTTATGGCCAGAAAGTTTAACCTTGCAGGTATAAGTGCAGACGTACTTACCAGTAAAAATACTAGTGAACGAAAACACAAACAGCAGGCGCTTAGACGAGGTGAAATACACATACTCTGCGTCGTTGATATTTTTAACGAAGGGGTCGATATTCCAGAAGTAGATACCCTGCTCTTTTTGCGTCCAACTGAGAGCCTAACGCTATTTTTACAGCAATTAGGTCGTGGCCTACGTTTACCCGACAACAGTCAAAAGCAGTGTTGTACTGTACTCGACTTTGTTGGTAATGCTCGCCCCGAATATGACTTTGCTAATAAGTTTCGCGCACTCATTGGAAAAAGTAACCAGCCAATAAAAACCGAAATAGAAAATAACTTTCCGCACTTGCCACTGGGCTGTCGTATAGAGCTACAAGAACGCACGCAAAAAACTATTTTACGTAATATACAACAAGCAACAAACAGCAAACGCCGTTTGCAACAGCTTATAAACAGTTATTCTCATCATACAAGCGACGAGCTAACACTAAGTAACTTTTTACGTATAAACCCACAAGTCACACTAGAAGATATTTATAAACCGAAAGATACAAGGCATGGCGGTTGGCATTGGTTAAAAGACGATGATATTCCAGCAGATCAAGTTGATATATATAGTGCCTATTACAGAGCTATAAATACGCAATTACTTAGCTGTGATTCATTGAGCTATTTGTGCTTTTTACGCGATTTATGTAACAGCGACTTTAGCATTGAGATAACACCTAAAAATCAACAATACGCACTAATGGCTCATTACAATTTTTGGGATAACACTGGCACAAGTCTAGGGTTTAAATCCCTTAAGCAAAGCTTACAAGCACTAAAAAACCCGTTATTACAACAAGAGTTATCAGAAGTTATAACGCTTTTAATAAATCGTATTCATCAACAAGAAAGTGACTTAGCGTGCCTACCAAACCATGCAATAAAATTGCACAGCCGCTACACTCGCCAACAAATATTAGCGGCATTCGGAGCGCATACGTTTGATAAAAAATCGACCGCTCGCGAAGGTGTATTAGAGTTCAAAGAACAAAATTTAGAGCTACTATTCGTCACGCTCAATAAGTGCGAAAAAACCTACTCACCAACAACGCTGTATCACGACTATGCAATCAGCCCAACCTTGTTTCATTGGCAAACGCAAAACAGCGCCCGACCAGAACACGGCCGCGGCCTAAGCTACATTCAGCACCAACAAACAGGCAAAACCATCTTGCTGTTTGTGCGTGAACAAAGCAAAGATGAAAACGGCCGAACCATGGGATTTGTGAACTATGGCGAGGTTACATATCAAAGCCACAGCGGCAGCCAGCCAATGAATATAACATGGGAATTAGTAAGCCCCATGCCAAACGAGATGTGGCATGAGGCAGGGAAATTGGCGGTTGGGTGATTAGTTACAGTGAAATTGTAAATGAAATCATTTCTCCACTTGCATGCCTCTCAACTGGAGTTTCTTGGTGCTCAGAAGATACTCTCCAAACAGGTAAATTTGGGTATAACTCCTTACCTAATACAGTTGATATTGCCGCAAATATCTTAGGCCCTAATGGCATAAGTAATGGTCGAGTACTTGTCTGTAAGGAGCATATCAACTCTTTTAATCGTCTATAGCAAATAACAGGGTTACTTACTTCATAATAATTCAGACTCTTACTATGTATATCTTTCAGCAGATTCTCATTTTTTCTTATTACTTCTTCATCAAACCTATTATCACTACCTCTAGGTATAAAGTAAAAGACATATTCTGAATCTAAATAATTAACCACACCAAGAGCTTTACCCTCTTCATAGCCGAGCCCTAAAACTAATGATGTTGGTAGGCATAAATCACCTATTTTTCCAGTTAACTCAGAAGAGATTTCACAAACCTTAGAACTAGGCTGTAACCCTTCCGGCGGCTCAACATAACAAGACAACGAATAGCTTATTGTAATAGTAGACCCCCGACCTAATGAGTTAATTAACATACAAATAACCTCTGCTAATCTATGTCGAGTCATTACTGTAATATCAACGATGCAATTGATTTCCTGCCCTTTGAAAGTAGAGATTTCAGACTCTAAATTTTTTAAAACCGTTTCATCTTTCCCCTCATAAATAACGGATTTTTTTTCAGAAAAAATTACTTTATTATCTTGATAACTACACTTATCCGTATTACTTTCATATCCTAAACATATCAACTTTTCAGCTCTAATCTTAGATATAATGTGGGTACTTCGAGATTCATAACCAAGCCCAAAAATACCTAAATCATAAGTACCAATTTCCTTTGTTGGCTCTACTTTCATAATCCATCTATCCTTAATTGTTCTTGTGATTTTCCAAGGTTTGAAGTACTACAAAGAACATATGAAAGTTCAACCTCTTTTTGTAGAGTTAGCAGAAGATTAAAGTGATGAGAAAACAAATATGATACCCTAAACCTTAAATCGCCTTCTGTTTCTGCACTATAAAAAGTACCTAAATTAGACCCTACAGTGATAAGGGCCCCAGAGTTCAGAGCTAAACCAACAGCACTCCTTATATCTACATTTTCTTGAGATCTCATTAAAAATGAGCCTTTAGGTTTATCTTTAAACTCTTCGGAATAAATTTCACTTTTATAAAACTTTGATAGATGTTCAACTAACTCATAAATATTACGAAAAGCTAAACCCTTACCATTTAAGTCAATAGTACTTAGTAACGCCCTAAAAGAAGAGAAGTATTCATCAAGTTTATTAATTTGATCATTTATCGATATTGTGTTGTTAGCTTTAGCAATTGAAGAGAATACATTCATAATACCTATTAACATTCTTGGGTTATATTCCACAGCTTTACAAATATTCTTAAAACCAGCATAAAAATCAGCAGGTCTTCTTCGTGCTTTTATTTTGTTTTTACTCCCTTTTAAATGGTTTCTTAAATGCGTTATAAACTTTATCTTTCGTAATAAAGCTTGATTCTTAGGATCTAAATCTTGATAACTACTAAATGTACCAATAACTTTATTAAGATACTCATTAAAAGACTGATCTTTTTTTATAAGCTCATTAACATCTATATTAATATCTATTTCCGTTGGAGATTCAAAATAAAGTCCTACATCTTTTGTTAATCCCTTCCTTCTAAATACGCCGGAGCAAAGCTGTTCTGCAAATATAAACTGGTCACCATTACCTGTTAAGTCAACAAATTTAATATCCTGATCCTTCATAGCACTATCAGGGTTTCGAGTTACCTTTACTCCTTCATGATAAGGTGAAAGTGCCAACTTAAAAATCACATCTTTATTGCCCCCACCTCTCATTGCATCAACTAGTGGCTGAATTAAATCATTCGGAGCAAGTTCCAATTCATCGAAAAGGAAAGCCCACTTCTCATTTGATTCATCAAACAAAGTATTAACTATACTTACAGAGTTGCATATCATATCTGTTATATTCACGTTTAAAATAACAGGCTTTTCGATATAAACTCCATTAAAAGTTTTTGATATATAATCCGATAATTCAGACTTTTTCAAGGTCAACGCTATTATCAAACCTTTCAAAGTTGGAATTAAAGGACTTACGCACCAGTAGTCAGATAAAGTATTAACCAACTCTACTTCTTCATTCTTAGGAAGTTCTACATGTCTATATTTATTATTTTTTTTCTGGATTCTATTCGCTCTATATGAAACAACGTTACAAAAACACTCTAATATATGATAAATGAACAAGGCCTCTAGATATTTTTTAGATTCAATAAAATACTCACATTTCTCAACTCTATCGTATTGAGTTTTCCAAAAACGGTCTGTTGGTATAAAAACTCCAGAAAATTTTATATTCTCTCGATAAAAATCAGAATTATCCCCCTGCCAGTAATCCAAAGACTGTAGCTCTAACATTCGCAATAAAGTTGTCTTGCCACTGCCTCGAGGACCAACCATAATCAAATGATCTGAAGAACATATTTGGCTATAATGATCACTAACAATGAAGCCATTACATAAATCAGAAATTGCAGTACTTCTAGCATTAAATGACTCTCCAATACTCGGAATAAAGCTATACATTTTTATATCCTATCTGACTTATATTTCTATTCTTATCGTGCACTAAAGAAATACCTGCACAATCTAGTTTATTAATTGTCGACTTATACTCTTGAGGTGTAAAGTATCTCAATAAATCAGATACATAAAGCACTTCATCACCTTCAACAAATGGTCCATTTTTATGTACATAATCTGTAATCATATCTGCAGCTTCTTTTGGTGTGATTGAAGAACCAAACCCACCAAAATGAGGAAGGTTATCTGACTCTGAAGGCTGCCATCCACTCAAACAAGTCCATTCGTGGCAATAAAAATTACCTACAAGCTTACCTCTATTTTCTGTTTCATCTAAATCGACTTCTAAAATATACATTTGATTTGAAGTTAAATTATCTATTTTGTCATATAAGATTGCTGATACACTTGCTGCAGAGAGGATTGTAGGAGGAGTTCCGCTGTATGAGGAGCCATACCGTAATGTAGCGAAATGTTTATGTCCATGTATTACAAGCCAAGGTCCGACATCTGCTTCATCTAACATTTTAAGTAAGTAACTACCACCTTCCATGCTTTCATTATCATAGTCTTCATCAATGTACTCCATTTTTTCTGGATGATGGTGGCAAACAAGAATGTTAAATAAAGCACTTTTACTAAACTCATCAGATTGAATATGTTCAATAATTTGATTTGTTGTCTCGATTGGCAACCTTCCATGCTTATATTCGTCCCCATACCCATGATAAGCACTTGTATTAATACATAGAACATTAAATTTATCGTTTTTATTACAAATAGCCCAGTTCCATGCCCAAAAATGAGTATTCATTTCGTGGGCTCTAAAGGGAAACGCAGGCGATACGAATTGTAATGAATGCTTTGGTGAAAAACCGCATTTCGTTTTATCATTTCTAGACTGATGATCATGATTGCCAGGCACGCAAATTAAATGGGGGTTATTCGTTTTTTCTTGAAGCTCTCTTAAAAAAAACCAACCTGCTTCGAAAGATTTTTCGCATCCTTTATTTGCAATATCTCCAGAACAAACAATTAAATCTATAGGGTCGTCATTTATTGAACTTACATAATTGATCAATGATTCAGCATATTCTCCAAGTCTTAAGTTTTCAATGATAAGCCTTGAATCATCAATTGTATTATCTACTTGCGTATGAAGATCAGAAACCACAAGTATCTTAATTTTACCTTTCTTTTTCAAAACTACCCAATCCTATATCAAGTCGCCAAACTGTTATAATCATATATTTTTTGCAATCAATTCAGCTTTCAGCAAGCCACCTTTAGTCAATAACTTAGGTGCAAAGCTTGGATTTCGCTTAGATTTATAAGCGTCGAGTATTAACTTCAAACCATGCGCCTCGAGAAGAGAGATATTTACCTCTGTATCCATTTCAGCAGACTCAATAAAATCCTCAGAAAAACTCGGTGCAATTATTAGTACTTGAGCAACTCGTTTGCCCTGATTTTCAGCGCGAGTTACATAAGCTTTAACTTGGCGAGAGGTCGTTGAGTATTTGGCAAAATCACCGTTTTTGCAGGTTTTCGCTTCACCAATAATGATATCGTTATCACTCAACGAAATAACAATATCAGCCTTGTCTTTGGTTGTATTGAGGTCTTTACGCAGATCTTCATCAATGTTTAATTCTAAAACTTCTAATATAGCTTTTGTGACTTCTTCAAATTTAATACCTAAATCTGCCTCTAAAACTTCGACACCTGCATCTCGAAGTGCATTCACATCTCTTCTTGCTAAGGCATCGTAGTTTTCAATTAATTTATCTGTGGCATTTGCAAAGCTTTCCAATATTGCAAAACGAGGATTACCACGCTTTGACAAACCTATGCTGTCGCGAACTTCTTTTACTTCATCATTTGATAGCAGGTATAAAATGTCATGGGGTGTGATACTAAGTGAACGAAGCTTTTCTGTGTCTATAATTTCAGTTGGCTCTAACTCAAAAGCTTCTTTCAAAACTGCTGGCATGGTTGGGAAGTGCTCTTCGAGCGTTTTGAGTAATTGTTTAAACCCACTAGCACTCAAAGAATCAAACTCTTTTTCAGTTGCACCAGACAACGAATTTAAAATTAAGCCTATCCTTTCATCTAAAGTTGTCCCCAACTTTTCAGTATCAATTTCAAGATCAGTGATTAACTGCTTTAAGCGTTCTTTTCGCTGATTTTGTGTATCTTCAGGGCTATGTATATCATCACTTAAAAGCTTAGATGCACTTATACCTGAATGAATAATTGTTTGAATTTTCTCAGCTCGACTAATGCCTCTGATCTTACGGCCATGAGCTTTTAGTGCATTTGAAAGTTCAGCATCTGTGCAAGTTCTTAATATTCTTAACACATATTTATCAGCTAAGTCTTTGCCTTGTAATTCATTTAATAATGTAACAATTTCATCTGGAACAAATACTTCTTGTCGTTTTTTGCTGATAAATACTAATCCCATATCTCTCAAGCTATTTAGCGCATCTAGAACACCATTTTCTGGAATCACATCTACTAAATGCTCTATTGCAGCGCACTCATCAGTTGTTAGCTCTAATTCATTAGAAAGAACATTTAGAATACTTCTTTCATCATCAGTTACTTTTGCATCACGATTATTTTTTTGATCGTTAAAATACGCTTCATTCATGCAAGCATGATAAATTTTGAGAGCTTTATTTCTGTCGAATGTACTTTCAGGTGAGCCTTGCTTTATACATGCAAGTAGATCTTTAGATAGCTTTGACAACTCTTTCCACTCTTTTGCGTATAGAGTTTCAATCCAACTTATTCTTGCAACACAGTTACCATCTCGACTTAACAAATTAATTAATAAGTTTAGCTGTGCAGAACTCATTAAAATCTGTTCTTTAACAGACTCTTTAAAGAAGTCTCTCACTGTATTAAAAAGCTGAGTTATTTCACTGCCCGATGCATTTTTTATTTGTCCATCAATATTATCAATCGTTTTAGCTAGCTTCTTATTATTTTTAGCTGCATCAGAACAAAGGCGATCGAGACATGAAATGAATTTTGATTTTTCAACTTGGTTGACGATAGATAAAACTTGATTAAGTTTCATTTTACAGAGTCCTTTCTTATTATGTGGTTAT
Organism: Pseudoalteromonas lipolytica; assembly: GCF_003515105.1. Lineage (NCBI taxonomy): Bacteria > Pseudomonadati > Pseudomonadota > Gammaproteobacteria > Alteromonadales > Pseudoalteromonadaceae > Pseudoalteromonas > Pseudoalteromonas lipolytica. The sequence goes on along the minus strand of NZ_CP032091.1, from coordinate 550,336 downwards.
TAACCTAGCAGTTATTTGTAATTAGAGCAATTTTCGTTCAGTTAATATTCATTTCTAGAGTTTAATGGAACAGCTATTGAGTAACACCAATCTACCAGCACACTCCAATTCCCCGTGATCACACCTGAAACTAAGTTAATGATGAGTAATTTACAGCATGGATGCTGTACAAAGCGTAGCTTGGCCATGGATGGCCTATCTACGCTGATTACGCTCACATCATTAACGTAAGTTGAAGATCAAGTGTGATCCTCGGGTGCGCCGAGAGAGTCCAGAGAGAGGTCGGCGGCAGCCTCTCTTTGGTTGCCATCGCCAACGCGATAAAACCTCAAATAGAGGTTTTTAATCCCTTAAAAATCCTGCACGCAAACTCTAGGTCTGTACGTTAAACTTCACTATCTACACGTTATAACTTGGCTTATCTTCCGCCACTAAACCAAGCTCATTATTTTGCTGTTGATAAACAGCACTTTCTGCAAACTCAAAACTATTTATGACTACCCACAATTTGGCGCTGTTTGCCTGTGCAACCTGATACGCCCAGTCGCTCACTGAGCGTGATTTTTCGGCATCACAATTAAAGTAATCGCTCAACTCACGAGTTATATGCTGGTTATATATAACGAGGTTTTGTTCTTGCCAGCGCTCGCGGTGCTCTTGCGCAGCTAAAAAATCGCGTTTGCTGTTATTGCATTTACTATGAGCTGCCACAAAGTTATGGCCTAAATCGTTGGCGTAACGCGTAAACGGAATAAAGTGATCAACCTCGGTTTTGCTGTTTAATGCCTTTTGACAATAAAAGCAGTGACCGCGTTGTAGTTCTATTAATACAGGTTTTGCTTTATTGAGTGCATTGCGATCAAAGCCAAATAAAAAGTCATGGAGTTGGCTTTGTGGGCCGATTAGCGCTTGGTTGTATTTAATACTTTGAATTTTTTGTAGCCATGCATTTTTAGCTAAGTACACAACTAAGTCGTAAAAGCGTCTAAAGCAACTGGCAATACCTGCATTTAAGGTAATGTATTGCTGCCCTTTAACATGAGGATATAAGAAACACTCTTCCTTGCCATTTAGCTTTTGTAATAACCATAACGGTCCATCTTTAATGGTTTGTAACGTTGTTCTGCGTATGTTTTTCCAATCACTGCACTTTTTTAATTGGCTAACTGAAGTAATGTTATTTAATTTTGCATCGTGCAGTGTGGTGATGATTTTGGCTTGTTTTTTGGAATTGGTATTTTGTAAAAGCAGCTGGTCTCTATTATTACCAATGGCACCAAAAGGAGATGCTTGATGCCAATACAACGCAATAAACTTTTCGACTAATTCGTCAAACGTTATTTGTAATTGCGCATTCGGATCTATTTGCTGTTTTTCAATGCTGATATCAGCAAGCGCATGCAACAAGGCAAACTTGTAAGTGGCACTAAAGTCCCCTTCCACCAGCATGCGTTGAATATAAGCGATAAAGTCGAGCTGTTGCTGCATAGCCATATCCAAACTATGCCTTTAATGAAGACTTTGATAAAACGCTGAGGGCTTCTTTTAAGCGCATAAGCTAAATCCTGTTACTGCGGCTTAAAATGAGTAAACCGCTCCATGGTTATTTATTAATACTAAATAACGAGCCGTTAAGCTGATATTAAGTTTAAAAACAATCTAGCACGAATGGCCATGATAAATATAGGGTTTATCGATGAATAAAGTGGTTGCTCTAAATTAACATGTGAGGGATTCGTTTAAAAATGCGGCATAACGAAGCATGCCGCACTGTCGTTTTGTAATTTACAAGACTAAAGACTTACTTTGGCGTTCGTCTATGCAAAATGGCGTTTAGCCATGTTTCTGAGGCACGCTCTGGGCGCTGGTCGGCGCTTTGCCACGACTTTAAAATAAACAGGTTGGTGTTTTTAATAATGCTTTCGAGGCCAACTTCGTTTAGATCGGTAAATTCGCGGCCGTTGTGTTCACGCTCGCCGTCGCCGTATTTAAACGATACATACACAATACCTTGAGGTTTAAGTGCGCGGGCTAGGTTATTAAAGGCGTCGGTTAAGTCGTTTTTTGAGACATGAATTAAACTTGCGCAGCACCAAATGCCGTCGTATTTTTCAACGTCATTTAGGTCTTGAAAACTGCTTACTGCCACCTCTTGATTTAAGTATTCTGAGGCTAGCTTGGCTATTTCGGGGCTTATATCAAACGCATCAACGTTAAAGCCGCGCTCTTTAAAAATAAAGGCGTCGCGGCCAGAGCCACACCCAGCATCTAACACGGTGCCATTTTTTGGCAGCAGCGGTAAAAACTCATCGTAAAGCTGAGTTAAATCTACATCGAGCGTGGCATCGACAAATGCTTGTGCGTTTTGGTTGTAGTAATCGATTGTTTTGGTTGCCATTTTACGTCCTTTATCGTGGCAGTAGTGCTTAGGTTAAAAATAGCATTAAAGCGAGATATCGGTAAATAAAATGAATGAAGAAAGTTTAAATTGGCCAAACTAGTTAAATAAAGCACGGCATGAAACCGTCGTTGCATTTTTACTGCTAATCGCGCCAAAAGTGTTAATTAATTTAAACACGCGAAGTATTCCCCCTGCCTACCTCACGACTAATTTAACACTTTAGCAGGTAAAAGCTGCGCCATTGAACGCGTTATGTTTGATATATAACAGGTTATTTGTTGCAAAAGTCACAATTTAACGGGGCTTTTGTCGCCCATTTCTAAACATACGACTATAATGTTAAATGAAATCAACATTCTTAATACCAAATACTAGGGATACACAATGAAAAAACTTCCTATCGCATTGGCGCTATGTGCTGCTTTCGTGTCTGCAAACACGCTTGCAGAAGTTCGCATAAATGGCTTTGCTTCAATTGTGGGGGGTAAAACTCTCGACGACGACACAACTTTATACGGCTACGATAACGATATCTCTTTTAAGAATGAGAGCATGTTTGCTTTACAGCTTTCAGCTGATTTACAAGAGAAATTAAGTGCGACAGCACAAATTGTTGCCCGTGGCGATAACGACTTTGACGCTGAGTTTGAGTGGGCTTATTTAACCTATGAGTTTACCGACGAGCTGCAACTAAGCGCAGGTAAAATGCGTGCGCCGTTTTACCGCTACTCAGACTTTTTAGATGTGGGTTACACGTACCGCTGGGTTCGTCCACCGCAATCAGTGTATAACTTACCGTTTTCGACCTATGAGGGTTTAAGCTTATTGCACAATACCCAATTAGGCGATTGGGACTCTACCTTGCAAGTTATTTACGGCAGTTTCGATGGTGATATTGCGGTTGTATCTGTTAATGGCGACACTGAGTTAAACGACATTGCGGGTATTAACTGGACTCTAGCCTACGACTGGTTTAGCGCTCGCGCTGCCTACTTTGTTGCCGAAACAACCATTGATATTGCAAACGATACCGACGCAGGTATTGCACTTAATGGCTTAGAGCAAGCATTACGTGGTGCAGGCTTTGTTGATCAAGCCAATGATATTGCTGCAAATGAAGATGATGGCTCATTCTTTGCGATTGGTTTTTCGATTGATTACAACAACATTTTATTTGACGCTGAGTACACTGAGTTTGAAGTAGAAAACAGTGCGCTGGCTAAACAAACACAATATTACACGTCGGTTGGTTATCGAATGAATGAGTGGACCGTTCACTTAACTTACGAAAACAACGACGACAAACACGATAGTAATCGCTATAACGCGTTACCTGCTGTACCGCCATTAAACGCGGGTATTAACCAGGTATTAGAGGGCGTTAAAGCAAAAAGTAACGTTTACACCATTGGTACTCGTTATGACTTCCACCCGTCTGCCGCTTTAAAAGTTGACTTTAGTCGCTTTAAAGATGACATCACTGATACAGAAACTGATGTCGTTGCTGTTGCTGTTGATTTAGTTTTTTAATTGGAGTTCATAATGAAAAAATTACTATTAGCTACAGCGGTAACGCTTTTATCGAGCACCGCTTTTGCAGACGTTGCCGTGATTGTTAATCCGGCCAATGGCAATGCAATTGATGAAGGCACCATTAAAAAGATCTACCTTGGTAAAGCAAAGTCGTTCGACGATGGCACTAAAGTAAACCCTGTAAACCAAGATGGTAACAGCGTGAGCGATGAGTTTAACGACAAGGTGGTAGGTAAGTCGAGCAGCCAGCTTAATGCGTATTGGTCTAAGCTGGTTTTTACCGGTAAGGGCACGCCTCCTGAAAAGCTGGCGAATGATCAAGCCGTTATTGACTTTGTTGCCTCTAATAACGATGCGATTGGGTATATTGATGCTGCGAAAGTGACCGACAAAGTAAAAGTTATTGCGACGTTTTAATCGGTATTTGTTTACGTAGTAAAAAGCCACTTCAATATGAAGTGGCTTTTTTAATTTTAGCGTGTCGCTTTTAGCTTATTCAACTTTAAATTTTGCTGTGGCGTCTAACAGTGAGTCAGACAGGTAATGTAAGTTTTTAGCAACATCGCGTACTGCCGAAAGCGAGTCCATGGTCTCTTCGAACGACATGTGCATATTAGATACATTTTCTACAACCATGCTGGCAACAGAGGTTTGCTCTTCGGTTGCGGCGGCAATTTGCGAGTTCATGCCGTTAATTTCTAAAATTTGCTCAGAGATTTTCTCAATCGATAGGCCTGTATTCTCTGCGGCTTCGGCGTTGTTCATTGCCATGTCGCGCGCTGAGTTCATTGCATTTACCGATTCACTGGCTGCGGTGGTAAGTGTTGAAAGCAGCTCTCTGATTTCATTTGTCGATTGCGATGTACGTGAAGCCAGCTCTCTTACTTCGTCGGCTACCACGGCAAAGCCTCGACCTTGCTCACCGGCGCGCGCGGCTTCAATTGCAGCATTCAGCGCTAATAAGTTAGTTTGCTCTGCAATTGAAGTAATCACGTTCAAAATTTGCGTTACGTTTTTAGTGTCGCTTGCCAATTGGTTGATTGTTGAAGCGGCTTGGTTTATTTCGTCGCTTAAGGTGCGTGACTCTATCACGGAGCGCTGAATTTGCGTGCGGCTTTGCTCTACTTCGCGCTCAGCTGTTTGCGCTGCTTCTGATGCACTTGCAGCAGAATGAGAGATGTCGGCAACGCTTTGGCGCATTTCTTCCATTGATTGCTTCACTATTTCTGCATCGGTCGTTTGTTTGGTTGTGGCTTTTTCGGCGCGTTCCATACCTTGAACTAATCGGGTTGAGTTTTCCATTAGCGGCTCACACACTGCAATTACTTCAAGTACTGCGGCCTTTAATAGCTTTATAAAGGCATTAAAGTTAATGGATACATGACCAATTTCGTCTTTAGCATGCACAGCCAGCTGTGTGCTTAAAGAGCCTTTGCCATCTGCAAGTAAGCGTAAGTTGTCGGCAGCCGCACTTGCAGACGAGCCAATACCACGGGCAATCCAAATTGAGGTAATCACCAATAAAACTAACGATATAATCGACACAACGAGCATTAAATGCAATGCGTTGTCAGAACGCGCTTTAGTGGCTTGTACTAATTCAAAAAAGCGGTCATCAGCGCGCGATTGAGCCCCTTTAAAACCGGTGAGTACGGCTTCATATAGCTTTGTTTTTTGCTGTGCTTGCTGCTGAATTTTACTAAAGTCGGCTGTACCGTCGATCATGGAGCTGGCAATAGCAGAAGAGGTCTTTGCGTATTGCTGTAGTTTTTCTTTTGTTTCTGCGTTCACATAGCTGTTATTGATAGCAATAATATTTTGCAGGTTTTCGTTAATTATTTTGTACGTTTGTGCTGCGCTATCTACTAAGTCTGACTCGCCAAAGGTGACTGCTTGTGTGTATAACTCATCGAGCTTTTCGAGTAAGGCCACATTTGCCGAGGTGAGTTTAACGACTTGATAAGACGACTTTTCTAGCTCATCAAGTGAGCCTCTATTATCGCTCATCGCGATATAGTTGGTTAGCACAATAATGACAAATGCAATGACTGCAATGCATGTTATGGCATGAATTTTTTTTGTAATACTTAGATTTTTAAATGAAATACCTGCAGACATTGAATCCACCTTTGCTGTCTTGTTACCTAGTATTATCGCCTGTTTTCCCTAAAGTATTAATTATATTTTCATTTTCAGACTTTATTCGTATAAATAAAGTGTAGTATCATCATGATATAGGCTTAACTTGTGTGATTTTTCTAGTATAGCAGTTATCTAAATAGACACGCTTTTTGGTGTCAGTATTTTTAGCTGTAATTCATTTATTTTCGCTAAGTTAGCAGATTATTTCGAACAGAAAACCGGTGTTAATTTTGGGGGAAAGGTCACATTTAGGGCAACATCACTAGGCCATGTTTATAAGGCATGCCCCTACTTTATACCCCCAGCCTTAACTTAAGGCTTGTAAAGTATGTTTGCTAGCTGTTTATTCGCTGCACACCTTACGTGTTAAGCAACTAACTAGCATAATAATCACATTGAAACGAAAAAAGGCCCTTTCGGACCTTTATGTTATACGGGCATTACTGGGCGTTTTGCTTTGCAACTAACGCTTTTAAGCTGTTACCAGCAACAAACAACGACGCTGCAAACAACCCTATATCTTTTAATAAAAACTCACCCACAAAGCTCAATACAGGAAAACCGGCATCGCTCGTAATACCTGATAAAAACACCATCATGCTAATAGTAACTGTAAATAACGCCATGGATAACAGCCCACCAAGCACCGACAAAGCGGGGTTAATAAAGCGTGCGAAAAATAATAAGCCGATGATAATTTCAAGCGAGCCTAAAAAGTTTACCAGGCCTTGCTTTGAGAAAAGGGCATACATCCACGAAACCAGTGGGTTATTAGCTATCATGCCGTACATGCCCTCAGCCTGCCCCGCAGAAAACTTAATACCACCAAACCAAATATAGATGATACCGAGTGTAATGTAGATAAGCGGCACACCTGCTTTTTCTAGCTTTTCACCAAGGGCGTTAAACGTTGTTAATTGTGTATTCGTAAAAGCCATGACAGCTCTCCTTTATTTAACCTACTAGTAGGTAGGTTTGCTAGGTAAAATTTTTTGAGTGCTGAACTAGGCCAGCACCTCAATCCATGCATCACACGTTTGATTAAACAAACCAGCATGATGCTCACTTCGGTTTAGCATAAGTGCGCCTTTTATTGCGCAACATATAATGACCGCTTGCTGATAAGCAGTCGGTTTAAAATTAAACTCACCGTTATCAAGTCCGACTTGCAAAATATCACTGAGTATATTTAGCTCAAGATCAGCCATTTTTAATACCTGCTTTTGCAGCGGTTCGGCCATGAGTCGCAAGTCGGTTTGCATGGCGTAAATACCACACATTTGCCCATCGTTCGCACAACTTTGAAACACAGCAAAATAACCTTGTAAACGTGCTTTGGCTGATGGCAACGTTTTTAAGTGTGATTCTAGCTGCTTTAGCTGCTCGCATTTTAACTGACAAAACGCAATGCCCAAATCGGCTTTGGTTGCAAAATGATGGTGGATACTCGCTTTGCGAATATCGAGCTCTTTAGCAAGGTCTGCATAGCTAAAACCATGGAAACCATTGCTTTGAATAAGCGCATCGGCGTGTTGCAGTATGTTTGTATATGTCGTGTTCATGTTGAGGATATTACCTACCAGTAGGTAGGCTTGCAAGTTATTTTTTAATCAATGCGTAAAATAAATCATGCCTGAGTATAAAAAATACGGTGCGTTTAAGGCTAAAAGCCGCGTTATTTCTGGCATGAGCACAGCGAGCAAGCTATTTTTAAAAACGACTTTTTTAAGCTGCATGACGTTTTAAGTGCACTGTTAAAGGTTCACTGTGAGAAACATTTTTTAATCGATTGCTCTGTTATCAGCAGCTTTATTATCAATTGTTCTTTTGTCAGTTTTTTATTGTCAGTTTGTTCTGCTAGTTAAAGGCTTGTAGCAATGTACTTAAGCGAGCCACACCACACAGAACTAAAAGATTACAACAACCTATGTAAAACAAAACAGACGAGAACATTGCACATTTACGAATTTACTAGCACTATTATATAAGAGAGTACTTAATAAATAGGTAAAAAATGCGCACTAACCAAACTAATTGCCAGCAAGTAAGCTGTAAACTGTGTGAAGACAACTTAGAACTAGGCTTTGACTTCACCATGGCTTTTCAACCTATTATTGACTGCTCCGCAAAGAATATTTTTGGTTACGAAGCCTTAGTGAGAGGCCCTAATAATGAGTCGGCTTATTCTGTTATTTCTCAGGTTAATGACGATAACCGTTACACATTTGATCAACTGTGCCGTGTTAAAGCCATTTCTCTTGCTGCAAAGCTAGCGTTACCGTCTATTTTAAGTATTAACTTTTTACCTAATGCGATTTATCAACCAGAGCGTTGTATTAAAACGACGCTAGCAGCCGCCCAAAAATACAACTTTCCTGTTAAGCAAATAATGTTCGAGTTTACCGAAGTTGAACAAGTCGAAGACACCGCTCATATAAAACGCGTTGTTGAATATTATCAATCACTTGGATTTATTACTGCGACCGACGATTTTGGCTCTGGTTACTCAGGGTTAAATTTATTAGCCGATTTCCAAAGTAATATTATTAAGCTTGATATGGAGTTAGTTCGCGATATTCACCTTGATAAAGCACGCCAAACAATTGTTAGCCACTGTATTGCAATGTTCGAAGAGCTTAATATAACGCCTCTTGCCGAGGGCATTGAATGTATTGAAGAATACCAATGGCTGCGCAGTGCCGGCGTCAGTTTAATGCAAGGGTATTTATTTGCTCGCCCAGGATTTGAATGCCTACCAGAGGTCGATTTTAGTTTGTTGAACTAGCATAAGCTGCGAAATTCGAGCTACGAAATTCGAAGTGCTAAAAGCGTAATGCGAGGTACGAGGAGCGAGTTACGAAGTGCTAAGTGCTAGCTACGAAATGCGAGTTACGTATATGGACTCCCCCTGTAAGGCAAGAAAATTCAAAGTGTAATTTGATAATAGCAAGTTCACGTATATTCGGCCTTATTGTGGGGAGCTACCCCGAGACCTGAATGGCTTAATCCACTGTATTCAAGGCTCCTTATCGAGGTTAAGGTATCCACGTACCATCGCAACTCTCAGGTTTCACCTTGCGTGCTTGTCATCACATTACATTCGTTTTCTACTTACCTTTACTCGGCTTACTCTAGCAGTGTTATTCACCTTATAGCTGTGACTAAGCTAAATCAGCTCTATAAGGCGTTGCGCTTTTCAGCATGGCTAATGCCATTCGTACTAGTTTATTGGCTACTGCTATCGTGATCTTATTAAAGTGATGTTTGCTTGATAATGCTCTGATCCAGCAACTCAGCTTATCTTGTTTATCGCGTATGTTTGATACCACCGCACGCGCTCCATGTGTGACCAAAGAACGTAGGTACTTATCTCCGCGCTTCGTGATCCCATATAACTTATTCTTTCCTCCTGAACCACTATGACTTGGCACAAGTCCTACCGACGCACTCGCATTGCGACCATATTTATACTCTGAGCCATTACCTAAACGTGCATAAAGAGCACTTGCTGTTATCCACTGAACTCCTGGTAAACTTGTCAGTAATTCACACTCCGGGATAGATTTAGCCAATTCAACTAGCTGCGCTGTCGCATGCTTTATTTTACTATCTAACCGATGAACCTCTTCAAGCAGATCAGCTAAAATGAAACGACTTGCTGGCGTTAATTGATTACCATCATCTTCAAGGATATCTGGTAAACGCTTTTTGAGTGACGTAATACCTTCAGGCAGCTTAACACCGTATTCTGCACCTAAACCACGCGCTCTGTTCGACACCTGTGTTCGCTGTTTTATATACCCTTTGCGAAGCTTAAGTAATGATGCAAGGTCTTGTTGGCTGATTGATTTTACCGCAACAGAATAAATATTTGGCCGTTTAAGTGCCTCATAAATTGCCAAAGCATCATTTGCATCGTTTTTATTACCTGCTCGGTACTTGGCAACTATGTGAGGAGGGATTAACTTAACTTTGTGTCCTTGTCCTTCAAATTTACGACCATAATAGTGAGCGCTGCTACAAGCTTCCATACATATAATCGCTTCTGGATGGTTCACTATAAATGAAAGCATCTTGCGTTCAGTCATTTTCTCATTCGACTTTAAAACACCGAACTTATTAAAGAAAGCGACTTGAAAGACCGTTTTGGCTAAATCAATCGTTATAGTGCTAGACTGTGTCATGGTATGGGCTCCTTTTTGTTTGTCACTGTCACCTTAGTCGATTTTGACAAAGGTGGGGAGTCCATACCATTGAGGTGCGAGGTGCGAGTTACGAAGTGCGAGTTACGAAGTGCGAGTTACGAAGTGCGAGTTACGAAGTGCGAGTTACGAAGTGCGAGTTACGAAGTGCGAGTTACGAAGTGCGAGTTACGAAGTGCGAGGTGCGAAGTGCGAGTTACGAAGTGCGAGTTACGAAGTGCGAGGTGCGAGGTGCGAAGTACGAGGTACGAAGTGCGAAATGCGAAATGCGAGCAGCGAGGTGCGAGGTACGAAGTGCGAGGTACGAAGTGCGAAGTGCGAAGTGCGAGGTACGAAGTGCGAAGTGCGAGCAGCTAAAAGCGTAATGCGAGGTGCGAAGTGCGAAGTGCGAGCAGCTAAAAGCGTAATGCGAGGTGCGAAGTGCGAGGTGCGAAGTGCGAGGTGCGGACTAAATACGCGATGTAGAGCCATTGCTACCGATTGAACTTTTCGCACGAAATAAATTTCACGCCTACACTGTTTAAACTGTGTAGGGTGCAAATAGGGCAATAAAGTCTGTTTTATTAGCTCTAATCTTTCCTCGTTAGTATTCATATAAATTTAATAGCCTTCCGGTGGGTGGATCTGTATAATCCGCGGCCTATTATTTACCCTATTGCTTGTTTATTTTCGCAGTTTTGCACCATAACCCTGTCAGTATTTTTCTAGGAATAATTCGTTGATCTCAACCGCAAATATCACCATGCAATTTGGCGCAGAGCCGTTGTTCGAAAACATTTCAGCCAAGTTTGGTAACGGTAACCGCTATGGTTTAATTGGCGCAAATGGTTGCGGCAAGTCAACCTTTATGAAAATTTTAAGTGGTGCACTTACCCCTTCTTCAGGCAATGTGTCGATTACGCCAGGCTTAAAAGTCGGTACGCTAAGCCAAGACCAATTTGCGTTTGAGCAATACACAGTGGTTGATGCGGTAATAATGGGCGATACAGAGCTTTGGAAAGTAAAGCAAGAGCGTGACCGCATTTACTCATTACCAGAAATGAGCGAAGAAGACGGCATGAAGGTCGCAGAGCTTGAAAGTATCTTTGCCGAAATGGATGGTTACACGGCAGAAAGCCGCGCTGAAGAAATTTTAATTCAAGCTGGTATTGAACAAGCGTTTCATTACGGGTTAATGGCCAATGTAGCACCGGGTTGGAAACTGCGAGTGTTATTAGCACAAGCGCTGTTTGCTAATCCTGATATTTTGCTTCTTGATGAGCCAACCAATAACTTAGACATTTACACCATTAACTGGTTAGCCAATGAGCTTAACCAACGTAAGTGTACGATGATTATTATTTCGCACGACCGTCACTTTTTAAACTCGGTTTGTACGCACATGGCCGACATTGATTATGGCGAACTGCGCATTTACCCGGGTAACTACGAAAAGTTTATTGAGGCATCTAGCCTTCAACGCGAACAATTACTGGCCGAAAATGCGAAGAAAAGCGCTGAAATCGATGAGCTTCAAGACTTTGTAAACCGCTTTGGCGCTAACGCCTCTAAAGCAAAGCAAGCGAGTTCGCGTGCTAAACGTATGGATAAAATTAAGCTAGATGAAGTTAAATCATCAAGCCGTATGAGCCCATCATTGTACTTTGACGAAGGCAAAAAAATGTACCGCCAAGCACTTGAACTCACTAAGTTAGGCCATGGCTTTGACGGCGAAACCTTATTCAGCGGCGGCGACTTATTACTTGAAGCGGGTGCAAAACTGGCTGTTATTGGTGAAAACGGCGTGGGTAAAACGACGTTTTTACGCTGCTTAGTGAACGAACTTCAAAGTAACGAAGGGGTTGTTAAATGGTCAGAAAATGCAAGCGTTGGTTACTGCCCACAAGACAGCACTAAAGACTTTGATAACGACTTAACTCTATTCGACTGGATGTCGCAGTGGCGCACAGCCAAGCATAACGATTTAATGGTGCGTGGCATGCTAGGGCGTTTGTTATTTACCGCAGACGATGCCAACAAAAAGGCGCGCAACTGTTCTGGTGGTGAGAAAAACCGTTTGTTATTTGGTAAATTAATGATGCAAGACATTAATGTACTCGTAATGGATGAACCCACGAACCACATGGATATGGAAGCCATCGAAGCGCTTAACAATGCGTTAAAAGATTACGAAGGCACGCTTATTTTTGTGAGCCACGACCGTGAGTTTGTTTCGTCATTGGCAACCCGCATTATCGATATTAAGGACAAACAGATCATCGATTTTCAGGGCACATTTGACGAATATATGGACCATGTTGCACAACAAGAGTCATAACCCCTTTTTATACAGGTGAGCTATTTAGCTCACCTTTTTGTTTACGTTCAGTTACATAATACCTTTGACCTACTTACCCACTTTAGGTAATTTACATCTCCCTTACAAAACATAACAAATTTTTAGGATGTAAATGAAAAAGTTCCTTGGCGTATCGGCACTGACGCTTGCGCTCACGGCCTGTGGCGGCTCATCAACAGATAAAAAACCAGATGATAAAGTAGTACAAAATACCGCACCTACATTGTCTGGCTCATTAACAATAAATACAAAAGCACTTGAGCCTGCAACCTTAGTGGTTGATGTAAAAGATGAGCAAAACGATACAATCACTGCAACAATCATTGATAAGCCAGAATGGCTGAACCTGTCTAGCAAAAATAACCAAGTCACCTTTAAAATTGAACCCAGTTTGTTCGATATTGCGAACCATACATTTACGGTTGAGGTGTCGGATGGCAAAGCGACTAATCAGTATACGCTCATTGTGAATGTCGCTGAAAATCGCGAAGCATGGCAATCTATAACGTTAAGCGATGACGATATAATCGGTAATTGGCACACTAAGGATGCGAGCATTCAACTCATTTTTGCCTCGAAAGATAGCGGCGTTCTATCACACAATGGTGAGCTAAGTGCTTTTAAATGGTCAAATCCTGACGTGGTAGCGTTAAACACACACGCTATTGACTGTGTTTTGGACTGTTCTCAAAAAGCATTGATTGAAATTGATGTTTTGGCTAAGCGTGATGATGCACTGCGTGTTGAGTTTTTTAATGTATCTGAAGACAAAGGCGACGTAGTTACATTGTATAAAACACAGCCTGAATTACGCTCACACTATTATGTTGATACCCGTGTGAGTACATTTCACACTGTAAATCATTTGAATACAGAAGCAGAAGAAAGCTACTTTGAGTTTGTGTTAGCCAGCTCAGTGCCGACTCCCTCAGGAAAAACACTATTCCAACCTTATGCCGATTTTTCGGCGATGCTTAATGGCACACAACTTACAATTACTAGCGACACGCTTGTTAATACGTATAACACGTCGCAATTACACAAAGATGGCTACGAGTTTAATGTTGCATTTGACTTAAACTTAATAGATGCAGAAATTATTGCGCAATTTGATGACTTTTTGGTCGTAAAAGTAAGCCACAATTTAACTTATCACGATGAAATAACCCCAAGCCAAATAGCTGAGTCAGCAGAGCTTGTTGCCGCAATGCAAACGCAAACATCGATCGGCACATTTCGCCGTATTACACCAACCGCAGTACCCAACCTTGAAATTGGCACACGTTATACAGGCCGTTTAGATAATAAGATTGCAGACACTGGCGAGGGTTTAACATTACGCTATGTGCCTACACACTTTGCTATAACAGCTGCTAACCAAGCGACCGTCACGTTTAACACACCAAAAAACAACGATTCATTTAAGTGGCATTACACCTTAGATAATAATGGCGAAACCATAAAGTTAACAGGCAATGGCTCAGATACATCATTGCAATTTTTTACAATGCACACAGGTAAAATGCTTTATGCGCTTGAACGTAATAAAGAAGAGCGCCAAGCACGCCTAGCCTACGAGCTATTAGAAGTCATAGACGAAACCAATATCACATTAGCTGATTACAAAGAGGTATTTAGCTACTTACGCCAAGACTTTATCATCGGAAATAATAAAGTATTTTGGTTTATTAACGACGATGGAAAGGGCAGCTACTATTTCAACTCTAGTTTTGGGGAGACAGACGCTGCTTATTTCACACCAAACGCATACTGGCAACTCGAAAGCGACAATAGCATTACGTTTGCATTAATGTCTTTGTGTCCAAACGCTGATGAGTTTGTAAGCTGTAAAAACGAAATATTAGCCAATGAAACTGGCAGTTATTTGTCATTAGCTAACTTTAAAATGCTTTATAAAGACGGTGATAAATACATTTTCGACCGCTTAATATGGCAACGTTTATATGATTACAGCGATCAAGTTTATAAAGAAAACGTATATCAGCATAGTTATTGGATGGGTCAGCAATAAGCAAACAGGTTTAGGTTTGTGTTTTTAACCTGCGCGCGTCAATTGTTTCATGATGTGGTTACACACTCTGGCGCGATGGCGCGCGAAATAAATTTCACGCCTACAAGTACGGGTTACGAGGTACGAGATACGAGGTGCGAGATACGAGGTGCGAGATACGAGGTGCGAGATACGAGGTGCGAGATAAGAGCTACGAGAGGCGAGGTGCGAGCTACGAGATGCGAGGTTCGAAGTTCGAGCTACGAGAGGCGAGATAAGAGCTACGAGGTTCGAGGTTCGAGGTTCGAGGTGCGAGGTGCGAGCTTAGAGAGTCGAGCTTAGCGCTGAATACGCGATATAAAATCGTAAAAAAGCGCGAGAGATAAGTTTCATGGCTGCATTGCGCGGTATTTTTTCGTGGCATTTATATTATAAATTTAAAGCAGGGATGATACGCTGGAGACACTTTTTAAAAAAATGGTGGGAAAGGATAATGGTATTATTACGCGTAATATTAATCTCAGCAGTAGCGCTGTTTAACGTAAGTTCGGTGCTAGCAAATAATGAAAAACTCAGTTACGACGCTGAGTTGAGTACGTACTCGTACGACTACCCTATTAAGTTTTTTAACCTGTCTTCTCAACAATCTTCTTTAAAAATGGCTTACTCGTATTTAAAACCTAAGGGTGATAAGCCTACCGTTGTGCTTATGCATGGTAAAAACTTTAATGGTCATTACTGGACATCGACAGCGAAGTATTTAAATGAAGCGGGCTATGGTGTTTTAATCCCCGATCAAATTGGTTTTGGTAAGTCATCAAAGCCTAAAGATTATCAGTTTTCGTTCCCTGCCCTTGCCAATAATACGCATCAATTAATTACGTCGTTAGGTATAAAGCGCCCAATTGTTTTGGGGCACTCTATGGGTGGAATGCTGGCAAGCCGCTATGCATTAATGTTTCCTGAGCAAGTGCGAAAACTTATTTTATTGAACCCGATTGGGCTTGAAAACTACCTTAGCTATGTTCAATACAAAGACACTGATTTTTTCTATGATCTTGAGCTTGGTAAAACACCCGAGAAGATCATTGCCTATCAAAAACAAAACTATTATGACGGGAAATGGAATCAAGACTATGAGCAACTTACGCACTTTTTGAGTGGCCAAATTGAGGGGCCTGATCATGAGTTAATGGCATGGGTTAATGCTAAAACCTATGACATGATTTTTACTCAGCCGGTTATTACTGAGTTCGACCAATTTAAAATGCCTGTTGCTTTAATTATTGGTACTCGCGATAGAACAGGTCCTGGCCGTAACTGGAAAAAGCCGGGTGTAGAATACCAACTTGGTCGCTATGACGAGCTGGGTAAAACGGCCGCTAATCTCATTCCTACTGCGCACTTAATTGAACTAAAAGACATTGGTCACTTGCCTCATATTGAAAATTTTGAGCTATTTAAAAAGGCGATGAATAAAGCGTTAGCCTTTAAAGAATAACGCTCATAATGTGCGTATTTTTGATATGCAAGCGATGCTTACGCTTTAATAATATTGCTATAAAAAAGGCCACAGCAATGCTGTAGCCTTTTGATATTTATCAACTTAAATTAAAGATCAAAACGGTCAGCGTTCATTACTTTCACCCATGCGTCGACAAAGTCGTGTACAAAACGTGCTTTGTTATCGTCTTGTGCATAAAACTCGGCGTATGCGCGTAAGATTGAGTTTGAACCAAACACTAAATCAACCCGTGTTGCAGTCCATTTAGTAACGCCTGTGCTGCGCTCAATTATGTCGTAATAACCTTTGCCTATTGGTTTCCACGTGAAGGCCATGTCGGTTAGGTTTACGAAAAAGTCGGTGCTGAGTGTGCCTACGTTATCGGTGAATACACCGTGCAAAGTCCCATCATAATTAGTGCCAAGTACACGCATACCACCCACAAGTGCTGTCATTTCTGGTGCCGTTAAGCCCATTAATTGCGTGCGCTCTAACATGAGCTCTTCTGCTGATACTGCATACTCTTCTTTAAGCCAGTTACGGAAACCATCGTGTATTGGCTCAAGCACGTCGAACGACTCGGCGTCGGTCATGTCGTCAGTTGCATCACCTCGCCCTGGTGCAAATGGTACGGTTACATCGACCCCTGCAGCTTTTGCTGCTTGTTCAATTGCTGCACTGCCACCTAGCACGATTAAATCGGCAAGGCTTACTGGCTTGCTTAAATCTGCTTGAACCGACTCGAGCGCACTGAGTACGTTGGCTAAACGTTTTGGCTCGTTGCCTTGCCAATCTTTTTGCGGTGCTAGGCGAATACGTGCTCCGTTTGCGCCACCTCGGTGATCAGAACAACGATAGGTGCGGGCACTATCCCACGCGGTAGTAATAAGATCGGCTTGGCTTACGCCACAATTCAGTAACTTGGTTTTAAGCTCGCTAATTTCGCTGTCTGTTAGCGTGTAATCGACCGCTGGGATCGGATCTTGCCAGATCAGATCTTCATTCGGTACATCGGCCCCTAAATAACGAGACTTAGGCCCTAAATCACGGTGCGTTAACTTAAACCATGCACGCGCAAACACATCGCTGAAGTATTCAAAGTCGTCGTTAAAACGCTCGATGATCTTGCGATACGTTGGGTCCATTTTCATCGCCATATCGGCGTCGGTCATAATTGGGTTTAAACGAATAGAGGGATCTTCAACATCAACCGGTTTGTCTTCTTCTTTAATGTTAATAGGTTCCCACTGCCACGCACCTGCTGGGCTCTTTTTAAGTTCCCAGTCGTAGTTAAGTAGCAAATAACAATACCCGTTATCCCACTTAGTTGGGTGCGTTGTCCATGCGCCTTCGATACCCGATGTCATGGTATCGCGGCCAATGCCACGCGAGGTATGGTTGTTCCACCCTAAGCCTTGTTCATATACATCAGCGGCTTCTGGCTCTGGGCCTACATTTGCTTCGCTGCCATTACCATGCGTTTTACCCACCGTGTGACCACCGACGGTAAGCGCTGCGGTTTCTTCGTCGTTCATTGCCATACGAGCGAATGTTTCGCGCACTTGCTCTGCCGTTTTAAGTGGATCGGGGTTACCGTTTACACCCTCTGGGTTTACGTAAATTAAGCCCATTTGTACCGCAGCCAATGGGTTTTCCATGGTGTTTGGTTTTTCTACATTGCTGTAACGTTCATCACTCGGAGCGAGCCATTCTTTTTCGGCTCCCCAGTAGATGTCTTTCTCTGGATGCCAAATATCTTCGCGGCCGCCCGCAAAACCAAAGGTTTTTAAGCCCATTGATTCGTACGCCATGTTACCAGCTAGAATCATTAAATCGGCCCAAGATAATTTGTTACCGTATTTTTTCTTAATAGGCCAAAGTAAGCGGCGTGCTTTGTCTAGGTTGGCGTTATCGGGCCACGAATTTAAAGGTGCAAAACGTTGGTTACCTGTGCCACCGCCACCACGACCATCTTCTAAACGATACGAACCAGCAGAGTGCCATGCCATGCGGATCATTAAGCCACCATAATGGCCCCAATCAGCTGGCCACCACGGTTGGCTTTCGGTCATGAGGTTTTTTAAATCGGTTTTTACAGCTTCAAGGTCGAGAGATTTAAATGCTTCGGCATAATTAAAGTCTTTGCCGTATGGGCTTGTTTTGCTGTCGTGTTGATGAAGAATGTCGAAGTTTAGCGCGTTAGGCCACCAATTTGTGTTTGATTGAGCGGTGACCGTGTTACTACCATGCATTACCGGGCATTGACCCGTTTTTCCATTACTCATTTTTTGCTCCTTATAAGCTAAAATGTGACGAAATATTTTAAATCTCAATTAAATGCAGTTTCGCCATAAAAGGGATTTTCTGTTAGTTATGAATCACTAATCAGTTAGAAGTTCCCGTTATTTAGAACTATAGGAGTTGTATGAAAATAATGCCAGACCCCAAACGCGACTTTAAATCGATTGCTCTGATAGAAAAATCTGATTTGTGTTAAAAGCGAAAGTCGACCATTTTATAAGGGTATTAATTAACAGTGAGTCCCATATGAAAACCATTAATCCTGATGTTGCTAAACAATTAAGTATTAACTTTTTCATCGCCAATTTGCCAATATTAGTATTAACGGGGATCATCGCTGCCTCTATCGCAGGACTGGCTTTTAGAAGCCCATTACTATTTTGGCTCGTGCTTATTGTTACGCCATTCAGTATTAATTATTTATATTCAAAAAGACGTATCAAACAATTTTGTAAAGACAACCGCTGCGATGATGTGTCGTGTCTTGGTAAACGCACTGATTAAATTTTAATTTTATTACCCTGTCACCAGATTATTTTCACTCCATTTAGTCTATTTTTTAGTTAGTTAGGCTATTTTCATCGGTAATTTAAAGGTTACAGCAACACCTTGATCTAGCTCGCTCGCTATACTTACTTCGCCTTGCAATGCTTGGGTTGCAAGGTTATAAACAATTGACATACCAAGCCCACTGCCTCCTGTACCACGTTTGGTGGTGAAAAAGGGTTCAAACACTTTATGTATTACCTCTGCGCTCATGCCGTGACCGTTATCTTTATAGCACAGTGTGTATGTGTCGTTTTCGTGGTTAACGGTCACTACTATATCAATGTGATTTTGCTGACGGCCCGTAAACCCATGCACACAACTATTATTCACCAAGTTTAATATTATTTGACTTAAAGCCCCGGGCACGGTGATCAGATTAAGATCATCGTCGCACTTTATGGTCACTGTAACGTTATGACCGCGGGTCAGCGGCATTAAACTGTGCACTATGTTTTCGAGGTAATGCTTAATGTTTGTTTCAAGTAAGTTAAGTGAAGACTGATCAACGGCGGTCTGTTTAAAGTCACTAATCAGCTTTGCAGCGCGCTCAAGGTTAGTGAAAGATATTTTAAAGCATTCATTTAAATGGTTCATACCATCAATAAGCGCAGCCTTTGTTAAGGTGTTTGACTGGACAAGCTTATCGAGTTCGGTGAGTTTATCTTTTGCAGAGCTATTTGCCGTGACGGCGATGCCAATAGGCGTATTAACCTCATGCGCAATGCCGGCAACAAGATTACCTAGCGATGCCATTTTTTCGGATTCTATGAGTTTTTCTTGGGTGTCTGTAAGCTCTGTTAAGGTTTTTTCGAGTGTACGAGTTCGTTCTGCAACCCGTTGCTCTAATAGTTGATTTGAGCGCTCTAGTTCAGCGTTGATGCGTTCATTTTCTTGCGCCGATAGCGCACGCCCATATAAATCGGCTAATGCCCCGATAAATGAACACTCATCTTCTGTCCATTGGCGTTGTCCGCCAATGTGTTCACAGCAAAAAATACCTATCATTTTGCCTTTATAACGAATGGGAGCGTCAAGCATCGCACCAATATTGAGGGGAGCAAGGTAACTTTCGCTAAATTCCGATGTTGCAGGGTCTGTGTGAGCATCAACAGCGGTAATCGTGCGCTGGGTATCGAGGGCTTTAAAATAAGCAGGATAAGCATCACGAGGCAATACGATCATTTGGATCTCTTTGCCGTTTTCTCTGTCGAGTAGCAAACGACATTCAATCGCGGTGTTTTCTTTATTTAGTAACCATATTCCTGCCCGACCAATTTCAAGGCCATCAAGTACAGCATTTAGAATTAAGCGTTCAGCTAATTCAACATTACCACTATCAAGATCCGAAGACATTGATACGCCGTAAAGCAGTTGGACTAGTTGTTGGCGCATTACACTCACCTTTTAGTTGCAGGACACCTTAAGTCTAGACGAACATAGAAAATCTGAGATATCAAAAATTACTTTTTAGAAACTCTTTTAGTATTAAGTAGTTGTTCAGATTAAAGTGGCTATATTGTACCTAACTCCTGTTGATACCCCCTACAACGTTATGTTGTTTAAGCAGTTTGACCAGCTCTATTTTGAGCTGGTTTTTTTTTGCCTAGTCCACACAGGCCTCGCATGTTAAAGTTACTTTAGAATTCACTAAACAATGAATATGTCATGCGTTATACCTTAATTTTATTCACCTTTTTAATGAGCTTTAGTCACTTTGCCAAGGCTCAAACAGCACAAGAAAACAGCCCTGCCTTAACCGAAGCAGAGCAACAACAGGCACTCGATAAACTGCAAGAGCCTATGTATAAGCCTTTGTTAGAGCGCTATATTCTTGATGAGCTTAAAGCGGTACGCCAAGATCAACAAAAGCTGCGTGAAGATGTAACAAAACAAGTTACTCATACCCAGTTAGATACTGCCGACCGTGCATTAACTTATACCACCGACACCATTAACAATGTGTTTTTCATTATTACTATTACGGCATCTATTTTAGTGTTAGTTGGTTGGAACTCATTACGCGATGTAAAAAATAAAGTAGAAGACATTGTAAATACACGAGTGAGTGCAATTACTAAAGAATACGAAGAACGCTTAAAAGTACTAGAAGAAAAGCTACGAGAGCGCTCTGAAGAAATATTAACGAACCAGAAAAAAATCTCGATCACCAACGAAGTACACTCTCTGTGGATGCGTGCGAATTTAGAAAGTGATGTAGCTAACAAGATTGAAATTTTTGATGAGATTTTAAAACGTAAACCAGAAGATGTAGAAGCAATCGCGTATAAAGCCGATGCACTATTAGAAATTAATCAAACAGGTGAAGCGATTGAATTGTGTAATCAAGCGCTCGAAATGGACAGTGACTATGGTTATGCCTATTGGCAACGTGCCTGTGCTTACGCGCTGTTACACAAACATGCTGATGCGATGGCTGATATTCGTATGGCCCTTGAGTACTCGCCAAACTTGCGTAATGAGTTATTACACGAAAGTGCATTTGCAAGCTTACACGATAACGAAAGCTTTAATTCGTTATTAAATGAAACGGCTTAAGCAGGTTCGAGCAACGAGGTTCGAGTAGCGAGGTTCGAGGTTCGAGGTTCGAGGTTCGAGCAGCTAGGTTCGAGGTTCGAGCAGCTAGGTTCGAGCAGCGCGATTCACTTTTATACTAAATAAATTTTACGCCTACCATTCAACAAAAAAGAGCAGCTCAGCTGCTCTTTTTTACTTAACGGAAGAATAACACCTTGGTTATTTTGCCATTCTCAATTTGGTAACTGGTCACAAACTCAGAACGTTTATCCACTACATTGGGGTCTTGTGAGCAAGTTTCTGATAACTCGTGATCAATAACAATGTTGCCAAGCACAATGCGTTTTATAGGCGATGACTTAATACACTTCAATTTTTTAAACATAATGCCGTAACGCGCAATCAGTTTTTCCTTGCCTGTGAACATTAACTCATTAGGAAACGCATAAAACTCAACATTCTCATCGTACATTTTAATAAATGCTTCAATATTACGCGCATTATAAGCCGCTATCACTTGTTCAATAACCGCCATAGACTCGCGAGATTGACGCGCTTTCTCTTGCTGTTTAGCCGTTAACGCTTCTTTAGCTTGGTTAACTGCTTTTTCGGCCTCTGCGACAGCTTCTTGCTTTGCTTGTGCTGTTTTTGGTTTTTCTGCTGGTACTGGCGTTTGTGTACCAAGCACTTTGCTGTCATCAACCTGAGCTGCTGCTTTTTGTTCTTCAGCAACGACTTTAGGTTGCGCTGTTTCTGTTGTTACAGGCTCTTGCGGGTTATTAACGGCTTGCTCTGTTGTCGTTTGTTGGTCTGTCTTTAAGGCGCGGGTGTCTGTGTGGGTTGCTGTTGTGTTGCCTTCAATAAATTCTATGGCTGGCACTGATTTTTCTGTTTTTTGCTCGCTTTTCGTTTCTTGTTCAGCTTTTGTTTGTGGCTCGGCTTTTTGGGCAGTTTCGTCACTTGCAATAGACTGCCATGTGAATAATAAACTAATTGCAAAAAATAACGGTTTCATACTTTTCCTAAATGCATCATTCCTGATTTGAGGCGCTAAAGTAGCAAATTCTCGCTGTTAGGCATAGTCTTTTACCAATACTGCTCAACGGTTATCTGCCCAGGCTCGCGGCGACGGTTGCGACTAAAGCCAAGCTCTAACAAAATTGCCGTGGTGTCTTTTACCATTTCGGGGTTACCGCAAATCATAAATTGAGCCGTGTCTGGATTAACGTGTTTGCCAGTGACCTCAAATAAACGATGATCTTTTATAACGTCAGTGATCCGGCCATTAAACCCGACTGATGCTGACTCCCTGCTGACTACGGGCGAATAGTGAAGATTAGGGTTTTGCTTTTGCAAGGCGGCAATACGCTGTTGATAGCTTAGGTCTTCGTTTAAACGCACACCATGCACTAAATGCACGTGCTCAAACTTTTGCCACACATCGCCTTGCTCTAAAATTGAAATAAATGGCCCAAGCGCGGTGCCTGTACTAAGCATATACAGTTGCTCGCTACTCGGTACTTCGTCCAGTGTAAAAAAACCCGTAGCGCGGCGTTCAATGGTCACCGAATCCCCCGGTTTTAATTGCGCTAACTGCTGAGACAGTTGACCGTCTTCAACATTTATTAAATAAAACTCAAGATCAGGGTTGTCTGGTGCATTCACATACGAATAAGCGCGTGCTACCCGTTTATCACCCACTTGCATCGCTAATTTAGTAAACTGGCCCGCTGTAAATGGCTCGACATCTGCATTCACTATTAGGCTAAATAGCGAGTCGGTCCACCATTTTACGTCTTTAACCTTCGCTTCAATCCAATTAGACATACGCATCCTCGAGTTATGTTCCTTTATTAAAGGTGGCAAGAATTGGTAGTGGTGTCAATGGGCATAGTAAGAAGTTTTAAAATACGCGATACGAAAAAGATAATACACGTTAATAGGCTAGGTAAACTCGCTGCGACCGTTTCGCAGCTGACTAGTTTTTGTTGATTATTTGCTGGCTATCCCTTTTAAATTAATACATTACACACGCATAAAAAAAGCCGCATAAATGCGGCTTTGAGGTTAGTCTCACTTCACTTTGGGCGTGTCTCCAAATTTCAGTGAATACGTTACCAAGGAACTTTTTTAATGTAATTAAATTGATTCTAAAGCAATTTTAACCATTTCGTTAAAGGTGCTTTGACGCTCTTCACTCGGCGTTGCTTCTCCGGTGATCACGTGATCACTTACGGTAAATAGTGCCATAGCTTTTGCGCCATACTCGGCTGCTACGCCGTACATGCCTGCTGTTTCCATATCAACGGCGAGTACGCCTAGTTTGTCGAGCTCTTGATAGAATGTGTTATCTGCTTGGTAGAATGTATCTGTTGTGAATACATTACCTACTTTTGCTTCGATACCTAGCTCTTTCGCAGCGTTTACGCCATTAAGTAGTAAACCAAAATCAGCAATAGCGGCAAAATCGTAACCACGCACACGTGCACGATTTACGTTTGAGTCAGTGCTTGCACCTTGTGCAAAGATAACGTCGCGAATTTTAATATCGCTACCAATACCGCCACAGGTACCAATTCGAATTAGATTTTTAACGCCATAACTAACAATCAATTCACGGGCATAAATTGACATCGATGGAATACCCATCCCAGAACCCATAATACTCACTGGCTTACCTTTGTAGGTACCGGTAAAGCCATACATATTACGAACGCCTGTTACTTGTTTTGCGTCATCTAAAAAGTTTTCAGCAATGTACTGTGCGCGCAGTGGATCACCCGGCATTAATACCGTTTCTGCAAATTCGCCTACATTGGCACTGATATGAGGAGTACTCATTATTGGTTTCCTTTTTTGTTCGCTAATAGCTCATCTTTAAAGCCATCACCGTATTCAAGTGCAGGCAGATTAAACCACTGGGCAAGGGTTTGACCTATGTCTGCAAAGCTAGCTCTTTCACCAAGCGGGGTGTTTGTCATTCCCGGTTGGTAGGCAAGTACTGGCACATATTCACGTGTGTGGTCAGTACCCGCTGCGGTTGGATCACAACCGTGATCAGCGGTAATGATAAGTACATCATCACTCTGTAGCTGATTTAAAATAGTCGGTAAGTAATCATCAAACTCTTTTAATGCTGTGGCATAACCCACTGCATTACGGCGATGACCGTACTTTTCATCAAAATCAACTAGGTTTGTAAAAATCAAACTATGGTCCGGAGCCGATGCTATCACCTCTGAGGTTTTCTCAAGTAGGTTCATCAGGCCCGGCGCTTTGTGTTTTTGGGTAATGCCTTGGTGTGCATAGATATCGGCAATTTTGCCAATACTGATCACTTCACCGCCGTCTTGCGATAATTTATCAAGCAAGGTTGGCGACGGTGGTAACACCGAATAATCACGACGATTACCTGTGCGGGCAAAATCATCGCGGTTAGAACCCAAAAATGGCCGCGCAATCACTCTTCCTATGTTCATTTCATCAAGCAGCGCCCGTGCGATTTCGCAAACCTGATAAAGTTTCTCCAGTCCAAATGATTCTTCGTGCGCGGCTATTTGAAACACGCTATCAACTGAGGTGTAGCAAATCGGCATGCCGGTTTTCATATGCTCTTCACCCAGTTGTTCTAAAATGGTGGTTCCTGAGGCATAACAGTTACCTAGAATGCCAGGAATACCCGAACGAGCAATTAGCTCGTCAACAAATTCTTGCGGAAAACACGGCTGTGTATTAGGGAAATAACCCCAATCAAATAACACAGGAACGCCCGCCATTTCCCAATGGCCAGACGGTGTATCTTTACCGCTTGATAACTCTTTAGCATAACCCCACGCACCTGTTGGCGCTTGACGGTCACTGACTAAACAAGGCTCTTTACCTGCAGCTTCACATGCATCGGCTAACCCTAAACGCGTTAAATTAGGCAACGCTAAATGCTCACCCGTTTCGTCTGCATAGGCTTTCAATAGATGAGCAAAGGTATTCGCGCCTACATCACCAAACTTCTCTGCGTCAGGTGCTGCGCCAATTCCTAGGCTATCTGCCATTAAGATGATTGCTCTTGCCATGGGTACCTCGTTATCAATGTGTGAATACTTTATATGCTCTTTGAATTTTTGGTACAGGACATAAGTCCTGTTTCATTAAACGGAAACATTATAAATTTGCGTCCTTAAGCGAAGCAAAAGAGATTAATCGTGTCTTTTTTGCTATTGTGATCTACCTAACAATGTTTCCTTCTGTGTGGGCGAGAACTTTAGTGACACGAACAATTATAGCTATTGCTGGCGCATCTGCGTCGGGCAAGTCTCTTTTTAGCAAGACAATTTATAACGAATTAGTCAGTGAGCTTGAACCGGGCGCGATCGCAGTGATCGAAGAAGATGCTTATTACAAGGACCAGTCGCATTTACCGTTCGACCATCGAACGCAAACTAATTACGACCATCCTGATGCTTTCGAGCATGAACTTTTACATGAGCACTTGCTTCAATTACGCGCTGGTAACTCTGTAGAAGTACCTACTTACGATTATGCAATGCATACACGCAGTGATGAAACACGTCGTGTTGCACCTGCAAAAGTGCTCATAGTCGAAGGTATTTTATTATTGAGTGATCCGGCACTTCGAAAAGAATTTGATATTAAGGTGTTCATTGATACACCGTTAGATATCTGCCTTATGCGCCGTATGCAACGAGATATGGAGCAGCGTGGCAGAACATTACAGTCCGTTGTTGAACAATATCAAGCGACAGTGCGACCTATGTTTTATCAGTTTATTGAGCCATCAAAGCACAAGGCTGATTTAGTGGTCACACGCGGCGGTATGAATCGCGTTGCGATTGATATAATTAAAAGTAAAATAAAATATTTACTGCAACAATAACAACGGGAAACAGTCAGTATGACAACATTTATGAGCTTAGTAGGCATTGTTGTGCTACTAGCCATTGCATTTGCGGCATCAACAAACCGTAAAGCAATAAATTTAAGAACAGTCGGCATTGCCTTCTTGCTACAAGTATTAATTGGTGGCTTTGTCTTGTTCTTTGAGGTGGGTAAAAACGTACTGGCAAGTATGTCTAAAGCCGTTTCTTCAGTCATTGGCTATGCAAATGACGGGATCAGCTTTTTATTTGGCTCACTCGCATCGCAAGATACCTTAGGGTTTATTTTTGCGATTCAAGTATTGCCCGTTATTGTGTTCTTCTCAGCGCTGGTCGCTGTGTTGTACCACATAGGGGTGATGGATTGGATAATTAAAATTCTTGGCGGTGGTTTACAAAAACTATTGAAAACCTCGCGTCCAGAATCGCTTTCTGCAACCGCCAATATTTTCGTTGGCCAAACAGAGGCACCACTGATTGTTAAACCGTTTATTGCCAGTATGACTAAGTCAGAGCTGTTTGCAGTAATGGTGGGTGGCCTAGCAACCGTAGCAGGTTCTGTTATGGCGGGTTATGTGACAATTGGTGTAGAGCTCAAATACTTAATTGCGGCCAGCTTTATGGCTGCACCGGGTGGTTTCTTAATGGCAAAAATGATTGTGCCAGAGACTGAGACCCCTAAAGAAGATTTAGCCGATTTAGACGTGCAAGAAGAAAAGCCCGTTAATGTCATCGATGCTGCGGCGTCAGGTGCCGCAAACGGGATGCATTTAGCGCTCAATGTGGGTGCAATGTTACTTGCTTTTGTGGCGCTTATTGCACTTCTAAATGGTTTATTAGGCGGTATTGGTGGTTGGTTTGATCACCCAACATTAACGCTACAAGAAATTTTAGGTTATGTATTTGCCCCAGTTGCCTGGTTATTAGGTGTACCGTGGAGCGAAGCCGTAATCGCAGGCAGTTTTATAGGTCAAAAGGTTGTAGTTAACGAATTCGTTGCTTACCTCGACTTTATAAATTATCGCGATACGTTAAGTGCGCACACACAAGCGATTGTCACATTCGCGTTATGTGGGTTTGCTAACTTATCATCGATAGCAATTTTACTAGGTGGATTAGGCGGTATGGCGCCTGGTCGGCGAAAGGATATCGCACGCTTAGGGCTCAGAGCAGTGTTAGCAGGATCTATGGCTAACCTCATGAGTGCAGCAATTGCAGGTTTTTTCCTCTCGCTAGCTTAGAAACTTAATGAGATGAGCCGTAGTTGCAAAACAATAGGATAGGACTTTAAGGGGTTAAAGGTCTATCTGACTTGAACGATACTTCACCAAGGGCCGAAAGGCCCTTTTATCGTTTTTATGTGCTAATATTTATTTACTAAGTCTTTTTAAGTACATAAATGAAATCTTCTCTACTTATATCTTTATTCTTATGTATGAGTTGGTCTGTATTCGCCGCACCATCACTCACGGTCGTGACTGAGCTCTCTCCTCCTAATCAAACGCTCATCAATAATCAGGTTACGGGCGTAAGCACTGAGTTAGTGAAAGCTATTTTTGACAAAGCTGACTTACAAGCAAATATTGAACTTTACCCTTGGGCACGTGCCTTTAATATGGCGCAAAAAAAACCTAATACCTTTATTTACAGCATTGCAAAAACGCCTGAGCGATTAAATCAATTTGAATGGATTGGTGAAGTAGCGACGTACCATATGGGATTTGTTAAACTGACCTCCCGTAAAGACATTAAAATCAGCTCAAACGAACAAGCAAAACGCTATAAAATAGCGGTACAACGTGATGATCTTGCTGCGAAGCAATTGACCGAGCGTGACTATATTCTGGTCTATA
The DNA here is from genome assembly GCF_003515105.1 of Pseudoalteromonas lipolytica. NCBI lineage: Bacteria > Pseudomonadati > Pseudomonadota > Gammaproteobacteria > Alteromonadales > Pseudoalteromonadaceae > Pseudoalteromonas > Pseudoalteromonas lipolytica. The sequence continues at coordinate 522,075 of NZ_CP032091.1, read as the reverse complement.
CGACGGATATTACAAAGTCGTATCAGTTATTAATTTCGGGTAAAGTTGATTTAATTATCGATGATAAAAACTATCTTAATGCGATGGCCGATCAACTGGCACAGGATGAGTCACGTTTTACCTTTGTTCATGCTATCGATTTTTTAAGCATAAATGGCTATTTAGCTGCCAATAAACACACCAACCCACGCTACATAATGGCCTTAAAAGCCGCATTCAATGAAGTATCAAAAACACAACGGTATAAAGAAATAATGATGCTTAACAAACAACATTAATTATTGGGTGGGGCGTACTTAGCAATATATTTATCAAGTAGCCCTTGGCGACTTAACTTGTTGTAGCTCGCTTGCAAACGCTCAACAAACTCTTGAGGCATGTTTTTGTTAAGCGCCAAAAAGTTACCCACGGTTTCATTTAGTGGCAACTCAATAAGTTTTACCACTTCTTTTCCAACATAACCATATTGCGTAAGCTGGTAATGAAATGACAACTCAGAGCCAATTATTAAGTCGAGTTTATTTTTGAAAAAGAGGTTGATGCACTCATAATGATGGCCGAATTTGAGTAAGTTTTTATTATTTTCGAAGCCAATACTTTCGACAAATTTTTCGTAAATGCCATCTCGTACAACACCTAAGGTGTAGTCTTTCACTTCTGATAAGTCACGGGGATTAACATGGGTATTCGATTTTAAGCGGTAAAAGTAATTGCGCGATGATGCCAATGGTCCAACCCACTTAAACAATGCTTCACGCTCGCTAATACGCGCAGCTGATATAAGCCCAGACATAGGATGCTGCTGTGCTAAATGGTAGGATCTTGCCCAGGGTAACAGTTCGAAGTGACACTCAATGCCTGCATCAACGCACATTGCACTTACAAACTCGAGATTAATGCCTTGTAAGTGCCCTTTATTAGAAAAGTTATACGGCGGAAACTGCTCAGTATAAATCGTGAGCGTTTGTTTTGCTAACGCGACAGGGGCAAAACATAGGCATACTAATATTAAATATTTTAAAATAGCTAATGCACTCAGATAAAATTACTGCATTAAATATAGAAATATTCATCATGCCAGTCAATTTTTAGGCATTAAAAAAGCAAGCCGTAGCTTGCTTCTTTTTAACTTTTACTTTTCAGTAAAAATTATAACGGAGTGATGTTATCCGCTTGAGGACCTTTTTGACCTTGTGAAAGAGTGAACTCTACACGTTGGCCTTCAGCTAAAGTTTTGAAACCGTCGCTTTTGATAGCGCTGAAGTGTGCAAACACGTCTGGGCCATTTTCTTGCTCGATGAAACCAAAACCTTTAGACTCGTTAAACCACTTAACTGTACCTGATACGATGTTAGACATAGTATTATTCCTGATATTAAAAAATTAAAAATGCCCATGTGGGCGGGTGTAGCAAAAAATGAGATGGTACTTAAAAACTTCAGGACGGTACTACAAGTATTACTTATACAACAACGAAATAAAGATTTATTAATTACACGCTTTCTTTCTAGCTGACGCCCACTATATAGAGTTAAAGCGATAAGTCAAACACTATCGACAATTAAAATTCAAATTCAAGCGCTAAACGAAAGCTGTGGTCTTTACCCGATTGACTTAATTCACTTATAAAGCCGGCTTCCCATTTAAGCTGGTGTTTAGGGCTAAAGCGGTGCAAGCCGATAAAACCAGGTCCTACACCAAAAAAGTCTTCACCCGAATAAACTTCTATCGATGGCTGAAACTCAGCGCGATAACGATAACGGTATTGTAAGCGGAACTCGGTTTCCCATTCACTATCTATGTCTGCGCCCCACTCGTACACTAAAAACGCATTCATGGTTAAGCTTGTACGACCAAATTCTTTTTCCCATAAAAAGCCTGTCGTGGCCTCGTAAGCATCAATTGTATGTTGTTTTTCAAGCTCGAATAAGGCGCCCCAGTCAGCCCATAACCGCCCTTGCTCAACAAGCTGCCAGCGCAGTTCAACCTCATAAGACGCTAAACCGAAATCGCCATTATCGTCTCTTTCGCCAACCATATACCCCTCAAGGCTCATGGTATCGTTAATGGCTCCGCCAAAACCTGCACGCTGAGCAAGTACGTTGCCTTGGTCGGTTTGCCTTGAAACGAGCCGCCATTCAACCTCACGCTCAAACGGCATAACATAGGGGTGATATACTTTATCAACCACCATGCCATCGGCGTGCGCAACATGCGCCATACTTGCCAATAACAAGCAACTAAAGCTAATAATTAAGAACCGCATACAGGCTCCTTAGTGTGTTTAACGTTTAAAACACGGGCGAGGACTAAAAATACAATTGTGGCAATTGCATAAACCCATAGCGCCGTTTTACTGGGCGTTGCTTCGTAGCCTAGCAACGCTTTTAACACCCGACCCAGCTCGGAGTTTTCAACCACAAACCCGCGCCAGTCTAAATAGTTTGATGTTATATCGAGTACGTCGATTTGACTCGCTAAATCAAGCAATATGAGTAATTTCGCCGTCGCATTTAATGCCAACAACACAATTAATGGCTGGCATCCTGCACGCCTGACAATGCTCTCGAGTAAAAAAAACAACAGCACGCCAAAGCTAATGCAAATACCGACCCCTAAAAAGGTTCCTAATAGTAGTGGTTCGGCCGCGTCTTTACTGTGCCAAAAGCTCACCAAATAAATCATGTAATGACTTAAATACAGCGCCATAGTCGCTACTAATGCCACTGCTGCTGCCATTTTACTGTGCCGACAGCTTAGTACCGCGGCAACAAATATCACCACACACAGTAGCATTTGAATAAACTCTAAACCTCGGTGCTGAAACAGCTGACTGACCCACGCCGCACCTTGAACAAACAGTAAACTAACCGCAATACCTACCATGCTGTGTATCAGTACTTGTCGTTGGCTAAGGGGCACAATCAAACTTAATAAAACGGCTAAAATTACCACTGGCAACAACTGATTTATGCTCATTAATAAACTAGTTATCAGCATTTTTATCCTCCGTCGCAATCACGGTGCCGCGTGCAGTATTAGGCGAAAATTCACCGAAAAAATCGTAGCGGCCGGGGCTTAGCGGGCCAATATAAATAACGCTTGTGCGGCCTGGGTAAAGTACTTTTTCGCGGTTTAGATCAAAACTATCGAACTCTTCTGGGGTGTTATCTTGATTGTCGATCAGTAAACGTAGTTTTTTGTTTGCCGGCACTTTAATTTCGGCGGGATAAAATAAATGATCTTTTAATATGAGTGTGTACTCTTTGCCATAAGCGAGCCAAGAAGGCAGGCACAACATCATAGTGAACGCAAAAATCCATTTATTCACTCCTGTCTCCTTGTATAAAGGACACGCTCACACGTAAGCCACCTAAGTGACTATCGGCAAGCGCAATATCAGCGTTATAAATCGATACAATGTGTTCAACAATCGCCATACCAAGCCCTGCCCCTTGCTCTCCTGATGGGTGTTTATCGCCGCCCACCCGATAAAAACGGTTAAAAATACGCTGTTTTTGGGCTTCATCAATACCGGGGCCTGAATCATCAATTTGCCAGATATACCGACTATTGTCGGTTTTCAGGGTAATGCTCAGTTCTCCCTGAGCGGGGGTGTATTTTATGGCGTTACTGAGTAAGTTGCCAAATAAAGTGACGAGCGTAAATTCGTCTCCGTCGATGATAAAATCATCTCCTTCTATGCTAATTGTGTGCTCTTTTTCATCAATGCGGTCATAAAGTTGCGACACCACTTGCTGGCTAATTTCTAGCACTGAAATGGGGCTAAATTGCGCCTGCCATTGCTCGGGGTAAGTTCGCCCTAAAATCAACATTTGCTCAACAATGTTACTGAGTTTATCGAGCCCTTTTTCCATCGCATCAAGTTCAATATTATCACCCCCTTGGGCAAGTAAATTATGTACATTGATTTTTAAACTGCTGAGTGGAGTTCGCAGTTCATGGGCAGCATCTGAAGCAAAAAAACGCTCCCGTAAATAGGCACTCTCAACACGCTTAAACAAGTCGTTTAAGCGGTTAATAACGGGTTTAATTTCTTGCTCTGGGGTTTGCCATGGTATTGCGGTAAAGTCATTTGCTTGGCGATGCTGAAGCTGATTAGAAAGACGTGTTAGCGGTGCAAGCCCTTGTTTTACAAAGACACTGATTAGAACAGCCAAAATGGGCACACTCCACAGCAATGGGGTCATTGCTGACAGAATAACGGTTTCGGTGAGCGCTACGCGCTTACTTAACGGCTCTGCAATTAATACCCGCTTATTAGCTTCGCTTAAACGGTAAACCTTGACGCGTTGTCCTGCTAAGTTTTCGACACTAAAACCTGGCTGCCATTGGCTTTGATTAATAGGGTTATTGTGCAATGACGTTGAACTTGAGACCACTTTGTCATCAACCCAAACCTGAAACAACAGCTGGGGCAAATCAGTGCTATATGTGGGTGTTTCTTTGCTAAGCGGTTGTTCAATCAGCACATGCGCAAGCGTCACCAACTCATTATCGAGTAATGCTTCAGCCTGATTCATACTTTCGCGGTAACCTTTGGTGAAAGCCAAAAAGCAGGTCAAAATCACCATTGAGAGTATTAATAAGGTGAGTCGCTTACGAATTGACACTAGCGTTTACCCACCACATAGCCGATACCACGCAGGGTTTTAATAAATTCCTTAGGGAATTTTTTACGCAAATGATGAATGTGCACTTCGATGGTGTTTGAACCCACTTCTTCACCCCATTCGTAGAGTTTACTCTCTAACTGCTGTTTGGACTGCACCCGACCTTGGTTTTCTAACAAGGCTTTTAGCAACATAAACTCTTTGCGGGGTAAATTGACAGGCTCGCCTTGATAACTCACGGTAAAAGCTGCGGTATCCATTTCGACGTCGCCCACTTGCAGTATGCTCGTTTGCGCTTGCGTTAAACGCCGGCTTGCCACTCTAAGGCGAGCAAATAACTCGGCTGGATCAAACGGTTTAGCCAAATAATCATCAGCACCTAAATCAAGCCCCATCACTTTATCATCAATGCTGCCACGGGCTGTTAAAATCACCACAGGAAGCTGTTTACGATTCTTTTTTATGTGCTTTAGAATATCGATGCCATCACCATCTGGTAGCCCTAAATCAAGAACTACCAGTTCAATTTCATCGCTTTGCAACCATTGCATCGCAGACTTAACGGTCGCACTGTGTTCAACACTATAACCTTGTTGACGTAAAGAGCGACACAGGCCTTCTGCGACTAAATGATCATCTTCAACGAGCAATAAATGCATGAGTTATCTCTTTAATTTTTTCTCGACCTTCGCCAATAATTGCGTGATTTCTTGTTGGCGATAAAGATCTGCTTTTACTCTATCAGGGCGCGCAGGCGCTTGCTGAGCAACCAGTAAAAATTCTTTTGCTGATTTGTATTTATGCTCATCATATAAAAACGCGGCATATAAATAGTTGCTGTCGATTCCACGAGGATTTAGCTCAAGCGCCTGTTTAAATAGTTTTTTCGCTTCATCATCGTCACCAAAACCGATGGGCCAACCGGGTACTTTTCCGTATAAGGTTGCTAGGCTTGTGTATGCCGAGCCATCAAGTGCATTTGGGTCAAGTTTGAGTGCTTTTTCAAATTGCGCCTTAGCATCTTTAGCCAGACCTAACGCCCCTAGCCCGCCTTTTGCACCTGCATAGCTCGATAACACAATGCCGTACCAAATATGGCTTGCCGCTTGTGCGTCATTTGCTTTTGTAAATTCAGCCGTTTCACTGGCCAGCTTTTCAAACGCGTTTAACTGTGCATCATCAACTAATTCGTAATTAACCACTGCCCACTGCTTTTGCACCGAGCTTAAATCACTATTAAAGTCGGCTTTTGCTGGGGCTGCCATAATAACGCCTAACATCATCAGGGCTTTTAAATTTAGTTTAGTCATAATCGTTCACCTTAATCAATTTAGTTCGCAAAAAAACTTTTTATTTTAGGAAGTTGTTTTGCAATTGCGTTATCAACTAGTGATGGAAATGCACCGTTAATACGGGCAAATAATGTTTCAGGGAAGCCGATAAAGCGGCGACGTTTTTTTGATTTAATTAACTCAACCAATGCATCAGCTACTTTTTCTGGCGGATCCATCGTGTTACCAAGTTCTTTGTTCATGGCGCGTACTTGTGGCGAGTTAATGGCGGTGTCGGTTGCACGAGGTGCTAAATACAACACCTTAACCTCGCTGTGGCTCAGCTCTCTAGCAAGTGCTTCTGTCATACCTCGCAGGCCAAATTTACTGGCACAGTACACCGTTTGATACGGATACCCGATACTTCCAAACGACGAACCTATGTTGACGATGGTGCCTTTATTGCGAGTAATTTGGGGCAAAAACAGCTGGCATAATTTAATCGGTACAGTGAGATTAATATTCAATAGATGATCTATTTGCTGCTCACTCATTTCACTAAAGCCTTGCATAACGTTCACACCCGCATTGTTTATAAGTAAACTTGCCCCCCCTATTTGCTTCGCAAATTTAGCGAGCTCATCGCGCGATTCACTGTTATTTAAGTCGGCCTGAAAATATTCAGCGTCGTTGCCACATTCTAATTGCAGTGCAGCAAGTTGCTTAATGTTGCGCCCTACCAACACCACACGCCAGCCTTCTTTTGCAAGACGAAGCGCAATAGCACGACCAATGCCCCCCGTTGCACCGGTTAGTACACAAACGGGGCTACTCATGCGCTTTGCTCCAAATCTGACTCACGAAAGAAAGGCTCGGTATCAAGATCACGGAAAATATTGCCGTAAAGTTTATAAAAGCATTTAGCAGCGTGGATAATGGCGTGTTGATCGTCTTCGTTATCGATTTGATTCATTAAACTTTCGAAGAACTTCACATGTTCAATATCAAGTGCACCGTGTGACGTAAGGTAAGTAAACGCCTTTTTAGGTAAACCAATGACGTCACGAATTTGCCCTGCTGCGTTATCTGCCAAGGCAATTGAAGTGCCTTCGAGCACATGCACCATGCCAAAAAATGCCACTGGATTACCACGATTTATTAAATCGTACGCGTATGACACCATCAGCTCTGTTGAAAACTGCGGACGCGAATTGCGTACCCGCTCTTTATCAAAACCGCAGGCAGCAATATCGTTTAACACCCACTCTTGATGGCCCAACTCTTCTTCGATGTATTCTGCAACGGCTTCACGTAGCCATTCTTGTTTATCGCTAAGCTTTGCACCCAGCGCCATTAAAAGCGGTACGGTGTGCTTAACATGATGATACGCTTGCGATAAAAACGACGCATATTCTGCAAGGTTTACCTCACCTTTAAACACACGACCAATGATTGGTGCTGCTAATAGGTAATCACGCTCTTTTTGTGTTTCGGCTTGTAATGTATTGAAAAATTGACTCATGTTCGTCGCCTCTTGATAGAATGCTGAAATCTCGCTAGCAAAAAATGAGTTAATCACCTCGCGCTTAGGGCGATTATTGCTCGTTAATAAACCTTGTGTGTGGCTCATTGGCTCTGCCAAACGGTGCCATTTTAGGATGTGTGCGTACTCAGGCAGCTGCGCGTTTTGGGCAGCAACATGCGCGGCAAGTTCATCATCAGTCATTGCTGGGTTGGCAAATATTAGCGCCGATAAAAACGCGCGGCCTTCACCAACAACGACCGCTTGCTGTACATGACTGTGACTAAGTAATAACGACTCAGGCCACTCAGCGCTGATATTGCGGCCAACGCTCGTGATTAGCTGGTTTTTTAAGCGTCCCTGGATCACTATGCGACCCTCGTGCTCAGCGACCAAGTCGCCTGTTGCATACCAATCATCGCTCTTATGTGCCGCTTGCCCTAAGTAACCTAAAAATAATGAGCCTTTAATAAACAGTTGGTTGTTTTCAATTTTGTATTGAATGTGATTGAGCGCGCGCCCCGCCGTTTCAATATCATCATCAGCTGGGGTATTTAAGCTCACCACCGATGAAGACTCAGATAAGCCATAACCCTGATAAACCGGTAAGCCATATTCACGGGCTTGCTTGATCAGTTTGCTACTCACCACAGCTCCCCCCACAGCAATAAATTGTAAGCTAGTCGGGGCTTGCCATCCCTGCTTTGCAAAGGCCACTAAGCAGCTGAGAAGTTCTGGCACTAAAATGAGGGTATTGGGCTCAGTGCGCTCTATCGCAGCAATGAGTTTTTGCGGTTCACGTAACTGAGCACCCGAAAAACCAAGTTCAGCCAATGGCACTACATTAACACTCCCACCCGCTAACAAAGGCGCATATACACCAGCTAAGTTCTCAAGAAGTACAGGTAAAGGTAAAACACACAGATGGTTTGGTTTTTCTAAACCAATACGTTTATAAAGTGACGTTGCCACCTTAATTTGGCTTTCAAGCGATAAACACACCCCTTTTGGCGTACCTGTTGAGCCCGACGTAAAGGTTATTTTTTGCGTATTTTCGAAATATGTAATCGGCTGTGTATCAGATAACTGATATACATATAAAGGGTAGCGTTTACATACGTCAACCAAGGCCACTAATGTTGCATTTTCGCCTTCGAAAACACGGTCACATACAAACAACTCAGCCCCACTATTTTGTAGACTCAGCGCAATTTGCTGTGCGGTAAAAAACGTTGGAAGCGGAATTGCGACCCTTTCAAGTTCAGTAATTGCGGCTTCAAGCACACACCATGCTGGTGTGTTATCAAGTTGGAAAGCAACGCCTTGGCCTGAAAATTCAGCCAATGTTGGTAATAAACGCGCGACCTCTTCAAGAAAGCCATGCTTAGTTAAAGAACGCACACCATCAGGGTGCTGGCACATCAATAAAACGTCGCTATCGCGGTGCGGTAACTGTGCAAACCAATTCATAGCGCCTCCAAAAACACAGCAAGCTCAAGCGATGACAACAAACACTGTTGTTTAATATTGAATAAAGCGGGGGTGTTTATGATGCATTGATGCGCTTCATTTAAGTCAACGACACAAAGGGTCGGTTGGTTATCGTAATAGCTGCCCCAACTCGCAGGGTCTTGAAGTGCATAGGCATTCGCAACACCAATTTCATTGCAATGAACACCCAGCATTTTTAATAAAGCACGTACTTTACGAGTGGCACAAAACACTAAATGGCTTGCCCCTACTTGATAAAGCGCTTCGTTCATTAACACAAAATGCGCCAAGGTGGCTTTTCGATGCGTTGAGCACAAATTACCTAGCTCAAAAATCTGCTCACGCTTGGCATTCACGAAATGCTCAATAGGCGCTGGCAGGTACTGTTCAATAAACAAAGGATATGATGCAGAGCGAAGCCCTAGCGTACACACTTCACCATCAATATTGAGCTCGCAAAGTAACGGCATAAATTGCGTAATTTTCGCATTATAGGCAGCAGCAAAACCTTGCTTAATAGTATTCTCGAGACGGTCACGGCCGTGTCCCCCTTCGCGTACACAAACAAAAGTGGGATCGTTTACTTGCGTATATTGTGAGTGTTTAACTGAAAGCATTATCGTTCGCTCCACATAGGTTATGTATAAAATTTATCGAGCGAAACTTAAATAAAACTTAAGAAATATTTATTTTTATAAAATATTTTTATTTCCTTGAATTGAAATGCATTTATTTTCATTAAAAACAAAAATGCCAGTCGCAAGGACTGGCATTTTATCGCTCAGATAATAAAGCTATTTAACCGTGTTATTTAACGATGCTCATTTCTTTTAATAAGTTTTGGGCATTGTCGACCTTATCCATCACCCACAGCATGTAGCGTGAATCAACATGGATAGAGCGATTTAGATTAGCATCGTAATCCCAATCACCAATAATACTCTCGTACACACCGTCAAACAGTAAACCAACCAGCTCGGCATTGCCGTTTAAAGTAGGTGAACCTGAGTTACCACCTGTGGTATCAACATTCGATAAAAAGTTAACGGGCACCGTATTCATGCCGCCCGTGTAGTCGCCGTAAAGCTTTTGTTTAATCAACTCATTTTGCTTTTCAGGAGAGTTGAATGGTTCAACGCCGGTGTTCTTTGCAAGCAATCCTTCTAAAGATGTAAAGGGGGTTGCCACTAAGCCATCCTGCGGTGAATAGCCGCCTACCGTGCCATACGTCACACGTAATGTGCTGTTAGCATCAGCATAAACAGGTTTGTTCATCGCTTTGTTGTAAGCAATAATGGCTTCCATTAGAGCTGGGCGCGCAGCTTGTTGCTTACCTTCAAGCTCTTTTTTCGCATCTTCAATGTCTTTCATCACGTTAAAAATAGCGTGTGCGTATTGAATAAATGGATCGCTGCTTTGCTTTAATTGTGCAAGGTCTAAATCAGTCATCCATAGACGCTTTGTTTCATCGCTTAGCACTGAGTTAGCATACATATCATCAAGCAAAGCCTGTTGTTTTTGCTTGTCAAAACCAGCGCTTAAACCAAGTGCTTTATCAACTTCTGCAACACGCTCGTCGCTTGGTAGCGCTGCATACTGCTCAATAAAGTACAGTAAAATAGCTTTATCAACCGTTTCGTCGTAACGGCGGCTCATGCTTTCTAGGCGAGATTTAATACGTGGAATATCACGCTCTTGGTAGCCGCTTTCACGTTCTGCGTCTGGCTTTTGCTTTTCATAGGCTAAACGATACAGCATGCGCGCTGATGACATCATTTGCGAACGATGCACATACCCTAACATGCGGTCGCGTTGATTATGCTGCTGCGACTCATCGACTAACGCAGTTAAATCTGCCAACACGCTGCCGTATTTAGCTTTACGTTGACTGTCTTTATTAATCCACGCTGCTAGATCTTTTTCGAATTGCTGTTTGCGGGTATACATTGAACCTTTATTAAAGCTCTCTATCATTGAGCCATAATTTTTAATGTAATTGTTATAGCCAGCGATTGTGCTTTCGTAAGCAATACGCGCCGCGGAACCCTCTGGGGCATTTTCTTCAATCAATGAAACATATTTTGAATTGTATTTGCGTGCCAGTGGATAAGCCGTGTTAAACACGTAATCAACCTCAGGTGAAATACGGTAGCGGTTAGTGCTACCTGGGTAGCCCGTTACCATTACAAAGTCACCTTCTTGTACGCCCTTGGCACTGACTTTTAAAAACGCATCGCTTTGGTAAGGAACATTGTCTTTAGAGAACTCAGCGGGTTTGCCATCCTTGCCCACATAAGCACGGTAGAATGAAAAGTCACCCGTGTGACGCGGCCACATCCAGTTATCAATGTCGCCGCCATATTTACCCACGCCCATGGCTGGGGCATACGCTAAACGCACATCTTTAATTTCAAGTGACTTAATTAAGTAATACTCTAAGCCACCATGAAAAGTATACACATTACAGCGGTAGCTATCATCTTGCTCACACTCGCTTACCAATGCTTTTCGGTTTGCTTCAATGGCATCAAAACGCGCTTTACCGGTTAGGGTATCGGTGCCTTGGTTTACTTTATCTGTGACTTCAACGACATCTTCAGTCACGTACACGCGTGAACCTGGTGCAGCAGGCACTTCTTCGGCATGATTTTTAGCAAGAAAGCCGTTTTCAAGAATGTTGTTCTCGGTTGTTGAGTTGTACTGGATTGAGCCATACGCACAGTGATGATTTGTTACCACTAACCCTTTAGGTGAAACAAACGAAGCGGTACACCCCCCAAGGCTGATAACTGCATTCATTGGAAACTCTGTCAATTTTGAGATTGACTGTACGTCGATGTTCAAGCCTTTCGCTTTCAAAATTGATTCAAGTTCTGGCAATTGGTGAGGTTGCCACATACCTTCGTCTGCAACAGCAACATTTGCCACAGCGAGACCCACTGCAGCTGCAATAAATTTAAAACGCATAGAATACCTTTATATTATTTTGTTAATCATTTTTAGCGGTCGTATCATTCACCTTGTTTTGTACAATAGCAATAATTTGCGACTACGATTGTCAAAGTTTGTAAACATTTAAGCCTACTTAGCCTCGTAAACCACGGCATTATGCGCATGCAAACTTTCTTGATGTTCAATTTTAAACTGATAGTCAGCAAGCCCATTCATTGCCTCTAAACATGCCTTTAATCGCCTTGCTGCATCCTCACAAAATAATAAGTTTTCTGCATTAAGGGCTGCAAATGCTTGCTCATCTTCACGCTTAACCGCGGTTTGCACGGGAGTACCAATTGCGTGTTCACATGTTTGTATAAAATGCGAAAGATCAGGCAATTGTTCACTCTCAAAGGTGGCGTCTATGTAAGCATAAGAGCGCTGGCTATGCGGCGTTGCAATCGAGCTTTCTTCACTGGCAAGCCAGCCTAACAATGCGTGCTTATCGATGCTGTCCTCTTTAAAATGTGTGTCGACCGCTTCACTTAAAAGCTGTCGCGACAACGCCGCTGAGCACGGGCATGTACTACTGTAAGCAATCGTGACGTTTAATTTAACCGTTAGGTGCGCTTGCTGAGTAATGGTTAACACCACGGGGTAAGCGTTATACCCCGCGTTATCACTGAGCAATGCCGGTTTTAACAACGGTAAATCAAAATGCAGCACCAGCTTTGCTCCTTGGCTTAAGCCCTGTTGAGAAGCAAGCATGTGGTTCATACACTCAGCCAATCGATGTTGAGTTAATGTTTGCTGTGCCAACATCTGATTAAGCATTAAATACAAACGCGACATATGAATGCCTTTAGCATTGCTGTCTAGGCTAACAAACACATCGGCAAACGCATTAAGCGCCACATTTAACCCCGCCAACTCAAGCTTGATAGGTAAGGCTATTTTTTCCATACCGACCCACTTTAACGGAAATTGAAAATGGCTATTACTGTGTGAGGTTATATCGGGTAAATACATAGTGGATTCTTATAAATGACTAAAATTAAAAGCCTGATGGCCTTTTCCTAATGACTGACTTAAAAAATAAAATGCCAATACAGTTTATTGAATAATCAATGATACAATATAACATACCGTTTAATCACTGAGAATGGGGCTAAAAAATACGGTTGCTTTTAAAATTGACAAAAAGGCGATATGATTTTGGTCTGTTTATATAATAAAGACAGTCGGGGTTTAGGGTAGATTCACCACTTATCGCAGCCAATAATCACCTTATCGCAACGGATGGGGTCATTCGTCGTCATCCACAGTATCCTCAGTCTATTGGTTACACAGTCATTGTGCTCCTAGTGAGCATAACTGCGCCGCGACTAACTATTAACGAAGCTTTCGCATTACCGGCGCAATTTAATTTTAGAAATAAAAAAGAGATAAACAATGAAACACTTACTCGCAACAGCGATCAGTTCAGCGTTATTGTTAACGGCCTGTTCTGAACCACAAACAACAGCAAACAATACCACTACAGAGCAAACAGCACCGGCAAGCGCTGTTGAACAAACAAACCCACTGTTTGTGAAAAGCGAACTACAATACGAAACGCCTGATTTCAACGCCATTAAAGATGAGCACTTCATGCCTGCTTTCAATAAGGGCATGACAGAGCAAATGGCAGAAGTTCAAGCGATCATCAACAACACAGCAAAGCCTGACTTTGCTAACACCGTTGTTGCACTTGAAAAAAGCGGTGAATTATTAACGCGCACACGCAGCATTTTTTATAACCTAGCAGGCAGTGATTCAAACCCTGCTCGTCGTGAAATACAAAAAGAACTCGCTCCAAAGCTTGCTGCACATAACGACAATATTTTCTTAAATAAAGCATTGTTCGATAAAGTTGCTAGCGTACATGAACAAATGGATTCTTTAGCGCTAACAGCCGAAGAAAAGCGCTTACTTGATGTTTACTACAAGCGCTTTGTACGTGCAGGTGCAAAACTAAACGCAGAAGAAAAACAACAAATCCGTGATATCAATACAAAGCATTCAAGCTTAACCACGCAGTTCTCGCAAAACCTATTAGCACTGACTAAAACCAACGTTGTGTTAGTTGATGACAAAGCACAGCTTGAAGGCTTACCTGCGGGTCAAGTTGAACAGCTTGCTAATGCTGCCACAGAAGCGGGTCACCCGGGTAAGTACCTAATCAAAATCACTAACACCACACGTCAACCAATTTTAGCCACACTGAAAAATCGTGACCTGCGTGAAAAAGTATGGCGTGCATCTGCAGAGCGTGCTCTTTCAGGCGAAAACAGCAACCGTGAAATTGTTGCTGAACTTGCTAAGTTACGTGCTCAAAAAGCCAAATTACTAGGTTATGACAGCTGGGCTGCGTTTGGTTTAGAGTCGCAAATGGCGAAAAAACCAGAAGCCGTATTTGATATGTTTGCCAGCATGATCCCGGCATTGATGCAAAACGTCAACGCAGAAGCGGCAGCAATCCAAGCGAAAATTGATGAGTCAGGTGAGCAATTTAAGCTGCAACCGTGGGACTGGTTATTCTACGCAGAGCAAGTGCGTAAAGATAAATACAACCTAGATGAAAACGCTGTTAAAGAATATTTTGAATTTAACCGCGTATTAGAAGACGGCGTGTTTTACACAATGAACCGTTTATACGGTATTACTTTCAAACCACGCAACGATCTGCCCGTTTATCACCCAGATGTGAAAGCGTACGAATTATTTGATGCAGACGGTAAGAGCTTAGCTATTTTCTTTGCTGATTACTTTGCCCGTGAAGGTAAACGTGGTGGTGCATGGATGAGCTCGTTCGTGAAACAGTCTGGCTTAAAAGAGCAAAAACCCGTGGTTGTGAATGTTATGAACATTCAAAAAGGTGCCAATGGCGAACCAACACTTATCAGCTATGATGAAGCCACGACAATCTTCCACGAATTAGGTCATGGCCTACACGGCATGTTCTCAAACGTGAAGTACCCAACATTGTCTGGTACGTCGGTATCGCGTGACTTCGTAGAGTTCCCTTCTACCTTTGAAGAAGACTGGGCAATGTACCCTGAAGTTATCGCTAATTATGCAAAACACCACAAAACAGGTGAGCCAATTCCTGATGAATTACTGAAAAAAGTAATTCAATCTCGCAGCTTTAACCAAGGCTACGATACGCTTGAGTATGTTGCAGCAGCGCTGTTAGATATGGAATGGCACTCACTAAGTGCAGATGCTCCCCTGCAAGATATCGAGAAGTTTGAACAAGAAGCACTGACTAAACACGGCGTGAACGTACCATTTGTTCCACCTCGTTATAAATCAGCCTTCTTCTCACACTCTATGGGTGGTGGCTACTCAGCTGGTTACTACGCATATATGTGGAGTGAAATCTTAGCGGCAGATGCCTTTGCTTATGTACAAGAGCAAGGTGGTTTAACACGCGAAATGGGTGATAAATACCGTAAAGAAATTTTAGAAGTTGGTAACTCACGTGACCTTATGGAATCGTTCAAAGCATTCCGTGGTCAAGAACCTGATACCTCAGCGCTATTAAAACGCCGTGGTTTAAAAGCGACTGTTCAGTAGAGCAGTTGCGACTCCCCACTTTGTGCTTATAAAGGCACGAAGTGGGGGCATTTCGCTAGGCAATGGCTATGTGGGATTAACCCCGTAGTTTCACACCGACCTGTCACAACGTTTTATGCCGCGTTTTTAATAATTTAGAGCTTTTCTATTCCACCACAAAATCAAAGTAGGTGGCTGGGTATGCCTGAGGCTGATAAGTAAAGTGCCACCATTCCATTGAATACGGGGCAAAGCCTGCATCGGTCATCAACTGTTTAAGTTTATATCTATTTGCTTTTTGACTGGGGCTAATTCGTGAGTCGTCGGTGTTAGAAAGGGTATCAAACATATCAAACGGTGACCCCATATCAAGCTCTTTCCCCTTAGAGTCAACCAACGTTAAGTCGATAGTTGAACCTCGGCTGTGGCCTGATTTAGCAGCAATATAGTCGCCAAGCAGCTGGTCTTTCCCTAAATTTGGATAAAACTCAGCTTTTGTGCGGGTATCCTCTAGGTCGTTTACCCAACGCACAAAATGATTAACAGCGCGTTGTGGGCGGTAACAATCAAATATTTTTAGACCAAGTCCCTCAATTTGCGCCGCATTTTGCACTTTTTTAAGCGCATTGGCAGCGCTGGTGTGCAATAAACACTTAGGGGCGTTATAGCCCTCTATCGGTTTGCCGACAAAGTTATGATGGCCAAAATAACGAATATCGAGCATCGCATTTGGCAATAATGCACCGACATCTACAAACTCGCTGCGCTTATCTTCTTGTGGGGTTGCATTGACCGATGCCGCGCCCAGTAATGCCACACTGACAAAGGCCATTGATTTAGACACGCTATATAAGTGAGTGAATGCCATTAAATTTATCCGTTAATAACTTAATTAATTTCACTATTACACAATAAATAACTTATTCCAACTCTGTCGCCTCAAAAAGCGACGTATCCTGTTGATCATAAATCGTATCGACAACACAGCGATTGCGACCTGTTCTTTTTGCTAGATAAAGCGCTTGGTCGGCTAATTTCATAACGTCGTCTAGGCTTAATTGCTCAAGCGGCCAGCCCGCAATACCAATCGATACATTAATATTACCCACCGGTTCAATAATGCTTTTAGAAATGCGTATACGTAAACGTTCAGCCAATTGATACGCACGCTTAGGGTGCACATTAGGTAAAATAACAATGAATTCCTCACCGCCAGTGCGTGCCACAATATCGCTATCACGCGTCACATCGAGGAGTATTTTTGCTAAAGATTGCAAAACAACATCGCCAATATCGTGACCAAACTCATCATTTACGCGTTTAAAGTGATCAATATCAATCGCTAATACCGCAAATGAGCGCTGCTGTGCCATTAATTGGCTTAACTGCATATTTAAGCTTCTTCGATTGTGCAAACCCGTTAACGGATCAGTGTGTGCTTCGTGACGCAAAAGGCCTATTTTACTTTCTAACAGCCCAATGCCTTTGAGCATTGCTTTTCTCAGTTCATCACTCTCATAATACCAAGAGCGAATGTGTTTAAGTGCAACTGATGTTGTGGGCTCATCCAAAGTATTTGCTGTTTCAGCCAGCTTTCTTAAAGGCTGAGCTATCAATTTTGCAAGCACCCAAATTAACACGAATGTTAATATTCCTATTGGCGCCGTTTTAATAAATACTTGCCACATTAAGCTATCAAGCGGTGCAAGGGTACTTTCAAGCGGACGTTGTGTTACCACACCCCAGGGTGCCATTGTCATGGGGGCATACCCCGCTAACATTGCAACACCTTGACTATTAATCACTTGTTGCTTACCAACTTTGCCTTTAAGCACAGCATTGATCACTTGGTTATCAAATACTTGCTCACCTATGCGCTCTTTATCGGGGTGATAAAGCAAACGGTTGTTTTCATCAACGACATACAAATACGAGCCGTCTTGGTGATAATGCACCTGCAATAGTTCGTTGAGAATACTGGCACGCTTTAAATATAACGTGCCGCCTACATAGCCAATAAATTCATTATTTGAGTTAAATAACGGCTGCGACATAAAAATCAGTAAGTTACCGGCCATTGAGATATAGGGCTCACTGATCATAGGCACGCGATACGACAACGCGGCTTTGGTACCATAACTATCCACTTTACGATTTTGTAAGTTAAGTGAAAGGGGCGACACCCCTAATATGTCACCAAACTTATTGACTATAATTGTTGAGTTAAAACTGTTTGTTTGCAGCCTTAATCGTTCTGCTTCAGCATTAATGAGCGTTTGATTTGTAAAATCTGCTTCAAGTATTTTGGCAACGTATGCTAATTGCTGCTGCGCCGCCAATAAAAAGTTATCGGTAGCAGACACAAGCTTCGCCGCATACGCTTCATGATTATTTAATGTGTTATCTATCAGCTGCTGTTTTTGAACTTGATAGCTTGAGTAGTAACTATTTAGCAAGGTAATGAGCGTTGCAGAAAACGCCAGCAGTAAAATTAAGCGATGCAGGTTCAAGCCCGCTCTCAAACAATTAAGCACGATACATCTCATTTTATAAAGCTCAATCTCCGTATCGAGCACATCTAATACCTTTATACTAGCAATTATAAATTTGTACCTCTATAGAACTTTTCTCAAATATTGATTTAGCGCAACAATAAGTGCATTTACTCTAATAAATCACTTTATTGATTAACCACTGCCATAGATTCATAGATTCATAGATTCATACACTTTCATTTAAATTCATGCGTGTGGTGCCCTCGTTTATAAAAAATTAGATACGGCTTGCTTTAAAGGAATAAATTATCTAGATTAAAATCATTAATAAAAGATAAAAAATTCAAAATGAAACAACACTGTTCATCCATTCTAAACACATTACCGCCGCATCGCTTAATGGCGTTAGACGTTATGCGCGGCTTAACCATCACCGCAATGATTCTAGTAAATAATCCAGGCAGTTGGAGCGCAATGTATTGGCCGCTAAAACACGCTGAGTGGCACGGCTGGACACCAACCGATTTAATCTTTCCCTTTTTTATTTTTATTGTTGGTATGTCGATTACTCTTTCTGTCGATAGCATGCGAGCTAAAGGGTTTAACCATGCTTATATACTAAAAATGGGGGCAATTAGAGCCGTTAAACTACTCGCTCTTGGTTGGTTTTTAGCACTGTTTTTTTATAATTTTCGTGATCCAACCTTTAGCTGGATTGATGACACACTTTTGCAACTGAGAGTACTTGGCGTGCTGCAGCGTATTGGCTTAGTGTATATCGTAGCACTGTGTTGTTACCTCTATTTAACGCCTCAAAAAATTGCATTAACCTGTATTAGCTTACTTGCAGTCTATGCTGTAGCGATGCTCTACCTTCCCTACCCACTGCCCAACGGAGATGTCGTTAATGGTTTATGGTTACACGGTAATAATTTAAGCGCGTGGATTGATAATGCAGTACTGGGCAGTCACCATGTTTATTATGCTAAAGCACAGCCCTTACCTTTTGACCCTGAGGGAATTTTCTCTACTTTGCCTGCCATTGCCAGCGCGCTGAGTGGCATACTGGCGGCGGTGTACTTAACCAAACAAACAGACCTAAAAAAACAAGCGCGCGTCTTTATCCTCACAGGTGTGTTAGCGGTTATTGCAGGCTACTTAATCTCGCCACTTACACCTATCAATAAAGCACTTTGGACACCAAGTTATGTGTTACTCAGCTCTGGACTTGCAATAATTACCTATGCGTTTTGCAGTGCAATTTTAGACATTTACAAAGTACGTGCATGGGGTGCTCCCTTCATTGTGTTTGGTGCTAACGCCATTTTATTCTTTATGTTTGCAGCCATACTGGCGCGGTTATTAATTATGATCCCCGTGGGGGATACAAGCTTAAAGGGCCTTATTTACCGCTCAATAAACACGTTGATCACAGATAACCACTTAGCTTCTTTTGTGTTTTCGTTGCTGTTTTTAGCTGTCTCATACGGTGTGATGTATGGCTGCTATAAAAAAGGCATTTTTTGGAAAGTGTAAATAATGAATTAAGCCAGTTGTGGCAACACAACTGGCTCGTTCTGGCTCGTTAATAGAACTGACTGTTAATAAGACAGGCTCCTAATTAACAGTGCTGCTTTGCTTATCAAGTAAATACAAAATAGATTGATAACTAATGCCACTGTGTTCAGTTAAGCCTATTTCACAACTGCGGCTATTAGACACCCCTCGATTGCAGTTTTTTGGTACCTGTTGTTTGAGTGTTTTGAGCGCATTGGCGTTAAGCTTGGGCAGGTTAAACCCTTTATCGCCAGCAAAGCCGCAGCATTCTATATCAGCCGGAATAATAACGTCTGAGCTGCATGCCTTGGCAAGTGTGACTAAACTTTGCTCTTTTCCTAACCGCTTTGAGCTACAAGTTACATGCAACATAATAGGCTCGCTTGTTTGAGTTACCTGCAAATGCGCTAAAAGCTGCTCGGTTGCAAAGTCTGCACTTTCGAAAATAGTCAGTTGCGTATTTTTTGCTGCATTCAATGTGGTTAAAGCGCAGGGACTGGCGTCAAAAACGATGGGGTATTCTCCATTATTTGAACAGTCAATTAGCTCTGTTAGTAATTGCTCACTTTTGCTTTTAGACTCTTTATTAAGGCCTTTACTCGCAAAGGGCATACCACAGCATAATGAATCTGGCTGCTTAGGGATGATAACTTCAAACCCTGCCTTTGCAGCTAACGAATGCATTACTTCGATAAGAGAACGCGTATCATCACTGCCTTTATCGGCAGCAAAAACCCGTCCTGCGCAGCTTGGCACATACACCATTTTTTTATGTTGCGGCTTTTGCTTTACGTGACAATTAATTGGTTGCTCAGCACGAGGCCACGCCGAAAAATACAAAGGCGTACCCAGTAGTCTATGAGCAGGTTTAGTTAAGCTCACAAGGTTGTTTGTGCCGATAGCTTTTTCAAGCACCTGCATCACATTTAAACCCAATCGTGCCCCACCTGCTATGACCGCAAAATGCTTACTCGCAAAGGCTGCAAGCGAGCGTGTGAGTTTGTTTGTAGCCGCTTTTTCGGCTCTTAATGATTTAATAAATTCGCCCGTGTTAATACCCACAGGGCATTTTAAGCCACACAGCCCTGTTGCTGCACACGAATCAATCCCCAGATATTTAAAGTCATTTTCAATAACGGTGAGCTTTTGATTTAACTGTTGCTTGGTTTTTAAATCGTCTGTTGCCTGCAACGCGGAGTGTAATTCAGTGCGATGACGCCACAAAGTTATGCGCTGTCTTGGGGTTAGAGTGAGTCCTTTTGAAGGGCACACAACTTCACAAAAACCACATTCAATGCAGGTATCAATAATATCGTCACTTTTGGGCATGGTTTTTAAATGTTGCGTATGCGCATTTTTATCAGCATTGATGATCACCCCGGGGTTGAGTATATTTTTCGGATCAAACAATTGCTTAAGCTTCACCATCACGGCAAAACCATCATCGCCCCACTCTGTCGCCACAAAAGGCGCCATGTTACGGCCCGTGCCATGCTCTGCTTTTAGTGATCCTTTAAGCTCAACGGCGACTAAGTTGGCAACATCTGCCATAAATTGCTCATAGCGCGTTACTTGCTGCTTAGTATCGAATGCTTGTGTAAACACAAAATGTAGATTTCCTGCCAGCGCATGACCAAAAATGATCGCTTCATCGTAGCCATATTTTATAAAGAGCTGATGAAGCGCATTAACACCCAAAGCCAGCTTATCAAGGGCAAAAGCAACATCTTCTATAATTACTGTGGTGCCTGTTTCGCGCACAGCTCCCACCGCTGGAAATGTTCCTTTGCGAATATTCCACAGTGCGGCATTGCGTACGCTATCAGCCGAAAAGACGATGGTAGCAAGCGCAGATTCGCTAAACTCATTAATTAACAGCTGCGTGGCGTGCGTAAGCTCATTGAGCGTGTGTGCATCTTCTGCTCTTAGCTCAATTAAAAGCGCCGCGGCGTGCTCTGGGTAATCAGCAACATTCTTGGGCATAATGGCGTGCTCTGCCACTGACATCAAGGCACGTTTATCAAGTAGCTCAACGGCGGCGACATCAAGCTCGCTAAGTCTTTGCACTAACTCACACACTTTGTTTATGTCATCAAAAATAAAGAAGCCGGTGTGCTTATGGCTGTGCTCAATAACCGTGTGGTAAGTGATATCGGCAATAAATGCTAACGTCCCCTCAGAACCAATGATCACATGCTTAATAATGTCTATTGGATCAGAAAAATCTAACAACGCATTTAAACCGTAACCGGTGGTGTTTTTTAGTCGGTACTTATGCGTAATTAGCTCACTGAGTGCAGAGTTTTGCTTAACACTGGCTACTAAATTCATTAACTCATTAACCCAATCGCTATGGGTGCTTAAGAAACGTTGGCAGCTGTGTTCGTCAGCCGTATTAAGTTCTGTGCCATCGGCAAAAATAAGCGTCATATCTTTTAGTGTATGGTAGCTATTTTGTGCGACACCACAGCACATACCAGAAGAGTTATTAGCGGCCATACCGGCAATTTTACAGCTGTTAATCGACGCAGGATCAGGACCAATCTTTTTACCATAAGGGGCCAACACCTGATTGACTCTTGCTCCAATAATGGCAGGCTGAAGACGAATTGCATCGGCGTTATCTAAAATTTCAAAGTTGCTCCAACTATCACACAGCAAAACCAAGACAGAGTCGGTAATTGCTTGGCCAGATAAGCTAGTGCCCGCAGCCCGAAAGGTAATAGGCACGTTATGTTGATTTGCCGCGCTAATAACCTGCTTTGCTTGTTTTTGGTTACTGACAAGAACCACTAACTCTGGAATTAAACGATAAAAGCTCGCGTCTGTTCCATACGCATAGCGGCGCGAGTAATCTTCTATTAATGCGGACTCTGGTAAAAAAGGTGTAATGTATTGTTTAAACGCATGCAATCGGGTTAATGCCATCTCGCCCCCAAGCTAGCCTTAATCTGGTGTGATAAATATGGAATATATTATTACTTTAATTTTAATCAAAAAGCGACTTATTAAATTGATAAATTATCAACTTCGCTCTGAGCAGGTCGGGTTTTCGTTATATTTTTTGGGGTTATAAGTAATATTCAGTGTTTTAACTACGCTTTTTGCAGTCCAAACCAAAAACCGTTAGGGTAGCAAAAAAATACTGTATTTCTATTTAAAAACACATTAACATCGAGAATAATTTATTCTTAAAATTAATTAAGCGTTTTGCTTTGGAGCTTGCTGTGTTAAATAAGTTTGCACTATCGTCACTGGTTATCGGATTAGGGTGTTTCATGCCATTACAATCATCATTTGCTGAGTCTGCGTTAACTTTAAAACAGCAGTTAGGGCAAAAACTAATGCTCGACTTACGCTATTACTGCGAACAAAAAATCGGCGAGCAAGACATCGGCGAGCAAAAATGCCGCACGCCAGTTACACACTTACCCGCTGATTTAGCCAATATCATCACTAAACATAATATTGGTGGCGTAATTTTATTTGCCGAAAATATTGATACCGTGCCGCAAGTAATTAAACTTAATAACGACTTACAAAAAGCCGCGGCTAAGTCAGCGTTAGGCTTACCTTTGTTTATCTCGATTGACCAAGAAGGTGGCCGGGTTGCTCGTATACCACGCGATGTAGGCACGTCATTCACGGGCAATATGTCGATTGGCGCAACGTATAAAGAGCATGGAACTCACTTTGCCAAAGAGTCCGCTCGGATTATTGCCGATGAACTGCTTGCTCTGGGCGTTAACGTAAATTATGCGCCGACGGTTGATGTAAACATGAACCCTGATAATCCTGTGATCAACGTACGCTCTTACGGTGAAGACCCCCAATTGGTTGCTAAACTGGGTGGCGCTCAAGTGGCAGGCTTTGAAAATAATGGGGTTATTTCATCGTTAAAGCATTTTCCGGGGCACGGCGATACCAATGTCGATAGCCACACAGGCCTGCCTAAAGTGATGCACGACAAAGAGACTATTTGGCAACAAGATTTACCGCCGTTTAAAGAGATCATTAAAAACCAGCAACCAGGTATGATAATGACCGCACACATACAGTACCCAGCGCTTGATAACAGCACCTTTGTGAGCAAAGAAGGTAAGACCATGATCAAGCCTGCAACCATGTCGCGCAAAATCATCACCGATTTGCTACGCGATGAGCTTGGCTATCAAGGGGTTGTTATCACTGATGCCCTCGACATGGCAGGCATCAGCCATTTTTTCGAACCTATCGAAGCTGTAATCAACACATTTGCCGCAGGCGTTGATATCGCGCTGATGCCCATTGAAATCAGAAGCCCTAAAGACTTAGCCGTACTCGAAACACTGCTAGAGCGCTTAGAAAACGAAGTAAAACGTGGCACCTTAAATGCCGATGAAGTGAGTGCATCAGCAACACGCATTTTAAAACTTAAAGAAAAATTCAACCTAACAACGCAGCTTGACGATGAAGCCGCAATAAAAAAAGCGCAGTTATTGCTTGGTGATCAACACCACCGAAAAGTAGAGGCAGAACTGGCATTAGCGGCCATTACCGAAGTTAAAAACGAAAAGCACACTTTACCGCTTAAACTTAAAGAAAACACCAAAGTGCATATAATTATGCCTGACACACGAAAATGTTTCGCTCTGCAACAAGCTCTGCTGGATAACACACACACGTTGTTAAGCTTTAGCTGCACCAGCTTGCAAGGCTTTGAGCCACTTTCAACGTTAAAAGAGTTAAACGAAGCGGATGTGATTATTGCGGCGAATGCTTCACCAAAGCAAAGTGCTGTCGAAGTAGGTGGTATGGATGACTTGGCCGATAACCCAGAGTTTGCGATTGCAGACCAATCAGCCGCGCTAGAATCGTTACTTAAACAAGCTAAATTAGCAAACAAAAAGACCGTATTTGTCAGCTTACGCGCACCGTACGATATTGCCCAATTTGGCAAATTTGGTGATGCAGTCCTTGCCACCTATGCTTACAATATTGACGTGGACACTGACGAGAAAATCGCAGGCCCTGCATTCACAGCATTGGCAAAAGTTTTGCTGGGTAAAGCCCCTGCGAAAGGACAGCTTCCCGTTACAATTAATGGTATAAATTAATGTCTAATACCCTTAGATTGAACTGAATGTTATGGTTGGTTCAAGCTAAATACTGAAGGAGAGGCACGTGCAAAAAGATGCATCATTAACGACCCCAGCAGCGATTAGGAAATTGGTGCGGGCAGGTGACTACAGCGGTCATACTTCTGGCTTTGCTCCTGGTTTCGTGCAGGCAAATCTAGTTATTTTACCGAAACAATATGCGTTCGACTTTTTGCAATTTAGCCAAGCCAACCCTAAATCATGCCCTATTATTGCAACCAGCCACTCGCCAGGTGTAACCGATATGCCAACCGTTGGTGAAGACATTGATATACGCAGCGACTTGCCTCGCTATCGCATATTCAAAAATGGTCAAATGGTTGAAGAAGTCACTGACATAAGCGATGTATGGCGTGATGATTTAGTGACCTTTCTAATTGGCTGCTCATTCTCATTTGAAGAAGCATTGATTGCAGCTGGGCTTGAAATTCGTAATATCACCGAGCATAAAAATGTGCCGATGTATGTGACTAATATGCCCTGTCAAAGTGCAGGAATGTTTCATGCAAATATGGTCGTAAGTATGCGACCAATGAAGCCTGCTGATGCGATTCGCGCTATTCAAGTGTGTAGCCGTTTTCCAAGTGTTCATGGCGCACCAGTTCATTTTGGTGACCCAGCAGCGATTGGTATAAAAAATATAAATAAGCCTGAATTTGGTGATGCTGTCACCATTAAAAATGGCGAAGTTCCTGTGTTTTGGGCCTGTGGTGTCACCCCACAAATTGCCATTGCGAATGCAGCACCCGATTTTTGCATTACACATAGTCCTGGTCATATGCTGATCACCGATATTCCAAACAGTAGAATGGCGGCGTTATAAAATGACCATGAAACTTAATTGCGATTTAGGCGAAAGCTTTGGCATGTGGAAAATGGGCCTTGATGAGCAAGTAATGCCACATATTGATATGGCCAATATTGCCTGTGGTTTTCATGCGGGTGATGCCGATGTAATGGCAAACACATTGGCCCTTGCCAAGCAGCATAATGTCACTGTTGGCGCTCATCCAAGCTACCCCGATAAACAAGGTTTTGGTCGCCGTTCAATGGCTATGAGCGCTCAAGAATTGATAAATTGCCTGCATTACCAAATAGCGGCGATTGATGGCATGGCAGCAGTCCATGGTTTAACACTTAATTATGTGAAACCTCATGGCGCGCTTTACAATGACATGATGCGTGATGAACGTATTTTAGAGAGTGTAATGCGTGCCGTTGCAAGTTACCCAAAGTCATTAAAATTAATGATTTTAGCTACCAATCAAGCTGATAAACACAAAGAACACGCAAGCGCACTCAATTTAGAACTTATTTTAGAGGCATTTGCCGACCGCCAATACACCGACGAAGGTACACTTGTGTCACGTAACCTTGCTGGCAGTGTACACGACAAGCCCGCGTTAATCGCACAAGTTAAACAGTTGATTAAACACGGTACTGTGACCACTCGAAGCGGTCAACAGTTAACGCTGAATGCAGATAGCCTCTGCGTGCATGGTGATAACGAAGCAGGCATTGCCCTAATTCAAGAGATTAAAACATTATGTCAGCAAGCCTAAGCGACGAAGCCCTCAGCCGACAAATTGAAACCATGATGGTTGAACAAAATCCACGTGGTATGCAGCATTTATACGCAATGCAAATCACCGGCACGTACTTACGCGCAGCTCAGGCATTACATAAAGCAAATGGACCGGTATTAATTGGCACTGGATTTGCGGTTAATAACACCTTTGAAACCGATGGCCCGGTTGGTGCAATTGCACTTTATAGCGTGTTAGACAAGCTAGGAAAACAGCCCATTTTAGTCACTGGCAACCCCCTTTACAGCGCATTAAAAAACGATTTTAACTGTTTTGAATTGCCGATTAACAGTATAGAAAATGCCCGCACCTTTAGCATTAAAGCGCTTGAGCAATTAAAGCCAGATTGCGTACTGTCAATCGAACGTCCGGGGCTTAATGAGCATCAACGTTATTACAATATGCGTGGTATCGATATTTCGGAGCACTGTGGCTGTTTTGATTTTTTTATAACAGAAGCAACCTGCCCAACCATAGCAATAGGCGATGGTGGCAACGAAATTGGCATGGGTAATCTTGCAAAGCATATGCATGGGCTCAACATAACACCCAGTGTAACGCCTTGCGATGAATTACTACTTGCCGATGTATCTAACTGGGCAGCCTATGGCCTTATCGCATTTTTAAGCCGCTGGCATAACACCGATTTTTTGGCTGATATAGAGCCTTTGAACATTTTGCAATACCTGAGTGAGCGCGGCAGTGTGGATGGTGTTACCCATAAAAACGAGCTCACTGAAGACGGCCTTCATGCAATGCATGGCCAACAATTAATAACTCGGCTTCGCCAACTTACTAGACAGAATGAGGTTTAACAATGGGTACGGTATACCTAAACGGTGAATACCTAAGTGCTGATGAAGCAAAGATTTCACCAATGGATCGCGGCTTTTTATTTGGCGATGGCATCTATGAAGTGATCCCATCTTACAACGGTAAAATGCTCGGCTTTGGTGCGCATATCGAACGCATGAATAACGGCTTAAATGAGCTCGAAATAAAGCTAGATTACAGTGCTGATACGTGGCGTAAAATTTGTAACGACTTATGCGAAAAAAACCATGGTGATAACCTAGGCATTTACTTGCATGTTAGTCGTGGTGCCGACACAAAACGCGCCCACGGCTACCCAAGCAATATCACGCCAACCGTATTCGCCTTTGCCTTTGAAATTCCTGCAGAGCCCAAAAGCGATGTCGACAGTGCAACAACGTACACGGTATCACTTGAGCAAGACCGTCGTTGGCAACGCTGCCATATAAAATCAACAGCGCTACTTGGCAATGTTATGCATTACCAACATGGCGCAGCGGCAGGCAACAAAGAAACGATTTTATTTAACCGCTTAGAAGAAATTACCGAAGCAAGCTCAAGTAATGTGTTTATTGTTAAAGAGGGTGTGATCAGCACTCCACCACTTGATAACCAAATTTTACCGGGGATCACTCGCTGGTTAATCCTCAATATTTTACACAGCCACAGTGATTTTAAGGTGCAAGAGCGCATTATAAGCAAAGATGAGCTACTCGATGCCGACGAAGTGTGGATCACCAGCGCCACCAAAGAAGTGGGCCCAGTGGTAAAAGTGAACGGTAAATTGGTGGGTGACGGTAAACCGGGTGCAGTATGGCAACAAGTACAAAGCTTGTTTACCAAGCATAAATTTGATTACTAGTTAAAATTAGAAATCTAAAAAATGCCTACTTAAAGTAGGCGTTTTTGTTTTATCTGCTATTTGCTGCTTTTTGGCTCAAACGGCCAAGCCTGTAATAGACCGTCACTGGTTTCTGAATACAACTGCGTACCATCGTAAGCCACACTCAGCACCGAGGTACGTTGGCGCTGCTGTTTTGCTTCATATTCAGCGATTAGCTCGCCATCAGCAACACGGTATAATCGCATCTTCATTTTTGGCGATCCCGTCAATAGCCATTTGTCTTGATTGATAAATTGCGATGCGGTGAACTCAATAAAGTTAGAGTATGAGGCTACCTCAGCAAGTTCTTTTTTATTAGCTAAATCAAAGAAAATTCGATCATCGACCGAGTCGATTGCAAAGCCTAACGTGCCTGCTCTATTTAAGGTGACACGATTCACTCTGGTAGCTAAACGCTGTTCAAAGCGTGTACTGCCATCACTCGTTGACCAAAGCTTAACGTATTTGTCGCTCGAGCCGGTAAACGCCCATAGCCCATCAGCCGACAACGCCACGCTATTAATATCAAGACGATGAATGTCAAAGCGCTTAGTATCGCCCGTACGGGTATTTATTACCTCAGCCTTGCCGCTACGATAAGCAATCACTAATGTATCGCCTGACGCTGAAATAGCGATATCTCTGGCTATCTCCTGCCCTGTTAGCCAAGAGCCAATACTTCGACCCGTGCGGGTATCAAATAAGGTCACCGATAAACGATTAGAAATATAAAAACGCGATTTGTTAGCACTAAAGCCCGCAAGCTCCACATGCTCAGCGCCCTGCCCTGTTATGCAATTGTATAGACGTGCTTTTAACTGGTTATCCCAAACACACACTTTAGACTCAGTTGCGAGTAGAGAGTGACTGGCATCTTCAGTCAATGCTGCGGCACTTAATAACTCATCACCATGAGCAAATTCATCCTTTGCAGGCGCGGTATACACCTCACCCCCACCACAACCCACAAGGCTTAAAGCAAATAAACAAGAAAGCGATTTAAGCAATTTCGACGTCATACTACTACTCTTATTTTTATAATTATTTTGTATAGCAGCAGTGTAATAAAAATAAGTAGAAGTGTGTAGGAGTTCTGACTTTAGCTGTCAGCTTTCGATGGTTAGTGGTTAGTGGTTAGTGGTTAGTGGTTAGTGGTTAGTGGTTAGTGGTTAGTGGTTAGTGGTTAGTGGTTAGTGGTTAGTGGTTAGTGGTTAGTGGTTAGTGGTTAGTGGTTAGTGGTTAGTGGTTAGTGGTTAGTGGTTAGTGGTTAGTGGTTAGTGGTTAGTGGTTAGTGGTTAGTGGTTAGATAGTCGAGGTGCGAGGTAGGAGGTGCTTTAGCGCCGAACAAAAGCCGCCCTATCACAGCTTAAGATAACCCCACGATTTTCTTGTAGGCGTGAAATTTATTTCGCGCGAGGCCGTCACCAGTTGGGCGAGGTAGGAGGTGCTTTAGCGCCGAACAACAGCCGCTGCTACATTTGCTAGGCCCTATTTTCTAGTGCCTAGCGCCTGCTCACTTTCCTCACCCATGTGTAAAACAAAACACATTAAGTTTATTACCATCTAGGTCTCTAAAGTAACCGGCATAGAAACCGGGCATTTCGCGAGGACCCGGAGCACCTTCATCTGTTCCACCGAGTTCAATGGCTTTTTTATAAATCTCATCAACTTGAGCTGGTGTTTCAACGGCAATCGCAATCATCGTACCGTTACCAACAGTGGCTTTTTCATCATTATAAGGTTTTGTAACTGCAAAGCCTGGTTTATCTTGGCCTGTGCTCCATGCCACAAAGCGGTCAGTTTCTAAAAAGCGCTCAGCGTTTAAAGTAGAAAAAAGTTCATCATAAAACTTCACCGCTTTAGCTAAGTTATTCGTGCCTAACATTATGTAACCAATCATTTTCTGCTCCTTAAGAAAAAATAGTGTGTTCAACATAGAAGGGAATTGGGCATCTGTCTATTGATTTTTCCATTCATCGCAATGAACTATATTTTTATGGTTTGCTACTTTATAACAGAATATACACCGACCAATAACAAGGAATCATTATGAAGTTCAAAGCGTCTTTGGCGTTACTTGCTGTAGCCAGCTTTTATAGCCACGCACAAACTAGCAACACATTCCAACTTGAAAATGTCTTCGATCTTGAATACGCGAACCAATTAGAAATGACAAAAAATGGCGAGACCATTTTTTTCGTACGAAATCGAATGGACATTAAAACCGATCGCAAAGTCAGTAATATTTGGTCGGTTAATCCTGATGGTAAAACAATGCTACCGCTTACATCCGGCGTACATATGGATTACTCACCTGTGTTGTCGCCAGACGAAACTCGCTTGGCATTTATTTCTACCCGTGATGGGAGTAGCCAAATTTATGTTAAGTGGCTAAAAACAGGGAATGTCGCAAAAATTAGTAACCTAACGCAAAGTCCGGGTGGTTTAACATGGACGCCAGATGGTAAAAATTTGGTGTTTAGCCAATTTGTCCCTGAAAAATCAGCCAGCCCTGTATCTTTACCGGGCAAGCCTGAAGGCGCTAAGTGGGCGGAGCCTGCAAAATATATTGATGACGTCTATTACCGTGCCGATGGGGGCGGTTATACAAAGGCGGGCTATCGCCATTTTTTCATGATCAGTGCAACTGGCGGTAACGCGCGTCAGCTGAGCTTTGGTAACTTTGATCATGGCGGCTCAATTAGCTTTAACGAAACGGGCGATGCTTTTTATTTTTCAGCTAATCGTCATGAAGATCATGAGTTAAAACCTACTAACTCGGAAATTTACAAATTAAACGTAGCTGACTTATCAATTTCACAGGTGACCGACCGGGTAGGTCCTGACTCACGACCAGCAGTCTCTCCGAATGGCCGATACCTTGCCTACACAGGCTACGATGATAAAAAAACAAACTATGAAAACAGTGACATTTACCTTCTTGATTTTAAGTCTGGTGAGACCTCAGTTTTAACAACAGACCTTGACCGTAGCGTTGAAGAAATTAAGTGGGATGATGACAGTAGAGGCATTTACTTTAGCTATGACAGCGAAGGGAAAACGCATTTAGCGTACCAACCTCGAAACGGTAAACACAAAGTTATTACCGAGAAGATAGGCAGTGTGGCATTTGGTCGCCCGTATTCAGGCGGAGATTTTGATGTAAGCGAAGACGGTGATGTTGCAATTACACTGGCTGACACTCAGCGCCCTGCAGATATTGCATTAATTAAACGCGGTAAAGTGAATCGTTTAACTCAACTTAACGAAGATGCACTTGGCAACAAAGAGCTGGCTAAAGTGGAAGAAATTTGGGTTAAATCAAGCCATGATGGCTTAGCTGTTCAAGGGTGGATTGCCTACCCTCCTGGCTTTGATAAAAACAAAAAGTACCCATTGGTACTCGAAATCCATGGTGGGCCCGTTGCAAACTATGGACCTCACTTTAGCCCTGAAGTTCAGTTGTTTGCCGCTAAGGGCAATGTCGTTCTATACATGAACCCACGTGGCAGTGACTCATATGGTAAAGAGTTTGCGCAAACAATTCATCATAACTACCCAAGTAATGACTTTGATGACTTGATGACAGGTGTCGATGCGGTTATCGCTAAAGGCTTTATTGATGAAAGCAAACTGTTTGTTACTGGAGGCTCAGGTGGTGGCGTATTAACGGCATGGATTGTGGGTCATACTGACCGCTTTGCAGCTGCCGTTGTTGCGAAGCCGGTTATCAATTGGATCAGTTTTGTACTAACTGCCGACTACTATCCTTTCTTTGCTGATTATTGGTTTCCGGGCAAACCTTGGGACAATATTGAGCATTATATGAAACGCTCACCCATTAGTTATGTAGGTAATGTAAAAACTCCTACTATGCTATTAACGGGTGAGTCTGATTATCGCACGCCGATTTCTGAAACAGAGCAATTCTATCAAGCGTTAAAGCTACAAGGTGTTGATACGGCAATGGTACGCATTCCAAATGCGTCACATGGCATTACAGCTCGTCCATCAAACTTAATGAGCAAAGTAGCGTATATTCAATGGTGGTTTGATAAGAACAGTGGAAATGATTAACAACATCGAGCGAAGCGAGAACGTTTCATTTGCGCAAGATGAACTGATTTCGTGACGCAGTTTCGTTTAAATTATCGCAAAAAGTATTAGACACGATTTTATATCGCGTCACTTGCAAAGCATAAAATGTAAAATAGTTTCGCACATACCAGTAGCAGTGGCTTTATGCCGTGTCATGAATAAAACCATTACGCGGGGTAAACCCGCTCTTACTTTTTGACTTTACTCTTAACCATTATTGTAAACCCCCTTTACAGTACATATGTAAGTAACTCCTTACATACATTTCTCAAATATCGGACATAGTCTCCTCATCAGTTAGTAAAAAATCGGTTTATGGCCAATATCAATAACTTGAGTTGGTAAAAAATCGGTTTGTGCCGCTAAAAACCTAGCATCAGTTAGTAAAATTTTGGTTTGTAGGTCGTTTAAGTTGGTAAAAAATCGGTTTATAAACGAAGTTCTCCTCGCAAATTACCGCCCCTAATCAGCTATAAAAGCCAATTTTGGCCTTTTACCCACACTTATAAGCAATAAATAGGCTGAATCAACCAAGAAATAGCGGAGGTAGTTAAATCCTGATCCAAAAAATGCAGGCTGGTAAAAGCGTGATCTGTCTTTTCTAAAAGCTAGTAAATGGCTGATCCAAGACTTAGTTAAACTCTGATCTGAGATGCGAGATGCGTGGTGCGAGATACGAGGTGCGAGGTGCAAGATGCAAGATGCGAGATGCGAGATGCGGGATACGAGATACGAGATACGAGATACGAGATACGAGATACGAGATACGAGATACGAGGTGCGAGGTGCGAGGTGCGAGGTGCGAGATGCGAGGTGCGAGATGCGAGGTGCGTAGTGCGAGGTGCGAGGTGCGAGGTGCGGGATACGAGATACGAGGTGCAAGATGCGGGATACGAGATGCGAGGTGCGAGATACGAGGTGCGAGATGCGAGTTACGGGATGCGACTCTGAAGACTGATAACTAAAAGTGAAAAAGGGCCCGAAGGCCCCTAACAACATTATTGAATAGCTATAAAGGAATATTACAACTTGGTTAGAACTGGTTCATGGTGTTCGCTTCACCGCCCGCTTTCAGTGCGTTTTCACCAGAGAAGTACTCTTTGTGCGTATCACCAATATTAGAACCTGCTAAGTCTTGGTGTTTCACTGACGCTTGCTCACGACGGATTTCTTGACGTTGAACATCGCGAACATACGCTAGCATGCCTAAGTCACCAAAATAACCTTCTGATAGGATATCTGTGCTTAGCGCCGCGGTGTGGTAAGTCGGCAGTGTAATTAAGTGATGGAAAATACCGGCTTCACGCGCACCATCTCGTTGGAAGTTTTGAACAAGCACATCAGCCGCTGCAGCAAGCTCAGTATCATCCATTTCTGGTGCCATTAATGCTTTGTTATCATCAATGCTTGGGTATGCAGATAGGTCTTTACCTTGCTCTTGCCATTCAGCGTATACTTGCTCACGGAACTTAAGCGTCCAGTTGAACGAAGGTGAATTATTGTATACAAGCTTCGCATTTGGCACGTGCTCTTTAACGCGGTTAACAAGCTCTGCAATTTGTTTAACGTTTGGTTTTTCTGTCTCAATCCACAGTAAGTCTGCGCCTGATTGCAAGCTTGTTACACAGTCGAGTACAACGCGGTCTTTCTCTGTTCCTTCACGGAATTGGTATAAACCATTGTCTAAACGTGTTGGCTTACATAGTTGGCCATTCAGCTTCATTGCGGTGTCGCCTTCGTTTAACTCATCAACACTGTTTACAGGCGTTGTTTCTAAGAATGAAGTATATTGGCTTGCCAAGTCGCCAGGCGCTTTCGATACAGGTACTTTTTGTGTCAAGCTTGCACCTAGTGAGTCAGTACGCGCAACAATAATACCGTTATCAATGCCTAGCTCTAGGAATGCATAACGAACCGCATTGATTTTTGCTAAGAAATCTTCATGTGGAACGGTTACTTTACCGGCTTGGTGACCACATTGTTTTGCATCAGATACTTGGTTTTCAATTTGAATCGCACACGCACCTGCTTCAATCATTTTCTTCGCAAGTAGGTATGTTGCTTCTTCATTACCGAAACCAGCATCGATATCGGCAATAATTGGCACTACGTGGCTTTCAAAGTTATCAATTTTATCAAGGACTGCTTGTACGTCTCCGCCGTTTGCTTTCGCCGCATCGAGGTCTTTATAAAGGTGATCAAGCTCACGTGCATCTGCTTGCTTTAAGAACGTGTAAATTTCTTCAATTAGCGCTGGAACAGAAGTCTTTTCGTGCATGCTTTGGTCAGGTAATGGACCGAACTCTGAGCGCAGTGCAGCAACCATCCAACCACTTAAATACACGTAGCTGCGTTTCGTTGTTTTATTATGACGTTTAATCGCCATCATCATTTGTTGTGCAGTAAAACCGTGCCAACACCCTAAAGATTGCGTGTATTGGCTGTGGTCTGCATCGTATGCTGCCATATCGGCACGCATGATATCTGCTGTGTACTGTGCGATGTCTAACCCTGTACGAAAACGGTTTTGTAAACGCATGCGGCTTGCATATTCAGGGTTAATTGATTGCCACGTTTTGCCCTGGCTTTGGCATAAAGTCGCTAAGTTATCTGTTTCGCGTTGATATGTAGTCATAATAAAAATCCTTCGAACGGGTTCATTTAATCTTTTTTGTTAGTGAGAGTGGCTAAGAAGTGTTCGCTCCGTAGCGCTTAAATCAACATTAGGCCGATTTTTTGGATTTAGTAAATTTATAGTTGTTATTGCCACTATATTTTTGGTGAATGACATTTAGCCTGCCATTTACCCTTTTTTACGATATGGTTGAGCCATGACTGATCGAATTACGACCGTTTAAAGGACATTATTATGACCACCACTCTCTCACTAAATGGGTTAAGTGTTGACCAGCAGCTAGCACAGTTCGTTGAACAACAATTGCTACCTGGTACAGACATTTCTCCAGCTGCGTTTTGGCAAGGCTTTGCCGATATTGTTAATGAGTTAACTCCTATCAATCGGGCGCTTTTAGAAAAACGCGAACAACTGCAAGCCAAGATTGATAACTACCATAAACAGCAGCCGGTATGGGATGCAGCCAATTACCAACGTTTCCTTGAGGAGATTGGCTACCTGGTGCCAGAGCCCGCCAGTTTCAAAATTGAAACCGAACACGTAGAGCCCGAAATAGCCAATACAGCAGGCCCTCAGTTAGTTGTGCCTGTTAGTAATGCACGCTTTGCACTGAATGCAGCTAATGCACGCTGGGGCTCCTTGTACGATGCGCTGTACGGCACCGACGTGCTCAGTGAAGACGATGGCGCAGAAAAAGGCGCTGCATACAATCCTGTGCGAGGCTTTAAAGTAATGGCTTTTGCACGCCAATTCCTTGATAAAGCGCTGCCTTTAGCCAATGGCTCACACATTGAAAGTACCAGCTACGCCATTGTGAATAACGAGCTACTTATCACCTTGCGTGATAGCAGCCAAGTGCGTCTGGCACACCCAGAACAATTGGTTGGTTATCAAGGTGAAGCACAAAATCCGAGTGCTATTCTGTTGAAAAATAATGGCTTACATGTTGAGCTACAAATCGATCATCATCACCCAATTGGGCAAGCAGACAAAGCGGGCCTCAAAGATGTTGTTCTTGAAGCTGCACTAACCACCATTATGGACTGCGAAGATTCTGTGGCTGCGGTCGATGCTGAAGACAAAGTGAATGTCTACAAAAACTGGCTTGGTTTGATGCAAGGCAACCTTGTTGAAGCATTCAACAAAGATGGGAAGACTATTGAACGTCGCTTAGCTGAAGACCGCCAATATCAGGGTATTAATGGCGAAACGGTGACCCTAAAAGGGCGAAGCATGATGTTTGTGCGTAACGTAGGACACTTAATGACAAACCCAGCAATTCAAGATAGCGAGGGGAATGATGTGTTTGAAGGCATAATGGATGCCATCATCACCAGTACCGCAGCCCTGCATGACTTAAAAGGCACGCACGGCCTTAAAAATTCGTCAGCTCACAGCATCAATATTGTTAAACCCAAAATGCACGGCCCAGAAGAAGTGGCCTTCACCAATACCCTATTTACACGTGTTGAACAGATGCTTGGTTTACCTGCAAACACCATAAAAATGGGGATTATGGACGAAGAGCGCCGCACTTCAGCAAATTTAAAAGCCTGTATTTACGAAGCAAAAAACCGTGTTGTGTTTATTAACACAGGTTTCTTAGACCGTACAGGTGATGAAATTCATACCTCAATGCAAGCAGGTGTCGTACTGCCTAAAGGCGCTATAAAACTAGAACCTTGGATCAGTGCTTACGAAGACCGTAATGTCGATATTGGCCTTGCAACAGGCCTCAGTGGGAAAGCGCAAATTGGTAAAGGTATGTGGCCAATGCCTGATAAAATGGCGTTGATGATGGAACAAAAAATTGGCCACCCGAAAAGCGGGGCTAATACCGCGTGGGTGCCCTCTCCTACTGCGGCTACACTGCATGCAATGCATTATCATGATATTGATGTATTTGCCTGTCAAAAGACACTGATGGACCGTAAAGAAGCAAGCCTCACACGCTTACTTACCCCCCCACTGATGAAAGACTCAAGTACGTTATCAAAAGAAGATATCCAAGCCGAGCTTGATAACAATGCACAAGGCATTTTAGGGTACGTTGTGCGCTGGATTGATCAAGGTATTGGTTGCTCAAAAGTGCCAGATATCAACCATGTAGGCTTAATGGAAGACCGTGCAACGCTGCGTATTTCAAGCCAGCATATGGCGAACTGGCTGTATCATGGTGTATGCAATGAAGAGCAAATTCGTAAAACGATGGCACGTATGGCTAAAGTCGTCGATGGGCAAAACGAAGGGGATCCAGCTTACACCAATATGGCTGACTCAGCCGAAAGCCTAGCACAAAGTGTTGCGTACCAAGCAGCATTAGCCCTTGTTTTAGAAGGCGTTAAACAGCCAAGTGGTTATACTGAACCATTACTGCATGCGTTTCGTATAAAGTATAAGTCTCAACATTAATCACTTTTCTCACTCCCTTTCGAGTTTGATGTGTCGTTCTTTGCAGCCTTCGGGCTGCTTTTTTTCGTCTAAAAATCAATAAACGCATGTCTTTATACCATTTCACTTAATTAAGTGGTCTATTTTGAGGCAATAATACATCGTTGATAACAAGACAAAAATTTTGTATTGAGTTGTGCTCGGCAATTGCGCCTACTTTTATATCTATACAGTCGTTAGTGAGCGCTGTCTTACACGCTTGCGACTCATGTTATCCCTACAATAATTCAGTATTTTTTCAGCTTGATATTGTTATTTAACGGAATAAATACAGTGAATAATGGCCATTCATCGGCTAATAAAAATTGATCAAAAAAGGGGCATTTGTTATCAAATGCCCCTTTTTACGTGCTAATTTTTTAAAATTAGTTTTTGACAATCGCATTGTGATAAACGTTTTGAACGTCATCACAGTCATCTAACATCGTGATGAACTTTTCAAAATTAGCAATATCATCTGGATCAGTGATCTCAGTATGTACTTGTGGAACAAACGTGATTTCGTCTATTTCAAATGTAATACCTTCAAACGCTTCTTCAAGTGCTGTTTTTGCTTTGTAGTATTCTGTATGCGGTGCAAATACTGACACTTTGCCGTCTTCTACTTCGACATCCGTCACGTCAACATCAGCCATCATTAGGGCTTCGAGTACCACTTCGTCATCTTCGCCAGCAAAACCAAGAACCGCGAAGTGATCGAACATGTGCGCGACACAACCAGGCGTCCCAATTTTTGAGTCAGTTTTAGTGAACGGTAAACGCACATCTTTAATTGTGCGGTTAGGGTTGTCTGTTAAACAGTCAACAATCACCATACAGTTACCTGGGCCATACCCTTCGTAACGTGCTGGAGAGTAGTCTTCCCCTGCTCCACCGGCTGCTTTTTTGATGGCATTTTCGATTACATGCGCAGGAACCTGATCACGCTTTGCACGTTCAATAATGCGTTTTAATGCTTGGTTTACTTCTGGGTCGGGTTCACCATTCTTTGCAACAACGTAGATCTCTTTACCGTACTTAGAATTTACTTTTGTTTTTGCATTGGCCGTTTTAGCCATGGCGTTTTTGCGGACTTCAAATGCTCTGCCCATCTTATGCCTCTATGAATACATTTGATAATTGCCGATATTTTAGCAATTCATTGTCGCTTGGGCTAGTACCAGGTCTGTTTATCGTTCTCGCTTAAATAGACAACGACTGTGGCGACAACCTTGAATGTAAAAAATTAAGTAAACGATGCAGAAATTAATTAAAGGAAGGGCTATTTAACATAACACTTTATTTTGTTGAAATGCGCCAATTAAATTAGGTAACTCTGAAAAATGATGCAGTATGTAATCTGCCTGATCAGCATAGTCAGGAATGTCATCTGGCGCATACAAACAAGCACGCATATTCGCATTATGTGCCGCTTGAATATCAAACAAATAATCGCCAACATACAACAGCTCTGATTTATCAAGCTCCCAAAGCGTTGCAATCGCATTGAGCGCACTTGGATCTGGCTTTGCTGGCGCATCTGAGCGAGTCAGCACTGTTTCAATTGGCAAAGGGTTATTTTTAAGTTTGATTGCTGCAGCACGGTCATAATTACGCGTTACAATAGCCATTGGAATATTATTTTCTTTGAGTGCAGTAACCGCACTGGCAACACCTGGCAATAAATGCGAGTGCTGCGCATCTAAAAGCTCATGTTGATGCACGATGTTCATCGCTTCTTCGCGCATATAAGGTGAAGGTAAAGCGGCTATGAAGGCTAACAAATCTTTTTCAAGCGGGCAGCCAACTTGCGCTTTAATCAGTGAAAAATCGAGTTCTGACGAAACCAAGGTGCCGTCTAAATCGAAAATGACACCACGTATATTGTTATCATGGATATTCATATAAATCCCTGTATATGAGAATTGGGGGAAAATTTTAAGACCCATTAATAAGATAGTGTACGATAACCGTTAATTAAAGGATCAAAGGATTAAAAAATAGACTTTTTCAATCCTTTTTTATCGGATAGGGTTATTATTTAATTGACTCAAATTTAGCTTCAAGCCAGTTATCATCTTGGCTAAAGGTAAGTGTTTTCACCTTTCCTTTGCCTTCAATATTAACCATATTGACCTGCGCAGGCCATAAATCACGTAACGCGCCATTGCTCATACGAATCCCTTTGATGCCTTCAGGGATGGTAACTTCTTGGTAAACCCAAAAGAACTTACCATCAACTT
Source organism: Pseudoalteromonas lipolytica (assembly GCF_003515105.1). NCBI lineage: Bacteria > Pseudomonadati > Pseudomonadota > Gammaproteobacteria > Alteromonadales > Pseudoalteromonadaceae > Pseudoalteromonas > Pseudoalteromonas lipolytica. The sequence goes on along the minus strand of NZ_CP032091.1, from coordinate 482,748 downwards.
GCGCTCCCACTTTTTTAAGCTCAAGTTGCTTGCCCTCTAAGGTTTGCAGTGCAATGTGTGACTCAACATAATCAGCAAAACGCTTTTGATCTTCTTTGTTACTTAAGATATCGGCATTGCCATTAAACAAATGTTCAACAGCATGCTCCGTATCGTGCAAATAAAAGCGATGCATTAGCTCTATGTTATTAGTGCGTTTATTAAATAATACCGTAGTCACAGACGCTTTTAACTGGTGCGCCATCGTTGGCGCACTCAGTAATAAAGCGAAAATAATGGCTATAAAGCGCATTATTTTTGCTCCTCAGCATCTTTTTCGTCGTCTTTTTTCAGCTCAGTTTTGATATCTTGCATGATATCACGGCTCACTTTCGCTTTACTCTTCTCACGCTTATATACTTCGATACGCGATGGAATAATACGACGAGGGTAGTTATTGTTTTCCACATCAACATCGGCTGTTTCCCAGCGAGGGTCAACCGTAACAGACACTAAGTTTTTACCTTTTTCAGTAATAATTAGCTTTTGTACGTGTTTGTGGTTACGACGCCAGATTTCAGCCGGAATGTACTGTTCTTCTTTCGTGCCATCTTCATAGGTCAGCTCTAATAAGATAGGCATCACTAAGCCACCTAAGTTTGAAAACTCAAGCACATAGTAGTTTTTATCTTCCTTAATTGCACGTTCAAACGTTTTACGCTCCCACGGCTCTAACCCTTTAAGGAACTTGTTATACGCGTTACGTTCTTTGTTAGTCACTGTAAAGCGGTCGTTTTCGTCATAGAAATCTGTGACATCTGGGTTTTCTTCAACCCATAACTTTTTGCCTTCTTCTTTATTGCGTTTAACGAATAATGGCATTGGTTTATCAGCTTCAATGTCGCGAAGACGATTAAAGTCGATATCAGGATTCTTTGTGTCTAAACGCAGTTGATAAACCTTGTCTAACGAGATATCAACATGGTCTGTGGTGTAGAACCAACCACGCCAGAACCAATCTAGATCAACCCCTGACGCCTCTTCCATAGTACGGAAGAAATCTGCAGGAGTAGGGCGTTTGTACTTCCAACGCTGCGCGTACTCTTTAAATGCAAAGTCAAACAGCTCACGACCCAGAATCACTTCACGTAAAATATTAAGTGCAGCAGCAGGTTTAGTATACGCATTAGGTCCTAAACGTAATACGCTGTCAGACTGTGTCATAACGGGTACTTGGTTTTCAGACTTCATGTATTCAACAATATCACGCGGCTCAACACCCCAAGGGATTGTGTGGTCCCATTCGCGCCCCGCAACACCATCTAGGAAGCTGTTTAGACCTTCGTCCATCCACGTCCACTGACGCTCGTCTGAGTTAACAATCATCGGGAAGTAAATGTGACCGACTTCGTGGATAACAACACCAATTAAGAAACGTTTTTCAGCTTGAGAGTAAGTACGGGTGCCATCGTCTTGAAGCTCTGTACGCGGACCATTAAATGTGATCATGGGGTATTCCATCCCCCCAACAGGGCCATTGACTGATTGAGCCACAGGGTAAGGGTAGTCAAACGAAAAGCGTGAATACACTTCCATCGTGTGCACAACAGCTTCGGTAGAATATTTCTTCCACAGGTCACCGCCTTCTTTCGGATAGAAAGACATTGCCATCACTAACGGCTGTTCTTTACCACCTTGATGGTAGCCTTTTGCATCCCACATAAACTTACGTGATGATGCCCATGCAAAGTCACGCACGTTCTCGGCTTTAAAGTGCCATGTTTTGGTTTTGTCGGTGCCTTCTTTCTCGTTCTCAAGTGCTTCTTCTTCGGTCACGATAAATACAGGGCGCTTAGCGTTTTCAGCTTCTTCAAGACGATTACGCTGCGTACGTGTTAATACACTGCCTGGGTTATCTAGCTTACCTGTTGCCGATACAATGTGATCCGCAGGAACGGTGATTTCGACATCATAATTACCAAACTCCAGTGTAAACTCACCGCTTCCTAAGAATGCTTTGTTAGTCCATGCTTCATAGTCTGTGTACGCAGCAAGACGCGGGAACCACTGTGCTAATAAAAAGATATCGTTGCCATCTTCTTCAAAGTGTTCATAACCTGAACGTGCGCCTACCGCATCTTCTTCAACAATGTTAAAGGCGAAGTCCATGCTGAACTCAACGTCTTTACCCGGTTTAAGCGGCTCATTTAGGTCAATACGCATTAATGTATCAACCACGGTTACTTTAAGCTCTTTTCCGTCTTCGTCTTTAACATTGGCGATTTGAAAACCTAGCTCGTTGTCGGCCATAAATTGCTGACGACGTAACTGGCCTAAGCTCAATTTAGTGGCTTTTGGCTGAGGGTCACCTTGCAATGTTTTACCATTGAAAGTAGCGGTCATCTCAGCAATTGAATCAGATTTAAAAATATTTTGGTCTAATTGCAACCAAAGGTACTTTAATGTGTGAGGTGAATTATTCTTATATTCGATAGTTTGACGCGCTGTTAAGCGACGTTTTTTCTCATCAAGGTTTACATCGATGTCGTAATTTACTTGCTGTTGCCAGTAGTTTTCGCCGGGTTCACCCGCGGCACTACGGTATACGTTAGGCGTTGCAAGTGCTTCATCAAGTTGACGGAACTTGTCAACAAATGAGCCTTTTGTTTGCTCAACAGACGACCCCATGACTGCGGTTGATACTGCTAAAGGCAATACCAAAGCACTCAAAGTAATAACTGCTTTTTTCATTGTTAATCCTGTAAAATATGCGTGAGCGTAACATCTCAAACCACTAACAAAATTTCAATAAAATCACGATAAAGTGCGGTTTTTTTAGGGTAGTATTCGCGCTTTCCTAGTCTGTATTTTTCAATCCTTTCATCTGCTATTAACAAAACTGTAAAGCCCCTTTACAAACCTAACAGGTTCAGTGCTAATTCATACCCCCGTATTACACTTAAAATATAGCGAGGTTGCTTATTTTTTGTTTAAAGGTAAGAGGGGACTTAAATGAAGTTTTACATTGTAAAAAAAGACTCTCGATTAGCTGCTATTCCAGCAGAAGAATCGGTTTTAAACGAATACAAAGCACGCGGATTTGAGTTTGTAGAGGTCATTGCCGCTCGCGATGAACCCGATGCACTATCGCGTACCACTCCCCACGCTAAACGCCCTAAAAAATGGCTGTTTTATGGCTCTATGCTGGTTATTTTGAGTCTAATTGCAATTATTTTCGCAATAAAGTAGTTTTTGCGACATTTTCTATTGAAATTTACTGCTGTTTGTATTTAAAATCGCCCACTTTTTTCGATTTGGGTGTTTATGTGTGTCTATTTATACCCAAAAAATGTTTCGGTAATCAGCATAGAATTCGGTGAGCGTATGGATTTTTACATCCTAAAAAAACAACAAGAACTAATTGCAATTCCAGCGGACGAACAAAATTGTAAACAATACCTAGATTCGGGGTATTTCTATATCGACAAAGTAGCGGCATGTAATGAAACCAATGCCCTTAAAGTTTTACAGGCCAAACAAACAAAGGCTATCAAAGTGCCCTTAATAATGGCATTGCTTGCTTTGCCAATGGTGTTGTTTGCGTGGTATAGCTTAAGTTAAAAACGAGGCTGGGCATCGAGGCTCAGCTTAGGTATATTGACGCTCTTAATAAATAATAAGAGCGTTTAATGAAAGTCCTTCATACTTCTGATTGGCATTTAGGCCAACAATTCTACGAACATTCCCGCTTCGAGGAACATCAGGCTTTTTTAAACTGGTTAACGGAGACTCTCGCAGCACAGCACATCGACTTATTACTCGTTGCTGGCGATATTTATCACACGGCGACACCGCCTGCGAGTGCTGAAAACCAACTCTACCAATTTATTAAGAACACCAAACAACGTTGCCCAGATTTACACATCGTGATTATTGCTGGTAATCATGACTCGGCAAACCGTATCATGGCTGCAAAACCCTTACTGGCTCAATTTGATACGCATGTGGTGGGTCGGTTCGATACCGCAAGCCCAAAGGATGTCGTACTGCCTATATCAACAAAAAATGGCCAAGCACATGTTGTTGCCATGCCATTTTTACGAAGCAGCGATTTAAGTCATTATAATCGCCAAGAAGAGCAACCTTTAAGTTACAACCAAACAGTGGCACTGGCTTATAAAGATGCACTAAATGCTGCCAGTGAGTTACCGAAAGCGCCGCTAATTGTAATGGGACACCTCCATGCAAAAGGCGGCGATATTTCGACAGACTCAGAGCGAAACTTAGTGATTGGCGGTGAAGAAGCGATCTCTGCTAATATTTTTAGTGAACAGGCTGATTACGTAGCCCTTGGTCACTTGCATAAAGCACAAACCGTCGCCAAGTCTGAGACCATTCGCTACAGTGGCACCCCCATGCCGATGTCCTTTTCTGAGCGCCGTTACCAGCACCAAGTTATGTTAATTGAGCTTTCTGATTCAAGTTGCACTGTAAACCCCCTTTACATACCGAGCTTTTGTAAAGTCATACTGCTCCCCGAAAAAGACTGTGTGCCGCTGAGTGAATTGTGTGAGCTGTTGAGTGAACTTGATTTAAGCGATGAAAACTTAGCGCCCTATTTACGCGTTAAACTGAGCGCTCACGACACCGACACCACGTTTAGAGAGCAAATTGAACAAGCGCTGGCAGGTAAGCAGCTTAAGTTTTGTGGGATTGAACGGGTGCGACAAGAGCGCAATCATCAAGACGATGAGCAAGCCTTGTTTGACGATGTGTCGCAAATCGAAGCCCTCAATCCGCATTCGTTGTTAGAGCAAGCCTTTGCCAATCATAAAGATATGGCAGGGCAAGCAGTGCCAAAAGAGCTCGAAGACTTATTAAGCCACGTTATCGATGAGTTGAATACGGAGGACGTGCTATGAAAATTTTAGCGATACGTGTTCATCAATTGGCATCCATTGTCGATGCCGAAGTCGATTTTACAGCTTCGCCATTAAAAGAAGCCGGGCTATTTGCCATTACGGGTGATACTGGGGCAGGTAAAAGTACGTTACTTGATGCCATTTGTTTAGCACTGTATACCAAAACCGCGAGACTTCGTGGCGACACAGGTAATAAAATTGACTTTAATGGCGATAATATCAAGCTCAATGACTCGCGAAATTTATTACGCCGTGGGGCAGGGCTGGGCTATGCCGAAGTGGACTTTATAGGCCAAGATAAACATCACTACCGTGCTCGCTTGAGCTTTAGCCGCGCACGGAACAAAGCGAATGGCAAATTACAACAAGCGCAACACACGCTTCATTCATTACCTGACGAAAACTTAATTGCCGATAGAAGTAATGCCAGCAAAGAAATAGAGCGCATTATTGGTTTAAGCTTTGATCAATTTTCGCGGGCGGTGTTACTTGCCCAGCATGAGTTTGCAGCCTTTTTGAAAGCAACAGGGGATGAACGGGCACAACTGTTAGAATGCTTAACTGGCACCGACAAGTTTAGTCGTATTGGGCAACGTATATTTGAACGTCACCGCGAACAACAACAGGCTCTTGAGCAATTAAAACTGAGCTTGGCGAACTTTAAGGTATTAAGCCCCGAAGAGTTAGCGGCTAAGCAAGCTGAGCATCAGTCGCTATTAACGAAGCAAACTGAACTACAAAACCAAATAAAGCAGCTGGAGCAATACCAAACTTGGTATAAACAGGCGGCGCATCTATCAGAACAAATAACGCAAGCGGAACACACAAAGCACCAAGCTGAGCAGCAATTACAACAACTTGAAGACAAGGCAAAGCAAGCCAAACAAGCGCAGCAGTGCTTAGAAATAAAAGATAACCGTGAGCGCACAGCAACAATTAAAGCCCAGCAAGTGCAGCTTGTAGAAAACCGTGAGCAACTTTTAAAAATTGATCATAACGCCCTGATAAGTGACGCAGAGCAAACGCTAAACAAACACACTGAGCAGTTAAAGCAAGCGAAACAAACGCAAAAAGATGCTCAGCCAATCATTAGCCAAGCACGTGAGTACGATAAACAACTGGCGGTATTGAACCAGCAAGCACACGCTCAAAAAGCACAACTCGAAAAAGCGAACCAGCATAACACCGAGCTGAGCAATAAACTTAATACGGCAAAGGCTGAGCAACAACAGCAACATCAGCAACAACAAGCGCTCACTAATTGGTTAGCGACACATGCGCAGTGGCAACCATTAGCGAAAGACTGGTCATATTATAAAAGTGAATTAAGCCGCTTTAATCAACTGCAGCTTCGTATTGATAAAACAAATCAAACGGTAAAGTCACTTCAGCCTACGGTTACTGAACAGCAGCACAGTCGTCAGCAATTACAAAAACAGTATCAAGCGCTTGAGCACGCACTAAAAACGCTGAGTGAACAAGACGCTAGCTTCAAAGACCGTTTAAATAGTCAGTCTATGGCCGACATAGATGCACAACTAGAGGCGATTAAACACCTTATTGAAAAGCGTCAACTGTGGCAAAGTAATCAGCAACAATTAAAAGTGTGGCAAAGCCAATCAGACACCTTAAATCAAAATAAACAACAGTTACAAACAGCCCTCAGCGCGATAGGGCAGGATGTAGAAAACGCCCAACAACAGCTGACACTATGTGATAAAAATTTACAGCAAGTTCAGTTAAGAGCCAGTGAAGGGGTAAGCCAATTAAGAGCTACTTTAAAAGCTGGTGAGCCATGTGCTGTTTGTGGTTCGACTGAACACCCGTTTCAACATAACGTGGTTAATGCGCAGTTTAGTCAGCTCATTAATGATTTTACTGAGCAGCTTAATAGTGCCAAACAGCACTTAAATAATCAGCAAGCTTTACAACAAACAAAAAGTAATGAACTGACAGCCTGTACTCAGCAAATAGCGTCATTAGAGGGGCAGGTGAGTGAACTCACCGACCAGCAGAACACGCTCAAACAGACCATGGCGGCAAATCGTACAGAGCTGAATGATTTAACAGAGGCGCAATTAAACGAGCGTCAGCAGCAGCTCACGAGCCAGAAACAGCAGTATTTTAAAGTGCTTGAGCAACAACAGCAGCTGCAAACATCATTAACAGCCAAACAAGCAGAGTTTAATCAAAAAGGGCAAGCCCTGCATGCAGCAGAGCAAAAACTGAGTGAAACACAGCTGCAACTCAACACTGAACAAACGCGTTTAAACGAGCTAAACGCAGAGCATCAGCAACTGCATACCACACTCGACGACACCTTTAAAAATGCCCCTTGGTGGCAACAGCTCAATGAGCAGCAGGTGTCATTAGAGACTATTGCAGAGGATGTGCAACGCTATCAAACGAAACTTCAACAATCAGATGAGCTAACGAAGGCTCTAACAAGCACTGAGCAAACCATCGCGCATTTACTGCCTCAGCAACATGAAGCAGCAGAAGCGAAAGCTAAGTGCACTGCGCAACTTGCCCATACCGAGAACGAGCAGGCTGATTTGCATGAAAAACGCATTGCCTTGTTTGCCGATGCGAACATGTCGGTCGATGAGTATATTGCACAACTTGAACAGGCCATTGACTCGTTACAGCAAACAGTGCAACAGGCTCAACAACACCTAAGCAATGCGGTTAAAGCACGTGACGAGCACGCTATTCAAATAAGCCACTTAACGATGCGTGAAAAAGAGTTAAGCGATGAACAAGCTGCGCTTGAAAAACGATTCACGCAGTGGTTTAGCGAGTTTAAAGCACAGCATCCTTCACTTTCTGAAGACGCAATTACAACGCTTTTAAGCATCAGTAGCGAATCAATAAAGCAAACACTCAACGAGCACCACGCGGCAGAAAATGCGCTAAAAGAAACTCAAGCAGCTTTAAAACAGCTGCATTCATCGCAGTCGGCGCATTTAAAAGATCAGCCAAAGCACAGCGAAAGCGACACTGAAACTGAACTAGCTAACGCCGTTAATGCCCAGCAACATACGAATCAATCGCTGATGCAAGTAGGCAGTGAGCTGCACACGCACCAACAAAATAGCCAAGCATTAGCAGATAAACAGCAATTATTAGTGCAACAGCAAAAGCGCTACGAGCACTGGCATTTACTTAATAAAGTGCTGGGTGATGCCAGTGGTAAAACCATGCGTAACTTAGCGCAAACGCAAACTCTCAAAATACTGCTGCATTATGCCAATAGCCACTTACACACTTTAAACAAGCGCTACAAATTAACGGCTATCGGGCAAACGCTGGATATTGCCATCATTGATAAAGACATGGCCGATGAGCAGCGTTCTGTTAATACTTTGTCAGGCGGGGAGTCGTTTTTAGTCTCGCTGGCACTGGCTTTGGGGCTTGCCTCGTTGTCATCGAATAAAGTGCAAATAAACTCTTTGTTTATCGATGAAGGGTTTGGTACGTTGGACAGTGAAACGTTAAGCATCGCGATGGATGCTCTCGATTCGCTGCAAGCACAAGGCCGTAAAGTAGGGGTTATTTCGCATGTATCTGAAATGACCGAACGCGTGGCCACGCAGGTACATGTAGCGAAAAAACCCGGTGGTTACTCAACCATCTCTGTTATTTAAAGGATTAGCATGCCAACTTTTAATCATGAAGAAGCCAGTCATTACGATGAGCGCATAACGCGTTTAGTGCCAGGGTACGCGTTATTACACCAAGCAACCGCAGCGCAACTAGTCAGCACGCTCGACAACGACGCGTGTATTTTAGTGATTGGTGCAGGCACCGGAAAAGAGATCATAGAACTTGCTAAGCTCAACGCAGGCTGGCGTTTTATTGCGCAGGATATTTCACAAGATATGTTGGATATCGCTGAGCAGCACTTTAGCCAACATAACATCAGTGACCGTGTAACGGTTCATTGTGGCGATATTAACGATATTGATGCAAGCGCCGATGCAGCATTATGTTTATTAGTCATGCACTTTGTCGAGGACAATGGCGATAAAAAAGCGCTGTTAAAAGCGATTAAAAGCAAGCTTAAAAAGCAGGGCAACTTATTCATTGCCGATTTAATGCGCCCTGAAACGCAATTTGAGCGCGAATCACAACTACAGCTTTGTACTCAGCTAGGTTTAACCGATGCCGGCAAAGAGCGCACCCGACACAATCTAGAACATGAGTTTTACCCATTAGACCGTATTCGTTTTTCAGAATTAATGAATGAAAGCGGATTTAGCACCCCTAAACAGTATTTTAAAGTGCTGGGTTTCACTGGGTATGTGGTGGGGAATTAGACTCTTTAAGTTTTAAGCTTTGAACTTCCATTGTCAGCGCGATCATACCATTCCGCTTAATTAAGTGGTCTATTTTGAGGCAATAAAACCGCGTTGATAACAAGGCAAAAATTTAGTTATTTAGTTGTTCTAAATCAGAAATTTTTAACGTAGGTAGCGACTGGTTTAATCACTCAAAATGATTAAGTATTTTTGCGGAATGGTATTATATATCGTGCAACACACGCACGCTCGCACACGAAGTACGGTTCACCTCTAAAGTCAGTCTTACTGGGGTAGGTAGATAGATAGGTATATAGGTAGGTATGTCGATAACTGATAAGCCACGCAAAGCGAGTCTCACAGCGAGAGTTAGACGCGGCTTTAAGCCGCGTCATCAATCAATTGCAACGCAATGATTTATTACCTTATATTGCCTTAATACCCTGCGGCGTGGCCGTCTTTGCGGGTTTCAGATGCGCCATAGTACACCCCTGTTTTAAGGTCTTTTAAGATAGCTTGATAACCGCCATATGGTCCAACAGCGTCTTGCAAAGTGTGGCCTTTTTTCATCAGCTCACGGCGAGTTTCCATCGAAAAACCTGATTCTAAACTCACAACGCCCCCGTCTTCCATAATTTCGCCTGTAGGCTGTGATGAGCCACTGTGCAGAATACGTGGAGCGTCACCGGCTTCTTGTAAATTCATGCCAAAATCAATCATGTTAATTAAGATTTGCGCATGCATTTGCGGTTGTGTCGCACCGCCCATTACTCCGTAACTCATGTATGGCTTGCCATCTTTGGTCACAAAGGCTGGAATTATCGTATGGAACGGACGTTTACCCGGCTCATATTGGTTCATATGGCCTTTTTTAAGTGCAAACATTTCTCCTCGGTTTTGCAATACAAAGCCCAGTTTAGCGGGGGTCATACCTGAGCCCATACCACGATAATTACTTTGAATTAATGACACCATATTGCCGTCTTTATCGGCCGTCGTCAGGTAAATAGTATCGCCTTCTACTGGGCCCGCATGATCACGTTTTGCCGCTTTATTTGGGTCAATCAGCTTGCGTCTTTCATCGGCATATTGCTGAGAAATCAAGGTCTGCACGGGAATAGTATTAAACGCAGGATCGGCGTAATATTTAGCGCGGTCTGCAAAGGCCAGTTTTTTTGCCTCGACAAACGTGTGAACATACTCAGGGCTATCAAAACCCATACCTTTAATATCGTATCCTTCTAATATATTTAGAATTTGCTGAGCGGCGATGCCTTGGCCGTTGGGCGGTAATTCCCATAACGTATAACCGCGGTAATCTGCACTGACAGGTTTAACCCATTCACTGTGGTGTGAAGCTAAGTCGTCATACGATAAATAACCGCCATTTTCTTTCATATAACGGCTAATTTCTTTTGCTATATCCCCTTTGTAAAAAGCATCACGTCCTTCCTTCGCTATTTTACGATAGGTATTTGCAAGGGCAGGATTTTTAAAAATATCGCCTTTTTCTGGCATCGCCCCATTTGGCATGTATACGTCTTTAAACCCAGGGTATTTTCCACGCGCATCAACACTTTTTTGCATGTAATAGGCAATCAATTCAGAAACGGGAAAGCCTTTTTCAGCATAATCAATTGCTGGCTGAAGTAAGGTTTTCATCGGTGTTTTACCGAACTTATTATGTAATTCAAACCAGCCATCCACAGCGCCTGGCACAGAAACAGGTAACGGGCCATAGGCGGGGATCATATCGCCTTGTGCCTTTAAGGTGTCAAATGTCAGGCTTTTCGGTGAGCGGCCAGATGCATTCAAGCCATATAACTGTTTGCTTTTATTGTCCCAAACAATGGCAAACAAGTCGCCACCTATACCACACCCTGTCGGCTCTACAAGCCCGAGTACGGCGTTGGCTGCAATTGCTGCATCAATGGCATTGCCCCCGTCTTTTAACACTTGTAAGCCAACCTGTGTGGCTAATGGCTGCGACGTTGCAACCATACCTGATTGCGCAATAACTTCTGAGCGACTGGCAAAGTTATGCCCTGTGATACGGTCGTAAGCCTGTGTCGTGCCAGCAGCGCCTAAGCATACCGCTAACACAAGCCCTTTTAGTAGTGGCGTTGGATTCATGGTTATTTCTCATTTTATTGTTTTATTCACTATAAAAAGCAAAGTCACTGTAAACAATGGTTTTGCTACCGAGGGCAAAAAAAACGCGATTGAATTCGTAAACAGCACCCGATTATTAATAAACAGCCGTACCGTAAAAACACCTATCAACCGTAGGAGAGGTTTGCACATGAGGGTACTTATTAGCAGGGACAAACTTTTCAACAATGGGGGCTATTTGCCCATTTTCTTTCATGGTATCGAGTGCGCGCTGAAGTGCGCTGACCACACTAGCTGGAGCAGATTTGTTTAAAGCCAAATAGTTTCCCCCTAAAGCAGGGTGGTTAAGTTCAAGCACAGGTATCACTTGATCAGGGTTTAAAGCCACTTTTTGTAATTGTGTTGCAAGCGTCATGGAAGAGCCAATTAATAAATCATGCTTACCACGTTTAAACATATTTAACTCTTCAAATTTACCTGAGTAGGTTAAAAAATGATGCCCTTCAACTAACTGTAAGTCTGTAAGTACGGCTTGATAAACATCGCCGCGTGATACGCCGATTGTGTAATTAGTTAATAAGCGTGAACTTGTCAGCTCAATGTCTGTGCGCTCACTTAACCTATATAAACAAGATTGCCCCGACACCAGTGGACCAACCCATTGAAACTGAGCTTCTCTTTGTGCTGTTCGAGACGCTGAAAAAATACCAGAATACGGCTGCTCAAGCGTTTTTGACATCGCTCGTCTCCAAGGCAACACCTGTATCACACATTTTAATTTTGCGTGCTTACAAAGCGTCTCAACTATTTCAGTATTAATACCCGTCGGTTGATTATGTTCCTCAAAATTATAAGGAGGAAATGATTCGGTATACAAGGTTAATGGCTGTGATTCAGCCAGTGCTGCCCATGTGAAAAATAAACAGAGTGTGGCTGGCCAGTTCTTCATCGTAATTAACTCCAGGCTTATTCGGTTTATTACGCAGGTTTAACGATTCTACTTAGCTGTTTTTGCAGCGTGTTGAGACAAAATGGCTTAATGATAAAACCACTGACTTTAGCGGCAATCATGTCAGTGACTGTTTGCTTGCTATCCTCACACGTCACCATAAGAACGGGTAAATCGTCAAACTCGGGGGTTTCGCGAATGTGATTAAGTAAACACTTTCCATCCATTTTAGGCATATGTAAATCAGTGATAACTAAATCAAAATGCTGCTTTTTTAACAACTCTAACGCTTGCGAACCATCCGTTGCTTCTGTTATGTCGTTGTAATCAAGGCTACGTAGCATGTTTATCAAAACATGACGCATTAAGGGCATATCATCAACGACAAGGATTTTCATATAAAGTGTAGTCCGTTTTACATTACCTTAAAGCTTAGTTTGCAAGCCAAATAACGCAATGATAAGGCAGACTTTTACGCGAAAATATCTGCAACCAACTGACTAAGCCGCGCAATTTTAATATTACTTAATTGCCTATAATCAAAATAGGGGCACACAATCACCTTATCTTGCTTATTAAAGGCAAACTCTTCATCAAGCCAAGTGAGCTGGCTAGATAATAAACCTAATTGAACAAGGCTTTTTGCATACGTGCGCCCAGCGATAATGTGTAATTTATCCGTGTTGTCAAATACAGGAGGGCTAAACAGCAACGCTGTGTGACTGTGTGCTTGGAGTAAGCGCGTATCACGATAGGTTTGCCAATTGGCAGAACATTTAGCAAACTGAAAATATTCGCTCGGCAGCGCAAACAGCACTTTTGCATACACATTAAAGACTTTTCGCCAACCATTTCCACAAGCCTGATTAATGTCATCTATTTGACCAATTTGCATAGCATGTAAATGATCAATATTGTGCCAAGGCACCATCGGCGGACGTTTTTCTATGTACACAGCAACGTTAAATGCACTGTCACCAAAGCCCTGTAAAGAGTGTTGTTGCTGAATCATGATGATTTTTGAGCAAGAATTCGATCTAAGTTATTAGCAAAATTCTGACGGTCAGCTTGGCTCAACGGTGGCGGCCCACCCGACATTTCGATACCACTTGAGCGCATTGTGTCCATAAAATCACGCACATTAAGGCGAGAACGTATATTTTCTGTTGTATACAGCTCACCGCGGGGATTTAACGCCTGTGCATTTTTTTCAATCACTTCGGCTGCCAACGGGATATCACCCGTGATAACCAAATCACCGGCTTCGACTCGCTTAACAATTTCGTTATCGGCGATATCAAAACCAGACGATACTTGCTGACGAAAAATGTACTTAGACGGCGGAACACGCATAGCATGATTAGCCACTAATGTAGTGACTGTTTGCGTTCGTTCTGCAGCACGAAATAAAATTTCTTTAATAACAACGGGGCAGGCATCTGCATCAACCCAAATCTTCATGGTTTTCTCTATTTAACTATTCTAAGCTTAGGTAGTTTAACGTAATTAAACTTATTTACCGCTATTAACGTATTAAATTCTTTAATTTTAAAAGGAGTGAGCGTGTGCAAAACAGCATAAAATTTATATTTCTACTTTTCTTTACGACCCTGTTATCGGCTTGTACAGGAGTGCCTGACAACATACAACCCGTTAATGATTTTGAACTAAATAAGTACACCGGAACATGGTACGAAATAGCGCGCCTTGATCATTCATTTGAACGCGGTTTAGAAGGGATAACCGCACAGTACTCAGTCAACTCTGATGGCACTGTTAAAGTTATTAATAGAGGCTATAACACCTCTGATAAAAAGTGGGAACAAGCAGAAGGCAAGGCTAAATTTGCCGGTAAAAATGACATTGGTCATTTAGAAGTCTCATTTTTTGGCCCATTCTACAGCTCCTATGTCATTTTTGAGCTCGATAAGCAAAACTACCAATACGCGTATATTACTGGCTATAACAAAGAGTATTTATGGTTTTTATCAAGAACCCCGACAGTCACCAAAGAGCAGCTAGACGACTTTAAAAATACCGCCAGACAATATGGCTTTAAAACAGACGAGCTTATTTTTGTTGAGCATGAAGGGATGTAAAGGGGCTTTACACGCGTCTTTAAACTATCACGAATGTGCAACACAATTGTCATGGAAAAGAGGCACACTGTGCGACATTAAATTGAACATGACATGTGATCCCCAATTTAATCCCCTGCTCGGGTAGGCATTGCCTACCCTTTTTTTTGAGATCAGTTTTTTACTAACTTAACTAGAAAATCATCACTGAAAGCCCACTTAAAACCAAAACAGACACATTTATTGCGCTGATGTGTTTTACCCACGAGACCGTAAAACTATATAAAATCATAAGCATAAGAACACTTAGCGCCATATAACCACAAAATAATAATGCGCCGTATCCGCCTTCACTCATCACACTCAGTCCTAAACTTAGTAAAATAGTGATCCAGCCAATCGTTAAAAATCTATATCGCTGTTTTTCAGTAAGTTTCTTTTTAAATACATCGCGAAAATGATTAAACTTTGCAAGTGCAAAACAATTAAACGCTAAAAAGCAGAGACTAAATTGCAGTAATTCCATCATCCTTGTTGCTCCTTTAACTGCCTGTTTTTAAATAAATTGCCTTTTTCTTTTACGTTGTCATGGCTAGGTATTTTTCTGCTTTGAACAATAAACATCAAACCAGCGCAGATAAACGCACTATCAATGCCAAACAGCGCCCATTGCTGAGTTAGTAAATAGCTGATCCAATTTCCCTCTGTTGTAAATGCATTAATTAAAGGGATTGAAAAACATGCCACCGCATTTAACCACGCAGCTAAGCGCCAATGTGACTGAGTACGTCCAAACAAAGCCAAAACAGCAATGAATAACCACGCTAAGAAAAAGGCTAGAACCTCTTTATCGGCACGTGCGGCTAACTCTATAGGTAGTAATCGGTTCGCGATAAAAAATGCACACGTTGCAAAGGGCAAGCCCATTAATGTAGCTAAATTTAACGTTTCAACAAGCTTCAAGCCACGGTGTGCTGATTGTTCAGGCTTCATGCGCTCTCTTAAACGCTTCGCCCACATCATGCAACCAGTCGCAATCATGGCACAGCCAGCAAACCCACATAAAAAGTACAGCCATCGTAGTAATGGCTCAGCTAATCGCCCACTGTGAAGCGCGGTCATTGAGTCGTAAAATTGTGCCGATGCACTCCAGTCTTCACCTGATTGCGCGTCTATTTGCCCTGTTACACCATTAAATAAATAACGAGGACCATTATCGACCACCTCTTTAGCTGTCGCCAGATAGACAACGATTTGTGATGACGCCGTATTGGCATTACGAACGAATACATGGCTTATATCGGCATTAGGGTACTTAGTATAAATCTGATCTAAAACCTGATTTATTGCCACCATGGGGCGGTGTTCATCGGATGGCGCCGCGCGCTTATTGACCGGTAAGGCTTCATTAAACATCTGACTTAACCCCTCTTCATACACGGTTTCTGCGGGGTAAGGGAACAACATAAAAATCAGTGTGATGATACCTGTGTAAGTAATCATAATATGAAAAGGAAGCGCCAAAACAGACGACACGTTATGCGCATCTAACCAGCTTCTACTGCCTTTATTACGACGAAAAGAAAACATATCTTTAAAAATACGCTTATGAATTACGACCCCCGTGACAAGCGCAACCAACATAAACATTGAAGCTAAACAAACAAGAATACGCGCAGTAAACACATCTATATAATGCAAATCAAAATGCAGACGATAAAAAAAGCCGCCGCCTTTTGTATCACGTGGCTCAGGAACTGGTTCCAGTGTATTTGGGTCTATATGAGTGTAATTAAACGGAGCACGACGTTGACCTGGTTGCTTAGGTTCTGCATAGCCATAACTTAAAACGGGGTTTCGCGAGTCGGGCATGTTTATACGCCACGAAAGAGAGTTAGGTGCTTTTTGCTGTAAATCTGCAAACACATCGTTAATTTGCTTTGCTTGTGAAGCAACACGGTGCTCTTGATGACGTACTTGATGGATTTCAGGCTTAGCCCAAAAACTAATTTCGTCTTTAAAGAAGCTCAACGTGCCTGCGAAAAAAATTAAAAATAAAAGCCAGCAAACTAATAAACCTACCCACGTGTGTAACCACGTCATTGAACGGAAGAAATTCTCTTTCATAGCCATCCCTTAATCAAAGCCAGTACGAATAATTGCAGACTTGTCGTTAGTAAAATGGTGATCCAAACGACCTTCAGTGACTTAACTGCAAACACCCATATGAACACGCAGCAATAAAAAAAGACCGATAAGGTTGTGGTCAACAACACACTGTCGAGTTTATTTAGCGGCAATAAGACCGCCAGTAATGAGATAAATACACTGGTAAAAACATAACCCCCTAAGATGGCAGCAACAAAACGAAAAAACACAGCAACACGATATGACAGGCTCTGTGAACGTTTTTTAGCGCCTCTTGGTTCTTTAGCTTGCCCAGCTTGTAAGGACTGAGAGTGCATGATAATCCCTTAAAAAAAGTTAAACGAGAAGAAAACGCATTATTATATAGTGACAAAACAAAAAAGATAGTGATTATCATTTGCGTAACCGTGTTTTATAAAGGAACGATTTAAAGCCCGATTTCATAGTTAGTAAAATAATGATCTGCTAGCTTTGTTTTACACAATAGCCTATGGTGTTATGCACACAGCAGAAGGAGTTATAATGCAAACAATCGGATTAATTGGCGGTATGAGTTGGGAGTCGACACAGAGCTACTATCAACTTTTAAATCAGGGAGTTAAAGATAAGCTTGGTGGTTTACATTCAGCAAAAATAGCCTTAGTTAGCCTTGATTTTGCCGAAATAGCAACGCTTCAACAACAGCAAAACTGGCCTAAAATGGCAGAAATATTAATAAATGCGGCTCAGCAAGTTGAGGCTGCGGGTGCTGATTGTTTGCTTATCTGTACTAACACCATGCATAAGCTTGCAGAGCAAGTTCAAGCAGCTATCTCGATTCCTCTTTTACACATTGCCGATGCCGTTGGAGAGCAGCTTACAGCAAGTAAACACAAAAAAGTCGCATTACTAGGTACGTCATTTACCATGGAGCAAGATTTTTATACACAGCGCCTCAGTGACAAATTTGGAATTGAAGTGCTAATTCCTGAGCCAGACGAACGCGCGGTGATCCATGAAATTATTTATACAGAGCTCTGTATAGGTATCATAAACCCAGACTCTAAAGCCGCTTATTTGAGAATTATCAATCAACTATACCAACAAGGTGCAGAAGCAATCATTTTAGGTTGTACCGAAATAGCCTTGCTAATTCAACACACTGATACCGCCATTCCGTTATTTGATAGCACCGCATTGCATTGTTCAATGGCGCTTAAGCACAGCATAAACTAGGAACCTATTATGTCGAATCACCACAGTCTAAATTATGTAGAATTCGCCGCTAAAGATTTAACCGCTACCAAAACTTTTTTCCAGCAGGTATTTAAATGGAAATTTACTGACTATGGCCCCGAATATACAGCCTTCAGCTGTGAATCAGCAGGGCTTGATGGCGGCTTTTATCAAGCACCCTTAACCAGTTTAACGAGCAATGGCGGGGCGTTATTGGTACTTTACTCTAACAATATTAAAGAAACCCAAGCTCAAGTTGAGAACCACGGCGGGGTTATTATAAAACCATTATTTGATTTCCCAGGAGGTTGCCGCTTCCACTTTACAGAACCCAGTGGCAACGAGCTTGCCGTGTGGTCAAAACAAGCATAGATCAGATTTTTACTAAGTAATGAAACATCAAACACTCTTAGAACAAGTTAGTAAATGCGTGATCTGCGAACCTGAGTTACCGTTAGGAGCCCGTCCCGTTATTCAATTTAATGCCAATGCGCGCATTTTAATAGCGGGGCAAGCACCCGGGGTTAAAGTTCACGAAACAGGTGTGCCCTTTAATGATGCCAGCGGAAAACGATTACGAAATTGGCTAGGTGTCAGTGATGACGAGTTTTACGATGCCCAAAACTTCGCTATTTTACCAATGGGCTTTTGCTATCCGGGTAAAGGTAAGTCTGGCGACCGACCACCGCGCAAGGAATGCGCTATTGCTTGGCGAGAAAAGCTCCTCGCCCAATTAAACAACGTTGAGCTGACTATCATTTTAGGTAAGTATGCACAGGCGTATCATTTACCTCATACCAAACAGTTGCCGTTAACAGAGTTAGTAAAATCGTGGCGTGATTATTGGCCTAAGTATTTACCTTTGCCACACCCAAGCCCACGCAATAATATTTGGTTAAAGAAAAATCCATGGTTTGAAGAACAAGTGCTTCCTGAACTGAGTAGCCAAATACGTTCATTACTTAATAGATAACACAATGGAAAATACTTTTTTTAAGCAACATGGTTACATGCATGTAAAGGGGCTTTACAATGATTCTGCTTTATCTGCTATTCGCCCCATTTTAGATAAATTTCATAATAATTGGCTTCGCGAAAATTCTCTTTTTTATAAAACTAAAGCTATTAATAGTTCAGGGCTCACAGCGTCTCCATGGTTAACAGAAAATGAAAAACTGAGCTTATTCCACTTTATAAACTCAACGCAATTGCTCAATCAGGTTACCTCAATCATCGCGAGACCACGGTTTTTAAATAGCCAATTATTTTTTAATCCTTACAACCCAGAACAACATAATTATTGGCACCGAGATTCGCAGTATCATTTAGATATCAATGCACAGCAATCGGCTCTAACAGGTCCTGAAGTACTGCATTGCCGTATTGCATTTGAAGATGAACATGGGATTGAGTTAATACCAGCGAGTCATAAAAATTGGGATTCTGAAGAAGAATTAGCGGTAAGGCTAGAGCTGCAAGGGGCTCACAATTATGATTCTTTAAGCCGTGGTAAAACTATCTCACTACAAAAAGGTGATCTATTGATTTTTTCGGCCAATATGATTCACCGAGGATTGTATGGGCTCAATAGGTTTTCACTCGATATTCTGTTTTTTGAACGCCATGAGAGCGTGGAGCAATTTATAAACACGGACTTTTTACCGACAGATGCTCAGCTTAAGAAATTGGAAAATCCTGCGGTTTTTATTTAATAAAAAAGCGGCTCAATAAGCCGCTTTCTCGCATTGCATTTAACACTATTGCAGCAGCGCAAATAACTGCTTTAATTGCGGCATATATTCTTTAACCAAGTTAACGTTGTTTTCGCTAACATCAACGGGGGCATTACTCGCTTCTTTAACGCCCTCTAAGGCACCGGTCATTGAACGTGTTCCAGAACTTGCAGAAGACGCAGTTAAACTTTGTAAGCCACTCATTGCTTGATTAACTCGCGCTTGGTTTTCTGGTGACAGTGTTGCCTTCACATTTTCAAGATAGGCCATAGAAACTTCAGAACCCACAGTAACAAGCTGCTCTGGCGTAAAGCCATACTGCTGAGTTAAGGCGGCAAATTCAGTGTAAAGCTCATGCTCTTTAATGTGACCCAGTGCGCTCATTACCACAGAAGTATCTACCCCGTCTGTTCTACCCAGCATGTTACCCAGGTCTACACTTTCAAGCTCAGGTTGATTTTTTGACCAGTTCACAACTGCGGGGAGTGCTTTAATATAACTTTGTAGTTGGTTTTCGGTAATATCTTGTGCGAAGCTAGAAAAACTCATCGCGAGTAAACTCATTGAAATAATTAGTGCTTTCATCATGATTTCCTTTCTTTTCCAGTTTATAACAACCGACTTGCTTAGCGAGTTATTATGATCAGCTAATTACAAGTGTTACAATACAGTTTTTAGCACAACTAACTGAACCTAATGTTAATTATTTCTAATACTGTAACAATTGATGAATGGGAGCTCGACTTTAGTGCAATCCGCTCTCAGGGGGCAGGCGGACAAAATGTAAATAAAGTGGCCAGTGCAATTCATCTACGCTTTGATATAAAGCGTTCAAAGCTGCCTGACTTTTACAAACAAAGATTACTCAATTTAAATGACTCTCGGTTGACCAAAGAGGGAGTTATTGTCATTAAATCGCAAAGTCATCGTACACAAGAACTGAATAAAGAAGAAGCACTCAATCGTTTGAAAGAGTTAATTATCAGTGCAACACAGGTTCAAAAAAAGCGTCGTGCAACCAAGCCATCAAGAAATTCACAACGCAAGCGCATGGATAGCAAAACGAAGAGAGGTCAAACTAAAGCATTAAGAAAAAATATAAGCCTATAACCTTATCACCACCCAATAGTGTCAATAATAAGCATAACTGTAAAGAAGTGTAACTTGTTAACAAAGTTAATTGATGGTTAATCCTACCAAGACTATAATAATCATACTATCTCACTTTTGAAAGGAGCCGCAAATGGGCCAAAAAATATGCTTAATCGGCGTTGCTATGATAACGCTGTCAGTTTTGCCTATGACCAGCTTTGCCGTTGATTCTTGGCAAGCCGGAAGCGCTTATCCGCAAGGAAGTGAAACCTGTTATAACGAGATACTCTATAAAGCCAGATGGTGGGCAACCCCAGGAGAAGAACCCGGTAGTTCACAATGGGGGGCATGGGTTGCCGATGTTGCATCAAAAACCTGTGTAGAGAGTATGAGTATGGCTAAGCAAGATGAGTTATTAAAGTCGCTGCCAACCATCTTCGAAACAAATAATAATAAAAAAGGGAGTTCTGATTAACTCCCTTTTTTGTCATCAGGCCCGCATGCACTAGTCAAATGTATGGTGGCGTGTCATTTCAAATCGATTGAGTGTGTGATGCATAATATAGACAGCACACAAGCTTAATAGTATTGCAACCGACACCGATGAAAAGCGATATAAAGCGCTATACACCAGATCTTGACCCGGCCCTAATGATTGACCAAACAAGATGCCAAAGGTCGTAATAATACCAAAACCAACCCCTGGAATGCCGCCAGATAAAATATGATAGCGACTAAATATAAAGGTCAAAATCCATAAAATCAGTGCAGGAAAAATTAATATATCAGTGTGATTGTATAAAAATAACTGCGCCACAAGTGCTAAATTGCAGCCAATTAATGTACCAATAGCACGCTGCCATGCAGCCATTCCCGCCGCTTTCCAGCATAAAGAAAACAAAATCAATACCGACGCCGCCTGTGCAGAAATAGAGTCTTGTAAATCAAATACCTGAAAAACAATAAAAGAAAGAGTCGCGACAGTTGAACATAACAAGACTTCATGCCGAACACTTTCTTTGGCTTTTTCAGGCATTACGCGAGCTTGACGGGGTGAAACATCAGGAAAAATTCCATGCATCAGTACCGAAAAAACAACGGTTACAATAACAGCGACTGCATTGCTGATGATCAACGGATAAATACTGATTCCTGCCCCTGTGTAGGTTGAAAAGTGCAATTGAATCGAGAGGCTGACTACCGTTGTTGCACCAAATAAAAAGTTAGCACCACGACTCATTTGGTAAAACAAAAAAGCAAATGCCAAAAAACTTACCATCGTCATGACCACAGGCAAATGTGCAAGCAAACCTTGAACGACAAGTACAAACAATGCACTGAATACTGCACCCGCATAAAACTGACGAATAATATGCATATTAAGTACAGGTACTAGGCCAAGCAACAACATAGGATACACAGTAAAAAAGATCCCATTTGGCCAATTCATCAACTTTGCAAGCGCAAACCCTAATGCTGAGCCCGTAGCAATACGCAATGCTTGACGCAAACCATTCCCATCGAGTTGCAGTGTTGACATAACTTACTTAACCTTAATATATAAAGTGCAAAACACTGATCAAACGGATTTGCATGCCCGCAAACCAGCTACCGATGCTTGACTCAGGCAATAGTTGCACCGTTGCTCGTGCGCCACTTGGAAACTTAGCCAGCATGTCGTGTTGCTCTAATTGCAGATGAATACGCTGACGCTGTGCATCACGTACCCAGCGATTGCTACTTTCAGTGGCACTTAATAAGCCATTAGCATTAAGTTGACCATCACTCACACCGGCCTCAAAGCTGATAATTTTTGCATTGAAAACTTTGCCGGGTAGGGCATCAAAACTGACTTTTGCACGGCTACCAACCTTCACATGAACGAGTGATTTTTCGCGAAAATCAGCGACAAGATCCGCTTTATTAGCCACAACCGCCATTAATGGCTGGCCTTTATTCGCATAAGTGCCTGGCGTAACTTGCAAGTTCGCCACTTTACCATCGGTCTCTGCTGTAACACTTGTATAAGACAAATTAAGCTTTGCTTGCTCTAGTTGATTCAAGGCGTGACGAAGCGCTAGGTTGTCATCGCCCATTTTACCACGCGCTAATTTAGCTTCGCTCAGTTGCGCTTCAATCGCTGCCACATTCGCTTTACTCGACTGATAATTCGCATTTATCGTTTCGTATTCCTGCTCTGATATAGAGCGCTTTTTAAGGAGTGATTCGCCGCGTTCAAACAACAAGGTTTGCTCATGTAACTTGGCCTCTGCCGCTGCTAATTGTGCTTCAATCGCTTTAACGCTGCTATCTAAGCGTTGGTTTTGCAACTTTGCATCATCGTAAGCAAGTTCGGCTTGCTGTACGGCAAGCTTAAAAGGCTCATCATTAATATGAAATAATGGTTGTTGCTTCACAACCGACTGGTTATTGGTTACGAACACATCCGTTACACGCCCACTGACTTGTGGCGTTACCTGTACAACAGGGTGATACACGCGTGCCTGCGGAGTTACAGGCATGAATAAATCAGCAACCACAAAATAAAGAAATAAAACAATAAAACCCGCTAAGGAGATTTTTACATAACGGGCAAATTTTTGATCCGGTGTCATAAACTTACTTATCTCCTGAATATTGCTTAATGCACTGGCGCGCGTTTATTTCCATTTGCACAAGACCATGCGCCATGGTATCGAGCTGCTCAGTGGTTAAATTTGCATACAAGTGTTGTTTCACATCAGCAATAATAACGCGCAAGGTGTCTAATAATTGTAGACCTTGTTCGGTGAAATAAAGGCGTTTACTGCGTTTATCCTCGGTATCTGACTTGCGTACAATAATCTCTTGCTGCTCAAGCTGCTTAATTGTGCGTGTTAGTGACGGCATTTCAATGCCTAAACTACTCGCCAATTGCTGCTGTGTGCAGCCTTGATTCAAGTGAAATAAATGAATCATTACCGTCCAGCGCGATTGCGTTAAACCTAACGGCTCAACCGCAAATGTAACGGCATCGCGGCATAAACGATGTACACGCCCCATGCTTCCGCACAAGGTTAGATCAAGGGTTTCATGAAAGGGGATAGAAGAGGACATAATGCACTCCATTTACTTAGCATGCTAACTATTTTAATGTAGTTAGCATGCTAAGTAAATATTAATGCATTTTATAAAATAGATAGAACTAATCGAAAAAACCGAAACAACGAAAATAATAACCTGTCAGTTCATAAAGGTGCGATTAACGTTTTAATATGCTGCTCATATTGGTCTAACTTATTAATTACAAAGCCCGTATGTTGGTAGCGGACTATCCCTTCTTTATCAATTAAAAAACTGCTGGGCATCCCTTTAAGTTGATATTGCCTGCCTATGACAGCATCGGGGTCATAAATGATATTAAAATTAACCGCAAAATCAGTTAAAAACTTCTCAGCATCTGCGCGCTCTACATCAATGTTAACCGCAATAACCGTCAATCCTTGTTCACGATACGTATTTTGCATTTCAATAAGCCAAGGAAACGAGCGACGACAAGGGCTGCACCACGATGCCCAAAAATCTAATAGCACCACTTTTCCTTTATTTTGACTGAGTAACGCTGCGAGTTGTTGCTGGCTAGGTGAAACAGTTGTCGATGCAGGTTGCTCTGCTATCACAGCAGAGCTAACAAAAAGAAATAGAGCGAAGATGAGTTTGATCATTGATAATTTAACAAGTTTGCTGGTGAATATTGATCCGTTAAGACCTTGGTGTCTTTTGGCCAGTCTTGGTTGCCTTTAGTATAAAACAAGTGCTCACTAAGCAACTGCATATCGACATCATAAGGGGCTAATTTTGGCGTTAAACGCTTTACCCGCTCAGCAATTTGTTGCTCTGTGGGCATGGCATGAAAACCCGCTAAAATTATCCGGTTAGAATCTTTATCTGTCACTACATTTACAAAATCACCAAAGACATCAAAATAGGTTGCAGACTCGTGCTGATAAAGCTTACTTGATGAAAAGGTGTTCGCGGCAACAACGCCGTTTTTGGTCAGAACACTTTTTACTTCAGCAAAAAACTCTTTTGTTAGTAAGTGCTCAGGAATGTAGTCGCCGTTAAAGGCATCAAGAATAATCCAGTCGTACTTTTGCTTTTTTAATGCCGCGCGTTTTATAAAAATGCGTCCATCTTGCACTTTTGATGTCACGCTGTCGGTTTCAACAAAATCAAAATAATCGCGTGCAACTTTAATCACCGCAGGGTCAATTTCTACATTTTCTATGTGTGCATTGGGGTAGAGTTCATGAATGGTGTTAGAAAGTGTGCCACCCCCCAATCCAATAATGAGCACATTCTTTGGATTATCAATAAATAATAAACTTGCGAAGGTCATTTTAGTGTAATTAAACACTAACTTTTTAGGGTCACTTTGGTACATACAACTTTGCGTACTTTTACGGGTTTTTTCATTAAATTTTAAACACAGTAAGTCAGCATTTTTCTCGACCAAAATGTTGCGATACAAAGAGCGTTCTTTGTGTATTACCTTGCTTTGTGCAATGAATGGCATGATTAACACTAACCATATTAAGACTCTAAGCATACAGCACGCTCCTTAACCGAAAGCTGACTCACAACAATAGCAAGTAACCCCAAAGCACCGAGTACAGCAGCAAATGTTTTAATAATATCATTAACATCAAATGCCAGCACCATATAAAACGAAGTGATAATAGTGCCCAGCGCACTGCCTAATGTACTCACAAAATATAACCCGCCAGCCACTTGTCCACTTTTTTCATGATCGGTAACCAATAACCGCACCGAATATGGCGAGATCATGCCTAAAATAATAGTTGGAATGAAAAACAATGCCATTGAGGCAAGCAGAGAACCATAACGACTGTCTTCGATATGACTAAAAATAAAAGCCATAATTGGCTCAGCAAACATAACTATTGGTATCACCATAATACTGGCAATAAAAAAGATAGCGCCATATTTGGTTAATGTTGGGTTGCGAGTAGAAAGTTTACCGCCAAGCAAATAACCAATTGATAAGCTCAACATAAACACTGTAATAATACTGCCCCAAATATGCACACTACTACCAAAAAATGGGGCTAAAATTCGCCCACCGAGTAATTCAATCCCCATTATACAAAAGCCACTACTGAATGCTAAAAAGTAGATAAGCGCATTGATTTTATTCATTAAACACCTGCTGATTTCGTTATAGTTTTAATCCATCTTAACCTGATGATGAACTCGATGCTATGACTGTTTTTTGCCCATAAAAGGGGCATTGATAAAAATACCTTTTTAAATAACCTTTATAAAAAAAGAGGCTAATTAGGTCATCGTCTGGTATTTTATCGGGAGCAATTAAAAAAGGATTCAAGCGATGGAACAGCACATTACCTCAATCAACGTTAGCGAAATAAAATCACTTTCAGGTTTTAAAGTGCGCACGTGTAACGCGAATGAAATGAGTGGCGAGGGCGCTCAAATAGGGCATTTATGGCAACGTTTTTATAGCGAAATAGCACCAGAACTGACCTCAACAAGCCATGTTTACGGTGTGTATACACATTACGAATCGGATGTCACCGGCGACTTTGATGTATATGCCTGTACTAATACCCCGATAAACACGGTAGAAACAGAGTCCGTTGATCTGGCTGCAGGGCATTATCTTCGCTTTAATGGTCAAGGAAGTATGCCACACGCAGTGATTGATGTATGGGTTCAAGTTTGGCAATACTTTAGTAATGAGCAGTGCCCACACATTCGCGCTTATAAAACTGACTACGAGTTTTATAAAAGTAGCGATGAGGTTGAGGTGTTTATTTCTGTTGAATAGACATTATGCTTTTAAGCTCCCAGCTATAACAAGCTTTTGGGAGCTTAATTATAAATACTACTGTAATCTTAAGCTATCAACGAAAAAGCGCTCATTGCTAATTGCTCCTCCCCATAGATTATCTTGAAGAACAGTCATTACTCCGTGCAAATAATTAAAACTGTGTTTTCTGTCTTTTAACACCAAAAGAGGTCCATCCAAATCGACATAACTCGCTTGTGCTGCAAGTAATGAAGCTGGAGCCATTGCTAAAGAGCTGCCCACCATACATCCAAGCATAATATCAAAACCCATTTCCTTAGCCTTACTTGCTAAAATACAAGCTTGAGTCAGTCCTCCTGTTTTATCCAATTTAATATTGAGGACCTGATACCGTTCCTGCAAATAAGGAAGATCATTTTCAGTATGGCAAGACTCATCGGCACAAAGAGGTATTGGTGATTCAAAATTGATAAGTATATCGTCCTTACCAGCAGGCAAGGGTTGTTCTATAAGAACAACATTAAGTGCTTTCAGAGCCTCTACGTTATCTTCTAGATCTCCAAAACTCCAGTCTTCATTTGCATCAACAATAAACTTACTATGAGGCGCAGCATGCGCAATAGCAGTCATCCTCGCGATGATATCTTGTTTATCTAACTTTACTTTAACTAAAGGAGGAGAATTCATTTCCAACACGGCCTTCTTCATAGCCTGTGGAGTATCAATGCTAAGTGTATGCGCACAAGTGCTGTTTATACAATTCTTACTCAATATATCAGCAACCGAGCGTCCTGCTTGTTTTGCTTGAAGATCCCAACAAGCACAATCTAGCGCATTACGAGCAGCCCCAGGCTGTAATTTGCTTATTAACTCAGGAAGTTCCATCTTGCTTGTGAAAGAGTTATCAGAAAGCAACGCTTTAATTTGTTCTGCAGCCGTACTTATTGATTCATCATAACGCGCATATGGAACCGATTCAGCCCAACCATAAAATTCTTTATCTTCAATCACAACGACGAGTACATTTGCACACTTCTTTGTTCCTCTGGAAATTTTAAACTCTGATTTCAATGGAATTGCCTGATGAAAAACAGAAACAGTGTACATAGTCGACAACGTTTCTATCGTTTTCTTAAATAATCTTTCTGTTAGCATAAGTTGGCCACTATTGAATTTACACCATCACGAAGGGGATCAACACAAGGCACGCCAAATGTCTGACTTAGGCGCTCACAAATTGCATTCCCTTCTTCACTAGTAACACTGGATGTATTGACCGAGATACCGACAACCTTAACGTCAGGATTCGTTAATTTTGCTGCAACAATATTTAACTCTATCGTCGTTTCAATACTAGGAAAGGAAGTGTGAGGTAAGCCACGCATATAAGTTCTATTTAAAGCATGACATATTACTAGCGCATCAGGCTGCGAACCATGTAACAATCCTAAGCTAACCCCAGCAAAAGCAGGGTGTGATAGCGAGCCTTGCCCTTCGATAATATCCCAATGGTTTTCGTTTGCATCAGGACTTAATGATTCAGCAGCACCGGAAATAAAATCAGCAATAACGCAATCTATTGCCACACCACTGCCAGAGATTAGAATTCCGCACTGTCCCGTAGCCCTAAAGTCGACATCTATATTTTGTTCTTTCATCGCTTTTTCTAGGCTTAAGCTAGTATACATTTTACCCACAGAGCAATCTGTTCCTACAGTAAGTAATCGCTTACCTTTGCGTTTATATCCCTTGCCTGTTGCAAATGTTACATTTGGGTGACGAATATCCAGTAAGCTTGTATTGTACTTTTGCGAAAGAGTAACTAGCTCATCAAAGTTAGTGAGCTTTTCGTGAAGCCCACTTATGATGTTCATCCCGTGCTCTATCGCCTCACTAATAATTGGCAACCACTTTTTGTCTAACACACCACCACTATTGGCAAAACCTAGAACAAATGTTTTTGCACCTAACTTAGCAGCTTCAGAGATGCTACATTGATTGAGGCCGGTACTCACTGTACAACCGCTAACGCTCAGCTCGCCTACACAAAGTTCAGCGCGCCAATCAGCTAAACTTTGTGCCATTTTAATTGAAAGTTTATCAGTCGCATCACCAATAAATAGTAAATAAGGAGGCTTAATTTGCATAATATATCTCTAATTTAGAAAGAAAAATTGACTAAACAGAGCATATTATTTTTTAAAATTAAGAAAAGAATGAAGAATTATTGCACCTATAACCTGCGTTTATACTTGAAATAAATACTCTTTAAATACAATGAGATAACTCATTAATAAATGTATCTAAAACATGTGATAAAGCTTTGTTTTCTAAATGCAGAGCACTCACATTGAAAAGTAAAGGAGGGCTAAATGATGCAATAGCGATATCATCAGATAAGTTTCCAATCGCAGTGTACTTATCAACAATACATACACCAACCCCTTGTGCAACTAACCGAGCTGCAATGAAGTAAGTTTGTACTTTTATTGTAGAGTCTAGGACTACATTTTCTGCAAGCATACGTTTCCACAAAATATGTCCTAAGGGACCACTATCACTTATATCAATAAACTCTGCACCTTCTAATTCTTGAAACGTCAGATGAGCTGGAATTAAAGGAAAAAGATTTCTAGGAAAGACCGCAACAAGTTCTGACTGCGCAATTTTAATAGCTTTAACACCAGGCATCGCACTTGGCGAAAAAACAACAGCTAAATCGCATTTATGTTCAAGTAATGCTTGTAAGGCCTCATTATTATGAATTGTTTGAACATTAAAATTAACTTTAGGATATTTTCGATGGTACTTTGCAATTGCACAGGGAAGTGCATCGAAACCTAAAGCTGGAGTAACACTTAAATTAATATTGCCAAACTCTGCTTTTTTTATGTTTTCGGCTGTGTTTTTAATCGAGCGCATTTGCTGGTAAATTTTGTCAACTTCATTAAATAGCATCGACGCCTCTTCCGTTGGAATGAGACGCCCCTTTACCCGCTCAAATAACTTAAAACCTAATTGCATCTCCGCATGCGATAAAACTTTACTAACTGAGGGTTGTGATACATGCAAAGCTTTAGCGGCATTCGTTATTGAACCCGTTGTATAGATTGCATGAAACACTTCGATATGTCGCAGTCGCATTTATTAACTCCCAAAATTAGGCAAAAAAGTAAACTGTCAAAGTCCAAAGTGAGCCAGCCAAACCAGCAGCAATAGATGCAGGAACAAGCTGCGACTTAACATGGTCCATCAGATCACACCCTGTGGTCATAGCGCTTAAAATCGTTGTATCTGAGATAGGTGAGCACTGATCACCAAATACACTCCCATTTAAAACCGCAGCAAAGCATACAGCCATAAATAACTCTGGGTGTGCTAGTTCTTGTGATTGACTAATAGCCCAAGCAAGTGGCATTGCTAAAGGAAATGCGACAGCATAGGTCCCCCAACTAGTGCCTGTTGAAAAAGCAATTGCTAGCGTGATCAGCTGTAGAAGTATTGGCAGCAACCAAAAGGGCAAACCATTCCCAAGTAAAGATACAAGGTACAAACCTCCACCAATTTGTTTACTAATGGTTCCTATAATAACCGCAAGCATTAAAATAACAGAGGCAACAACAACACCTTTTAAGCCTGTTGCAAACCCGTCCATAAGGTCACTTAACGACATACCTTTACACAGCGCAATAAACGCAGACATTAATAACGCAATCCCAAATGCCCAATTAACTTCAGGCGTACCACTGTATAAAAAAGTAAAAATGGCGATACTAATCAAGCTTATCAAAGGCAATAAAAACTCTAATACATGTGGCGAGTAATGAGAAGGGACATGGGTTTGCTGTAACTCTTTTGCACTCAATGGTGTTGCGTCTGGGGCATCAAGCTGTCCTGTTGATAATGCGCGTTGATGAGCATCTCTGATCCGCTTACCAGAAAAACGAGTAATATTCATGCTTAACAGAAATGTGCCCAAAACGGCAAAGAAACTATAAAAACTAAATGGAATACTAGAGAAGAAAAATTTAATCCGCTCTGACTCTGTTGCAAGAAAGGAAACTCCTGGTACAAAAATTAGCGCTTGAATATAAGCAGGCCATGCATTAAATGCGAGGATTGATGCAATAGGAGAGGCTGTTGAATCAACAATATAGCTCATTTCTTCATGGCTCACTTTTGCTTTATCAGCAAGGGGACGCACTGTGGTGCCAACTAAGGTTGTACTCATGGTACCGCCTTGAAAAAAAATAACGCCTAAAAACCATGAAATCAATTTGGCTGAGCGCTGCCCTTTCACAAAGTGCTTTGTCATAAAATTCGCAAACGCTTGAGCCGCCCCAGTTCGAGACCAGATACCAATCAACCCTCCTAATAACCACAAGTAAAGCAGTAACAAAGCTGCGCTACTTTCAGTTGCTAAATTCACAATGATAACGTCATTTGTTAAGTCGTAGTGACCAAGTAATAAAGCCCCAACAACAATGCCACTAAATAGAGATGTAAGCGGCTCTTTGGTAATCAAACACAATAAAATGGTGACAAATGCAGGCAGCAGTGACCATAAGCCATAATGAAAGGCAGGTTTTAGTAAGCGTATCTCGCCATCATCATTTATAACCCATTGCTCTTTTAAACTCGGAGTTTGTTTACTCGCATCTAAAGAGGCTTGATTTAAAAGGGAGTCTTGATATGCCACAACTGAGTTTATAGTGACTTCTTTTCCTTTATAAATATAAGCAAACTGATTATTCTCAGTTTGATATGTATCGTATAAATAAGATTGCTCTAACCATGTTGGAGTGACAAAAAAGTTCACATACAGTGCACTTGCAATGGCACATAGTAGGATCAGAAAGGGTAAAAGTTTATTGTTGCTTATCATTTTATTGTCTTTTTTTGAAATGCAAATGAACACCCAACTTGAGCCCAAAGTCGAAAGCTTGGGGCTCAAAAATACACACTATCTGGGCGATACGAATAGCTTTGAAAAGAATAAGCTATTTAAAAATAGCTTCTCTGTTCCATAAAAGTAGCCTCTAAAGTTTGGATCATCGGCAAATAAAATGACACTTCCCTTTCCTAACCTTTGTGCAACTAAACTTGTTTTCCCTGCTAGTTGCTGTTGATTCTCAACTGAAGCAAATCCTGTTAATAACGGTTTTTGAGCTATCTGTACAATAGACGCGTAAGGGTTTTTTGGCATTTCAAACGCCAGTAAGCCACTTCGGTGACTCGCAATCTCTCTTCTTACATAACCGTATCCAAGCGGGTGGGTAATGTCTAAGTCTCCTAACATGACGGCACCACCAATAATATCCTGCGCCTCAAGGTGTGACTTCTGGGCATAATTGATTCTTTCTTGCTGATTCTCAATACCCGCAGCAACCTCGACCGTAACAAGATCTAGCAACTCTTTACTGGCCCACTTAGCACCATCAGCTATACCAATAAATGTCCCTCCCGAGCGGGTCCAAGTTAATAACTTATCGGTGGTTTTCTTATTAATATTTGCGTGTTGACCGTCAACAAGCACAATGTGGCTGTAGTTATTTAGATCTAACTTTTCTAACTGTGATTTAGTCACTAAAACACTAGGAATATTCATGCGTTTATCAAGTAGGTGCCAAACTTCTCCTGCTTGATACTGTGAAATAGAAGGCCCAATAACAAGTAAAACGTGAGGCTGTTCAATTGCTTCGATATTATTACTACCCAAATCCATACCAATACTCTGAGTATGCGATGATTGCAATGCGTAGCTAGCTATCGCGTCTTGCTCTGCAGCTTGACTCATTAATGAATGTAATTTGCTTTTATCTTGATTCGATACAGGCACCACCACAGTACCGCGCATAAATGTTTTTTGCCCTTGGTCTGTTTCTGCTTGAAAGCCATTATTCGCAACACGGGGACGAAAACCTTCTTGCAGTAATTGATACATCAACTTAGGGGCGTAATAATTGCTCCATTCAAATGCATAAGCAACCTGAGCCTCACTTGGAGAGGGTTGGCGAGGAAAAGTAACAGCAAGCACTTCACCTACTTGGTAATTACTTTGTTTGAGCTCTTCATACTCAATACCAAAAGCCAAGGGCATCGTCCAGCCAGATACATCATAAAATGTATTATTTTCAAAGCGCGTTACTTTTGAGAACAAACCTTTAAGCATGGGATAACTCGCTTGTGCAGATTCAACAACGTATGCTTGATTTGCAAAAAATGATTTACCGTTAACGGTTATGTCTTTTGTCAGGGGCTTAACGTCTATTTTATTGCGGCTAAGTAGCTGTAAGAAATGAAAGATCTTTGCAGGGTCTTCTGGTGCTGAAAATACATACCCTTTAACACTATCGTTCTTCGCGGTTTCTCTAGTCTCTTTAAAAAACTGATACTGATAATTAAGTAAGGCCTGCTTTTTGTCTACAGCATTATTAAGAAGCGCTAAGCCTACATGATAATACGTTTTAATATTTTCTCGAAATGACAACAGCCCTCTTGGTGTTTCCAAAATCCCAGCAGAGCTGGCCTGTTCAAATAGAATACCTAAACTACCGTATAAATGTGGATAGGTCGCTCCTTTGCCAAGGTAGAAATTATCATAGGCCTCTTCATTAAAAAACAAAGTAGCAGAGCTATCTAGATACGCGCGAGGTTGCTCGACAACATCCGATAACAACGTCATAGCCTGCTTATTGATTAATGGATGAACCCTATCAGGCGCTCCAGGGTGAAAATAAAACGATTTATAAGAGCGCATTTCATGAAAATCAGCCACAATATTTGGTCGCCAGTCGTGGAACTTTTTCACCCAACTCACAGGCTCTGGGTGTTGCTGCAACATCCACTGCCGGTTTAAATCAAACCAATAATGATTGGTTCTCCCTGATGGCCATGGAGAACCATGTAAAGCATGCGCAGGGTCGCTAATAGATACCTCTGATTGATAACGTAAATTCCAAGAGGCTTCACGACTATTGCCATCAGGGTTCATACTTGCTGTTAACAAAATAATGCTATTTTCTAATAGCTTTTCTGTTTCTTTATCTTGTGCTGCTGCAAGGTGGTAGGCAATAGGTATCGCAGAATCTGTTGAGCTTACTTCGCTGCCATGAACACCAAAGTTAATCCAACTTATCACTGGCATATTTGAAGTATTTAATGCGTTACCTTGCTGTAAAAGTATATGCTTTTGCTGGATTTCGGGCAGCTTTTTTAGGTTCTCTGGCGAGCTAATTGTCAAAGTAATTATTGGTCTGCGCTCATGACTATAGCCAATTACTTCAAAACTAACGCGCTCTGATTGTTCCGATAACATCTTAAAGTAAGCAACTAACTGATCATTACGAACCATTTGCTCACCTAATTGATGACCCAAAAAGTTCTCTGGGGAAATTATATCTGAATTAAAATTCGTTGATGAGCTATAAAAATTACTCGCGGCGCTAGAGAACACATAACAAGAAGAAAACATGACGATGCAACAGAAAAGCGCCTTAAAAAACATTTTCATAATGACTACCTTAGTGATTGATTTTGTCGAATAGTTTGGCCTGCCAATACATTTAACACTTTGCCATTATCAATAGCTAACTGGCCATTTATTAGCATCCATTGCACACCAGAACTTAGCTTTTCAGGGTTTAAATAATCTGCATTAGCAGCAAATTTTTCTTTATCAAAAATAACAATATCAGCAACATTTCCCACAACTAATTTCCCCCTGTTAGTTAAACCAAATGTCTCTGCAGTTAGCGTGCTGCTTTTATATATAAACTCAGCTAGATTGAGCCATTTTTTTTGATAAACATATTCATGGTATTTTTTTGGGAAAGAGGCGTATTTTCTTGGGTGACCAGGGCTGCCATCGGATGATGTCATCACCCATGGAGCTTGCATATAAGCTTTAATATCGTCCTCTGACATATTAAAACTGGCAACACGCGCATTACCTGAAATAATTATTTTTTTTGCTGCGTCAATTGCATCCAACTGCCAATCTTCAGCTATTTGAGCCAGTGTCTTGCCACGTATATCAGGGCGCGTAGGGTCACTTATTAACAAAGAATCTGCACCGCCTCTTCGTCTTAAGTTTTCTAACATGGCTGTACGAATTGCAGGCCATTGCGCTGCGTCTTGTAATCTCGCTAAATACTCTTCCTTGCTACCGGCAAGCACTTCGCGTGGTACTAAACTACCCGCAACACTGGTTCCTGAGGCTCGCCAAGGATACTGATCTGCAGACACCTCTATTCCCCGCGCTCTCGCATTATCTATAAGTTTAATAACTTGCTCGCTTTCTCCCCAAACGTCAGTTCCTAACGCCTTAATGTGAGCAATGTGAACGGGCAACTTTGCTTCTTCACCAATTGCTATAACTTCTTCAATAGCGCCTATAAGACCAATACTGTAAGAGCTTTCATCACGAATATGACTATCATAAACACCACCATGCTCTGCTGCGATTTTAGCCAGCTCAATAACCTCCTCGGTTGTCGCATAGTTGCCAGGAACATAATAGAGCCCAGTTGATAAACCCAATGCTCCCGCGTTCATCGCCTCTTTTACAAGCTCTCTCATTTGTTCAAGTTCGCTGTTGCTTGGCGTGCGATTTACGCGCCCCATGACCGCCTTACGTACTGAGCCATGACCAACATAAAGCCCAACATTGGTGCCAATACCTTGCTGCTGGTAATCTTGCAATGTTCCTGCAACATCAACATCGCCACCGCCATCAACGTTACAGAACACGGTGCTGACACCTTGCGTTAAGTAGTTTGCATTCAAATTTGTCAGCCCACCTTTAAAATCGTTACACGCATGTGTATGAGGGTCAATAAAACCAGGTGCGATGATAAGATCTTGCGCGTTAATCGTCTTT
The DNA here is from genome assembly GCF_003515105.1 of Pseudoalteromonas lipolytica. NCBI lineage: Bacteria > Pseudomonadati > Pseudomonadota > Gammaproteobacteria > Alteromonadales > Pseudoalteromonadaceae > Pseudoalteromonas > Pseudoalteromonas lipolytica. Next base: position 447,508 of record NZ_CP032091.1, on the reverse strand, counting down.
TTTGCTTTGATATCAGTAGGTAGATGTTTTTGAACGAAGACTATATTGCCTTTATCAATACCAATTACACCAGAAAACGGAGTTTGAGATGCTCCGTTATAAATAACATCTCCAATAATAATTGTGTCGATAGATTGATGAGTTCCCTTGGTACAACCCGCCAGCAAAATAACACTCGCGATGATGCTTGTTAGTTTATTAATTCGCATTTTTTATATCCCATAAAGCAGATGAGAAGCACACAACTTCCCATCTAATTGAATGATTATTTATTCAAAACTAAAACTAAAATTAGCGTATAAATAACGCCCCTCTGCATTGTGCAAGCTTGCGTTATAACCGTATGTTTCATCTGCTAAAGGCGGCTCTCTATCAAACATATTTCGCATACCTAAACGAACGCGAGTACCAGAATCAAACGTGTATTGACCATACACGTTAAAAGTACTCCAACTACTTACATGCCAATACTCACCGGTTTCATCATGAACGGCGCTAGTATCGTAAAAATCACCAACATATTTACCATACAAGCCCGCTCCCCAGTTGTTATAGCGCCAAGTTAAAGTACCGGTAGCTTGCCACTCAGGACGACCGTCCATTTGAATTAAATCGCCCACATCTTCAAGAGGTAAACCTAATGCAGCTAACTTTTCCGACTCACTATCAACACTTTGATATGCTTTTAGTAATTTTGCCGCGTTAAGTTTTATATCAAAATCACCAAAATCAGTATCAGCTAAGCGATAGTTGATACTTAAATCGAGGCCCTCAGTAACACGTGAGTCTAAGTTTTCATATAAACCAACAACTTCAACCATGTCGCCTACAGCAACCAAACCAGAACCGTCAAAAAAAGCGATATCATCAGCAGTTGCTTGTGAGCGAATAACATTCGGATTTGCTGCGCCATTTAAACGGTAGAAATAATCTAAGTCAGCAATATTTTGATAGGAGCGTATACCGATCAGGTCTTCTTGTTCTATACGCCAAAAGTCGGCTGTAAGTGTTAGGTTGTCAATAAATTCTGGCGTATAAACTAGGCCCAGTCCGTAGTTGTAATCATTTTCTGGTTTTAGTTTTGTATTCCCTAAGCGAATATTAGAGACGCTGTCGCTGCCATTACATTCACTTAAGTTGCTCAACTCCCCTTTATTTATTCGCGCTTGGCATCGATAGTAATCTGTGGGGTAATTAACACGGGTTGTACTAGCGGTATGAAGCTGCTCAAGGTTAGGAGCTCTAAACCCCTCTGAATAAGAACCTCGTACTTGTAAACTAGAACTAGGATACCAGCTTAGTACTGCTTTTGGCTTAAATACACTTCCTACGTCATTGTACTGCTCAAAGCGACCAGCAAGCTGAAAATTAAGTTTCTCGACTAGAGGGACTTCCATTTCAGGGCTGATCAGGGCCCCTGCAAACTCAACAAATGCCGACGCTACATTACGTGAACCATCAGCATTTGGTTGACCACTAGAGCCCATAACATCAGAAGCATAATTACTCCCCGTAACAGTGTCTGTGTAGGTTATGGTGCCATTTAATCTGTCGTCATAAGTGTTTGCGAAACTTTCATAACGCCACTCAGCCCCCATTGCTATTCCAACATCGCCAGCTGGTAGAGAAAATAAAGCAGGATTCGACACTTTAAAATCGACTAATGCGAGTTCTGTTTCACCCTCACGACTGATATCGATTAAAAAGCTATCAATCGTCTCTTGAGAATTACAAGATGCATTACAAAATGGGTTATAAGCAGAGCTATCTTGACGATTTACACTGTCTTGGAAGAGACTTAAACTTATACGATTATTCGTTTTATCAACTGTTTTAGCCTTGGAATAAAGTACCGCACTGTCCCAATTCCATGCATCGAGATCACCTCTAACACCAGCCAAAGCACGATAAGATTTATTATCCACATTAATCCCTCTAGCACCTGCATCAACAACACGGTAAGCATCAATAGTGACATCGAGTCCTTGTGTAGGAATGCCAAAACCAGACACTTGATTAATACCGCTCCCTAGCGGGTTCCAATATGCATCACTTGAGATTGTCACTGGTGCAGAGGTTAACGTGGCGGTTTCACCTCGTTGTGAGTTTGACTCGGCTTGGTAATAGCCAAGCTCACTGTATAATTCGGTGCCTGAGTTTAGTTCATGATTAATAAAAACAAATGAATTTAACCGTTCAGTTTCAGGAATAAGCGTACGGCTACTATTAGTGTTATAACCTTGAGTGTCACTTGAAATGCTACCACTATCAATACACAAGCCATTACTTAACACACATCGCTGATTTGAATCACTGGCATCCACATCTTCGATATGAAACCGTCCGGCGGAACTTGTCAGGCCGTCAACAGCTTGGCTCGCATCAAAGCGTCCCCATGGAGTTGTTGTTGAGTTATTTCTAAAGTTAGAATCTCCCTCCCAGCGAGTGCCCTCTAAGAATGGTCTTAAATCATTATTGCGTGAAAACTTCGTTTCTGAAGCCATAACTTCAGAACCATGATAGTAATTAAGTGAAGCCGTTATATTGGTTGAACCATTATTAACATCCCAGCCAGCTAACGCATTTAAATTGAGTTTTTCACGACTCGTATTTTCTGCCTGACCATACTGCATATCAAAACGGTAACCGCTAAAGTCCTTTTTCATTTGCGTATTAACTACCCCAGCAACCGCATCTGAACCATAAATAGCAGCAGCGCCATCATGCAAAACTTCAACAGCATCAATCCCCATTACTGGAATCGAATTCATATTAACAGTAGTTACTGGCACTGAGTTTTCTGTTTGCGAACCAGGGTGTTGTACTAAGCGTCGCCCATTCAACAGTACAAGTGTATTACCAGTACCAATACTACGTAAGTTAATTGATGCAACATCCCCTCGAGAGGCATAAACACCACTCACGACATCATTACCGTTAAAGCTAACTGTTCCATTGCTTGGGATCGACGCAAACAACTCACTACCAGAAGTCGCACCAATTGCATCAACATCATCAGAATCAATAACAGACACGGGGAGTGCCCCTTCAATATTAGCTCCTTTGATCATCGAGCCAACCACACTGATAATCTCTAACTCTTCTTTTTCAGGTGTCTTAACTTGTTTCTTATTAGTTTGTTGTGCTGCAACTCCTGAAATATGGAGTAGGTTAAGTGAAATTAATAAGGAGAAACTTATTTTGTTTAATGGGTATTTTGTTATCTTTTTCGAAGGCATCTTCATCATCCTGTATTGTATTTTTAATTATTCCATCCGTTACCTTGCACAATTAACTGACCCTAAACAATTGACAAAAAAGCTTTAAATCATAGCCTTGGGTTATAGGCCTAAACTATTGGATAAATGATTCAACCTTTAGCTGTTCTAAAGAAAATCTAATAAAGTAAACCACTATTTTTGGATATTGATTTGTTACCAATATGAAAAAATAAAAAAGTGAGGAGTAATTGATAATCCTAAATAATATTAATTTTTGATGACCTACTGACACTCTTATTATCTGTAAACCCCCATTACAAATTGACTAAATGCGGCGCTGGCTATTTATAGAAACTCAGTGCTATTTGTTCAGCTTTTGCATAGGCGTTAGTGAGTGAACGCTGATGCCTTTCATCATTAAACTCTTGGTATTCACTGGCAATTTCGTCGATTTTCTCAACGCCTAAATACAGACTCATCGTGCGTAGATGAGGCACTAAATGGCTCATATGCTCGCGTATCCCACCTTGCTCGAAGCCAAACTCGCCTGTAGAGGTAATGATCACTAAGCGTTTACCATTTAGCAGCGGTTTTAAAGGAAAATCACCACGTCCTAAGTCAAAATCAAAAGTTTTGTTAATGCGAACTATTTGATCAAACCATGCTTTTAGTTGCGCGGGCATACCGTAGTTATACATAGGAGTTGAGATCACGATAGTGTCGGCCTTAGCGACTTCACTAATAAGTTCATCTGACTCAGCAAGCAGTGCTTGTTGTTCTATGGTTTGCTTATTAGCCGGTGTGAACACAGCACCTATCCACGCTTGAGTAATAAAAGAAGGCGGGTGAATCCCTACATCACGATAGATATACTCAGCTATTGCATTAGTATTTTGTAAGCAGCTTATAAAATGTTTAGCAATATTCTTTGAAATTGAATCATGGCTTGAATTATCATTTTTTGCCGCACGTACGCTAGCATCAATATGTAGAAGGGTAGTCATAAGTAAAACCTCATTAGTTAATGTATGGGTATCATCAATAAATTGAGGCGTTTTAACAAACGAGTTAAAATTCACTATAAGTAAGTTATACTCAGCTATAAATCTGCGAGAGTTTTTTATGCAAGTATCATTACAATCCTTAAAAGCCTTTGAGTCGGCTGCACGCTTGGGCAGTTTTAAAGCTGCAGCAGCAGAACTTGCGATTACGCCCACCGCGGTTTCACATCATATAAGTAACCTCGAAAGTCGTTTAAACACCGATTTATTTCATCGTGAAGTAAGAAAGATCACCTTAACTGAAACGGGTGAATACTTGAGCCTGAGCACTTCAAAAGGGTTTAAACTAATTTTTGATGCGCTAGACACGCTAAGCCAAGCAAAGAACCACATTCGGATAACAACCACCTCATCACTTGCCGCAATGAGGCTAATACCCGCTTTACATACGCTAAACACACAGTATCCACAATTAACGCTCGATATATCAACCAGTGAAGCGCTGGATAAACAATTGCATACTTTACCCGTTAGACTTGGGAATAAAGAAGAAATCAACGAAGCTGATATCATAAAATATGAGGCTTTTAATGTCTTTGCTGCAAGCACGCACCAGCGCGCGCCTTGGCTAAATGGGCACGTTACTTTGTACACTAGTCAATGGAAAAACAACGCATTAGCTGCGCCCCCTCTCACTGAGTGGCTGACTAAAAACAACCAAAGCCCATCGCAGTTCGAGATTAAGTCGTTTGATCAGGAGTTATTTGGTATTCAACAAGCATTGGCAAATAATGGCGCTGTATTTTGCTCAAACACGTTGGTCAAACCCTATGTTGATGCAGGGTTACTCACACACTTTAAGAGCCGTGCTGTAGAATCACAGCTTTGTTATTACATACCCGATAAGTCTCGCTTTGAGACGCGATTTCAACGTATTGCTATAGAGTGGGTAACCACTCTTTTAAATCAAAAATAAGGTCGCTGAGATGGCATTTAAAATAACCGTCTAACCCCCCCTGACTGATTGTTCTGTATTCTCGGTGTGGTCGGCATCGCTATTCACAGCCTGTACTTTTCAGATGCATGCTTTTCAAGCTTTATAACCAAGCCATTAAACGTACTTGTATTGATAGGGCTCCACCATTAAAGTGGAATTCACGTATCGTGATACGGACGCTTTGGTAAAGCATCAGCCTTCATTACTTTTTAATACCCATCTCAATTTACCCAATGAGCAATTAAAACGAACGCTAGAAATAATGAGACCAGTTGCCAAAATAGCACTGGATTTCGCTCAAGTAGTGGTAATTTTCTACTGTAGATTGGGTTAGGGTTATGCATATCAAATAGGAACTCAGATAAGCTTTGATACCTTTTTTGCATATCAGGGCGACATGCTTTATTAATTGCAGCATCGACCCAAACCGGAATTTTTAAGTTCTTTTGAATCAGAGGCTTGTATTGAAGTTTTGCCAATTGTCTTGCACTAGATAATTTTGCAACAGAAACACCGTAAGGGTAGTCACCACTTAACATATGGTAGGTAATGACAGCAAGAGCAAACAAATCACTCGTTGAATCAGGCCAATCACCTAAAAAGTACTCAGGAGCACTATACAACATGTCACCCGGTACATGCCCCTCAATTTGATTAAACTGTAACCCATGCAGACTTGCAGAACCTAAATCTAATAAAGTGAGATTGCCATGACAATCGATTATTATATTTTCGGGCCGAATGTCTTGATGCAATATGCCTTTACTATGTAATGCGCCCACGGCCGATACAAGCTGAGTTAACCAACCACGCACCTGTTGCAAGTTTGCCCGACCATTATCGTTAAGCCATTGCCGAAGGGTAATACCTTCAACTAGCTCGGTTAAAGTATAAAAAGAGTGTCGTTTAGAGGGCGACACTGCTTTAACAACGCTAGGGTGGTTAACCTTGGCAATTAACCACTCCTCTTTGGCGAGTTCATCTAAGTAATTAATATCTGATTGCAAAGACACCGATGGAACTTTCATGACAACGTTTAATCCTGTGCCAATGTCTTGAACTTTAAATAAAGAGCTCCTATCGCTCTTATGCAACTGTTTAATAAGCTTAAAATTGTCTACGACATCACCCACTTTCAGATCGTTTACCACAGGTAAAAACCCTTCGTCTGAGTAATCTGAGCTTTCTACTTGCTGGTGTTTTAATAGTTTAATAACTTGGATAGTAAGATTATCATCACTGCCGTTAGCTTGAGCAAGCGCCGTGACTTTTTCACATGCGTATTGCAGTTGCTTTTCTGTGCAACAGCCTTTAAAGAAATTTAGTAACATCTGCGGAGAAACAAATTCTGTTACTCCATCCGTTGCGAGTAAAACGTAATCGCCAACACTGAGCGCGATATGTTGAATTTCTAACTGCAAATTAGACCTAATGCCCAGTGCATTACTTAAATATTGATGATCAAACTCATCGGCAGCACGATGCTGTTTGCTGCAACAAACAATCTCATCACCTTGAATATGGAATATACTTGAATCACCGCAGTTAAATAGGCAAGCACTCGTTTCGGTTATGATCACTCCAGAAAAGGTGCATACAAATCCGTGATCAAAATTATCCCTATACCGACTATATTGTGTCTTTGCTAGCAGCTGCAGATTAATGACTTCAAGTACTTTTCTGCCAGCCCTTGCAGGTGACCATACATCACTAGTTCGTAAATATTCATCACAGAAAAGCGTAACAGCCAAGTCACTCGCATATTGACTAACCTGGCTGCTACTTATACCGTCTGCAATAGCAGCAATTACACCTTTCGAACGTGTACCATCTAACGTAGGGATGTAACATTTTACGCTGTCCTGATTGACCAGTTTCAACCCTTTCAATGAATGGGATTTTGCTATTACATGCGAAGTCATTGTTAACTTTTCTTGCCTATTTTTACGCATTTATTGGTTTAACTATTTTGCAATGACATTGTCGCCCATCGGTGCAGCTGTTTCCGTTAACTTGCGTTTTGGTTTTGTGCGATAGTGCGTCGTATACAAAGTGAGTCCAGTGAAAGCGAGACCACCAACTAGATTTCCAAGCGCGGTTGGAATTTCGTTCCAAATTAAATAATCAACAACGGAAAAATCCCCCCCCATAATTAGGCTGAACGGAAATAAAAACATATTTACAACGGAATGTTCAAACGCCATGAAAAAGAACAGCATAATCGGCATCCACATCGCGATGACTTTACCACTGACATGCGTAGACACCATTGCTCCTACAACCCCCATTGACACCATCCAATTACACAGCATGCCGCGTATAAAGATGGTCATCCAGCCTTCAAAACCATATTTCGCATAGCCTAGAGTACGTGCTTCACCTATGCTGGATACCTTAGCGGCAATTGCACCACCATCAGTGTTAAAACCCATAGTGAAAACAAACGACATCATAATTGCCACAGTTAAAGCACCTGCAAAGTTACCTACGAAAACAAGCCCCCAGTTTCTCAGTATTTGCGGCCAAGTAACCCCAGGGCGCCGCGCAAGCCAAGCTAATGGAGTCAACATAAAGACGCCCGTTAGAAGGTCGAACCCCATTAAATAAAGCATACAAAAACCGACCGGAAAAAGAATTGCTCCAATCAGAAAGACCCCCGTTTGCACCGCAACAGTAATTGCAAAGACAGCAGCTAATGCCAAAATAGCACCTGCCATATAGGCACGGATAATCGTGTCACGCGTGGACATATAAATTTTTGATTCGCCAGCATCCACCATCTTTGTAACGAAATCACTTGGTAACAAGTAAGCCATGTTATTCACCTTTGATAGTTAATTTTTATGTTAATTTCACAGTTAAAATGTGACTATTTTCCAGGCAAAAAAAAACGCCCGCATCGGCTCTTTTAGAAGAGCAGATTGCGGACGCCATTGTCCTTTACATTTCCAATTGTCACAGTCAGTGCAACTGTTCACAACTAATTAAACAAGTTATATGCCAACAATAGAAAACCAATAAAAGCCATTAAATTTCAAGCGCATAAATAAGTAAAAATCAAAAACACAAAATTAAAAATTAACATTTGCTTTACTTTGGAGCATAAAACGCATCAATTTGGGGCGAATGGGTGATTATGAGCACTACAGTGATAAGCCTAAACCGTGACTATAATAAATAATTGCCTCGCGTTTTCTTGAACTGTAAACCCCATTTACAGGCGAGGTAGTTGCGTTTAATAAAAATCCAAATAACACAGAGCAAACTCTCAAAAGGCGTATTTTTACACAGGGAATAATAATTGCTTATTACAAAACTATTCTATCTATGTAGTCCCTAATATATGTCGACACCATCAAATAGTACGAAACAATTTCTACTCGCAGCGAAACATGCCGAGCTCAATAGTTTGTATGCATTAGCATCAAATTGCAGGATTGTCATGGCTGCTACATGTATGATTCATCAACTTCAAAGAGAACGAGGAACAGCAAACGTCTATTTAGGGTCCAAAGGTACAGCGTATAAAGCACACTTACCTCTACAATTTAAGCATACCTCAGATGCAGAGGAGGCGCTAAGAGCACGCTTAAAATCAAAGTTCTTAAGTAGTGATTCAATGCATACTCAGGTAAGGCTTTTAACATCGATTACATTAGCGTCTCAATGCCTTGATCAGTTGCCAACATTGCGCAAACAAATTCAAAAACAAGATGTCACGCCACTCAAATCAACTGATGCGTATTGCCGTTTAATTGGCAAAATAATAAACCTTATTTTTGAGGCGGCTGATGTATCTAATGATGCGTCAATCACAAAAACGTTAGTGGCATTATTCAACTTTATTCAGGGTAAAGAATTAGCGGGACAAGAGCGCGCGCTGGGTGCAATTGGATTTTCACAGCAACAGAACGATCAAAATATTTTATCTAAAATGCAAGAGCTGGAACGTGCGCAACACGATATTTTTGAGCGGTTCCTAGAGTTTGCAGCAGCCGATGAGCAATCTGTATGGAAAACATTAAAACAATCTGAACTGACAAGTGATATCAATAAACTTCGAACAATGTTCAAAGCGCTATCCGAAACAAATAGCTATACTCCCGAGCTTGGTGAAGTGTGGTATGAAGTTGCTACGAAACGAATTGATGGATTACAAAACATTGAAAATATGCTGACCTCTCGACTCATGGAGCAGGTTCAAGTCCGTATAGAAGAAGCAAAAGGAGAAATATCAAATCATAATGTATTAATGGAAAAAATCGCGGAGGATAACGCGGTTGATTCAAGTTTTAATATGCTATTTGATCACCAGTTTTCTGGATTACATGGTATAGAGATGGGTGTCTTAGAACAACAAGAGAGAGAGGTTAGAGCTGGTCACAAATCGTTTTACGATTTAATTTGTGAACAAGCAAACCATATTAATCACATGACGAACGAGCTAGAGAATTTAAAGCGAGCACTGCATGAGCAAAAGGTCATTGGCAGAGCCAAAATACTCTTAATGCAAAGTTCTAAAATAGGTGAGCAACAAGCGCATCAGTTGTTACAAAAAACAGCGATGTCTCAAAACCAAACTTTAATAGAAGTCGCCAATAACATTGTTGCCAAGGTCGCTAACATTTAGCGTTGATTTAGAGTACTCAATCAACACTGAAATTATCCGAAAATTTAGCTCTTCCAGCTTATACTTCTTCGAGGAGCAATTGATTGCGACAGCATTTTTAATGCTGTCGCGCAAAATTTAAAAAAGCGAATTAAAATGGCAGTTGCCACGGCACTCTTTCTTTAACAAAGTAGTCTGCCTTTAACATTGCTAAATTTACATCTTTACGCTGATTTACTACGTCACCAATGATGACTAAAGCAGGCCCTGTAAAGTCTTTAAGTGCGTGTTCAACATTAATTTTTGCCAGTGTTTGGCAACATATTTTTTGTTCTGCTAACGTTCCTTTATCAACTATTGCTATCGGTGTATTAGGTTTCATACCGTGTTCAATCAGCTGCTTCACGATACTATCAACACGCGTTAACCCCATATAAAACACTAAGGTTTGTTTTGCAGCAACAAGCTGGGACCAATTTGCTTGTTGTTGTTCATCTTTGAAGTGGGCGGTAACAAACTGCACCGATTGCGAACATGTTCTATCAGTTAAGGGGATCCCGGTATAAGCACTACAAGCACTCGCAGCTGTCACACCCGGTACAATCGCAAATGGAATATTGTGTTCAGCAAGCGCATTTGTTTCTTCTGATAAGCGCCCAAAAATAGAAGGATCTCCACCTTTAAGACGAACAACTATTTTATTTTCTTGTGCTTTTTCAACTAATAAACGACTAATGCTAGCTTGTGGCATGCTATGGCAACCTTGCCTCTTACCTACAAATATAACCTCCACATTTGACGGGAAATACTGCTGTAACTCGCTACTGACTAAACAATCAACCAAAATCACATCAGCATGTTGAAGTATGCGATGTGCTTTCATGGTCAACAGCTCTGGATCGCCAGAGCCTGCACCAATCAAATAAACTTGTCCCTTTTTACAACCCTGGATGTTTAAACGTTTTGTTTGAGTATGTGAAGCGGCCAACTTAACTTTGTTAAGAAGTTCATTATGTACATTCATTACCCTTTTAAATGCCGTATTGGTAAAGGTAAACATGTGAGAAACCATCTCATTCTCCTAGGTGCTTCTGAAAACTGTTTTCAGTTAAAGCAACACTTCAATTTTATTGCCATTAATACGTGCGTCATATACTGGCAACTTGATACTGTCATCATCTAAACAGCGGCCATCACTGAGCAAGTACCGTTGCTTATAAAGCGGTGATGCGACAAAAATTTGCTCATCAGTACACCCAACTAAACCACGATAAAGTACATTTGCTTTACCAATCGGATCATAATTACCAACAGCATAGACCTGCTTTTTCTGCATTTCACAATGCATATAAAACAGCGCGATTTGTTGTTCTTGTAGATTACTATCGCGCACTAGAGCACACACGCCTGAATCCATAACCAGATCTGAAACCTCACAAACAGGTTGCCAATTTTGATTGCTATTACTCATAATTATTTCCTATGCTAACTCGCGTTTTTCTTCTAATTTCGCTGGACGAATTTGCCCTCGCTCTTCGACAAATTGAATATTTACATCTTGTTTATCGCTATTTACGAACTGACGAAAACGTTTTAATGATTCAGGGTTTTCGAGTGTCGTTTTCCATTCACACTGGTAGGTATTAACAACTCGTGCCATTTGTGCTTCAAGCTCATCTGCAACTAATAATTCATCATCAATTACCACTTTTTTTAGATAACCTAAACCGCCCTCCATATTTTCTAGCCATACAGAGGTACGTTGCAGTCGATCGGCTGTTTTAATATAAAACATCAAAATGCGGTCGATGTATTTGACTAACGTGACACTGTCTAAATCGGTGGCAAACAGATCTGCATGACGTGGCTTCATTCCACCATTACCGCATACATAAAGGTTCCAGCCTTTTTCAGTTGCTATAACACCAATGTCTTTACTTTGCGCTTCTGCACACTCGCGAGTACAGCCAGAAACCGCAAATTTAATTTTATGTGGCGCTCGTAACCCTTTGTAACGATTCTCAAGGTTTATCGCCATTGTGACGCTATCTTGCTGACCATAACGACACCATGTGCTACCAACACAAGATTTAACGGTTCTGAGCGACTTACCATAGGCATGTCCTGTTTCTAAGCCTGCGTCGATTAATTGCTGCCAAATAAGAGGAAGTTGATCAACCCGAGCACCAAATAAGTCAATTCGTTGTCCCCCGGTTATTTTGGTATAAAGACCAAATTGTTTAGCGACTTGACCGATTACAATTAACTTATCAGCTGTTATTTCCCCGCCAGGAATTCTTGGTACAACCGAGTAAGTGCCATCTTTTTGCATATTGGCAAGGTAGGTGTCATTGGTATCTTGCAGCGCTACATGTTGTGGGTTTAGGACGTACTCATTCCAGACAGAAGCCAGAATAGAGCCGACCGTTGGTTTACAAATTTCACAGCCTTTACCTTTTCCATACTCAGCTAATAAGTCAGAAAAACTCTTAATACCTTGTACTTTTATAATGTCGAATAATGCTTGGCGACTGTACGCAAAGTGCTCACAAATATCTGTCTTGATTTCAACGCCTCGTGCAGCAAGCTCACTATCAACCACATTTTTTAAAAGATTCGCACACCCCCCACAACCTGAGGCAGCTTTAGTACACGACTTCACCGATGTAATATTTGTCGCACCAGTATCAATCGCGCTGATAATATCGCCTTTAGTTACATTCAAACACGAGCAAATAGAGGCTGAAGCAGGTAAGACATCCGCACCTAAACGCGGCTTTTCTCCAGATGAAGGTAAAATAAGTGATTCGGGGCTCTTCGGTAACTCAATATCATTAAGCATGTACTGCGATAGACTGTCGTAGTCTGATGTATCACCAATCAGCACCGCTCCCAACAAACGTGACTTATCAGCACTAACAACCATTTTTTTGTACACACCAAGAGGCTGATTTTCATAGGTATAAGTTAATGCCCCGGGGGTACGTCCGTGGGCATCACCAATTGAACCTACATCAACGCCCATCAGTTTTAACTTTGTACTCATGTCTGCGCCTGTAAAATACTCATCAGACTCATCACCTAGCACAATGTGGTTCGCAACAACTCGAGCCATTGTGTAACCTGGAGCTACTAGGCCAAATATAAAGTTATTCCAAAGCGCACATTCGCCAATTGCATAAATATTCTTATCACTCGTTTGGCATTGGTTATTAATTACGATACCGCCACGTTCACCTACCTCTAAAGCACACTCTCTGGCTAACGTGTCGTAGGGTCTAATGCCAGCAGAAAATAAGATAAGATCAGTTTCAAGTACGTCACCATCGCTAAAGTAAAGTTGATACCGACGTTCTTTACCCGCTTGAATTTCTTGCGTTGCTTTAGAGGTATGCACGTGCACGCCAAGCTCTTCTATTTTTTCTTTAAGTAATTTTCCGCCTCCAGCATCAACTTGCACCGCCATTAATTGAGAAGCAAATTCGACAACATGAGTTTCTAAGCCTAGTTGCTTTAACGCGTTTGCAGCTTCAAGACCAAGCAACCCCCCCCCAATCACCACACCAACTTTACTCACTTTTGCTGACGCTGAAATAGCGTCTAAGTCATCGATAGTACGATATACCAGACAGTGTTCTTTATTTTTACCAGGAATAGGCGGTACAAAGGGGTACGAACCTGTAGCAAGTACTAACTTATCATAACTATAGATGTCACCTGATACTGTAGTCACCGTTTGTTTATGACTATCAATTTGAGTAACTTTTGCACCTAAGTGAAAGTTTATACCCCAGTGTCGATAGATATTTTCGCTGGTCATCGCTAAGTCATCAGCTGTTTTTCCCGCAAAATACTCAGATAAATGCACGCGATCATAAGCAAGTCGGTTTTCACCGCTGAGTACTGTGATTTCAACAGGTTGAGCTTCACTGTTTAAGCTATTTAATTGCTCGACAAAGTGATGCCCAACCATTCCATTGCCAACAACAACTATCTTTTTTGGTGTAGACATAAATTTTCCTCAATCATCTCGTGTTAGTAGGGTTTGCTAGAACGTTGCTGCAACCCACACCCAAAACTTATTTGTATCGACTCTCGCAAAAATCTCGTCACCGGCCATATAAGTTGCATACTTAACGCCGACACTATATTGCTTACTGAAAGACGTGCTATACATGACATCAAATTCTGAGCCTAGGTCGTCATAGCCAACGATTGATTCATCTGAAGAGTAGGCGTGATAAATAAGGCTCCACTTACCATTAAGTGAATTACCAGACACACTGGCATAAAAATCTTGCAGCCCTATTGATGGTGTCACTAAGAATTGATCTGCCCAGCCATTAAATTTATGCAAGGTAGCAAGGGGAGTTTGAAATGCTTGTTCGCCGTTATCCGAACCTAACAACTCATAACCAAGTTTGTAAGTGATATCACTTATTTTTACACCGCTCTCAAGGAGTAAATAAGTCGTATCAACACTATTTGCGCCACTTTCATTAGTTTGCAACGCATATTCTGCCGCATAAGAAACAGGGAGTTTTGCTAACACCTTTTTACCGACTAAGCGCACACCGTATGTATCCAGTGCATTATCAGTATTATTATCACTCTCTAGTAAATACCCATAAGCCGTTAATTTACCGAGCTCTGTTTTTAATGATGCATTGAGCAGATGATCTTTCGAATCAACATCTTTTTCATCCGCAAAAATACGGTTGCGTTTATTTATATATGCATAGCTGACGTTGATAGAGTCTTTTTCGTATTTAGCACTTAGCGCATCAAATGTTTGCTTATCTTGCCGCCAGCCAACATGGCCAACAAATCGATGGTTATCTAAGGTAATAACTTGTCGACCGAACTTAGCTGCAAATTGCTCGCTATTATATGCCAAGTATGCTTGATCAATTTCTGTTGATTCTGGGTCCGCAATCACTGAATATTCAGTGCCTTCACCAATCCCATTATTGTAATCATCAATGAGGGCAAGTGTATTCTCCAGCTCAATAAAAGCGGATATGCCACTCACTGCTTTGCTTTTAAAATTAGCTAAACTGCGCAGCGTAAGTGCTGATGAATCCTTTAAGGCGTTGTCTTGATTAACCGATTCGTAGCGTAACCTAAAGTCTGTGCTCAGAGTGCCCACTTCGGTTTCAACAGCTGCGTAAGTTTGGTTTGCAAACACGGCGACTAAAACAGGCAACGTTAATTGCGTTAGTTTCATTTTTATTACTCTTGTTGTTATAAATTAATCACAAAGCCGCCTAAAAAAGACGAACCAATCCGTTGCCTTACCGAGCTTTAAGCAAAAAAAAACCCACTCAATAACAGAATGTTCATTTCTGTTATTGAGTGGGCTTCTTTGCCGTAGCGCTATTTAATGAATGTTAAATAGCCGGATTTTGTATTTCATGTTCATTAATACATATTGTGTGCCAAAAAAAATAACCAATATAAATCAGCAAGATAAATTAAAACATCGATTTTAGTGTTATCTAATTCACCATTGCGGTGCAATCAGTTCACAAAAATAGGGCAGGGTGTACGGTGTGAGCTAAAAGTATGCTCATTGGGTTTTAATGGTATGTTTTAATCAAATTCATAGGCTATTGCCTATTCACTCTTAACGCGTTGAAACACCTTATACTGTAGGCGAAAAATAATAACCAACGTTATTAATAGTGACTTGAGCCTGGGCTTTCATCTATAGCAACTCGAACCTCGTAACCTGTAACGGGGGTTTACAGTTTGCATAAAAAAGCCGCAGTTTAAGTTATTAAGCTGCGGCTTTTACTAAAAGCTGAATTACGGCTTGAGTAAATGCTTTTCAAAGAAGTTAGCCATCATAGTGTGATAATGCAGGGTCGTGCCTTCACCTTCACGCAGGCTGTGAGAGCGGTTCGGGTATGAGAAGAACTCGAACTGTTTATTGTGCTTAACTAATTCGTTAATTAAACGTTCTGAACCTTGGTAATGCACGTTGTCATCGCCAGTGCCGTGGATCAGCAACAGTTTACCTTGCAAGTCTTTGACAAAAGTAATTGGCGAGGTATTGTCGTAACTTTCAGGATCCGTATTTGGATTACCAGCATAACGCTCTTGATAGATGGTGTCGTACAAGCGAATATCAGGGACTGGGGCTGAAGCAATGCCCACTTTGTACTTGTCGCCATGGCGGAATAACAAGTTAAGTGTTGAGCTGCCGCCACCTGAGTGACCCCATACGCCAACGCGGTCAGTATCAATTACACCCCAGCGCTTTGCCATTGCATCAAGTGCATCCACTTGGTCACGCACAGTGATTGAGCCAATTTTTTTGTAGATTGATTTACGCCAATCTCGGCCTTTCGGTGCGCGAGTACCGCGATTATCAACCGAGGCAACAATAAAGCCTTGTTGTGTTAAGTACGACTTATACAAGTAACTGTTGCCTTCCCAGCGGTCTTGAACTGTAGAACCCCATGGCTCACCGTATACATAAAATACGATAGGGTACTTTTTGCTGTTATCCATATTAGCAGGGAACATAATGTAACCATCAAGCTCAACACCATCACGGGCATTTACTGTAAAGAACTCGTGTGTTGGTAATTGTTCAGTTGTAAGCTTTTCTTTTAGCGCTTTATTCTCAACTAAGGTTTTCACATTGCTGTGATCACTTACTTTGATGATTTCTTTCATGGGGGGTGTGCCAAACTTAGAGTAGGTATGCATTGCCCATGATGTGTCTTTCGACATGTAGTAGCTATTAGAGCCATCAAATGACTCTGGCGTTACACGCATCGGTTTTGTGCTTCCATCAAGCGATGTACGAAATAAATAACGCTGGCCCGGATCATCAGGTGAAGCTGTGAAATACATCACATTTTTATCTTCGTTTAACGCCAGCATATCAATAATGTCGTATTCGCCCGGCGTTAAATCAATGATACTTTTGCCATCACGTGAAACACGATAAAGATGACGCCATCCATCTCGCTCACTGTGCCAAATAAAGAACGTGCCATCTTTTGACCAGTTAGCTTTATAGAACCACTCGATGAATGCATCGTCTTTGTCTTCAAGAATTTTAGTTAGCTGTTGCTTTTTCCAATCAAATAACCACACTTTGTTGTGGCTTTGCGGGCGATTAAGATCTTGGATCATTAATGATTCTCCCGTGCCAGCCCAGCTAATACGTGGGATATAACGGTCACGGTTATCGCCACCCAGTTCTGCCCAACGCGTTTTTTTATCACTTAAGCTTACCACACCGACTTTTACGGCAGAGTTCATTTCGCCCGCTTTTGGATACGGAAACTCTTTAAGTGTCGGATAAAGCTCGTCGGTGTTATTGATCATAGTGAAATATTTCACACCACTGGTATCAAGCTGCCAATAGGCGATAGATTTATTGTCAGGGCTCCAACGGAATCCATCTCGAATAGTAAACTCTTCTTCGTATACCCAGTCAAAGTTACCGTTAACGAGGGTGTCATTGCCATCGGTAGTTAATGCAGTAACCGCTTTGCTGCCTACTTTTTCCATGTAGATATTGTTATCACGCACATAGGCCACTTTAGAGCTATCTGGTGAGAACTTTGCGAACATTAATTTTTTAGCTTCAACGTTTTCACCACCTAATTGATACAGCGAGTCTGTCTCTAGGTTTAAAAGCCAAAAGTCACCACGGCTACGTGAACGCCAAACTTGCTCACCATTGGTAAACACCATCAGCCACTTGCCATCTTTTGACCACTGATAACTTTCAACGGTTAACGGCTCTTTTTCGCCTTCTGGGATCAGTTTTTCGTAGCTAACAAGCACTTTTCGATTTGTACCATCGGCATTATAAAAAACAATGTCATTGCCTTTTACACCATGTTCATCGTCTTTGGCTTTATCGTCTTGTTTGTTTTTATCGCTTTCACGCTCTTCAAGCACTGTGTAACCCGTGCCGTCGTCGAGCCATGTGAAATAGGTGCTACGTTGTGCTTTAAAGTCTTTGTCTTTGTATATTTGCTCAAGCGAAAGAGGATTAGAGATTACGCTCACTGTTGTGGTTGTATTGGCTTGCTCAGTACTTGAGCATGCTTGTAGTCCCAAACCTGCAACAACGGCAAACGCGAGGGCTGATGTTTTTATTAAGTTCATTTTGTTATCCCTTGGTTTTAACTAACCTAGCGTAGCAAAATAAGTTAATAAAATCTGAGTTTTTATCGTA
The DNA here is from genome assembly GCF_003515105.1 of Pseudoalteromonas lipolytica. Classification (NCBI taxonomy): domain Bacteria; kingdom Pseudomonadati; phylum Pseudomonadota; class Gammaproteobacteria; order Alteromonadales; family Pseudoalteromonadaceae; genus Pseudoalteromonas; species Pseudoalteromonas lipolytica. Next base: position 429,474 of record NZ_CP032091.1, on the reverse strand, counting down.
TAAACAGGGGGGTTGAACTTAATCATCCCACAAAAACATACTGGCATGTTTATTAGCAATACGCAGTTCATATATATCACTACATGGTCGACTAGCGGCTCCGTAACACACATGCAGTGGTAACAAATGCTCCTCACGAGGATGATTAAAGCGTGCTGCTGGCGCCATTTGCCATTCTAATAACTTAGCTTGACGCTGTTGTTCTGTAAGCGATGTATTACCGCACACATCAACAAGCCACTGCTCAAAAGCGAGATTTTGCATTTTGATTTCGGCTGTTTCCGGTGTAAAAAAAGCGCGCATATTATGGAAAGTAAACCCTGAGCCTATAATCAATAGGTTGTCGTAATGCAGGTTTTGCAGCGCTTCGCCTATTGCTAGATGCACGTTTGGTAATAGGCTAGGGTGCAACGACAACTGCACGCAAGGTATATCTGCGTCTGGGTACATTATCTTCAAAGGGACATACATGCCATGGTCGAAGCCTCGAGTGGGGTTCAACTCACTGTCAATATGTGCAGTTGTGAGTGCTTGATGAACTTGCTCAGCAAGCACTGGCTCACCGGGACATGGGTATTCTATAGAATATGCAGAATCCGAAAATCCATAATAATCATATATAAGCTCAGGCGCAGCGGAAGAGGTAATATTTATTGGGTTGGCTTCCCAATGGGCACTGATCATCAAAATAGCTGATGGCTTTTTAATTTTTGCTGCAACAGATTGCAAACAGGTAACCATATCAGCATGACTGGCATCGCCTAATAGTGGCATTGGGCCACCACCATGAGAAACAAAAAAGACGCGTGGCTTTTGCATAAACGGGCTCCTTACTTACGTTGTTATGTATAGTGCACGCACAGAGGTGCAATAACCAGCCACATAAATGCACAGCTTAGGTGTGATTTTACACACAAACAGTTTGTAAGTACTAACTTAACAACCATACAGTATTCATTGCGGGTATTTTCCCTTTAAGCCCCCCTTCTAATGGCTCTCGACAAAGTAAGGTTAATTGATAATACGCGTCGTAATGCTGATGAAGCTCGTTGGCAGTAACATTAAATGGAGGACCTGAAAACTCACTCTGTTGATACTCAAACACCACAACCAATTGCTGCGCTTTATTGGCTAACTGTAAAATGTGTTGCGTGTAACGTACTCGCATTGATAATGGCAATGCCACTAATGCCGCTCTATCATACACAGCGTTTACCGTACCAAGTTGTTCAGGAGTCAATGTAAATATATCTCCCACCCACACAGTTAAATTAGCGCTCTGATAACACGTTAGTGTGCCATGGTTAGTAATCTCTGGTGTGAGGTTTAATTCTTGACAAAGCTGCTTAATTGCAATTTCACTTAACTCAGCGCCCACAACTTTCATGCCGCTGGCTAACAAAAAATGAATATCGTGCGTTTTGCCACATAGAGGCACAAATACGGTATCGCCAGGTTGCAAACTCAAGTTGGTAAAATACTGATCCAGGTAACGATTAACATCCCCTTCATGAAATCCTATTTCATTATTTTCCCAACGATTATGCCAATGTTTTGCGTCCATCAATAACTCCTAAATAAACAACACAAATTGAGCTGATAAATATAACCCTACACCAAATAGTAAATGGGTGGTGAGAGTTTTCAAACGTGCTTGGTTTGGCTTAGCTGTATTAACAGCCATAACTCCTAATCCTAAAGCAGGTTGCATAACAAAAAATGGCATGACCGTGCTGAACAATCCGAATAAACAGGCAGGTAAAAATAGCGGTGAAGTCATCCATTCCTTACCAATCAATAACACAAAAAACAGAGAAAATAGGGCGCCGATGATGTAATGCAAAATCCAACCAACAACACATTCGCGTTCTTTAGCTTCACTGGCAGCAATATCGACATGTTTAAATTGCCCCGATGCCATAGTAAGGGCCCAACGCCCAACAAAGCAAAAGTTTAATGTAGTCTGGTTAAAGCACTTTTTAAAAAAATAACTCCATATATCAATTGAAAGCGTGGCAACAAGGCCAATAACTATCGCCTGAATAAATTGAAGGAAGGTCATATTTATACCAAGTAGTGAATCATAAAAAACATGATAAACAATTACAAAAATGCTAAAAACAACAATATAAACAAACTATGATTGCATAAATGAAATGATGATTGATGACATTGCACTGTTCATACATATCGTTAAACAAGGCGGAGTTACAGCAGCAGCCGATTACCTATCTGTACCAGCAGCAACAGTTTCAAGGCGATTACAACGGCTTGAACAGCGCGTTGGTGAAAAACTATTAAATCGTACTGCAAGGCAATGCACATTAACTCACGTTGGCGAAGTGTACTTTCAAAGCTACGTAGAGTTAGTGGAGCAATTTGAGCAAACTCACCATCAATTAAACGATCAAAAAGCGAAATTAACGGGCAAGCTAAAAGTACTCGCACCCCTGAATATTAGCCATGGATTTTTAAAACCTATGTGGCTTGCCTTCACGAAACACTACCCAGAAATTCAACTTGAGTTACTGCTAAACAACCAACGTGACGATCTCAGTAAAAACCAAGCTGATATCGCTATTCGTATTGGTCCGCAAACTGATTCACACTACCAACAAAAGAAACTAGGCAGTGTCGATACATTATTTGTCTCGACAGAGCGCTATTTAAGTGACGCTCCCTCACTCAGTACCCCAGCAGATTTAAGGCAACACCGGCTTATAGGCACGACGCTCAGAAATAAATGGCAACTAAACAACCTAAAAACAGGCGAAACACAGACTTACATGTGCCGGTTTGCTAGCACATTTAACGACACCGGGTTTGTGAAATACTTAGTCTGTGATGGCCAAGGTGTGGCGTTGTTACCACGCTTTGAGATTATTGATGAGCTTAAAAGTGGACAACTCAAGCAAGTGCTCCCTTTATGGCGTGGTGAAAGCAGAGAGATATATGCAATTTGGCCAAGCGGGCGATTACTTAGTAAAAAAGCGGTTTGTCTAAAACAGTTCGTGACACAGTTTATTTCTGAAACACTATAGCCATGCGTATTCCATTTGTTTTGCTGTTAATAAAGCGTGCTCTTTATTTATCAGCTCTGCCACTAACGCTAAGCTCATATCAATGCCTGCAGAAATACCACCAGACGTGGTAAATTTTCCATCGGTTACCCAACGTTTATTGGCAATCACTGTCAAGTCTTTAAACATAGCAGCGAGATCACTTTGATCCTGCCAATGAGTTGTGACATTTTTTTTGCATAACAGCCCTGTTTTAGCTAACAAAAATGCGCCTGTGCAGACACTCGCAACCCGTTTTGTTGTTGATGCGGTGTGGATTAACCACTCAATCACTGCGCTTTTTTCAAGCTCATGCGTATGGTCGCCACCAACCACTATAAACACATCAAGTTCTGGGCAATCAGCAAAGCTGTAATGGGGGTTTACACTGAATCCGCCACGCGCATTCACAGGGCCGTTAGTCTGTGCTATTAAACTTACTTGCCAATCATTGTTGGCTAAACGCTTTGCGGTGCTGAACACTTCAAACGGACCCGAAAAATCAAGCACTTCAGCATCATCATAAATGTAGATCCCAATATTCATACAATTGTTCCTAATATGTGGATTTATTTCTCAAGTAAAAAATCGTACTATGCCATTTTTGCAGAGCGTTAATAACATATTATTAAATTAGTACTGTATACAAATAAATCTTTAAGGCATTGTTAATGCGTTTATTATTATTACTGTGTGGTCTGCTTGTTGGGTGTAAATCAACAGAGCAAACCGTCACTGAAATCAGTGAAATATCGCCAGGTACAGTTTTGTATCAAGGCGAGACATCAAGACAAAATGTTGAAATGTTCGAAAGCGTGCTTGTGAATAGCAAAAACAAAATCGATACCCTAGTGATCAACAGTGAGGGCGGCGATGTTATGGCTGGTCTCCATTTAGGCGGCTTAGTTCACGAGTATCAATTAAAAGTGATCGTACGCGAATTGTGCGCCTCATCATGTGCAAACTATGTGATAACAGCAAGCCCAGACGTTCGCGTTGAAGAGCAGGGGATCATTGGCTGGCATGGAGGAGCTTTGCAACCGTTATATGTGCCAATGGAAAAAAATACGCAAATAACAAATTACATTGCAAAGTGGCAAGAAGCAGAAAAACAATTTTTTGAAACGATTAATGTAGAACAGGCGATAACCATTATTGGGATGATGCCTGGCATAACCGAAAAACGTGATGCCCCGATATACAGTTATGATGTAAACACATTAAAACGCCTCGGTTTGCATATACAGTTTGAGGGGGAGCAAACTGGGCTATCTGCCAAGGGTGAAAAAGTAGTGCAGATCTTTGAGCTTGAAGAGGCTGTGCTTAGCCATTTTTTAATGCTGAACAGAATCGTCTCGGCAGAGCTAATCAACTAACTAAAAAGCCAACATGTTGTTGGCTTTCACAAACGCATACGTGCGGGATATTTACGGGATTAATCAAGCTCTAACTGCGCTCTCTCGACACTGTCACTCGGGAGCTCTTTTTGCACAGATACACCCAACTCTTTAAACTCCGACGCTTGCTTAATTAAGTTTCCTTTTCCGCGGTAAAGTTGTGAAAAAGCCTTATCATAGCTTTCTTTAGCTCGATCGAGCTGTTTACCAACGCCTTCCATACTGGTTAAAAAGCCATTAAGTTTATTGTAAAAGCGCTCAGCACGGGCGGCCAATTCTTTTGAGTATTTTGTTTGCTCTTCAAATCGCCACAGTTGCTTCACAATATTTAAACTGGTTAGCAGGGTCGTTGGTGTCGCCACCAAAATATTCTTTTCGATCGCTTGCTGATATATATCACTCTGATATTTAAGCGCTTCAACAAATGCAGACTCAATGGGGACAAACATAACGACCACCTCAGGGGAGTTAATTCCTGGGAGTCTGTCGTATGCCTTACTGGCCAATTCATTGATACGCGATTGCACCGCAGTCACATGCTCTTTAAGTGCTTGTTGTGCTTCAAGGTCATTGTCGGCATTAACGTAGCGTGTATAGGCATTGAGCGAGGTTTTAGCGTCGATCACTAAATGTCGTTCTTGAGGTAAATAAACCACAACGTCGGGGCGCAGACGCCCGTCTTCAGTATTAAATGACACTTCTCGCTCATAATCGATTCCTGCGCGAAGCCCTGCACTGTCTAAGACGTTTTCGAGCATTAACTCGCCCCAATTACCTTGTGTTTTCTTTTGCCCCTGCAAAGCGGTACTGAGCCTGTCTGCTTGTTCTGTTATGGCCTGGCTTTTTGCCTGTAAATGTAAAAGCTCGGTTTTTAATGCGGCACGTTGTTTTAAGTCTTCAACATGGATTAGCTCCATTTTATCGCGGAAGCCTTTTAACTCACCTTGAACGGGCTTTAATAACTGTTCAATACTTTCTTGGTTGAGCGTTTTAAATCGTTGTGATTTTTCTTCAAGAATTTGATTTGCTAGGTTTTCAAACTCTTTTTTGAGCTGTTCTTTACTGTCTTTTATATGATTAAGTTGTTCTTTAAAGTGCAGTTCTTTTTGTTCTAAGGTGCTGCGTAAAGTACTTAAATCGACATCGCGTTGATTTAGCATTGCTTTGGTGTCAGCGAGTTCTGCTTCAACTCGTCGCCAAAATTGATTAAATTGCTGCGCTTGCTTTTCTTGCTCGACAAAGCGGGTTTTAAAGTGTTGAGATTCATCACGTTGCTCTGCGTAATCTTGCTGTAACTGCGACAGTGTTAACTGACTTTCTTGTAACTGTTGTAGCTTCTGCTCTAATTGATTCTGCTGTAACTGATGGCTATTTTCCAGTGCGACTAACTGGCTTTTTAAGCGACTCTTTTGCAACGAAAGCACAGTACCTGCTGCCAATACTCCTAGTGCACAACCGCTTGCAATCTGAAGCCAATCAATGTGGCCTAATAGCTCTGTAATCATAATGAAAACTCAATAACTTAAAGACACTTCATCATAACGAATTACATGACAGCAGAGTAGGGGAGTAGGCATAAAAAAAGCCAGCTCAAGGTGAGCTGGCTCTAACATTACTAAATTTAGTAACCAAATGGGAAATCAACATAATGCTCATGTAAACTGCAATTTAACAACAAGCATAATAATAGACGCCACTAAATTTGATTAGTTCAAAAAAAGTTTAAAAAAATTTAATTTTTTATCAGCGCCAACATCTGCTCTTCATCAAACTGAGTAAAACTCATTGATTTATCAGTAAATAATGCATCAACTAACGCTTGTTTATGCTGCTGCATTTTAAATACTTTTTGTTCAACAGAGTTGGCCATAATCAATTTATACACAAACACAGGGTTGGTTTGACCTATTCGATATGCCCGATCGGTTGCCTGTTTTTCAACTGCAGGGTTCCACCATGGGTCAAAGTGAATCACGGTATCTGCTTGGGTTAAATTTAACCCGGTGCCACCGGCTTTTAGGCTTATTAAAAAGACTGACGATTCACCTTCGGTAAACTCTTCAATAACACGACTGCGATGTCGAGTTTGACCCGTCAACATACTAAAGGTAATTCCCAACTCACCTAAACGTTCTGCAATCACATCTAAAGCGGTCGTAAACTGGCTAAATATAATGACTTTACGACCTTCACTTAACATAACGGGTAAATGCTTAGAGAGCCATTCAAGCTTTGCACTACCTGCCTGAGTTGTTGGATCAATAAGTTTGGGATGACAACAAATTTGTCTTAATTTTAGTAACGCGTCCAAAAACGCAAGCTTACTCTTTTGCACACCTTGTTGGGCAAACAAGTCAACCAGCTTTTGCTCTAGCGATTGCGTTATACCGGTGTAAATTTCTTTTTGTTTCGCTTCGAACTCAAACTCTTTAACCAGCTCTGTTTTCTCGGGAAGTTCTTGCGTTACCTGCGCTTTTGTTCGGCGTAAAATAAAAGGCATGATCAGCGATTTAAGTTCATCGGCTCGTTTAACATCGTTATCACGCTCAATAGGTGTTTGAAAATATGTTTTAAAGTGCGCTTGCGAACCCAGGAGTGAGGGCATTGCAAAGTCGAGCAACGACTTAAGTTCAAACAGGTTATTTTCGATAGGCGTGCCACTTAAGCACAATTTAAAATCGGCATTAAGGCGCTTAACCAAACGCGATACCTGCGCGGCATCATTTTTAATGTACTGGGCTTCATCCAGAATGATGTTTTCAAAATACAGTGGCGAGTAATATGCAATATCACGTTTTAACAAAGGGTACGTTGTTAAAATGCAATCGGCCTGCGATAACTGCTGGAGTTGCTCGTTTCGTAACGAACCAAATACGGTGGTGATTTTAAGGTTACACGCAAACTTATTAATTTCACTTTGCCAATTTCCTACCAAGCTGGTCGGGCAAACAATTAAAGTAGGGCCAGCTTGAGGCCGTTGTTTGGCATTCGCTAGAAAGGCAATAACTTGTAAGGTTTTACCCAATCCCATGTCATCAGCCAAAATCCCCCCCAACTGATGACGTTTTAAAAAGTTAAGCCAATCAACACCATGTTGCTGATACTCTCGAAGTTGCACACCGTCATTCAATCCCTGAATATCGGACTTTTTAACCACCGGATGGGTGTTCGTTAATTCAGTTAAATATGCATCAAGGGCATCATCAACAATACTGACTTTAATTGCTTTTTGGGCGATTAACTGGGGTAAAAATGACAATGGCATGAGTATTTCATCACGCGTTTTTATATGCTCAAAACGTTCGCGGTATTCATTAAGCTGAGTAATCGCTAACTTATCAACAACAGCAAAACGTTTACCTACGCTGAAATAATAATAACGTTCACTTTGACGATTGAGAGACTGAAAATTGTTATCCGCTGTAAAAAGTTGCTGCGTTTTTACACCAGAGATCACGATTTTACTAACTATTTGATGACCTTTTCCTCGCTCAACTTGCAGCGATATTTGCTTTAATGCTTTACTAACATCAAGTTCATCATTAATTTTCCAGCCGCGTTTAAGCAGGGTAGGGATAATTTCGAATTTCAACCAGTGTGCATGTATAACTGATTGTTTATTAAATACAAACTCGGTTTGTAAAGCCCCTTTACAAAATTCAAACCCTAAGTTCGTTAGCTCATTAACAACGGTATTCTCAAGCGATTGATTAATAATCCCCTCGGGGGCTTGGCTTAGTTCGTAAAGTGAATTTTGATAGTTAAATTGAAGCGATAGACCAATATTTCCCTCATCGTTGCGTATGCTTATAACGGGAAAGACAGAACGTGATTGATTCTTTTTACTTTGCTTAAATGCATGCGGAATAACACCCTCACCAAAATTGTCATTGAGTTGTTGGTATACACGATCAAAGTTTTCGTTGTGTATCGCAGGCATGTTAGCCAATAACGCAATTTCATCTGCAGTCAAAGGAGTACGGATACGGCCAATTTTAAGTGTGTCTGGATCTAGGTAAGTCGGGGGTGTCGTTTTGAGTAACAACCAATTATCTTGCCCTGCTAGTGACAAAGATAATGAGGTTAAATCACTATTTTGCTGCCAACTAAATTCTAAGGCTTGCATGGTATCTGCTTTAATAGCCTGGCGAGAACGGCCTAAAAATAATCGTTGTGTCGCTATGAGTTGTTGTAATGCCGAAAAGCCCCATGAGCCTTTCAACTCAAGCTTACCGAGCGCGTTTTGAGAGCGGATCCAACTATATAATCTAAAGTCAGTTTCGAGTAAATCAGTCGGTGTAACAAAGCTATTTAATTGTTGTTCTGTTAAATTACGGCCTAATGTGTAGTTATGCTCAGGATCATAATTAGCAATTTTAGGGGTAAGGGTAACAGCCGATTTTTCAACATCTAAAACAAATAATAATACATGTTTTGCTGTGTCGGTTGTTGATTGCTTTAGCGTCTTTAGCTCACTAAACCAATCATTAATAATATAGTCTTCACCATAATCACCTGAATGCTCAATTTTTAATTTAAGCAAAACCGCAGCAATATGACGGCACTTTGTTTTTGAACCACACGTACAATGTGAATCAACTGAAAATCCGGTTGGTAATTTACTGATCTCGATATGCTGGGTAAAAGTATTCCCTTCGTTACCAAACATAGAAGCATCAATCACACTAAAGTCACTACTATGCTCAAGCCAATTGATTTGGCCGTTCTGATGGTACTCTTTTGCTTTACTTAGCACATGCGGCTTAAATAGCTGCTTGATGAATCGCTCTGACAGCGGAAACTGTGTTTCTTGCTCTTGTTTGATTTCTTCAAAGATAGCTAATAAGTCATTTTTGGATAAGTTAGCAGACATAACGCTTTTAACAGTAAAAACAAAAAATAATTCTGCCAGTATATGATCTATCAGCGCCCAGCTAAAGCACTATTCCTTTATTTCGGACTGGTTGGAGCTGATTAGTTGGTAAAATTATGTTTTTGTCTAAAAAATACAGCCAAAAAAGAGGGCTCGACTATTTAACGAACAACAAACGCACAAGATATAAACAACTTAATAACAAGGCAGGGCCTTTACAGATCACTTTTTTACTAAGGAAACAGTGAAAAGGCTTAAATAGCCTGTAAAGGGGCAGATAGTTAGTAAAAATCTGATCTATGGATGCGAATTGAGCAAATTTTAAGATATTTAGATCAGTATTTTACTAACAAAATAGGGTAAGAGATCACGCTTTTACTAACAATAAAAGCGTGACAGATCGCTATTTTACTAACTAATTGAAGCTATTTAATAACTTAGTAAGCTGCTCTAAACGCTTGTCAGTCATCACTTTATTATCGATTTTTACCGATAAATCACCGCTTTTAATGTTTCGCTGTACGGTCACAAATTCACTTTCTATGAGTGATTCACGACGGCTTGGCGTAGCGGGTTCGACTGTTAAGTACTTAGTAATGGCTAGCGCACGCTTATCGTCACTGCTTATGGCGTTTATTTCGCTGTCAGTGCTGATTTCACTTACAAGGCGAGTGAATGCCTGTTCGTCACGCTCTTTCGCCGCAATAAGCTTTTTAGCCACTTCTCGGCCAACATGATTCGCTGTTGGGTAGAGGCTCAGTACAGAAGCGGGTAAATTTTCATAGGCTTTAATGGCATCCGCTATTGCTGTATGTGATACCCCTTCAATTGCTGCAATCTCACGGTACGAGCCCTTTTTGCCTTCTGCAATTAATTCATCACGGGTTTGCTGATAAGCTTGTCCAAGCTCCCACAGACTGGGGGCAATGTATTGATCAGAAGAGACTGCAAGTATTTTTGCATCTTGTTCTGTGAAATCTTCTGAACTTAGCACTAAATAGTCCGAACCACTTAAAATACACGCTTTGCGACGACGTGAGCCGGCTAAAACAAGCATTTCAGTGCCTTTATCCCAGCAAAGGGCAGGGTGTTGGTTTCGTCCGTCTTCAGCGATAGCCGGCAAAATATCAGCCACCGATTTTTCATTCAATAACGACTGAACTCGACGGTTCTTGCCATACACTTTAGTTTTAGATTCGATTTCAGAACTTGGAATGACTTTACATACCAGGGTAATTTGGCGCGTAGGATCACTTGGCGCGGGCATGCTAATAACATCGCCAGCATTGGCTTGTTCAAGTAAAGCATCTAGACTGCTGCTTTCAATTGACGTTGAAAAAGGATCTAAGCTGGTATCATTTTTACGTTTTTTAGCCATCTTAATCATTTACCTTACTTAGCTGTATTCAATTTTGATTGGGTTGATTGCCAGTTAGAACGAATCAACATTTCAAGCTCATCAACCACATCTTTAATATTCTCTTGAGCACGTAGTAATGATTCTCTACTTGCGAGACTGTCAGACGTTTTTTGGTCAAATATGGTATTAAAAGACGATGAACTCGCCGTGATAGCGGAGCTATGGTTTATTGGGTAACTCATAACTTGACGTCCAAAGGCACTGCGCACGTCTTTAACAATATCGCGTTGTGAATGATTGCCTTTCACGTAATTTGTAACGAGGAACTGCATAAAATCCCATCCTTGATGCCCTAAAGCAGCAACCGTGTGATAGATCTCGCCTAAACGTTTTAAGTATTTATTGTTTGCATCAAAATCAACAGCTTCAGGATGAACAGGAATAAGCATCGATGTTGAAGCCATTAAAGCGTTATAAAACATAAAGTTAAGTGATGGAGCTGTATCGATTAAAATAATATCAAATTGATCTTTTACAGGCTCAATCACTTTTTCTAATAATTTATGATAGTGACGTGTTTTATCGTAACTTGAACTATCTTTTAACAGTGTGGCTGTTTCATGTTCAAAATAAAAATCATCCATACCAGAAGGTAAAATACGAATATTGGGAATGTGAGTCGGTAAAAATGAATTAGTAACAAGTTCGTCCCACGTTTCATTTTCTTCAAGCTCAATGCAATCACGCATTAAGTCACCCACAGTAATTGGATCTGGTTCACTTGGCGGGAAGAAACTCGATGATGAGCCTTGTGGATCTAAGTCAATAATACCAATTCGATACCGTTTAATATTGGTTGTAGCGAGGGCCGCTGCAATATTAACCATGCTGGTTGTTTTACCACAGCCACCTTTCAAAGAGTTAATGACAATAACTTGTAGCTTGTCATCTGTTGTGCGGTGATCTGGCTTGATATCCATGATATCTGCCATAGCGAAAATATTGACTAGCGTATAGGCATAATGTCCATTTGCACCTCGTTTGATGTTTAATTCATCAAAGTCACCATTATCATGACGTCGCTTTAACGTTCTGTTATTACAGCCTAAAAGATCTGCTGCGGCTTTTTGAGTATAGGTGCGAAGTTCTTTTTCTTCCGATTTAAGATGAGCACGATAATGTTGGATACGTCCTTCTAGCGATTTTTCAGCAACTTCAGCTGTTGCTTTTAGTAACCGGTAAGTGGCTAGCGCATTATTATTAATAGACATACTTTCTTCCTCAAAGTTATGCTTTAAGTATAATGTCCATTCAAATTGCTGTAAACAACTATTTTGTACGACATGCCTTTTATTAATAAGACATTTAAGAAAAATTTGTAATCTAATTGAAGCTAAGTATAAATAAGTAAGATTAGAATTGGTTAAAGATATAGGTATATAAGGTTAACGTGCTAAAATAGCAATCTATGTTACTGATTAACCAGAATATTATTAAAAAAAGCAGATCATGTTTTTACTTGGTTAAGATCAGATCTCTTATAACTCGCAGATCAGCTTAATACTAACTAAAAAATCAGCTGCTTAGTTATGCACAGGTTAGTCACTAGTTTATGCACATTTTTACTGCTGTAGATCATGATTTTACTAACTAAATTAGAGAGTTATGCACTGAAGCAAAATCAGAATAGTGCATTTTGTTAGTATAGATCTGATCTATAGTTGGTACAGATCAGATCTATGCTAACTCAGTAAGCATTTATCCACATGCTTTTGTAAAAATGGGTTTATGTGTCGTGTTTTTTGACCTGAAAATGAATTTTAACATGACATAATATTCACTGAGTTAGTAAAATTTTGACCCATACACTATAACTTAGTAAAAATCTGATCTGAAAAGTTCTAGAATTAATCTAGTTAGTATAAAACTGATCTCAAGAAAATATTTCAGATCGGATCAAGTTTATACTAACTTAAACATTTAACTTTTTAAGTTTTATGTGTTGTTATTAACTGTCGAAGAAAAATTGGAAATAAGAACAATGAGCCGAAAGGTCAACATCTCAGTGGATAACCTCCCCGATACATTACGCGGGCAAATCCATGGGGTGGAAAGTGCAATCGATAATGAAAGTCTTGCACTGTTTACAGACAACAAAGATGTGCGCGTTTCAATTGAAAATGCAGCACATGGTTTGAGAGCTTACTCAAATACCTTTAATCATTATGATTTGTGGGGACGTTTTGTTCGTTCAGGTCATAAAAAGCTTCCAGTTGAAGAAGCACCAAAAAAGACAATTGTTACAAGAAGAATTTCAGAAAAAGTTGATGGGATTCTCTATGACGGCGAAATTAAAATTACCCCAGCAGTTGTCAGCACACGAAAAGATGGTGAAGACATTGAATATTTAGTATGGCCATCCGATCGTGAAGAAAAAGTTGAACGTGCATTAATACGTTTGGCCTCTAAAGGTAAAATTGTAAAAATTAATTTTAAATCGGGTATTCAATACGCGGTTGTTTTTTCAATGAATGAGTTGGCACAAGAATTAAAAGCGGTTGGTCAATCAATGCCGTATCCGCAGATTAAAGAATCGCTTGAAGCTCTTCAAGGTTCTAAGTTGTCATTTAAATATTCTGCAACTGACACGCGCAACTCTGATATTGATGATTCATTTTACGAGTCGAACATGAACTTTTTATCGTCGCTTCACTTTAGCGGTAAAAAAGGACAAGGCGGTAATGTAAAATGTGTGGCATGTTTAAATGCGTTTGTTCATAACATGATCGATAACCTTGAGTACAAAGGCTATTATTTTAATAGTGCTCAAGAACTGAAACGCGGTTTATCTCGCTGGATGATGTTACGTTTGTATCATCTTTGGCGTTATGCTGCGCCAGGTAAGACATATCATTTTAGATTGTTATCAATCATGGAAAAGTACGGCTCAATTTATTCAACAGATGAAATCACTGAGAATAAATTAAAAGCGTTACGTCGTGATATGACCACAACGATGAAAGATTTAATAGAAAAAGGCGCGATATCAGAATACAACATCACAAATGTGAAAGATGATAAAACGGGTAATATTATTGATTACACATACGAAATGCATCCGTCTGATCAATTTTGTGATGAAATTTTAGCGCTCAATAAACACAATAAACGAATTGAAATTCAAGGCGGTAAACGTATCGTTGAGAATGCTGTGTTAATTGATGAAGATAAAATAGAAGAAATAGTCGAAGATTAAATTTATATTTCTTATCTCCAATACTGTTACATGTTAAAGGCCACTAAAGTGGCCTTTTTAACATAATCAATCTGTTACTTGTTCCAAATAAAGTCGATCTACTAAAAAGTCATATTCTTTTTTACGTGGATGACTCTCAGGTTTTTGATAATCATTTAGTGCACCAAGTTTTACATCCGGTTCTGGATTTATAAGAATGAATGGTAATGCGGCACTCACATGATATCGGTTTTGAGCAGTGTATCGCACATTAACTTGTGGACTAACACGGGTAGGTCTTCGAATTCTTAATTTATCTTTATCATTTAAACTCGCAACACGGCTTTGTTCTTGTGCAACAAGAGATTGCCAAGTATGTTGATCTATCATTCTAGGGTTAGAGTAACTCGCCGATTTATCAAGCATGGCCAATGCCATTTTTTTGGATAAAGTTTTAGTTGCATGTTTGTGCATCCATGTGAACCTGACCGAGTAGGGTGATTCAGTTTCAAAATGAATTTTACGATATGCTGCAAGCGTAATTAAATTTGGTACAGCGTTATGCACTGCTTCAAATCGAGCATCATTATTATCGATAGCGAGTATACAGTTTTTAAAGTCAGCTTTTGCTTTGTTCAATTGTTGAATACGGGCTGTAAGTTGATTTTTATCAACATCATGAAGTACCAATAACCCAGGATGACGTTTTAAAACCCGACTACTAATCCCAGGTTTTTTATAAAGGTCTAAATACGAGTTAATAATTAATTTGTGCGCTTCATCACCTTCGAACTTTTTGACAGGAATCAGTGAGGGTATTTTTTTCTCATCGTTAATATCCGTTTCTGGTAATTGATAATAAAACGCTTTTTTAAAACTAACTTGTTTTAGATCATCGCAAAATAATTGGGTTAATTCGCTGACTAAATCAAATTGACTACGAATTTCTAATTTAGAAGTCATAAGAACACATCTTACTTTAACATGAGTTAATATTACCTCAGCTCCTTTGATATTCAAAGGATAAATTCTTCTTATACGCTGACCTTACATTAACATTAATATAAGTATGATGTGTTCTTAATTATATCCCTTAGCATGCTTTTTCAATATTTCAATCTGCTGTTTACTTTTATCTAAATACAGTGTAAAGCTGAGGTTACACTGAGCTTTATTATGGGTAAGATGTGTTCTTAATTTTATTACTCACTCACATTCTGCAAATCTAACTTAAGCTTTTGTTTTAATTAGCTATGATATAGTTGATGTCCAGTCAATCAATGCTTTGGTTTATCAAATAACTAAATAATTGAAAATAGGTGAATATAGTCCTTGAACTTACCCTGTGCATTAAGTTAGTTTTCATTAACGGTCTATGTTAGGAATGAGGAAAGAACATGCAATCGTGGAACCCAGATAGTTGGAGAAACCTGCCGATACTTCAGCAGCCAGAGTACCCAGATAAAGAAGCCCTTAAACAAGTTGAAGGGCAATTAAAAAGCGCACCGCCTTTAGTGTTTGCCGAAGAAACGCGTAGCTTATTTAAACAATTAGAAGATGTATGTGAAGGACGTGCCTTTTTACTTCAAGGTGGTGATTGTGCTGAATCATTCAGTGATTTTAATGCCGCCAATATTCGCGATACATTTAAAACTCTATTACAGATGGCTGTTGTCTTAACCTATGGCGGTAAATGCCCTGTTGTTAAGATTGCACGCATGGCAGGTCAATACGCAAAGCCACGTTCGTCAGATTACGAAACCATTGATGGAGTTTCATTACCTTCATATCGTGGTGATATTGTAAATAATTTTGAATTCACTGAACAAGCACGAATACCCGATCCACAACGTTTAATGACTGCTTATCACCACAGTGCGGCTACGTTAAACTTATTACGAGCATTTGCACAAGGTGGCCTTGCTGATTTGCACCAGGTAAATCGTTGGAATATGGGCTTTGTTGCTGCAAATCCATTAAAAGAAAAGTACCAACAACTTGCAGATCGCATTCAAGATGCGCTTGAGTTTATGGAAGTATGTGGTATTGACTCTACGGTTGCACCAAGTTTAAAAGAAACAGATTTATTTACATCGCACGAGGCGCTATTACTTGGCTACGAAGAAGCACTAACACGTCGAGACCATTTATCAGGTGATTGGTATGACTGTTCTGCGCACTTTGTGTGGATTGGTGAACGAACTCGTCAATTAGATCATGCTCATATCGAGTTCTTTAAAGGTATTAAGAACCCAATCGGTGTAAAAGTAGGTCCTGGCATGGACCCTGACGAGTTGATTAAGTTAATAGATGCAATTAACCCAGATAATATCCCTGGTCGCTTAACATTAATCACACGGATGGGTGCAGACATTCTACCAGAAAAACTGCCAGCGCTTGTTCGTAAAGTACAGCAAGAAGGACGCAAGGTTATCTGGAGCTCAGACCCGATGCACGGTAATACTGAAAAAGCGAGCTCAGGATATAAAACACGAAGCTTTAATAATATACTTCGTGAAATTAGCCAGTTCTTTGCAGTCCATAAAGCTGAAGGCTCATACCCTGGTGGTGTTCACCTTGAGATGACCGGCCAACATGTAACTGAATGTACAGGTGGGGCATATGGGCTGTCAGATGAAGATTTAGCTCAACGTTACCGCACGCAGTGTGACCCACGTTTAAATGCAGATCAGGTATTAGAGTTAGGCTTCCTTGTTGCAGACTTATTAAAGGATGCGCGCAAGTAATCTCGCTTTACTTATTAAGTATTAAAAGGCTGCATAGTGCAGCCTTTTTTATGTCCGATACTAATTATGAAGAAAAGTTGGTTAGTACTTACGACGCTCAAGCCCTGTATCAGATATAATTTTGGCTGATATTTCTTCAACAGAGTGATGTGTCGAATTCAAATATTGAATTTTTTGCTTTTTATAAAGCATTTCAACTTCGCGGACTTCGATTCGACATTGTTTTAATGATGCATATTTTGAGTTCGCCATGCGTCGCTGTCGTATATCAGCAAGTCTGACAGGGTCGATTGTTAAACCAAATAGTTTATGTTTATACGACTTCAAACATTCAGGTAGGCTGCCACGCTCTAGGTCATCTTCAGTCAATGGATAGTTTGCCGCTTTTATTCCATATTGTAATGCTAAATAGAGGCTAGTAGGGGTTTTACCACTGCGACTTACGCCCACCAAAATTATATCAGCTTCAGCATAGTTTTTTATATTAGCGCCATCATCGTTTGTTAGCGCGTAGTTAACGGCATCAATTCTAAAATCGTAGCTTTTTTCATGCATAGAGTGTGTACGGTGAACTTTAGGCACAGGCGCAACTTTGAGCTCTTTTGCTATTTGGTCACTGTACTGAGATAAGAAATCGTAACACACCGCACACGAAGATTTAATAATTTCACTTAGCTCATGATTCACAAAAGTGAAAAATACCAAAGGCTGTTCGCCGTCGCGCTGAGCTGTTGAGTTGATTAAATTTTTAACTTCGTTTGCTTTTTTTTCTGTCTCAACGAATGGAATTGTTTTGTGATTAAAATCGACAGGGAACATCGACAATGTAGCATGGCCAAACACTTCAGAGGTGATAGCTGTTCCGTCAGAAATATAGAATGCAGTTCTCATAATTAACCTTTTTATTACCTTTATCTGCAAAATAGGGGCTTCACGGTTTACGTGAGGTCTGTTGCCAGTGTAGAATGATGGCGACCTTTTTAGAAGGTTTTCTTTCTTAACTCTCACAGTTAGTACTACAATTTGTTTTATGGAGAAAGATCCGTGCAAGAATACGTTCTCTGGTATCAAGAGCTTGGTATGCAAGATGTTCCACGTGTTGGCGGTAAAAATGCCTCACTGGGTGAAATGATCTCAAACCTAGCTAACGCTGGTGTTCAAGTGCCAGGTGGTTTCGCTACAACTGCCGATGCATTTAACGAGTTCCTTGAGCAATCAGGGCTAAACTCAAAAATCCACGATATTTTAGACACATTGGATGTGGATGATGTAAATACACTCGCTAAAGTCGGTGCCGAAATCCGCCAATGGATTATCGACACACCATTCCAACCTAACCTAGACCAAGCCATCCGCGACGCATATAGCCAATTACATGGCGACGCATCTCAAGATGTATCATTTGCAGTTCGCTCATCTGCTACAGCAGAAGACATGCCAGACGCTTCATTCGCAGGACAACAAGAAACGTTTTTAAACGTACGTGGTATTGATTCAGTTATGACTGCAATCAAACACGTGTTTGCCTCATTATTCAATGACCGCGCTATCTCTTACCGAGTTCACCAAGGCTATGATCACCGTGGTGTTGCTTTATCGGCTGGTATTCAACGCATGGTACGTTCAGACAAAGCATCGTCAGGTGTTATGTTCAGTATCGATACTGAATCTGGTTTCGAAGACGTTGTGTTTGTCACATCAAGCTACGGTCTTGGTGAAATGGTTGTACAGGGTGCAGTAAACCCAGATGAATTTTATGTACATAAACCAACGCTTGCGAGCGGCAAGCCTGCAGTAGTTCGTCGTAACATCGGTTCAAAAGCAATCCAAATGATTTACTCAAGTGATGAATCACATGGTAAGCAAGTTGAAATCGTAGATGTAGATACTGCATTATCAAACAAATTCTCAATCACAGATGCCGAAGTTCAAGAACTGGCTAAGCAAGCTGTTATCATCGAAAAACATTACGGTCGTCCAATGGACATCGAATGGGCTAAAGATGGCAACGACGGTAAACTTTACATTGTTCAAGCACGTCCAGAAACCGTTCGCTCAAATGAAGATGCCAACGTAATGGAACGTTTCCAATTAAATGGCTCGAGTAATGTTGTTGTCGAAGGGCGTGCTATTGGTCACAAAATTGGTGCTGGTACGGTACGAGTTCTTAACTCTATAGACGAGATGGACAAAGTACAGCAAGGCGATATCCTTGTTACCGATATGACCGACCCAGATTGGGAACCAATCATGAAACGTGCAGCGGCGATTGTTACCAATCGTGGTGGCCGTACATGTCACGCAGCTATTATTGCTCGTGAACTAGGTATACCTGCTGTTGTGGGTTGTGGCAACGCAACTGATTTAATTAAAGCAGGCCAAGATGTAACCGTTTCGTGTGCTGAAGGTGATACAGGTTATATCTACGAAGGCATTCTAGATTACGAAGTACTTACTTCGCGCGTTGATGAAATGCCAGAACTACCAATGAAAATTATGATGAACGTTGGTAACCCAGATCGTGCATTCGATTTTGCCCGTTTACCTCATGCAGGTGTTGGCCTTGCACGTGTTGAGTTCGTTATCAACCGTATGATCGGTGTTCACCCTAAAGCACTATTAAACTTTGATGCGCAATCAGATGAGTTAAAAGCAGAAATTTCAGACATGATGGCTGGCTATGAGTCACCGGTTGAGTTCTACATTTCTAAGCTTGTTGAAGGTATTGCGACATTAGGGTGTGCGTTTGCACCAGAGCGTGTCATTGTTCGTATGTCTGATTTCAAATCAAACGAATACGCAAACCTAGTTGGGGGCCAGCAATATGAGCCGGAAGAAGAAAACCCAATGATTGGTTTCCGCGGTGCTGCTCGCTACATTTCTGAAGATTTCCGTGATTGTTTCGCGCTAGAGTGTGAAGCAATTAAACGCGTTCGTAACGAAATGGGTATGACGAACATCGAAATCATGATTCCATTCGTACGTACCCTTGAAGAAGGTAAGCGTGTTATCGAACTTCTTGAAGAACATGGCTTAAAACGTGGCGAAAATGGTCTTAAAGTGATCATGATGTGTGAATTACCATCAAATGCGCTATTAGCTGATGAGTTCTTAGAATACTTCGATGGTTTCTCTATTGGCTCAAACGATTTGACTCAGCTAACACTTGGTCTTGACCGTGACTCAGGTTTAATTGCACATCTTTTTGATGAGCGTAATCCTGCGATTAAAAAGCTGCTTTCAATGGCAATCCAAACTGCAAAAGCAAAAGGCAAATACGTAGGTATTTGTGGTCAAGGTCCATCAGATCATGAAGACTTTGCAGCATGGCTAGTTGAGCAGGGCATTGATTCTGTATCTCTTAATCCAGATACAGTATTAGAAACTTGGTTATACTTAGCTAAAAAGCTAGCAGACTAACTAGTGTTTATAAAAAAATGCCAGCGATTATGCTGGCATTTTTGTTTACTCAATTAGAAAGTATCACGATGCACTTAAGTGTTATCGTAGATTGGCAATTATCTCGCTAGTTTTTTATCTAAATAAGCACATGATTTAGTGAGTGCTTTTTGACAATAAACCAAATAGCGACGTGCCAGTGGGTAATAAAACGAAAAGCACAGTAATCCCACTATAAAAAATAGTAATGATGGGCCGGGCACAATGACAAATATCAACCCAAGTAGCATACTTAAAATACCTAAGCTTACTAATAAAATCTTTTTCATATCCCTTACTCATTTGATGCTTTAATAAACAGTATAAAAGTATTGAGACTTAAATCGATTAAAAGAGTGTTACAAACTGTAAAATCTTCAATTTAACTTAGCTATTAGCATGATATAATTTACGAAATGCCTTAATTTATCACCGTCATGATAGCAACAATAAGTCAACAACAAGTCGCTTCTGAGTTAGTCGCTAACTACCTAGAAACTATTGTAAAACAAGGTTTTTCGGGTGACACAGACGCAAGTTATTCTACGCGATTAAGCTTATCGACCGATAACAGTGTTTATCAGCAAGTACCGCAAGGAGTTATTTTTCCAAAAACGGCGAAAGATATTCAACTTGCAATGCAAATCGCCTCTCGAGATCCATTTCTGTCACTGACTTTTGGTCCTCGCGGCGGTGGCACAGGGACAAATGGTCAGTCTCTTACTCCTGGTATCGTCGTTGATTTATCTCGCTACATGCGTGAAATATTAGAAATAAATGTTGAGGAAAACTGGGTAAGAGTGCAAACAGGTGTCATTAAAGATCAGCTTAATGACTTTTTACGCCCTTATGGATTTTTCTTCGCACCTGATTTATCAACCAGTAACCGAGCAACAATTGGTGGGATGATAAATACCGATGCATCAGGGCAGGGCTCGCTTGTCTACGGTAAAACCAGTGATCATGTTTTAGGTCTGACAACATACCTAATCGATGGAACTGAAATGTCTACCTCACCCATGCCTATCGAAAAAGCACAGTTAGTTGCTGAGCAAAACTCAACAGTCGGCAAGTTGTATAAAACGGTAATGGATATTGGACTCAATAATCGTGAGGCAATTTTGCAAAAATTCCCACGATTAAATCGTTTTTTAACCGGTTATGACTTAGAACATATTTTTTCTGACGACTTACAAACTTTTGATATGAGTCGTTTAATTACGGGATCTGAAGGTTCTTTAGGTATAGTTACCGAAGCCAAACTTAATATTACCCCAATTGCTGAGTTTAAAACCTTAATCAATATTAAATACGATAGTTTTGATTCAGCATTGCGTCATTCACCTTTTTTGGTCGCCGCAAATGCAACGTCTGTTGAAACAGTCGACAGTAAAGTGCTTAACTTGGCACGGGAAGATATCATTTGGCATTCAGTATCGGACTTAATAACCGATGTTGATAATAAAGATATGCAAGGCCTCAACATGGTTGAGTTTAATGCCGTATCACCGGATGATATTAAAGAAAAAGTAGACACGCTATGTAGATTGTTAGATGACTGCGTTAAAAACGAAACGCATGGTGTGATCGGTTATCAACTTACAAATGATAAAGCCGATATTCTAAAAATTTATGCCATGCGTAAAAAGTCTGTTGGTTTACTAGGCAATGTTAAAGGTAGTCAAAAGCCGCTCGCATTTGCTGAAGATACTGCCGTACCTCCAGAAAATTTGGCAGATTTTATTGTTGAGTTTCGTCAACTTCTTGATAGTCACCATCTTCAGTATGGTATGTTTGGCCACGTTGATGCGGGTGTTTTACATGTGCGTCCAGCCCTAGATATGTGTGATCCTGAGCAAGAAAAATTACTTCGCCATATTTCAGATGAAGTTGTAAAACTTACCGCTAAATATGGTGGTTTAATGTGGGGCGAGCACGGTAAAGGTTATCGTAGTGAGTATGGACCAGAATTCTTTGGTGAGCATTTATTTACTCAACTACGAAAAATTAAATCAGCTTTCGATCCAGACAATCGCATAAATCCCGGTAAAATATGTACACCGCTTGAAAGTAAAGACTCCCTCGTTTCTGTTGATGATCAAAAGCGAGCTTGGTTTGATAAAGAAATTTCTATTGACGTTAAAACAGAATTTAAAAACGCCATGACTTGTAATGGTAATGGTCTTTGTTTTAACTATGATCAAAATTCTCCAATGTGCCCTTCGTACAAAGTAACGGGTGACAGACGCTACTCACCTAAAGGACGTGCAGGTTTAATGCGCGAATGGTTGCGTCTTCAAGAATCAGAAAATATTGATTTAATACATGTTGAAAAAGAACTCATCAATGGAGAAGTAATCACGTGGTGGGAACGTTTTCAGCATAGCCGAGATAAGAAAAAAGGCATTTATGATTTTTCGCATGAAGTGAAAGAGTCAATGGACGAATGTTTAGCATGCAAAGCATGTACAACAGCCTGTCCTATAAAAGTAGATGTGCCAACATTTAGATCGCAGTTTTTAAATTTCTATCACAGTTACTACGCGCGGCCATTAAAAGATTATTTAGTGGCAGGTATCGAACAAACGGCACCTGTCATGGCTAAATTTGCAAAGGTAGTGAATCCAATTGTAAATACAAAACTGGTTTCTAGTTTAATAAAAAATACAATTGGCTATGTTGATACACCAACGTTAAGTGTTCCTCAACTTTCGAAACGCGTAAACAAAAGTGACATGTTCAATTTTGAATTACTTAAATCACTTACCAGTGATGAACAAGCTGAGTATGTTCTTATTGTTCAAGATCCATTTACCAGTTTTTACGAGGCAGAATTGGTTGAGAGTTTTATAAAAGTAATAAAAGCGCTGGGTAAAAAACCAATGCTGTTACCCTTTAAACCAAATGGAAAAGCCCAGCACGTAAAAGGTTTTTTAAATGAATTTAAAATTACAGCAAAAAATGCGGCTGAGTTTTTAAATTCACTTTCTGAAATAAACTCTCCACTGGTTGGTCTCGATGCGTCACTTGTTATGTGTTACCGCGATGAGTATGTATCAATACTAAAAGAAACGCGTGGTGATTTTAAAGTTGAACTTGCTCATGAGTGGTTACAAACACAAAACTTTAAAAACGTATCACTGTCGGCAAAAAGTGCTGTGCCATTTAAATTATTAAGCCACTGCACTGAAACGACAGCGATGCCAAATGCCTCAAAAGTTTGGCAAAATATTTTCTCTGATTTAGGTTTATCTTTGAGTACAACAAGTACAGGTTGTTGTGGTATGGCTGGCACTTATGGTCATGAAAAACAAAATCAAGAAAACTCACGCGCATTGTACGAAATGAGTTGGAAACCACTTATTGAAAATAGTGAACCCGAAACTATTTTGGCTACTGGATTTTCTTGCCGTAGCCAAGTAAAGCGTTACGAAAAATATAAACCAAAACATCCACTGCAATTAATAGCAGAACTGTTATAAAAAAGGCGCTTTAAGCGCCTTTTTATTTATAGCTATTCGCAATAGGCTTGGTACTCATGCCATGAATAAAAACACTGAATAGAATTGTTGTTAACGTTACTGTCGCAATTTGTTCTTTGTTAGCAATTGTTGTATCCATAACCATTAGTGTAAATACAATTGACGCAAGACCTCTTGGTCCAAACCAGGCAAACGTCAATTTATCTTTTCTATTTAAGTCTGTGAAAAATAAAGAAAGTAATACAGGTATGATTCTAAATAAGGTCACGCTAAGTAATGCATAAAAAACAATAGGCCAAGTAATATCATTAATTATTAAATGTCCACAAACAAACCCAAACAAACACCAAATGAGTAATGCTATAAATTCTGCGATATGCTCCGAGTCTTTAACTAAAGTAAGACGAATTTTTCTTGGTGAAAAATAGTCAAACAATAACCCAGCGACAAATACGGCAATAAATCCACTACCATGAAAGTTTTGTGTTAACGAGAAGATCGCCATTACTAAACCAATCAATAAAAATGGACTGCTATTATTTGCAAAATAATGACGCGCCAAAGCGACCTTAAGGAGTGGAATAAATATCGCTGTTGCAACTGCGGCAACCAAAAACGCAACACCCAATTCTCTAATAAAAACAACGAGAGTATCTGTTGTTGTCACAGCACTATCTGGATTCTGAACTAGCAATAATAAAACTAAAAATATTGGCACACATAATCCATCATTTAACCCACTTTCAGTATTGATCCCTTCTCGAATTTTTTCAGGAACCGACGAGCATTCTAAAATACCTTTGCTTAACGCCGCGTCCGTCGGAGTTAAAATAATTGCAATAAGTGCAGATTGAAATAGTGATAGCTCAGAAAATATAAATAAACCACCGGCAACCCCTGCAAGTAATGTGAGTGGTAATGCTACAAATAAAAGCAGGCTAGGGTACTGAAAACTATGCTGCAATACACTTAACTTTGATTTAGCTGCATCGGTAAATAAAAAAATACTTAGCGTTAACTCAACTAAAGGTAAAATTTCATTGAGTCCATTTTCACCAAGCTTAAATTCACTGGGTAATAAGTAAGACATTGCAATCCCGACCAATACAAAGAACATTGGTCCGGTGATTTCGGTGCGCTCAAGTTGGCGGATTGTCATTGAGTAAAATAGCAACGCACAACCAACAATGGCCAATATGGTGTATTCCATTATACTTTCCTTTTCATCCCTGACTTTGCTCTTTCTTTAATATTAGTTTGAATATAAATTTGATCTGTTGTGGCTATTTTTGCATGACCAAGATCTTCAGATAAATGTTTTAAAGGGCGAGTTTGTGCATCGTGTGTTGCCCCCGTATGTCGAAGCCAATGTGCTGTGGCAGCTTCAAGTTGTTCTGCATCATCTTTAAAACCATCATCAAGTAATGATTTTTTCGCCAAGTCAAAACTTTGTTGAACTAAACGTCTAATTTGTCTAACCGTCATACCACCTTTTCCACGAATTTTGTGAACTAAAGGTTCGGCTTCATCAACTCGGGGCAGGGCGGGTAACCCACGGTATAATCGGTAACGTTTTAGGTAAGTAATAAAATCCTCACTTAATGTTACATCCCGTAATTTATTGCCTTTACCCATTATACGTAAAAACCAGAACCCATCATTATCTTGCCAAAAATGTGACATTACCGGTGACCATTGCGGCCGTTCCGACAATTCAGAAATCCGTAGATACAATCCTTTTAAGCATGCAAGCGTAAATAAGTTTCGCTCAAGATCAGGTTGTTCTTCACATAAATCACGCGTTACACCGAATACATATTCCCACTGAATATCACTTAATGTATCTGGAATTTTAATTTGAGATTGCACAACCAAATATGGGCTATTCTTTTTTACAACAGGTACAAAGTTAGCGAATGTTTTTTCTTCTAGAATGGCGAATTTATAAAATACATTTAATGCAGTAAACATTGCAGCTAACGTTTGTTGACTAGCAATATTTTCTCTTCCGATAAAAGGGCGCCAATTAGAATTTAATCGTCGAATACCTTGTTCATCTTTATATCGCCATTGAACTGAATTTGATAACCACGCTGATTCTGGCTCAACCATAAAATCAACATAAGCTTCAATATCTTCACGTTTTAGTTCAAAAACTGATTTTTCAGCTATGAGCCAAGACCATAAACAAAAACGTTCAAGTTCATTTCTAAATCGATTAAATGTCGCTTCGGATTTTCGACCATACACATAAAGAAACTGATACAAAAAAGCCAAGTCATTTTTTGATTCAGCAACAGTCAATCCAACCTGGTGTATAAATGTATCAAGTTCTGGATATTCTGTTGCTAGAGTATCATCTTCTAGGTGGGCAATTTGGTAACGAAGTTGTTTTATAGTATCGACTAGAGCAACGAGCATAATGTATAAATATCTTGTAAAATAACTAGTTATAAGAGTAACACAAAGTCCGATACTGTCTAGTATTGGACTTAAGATATCCTTAAATTAACGAGTATTTTAATTACTATCTTGCCATACAATTATTCAAGGAATATGTATGAAAAAGTTTATTGCAATCAGTTTAATCATATTATCAACCGTTTTGTCGGGTTGTGCTACTACCGGCAGTGCCTCTCCGAGTGAAAAACGGGCGCTAGTTCAGAGTATGAAAACAAACACTCTAAACACATTATATGCAGAAAAACCTGATGTGAAACAACAAATTGCTAACTCAGCTGGCTATGCTGTTTTCGATAATGCCAATGTAAATGTAGTTTTGGCAAGTTTTGGCGGTGGCTACGGTGTTGTTAAAAACAACCTAACAGGTAAATCAACTTACATGAACATGGGCGAAGCAGGTTTAGGCCTCGGTTTAGGTGTTAAAGATTTCAATGTTGTTATGGTTTTTCATAATCAGGCTGCTGTAAACCGTTTCATCGAGCATGGATGGGCGTTTGGTGGCAACGCAGATGCAGCCGCTAAATATGAAGATAAAGGTGGCGCTTTAGTTGCCGAAGCGATAGCCGATCAAGTTACCGTATATTCTTTAACCGAAAATGGCTTGGCGCTTCAAGCTGTTCTTAAAGGCACTAAATTTTGGGTAGATTCTGAGCTAAATCAGTAAATAAAAACCCTTCTATAAGTGGGCTAGTGAGTAACATAACGCCCACTTTTATTTATTGCACTATATTTAACATAACGTAATTTATGGGATATTTATAATTGCTATATCTTAATACACTAGCTTCTGCGAAATTTCAGATTTCTTTCTCAAATCCGAATATCACTTAAAATTATTGTATAACCTCCCTATCATAGTAAGCCATTTTAGTTAGGTGTGCGAAAGCTTTCGCTGACTATAAATACACTCATTTTTATGACAATACTAAAAGGAAGTCACGTGAGAAAATTATTGCTACTAATCATTATTGGATTGTTTGGTTGGGAATATTATGCAACAAATTATGGCGGCATTTCGCCAATAGACACATTACAGAGCGAAGTTATTGACCCCATTCGGACAAAGTATACTCGTAAACGTAACGGACCCTATTTAACAGATGAGAGCAAATTTGTCTGTGATGGCAGGCAATACTGTAGTGAGATGACCTCGCTTGAAGAAGCACTTTTTTTTATTAAAAACTGCCCTAATACAGACATGGATGGAGACTATGATGGTGATCCATGTGAAAACGACACGAGACTCCGCCCCTAAATATAAAATCTAAACATGGCGCACATGCTTAGTATTAAAAAATAAACTATCCCAATACACTCTGAATTCAAGATAATTTATTTAGAGTGTTCTTTTTTCTTATAGTGGGTTCTCTTTTTTAGTCCCTTAAATAATTAAAAAGTATTTACCTTCAAAATACAAAAACAGAATTTTCCTAGTTATTTTTCACTGACTTAGCGCTAAATTGATCTAAGACAACAGTCATTTTATTGGTACTGGTTAACATCTTTTTTATAAATAATGTTTAAACTTCAACCGATAAATTGATGAATTTTATTGATAGCTAACGACACACTTGGATGATTTCTACGTGATAAAAGCAAAAATAACTAACAACGAAGTGAAATTTTCTGAATCAGATATTCTCCTTTCGACAACCGATCTTAAAAGTCATATCACTTATGCGAATAAAGATTTCTGCAAAATCGCCGGTTTTGATTTAGATGAAATGAAAGGCAAGCCACACAATCTTGTTCGCCACCCTGATATGCCAAAACTTGCTTTTGCTGACCTGTGGAAACATTTACAAAATGGCCAATCTTGGATGGGACCGGTTAAAAATCGCTGTAAAAATGGTGATTATTATTGGGTTAATGCGTTTGCGACTCCTATCAGGGATGAAAATAATCGAACAATTGAATATCAGTCAGTACGTACTAAACCAAATGATGATGTTGTAGCACGTGCCAGCAGTGAATATAAAAAAATCAATGATGGACAAAAATCTCGCGCGTTATCAAAAAAGTATGATGTAACTTTATTTATTAGCATCCTTTTAGCCGCGTGTTTTGTTACGGCTTTAGCCTCTGTTTTGATCAATGGCTTTGAAATATTGAATACGGTATTACTCATCGTTTTAGCTACTATAAATAGTCTGATGTTCTTTTGGCGTAGGCGCTACACACAGCTAATTAGTAAAGCAAAAGACATATACAATAACCCTTTAATGGCTTACTTATACTCAGGAACAAATGATGACATTGGCTATTTGAATTTAGCATTTGAAATGCAACAAGCAAAACTTAAAGCGATTGTCGGGCGTGTTAATGACGTAACAATGGGAGTGAATAATAATGCAATACAGTGCGCTGAAACTGGACACCATGTTACTGAACTATTAAGTAAACAAGCTGACGAAGTGTCACAAATTGTTATTGCGACGGAGCAAATGTCAGCGTCGATAAATGACTTATCATCGAGTACAACAGACACAAGCCAAGCAGCCGAAACGGCGATGAAATCAACAGAGCAAGGGTCACAAGCTGTACAACAAACGATTAATTCAATAAACGAGCTGGACAAAAAACTTCACTCAGCCAGCGAGCAAGTTGTGAATTTAGTGGAGGGTAATAAGCATATTGTCTCCATTTTATCGGAAATAAATGCCATAGCAGAGCAAACGAATCTATTAGCATTAAACGCCGCGATTGAATCAGCACGTGCTGGTGAACAAGGTAGAGGTTTTGCTGTCGTTGCGGGTGAAGTACGCGCCCTCGCCTCACGGACTCAGCAATCAACCGAAGAAATTAATACTGTTTTAAATCGTCTCACTGGGGCATCTAAAGAAGCACAAAATGCGATGTCTGATGGCCTCAAGTTGTCTTCAGAAAGCGTGAGTTTAGCCCATAAAAGCGGCGAAAGTTTACAACATATCAACGCACAATCGGTTAAGTTAAGCGAACTTAATAGTATTATTTCACAAGCAATTAGTGACCAATTAGCAGCCAGTCAAGCAATTGCTGCCAATATATCAGCAGCGCAAGATTTTGCGCATGAATGTACTTCGCTTGGTCATTCTGCCCAGCAATTGTGCGAAGGATTATTATCGAAAGTAACGGAGCAAACCGCACTCATTAATCAATTTAAGTAATTATGTTTATTTTAAAATCGTTATTATTACATAGCAGATGAAATGTTTCTGCTAATCGTTCGGTTTCGCTAAGAACATGTTGCCAATACTTTATACGCGTGTCGGCATCAAGTACTGTGAAGTCTGTTCTGTCTGGTATTTTATTGTAGGGTAATGACGCTATAAACTTTGCTGAAGGTGTAACCATCACCACATTATCGTAATTACGCGGTGTGATCCCCCTGCTTAGGTTTTTATCAAACCACCCTGCTTTTGGCTTATTATTAAAGTGCGGATAAAGTATTAACCCTTCATTGTGAATTGTTAAATCAAAATGGTAATCAATAATACCGCCATCTCGGTACATACCTTGCGGTGTGCCTGGTATATTTTTAATGCCTTGCATTACTAACGGAATTGAGCCTGATGCAAGTAAAGCATCGGCTAGATTAGCTTCTGTAAGCTCAACTGTTTGAGTATTAAAGGTATTATTGTCACTAAAGGATAGATTACTATTCGCAGGTTGAAACACGAAACGTTCATATTGTTTGCTCAACAACCGTCTATTTACTCTGTTAAATAGGTAACTTTTTGATAACCCCATTAGCTGCATAACTTTGTTTTCTGAAGCCGTAAAACCATTTGATTTAGCAACAATAAAATGCGCCTTAAAAACGGGGTTATTAATAATTTCTTCAATACCGTTTTCAGCAAATACATAGTTCAGAAGCAATCGTGCTTTTTCTGTTATTTCAGTTGGCTTAGCTTTGTTAGAGGAATAGCGTGTTTCGGAGTACGATTTAGCTAAGCGTGATATTGCAGCCACAGGATCATTTTGCGCAAAACAGGCCGCACGAAAAGCGCCAGCACTTGAACCTACTAAATTTAAAGGTTGTGTTCTCTGTTTAAAAAACTCGCCGAATAAGTACTTGTCTAGACCGAACAAAGTAAACCATTTAGGCCCACCACTCGCACCTAAAAATGTACTAAAAAGATCTGCAGAGAGTCCCTGCTCTCGTATTGTTTTTGCAGCGGTTGGCCCTGCGTAAATATCAATCATGTACTGCTTTTCTCATCATTTTTGTTTTTGACGCCAAATACCCAGCTCAGTGTGTCCTTGTACTTTAACATGTTCGGCGTTAAATACGGGGTCTTTTCCTTCGGCACGTTGCGTGTTGTAATCTTTGGTCACTGCCAATATAGTGGGTGTTAACCGTATGATAGCGATAACATTTACCACTGTCATCAACCCTAAAGCGATGTCGGCTAAATCCCATACTTGTTTAAGTGTCGCTGAGGCTCCCCAAATCATCATCGATAAGTAAAGCCCGGTATACACTGTTCGCCCAAATTTATTGTCTAGTTTAAATAAATGAAGGTTGCTTTCTGCGTAGGCGTAATTTGCAACAACTGAGGTAAATGCAAACAAGCAAATGGCCGCAGCTACAAAATAAATTCCACCAGCAGCCATATGTGCTGTCATCGCAGATTGCGTTAGGCGAATGCCTTCCATTTCGCCAGTTATATCAATATCAGCGAGTAGTATGATCACCGCTGTGCAACTACACAGCACAATTGTGTCGAAAAACACACCAAGCATTTGAATATAACCTTGCGTTACAGGATGGTTAGGTATTGGCGATGCACAACCTGCGGCATGAGGCACACTGCCTGCACCGGCTTCGTTTGAATACAGTCCTCGTTGTATACCATTTTTAATTGCGGCGCCCATGGCACCAGCGCCCGCTTCTTGTAAGCCAAATGCAGATAGTAAGATATCCTCAATCATTTCAGGTACCTTGCCTAGATTTAATAGGGTAATAGTCACCGCAGCCAGTACAAATAAAATGCCCATTACGGGCACTACACGCTCTGCAAATCGGGCGATTGCTTTAAAGCCACCCAAAATAATGCTTCCCGCTAAAAGTGTGATCACAATCCCTGAATACAGTGTGGGGATTTCAAAAGCGTAGTTCAGGGCATCTGTTATGGTATTAGTTTGCATCGCACTGAATGTGAAGCCGTAACCAAGGAATAAACAAAAAGCAAAACACACGGCAAGCCACCGACTCGCAAGGCCTTGTTCAATGTAATAAGCAGGCCCGCCTCTAAAGTCGCCATTAGCGTCTCTTACTTTATATACTTGACCTAAAACACTTTCTGCAAAACCTGTTGCCATTCCCAGTATCGCAATAACCCACATCCAAAAGATAGCACCACTACCGCCTAACGATATTGCTACCGCAACACCGGCTAAATTACCTGTCCCTACTCGCGCAGATAACCCGGTGCACAATGCTTGAAACGAACTGATAGAATTTTTATCTGTGCTGCTGCTGGTTTTTAATAAACTGAACATATGGCGAAATTTAAGAAGCTGAATGGCTTTTAGCCGTACTGAAAACCAAATACCAGCAAACAGAAGAATATAGATGAGGAGCTGGCCGTCTCCCCACAATAGATTATTAATAGCACCAACAGCAGAATTGAACATGGTTAGCCTTTTATTGTTATTTTTTAGAATAAAAAATCACTAAAAGTGAATAGTTAGCTAACCACTTTAACTTTATTTACAAATATCTCAAGTACGTAATGTGTTTAATTGCAGTGCGTACCCTCTAAAAACTTACGGCCTGCTGCTAATCCTAATTTATGATCAAATCGCAAGTCGGAGTCTGTGCTCCCTAATAATTTACTGCGCAGTTTGTCGCCTGCGAATATTTGCGTAATACGCACATCGCTTGGGGGATTGGCTATAAAATCAAGTTCATCTTGATACGCTTGTTCATGTTGCAATAAATAATCGATTGTTTTTGGGCAATAGCCAGACACACTCACGAGTGACCTCAATTTAGTGACCCATTCAGATTGCACTTGAAAATCTTTATCAACCGTTCTTATAACCACAATATCGCGAGCGCCTCGCTTATAAGCTTCTTTAACAGGCAGTGGTGCAGCTAAGCCGCCGTCTAAAAATACATTATTTGCTAAGTCAGTATTTGCACTTTGAATAATGGCATCATTAGCAGCTTTGGTCGTAAACCAAGGCGTTAAGTTAACCCCATCTCTATATAAGAATGGCAGTGCACTAGACGCTTTTAGTAATGCAAGCCACTGCGTGTCTTCACCTGTCGGTGTTAAGTAATAGGGCTTACGATCAATTGCATGAGTGGCTGTTATTAACAGCTCTCGTTGGCCTAAACTTTGTGTTGCTGTTTTGAAATCAAGGGCGCGGTTTACTTCTTTGGTTTTATCAAAATACCAATCAAGATCAACAATACTTTTGCCAATTAAGCCACGCCCCAGTTGAAAAAAACGTTTATGCCGCGACAGCCCTCTAATAAGGCGTTTTGCGTAACCCTTTTGTCTGGCTAGATAACTGGTTAAGTTTTGTGAACCTGCTGATGTGCCAATAAATAAATCGAATGGATCGTAGTTTTCTTCTAACCATGCATCTAATACACCTGCGGTAAAAATCCCTCGTTGCCCGCCCCCCTCAGCAATTAATGCTGTTTTTGTTTGTGGCTCGACGTTGGCAATTGTTTGAGATTTCACGGTGCACCTTCCTAGGGTTGTAGTTAATATTGACAGTGTATTGGGTTTATTTAAATCCTTAAAATAGAATAATTAAATCAGTTCAATTCAAAAAACCGTTTAATTATGAGAAAACAGACACACAGTGTGGTGCGTAATTTACGTCATTACGCACCGTAACCGATTAACTCATTATGTTCGCAAGTATCGTCAGCGCGTGTTGTCTGTCGCTCAATTCGTACAGGTCGTTAGTAAAAATAAACTCATCAACCTGTAGCTCTTTTTTAATCATACTCAACTTATGCTTAACGCTCGCTTGACTACCTACAACAGCAAGCCCTAAAAAGCTTTCAACTTGCATTTTTTCTTGAGGTGACCACAGTCCATCCATACTTGCAATCGGCTCTTTTAACCACAATGCTTGACCGCGCATTAACGCTAATATTCGCTGCTTTGAAGTTGTAGCCAGAAACTGTGCTTGCTCATCAGTATCAGCAGCCACCACAGGCAACCCAAGCATCACATAAGGTTTATCTAATACGTCTGATGGTTGAAACTCGCGTCGGTACAACGCTATAGCATCATGAACAAATCGTGGCGCAAAGTGACCTGCAAATGCATATGGCAACCCTTTTTTCGCTGCTAATTGAGCGCTGTATAAGCTTGATCCTAACAACCAAATAGGAACATTTGTATTTTCACCGGGAATAGCCCTAACAGGTGAGTCACCTTTATAGGGGCCTAATAAACTTTGTAACTCGGTGACTTCGTCTGCAAAATGCTCAGCACGCTGCTCATCGCGTCGCAACGCGCGACTTGTAATGGGGTCGCTACCGGGTGCACGTCCTAAGCCTAAATCAATACGACCAGGATATAGACTTTCAAGCGTGCCAAATTGCTCAGCAACAACTAAAGGAGGATGGTTAGGTAACATGACCCCACCCGCACCGACACGGATACGCTGCGTTTTTCCTGCAACATGGCCGATAAGTACTGATGTCGCCGCACATACGATGCCACGCATATTATGATGCTCAGCCATCCAAAAGCGATTAAAGCCTAGCTCATCGGCAGTTTGTGCATAGGCAACACTATTAGCAAGGGTTTGTGAAACTGTTTCGTTCTCTTTCATTGGGCTCAGTTCAAGCAATGAAAAAGGCATACCGCTTAATTCAGACATAAGCTCTCCATAATGGGGTTGATAACGTTATAATGAGTGCGAATGTGCTTTTTTCAAATGCTAATTAAGCACGGCTTTGTTGCTGTTTTTCCACTTTTAGTCCATCTGCATCAATACCACGTTTCCAGTATGCGGATGCAACAATGTGCTCACGCGCTACAGAAAAGCGACTGGTTACTAAGCGTTTAATCTCTTTAACAAGATTTGCTTCAAGCGCCATAAAAACCAAAGGCTGAGTGTTATACCCGCCACATAATTGTGCTACTTGGTCTAAAAGTTCTGTTTCTGGCTTATTGGTGACAAGCCAATGAACACTGTGATTAATAGCCGCTTTGTTTTGCTCAAGCTCAATAATATCGTCTTTATCTTCAATATGAATGAGCACATCAACATGCGCACTACTTGGAAGTACTTGCAGATAACCATTGATAGCATTGATAGATGTGAGGTCTGCAAGCATTAAATATTGAGCCTGTTCAAAATCAGTCAATTTTTTAGGACCTGGCCCAGCAATCCCTACTTCATCACCAATACATGCGTTCTTTGCCCAATTTGTCGCAGTTCCCTGATGTTGATTAATAACAAAATCCAGTGTTATAGCACGTGTTACAGGGTCAATATCACGAATTGTGTAAGAGCGCATAATTGCAGGATGCTCAGCGTTTAGATCTTGTTCTACGTGGTATTCACCTGGATGCGGAAATAACACTTTTACGTAAGCGCCTTTCGCATCGAGTGGAAAATCGACAAAGTCTGGTGAACCAACCGTGATCCGTTGTAAGTGCGGCGAAATGCGCGTGGTATTTAATACATTTGCACGACGAACTTTTTTTGCCATGTTTGTCTCCTATAAAGTTTTACACTGCCCCATTAGTTGATATAATCAACTATATACTTTTAATTGACTTTGTCAACTAACTAGGTAAACCATGTCACAAACATCACTTTCTTCAGCTTTATTTACACTGGCGCAGAGCTACCGTGTCACAGTACGTAATGCGATTAACGCGAATGAATTAGGTTTAAATGCCCTCCATGTGCGCTGTTTACACATTATTGCTGAAACCAACCACTGTACTGCTAATCATATAGTCGCTAAAACAGGCCGTGACAAAGCACAAATAGCACGGCTTATTAAAGAACTACTCAAACTCGCATTAATTACAAAATGCGCTGATGAAAATGATAAACGCTGCTTAATTTTATCATTGACAGAACAAGGGAGTGCTTTGTTCTCACGCCTAGAGGTCGCCGAGCAAGAGGTAGACAAGACTCTGTGCCAAGGGTTAACAGAGCAACAAATCAGCGAATTCATTTCGACAGCCACAATCATGATCGAAAATATTAACCGTATCGACCGTTAATCACATTGGCAAGATTACGATAAACCACTATACTGTACAAACATACAGTATAGTGGTTTTTTTATGCGTGTTATTCCTATTTATATTGAAGCAGGCGTATGTGGTTTCGAATCACCTGCGGCTCAATACAAAGAACTTGGCTTATCATTAGATCAGCTGTTAATTAAGCACCCCGATGCGACTTTTATTGGTATTGCGTCGGGAGAATCAATGCAAGGTGTCGGTATTTTTGATGGCGACTTATTGCTTGTTGATCGCGCTGAAGATGTTAAAAATGGCGATGTAATCGTCGCAAACTTAAACGGTTTATTTGTTTGTAAATTACTCGACAAACACAATGCACAGTTATTGTCAGCCTCTGCCAAGTACCCCGCAGTGCAGTTAAGAGATTCTGATGAATTTCAACTCGAAGGTGTTGTTACCCGCTCTATTCGTATGCACCGCAGTAGCAAAGAACTACTATCATGTACGCCTTAGTTGATGCAGTGGCGTTTTATGCCAGTGCAGAAAAAGTTTTTGACCCGTCGATTCGTCGTAAACCCGTTGTGGTTCTAACTAACAACGATGGCTGTATTTGTGCTGTGTGCCCTATTGCTCGCAAGCTTGCGATCCCAAAGTTTCAACCTTATTTTCAAGTTAAACAATACCTCTTTGATCATCAGGTTGTGATCCGTTCTTCTAATTATGAGCTTTACGCAAATTTAAGCGAGCGTATGATGAATGTGATAGGTCGCTTTTGTGATAACCAACACATTTATTCGATTGATGAGTCTTTTTTAAATTTTAACGGTTTTAATCCACTCATAACTGATTGGTATCGTTATGGGCATACCATTCGACGTACAGTCTGGCGTGAAACAAAACTGCCCGTGGGCGTAGGGTTTGGTCCTACGGCAACACTTGCAAAGGCAGCAAACCATGCGGCCAAAAAACTACCGGGGTTTGATGGTGTTGCCGTCATAGATTCTGAGTCTTCACGGGTCAATATTTTACGCGCCATGGATATACAAGATGTATGGGGCGTGGGAAAACGGTTAGCTAAAAAGCTAAAGTTAATGAACATTAACACCGCACTTGATCTTGCACAGCAAGACCCCCGAAAAATGAAACGCTTATTTAGTGTAGTACTTGAGCGTACCGTTAATGAACTATGTGGCAAACGCTGTTTGAGCTGGGATGATGTACGCCAAGATAAAAAAGAAATTTTTTCAACACGTAGCTTTGGTGAGCGCGTAACAGATCCCATAACGCTAAAAACCGCATTGATTAATCACAGCGCTATTGTAGCGCGTAAACTACGCGCTCAAGGGTCGCTGACTCAACGTTTACTGATATTTGTCGCCAGTTCACCACACCAACAAGGCTACTACAAAAAATCGTATATTTATGAGTTCAATATCGCCACCGCCGACAGCCGTGTATTTGCTAATGCAATTAGCGAGGTATTCGAGCAGTTATACAAACCCAATGTGCTTTTTTACAAATGTGGTGTTGGCGCACTAGAGCTTACAAGCCACATGTTCCAACAACCCGACTTATTTCAAGCCTCCATCGATAACCCCAAGTTAATGCAATGCTTAGACAAAATAAATGCCCGCTTTGGCATCGGCACATTAGCCATAGCCAGTGAAACGTCTAGCGCTGACTGGCATATGAAACGAGAGTATTTATCACCCCATTACACAACACGCTGGTATAACTTGCCAAAAATACACTGTTAAAAGTAATGCAGTAGCTGTAGTTTAAATTGCTGCTCTGATACTTGCCAATCTTGATATACAAAAGAGCTTCTGAATCCCCAATTTTGCGCTAAGGCAATTTGCCAATGCGCAGAAAACTCAATGTGCTTGTCACTGCGGGGCTCATTGAACAGCCATAATGCTTGGCCTGATAAAGCTAACTTTTGTGACGCTGTCACTTGCCATATAGCACCGGCCTCGCTGCCTAAAGCAAATGAAAGCGAATCAATTAACGAACCTGTTTGCAACAAAGACGACGCTAAAATATAGCTTTGAAAATGGTTGGCATCACCAAAGGATTTACCGTATCCACCTTGAATAAAGCTACGGCCAGCTCGCTTTTTTAACGTGGGTTGGCGGTCATAACCAACGCGGACATTCCAAGACCAAGAATCAAAAAGTCGATTGTCAGGTGCTAAAGACATGGCATCTATCACATATAAACGCTCTAAAAAAAGGCGCTCGTTGTTATCAATACTCGCCTCTACATCAAAAAAGCTGATTTGGGCGCCGGGTATAAAGCCCCCTGCATTATCTAATAAATCGTGATAAGCAACACGATAACTTAAACCAACACGGTTGGCGCTATTTTCATAGTGGCTAACCACAGCACCAATACGCGCAGAGCCATGTCCCTGCTCGGGACTAACGCGCGGTATTTGGGGTGGCTCAAAGGGTGAAACAACATGATATTGGCTTCGTTGATGAAGAAGTCGCGTTAATCGTGGGGCTATTTCGTCGCGAGCAAGACCTTGATCATAGTACTGATAATTAAGCCATTCATAGGCCATTTCGAGTACTGGCACAGCATCTTTAGCCGAAAGTGATAAATCATGCAAAGGTTTTCCATCACGTAATGCTTGTGCCATGACAAGTTGTTCATCGGTTAACTGGCTTTCATAATTAAGTAACTTGGTGCCCGACGCTGCGCGATATTTAGGGGGCTGTAATAACCCATATTGCTTTAATGCAGCAACTGTATCTGAGGGAATTGCGTGTGTAGAAAACTCCGAGGTTAAAAACAAATCATCACGCGCTAGCTGTAACAAGGCTAATAGCTGATATGAGCAATTCTCATCAATAAAAAAATAATCAAATGTAGCCCACTGCATCTCCCATAAATGAAGCAAGATACGCTGAATTTCTGGCTCTGATAAGTTAAGCGGATACTCCCAAATATCACGCGATTCGAGATCATTATATTCACGCACCTTTCTATAGTAAGGCATTAAGGTGAACTTACCGGGGTATTGACCAATAACGCCTTTTAAAGCGTAAAGCGCCGCATTATCTGTTGCATCTGGTTCAGCAGCGAAATTTACCGCAAAAGCTATTAGTTCACGACTGCGAGTTTGATCCCTTGCGTCTATGCGCAGTAACGTATGACCAAACATAGATGAGGGATCATTCATAAACGCAGTTGGAAACACCAAGGTTATACCTTTAGGGTTTATAAGCTGTTGCCAAACATCTATCTCAGGGCACAAAAGTTCAGGCCACTGCGGAAAAAAATGATCCTTCAGCCACCTATAGCGAGCAGGAAAACGACATTGAGCCTCATTATTATCAGCCAACTCAAATGCTTTTATCGTGGCAATAAGCTCAGCATGAGGATCGCTCTTACCTACAGGCGAAAAGAAAAATGCATTACTGTCTACTTCACTTTCATACGAAGAAAAACGTTGCTGATTATAATGTCCTAGTTTAAGCCAGTAAGGGTTATAAGCGATATCTTTTGTAACCGTACTAGAAAAAACAGCGCTGCTAAAGAGCACTAAACAGAGCAATAAAAGTCTATGCATAAGAGAATAAAAGCCCGTAAAGGGCTTTATAAAGAAAAACGTCAATTAAGACAAAGTGTAAGATGCAAGTTGTGCATCATTTGCTACAAGTGTGTTTAGATTTTCAAGTACAATTTGAGATGTCACATTTTCTGATGTGAAAACATGCGAAAACTGTGTTTGCACTAATTTATTGAATGCCGCTTTATCTTGGCTTTCTACGCCCCAAACTTCAGCAAGTGTTTCAAGTGCTTCGCCTTCACCGCGAGACATATCACGTGCAAGTTGTTCCATATTGCCATCAATAAACGTTGCAACTTTCGTTGATGCAGTTACTGTGCCTGTGCCATCACAGCCTAGCGTACCAAATGTAATACCGAATGTTTGGTTACCAGAAATACCATTTGTTGTTGCACCAAGTACTTTAACAACTTTACCGTCTTTACCTGCAAATAACATTGAACCGAAACCACAACCAATATCTTGGTCGGCCATTGCAGTTGAAAGTGGAAGTAGTGAAAGTGCAGAAATAGCAATTAATTTTTTCATATCCTGAATCCTTTTAGATAAACCGTTATTAACATTAATAAGGCAAATTAAGCTTATACAGAATGCACTCTATATCAAATAAAAAATACCTAAAATAGAGAAAAAACAACAGACATGTTCAAAAATCAACCAACTTAGCCCCTGTTAAGCGACTGAGGTCGTGAACAGAAATCGAAACCTCTAAACCACGTTTTCCTGCAGACACGTACATAAGCTCACAGTTTGATGCACAATGGTGGATAAACGTAGCAAGTCGCTTTTTCTGACCAAGCGGGCTAACTCCTCCAAAAATATAACCTGTGCTATTTTCAACTTTTTGCTGAGCAGCCATCTGCACCCTTTTTACACCGGCCGCTTTGGCTAACATTTTAAGGTTTACTTGCTGCATAACTGGCAACACCGCAACAAGCAGATGATTGTCGTTATCTTCAAGTACCAACGTTTTAAATACTTGCTCTGCCGGTAAGCCTAACTTTTCAACCGCTTCAAGACCGTATTGTGTGTTATTGGGGTCATGGTCGTAGCTAAGAACATTAAACTTAATTCCCTTTTTTTTGAGTAAGTTAATTGCAGGTGTCATCTATTAATCCTTAAAAAACCAATGCTGTTTCATTAAAAAGTATCATAACTGTTTGTTATAGAGAAAGAAGCAAACACATTAAAAACCGTTCTTTAATGACCAATAAAAATTCCTGCATACGCTACACTAAAGGTATGAGCACCAAGCAAGGTCAGTATCATGTCGAAACACACCTGCTTCTATCTTATAAAGCAGTGCATAGTTATCATTACATTACTAAGCACCATAAACTTTATCTGCAACGAATACACAGCTTGGAATGCGTATATTGCCTGTCAAAATAAGTGCCATACCCTAGGGCTTGATAAGGGAAAAATTCAAAAAACTGCATTCTCAGAGGATGTAACTCTGTGTCGGTGTCTTGCCGATACAGACTACTATGTGGTGCTAAACTAATGTTTTGTATAAAAATAGAAACTAGGAAAAAATAAAATTTAACGTATTATAAAATTCTACTAACGAAAGAACGAAGGAAAGTACATGTTTTTAGACTACTTTGCACTAGTTATGCTGGTGTTTGTTACTGTAGTAATATTTTATGGCGTAATAGCCATCCATGATATTCCCTACGAGATTGCCAAAAAACGTAATCACCCTCATCAAGATGCCATTCATTATGCTGGCTGGGTCAGCTTGTTTACACTGCATGTGTTATGGCCTTTGCTGTGGGTGTGGGCAACCTTATGGCGCGACGACAGAGGCTGGGGGTTTAACCAAATTCAAAAAGAACAAGAAGAACTTGCCGAAAAAGTCGCTAGCTTGTCAGCGACCGTCGCTGCATTACAGGCACAAATAAACGCCCAATCGAATAATAAAGAGAAGTAAAATATGGATTTACTATTAATACTATCTTATACCGCACTATGTATTGGCATATTTAAAGTATTCAAGATCCCCCTAAATAAATGGACAGTGCCAACCGCTGTACTCGGCGGTGTCATTTTAATTGGCACACTCATTTTATTGATGAATTACAATCATCCACACTCGAACATGGCAAGCAGTGTCTATGTAACCACCCCCATTGTTCCAAATGTTAGAGGCACTGTTGAAGAGGTTGCGGTAAATGCAAATCAGCCGGTTAAAAAAGGTGATTTACTCTTTCGCTTAGATGATACCTTATATAAAGCAAAACTAAATGAGGCAATGGCTGGATTGCAAGATGCGACGCAATCAGTATTAGGGTTAGAAGCCGCATATAAGTCAGCACAAGCAAGTACTCTTATGAGTAAAGCAGAATTCGAGCGAAGTAAAAAAGAATACGAACGCTATGAAAAAGGGGCAAAAAGCGGTGCCTATTCAAAAGGCCAAGTTGATAATAAACTAGGAGTCTACCTCGCAGCGAAAGCAAACTACGAAGCGTCACAAGC
This sequence comes from Pseudoalteromonas lipolytica, assembly GCF_003515105.1. Taxonomy (NCBI): domain Bacteria; kingdom Pseudomonadati; phylum Pseudomonadota; class Gammaproteobacteria; order Alteromonadales; family Pseudoalteromonadaceae; genus Pseudoalteromonas; species Pseudoalteromonas lipolytica. The sequence continues at coordinate 388,198 of NZ_CP032091.1, read as the reverse complement.
ACAAGAGTTACGTCAGAAGCTTGCGTACGAATCAGAAATTAATGGTGAACAAACCAAAATAGCCGCAGCCAGGGCCCATTTAGAACAAGCACAGTTTAACCTTGATAGCACTCGTGTTTATGCACCGACAGACGGTTACGTTACCCAATTAACTCTTCGCCCAGGGATGATTGCCGTCCCTATGCCATTGCGCCCGGTGATGACCTTTGTACACAAAGAAGACACTCGTTACGTGGCCGCATTTAGACAAAATTCATTACTTAGATTAGAGCCTGGCTATAAAGCTGATTTTATTTTTAAAGCCATTCCCGGCAAAACCTTTGCAGGTGAAGTCGTTGATGTACTACCAGCAATAGGTGAAGGACAAGTTCAAGCACAAGGTACACTAATGGGCAGTGAGTTTTTTGCACGTGAAGGGCGGGCAATCGTGACACTGAAAATTACCGACGATATGAGTGAATATCATCTCCCACAAGGCACAAGTACCGAAGTGGCCGTGTATTCAGAACATTTTGAGCATGTTTCTGTTATGCGAAAAGTGTTAATCAGAATGAAAAGCTGGCAAAACTATTTGTTCTTAGATCACTAAAACAAGCATAAAAAAGGCGCTTACAAGTAAGCGCCATTTTTATATTCAGCTAACTAAAATTACTTAGTTAAATCATCGAAGAATTTCTTCACACCGTCAAAGAAACCTTTTTCTTTTGGGCGATTTTTAGAACCATCTTTACCCATGCTTTGCTCAAGTTCTTCAAGCAGTTCACGCTGACGTTCATTAAGATTAACAGGCGTTTCTATCACGACTTTACAGATTAAGTCACCTTGAGCACCACTGCGTACAGACTTAACGCCTTTACCACGCATACGGAACATTTTACCCGTTTGGCTTTCTGCTGGGATCTTCAGTTTGGCACGACCGTCTAACGTCGGCACTTCAATTTCACCACCTAATGCTGCCGTTGTGAAACCAATTGGTACTTCACAATACAGGTTATTGCCATCACGTTGGAAAATTGGGTGTTCACGAACAGAGACTTGAACATATAAATCACCCGCAGGGGCACCATGCATCCCCGCTTCACCTTCACCTGAAAGACGAATACGGTCACCCGTATCTACACCCGCTGGGATTTTAACTGATAATGTTTTAGTCTTTTCGACGCGGCCTTGACCATGACAGCTATCACAGGGATCAGAAATAATCTGACCAGTACCCTGACAGGTAGGACATGTTTGCTGCACAGCAAAAAAACCTTGGCGCATTTGCACTTGGCCTGCACCATGACACGTTGTACATGTTTTTGGTTTAGAGCCGGCTTTTGCGCCACTACCATCACACGGTTTACAACTTACCCATGTCGGTACTTTAATTTCTACATCTTTACCACGAACAGCTTCTTCAAGGCTTAAGTCCATGTTGTAACGTAAATCAGCACCGCGCTGTTGGCGAGATTGACGACGACCACCGCCACCGAAAATATCACCAAACACATCACCAAAAATATCACCAAAGTCACCGTGACCACCACCAAAGCCACCGCCATGACCGCCACCACCTTGTTCAAAGGCAGCATGACCATATTGGTCATACATTTGACGTTTTTGGTCATCAGTAAGTACTTCGTAGGCTTCTTTTACTTCCTTGAATTTCGTTTCAAGTTCTTTATCGCCTGCTGTACGGTCTGGATGATATTTCATCGCTAAGCGCTTATACGCTTTTTTGATGTCTCGTTCGCTGGCATCTTTGCTAACGCCGAGAACTTCATAATAATCGCTTTTTGACATATCTATCACACTACTCTTTTTACTGCAGTTTTCACTGCATGAAAGTAAACCGATAAAGGGTATCGCTTTACCATCCATATACATGCAAAAGGCGCGTCAAGCGAAATCGCCGGCGCGCCTCAATCATTCATCCTAACTTAATTGGCCTAATAAAGCAGCCTCTTTTAAGCTAGGCAGAAGCGGTACGAACAATTACTTGTCGTCTTTCACTTCTTCGAACTCTGCATCAACAACATCGTCGTCTTGCTTAGCAGAAGATTGTTGTGCACCTGCGTCAGCACCACCTTGTTGTTGTGCTTTAGCTTGTGCAATTTCCATAAGCTTTTGTGACTTTTCAGCAAGCGCTTGCGTCTTCGCTTCGATCTCTTCTTTCTTGTCACTCTTAATCGCCGCTTCAAGTTCTGAAACTGCAGCTTCGATTGCTTCTTTATCTTCTGCAGGTAATGCATCGCCTGCTTCTTCGATTTGCTTACGTGTACCGTGAACCATTGCATCAGCTTGGTTACGAGTCGCGACTAGCTCTTCGAATTTCTTGTCTTCTTCAGCGTGAGCTTCTGCATCACGTACCATTTTTTCAACTTCTTCATCGCTTAGACCTGAAGAAGCTTGGATAGTAATCTTCTGCTCTTTGCCTGTATCTTTGTCTTTCGCAGATACGTGTAAGATACCGTCAGCATCAACATCGAAAGTAACTTCGATTTGTGGTGTACCACGTTGCGCTGGACGAATACCTTCTAGGTTAAATTGACCTAGTGATTTGTTATCGCTAGCACGCTTACGCTCACCTTGTAACACGTGAATCGTTACTGCAGACTGATTATCTTCCGCTGTTGAGAACACTTGTGATTTCTTAGTAGGAATCGTCGTGTTTTTCTCAATTAACGCCGTCATTACTTGGCCCATCGTCTCGATACCAAGTGATAACGGAGATACGTCAAGAAGTAGTACGTCTTTTACGTCACCTGCAAGTACACCACCTTGAATCGCTGCACCTACTGCAACCGCTTCATCTGGGTTAACGTCTTTACGTGGTTCTTTACCAAAGAACTCAGCAACCGTTTTTTGCACTAGTGGCATACGTGTTTGACCACCAACAAGGATGATGTCATTAATGTCGCTAACTGATAAATCAGCATCAGCAAGTGCACGCTTAAGTGGCTCGATTGACTTAGTAACTAAGTCTTCAACCAGTGACTCAAGTTTTGCACGTGTTACTTTCACGTTCATGTGCTTAGGACCTGATGCGTCAGCAGTCACATACGGTAAGTTAACTTCTGTTTGCTGTGCAGAAGAAAGTTCAATCTTCGCTTTTTCAGCTGCTTCTTTAACACGTTGCATCGCAAGAGGATCATTTTTAAGGTCAATGCCTTGATCTTTCTTGAACTCTTCAACCAAGTAGTTGATTACACGGTTATCAAAGTCTTCACCACCTAGGTGTGTGTCACCATTAGTCGCAAGTACTTCAAATGTGTGCTCGCCTTCAACTTCGTCAATCTCAATGATTGAGATATCGAAAGTACCGCCACCTAAGTCGTAAACTGCAACAACGTTTTCACCTTTGTTTTTGTCCATACCGTATGCAAGTGCAGCGGCTGTTGGCTCATTGATGATACGTTTTACTTCAAGACCTGCGATACGACCCGCATCTTTCGTTGCTTGACGTTGTGAGTCATTGAAGTAAGCAGGTACAGTGATTACCGCTTCAGTAACCGCTTCGCCTAAGAAGTCTTCTGCTGTTTTCTTCATTTTCTTCAGTACTTCAGCAGATATTTGTGGTGCAGCACGTTTTTCACCGCGTGCTTCAACCCATGCGTCACCGTTATCAGCCTTTACAATTTTAAAAGGCATGATGCCGATATCGCGTTGCACTTCTTCATCTTCAAAGCGACGACCAATTAGACGCTTGATAGCAAATAATGTGTTAGTTGGGTTTGTTACTGCTTGGCGTTTTGCAGGTTGACCAACTAATGTTTCACCGTCTTGCGTGTATGCAATGATCGATGGTGTTGTGCGATCGCCTTCCGCGTTTTCAATTACGCGTGCTTTATCACCGTCTAGTACTGCTACACAAGAGTTAGTAGTACCTAAATCGATTCCAATAATTCTACCCATGAATCTTCTCCAACTTCAAAATTCGTTAAAACGTTCGATGACTAGTAAATAGGGGTGCAGCAAACTGAATTCAACTATAAAAATGAAAAAAATTTACTTTTTTTTGAAATATTTTCTAAATGCATACTTTTTCCGCAAAAACCGCCAGTTTCTAAGCCAAACGGCGTGCCAAACAAACTGGTCTGATGACTTTTACTGTGCTATAACCAACGACATAATAATAAATGTTAAGGATATTTATGCATTTTGAACAATTACTCGCTAAAGCCAGTGAGCTTGGTAAAGATAAAACCAAAGTCATGCAATTCCCCGAAAACTGGTGTCAGGGTCGTACCGCGTTTGGGGGGTTATCGGCCGCTTTATTATATCAAGCTATGCGTCAGCATATTGATGGCTCGCGTCGTTTATTATCACTGAGCACCAACTTTGTAGGGCCATTATTGGCTGATACTGATTTTTCCATTGATGTTGAGGTATTGCGCGAAGGTAAAAACAGCGCACAAGTACTTGCCAAAGTCATTCAAAATGGTGACGTATGCGTGATTACCCAAGCCTGCTTTGGAGCCAATCGAGAATCAGCGGTACGCGTTGATGTGAGTAAAATAATGCAACTCAAACCGGTAGATGAGCGATTCATCCTCCCTTATAAAGAAGGAATGATGCCTGCGTTTTTCCAACACGTATCGCTGTGTTTGCAAGATGGTAATATGCCATTTTCTGCTGCCGATACCTCACACCTTGGTGGCTGGATGAAGTTTAAACAGGGGCCTTCGCAAATGGCTGAGGCACATATTATTGCGCTAACAGATGCCTGGCCGCCGACATTATTACAAATGTTCAAGCAACCTGCACCTGCCAGTAGTATGTCATGGTACATTGAATTTTTAGATGAGCCCGAAGTTGCACCTGATGCATGGGTTGGGTATGAAGCAATCACCCATCACAGTAAAGGGGGTTATGGCTTAGAAGATGGCTGCATTTGGCGTGAAGATGGCAAGCTTATCGCACTCAGTCGCCAAACTGTCGCTTTATTTGCTTAACTTATCGGTGCTGAGCTTTGCGTACTCAGTACCATCAAGGCGAATAATCGCTTGATATTCGCCTGAATCAATTATTTTTCCAAGGCCAATATTAAAGGTCTCTTTAAGTGCCTTATTGTTGAAAAAAGCGGGTCTTGGCGCACGTTGGAAAATAGGGTGGACCACAAAAGGAAGATGCTTGGCTGATTGCTTGTATTTTTCTAGATAATATAAGAACACACGACGCTCTAGAATAATGACATCGACCCAGCCTTTCATTAAATGATCAACCTGTGCCTCTTGGTTTATCACTTCGTCGTAAGAGCGTAAAATATGAGTAATTGATTTAAAGGGCGGTTCGATAAAGTTTGTCGCATTTTGAAAAGCCAACACACTTTTACCTGCAAGGTCGTACACGCTATTAATTGTAAACTCGCTGGCAGCTAGACTAATCGCAACATTTTGATAATAAAGCAATGCCTCACTTTTATATACGTCAGCATGTACCGTGGCAGGAAAATTTAGGGCGATGTCTATTTTGCCTTGAATAAGCTGCTGCTCTATACGCTTATTCGACATGTAGTGGATATCAAGCTGAGTGATGCCCTGTGATTTAAGTGCCGCTTTGACTATTTCTAATTGAATACCGCTGTTGGTACGCTCCATCATATAAGGAGGTAGATAGGCACTTGCAGCAATCACGAGCGCCTTCTCAGTATGCTGAGAAGATAAGCAGTAAGCTTTAAAATTAATACACAGCATTAAAAAGAAAAGTAATTGCTTCACCGCTCACCTTAAACAACATATTGCATAAAATACACTCAAGATTTGTACATATATTAACTTATTTAAAACAATTCTGCATTTGTATTTAAGCCTTAATTGATGCAGAATTAACTAAGTTCTTGTTTAAGAGACCCTTAGTTTGCAAACAGCATGCCCAAGTTGTGATCATGTCATTGAGATCCCAGACCTTAAAGCAAAACAATTAGCAGTCTGCCCGCATTGCAATACAAAGCTGTTATCTTCACAAGCAAATCAAGATAGCCACATTGTTGCACTGAGCTTAAGCGCCATTGTGATGCTATTAAGTAGTATGTTTTACCCATTCTTATCATTTACCAGCAGTGGCATAACGCAAACAATTACGCTGCCTGATGCTGCGCGAATATTATTTAATTACGACAGTGACTTTCTAGGCCTCTTTATCGATGTAAGCATCATCGGCTTACCGATGTTTTTACTTTTACTGATTATTCCTCTGCACTTAGGGTTACTAAAGGCATTGCCCTATTTATGGGGTAAACGACTGTTAAAAATGACCTTTGCTTTAGAACCTTGGATCATGTCTGAAATTTTCTTAATTGGTGTCATGGTCAGTATGGTTAAAATAATGTCGATGGCTGATATTGAATTTGGTGTCAGCTTTTACTCGTATGCCGCCTTTGTTATCTGCTATGTAAGTGCGACAGCAAAGCTCAACAAGCACGCTTTATGGCAACAAATCAAACCCCCAGTTTACATCAAACAAACAAAGCCTAACACCAGGGCCATCGATCAAGGCTTGCGTGCATGCCATGTTTGTGGCCAGTTAGGAGACACAGATATTTGCGTGCGTTGTGAATCTAAAACCTTCACTCGTAACCCGTATAGTGTTCAAAAAGCGGCAGCTTGGTTAATAACGTCTATCGCGTGTTATATTCCTGCCAATATTTTTCCCATTATGTACACAACGAGCCTAGGTGATGAAACCCCGTCGACATTAATTGGCGGTGTGATGATTTTATGGAACAGTGGCTCCTACCCTATTGCAATGATTATATTTTTAGCCAGTGTAGTCGTGCCTTTGGCTAAAGCATTGGTAATGAGTTTTTTATGTTTTATGGTGGCACGGCCAGCGAATAGGCAAACAAAAAGTTACACTCGAATTTATCAATTAACTGAGTTTATTGGTAAATGGTCAATGATAGATGTATTTGTTGTCGCTATTTTAGTAGCCTTAGTACAACTAGGAAACTTAATGTCAGTGACACCCGGTATCGGCACCGTCTTTTTTACAACCATGGTGATCTGCCAAATGTTAGCAGCCCATGCATTTGATCCACGACTATTGTGGGATAACCCTGAAAACTTAAAAACAGCGAAACAAGAGACCTTGGTATGAGCGAAACCGCTAAAATAAAAACAGCGCCCAATATATCGGCAATTTGGATCATTCCCGTTATTGCCTTGCTAATTGGTGCATGGATGTTATATCAATATCAAGTAAATAAAGGGACAACCGTCTTTATTAAAATGCCCCATGCGGAGGGGATTGTAGCTGGTAAAACAGAGATTAAAGTTCGCAGTGTAAAAATAGGCCAAATCGATCATGTTAGACTCTCAGACAAACAGAACAGTGTTATTGCTCGCGCTCAAATAGATAAACATTACGAAGACTTACTCACCGAAGATGCCAAAATTTGGGTTGTAAAGCCGCGCATTGATGATACGGGTATCAGCGGCATGAGCACGCTACTTTCTGGCGTTTACTTAGAATTCTCTCCTGGCGAAAGTAAAAAACTCACTGAAAAATTTGAGTTACAAGAAGAACCGGCATTAATTGGCAAAGATGTCAAAGGCGGACGTTTTACTTTACTGAGCTACAACGCTGAAGTGCTTGATGTGAGTACGGGCATCTATTTTAAAGATTATAAAATAGGTCAAATAGAAACAGCCACATTTGACTGGAAAAATCAGGCAATGAAATACGGTATTTTTATTAACGAACCGTACCAGAACTTAATAACACTCAACTCCATTTTTTGGGTTAACTCAGGCATTGAAATTGATCTTTCTGCCGATGGTATAAATGTTAACACCGGCTCTTTAAGTAAACTGCTTAAAGGCGGTATCTCTGTCGGTAGACCAGAGCAGCAAGCCCCCGGTGAAGTAGCCAGCAATGGGCATAGCTTCTCGTTAAGTGATAGCTATAAAGCCGCTTTAGAAGAGCGTTTTTATGATTTTGATTACTACTTAATAGACTTTGAGCAATCAATTCGAGGCCTGAGAGCCGGCGCTCCCGTTGAATACAGAGGAATGCGGATAGGCAGTGTGGTTGAGGCACCCGCCAGTGTCATCATAAATGGTAAACCTGCACACTTTCGAACCGATAACACAGCCGTTCCTGCGCTCATAAAAATTGAATACGGGCGGCTTTATCATGACAGTGCAGCGGCACGAGAGTTTTGGCATTCAAGTCTCAACGGCTGGATTAAAAATGGTCTGCGCGCCTCCTTAAAACCAGGCAACTTACTAACGGGTGCGGTGTACGTTGATCTTGATATTTACGACAACGCGAAGCCTGCAGAACTCACAACGATTGCTGAGTATACTGTTTTCCCGAGTGTATCGAGTGGTATCACGGTGCTTGCAGACCAAGTGTCTGATGTGCTTAATAAAGTGAATAATTTAAAAATTGAAGACAGTTTAGCGCAAATGCAAGAGACCTTTTCAGAATACCAAGCGCTCGCTCATGACATGCGGGATCTTCTTAATAAACAAGATACCCAAGATTTACCCGGTGATATTAATCGAAACTTTGCTGAAATGACCAAGAGCATGCAGCAATTTGATAAAACCATGAAACAGTTCGAAAAAACAATGGCAAGTTATGAGCAAGGCTCAACATTCCACCAGCAATTACAAACAACCTTGTCAGAATTTAAGCGCTTAAGTGAAGAGCTACAGCCACTTACCCGAGGTTTGAATCAACAGCCTAACATGCTGATTTTTGATAAAGAACTGCCAGCTGATCCCACTCCGAGGAAACAATAATGAACAATAAACATCTCGCTTTATTTAGTTTAGGCGCAGCATTACTGTTAGTTGGTTGTAGCCAAACGTCATTCTCAACCATCGAGTATTATCAGTTTTCGCAGCCAATCGTGGCTATGAAGCGTTCGAGTGACAATACACACGTTCAGCTAAGAGTTAATACTGTTCAATTGCGAGGCGCACTGAATAATCGCGGTATTGCAATGGTTCTCGATAATAACCGTGTTAACGCAGCAAATTATCACCTGTGGAGTGAATCGCCTGACTTAATGCTGACAGCCAGTGCGCATCAGCAACTATACACACAGCTGACAAACTGGATGGTAATAAAAGGATTACCGGTTATTACCGATGTCGATCAACAACGTTACTACGAGCTTGAATACGAACTCCATCACTTTAATGGCGACGAAAAAGGTAACGCAAATATCGCAGGTCTTTGGCGTTTATATTACACAACACCAGAGACTGGTCGAAAAATAAAGGCTGTTAACTACTTTAACGAGCTAACACCTTTACACGATAATGATTATGAAGGGCTCGTTGCAACACTTGAGACGACGTGGCTTAAAGTGAATCAACAAGTAGGCGATGAACTCTCAAAGCTTGCTCTTTAAAAGTAAAGTGAGTGGTTGGTGATCGTCATTAATAATGACATCACCCACCTGCTCAAATCCGAGTTTTTGTAGTACTTTTTGCGATGCACTATTTGTTTGTGACGTAATTGCCACCAATACTCCAAGTGCCTTAACGTGCGTTTTTGCTAACAATAAACCAGCCGCACGGGTGGTAATTCCCTGCCCTTCATACTCAGCTAACAAAGCAAACCCTAAATCTGGAATAGCCAGTGCGTCACGCTGAAACAAGCCCACCATTCCTATCGCTGTGCCATCCGCTAAACAAACAACATAACTGCCAAAACCGAACTGCTGGTGGCTGTTAATAAAGGTCTGTTGAATATAATGCTGTGCTTGTGCCAACGTTTTAATCTGCTTATCACCGATGTATTTGATAAAAGAGGGTTGATTTAAAAGACTGAGAATAAATTGCTCGTCACCCGGTTGCCCAGCACGTAAATGGATATCAAACATTTAAGTTCCCTTAAAATACTTTACTGACTACATCTGATGTAAAATTTAAACAATCCAGAACACGCTCTTTCTGAACGGTCGACAAGGCGTCTATATCAAAATAATCATATTCTGTATGTTCGTTACTGAGCATAATTTCCGCATTTTCAGGTAAATAGGCACGAAATATAAATGCGTGAGAGTTAAATGCAGTGTGGTAATAAACCCCACTCAGATAGCCAATTTGAATGTCGCAGTTGAGCTCTTCTTTACATTCACGCACTAAAGCCTGATGTATTGTTTCACCTTGGTCTAAGGCACCGCCCGGTAATCCCCAACTTTTTTGCCCATAGTCTGCTTTAAGTAATAATACTTGGCCCTGATCATTCGTGATCACAGCATGACTACTTAACCTGTATGTATCTGAAAAAGCCATAAAAACCCTTCGTTAAATTTTACTTAAGCCTAACATGAATACACTGCTTAAATTAATTAAGATAAGATAAAAATTCTTATTGACTAAATTAAAATTCAGGATTATTTTTCACGCGATGTTTTGGGCAAAACAATAGCAGTATATCCTCTATACTGTCTGGCGCCAGCCAACGCAGGCACTTACCGTAAAGCGGCCTTAAAGTGTGTTCGCGTAAAGCAGTGACATGAGTTGAAAAAACAACTTTTGATTTATGTAAGCAAAAGACTTTTGCTTAACTGTGTGAAAATTATAATGCAAGAACCTTCTGCGTTAAGTTTACTACCGCCAATATTGGTGGTGGTTTTGGCCGTATTTTTACGCCGCCCTATTTTATCTTTACTTATAGGTGCCCTCTTTGGTTTAGCCATGTTGGGACCTACCGCTATATTAGCAAACTTTGCTGATATTTCTCTTAAGGTGATGCAAGATGAAACTATCGCTTGGCTTATTTTAGTCTGTGGTGGCTTTGGTGCATTAATCGCTTTGTTAGTCAGGACCGGAGGGGCAACTGCCTTTGCCGAGTTAGCACTTAAGTTTGCAAGAGGACAACGCTCTTCTTTACTTATGACGTTTGCTTTGGGTGTAATTATATTTATTGATGATTACCTAAATGCGCTGACTGTTGGCGAGACAATGAAACGCATTACTGATAAATTTAAAATCAGTCGTGAAATGCTCGCGTATGTCGTTGACTCGACAGCAGCCCCTATCTGCGTACTTGTGCCATTATCAACATGGGCCGTGTTTTTTGGTGGGCTTCTAGTCGACAACAATGTTGCCGCTGAAGGCCAAGGCATTGCCGTGTATATCCAAGCGATTCCGTATATGTTTTACGCTTGGTTTGCCGTTATTGTCGTATTGCTCGTTAGCTTAAATGTGATCCCTGCATTTGGGCCAATGAAAAAAGCACAAAGTCGTGCCATGCACAACGAAATAGCCGTGTCGAGCAACCAATATAACGACGTTCATACTGCGGATGAATACGCAGTAAAGGCAGCTGAAGAAAACTTCGAAACAGCGGCTACTAACGGCAAATTGTATAATTTCTTGGTCCCTATCATCTTGCTAGTTGCTTTTACCGTGTACTTTGATATCGATGTATTCAAAGGGTTGCTGGCAACGTTTGCTGTGGTACTACCGTTTTATATGTTGCAAAAACTTATGTCATTAGGGGAGCTTATTGAGCGAATGCTTGATGGTTTTAAAAGCATGATCCCAGCTATCGGCACAGTCGTGGCGGCATTTATATTTAAAGATGTTTGTGACCAGCTTATGCTTCCACAGTATGTGATAAATACTTTAAGCCCCTATATGACAGCACAATATCTACCTGCGGTGGTCTTTTTAGCAATGGCTGTACTTGCCTTTGCCACGGGATCTAGCTGGGGAATATTTGCAGTGACAATCCCTATAGTTATGCCATTAGCATACGCAATTGACGCCAATATTCCATTGGTGATTGGGGCATTACTGTCGGCTTCGTCATTTGGCAGCCAAGCATGTTTTTACTCTGACTCCACTGTACTAGCAGCACAAGGCTCGGGTTGCGATTTAGTCAGCCATGCTGTCACACAATTACCGTATACCCTTATAGCAGCAACGGCAGCCTTTATCGGGTTCTTACTCGTTGCCTAAAATTACAAAGCCCAAGCAAATGCTTGGGCTTTTGTAATGACAACCAGAAAACTTACTTTTGAAATTTAATTCCTTTGTAATAGGTTTCTAGATTAGTCACTTTAGTTTGATTTTCGAAGTCGGCGAATGGTTTGTCTGCAAACTTACTACCACGCATTTGCACGCTTAAACGCGGCGCCTTATCATTTAACATGGTTTGCTTGTAATAGTCTTTCAAGTCAGCCAACGTCACTTTTTCAACTTCAGCAATTAACTGCTCTTTTGAATCAAAGTTAAAGTTTTCACGGTACCAATCGTTAATAAGTGGCGACATTTCATCACTGAGATTCTTTGGTTGCTCTTTTAGCGACACGAGGGTGGCATTTTTAAGCTGAGCAAATGTCTCTTCTGTCATGCTATCAAGCTCTACCGCGTATTGTTTTTTAAACTCATCAAAACGCGTTTGCATCTCTTTTGGCCCTTTAACAGGTGTTTGAATGTACAAACCAAGCGCAGAGTAATCTTCAATAGGTCGAGCCAATGCACCCACCGCATAAGCTAATTGCTCTTCGGTGCGCAGTTTATCAAAAGCAACAGTTCTGAAGTGGTTTTGCAACACTTGTGCTTGTGCTTTTTGTTTATAACCCGGCGTTGGATGAACGACCATATCGATGATCGCAACATCAGCTACATCAATATCTTTTTGTAATACTATGCGCTCACCTTCTTGTGGTAACCACGCTTTGCTGCGCGCAAACTCCGTCGTTTTATGACCCTTTGGTAAAATGGCTATCAATTTATTTGCAATTGACTCAACATCTTTTTGATTATAATTACCGAATGAGAATACACGTAAGTCATTAGCTGCTAGGGTTGATTGTTTAATACTTTCAAAGTCAGCCAAAGTGAGTTCATCTGCTGCGGCAATTAATGTCTCAGTATCAAACTTACCACTGCGAATTAATTTAGAATACTCACCAAAAGCTTGATAAAACGGAAATTGCTTTTGCTGGTTTAATAAATCGCGCTTAAAGCGGTCAATCGCTTGTGCAAACCCTTCTTGAGACACGTCTAATTGCAGATTTTCTAACGCTTGTGCGAGTAAAACGTCTTGCTTATCGGTAAAGCCACTGAGTGATAAAATCAATCCATTACTTGGCTGTAAGCCAAGGCTCATCCCCGCAACAGCAGCTTCAGTACTTAGTTTACTTTGTTGTAAATTATAGACATCAGCCCAAATTGAGTAGAGAACCTGTGATTTTGCGTCAACTAATGCATCGGGTGTATTGATATAAACTTCGACTAAGCCTTTAGGTTGCTCAGTAAATTGCTGACTTGCTTGACGCCATACTTTTACGCCTTGCTTATCAAACACGAGTTTAGGATGATCTTGCTGCTTAAATTCACCCGTTTTAATAGCAAAACTTTCGGGTAATAAGCGATTGACGGTTGGTAAGGCAAGTGCAAATTCACTTGGTTGACTCCAACGTTTAATTTCATCTTCACTAATATCTTCAATACGGTATTTACCATCATAGAAGTGTAACTGTGAGTCTGTTTCTTCTTGCTTAGATATATACCAAATACGCAAAGTATCTTCATTGAGTTGAGACAGCACATTCTGCACGGCTTCAGCATCAAATTGAGCGTAGTAATAAGGTGCATTAATTGCATTATTAACAGGGAACTTTTGCATGCTATCAGTTAGATTACTTACATAACCAAACTCATCGCCTTTTTCTAAAAACTGAAATTCATTGTTTAAAGAAGTGCGGATCTCATTAAAGTATTTACTATCAACACCCTGCTCTTTTATCAATGCAATGTATTGCATGATGGTAGCGACAATTTCCTCGCGGTTTTGCATGCCTGCATCTGTCAGCTCAACGTTCACAGTTAGACTGCCATAGTTACCATATTGTGTCGGAGCAGCAGACGCTGTTAATTGAGAAACCCAACCTTTATCTCGTAGAATCTGAGCGGGGCTACCTTGCATTTCATTACTCAGCAGGTAAGAAACAAAACGGTTTGGCTTAACGGCAAACTGATTACTGTTATCAGCAATCGTAAACTCTAACTGAAGTTGCTTAACATCTTCATTTGGCGAGTAATAAACGCGTTTGCCACCGGCTTGGTCAAAGTCTAACTTAGCTGTGACAGTGGGTTTCTCTATATTTTTGTTTTCAATGTCTGCAAAATATTGCTTAGCTTTAGCTTCCATTTCAGCAAGCGGACGATTAGAAATCATTGCAACTTTCATGATGTTAGATGAGTAGTACTTATTATAAAACTCAACTGTTTGCTGATGTAAGTTACTGCCTTCTTTATCCCCTAAAGTTTCAAGGTTTCCGATTAAGAAACGATTAGCTGGGTGTGAACCCATCATTTTACGCGCTAACTTAAATTGCCCAAAAAAATCCATTTCGCGGCGCATTGACCATTCCGCATTTACTGCATTTTTTTCTTTATCGGTGTATTCAGGATATAGCTTGGGTGATTTAAAGAAATCTGCAAAACGATCTAATGCTTCATCGTATGCATCATTATTCACTTTAAACATGTAGTTGGTAATATCTAACCACGTATAAGCATTATGTGCCCCACCGTTTTTAGTCATAAAGTCACTGTACCCTTTAGTATCCGGGTAACGATCGGTTCCTAAAAATAGCATGTGCTCTAAATAATGTGCCATCCCCTGTTGTGACATAGGGTCATGCAAAAGACCAACACCCACACTTAAGGCTGCCGCTGATTTTTCAACACTGGGATCTGAAATTAAAATAACATCTATTTCGTTGTCTAATTTAAGTGTTTTGTATTCACGGCTATCGTTTGGGCTAACAACCAACGAGTCTGGGATCAGGCTGGTATTAACACTCGGTGGTGTAGAAGTAGAAGAACAGCCTGCTAATACTGCAAATGCAATCGCACTAAGCCCTATTATTTTTGTCATTTTATTGTATCCATTAGATATTACATTAATTATTATTTATCATGAGTTTTCATAGGTCGCAATTCAATGCTTTTTAGCGTAACAACCCTAAAAGTTTGTAACACATTGTGAAAAAAGCAGGACTAACGACTTAAACTTTACAACTATAACTATAACAAAGGATGAACTATGGAAAAGTGGCTAATTGTAGCAATGTTCACGCAGGTCTTACTTACGTTCATTATTATGTTCATAATGGGTAAACGCCGTTTTCGTGCTGCAAAGCAAAAAACAATTGAAATGAAAGATTTTCTTACCATGGAGCTCGAAAAAGCCGGCTCAGATGTGCGTGTCGCAGATCGAAATTTTATTAATCAATTCGAAATGCCTGTGTTGTTCTTTATTGCCTGTTTAACAGCCTTACAGTTAAATGCGGTAGGTTATATGTTTGTGGCATTAGCGTGGGTTTATGTTTTGCTGCGTGTTTTGCACAGTTATATTCATTTAACATCAAATACGTTAAAAGTGCGTTATTACAGTTTTGTTATTAGCAGTTTAGTTATGCTATCTATGTGGGTGGTCATTTTAACTCGCGTTTTTTAGCGTCCATACTCGGTAAGGCGAATTAAACGCCTTACCGAAATAAGTGTTTATTTTTTAAAGCGACTCACGCCAGCAAAGGCAAGAAGAGATAGTAGCCATGCCATGCTCCCTGAACTTCCGCCACTGGTCCCATCCCCAGAATCAACATTCTCAATTAAGGTGTTTTCTTTAGGTTGCAGCGATGCAGATGAGTTAGGGTCGTCATTTACGATAATAACACTGTTAATCGTCACTAAGTCCTCAGCATTAAAACCCGATGTCGTATCAGGACACTGATCTTTATTAAGGCCTACAACGGGAATTTCACCACAATGGACCAAAGACGTAATTGCATCAATTGCCTGTTGGCTATCTGCTGTAATTTCACCGAACACAGTAAAACCACCATTTTGTACGTCTAAATTCGCGCTGTTATCTTTTAAGTTAAAAAACCATTGGCTTGTTGCACTATTCGCATTGCCGCCTTGTTTGGCCATCGCTATTGTGCCTTTCACATTTGATAACTCAGGTTCGTTTTTTATTGCAGGCTTCGTTTCAATCTCTTTAAAATCAGTATCATAACTAAAGCCACCGCCTTGCAAAACAAAGTTATCTACAGAGCGATGAATAACACTGCCATCATACGCGCCATCGCCAACGTAGCTTAAGAAGTTTTCAACTGTTACCGGTGTTTGTTGATCATATAAGTTGATAGTAATAGTGCCGTGATCGGTTTGCATTTCTACAACCGTTGCATTTGCTTGGAAACACGCAGCAAATAACAATGAAGATACCAAGTGCTTTTTCATTATTAATCATTCCTGATAATTTTTATTATAAAACTGCCAAGAGACTAAACAAAAAACAGCTGTCGTAAAATAGCAGACCAAACAGTTACACAAAACACATCAAATCAATCACAACTTAGTTACACTTATTTACATCGCGTATTCATTTTAGTTATATAAAAATTGCTTTTAAAAGCAAAATCGTCTTATCAAATACACTGAGTTTGTTAGTATCTACACGACAACAATGAACACATAGGAACACCACTATGGCTAATGAAGAAACCGCAATCTGCGATTTTGGCTTACACCAAGGTGAGCCATACAATAAGCTCCCAGCAAGCTTCCTTAACTGGATGGTTGGTAATAACCACCAAAAATCCCATTATGCTGAACAAGAGTTACAACGTAGACAATTAGCGGCGACGGGACAATTAAATACACAAATGAGCAATAAAAACGTATAAAAGTCATTTAATTTAAACCTCAGTCGTTTAAACTAAGCGCATAATTAACCTCATGCTTTTATCAGGCAACATATTATGCGCTTTTTTATTTTATCTTCACTACTTGTCACACTCACTGCATGTAGTAGCTCTTCAAATCATACTGATAGTGTTCAATACCTTACACTTCTCCACACGAACGATAACCATGGCCGTTTTTGGCACAATGAACAAGGTGAATACGGTATGGCTGCTCGTAAGACCCTTATTGATCGATTAAAAGCAGAAGCAGTCAACAATGGACACGCCGTATTATTATTGTCTGGTGGCGATATTAATACTGGTATTCCTGAATCTGACTTACAGCACGCTGAACCAGATTTTAAAGGAATGTCTGCAATTGGTTATGATGCAATGGCAATTGGAAACCATGAGTTTGATAACCCATTAGCTGTTTTAGATAAACAGCAACAGTGGTCAAACTTTCCATTCTTATCTGCCAATATTTTTGATAAAGAAACCGGAAAAACGGCCTATCAGGCTTACGAAGTATTCGAAAAAAATGGCCTTAAAATAGCCGTCATTGGTTTAACAACCACGGATACGGCAAAGATTGGTAATCCGCAATACATTGGCGGCCTAGATTTTCAAGATCCGGTCACTGTGACAACCCGCTTAGCCCCTAAAATAGAGGCGCAATATAATCCCGATATTACAATTGCTGTTACGCATATGGGCCATTATGTCGATGCAAACTATGGTATTAATGCACCCGGCGACGTGACAATGGCGCGCAATTTACCGAAGGGTATGATTGATATTATCGTAGGCGGCCACTCTCAAGAGCCTGTGTGTATGTCAGAAGAGAATGTCGCAGATGTTAATTTTGCACCAGGAAAGGCTTGTAAACCAGACCAACAAAATGGGACATGGATTATGCAAGCCCATGAATGGGGTAAATATGTTGGTAAAGCCGAGTTTAAACTAGAAGGTGACGAATTGACTCTCCTTAACTATTCACTTATTCCTGTTAACTTATATGTTGAAAATAAAGAGGGTAAAAAACAGCTAGCAGGTGATTATATAGAGCCCGATAAGTCACTCAAAAACATGCTTGCTGTATACCAAGAAAAAGGCGCAGCCCAAATTGCAGGGAAAATAGGTGAAGTTGATAGCAAGCTAGAAGGAGATCGTAATAAAGTGCGTTATCAACAAGTAAACCTAGCTCGCGTGATTATTGCAGCACAAATGCAATCTGTCGGAGCTGACTTTGGCATAATTAGTGGCGGTGGTATCCGAGATAGTATTCACGCAGGTGATGTAAGCTACAAAGATATTTTAAAAGTACACCCGTTTAAAAATAGAATTACGTACATTGATATAACAGGTAAAGACCTGTTTGATTACCTTGACGTTGTGACATCATTCCCGCCCGACTCAGGTGCGTATTTACAATATCATAAGCTTAGTTTTAAACGCGAAAACAATCAGCTATCCGATGTTAAAATTAATGGTGCGCCAATTGAAATGACTAAAACCTACCGTATGAGTATCAATAGCTACAATGCCTCAGGCGGTGATGGTTATCCAACGCTTACCAAAAAAGCCGGATTCGTTAGTACTGATGATACCGATGCACAGGCATTGAAACGTTACTTCGAACAGAACAGTCCTCTAAAAGCGGCTGATTACGCGCCTAATTAGGGGCAAAGTAAATAAAGCAAGGGAAGTCAGTAACATGCACTTCCCTTTTTTATTTCTTATAAGCTACTTTGTGGTTGTTATTTTCCAATGACTTCAATGTCATCTAGCGTAATGCCCTTTAAACCATAATGGTGTAGACGAGAGCGAGACCCTTCCCCATGTGCTTTAGGTGGATAATAGGTGTCTTTAATTTCTGGGAGTTCCTGCCAAACCTCATCAAGGGCCGCGCGTATTTCACTTAATGTTTTTTCTAAACTATTCGTGAAATTTGGTCGTTTGCGTATGGTGTGACCAAGTTCTACTAACCGGTAAAAATACTTATTAGCCAGTGCTAACAACTCTTCGGGAACATCTTTATTTTGATTAAGTATGACGTCTGGGTTTTCAACACAAAACTCAACTAGGGCCAAATAAAAACACAGCGGCTTATTCGCTAAAGCAACGGTTTTTTCTTTGTCGCAATTTGCTGACAATGTTTTACTTTTAAGGTCAACAATCAGTTTTGGTTGCAATTGAGTATGTTTTTCAACATCAGGGGTATGTTTCGCAATTTTTATCTTAGTGCGCTCACTCAAAAAGAGTAAATAGGTAAACAATCCTGCAAATCCAAAAACTAAAATCAATACAAGAATGTCATTTTTTTCAAATATTGAGGAGTCTACGACAAAACTAACACTGAGAGATTTTTGTGGTGTATGCAATTGTTTCACAATCAAATCTGCACGCGCAGGGTATTCTGAAATTCCCTCAATAGAGTAAACAAACACATCAGAGGCAGATAACTGGCTATTTAACTGTTCAATATAATTAAGCACCATGTCTTTACTACCCGAATGTTTAAGAAAGTCATCGGGTAAATTTAAGTAGTTCAGGTCAAGTGCAATCCGATTTTCTATTTTAACGATTGTTAACGCATTATTCGCACGGTTATCACTATATTTTGCAGAAATATAACTCGCAAACATCATAATACTTGCGACACAGAAAACCACTGCATAAGCAAACTTTACTCTAGTTGGCAGCATTGTTTTCCCCTGTACTGCGTTTTATTTGCTTTTCAGCATCACATTCCCAAAATGATTCTACATGATTAAAGTAGTGTGAATTCTGGCTGCGCGCTAATTCTGTTAAGCGTAATTGCACAGCACAAAGTAGATCAGTATTTTCATTTTCCATTTTTAAGTACCAGCGACTACCACTAATATTATCGCTAATCGGGGTAATATAATTTGCGGAAAACTTTGCTTGATCCGAATCTTGCCAATATGAAGAAATCAAATCGACCTGACCACTGGCAAGTAATTCTCTCAGTTCAGAATGAGAGCTGGCATAAACAATGTTTAAATTCTCAAGGTTAATATCTAACTTTTTGAATAATTGCTTCGGTAGTATATGACCAGAACGACTTGTCGGATAATCTAACAGGCCAATACGTTTATCAAGAAAGTAACTTTTTTCTACACGTGGTTTTTCAGTACTTGAAATTAAATAAGCGGTGTAATTTGGAAACCCAACTACAGCTTGGTAGTTATAGGTCGATTCTGCCATAAACGCATTTATAAGATTCTCTTTAGCGAGAATAAGGTCAGCAATTCCTTTACCTAAAAACTCGATTGTGTCTGAGGTTTTATAGCCCCAGTAAGAAGTAACCGTTCCATATTGCTTACTAATAGTGTCATCACTACACAGTACTTTCGCAACGTCCTCAGCAAGCACTTTACCTGATGAATAAACAACAAGTTCATTAAGATTAAGATCTGACTTTGTTGCACATTGATACGAAGTTTCTATGAAAGCGTCAATATCAGAAATCGGTGCTTTACTCTGCATCGTTCCGATGCAAAAAAACAAAATAAGAGACAGAAACAAAAATGTAACAATCGATGATTTTTTTATTAGTATTGTTTTCAAATTCAATTTTAATAGCCAACAACGCACTGTTGTCTCTATTTGAACAATTATTCTTACTCATTGCAATAGGTAACTTTACTTAAACATTGTAACCTATTGATTTTATGAATTTATGAACAAGAAATTATGAATCTTATTGAGTCCTTTCTATTTCAGCTGAAATTCAGGAGAATTGACATTATGGAATCGTGCTTAATAACGCATTTATTCGGACACTGACTCAATGTTACAAAAAACAAAAACAATGTTGCTCATATCAACTGGCATTTTATCTATGTCAATGAGCTCACCTTCTCACGCATGGGGGCAAAACGGCCACCGTATTGTAGGTGAAGTAGCTGCAAACCATATTACCGACACCACTCACCAGGCTTTAACTCCCCTATTAGACGGTGAATCATTACCTCAAATTGCTACCTGGGCCGACGAAATGCGCTCAGCACCTGAAACATTTTGGCAAAAGAAATCATCACGCTGGCATTACATAAACTTTGATGAAGGCGATGCAAAGCCAAAGTACGATGAACACGCACACCATAATAAAGACTCTGTTACAGATATTTTAGAAGGCATTGAATACTCAATTACAGTCTTAAAAAATGACAATGCATCTATTGCTGAAAAGCAGTTCGCTTTGCGCTTTTTAGTTCATTTGGTCGGCGATAGTCACCAACCTTTTCATGCAGGTAGAGGCGAAGACCGCGGCGGAAATAATATTTCTGTCACATTCTTCGGTCAGAATACAAATTTACATAGCTTATGGGACACAAAGTTAATTGAAAACGAAAACTTGTCCTATAGTGAATTTGCGCAATTTATAGACACAAAAAATGAAGAACTTATAGCAGATTACCTCTCAAGCTCTCCAAGCGATTGGTTAATAGAATCTCATAATATTGCAAAATCAATCTATAAAGAAAATGAAACAAACATAAGTTATAGTTATATCTATAAAAATGTACCAGTTATAAAAACTCGCCTACAACAAGGTGGGATCAGATTAGCCGGTTTATTAAATTCGTTGTTTGATAAATCAGCAAAACCGTTAGTAAAGGCACTAAAGATGCCAACTGACAGCAAACTATAAATGAAACATAACCTTTAACACGGGAAATAACATAATGAAAATCCAACTCCGCAAAACAGCCCTGTCACTTGCTATTGCAGCATGTGTTGGTGTAAGTGGTGCAGCGTTAGCAAATGAAACAACATCTGCTATCAAGGGTCAGATTAAAGGGCCAAACGGTAATCCTGCTGCTGGCACAAAGATTACAATCGTACACTTACCGTCAGGTTCAACAAAAGAAACTGAAACGAATGATGCGGGTTACTTCACAGCGAAAGGCCTTCGTGTAGGTGGTCCTTACCGCGTTGTTGTAGATTCTGACGTTTTTGCAGATCAAACGTTTAACAACATTAACCTACAAGTTGGTGCTGACTACCCTGTTAATGTTACGTTAGAAAGACAAACTGATGTAGAACAAATCGTTGTTACAGGTCGTCCTATCAGCCGTATGTCGGGTGGTACAGGTCCAGCAGCGACGTTTACACTTGAAGATTTAGAAAACCAACCAGCAATCAACCGTGACTTACGTGACATCGTACGTATTGACCCACGTGTAACAATAGATGATAGCCGCGGTTCAATTAACTGTGGTGGTGGTAACCCACGCTTTAACAGCTTAACGCTTGACGGCGTTCGTATGAACGATAACTTCGGCCTAAGCTCAAACGGCTACCCGACAATCCGTGCACCTTTCTCGTTTGATTCAATTGAACAGGTTGCAGTAGAACTTGCACCTTTTGACGTTCAATACGGTGGTTTCACATCATGTAACATCAATGCCGTTACTAAATCAGGCGGCAATGAAGTTCACGGTGGTATGTTCTTCGATTACACCAATGACTCTATGAAAGGTGACAAAATCGAAGGAAGAGAAGTTGACCCAGGTAACTACACTGAAAAACGTTATGGCTTTAACGTAGGTCTACCACTTATTAAAGATAGCCTTTTCCTTTTCACATCTTATGAAAAGCTTGAAGGTGTTAAACAGTATGAATACGCTGGTTTAGATACAGGCAGTGTTTCTGCTGCAGATCTTACTCGTGTTCAGCAAATCGCTCAAGATGTATACGGCTATAACGCAGGCGGTATGCCATCAAGCGCTCCAGTAGAAGATGAAAAAATCTTAGTAAAACTAGACTGGAACATTAACGATGCACACCGTGCAAACTTAATTTACAACTACAATGATGGTTTTACACTGTCTCAGTCTGATGCATACAGCGATACTGTTGCTTTAGAAAATCATTTCTTCAAGCAAGGTGCTGAGTTCACATCATTAATCGGTTCAATCTACTCAGATTGGTCTGATCAATTTTCAACAGAAATCCGCGTTGGTAAATCTGAATTAGATGCGACTGTACAATCTTTAGATGCAGCAAGCAGCTTCGGTGAAATGCAGATTAGTACGTCTGATGGCGGTACAGTTTACATTGGTCCAGATGATTCTCGTCAATCAAACGATTTAGACTACGAAACAACAACAGTGAAACTTGCGGGTACTTATTACCTAGACCAACACACTATCACTGGCGGCTATGAATACGAAAAACTTGACGTGTTCAACCAATTCGTACAGCACACGCAAGGTGAGTGGCGTTTTAACTCAGTAGATGATTTCGAAGATGGAATTGCGAGTGGCTTGTACTACAACAACGCGGCATCGACAAATGATCCAACAGACGCTGCAGCAAGCTTCTCGTATGCTCAACATACTTTCTATGTACAAGATGAATACAGCTTCACTGATTTAGACGCAACATTAACATTCGGTCTACGCTACGACCGCTACACAAGTGATGATGAGCCAAACTTCAACGAAAACTTTACTAATCGTTACGGTTTCAGCAATCAGTCAACATTTGATGGTATTGATTTAATTCAGCCTCGTGTTGGTTTTGAATGGTATGCAACAGATGCATTAGAAGTACGTGCAGGCGTTGGTTTATTCTCAGGTGGTAACCCGAACGTATGGCTATCTAACTCGTATTCAAACGACGGTATCACGAACATTAGTACTGGTATTAAAGACGTAGACGGTGTTTACTTCCTAGATGAAGCGAAAAGACAAGCACGCTTAGACTTATTTGACACACCAAACGTCAATGGCGGCACTCCAGGTTATGAAGTACCACAAGATTTATTTGATAAAGTTGCTAACACTCAAATCGGTGCAGGCGATTCATCAGTTAATGCCGTGGATCCTAACTTTGAAATGCCATCTGAGTGGAAATACTCTATTGGCGCAACGTACACAACTGAAGACGAGTATGTTTTCTCTGTAGATTACTTATTCACAAAACGTAAAGATGCTGCAATTGTACAAGATATTGCGTTACGAGATTCAGGTGAAACTACATTTGATGGTCGTCCAGTGCTTGAGTCTATTGAAGGCCGTAGCGGTGACTTATTACTAACAAACGTTAATGGCGACAGCGGTGAATCACAAATTATCTCTGCGGCTATGAGCAAGCGTTTTGATAACGGCATTAGCATGCAAATTGCGTATGCTTATACAGACTCTACAGATGTTAACCCAATGACAAGTTCTGTAGCGAGCTCGAACTACGGCAACATGGCAACATTTGATCCTAAAAACCCAGGTGCCCGTACTTCTGATTACGAAATCCCGCATCGTTTTACTATGACTCTTGGTTACACAACTGAGCTGTTTGATGGTTATAACACGCGCTTCAACTTATTCAGTGAAACATACAAAGGCTTACCTTATAGCTACACGTTTAACGGCAGTGACTCTGTATTCGGTGACAGCAACTCAAACCGTAGTCGTCAGTTAATGTATATTCCTGAAGTTGATGATCCAAATGTTGTTTACGACATGACACCAGAAGAAGTTAATGAGTTTAACCAATGGATTTCTGCAAATGGTTTAGAGCGCGGTACTATTTCAGCTCGTAACCGCCAAAATGCAGATTGGTTCACTAAAGTTAACTTCAAAATGACTCAAGAAGTACCTGGGTTCATGGACGGTCATAAAGGTGAAGTGTTCTTCGTTATCGATAACTTAACAAACCTTCTAAATGATGACTGGGGTGTACTTAAGAAAGGTAACTTTGTTGGTAACCGTATGATTAAGACATCAATCGATGATCAGGGTCGTTATGTTTACTCTGACTTCAGCCCTAACAATGGCAAAACAGCTACGCAAAGTGGTGCTTCTGTTTGGGAAATGCGTGTAGGCGTTCGTTACACATTCTAATAACAAGTTAGTCTTGTTATAAAATAAAGCCTAAAGCCCGCCCCTACTGGCGGGCTTTTTACGTTTTAAACATTATTCTTGCTAGTTACTAATTTATAAATTTGAGAGCGTAAAAGAAAGTTAGAGCAATTAGCTTATACCATTGCGCTTAATTAAATGAGCTATTCTGAGGCAACAAGCCTCGATGATAACAAGGCAAAAGTTTCGTTATTTAGGTGTTCTCGGCAATTGCTCCTGCATTGCTCTACCTCCTGCATCCATGCAGTCGTAGAACACAAATTTTAACCTAGGTAGCAACGGTTTAACCCATCAAAATGATTAAGTATGAGTGCGAACAAGTATTAAATAGAATAGAAAAGAGAAGTTGCAGGCCTTAAAGACCTGCATAAATGATTTATTTAAACTGCATAGACCGCAAGGGGGTGAGTGGTGTTGATTGACACATGAACTTCATCATCTGGGCGGACAATCACTTCGTGGCTTACGCGACTCGTCACAACCGTATCACATGCAAGTTTCACTGCACATAAACGGCTGCCACCTTCATAGCGCACCCATGTCACCTTACCATTGGTTGAACTGGCATTTTGAATAAGATGAACATCATCAGGGCGCAAAAGTACATCAACATCGGCTGAGTCATGATCTATTTTAATTATCGGCGCATTCCCTAAGTCAGTTGTTGCGATATCACCTAACGACTTTCCAGAAATAAAACTTGCCTCACCAAGAAAACGAGCAACAAAACGATTACTAGGTAAACTAAAACAACATTCTGGTGTGTCGAGTTGTTGAATAACCCCTTCTTTCAATACACCAACTCTATCACCAATAGATAATGCTTCTTCTTGATCATGCGTAACCCAAATAGCGGGAACACCCGCTTTTTTCAATGCATTGCGAATATCCCATCGCAACGTATCTTTTAATGCCGCGTCAAGGTTTGATAAGGGTTCATCCAATAAAACAAAATCAGGTTCATGCGCAAGTGTACGTGCCAGTGCAACACGTTGCTTCTGACCACCTGATAACGTGGCCGGTTTCTTGTTGCGAAACTTTTCAAGACCCAATAATGCAATCCAATGATCTCCTTTAGCTGAATCTGTCAGTCTAAAACAAATATTTTCTTGCACTGTTAAATGCGGAAATAACGCAAAGTCTTGAAAAACCATACCCACTTTGCGCTTTTCAGGCGGAACTTTTTGTTTTGGCGTTGCACGCCACGAACCTAAGTTAATTTCACCCTCGCTGATAGGGATAAGCCCTGCGAGTGCTTGTAATATTGTACTTTTACCACAGCCAGTTGGTCCAACTAGCATGAGGATCTCACTTTTGCCTAGTGACAAGTTAAGATCACTTACCACTCGATTGCTACCATAATCGATAGACAGCTTACTAACTGATAGCATTAAACTGATCCTTAATGTTCTAATTGACTGCGTTTTTCACCGGACAGCATTATAGCTAAACCACATGCTGATATCACGACAAGAAGCAAACCTGGAATCGCTGCGCGACCAAAATAGCCCGCTTCATAAACACGCCATAAATACGTAGATAAGGTTTCAAACCCTGTTGGGCCAAGTAACAACGTCGCCTCAAGCTCACGCATCGATTCTAAGAAAACAAGCGCAGCCCCGGCAATAATACCACGTAAGGTTAAAGGCAACGTAATGCGTAAAAATGCTTCACGAGGACTTGCTCCTAACACCCTGGCAGACTTAACCAAGCTTGAATCTAAGTGCTCAGTACTGGTGCGGACAGAACCAACTGCAAGCGGTAAAAAACGTAATACATACGCAATGACTAATAAAGCAAGAGTTTGATACAACATTGGTAATTGCAATCCACCATACACCAGCGCAGTTCCCATTACGATACCCGGTATACCAAAACCAAAATAAGTCACGCGCTCCATAATACGTCCCGCTTTACCGGTCAGTGCGGCATGCGCTACAGGCACAGCAACTATTACAGCAACAATGGCAGCTAGGCCCGAGGCGTACGCTGAGTTCCATGCAATACTGAAGTCAAAATTAGCAAAGCCATCACGCGCTAACCACACGCAAAAAATACCGAGCGGTAAGCAAATCGCCAAAATCAAAATGGGTGCAAAAGTTAATAGCATCATGCACTTTTGACCATTCGTTGGAAATAACATTAATGGCCGACCATGACGCTCTGAGGCCGTTTTTATTTGCGACTCCATAAACAATAAAAAGCCGACAATTACCATTAGTTGCAGTGATAACATTGCCGCGCGACTTAAACCAAACGCGTTATATTCGACATAAATCACACGGGTAAACGTATCAAGTCGCATCATAGCTGGCGTGCCAAAGTCCGACAACGTATACAGAGCCACCAGTAAAGAGCCGGCAGCAATCCCATTAACTACTCGCGGTAATATGACTCTAAACACACTCATTGTCATCGACATACCCAAGGTGCGTGCAGCGTTAACCATGCTCGCATCAAGACTGAGCAATGATGAACGTGTAGTCAGCATTACAAATGGAAAGGTATACAGCGTCATCACAATCGCTGCACCTGTTAATCCATACATAGGTGGGGTTTCAAACCCTAATAGCTGGTTTATCTCACCACCTGGACCAAACGCTGCGTAGAGCGTAAATGCACCGATGTAGCTTGGTATTGCAAGCGGCGCTGCAAACAACACCAGCCAAAACTTCTTAAAAGGGAGCTGCACATAGGCACTAATAAATGCCAGAGGAACACCAATTAAAATTGAGCCTATTACGGTTAACACCATGAGGGATAAGGTATTACCAAGAATTTTTAAATTATGACTATCAAAAATAGCTGTTGCATCACTGGCTAAGGTGATCAGAATATAAACAGGCGCTAACGCCAAAAGCGCTGCAAGCAGCGCCATAGGATATGAAGCAGGTATGCGCATTATAGAACACCGCTACTTCGCATAAGGTCAAGTGTTGGCCTTAAATCTGCCAATTGTGTTAAATCAACTTTCGGTGGTGATATTGCTGATAAAGCAGGTAAGCCAGAAGGCTGTTCAATCCCTTGAATAAGCGGAATTTCATAGGCCTCGCGAGCAAGGTAGCTTTGTACTTCTGCACTTAATAAATAGCGCATAAAGTTCATTGCATTCGGGTTATCGGTTAATGAAAGTACACCCGAGGCATTAACTAAGCAACCCGCGTCTTGATTTGTGAAGGCAAGATCGAGATTTGCATCAGGTTTGCCCGACTTTAATCTAAGTGTGTAATAGTGATTTGCAAAACCAATATCAACCTCACCACGCTCAACAGCCATCACTACACCTAATTCACCGGCATACGTTTTAGAACGTTTCTGGACTTTTTTAAGCCACTTAGCGGTTTTATCATCGCCTTCAAGAATGCGCATTGCAGTTACAAATGACTGGAATGATGCATAGGCGGGTGCCCAGCCAATTGATAAATCGCTATCGGCTATCGCCATAATGCTATCTGGAATTTGCTCTTTGGTGAGGCGCTTCGTGTTATAGGGTAAGGTACGGATACGCCCTGTCACGGGTGCCCAACCTGGGTAGCGAAATTGCGGCTGTAATTGCGATTCTAAATCGCCTGGTAACGGTTTGGCGAGTCCCGCATCGGTAATTAAACCAATTGCACCTGAGTCCACAGCCCAAAATAAATCAGCCCGTTTCACGCCTGCTTTTGCTTCAGCAACAATCATATTTCCAAGCGCTGCTGTCGGCCCGCGACGAATCGATAGGTTAAGTTTTGGATTTTTCTTTTCGATTGATTTCAATACGTTTTCGTATAAACCACCTTCACCACGGCCTAGGTATAAAGTCAGATCGCCCTCTAGGGCTGGTAGGTCATTCACTGAAATTGGGCTTACTGGGCTTGCGGCAAAAGCACGAGAAAGAGGTAATGGCATGCTGCCCACTACCCCTAACGCAGCCAGCCCTTGAATAAAGGTTCTGCGTTTCACTAAAATACATCCTTACGTGACTTTTCAGCTTCTTCTAATAGCACTTTAGCGCGATCAAGTTTTTCTTGCATATCAATAACCACATTTCTAACTTGGTCAACGTCTTTTTTGTCTGAAATGGCTTTTGGAAGTGTGACGTTAAAATCTTTTTCAAGTACTTCCACAAGTTTTGCGTCTTTTTCAATAAGAGTACCTTCTACGCCTTCAAATAAGTGAAGGTAAGTATCGTGTACAATTTGAGTCGCTTCGTCGCTTAAACGCTCAGCATATTTTGCCACAACGCGGTCTAACTTATGTTTAATTTCATCAATAGTGGCGCTTTGCGTCATGTTTTCAGAGGCCGTCGCTTTTACCGCTTTCAATAAGCCTTTTTGTTGAAAATCAGCGGCTAATTTAACAGCCCCTAGCCCCTGCCATAGAGCCGCATCTAGTGCCTGCTGGTGTTGACGTACTTCGCTTGCAGGTTTTTTATCATCGATGGCCATTTTAATACCATAAATGCTTTGCCAAATAGATGCATAAACTGGAACGTAATTAGTTTCGATGGCACTGTGAAACTTTACTGATTCCCAATACTCAATTAAATCATCGCTTTTAACAGCCTTAGCGCCATTTTTTTCATACTCTGTCACTAAAGCATCCACTTTTGCTATCATCCACTCAACATCATCAGAATAATCTTTTAAGTTTGCTTTAAGGTGATTAACGTGCTCGCCAATTGGGCCATTTGCCAATACTGGTTGCGTAATAAATGCTGATGCTAATACAAGGCTAAGGCCAAAAGTCTTCATTGTGTTTAACGCTAATTTCATAGGGAGAGCATCCAAATTTCTAATTGTAAATGATATCGATTATCATATCCGTATCGATTCACTAAATCAATATGTAGCAGCACTAAGATTACAGAATTAAACATTTTTATTGAGGCTATCGTAAACTTTATTCAGCGTTGAGATAAAGTTTTCATATTCATGTTCATTTATGTCTTTTAGCATCTCTGCTTGCCAATCTAATGCCACCGATCTAATTTTTTCAACCATATCGCTGCCATCACGTGTTAATGACAGTAAGGTTGCTCTTTTATCGAGTGGATCAGATTGGGCGCTTATAATGTCTCTTTCTAATAAGCGTTTAACCGCTCTTGATACCGTAGACTTATCCATGTGTGCCAAATCACATAACGATTTTGCACTTAGCTGACCGTATTGGGCTAGATTGGCAATAATGCGCCATTGTGGCACGGTTAAGTCAAATTGGCTTTGATATAGCTCACTAAATTGTTCACTCATTTGCGTTGCAATATTGTTGAGTGTGTAGGGCAGAAAACTGTTTAAATCAAATGTCGCTTTCATCTCTTTTGTCATGGCTTTTTTACTGTCAAAAAATATTTACAGAGTTAAATTCTATCCTATTTGAATTTACTCTCACATGAGAGTATCTTACCTAAAACCTTTCAGGAGTCTAGTGATGAATAACAACGAATTACAATATATGACAGGCTTTGGTAATGAATTTGAAACCGAAGCACTGCCGGGTGCATTACCAATTGGTCAGTTCAGCCCACAAAAAGTAAACTACGATTTATACGCTGAGCAATTTAGCACAACGGCTTTTACAGCACCGCGTGCAGATAATCGCAGAACATGGTTTTATCGTATTCGTCCTTCGGTTGTTCAAGGCGACTATACAGCAATTGATAATGGTTTAATTCGCACTGCACCAATCACCGAAGTACCAACACCACCGACGATGCTACGTTGGGATCCGATTGATATCCCAGCAGAACCAACTGACTTTATCGACGGTCTAGTCACAATGGCGGCAAATGGTAGCGCAAATGCACAAACAGGTATTGGTATTCATATTTATGTTGCTAACAAGTCTATGGATAACCGTTACTTTTACAATGCAGATGGCGAGATGTTGTTTGTTCCTCAACAAGGCGAACTACTGCTTAGAACTGAGTGCGGCAAATTAACAGTGCGTGCCGGTGAAATTGCCGTTATTCCACGAGGCATTAAGTTTGCAGTTGATTTATTAACGGAGACTGCGCGGGGTTATATTTGTGAAAACTATGGCCATGCGTACATATTGCCTGAGCGTGGTCCAGTTGGTGCAAACGGTTACGCTAATGACCGTGACTTCCACTACCCTGTTGCTGCATTTGAAGATATCGAAGGTCACTTTGAATTAGTTGCGAAATTTAACGGTAACATGTTCCGTTGTGATATTGGTCATTCACCACTCGATGTGGTCGCATGGACGGGTAATAGTGCGCCCTATAAATATGATTTAGCGCGTTTCAATGTCATGAACACCGTAAGCTATGATCACCCAGATCCATCAATCTTTACTGTCCTTACGTCACCTTCAGGTACTGAGGGTGTCGCAAATATAGATTTTGCTATTTTCCCTCCACGATGGATGGTAGCAGAAAACACTTTCCGCCCACCCTATTATCATCGCAATATTATGAGTGAATTTATGGGCTTAATCGAAGGTGTTTACGATGCCAAAGAGCACGGTTTTGTACCGGGCGGCTCAAGTCTACATAATTGTATGTCACCACATGGACCTGAAGCTGATGTATTTGAAAAAGCATCGAATGCAGATTTACAGCCACAACGCTATGAAAATACACTCGCATTTATGTTTGAATCACGTTACGTTATTTCACCAACAAAATATGCCCTTGAAGGTAAAGAGCGTCAAGCAAACTACACAGATTGTTGGCGAACTATTAAAAAACACTTTACAGGTAAACAGGACGTATAATGAAACTTTATAGCTATTTTCGTTCATCTGCGGCGTACCGCGTTCGTATCGCCCTTAATTTAAAAAACATTGATCATGAACTTGTAACCGTAAATCTATTAAAATCGGAACAGCAAAGCGACGCCTATTTGGCAAAAAACCCACAAGGCCTTTTGCCAGCGTTAGAAACCGATCACGGGGTTTTAGCGCAATCATTAGCTATTTTAGAATGGCTTGAAGAAACCCATACAGAAGTCCCTTTACTGACGGGTGATGCATGGCAAAAAGCACAGATCCGTAACCTTTGTTACGCCGTAGCCTGTGATATTCATCCAATTGATAACTTACGCGTTTTAAAATACTTAGCCAATGATCTTGGTGTCGATGATGAGGCTAAGAACACGTGGTATAAGCATTGGGTTGAGGTCGGATTCGACAGCATAGAAAAAATGTTAGATGAGGGTAATCGTTTTTGTGTAGGGAATGAGCCAACCTTAGCTGATGTCTGTTTAGTGCCTCAAGTATTTAATGCACTGCGTTTTAACGTTGATATGAAAAAATATCCAAAAATCGCCGCTGTGTATGAACACTGTAATACACTTGATGCATTTATTGATGCAGCCCCGCAGAATCAACCCGATTCAATATAAATTAAAAGGCCCGATTTAATCGGGCCTTTTGCTGCAAGGATTAGTTAACGGATGATTTATCTTTATTAGGTGAAAGTATCGTATAGTTTGTTGAACTGCTGGTTGTATTAAACAAGCTAGGTGATCCACTCGACTTCATCGTCTCTGGCATCCAATAATTTTCAGGAATTGTTTCATAGATATTAATCCGTGGAGCAATCAATATAGAAGGCGCACCTTGGCTATTGTACCAACCATTTTCATCTAACAAATAATAGTCTTTTTCTTTTACGTATAATCGTTCACCGGCAACACCCGGTTGAGATTTTAATATCTCCCATTCACGTTTGCGACATGGTTTAGACATATCATCACTGCATGAAAAATTACCAAAATAGTTAATCGTGACGTCTCTAGATTCTTGCATCCAACCTACATTTACGCCATCTAAGGTATAATCTTGCTCGGTGCCATTGACTAGATTTAAACGGCGACTATCCGTTTTTGTTAACTGAAAGCCAAACACATTAAAGCCATTATCGCTGTTACCTTCATAATAAAACTCTAGCTTGCCATCTTTCCAGTTTGCTTTTGTCCACTGATTTATCATAGTCTGCCAGAAATTGCCGGGCTCATTTGTTACATCAACGGCGGCTGCACTCGTTTCGTCAACCTTAAAGCCATACATAACTTCAGTTGCGATAACAGCGCCCTCTGCGGAGTATGCAACATTCAGTAATTGTAAATCACCATTTAACTGGTCAATAATTCGGCTTTCTTGATATCGCTGATCAGGGAAAGTAACTTTAAGAACACCTTCTTCGATTTGCCACTGAAGTGCTGTCTCTGCATCTTGTAATTTACCCGTATTATCAGCAGAAAAAACGTATGGGTCTAAAACAAATCCGACAACCCCATCATCACTATCACTTTGATAATGTTGTATTGCCCAAGTGCCTCCCATATCTTCAGCTTTAAACGCAAGGTCAGAGCCTGAATATGGCTTTCTCATTGAGACATCTGATTCATTTGAAACGCTAAATTCAGGTGTTTCAATCACATTTTCGCCCAAGTAAATAGGTGTCATTTGAGCCGTTTGTGACATTGTTAAGCGATAACTATCAATGCTCTCACCTTCGACAATCCTTTTAAGTGTCGCTGTTTGAGGTGAGTAGGTGACTTCAACTTGATAAATCCCTGCATTGAAAAGATCATCAACTTGTTGCTGAGAAAGCCCAGCAACGCCGACATCAACAGAAAGGAACCCGATAATGCCCTGACCACTAGTAAAATCAAGTGTGATAACACCTTCAGTAAGTGCCCAATTGTAATTAACAGCGCCACTACTATGAACATATTTGCCCATACCGTTTTCTTCAAATGTGTATTGCTGGCCACCACGTGAAAGGAACCCTGTTGCTGTAGGGTATGTTCTTACATAGTAAGCAGGTAGAGATGATTCATCGACAGGTGGAGTTAGCTCTGGATCTGCTATTATTTTTGCAACTTCATTTTCGATTGCGCCTGGGTTTGATTGCTCAACAGCGGCGACAAACTCGTTATAAGCGTCTGGGTTTTCAATAAGATCAATTAAATTTTCCGTTCCTTCTGGAAGGGTCACTTCATTTTCGGTCGCATATTTCACGACGGCTGCAGCTTCAATCAACACATCTGGATCAACCCCTTTTTCTACCAATGAAAAGCTTTCAAGGTCAGCCGGTGGTATCCCCTCATTTGCCGCTGTAATAAGCGCAACTAACGCCGTAGAAACAGCGCTTAAACTTACCGTATTAGCGCCTTCATCACCATGGGCAAAATTAGCCTTAATTTTGGGTGCTGCTTGTACTTGGGCATTGGCAGTTAAATCGGAAACAAATGCACTGTATTCAAGACTCGAATTAGTCGCAGATATAGCATTAATACGACTAAACAGATTCGTTTCATCATCGTCAACAGTAAACGTAAACGTAAAATCACCGTTAGCATCGCTCGTTTGTGTGTAATTAGTACCGAGTAAAGTTGCATTAACGGTCGCATTACTAAACTTATCACCCGTAATTGAACCCGCTAAGGTATACGTGTTATCGATACTCGCTATAATGAAACTTTGTTCTAATTCGGTACTATCGCCTGAATCATCTGTAACTGTTACTTTGAATTTAAGCTCGGTATCTTCGGCAACACTTGGTAAAGTAAATGACACTTGTTGTTCAGTCGCACTGCTCAACGTAACTGTGGGCCCTGCTGTTTGCTCCCAGTTATAACTGCTAATACTGCCATCGTCATCAGTCGCATTTACTGAGAGTGTCGCCATCGACTTTTCTTGTGCAGAGCCAAAGTCTGCAGAGACCTTAGGGGCAACATTATTCAACAAACTCACCGTAATTGATTTTGATGTAGCTTGGCCTGCTGAGTCCGTAGCCGTAAGCGTAAACATAGCTTCTGTGTCGTTATCAAGTGCTGGCGCAATAAAGCTGATAGAGTTTGTGTCTGCTCCCGTTAGCGTAATATTCGGGCCTGAATCTTGTACCCAGTTGTAGCTAATACTCGCGTTATCATCGGTAACCGTTGCTGATAATTCTGTGCTTTCACCCTCTTTTACACTCGCAGTGCTATCAAGTTGAATGACGGGGGGAGTGTCGACGACTTCAGGTTCATTTTCATCATTGTCCGAACCACAGCCAGCTAATAATAAAGTAATTGTACTGCTTAGAAGTGCAAGTTTGAGTTTATTCGTTTTCATCACGAGTCCCTTTATTTAAATAAAATGAATTTAAATGAATGAAAACTGAATGATAGTATGGTTTAGTGAATTTGCCAGTTGACTATTAGCAAAAAACTAATAATAAACTGGCTAAAGTGGGCAGGATTTAGGCTTATCTAAGCAGTTGTGGCTATTTTAAAGCCGAGTGGATCAATGTAACATGTTCTATTAAATCAAGACCTAAATCGGTTAGGTAGCCTCCATCGCTGCTATCAGTAATTCCTTTATCGTATAAGCGCTTCGCTGCATCAATCAGTGAAGAATCTGCATCAGAATGAATCTTAATACCTTGCATTTTTGAATTTCGCGGGAATTTAGCGAGGAGTGTTAATTCGTCAATCATATTTTTATCAAATTGCATATGTTCACCTTTTTATTATTTCCATCATTGTGTTTTTATAGCATATAGACTTAAGCTTAGTGAAGATATTAAAAACTGCTACTGCGGGGTGAAATTTGCTTACACGTATCTCAATCTTTTTATTATTTTTTTTAGTGTTTTCTCATATAGCAACAGCGAAAGACACTCCGTTAGTGGTGCTAGATGGTGACAGTGCATTAACCAACGCAAAGGTATGCTGGTATGAAAATAAACGCTATACCGAGGGTGCGATTATTGCTGTCGCGAACAGCATGCTTATATGCGCTACAAAAACAGACCATCTGTCTAATAGTGATCTCATGTGGTATCGATTGAATGAAAACGGCGATATTATTTACCCTAAGCAGGCGAAAACAATTCGTGTCAATTAGCATCTAGTGACGAGATAGGTTACTATTGCGCGGTAATAAGTAACCTAAGATTTAGTATGGATAATCAACCTAATAATCCTTTGCATGGCGTAAAACTTGCCGATATCGTCACTAAGCTACAAGAAAAATTTGGCTGGGAAGGCCTCGCTGCGCATGTCGATGTTCGCTGCTTTCAAAATGATCCCAGTGTAAAATCAAGTTTAAAATTTTTACGTAAAACGCCCTGGGCACGTGAAAAAGTAGAGCAACTTTATGTCGATACGTTTTTCAATACCCAAGAGGACGATATGGCAACTTTCCAGTGGAAAAGCATTAAAAAATAATTATTCTTCTGCCATTATCACCGAAAGCGATTTCGGTGATATTTCTACAACGATTTCATCAGCTGTTTTCACCTCGCCATCAATTACATAGCTTAATTCATTTTCTGCCGTAACACAGACACGCATAGCATTTGTGTGATGGCTGTTAATTGCAAAACTTGTCTGAGTAATGCTCGAAAAAACCAACTCAGCAATACTCAAGGTACTGGCTTTCGAGTCTGCACTTGGGGTAAGCCAATTAACATCTAGTAACCCATCTTTATGGTCGGGCTGCCCTGCTGATTGCGCTAACAAGGTGGTGAATGGTGCTGCGTTGGCGATAATCAGGCTTGTGGTATGAATTGACTGCGGTTCATTGTTATCAAGTTTTACGGTGTAATCTTGAGCTTCATGCTCGCCGAGCGCGTGCCAAAAACCTTGTAAATAGGCCAATTGCCCCGATTCATTTTTTGCATCACGATGCGCTTTTTCTATCATCTTTTGCTCAAAACCTATCCCTACAAGCAATAGCATACGTTCGCCATTACACAGTGCGGTATCAATACGACTCGCCTGCCCTTCAATAATGAGCTCACAGGCTTGTTCGACAGGAATTATTTTTGACCGAATGCCCATTAAAACATGCGCTAACGCATTTGCAGTACCTAATGGAATGATCCCTAATTTACAGGGGGTATCAACTAACACACTTGCAACCTCTGTCACAGTGCCATCTCCCCCACATGCAATGATTACATCGGGCTGTGATTTAATGGCCTCTTTTGCTAAATCAATGCCACTAATTTCGGCCGTTGTCGTGTGTACTGTTAAATCGTAGTACTGTGATAAACGGGCGGTAATTTGTTTATTTTTAGATTCCCATAATTTCGTGCCCGATACAGGGTTAGCAATAAGTACAGCTTTATTTTTAATTAATAAATCACCGGCTTTATGACGTCTTATTAAATGACGTAATTGACGTTTATTAAGATTTGCAGTCTCACGTGTTTCTTTAATTTGCTCAAGTATCGTGTGCACATCTGCATCTTTGTTTTGACTCAATAAATAAGCAGCCATGACAAATACGGAACGACCACGTCCTAATGCACAATGCACTACAACGCGTCTGTCTTCTTTAATCTGATGATGTATCCAATTAATGGCTTGATTTAATTGTGCGCGGGTTGGCACGCTGTGATCAAGTACTGGAATATTTAGATAACGGATATTTTCTTGAGTAGACGACCATTCTAAGCCATCAAACTCACAGGTTACATCTAAAACGGCTGTGATCCCCATTTCTTTCATACTGTCTATGTCAGATGGAAATAATCGACAAGCCAAAAACAAATGCTCGTTTATTTGTTGAAGTGGCGGCACTTTATCGTGTTTTCTAGACCACGCGTTATAAAGTTGTGCGCCAAGTAAAAATGGAATAAACGCCCACCGTATATACATGGGAATAATGCCATTTTCACGTTTACGGAATATTCGCGCGATATCAAAAAAATAAGCCGCGCTCACTAATAATAATGAAAGCGCTGTCCAATAAAAAAATAGCGCAAAGTACACCGTATCTACACGCAACGCAGCAATAATAAACGCTACGGCTAAAACTAAATAGGTTGATGCTGCCCACATAATCACTCCTTGTTATTGTAATTATTTATACATAGCAAGTTTCACTCCAGAGTTTAAAGTACACCACGCCTTTTGATATACCTTAAATCAATAACTTAGCAGATTTACTATTTATATATAAATAAGTTTAGGACATTTTTTCAATAACATATGAATAACTTACACATTATGAATAACTTACACATTATGAATAACTTGAAACCTATAAATTTGC
Organism: Pseudoalteromonas lipolytica; assembly: GCF_003515105.1. Taxonomy (NCBI): domain Bacteria; kingdom Pseudomonadati; phylum Pseudomonadota; class Gammaproteobacteria; order Alteromonadales; family Pseudoalteromonadaceae; genus Pseudoalteromonas; species Pseudoalteromonas lipolytica. Next base: position 350,644 of record NZ_CP032091.1, on the reverse strand, counting down.
CAATAAGCACATCCCTGCTAACCTAATTAATAGAAAAGAGGTGGGTTAACATTGATTTCACATCCTTTTTTCTAAAAATAATGTTTCGTGCATCTAAACCGGTGAGTAAACCGTTACTTCTATACAACAAGAAAAACAGGAACTTTATGGACAACGATCAACTATTAGCGTTACTGAGTGCAACAGCGAAAGGTGACAAAAATGCCTTCGCAAGTTTGTACAAATCAACTAGCGCTAAGTTATTTGCCATTAGCTTAAAAATGCTGGGTAATCGGGCTCAGGCTGAAGAAGTATTGCAAGATGCCTTTGTAAAAATTTGGCACAATGCCAGTGACTATCAAGTATCAAAAGGGGCAGTTATGTCATGGATGATAAGCATAGTCAGATACCGTTGCCTCGATTTATTACGCCACCACAAAGTGCGTAAAGAACAGAGCTTAACTGATGAGCAAGAACAAGAAGATTTAACGTCTATTCAAGTTGCTTACGAAGATGATTCAAAGTTGGTCGACTGTATCGAACAACTTGATCCACAGCAAAGACAAGTAATTCACTTGGCTTATTATAAAGGGTTGACTCATCACGAGCTTGTTGATCACATTGCATCCCCTCTTGGTACAGTTAAAAGCTGGATCAGACGTGGGTTACAACAACTACAAAGGTGCCTAACGTTATGAATTATGAAAACCAAACACTTATTGATATGTTAGCAGCCGAGTATGTTCTTGGGACATTAAGAGGCCCCGCTCGCGACCGTTTTGCTCGTTTAATGTTAACCTCTACCCGTGCAAGAGAAGCAACATGGATGTGGGAGCAACATCTCAATAACTTAGCAAGTTCAATTGAGTCTGTGCCACCCGATGAAGCCGTATGGGAAAAAATTGCCAGTCGTATCGACCCCAACGTTGTCCCTTTGCAATTAAAAACCAAAAAGCCACGCTCAACGATACTACAAGCATGGTCACTTATTGCCACCGCTGCGAGCATTGTCCTTGCGCTTATTATTTGGCAGCCTCATGAGTCGGTTACATCGCAAGCGCAACAAATTGCACTTTTTAAGAATCAAGCCGAATCTGCACTTTGGTTTATTGATGTCCAAGACGATAGCCTTGCAATTAAAGCATCGACAGCACTTATACCACGCACAGACAAAGATTATGAGTTATGGATGATTTTAAAAGGGCAAGAAGCGCCCATATCCTTAGGTCTACTGCCCAAGTCAGGCCGAATTGAGCTACCTAAAAATACCCAATTTAATGCGAATGACATTGCACTCCTGGCTGTTAGCTTAGAACCCTTGGGAGGATCGCCTAATGGCTCCCCAACCGAGGTCTTATACACCACCGAATTGGTTATTCTTTAAATCTAAAAGCCGTGCATTGCACGGCTTTTTGCATTTTTGTTAAAAAATTTTCAAATTATTGCATCCAATTAAATTCTTCGCCCGTATTTCACTATGACTTAATTTAAAAACTAAGGAAAAAGTCATGAAGAACGTAACTCCATCTCTAATTGCTATTGTAGTATGTAGTACCCTGTTCAGCTTGCCTACAGAGGCATCTAGTCACCGAGAAGCACCGAACATTACACGCTTCCCAACATTAGACTCAACAGACTTTTACGCGTTTAATAGTTACGAAGAAGGCCGTGGCGATTATGTCACGTTCATCGCAAACTATATTCCACTTCAAGATGCTTACGGCGGTCCAAATTATTTTGCGATGGACCCAGATGCAACCTACAGCATTCATATCGATAATGACGGCGATGCTGTAGAAGATATGACCTTTGCTTTTAATTTCAAAAGCATGTTACCTAATGACAACATGGGTGTTGCTTTAACAGTCGGCCCAGAAGGCAATCAACGCACGGTTGCAGTGCCATTAAAGAATGTCGGCGGTGTAGCGGCCGGTAATAATGCAGCGGTTAACTTTAGCGAGTCATATACAGTGAGCATTGTAAAAGGCCCACAACGTACTGGCTCTAAAACAATGCTAACAAATTCAATGAATAGCAGTAATGAATTTTACAAACCGCTTGATTACATTGGTAACAAAACATTCTCTTCAATGAGTGCTTACAAAGAATACGCTGACCAGTACATTTACAGCGTGGCAATCCCAGGCTGCGACGGTATGGGTAAAGTGTTTGTAGGTCAACGTAAAGACCCATTTGTTGTTAACCTAGGTAAAACTTTTGACCTTGTAAATTATGTCCCTGTCGAAGGTGATAGTGCTCCGGGTGCTGGTGATGGCGGTGGTTTTCCTGGTGGCATCACACAATCAGCTGATAATGACGACCTAGCAATGAAAAATGTGACAGCCATTGCTGTTGAAGTACCTAAAGCCTGTGTGACAGGTGAAGGTAATGGCACGATTGGTAGCTGGACAACAGCAAGTCTTCCGCAAGCGCGTATTTTAAATCCAAATGCGTCATTTGCTAAAACAGCGGTTAACGGTGGTGCATTAACTCAAGTATCACGTTTGGGTAGCCCACTGGTTAATGAACTTGTTATTGGCTTAAAAGACAAAGACACCTTCTCTACCTCAGCACCTGCTGACGATGGTCAATTTGCTGATTATGTAACGCATCCATCACTGCCTGAGCTGCTTAACATCTTATTTAAAGATGCCGTGAACAGCACCTTAGGCACAAATATTGAAACACTCGCGCCGACTAATTTCCCTCGTAATGATTTAGTCACTGCATTTTTAACTGGCTTCCCAGGTGTAAACCAACTAGCCACAGTCACACCGTCTGAAATGCTGCGTCTAAATACAGCGATTGCGGCAACACCGCAAACTGAACAATCAGCATTTGGTGTTGCGGGCGATGACCTTGCAGGTTTCCCTAATGGTCGCCGTCCAGGTGATGACGTGGTTGATATTGCACTGCGTGTCGTAATGGGCCGCTTGTGTTACCCAATCCCAGTAAATGGCACTGACACCGACTTAGGCTTATGTACATCAGACGATGCGAGTGTAGGTAATGTACCGTTCACAGATGGTGCCCCTTTAGATGCAACCATGATGGATGCGAGCTTCCCATACCTTGCGACTCCAATTGCTGGTTCTAAATAAGGAGAGCTACGATGCGTAATTTAAAACGCTCTACAATCACACTGATGATTATGGCTGGTGTTCTTGCAGGCTGTAATGACAGTGATAATGATGACAAAGATGATATGAAGCCTGTTCCAGTTAACAAGGCACCCAGTGCAACTGATGCAATGGTAACAACGCAAACAGAGGTTGTTATCGAAGACATGCTAGAGGGCTCTGACCCTGAAGGTGATGCTCTTACTTACAGTCTTGTATCAGAGCCCACATTAGGCAGTGTGGTTGTGCAAAGTGATGGCAGCTATACCTATACCCCTAATGCAGAGACCACCGGCGCTGATAGCTTCGAATTTGCTGTCAGTGACGGTGTAAACAGCCAAGTAACTGCCACTGTCAGTATTACCATTGAAGCATTACAGGTTGATTTTGCTGCTATTGGCCGTGCTGCATTTAATCAAGCTGCTTCTGACGAACCATTACGCCTCAATGGTCGTGTGTTCTTAAACACCGGTGCTGAAGCAAACTTCGATGATTTAGTTACTGGAAACTAAGGTTTAGAAATTTGGCCATGGATGGCTTTTATAAGGAGCAACAATGAAATATTTAATCTGGTCGTTTATTTTTGTAAACACATTCGCTCACGCTGAACCTTACATTCCAAACGATAACGACGTTATTGCCACATCAAGCACCCCTCTTGCTGCTACCCTGACACTTCAAGAGCTTGCAACGTTATTTGAACAAACACAATACGCGGGCCAAACAGAAAGTAAGCAAGGGCTCCTAAAACGCTACTTAGAACAGCAAGTCAATACAAGCGACGATCCCGAAATTCTTTATTATTACGCGCGTGTACTACAACGCGAGCATCAATTTGACGAGGCTTTAGCCTTTTTAGCCAGAGTAAAAGAGCTAAGTCCTCATCATGTGAATGCCGCATTATTAACAGCAAACATATTAATGGTGCAAGGTAAGTTCGACGACGCAAAGTCTGAGTGCTTAAACTTAATTGGCCATGCAAGTATTGAAACTGTGACCACATGTAGTTTAGATGCACAAAGTCAAACGGGTAAGCTTGAAGAAAGTTTTCAGGCATTAAAAAAGATCGCTCGCAAAGAGACGATGAGTCTAAATACCCGCCATGTACTTGCCGAGATGGCTTTTAGATTAAATAAGCCTGAGCAAACAATTGATTATCTTGCGACTGTGAATTTAAAAAACTCACCAGTGAGTTTGGTGGTGTTATGGGCTGATGCACACTTGGCAATGAATAATCTAGATACCGTATTATCGACTCTGAGTGCATTATTAGACGATAGCGCCAACCTTGAAGATGCCATTTTGCTGCGTCTTGCACAGGCAGAAAAAAATAAGGTCGATAATCAATCGAATAAATGGCGACTCAAATTAAAAGAGCGCATTATTTTAAGAGAATTACGCCAAGATCTATTTCATGCCAGCGATCTTACTTGGTACTATTTAACAATTGAAGAAAATCAGTCTAAAGCACGCTATTGGGCAAATATTAACTGGAAACACGCGAAAATGGACAGCGATAAGCAGTTACTCAAATTAGCAAACGATATCGATTAGGAACATAACCACGATGAAAAACATAATTTTAATTGCATTCTTAATCGTTGTTACTAGTTTTAATGTGTCTGCTCACCAACTAAGTACAGCGTACATTAACTTACAAAACGACAGCAACGACACCGTGTCTTTATCAGGCTCGTGGCAAGTTGCAGTTGCAGACATAGAGCAAGCTATTCCATTTGATTTAAACCAAGATAACGTGATTATTTGGCAGGAAATTAGCGCAAAACAGGCTGCAATAGCGTCGTACTTACTTAATCATATTACGGCTCAGCAAGCAGGTGCTACCTGTACGGTAAGCGCTGAGGGGTCACTTAAACTTGATAACCACTTTAACCAAGCGTATATCGATGTACCGCTACAAATTTACTGTCCTGAACAATCAGCACTGACGCTCAGCTACAATGCAATAATGCAGATTGATGCTAATCACAAAGCCATCGCAGCAATCAATAACACAAGTCGAGTGTTTAGTCGGAATAATCAGCAACAAACGCTTAATTTCTCTCAAACAAGTTATGGTCAAACATTTGTTGAATATGTGTATCAAGGTATTTTGCATATTTGGATGGGTGTTGATCATATTTTATTTTTAGTGGCGTTGCTTTTAACCTGCGTACTTGTGAGAGACAAAAATACGTGGCAAGGGATCCAATCAAAGAAAAAAATTGCCGTCGGCACAGCTTGGATAGTCACCGCATTTACGCTTGCTCATTCCATTACTTTGACAGCCACGGCCCTTGAATTAGTGTCACCCAATAGTCGTTGGGTTGAATTAGGTATTGCGCTCTCTGTTCTCTTTGCAGCGTTAAACAATATATGGCCATTAATCGTTCGATTAGGCTGGGTGACTTTTGCATTTGGTTTATTACATGGAATGGGCTTTGCCAGTGTTCTAGGGGAACTGGGTTTATCAAGCGATTATCAATTAATGAGCATACTGGCATTCAATTTAGGCGTTGAAGTAGGTCAGCTTGTGATACTTGCTATCTGTTTACCGGTATTAATCAGTCTAAGGAATCGTGATTGGTATCGTAAATGGCTGATGCCCGCGGGCTCATTAACCATTGCTGTTATTGCCTTACAGTGGTCAATTGAGCGTTTTTAAAAACCAGAATAAAGGCTAAATGCCTTTATTCGAAAGGCAATAATAAGGTCTGCATGGTAGGCCTTAATGCCTTTATTAACTGCTCGGTATCTAATGAAGGGTTAAGCATTTTGCGTAATAACAACCCGCCCATCACTGAAAACATGACTTCGATGCGTGCGTTTATTTCATCCAGTGCAGTGCCTTGTAAAGGACCTCGTTCACCAATTAATAATTCGCGCATTGAATCACGCGCATGAGCATCAGATTCTCTTAAAAGGTTTGCAATTTTCTCGTTGCGTGCAGCTTCAGCAAGCATTTCTAAATCAAGGGCGCCTTGATTTAAATCTGTGTGTCGCTCTACTCCTCTATTAAGGCCATCCAATAACACCGAAACACGGTCTCCTGGCTTGTCTGCAAACTCTCTAAAGATTGAGAACATTTCTTCCATGTCACGTTCGACAATAGACTCAATGATGGCTTCTTTACTGGCAAAATAGTTATAAATATGGCCTGCACTCATACCGGCTGTTTTCGATATTTCAGCCATACCAGCGCCATGATAACCTTTGCGACGAAAACAATCTGCCGCAGCACAAAGAACTTGATTACGTCTAGCTTCTGCGAGTGCAGGATCGCTGTGTCTTTTGGTTTTTTGCGTCATGTTTTCTCCACACTATTCGCCCGTATAGTTAACTATAATTTAAACAAGGTTTACATGATCTTAATCATAGCGCTAAAGCAAAACAACTAAGATCGTGTAAATCCTTAAATAAACTATGCAATTGCTGGCTTATTGAACAGCACCTTGTGCATTCCAACCACCGCCAAGGGCCTTATACAAATTAATTTGGCTTGCAAGATACGCTTGCTTACCCATAATTAACTGCTGGCCCGCACTGTACCAATTGCGCTGCGCATCGAGTACCTGCAAATAGCTATCAGCCCCTTTTTGAAAGCGTGCATCCGATAAGGTAAAAGACAGCTCATTGCTTTGGTAAAGGTCATTTAGCGCTGCTAATTGTTGCTTATAACCTTGACGGTCTGCTAATGCGTCAGACACTTCTTTAAATGCCTGTTGAATTGTTTGCTCATAACGCGTTAAGGCCACTTTTTGCTGCGTTTCAGCCACCTCTAAATTTGCTTGGTTACGACCCATATTAAAGATAGGCAAATTAATAGAAGGCACAAAGCTCCACGTGCCCGAGCCTGCATCAAATAAATTGTTTAAATCTGCTGATGCCGTCCCCGCATTGGCTGTTAAGCTAATACTTGGGTAAAAAGCCGCTTTAGCAACACCAATATTTGCATTTGCAGCACGTAAATTATGTTCAGCAGCTTTAATGTCAGGACGTTGTGTTAACAACTCCGACGGTAAACCAACCGGCACCTCAGGCATACTAAGTACAGTATCGATACTTTGCTTAGGCAATAAATCGACATTGACTGATTGGCCGACCAAAAAATCTAACGCATTTTTATCACGCTTAAGTAAACGCTGGTAATTCGCTATATCTACTTTCGCTCTCGCAACCGTACTTTCTAGCTGCGATAACGTAAGTTGTGATGCTGCACCAAGCGCAAATGTTTTACGCGTAAGCGCAAGTGACTCTTGCTGCGACTTTAATGTGTCATTAGCAAGCTCTAACAGTGCTTTATCCGTTGCGTAATTTAGCCATGCATTAACCAGCTCAGAAATTAAGCTGATACGAACACTGGATAAACTATACTCAGCAGAATAAAGATTTTGCAAAGCTTGTTCAGATTGATTACGAACCTTTCCCCAAAGATCGAGCTCATACGCGGTTAACCCCACGGTAGCAGAATAGTTCTCACTGATAGCTGCCTCACCGGTGCCCGTTAGGCTCCCGGGTAAACGTTGACGTGTACCCGATGCATTCAAATCGATACTTGGATACAGATTTGAATCCTCAATTTGATACATCGCTCTCACCTGCTGCACATTAAGTGCAGCCGTTTTTATGTCTTTGTTATGTTCGAGCGTTAATTCAATTAACTGTTGTAATTGCGCGTTACTAAAGAATGCTTGCCAATGCAGGTCATTAATATTTCCCGCATTGGTTTCATCTGCATAGTGTGGTGCAATAGGTAATTCACGCTGTTCAAGGTCAGGAGCCATATTACAGGCCGAAAGCACTAAGGTCGCGACTGAAATAGAGACCAGTTTAAGTTTCATTATGCTTGCTCCTCACTATTCACTTTTTGTTTGCCGGGAAATACGCGACGAACTAACACAAAGAATAACGGAACGAATAACACCACGATTGTTGATGAAGCAAGCGTGCCCCCAATCACTGCAATACCGAGTGCATTTTGAGCTCCCGAGCCTGCACTTGATGCTATCGCAAGCGGTAAAACACCGCATACGAACGCCATTGACGTCATAAAGATTGGGCGTAAACGTAAGCGAATAGCAGCAATTGCAGCATCAACAAGCTTCATACCTTCGTCCATTTTATGAATCGCAAATTCAACAATTAAAATCGCATTCTTAGAGGCTAAACCTATGGTTGTTAATAAGCCAACTTGCAAGTAAATGTCGTTCGATAAATTAAACACAAATGACGCAACACCCGCACCAAAGACACCCAGTGGAACAATCAGCATCACCGCAGCCGGCACAGACCAACTTTCATATAATGCCGCAAGACATAAAAATACAACCAGCAATGACAATGCATAAAGTAACGGTGCCTGACCCCCACTTAAACGCTCTTCATACGATATACCGGTCCACTCAAATGCCACACCTGGCGGAAGCTGTTTCACTATTTTTTCAACCTCAACCATTGCCTGCCCTGTACTGTAACCTGGCGCAGCGGCACCTTGAATCTCCATCGCCGAGAAGCCGTTATAGCGCTCTAAGCGTGGTGAGCCATAAGTCCAATATGAATGGGCAAATGCAGTGAATGGCACCATATCGCCGTTTGCATTGCGCACATACCATTTATCGAGGTCTTCGGGCACCATGCGTGATTCTGGAGTCCCTTGCAAATACACTTTTTTCACACGACCACGGTCAATAAAATCATTTACATAGCGACTACCCCACGCCGTTGATAACGTGTTGTTAATGTCAGTTTGTGTTAGGCCAAGCGCTTCTGCTTTAGCTAAATCAATATCCAGCTCAAGCTCTGGTTTATCTTCTTGGCCATTAGGGCGAACACCTGAAAGCACCGGGTTTTTAGCCGCCATGCCTAAAAACATATTGCGTGCTTCAAGTAACTTATCATGACCAAGCCCTACGCGGTCTTGTAAAAATAAGGTAAAGCCGTTTGCTGTACCAAGTTCTACAACTGCAGGAGGTGGAAACGCGAACACAAACGCTTCTTTAATTGTTGAGAAGTATCCCATCGCTTTACCCGCAACAGCGCCCACTGATAAATCAGGACGTTGACGTTCATCCCAGTGTTTTAAACCAACAAAGCCAATCGCTGCATTTTGACCAGATCCCGCAAAGCTAAAACCTGTGACTGTAAAGATAGATTTCACTGCTTCAGATTGATCTTCCAAGAAGTGATGCTCCATTTTTTCAACCACTTTTAACGTTTGTTCCGTGGTTGAGCCTGCTGGCAAGCTTACTTGGTTAAACAATATACCTTGGTCTTCATCTGGTAAGAAAGCAGACGGTAATTGCGAGAAAATATACACCATGCCGCCGACAATTAAACCATAGCAAAGTAAGTAACGTTTACTGTGCTTAATCATGCGTGCAACAAACCCTTGCGCACCCGCATTGGTTTTATCGAAACCTCGGTTGAAGCCTAAAAAGAAACGACCAAATAGTGATTTATCATTGTGTACATGGCTTGGCTTTAGCATTGTTGCACACAGTGCTGGTGTAAGAATAAGTGCCACTAATACCGACAAGCTCATTGCTGTTACAAGCGTAATTGAGAATTGACGATAAATAACGCCCGTCGATCCTGCAAAGAAAGCCATAGGAACGAATACCGCAGAAAGCACCATGGCAATCCCCACCAAGGCCCCTTTAATTTCATCCATTGATTTACGTGTTGCTTCAAGCGGTGACAGGTTTTCTTCTGTCATTACACGTTCCACGTTTTCAACGACAACGATAGCATCATCAACAAGTAAGCCTATCGCTAACACCATAGCGAACATGGTTAAGGTATTAATTGAATAACCAAATACTTGTAAAATCGCAAAGGTACCCAGTAATACAACCGGTACAGCGATTGTTGGAATAAGTGTCGCTCTAAAGTTCTGTAAGAATAAATACATAACTAAGAACACCAACACCACGGCTTCAATTAGCGTACTAACCACTTTTTCGATTGATAAAGAGACAAAAGGCGTTGTGTCATACGGTACAACTGTCGTTAACCCCTCAGGAAAGAAAGGTTCAAGCTCAGCAAGTGCCGCTTTAACACCATCAGCAGTATCAAGTGCGTTTGCACCACTGGCTAGCTTTACCCCTAAACCCGATGCTGGTTTACCGTTAAAACGCGCAACCACACCATAGTTTTCACCGCCTAATTCAACCTTTGCTACATCGCTTAGGCGCACAACTGAACCATCAGGATTCGTTTTAACGAATATATCTCTAAATTGCTCTGGCGTTTGAAGGCGGCTTTGTGCCGTTACGGTCGCATTTAATTGCTGGCCATCAACTGCAGGTAATGCCCCAAGCTGACCCGCAGATACTTGTGCGTTTTGAGCACTAATGGCTGCACTGATATCTGCCGGTGTTAATGCATATTTTTGTAGTTTTGATGGGTCAAGCCAAATGCGCATTGCATATTGAGAACCAAATAACTGAACCTCACCCACGCCATTAACACGCGAGATAATGTCGAGCACATTTGATGAAACATAATCACCAATGTCGATATTATTCATACTGCCGTCTTCAGAAACAAAACCGACAACCATTAAGAAGTTACGTGCCGATTTCGCAACAGACACACCTTGGCGCTGAACTTCTTCAGGTAACAGTGGCGTTGCAAGTGACAGTTTGTTTTGTACTTGTACTTGGGCGATATCAGGGTCTGTATCAGCGCTAAAAGTCAATGTAAGTGTTGCTGAACCATTAGACTCCGATGTTGATGACATATACAACAAGCCATCAAGCCCTTTCATCTTTTGTTCTATAACCTGGGTAACCGTATCTTCTAATGTACGGGCAGACGCACCTGGGTAATTGGCTTGAATGCTAATGGCAGGTGGCGCTATTGATGGATACTGCGCAACCGGCAAACTTTTTATTGCAAGAATACCTGCCAGCATCACAACGATGGCAAGTACCCATGCAAAAATAGGCCGATCAATAAAAAATCGTGACATGTAGATTCTCCGTTACTGGCTGTTTGCTGTTGTTTCAGCAGGCATTGGATTGACTGGTGCACCTGGGCGAATTTTTTGTAAGCCTTCCACAATGAGCTTATCGCCGTTATTTAGTCCCTCAGTCACTAACCAGTTTGAACCGACCGTGCGGTCTGTTTTAAGCACGCGAGCTTCTACAGTGTTATCTTTACTCACCACCATCGCTGTCGGCTCACCTTTTGTATTACGGCTAACACCTCGTTGAGGTGCTAAGATTGCATCGCTTTTAACGCCTTCAACAACAACCGCGCGAACATACATACCTGGGAGTAAAAGCTTTTCTGGGTTAGGAAATTCTGCACGCAAGGTCACTGACCCTGTGCTTGGGTCAACGGTTACTTCAGAAAATTTAAGCACCCCTTTGTGTTGATAGGTACTTCCGTCTTCCATTTTTAGCTCAACGTTAGAGTGCAGTGCGGCATCTTTATCAAGCTCACCTGCAGCAATCGCTTTTTTAAGACGAGTAAGTTCACTGCTTGATTGTGTTAAATCAACAAAAATCGGATCAAGTTGCGTAATCGTCGCTAAAGCAGTTGCTTGGTTTGCACTGACAAGCGCACCTGCGGTGACATTTGATTTACCAATTTGACCACTGATAGGCGCTAAAACTTTGCTGTAATTTAAATTAATTTGAGCCGTTTTTAATTGTGCTTGTGCTGTTAGTAAGTCGGCTTTTGCTCCTTTGTAAGCAGCATCGGCTTCATCAAAGTCTTGTTGACTAACGGCTTTAATACTGAGTAGCTCTTTATAACGTTCAGACTTCGCTTTTGCGTTTGAAATACTCGCCTCAGCTTTAGTAATAGCCGCTTTACTGGTTGCAACTTGGGCTTCAAATGTAGAGGGGTCAATTTGATAAAGTGCCTGACCTTTTTCAACCTCCGCCCCTTCAACAAATAAGCGTGATTGAATAATACCATTCACCTGTGGACGGATTTCTGCGATACGTGATGCAGACACGCGACCCGGTAACTCTTTTGTTAGCGTAAGCGGTTTACTTTGCATCTCAATAACACCCACAGGAACAGCCTGAGCTGCCTGCATCTGCCCTTGAGCTGGTTCTGATTGGCCACAGCCTGATAAAAGCACAGCGGCAGCCAGTGCTGACACTGCAAAAAATGGAATGCGAGAGCGGTGCATGTTTATACCCTTAGTTTAGAATGAACGATCATTCTAAACTAAAATTGACACAGATCAACCCTCTTTAAATTAATTTACATTAAATAAAACCCTTGCTTTGTAGGATGAATTTTGAACAAAGCTAAAACAACAATTTTAGAATCAGCATTTAGTGAAATAAGTCACGGCTTATGAACACGCCATTTTCCTAGGTATCACCTAAGCATATGCCCATACTTCTGGCTGTTTTAATAAGTACATGCTCAAGCGGAATAGCCCGATATTGTGATGTTGCTTCTTTTAAACTGATTGGTTTAATTTCACCATTTTTATGAACCGGTATTAAACCAAATTTACCTTGTTTAACAAGCTCAAAAGCCAATACTCCATATTCTGCACCAAGCACCCTATCAAATGAATTAGGGGTACCACCTCGTTGAATATGACCCAAAACAGTCACACGAACATCTAACGGGAGTTGCGCTTTAATACGCGTTGCCAATTGCTCTGCAATGCCTCCTAATACAGGGTTTTCGTAGCCAAATTCAGTAGACTGGTGACTCACAACTTCACCTTCAATTGGTTTTGCACCCTCAGAAATTACGACATTAGCGAAGCCATGTCCGTTATCGAAACGAGTCTGTAGCTTGTTAATAATCGTATCTATGCAATAAGGAATTTCGGGAAGAAGCGCAACTTCTGCGCCTGCTGCGATTGCCGAATGTAAGCAAATCCAGCCTGCATCTCGCCCCATGACTTCTGTAATAATAACGCGATTATGACTTTGAGCTGTCGGGATTAACCGATCGATAGCTTCGGTTGCGGTGTCTACCGCAGTTTGAAAACCGATGGTGTAATCAGTGCCAAACAAATCATTATCAATGGTTTTTGGTACACCAATTATGTTTAACCCGCGTTCATATAAATGCTGAGACACTCTGTGGGACCCATCACCGCCAATATTAATAACCGCATCAAAGCCTAGTTCGCTAATTACGTTGATTAATTCATTGGATCGGTCGACCAACACACGCTTACCCTCTATGTCTGTCGGGAATGCGATAGGGTTGCCTTTATTAACCGTCTCTAAAATAGTACCGCCACGAACATGTATGCCAGCAACAACGTCATCAGAAAGATGAATAATATCGTGCGGTGTCTCTAACACACCACAGTAAGCGCGTCGACTGCCATAGACTTGCCAATTTCCATCATGTGCAGCCGCTTTTACAATGGCACGGATCACCCCATTGAGTCCTGGACAATCTCCCCCGCTCGTTAATAAAAGTAATTTTTTCATCGCATTATCAACCACTCAGCTCTTTTCATTACAGGTTAGCTTAAATTTAATCATTACGCGTATGACTTACATCAATGAGAATGTCTTTTAATGTGTTTAAAACGATGTGTAGAAGAATTAAATAAATGTGCTAGATAGCTGTGTGACTTAGTTAAACGTAAGAAAAAATAACATACTGATTATGTTGAATTTTGTAATTATAAAGTAAGACCTTAGCCCATTTTCTAAACATGAAAATAGGCTAAGCTTCTGTGCATTTTAGTGATTAATTAAACGTTTTAACTTTAAATGAAAGGTTTTCGACGCCGCAACCAGAGCGACTTTTGTTAATTCGATAGTAATGAGTTTGCTCTGTAGCATCTAAGTTAAGTAAAAACTCATCTTGTTGAGCAACCGCCTGTTGTTCTTGTGTTAAACACATGGCTTGCAGTAATGAACGGAGTTTGGCTTCACTAAAAATACCGCCAAATCGTTGCAGTGGTAACGGAGGAATTGTCATACTTGGCAAGGCATTATCAACACTGCGTTTAGCAAAACTAAAGCTCTTGTCAGTGACATCAATAACTGCGCCTGCCGGCCAATAACTGAGTTTGCCGCTCAGCTTCCCCGCTGACTCAATATGAACAACGCCATTTTTACCTATGACGGTCATTAAGGCTGTGTCTGCTGAGCGAATCGACACTAAGGCCGTTGTTTCGTCAATCCCAAAGCCATATTTTTGTCCTGTGTCGGCAAGGAGCCTAGCAAGGCGCATGGTTCTGTTACGTTCACTAAAATGGCTATCAACAGTGCCATAGTCAAATGTCGCAAGGCCACTTTTAGTTGAATAAACTAAAACGTCACTCGCTTCTTTCATTTCACAACCAATGCAGTCATAGTTCGTGCCACCTTGCCTAAGAGCAGACAGACTGTCACCTTGCAAAACCATCACCGATTTTTTCCCTTGTGCAGAAACTCCACCGTTTTGTAAGATACTGCCACTGCCCACCCCCATGATAACAGGGCGTGATTGAAGTTTTGTAAACCACGGATAAGGCTCGCCAGAACGAGTAAATAATACCTGCTGAGCAAGTGCTTGGTCACCGTCGTTAAATATCACCGCGGTGGCCGTGTTTAACTGCTTATGTAATGCATTAATACCTTGCTGGCAAAAGGCCAGTTCGGTGTCGGTTCTATCTCTATACACCTTTTCTCGATTAAATAAGTGCATTTCGGTTTGGCGCAATGTATTGAGTTCATTACACTTATCATTAACAAGGGCATACGCTGACGCGGGCGTTAAAGGTAACCACTCTGCTTGAATACCTTTATGATTAAGTAATGACTCATAATAATCAGCACTCGCATAAGGATCGCGGCTAGATGCAGTGATCACCAAAACCTTCGGGGTTTGGCTGTTTACTTTTATACTCGCAGCAACAAAGTCAAGGATATCAGTGCTTGAAGACTCCACATTATAGGCAGGAAACACACGTTCTTTTATTCTATTTTGCTGCTGATCGACGACGGCAATCTCTAGCATATCTAACACATAGTTGAATTCGCTGACATGTAAAACACTTAATAGCTCATTATTGGTATCACGCCATGCCCACAGTAACTGCGTTTTACGCATTGATTTAGAATGAGTGTCTACAAGTGTATTTAATAGGGTATTAACCGCTTTTTTATTCGCTTTATTATTAGTCGGCCACGATTGATTAACGGTTTTGATTGCTTCACGGGTAATTTTGAACAACCTTGATTGCTTACCTGAAATTGCCTCTTCACTTATACAGTGTTGACTATTTGCACTTGAACACATAGCCAGCTCGCCCCCGACCATAACAAGAGTTTGGTTAGTAGGTTTTACTGCAAAACTAAAAAAAGATAATAGTAAGAAAAAAACAAGCAGTGCAGCACGAAAGGCACCATAAACAATTTTAAAAAGGCACATAGGAAGTCTTAAATTATAATAAACTGCCTCAGTATACAGACAATTAATGCCACTTTAAATGAAAGGAAAAGGCGCTTATGCGCCTTCACTGGATGATAATCGAGAAACAAGTAACTGCTCTACTTTCACCCCTTCAACATCCACAACTTCAAATTTATAGCCGCCATAATGAATAAACTCAGCGCGCTTAGGCAAACGTTTCATTGTGTAAATTAAAAAACCCGCAACAGTTTCAAAATGAGATTGATCAGGAAAATCTTCAAGCTCAAGTACTTTTGCCAGCTCAACCACTGGCGTAAGTCCGTCCACCAGCCACGAATTTGCATCACGCTTGATGATAAGCTCCTCACCTTGGTGAGATATTAAGTCTCCCATAAAGCCTTTCATAAGATCTTTTACCGTGACGATGCCAACCATTAATGCGTATTCATTAACAACAACAGCAAACGGCTCAGCGGCGGTTTTAAAAGTATTTAACGCTTCTGACAAACTGAGGGTTTCAGGTAAATAAAAGATATCCTTATTGATCAGTTCCTCATCTATGTCAGCATTTTGGCCTTTGAGTACCTTACGCAAAATATCTTTTGATTCGACCGAACCAATTAATTTATCTAAACTGCCATCGCACACTAAAAAGTGATTGTGTGGGTGTTCAATAATTTTTGTAGCGACATCATCCGCAGCGGCTTTCACATCGAAAAACACAATTTGATCTCGCGGTGTCATCACACTCGATAAAAAGCGAGCTTCTAAGTCAAATACATTACCAATAATCTCATACTCTTGCTGCTGTAAACTTCCGTATTCAGCACCTGCATCCATCATGGCAACAATGTCTTCTGTGGTTACAATGTCTTCTCGTTCTGCCGGCACTTTAAAAGCACGCAGAATAAAATTAGTGGTGCCATTAAAAAACATCACAAACGGTGTTAGCGCAAAAGTTACCCAGCGCATGATTGAAACAACATTCACTGCGACCACTTCCGGCATGATCATCGCCAAACGTTTGGGTAGCAAGTCTGCAAATAAGATAAAGAGCGACGTAATACAAAAAAACGAGATTAAAAAGCTTATCTGACTAAGCAACGGCCCTTGGTAGACCATGACCAAAATTTGTTCAATGTAAGGTGATAAGGCTTGCTCACCCACTATCCCGCCTAAAATCGCTATAGCGTTCAGCGCAATTTGAATCATCGCAAAAAAAGCACCTGGTTGCTCTTGCAGTGTTAAAACCGCCTGCGCTTTTTTACTACCTTCATCAACCATAACGCGCAATTTGATCTTGCGTGATGCAGCGATGGCTATCTCACTCATCGCAAATAACGCACTAATCAAAATTAATAACATAATAATGAGTAAATCACTCATTGCAGCTCCTAAATATAGAATCGCATTCAATCTTTTGAATACACAGTACTTTTTAGACGTTACACTTTTGCAAGAATGGTCAAAAAGCAGCTGATTATAGCGACTTTAATGCAATCAACAAGTGCTATTTTTTATCGTCAAATGCAAAGGCGTTGGTTAATTTTTCCAAGGTTGAATTGTTGATATTTTTATTGCATGCAAAATACAATTCTTGGCTTCCCACTGGGATTTCATAAACAGGTTTTAATGACGAGAGTGTGGGGTCTTGCTGGAGCGCGAAGTTAAATTGTTCATCGCTGAGCACCACTAAATCGATACTATTACGACGGCTTTTTAATATATCGTATATGTTGTCAAAACTATTTAATAAGATGAGTTGGTTTTTTTCATTAAAACCATGTTCTGCTAAATAAATATGACTGTAATTGTCTTTTAAAACGGCAATACGGTATCGTTTCGCATCACCCAGATTTGCAATATTGATATGCTCAGGCTTGAAGCTATAAAACGAGACGGTAAAGTTAGACAGCTTGGAAATCCATTTAAAATGCGTTTCTCTGACTGGAAGCCTCGCCATAGAGAAGATACAGGTGTTACTGTCACGCAGTGCTGCATTGTATGAAACAGACCAAGGATTAACCGATAGTGTGTAGTTAACGCCGCTGCGCGTTAATGCTGCCTTTACTTTATCAACGACAGTACCAACAAGTTCGCCTTTTTCATTTTGATAGTGAAAATTTGGTAAGTTTTCAGTCACTACTGTAATTGCTGCAAAACAAGGAAATATTAAAAGCAACAAAGACAAAATTAGTAAATTGCGCATACAGCAACAACACCACAATATGATTATTAACTATCAATATAGCGTGATGTAGCCATTATTGAAATAGAATTAACAATTGTGACCAGAACAAGGGCCTAATACACAGGCCCCTGCATTATTAACGTATTATTTATTCATTGCACCGATTAAAAATGCTGAGATTTTTGCACCCTCTCTCAACGTTGTTTCTGAACTTGTTTGACCAATCAACGAACTGTCCGTAAAGGGGGCAATTTCCATCATGTCAGCCCCTGTGATCGGAAACTCATCGGCTAACGCCACCAAAATATCCAGTGCATGCTGAGGAGTTAATCCCCCCGCTTCTGGCGTACCGGTAGCCGAAGCGAAACTTTCATCAAGCGCGTCTATATCGAAGCTCACGTATAGCTCATCAATATTGTCTGCTTTAAGTTGTGCAATAACCTCATCTGCAACCGCTTTTGCGCCGCGTTCGATTATTTCATGCGCCCAATGCTGTTTCACACCGAATGTTGATTCCCAATGCGCTTTTGGTTTGCCACTTGAACGAATACCAAATTGGATCAAATTACGCGGAGCGGGTAAATACTCAAGAATATGTGTGCACCACGAGCCAAAACACAAATCAATCCCTAGTCGTTCAACTAATAGGTCGGTGTGCGCATCAAAATGAATAATAGCAGTGCGTTTACCTGCATCGCGTTTTGCTTTTAAATACGCTTTGGTTAACGGGTAACTAATTGAATGGTCGCCCCCTATTCCAAAAATCCCTTTTTCTGGGTAGTGTGCATAAAAGCCATCACATACATCTTCTGTAATAGAAAGTGGTGAAACATGATATTCACTATTTTCGTCAGCATACAACGCTTTTTGACAGTTACTAATCGTTGCATCGTTCAAATATTTATCATGCAATAAATGTGGAATAACACGCACATCACCTAAATCAAAAGCACGTGCTTGAGGCTGTTGATCAATTAATGTCGAACGTAAAAATAGTGGTCCCCAATTGGCCCCACGTAAAATACCACCGCCACAATCTGAACTAATCCCTAAAATAACGGCTTTATGCTCAGAGTCTGCTAATGTCTCGAGTGATTCTTTCCACAGCACATCAACATTTTCTGTTTGGCCATAAAGCTTGGTACGAAGGGCATCTTTACGCTCTTTAGCTGTATTAACCGTAAAAACACCGTCTCCTGGTGGACAAAGGCAGTGACTTAATTTTTCGTGGAATGCTTTTTGTGTGTTACTCATATCTACTCCGCTGATAATTATCTGCATAATCATGCGCTAACAAAAATTTATGCATTTAGCACAAAGTTCAAAACTAGATAAGCCTAGTATTAAACAGCGTATGAAAATTAGAAAAAACAACTCATTGAATTTAATAGATTTATTTTCTCAAACAGAAAAGTTGAATTTGCTTATGAATTAAATAAACAATCTAATGAGGCAGGTATAACATGCGTTAAGTTAAAGTCAAATAGTGCAGCAATCGGTGAGATTACTGCACTAGATTTATATTCATGCAGAGTGAATACTCATTATTCGTAACCTCGCGGTTTCTTAGTCTTGATCACCGCAATATACGCATGCCAGCTTGCATAGCTAAGTAAAGGCATAATGACAATAAAACCGGCCGTGCCAGTGATAAACCCGACAAATACCAAGCACAGTATTAACCCAGCCCACACAATCATTGCTGCCGCGTTTGTTTTAACGGCGTTAATAGACGAGATGACCGCCGTCATCAAGTCCACACGACGCTCCATCATAATTTGCGGTGTAAAGGCCGAAATGGCAAACACAGTAACAAGTAAAATACCACCGACAATCGTGCCTAGGGTTAAAAATGCCGATAATTGCTCAAAGCTAGGGTTTACAACGTTTGGATACAAGGCATGGATAAGTGCAGCTAATCGCATCCACACTATCATTATCACCATGAGTAAAAAAGCAAATCCCCATTCACCGGCAGGGTTTCTAAACATTGATTTTAAACTATGAAATAAAGTTGGCTTATGCCCTTTTTCAAGCTCCCAAGCAACATCATATAGGCCTGCCGCAAATGCAGGACCAATTAATGCAAAGGCAACAACAGCCGGTAAAATCACAAGATGGGTATCAAATTGATACACAAAGTACATAATCGTAGCGGGTATTAGGGTGAACACTAAACCATAAACTAAACTTAATATGGGTGCATTAGCGATATCTTTAAACGCCAAAGACAACCAGTGAAAAGGCGCCGAGGCTGATACGTGTGAACTTTCTAAGCAGCGGGCAAATTGTTGATGTTTACTCATAGAAGATGACGCAGGCATAATATATCCTCTTTTATCATTACATCTTTAGGTTTAGGTTATCTGTTCGATTCTTGCAACCTTCACCTTAAATAGGACATCTGTCCTGTACTTTACAAGCAGATGATTTAAGTATTACGCTTTAGATAAAAATAAGGTTCAAAAATGGAAAAGGTATTTCACTTAGGACTCTCACGTGACGACTTAAAAGGTGCCACTCTGGCAATCGTTCCGGGCGATCCTGACCGCTCAGCGCGTATTTCAACCTTTCTTGATAACCCTGAATGCTTAGCAAAAACCCGTGAATTTCATGTTTATCGTGGTGAACTAAATGGCCACAGCGTTGTGGTATGTTCGACTGGCATTGGTGGACCTTCGACATCAATCGCTGTAGAAGAATTAGCACAACTGGGTGTTGATACTTTTTTACGCATTGGGACAACCGGAGCCATTCAACCACATATTAACGAAGGTGACATTTTAATTAGCCAAGCGTCTGTGCGTTTAGATGGAGCAAGCCAACACTTTGCCCCGTTAAGTTACCCTGCGGTTTCTGATTTTTTTGCCACACGAGCAATGGTTAATGCCTGCGATAACTTAGCCATCAATTATCATATTGGTATTACGGCATCGAGTGATACATTTTATCCTGGGCAAGAACGCTACGATACCTATTCAGGTTATGTACCACGTGCTTTGCAAGGTAGTTGTGAAGAGTGGCAAAAACTTGGTGTCATGAATTATGAAATGGAATCGGCAACACTCTTTACTATGTGTGCTGCTTTAGGCCTCAGAGCAGCCTGTGTAGCTGGGGTATTAGTAAATAGAACTAAGCAAGAAATCCCTAATGTAGACCACGGCGAGATCGAGAAAAAGTCGGTCGCCGTCGTCATTGAAGCGGCCAAACTATTACTTAATTAAAGCCGCTGTAATGTATTCAAATGCTGGTGGGTTTTCAAAGCTTGCCAGCACTGCTTTCGCCACCTCTAATTGATTTTTCGCGCCCTCTGTCTCAAGTAAAGTGATTGACTTAACCGTCTGATCGTCAAAACTTAATCCGCTAAGGTAAAACTGGCTCAACGCACTTTGTAAAGGTGACAAACTGGGGCTATATGCCGCATTTTCTGCGTAACTGCCATAAAAATCACCATCGTGATACGTACTAATTTTAACGGCGCTAAAATTCCCCGTATAAGGCACGTAGGCATTTAATGCTGTTTTAATGAGTGTTGCATCACACGCGTTACTAATACCTGAAAATTGATGCGTACTCGCTGACTGCGACATAAGACTTATTTCATTACCTAAGTCTTTAGGACCAAACGCATTAGGCAGTAAGTCATGCAAACTAAAGTGCTTTTCTGGTAGGAGTATCTCAAGCGAATCGGCTGTATCTAGCTCATTCATGAACTGGCGGCAATAACCACACGGCGCATCACTAATTGCAATTTTAATGACTGATTTTGCCCCATTTAGCCAGGCATTATTTATCGCTGACTGCTCTGCATGAACAACTAAACTTAATGCTTGATGGGTGAACTCAACATTCGCACCAAAATAGAACTGAGTTTCGCCTTGCTGATTAATACCCAGTGCAATTGCACCGACATAAAATTGCGATATAGGCGCAACAGAAAATAAACTCGCAACGGGTACACACGCTTTAAGTAACTGTGTTTCTGTGAGTTTATGCTCATTACACAGAGCAATAATATCGCGCTGAAATAGAATACCGCGCTGCTGCTTTAACTGAGTAAAAAGCGCTGTTTTTTGCTCTAAAGAAAAACTAAATGACGCTAAATTTAGCGCTTCTTGGCTCAGTTCTTTACTACTTGCTGTCATAACAAATTATAATTATTAATTGGCTATACAGTGTAAAAGGTTATGCCCGTAATTACTAGACTCTAAGGCGTGCAAAGCTCAATTATGTCCCGATTTAATAGGCTAATTATCTGCAGCTTTAAAGTAGAACCAGGTGTGTATGTCACATTTTGAGATTACTGTTCTATAAGCCAATTTTTTGCTGTTTGAAAACATTCGAAATTTTCTGCATGCACGTTATAACGCTTGGCCTTTTGCACAAACAGGTCATGCATAAACCCATCAAAACTGACCACAATTGCGATTACAGCTCGCTTTAAAGTGTTTGCAACAACGGGCATAATGGTAAATAAGTCTGCAGGCTCAAAGTTATGGGTTAACTCGGATACATCGACCAAAATTTTATCTGATCCATACAATAAAGAGTATTGATGGGCTATTTGGTAAAAATTTATCACATCCTGTGCACTTGCCATCCCTCTTAACGTCATCATTACAAGCGACGTCGATGCATCATATGTGATGCAAGTAGACACATTGGTCATAAAGTTACTCTAAAAGTCTGTGGGTAATTTTTAAATGGGCTTAATCTAGGCTGAATGAGAAAGCCGCGCTATTTTATTGATATCTACAACTGAGTCAACACCTAGCAATAAAATAGGTCAGACCAGACAAGTAAATAATAATTTAGTGCTAGATAATAATTAAATATCTGTAGCGATATTTCACGTTGTGTTTACTTGTTAGATACCTGTAATTTTTCCTAACCAACAATACGTTTTTTCTGATAATTCACATTACTAATAAAATATACAGTTTGTACCTGAACGAAATCGAACGTATGAACTATTCTGGTATTAATACTTTATTTTTTATCTATTGAGTTCATGCATGGCCAGAGTACTCATTACATTTTTGTTTAGTCTGCTGGTGTTTAGCTTCCCCGTTGCGGGTCAAGCTAACGTTAAAACAGCAGATGAGTTTGAAAAAATACGCAATACAATCAGGGAAAGCTACGCACACTCCCCAACCGAAGGGCTCAATTTAGTCAACTCTTTACTCGAAACAGATGACTTTTCACTCGAACAAAGAGTTATGATTACCAACTACAAAACCTGGTTTTTATTTGAAAACAATCAGTTCGAAGATGCGATGCAGTCAGTGGTAGAATACAAAAGCATGGTCTCTCGACTGAGTGAAAAGAGTTTAATGTATGGGTATTACAACCTTTCTGGTGGAATCTATTCACGACTTGGCCTTTACGAAGAAGCCCTCAACTACTATAACGATGCAATTCCCTTTGCGAGACAACGAAATCAACTTCTTGTTTATCAAGTCGAAAACAATATAGCGCTTATCTACTTAGAATTAGAACGCTTTAAAGAAGCATTAACCACATTCGAAAATTACAAACTCTACGCACAAACAAATAATCAAACACTCAACGAATCGTTTGCATCAATGAATATTGCGACCGCACTGGTTGGGCTTAAAAAATACGATGAAGCGATGGCAGTTTTAGATGCGCTACTCATTTTGCAAGAAAAGCATGACTACATCACACACCAGAGTATAAGTTTAGTCCTGAAAGGCAAAATTCTTCGACTGCTAGGTGACTTAGAAGCCTCTGAAAACGTGTTATTAAACGCCGTTGATTTAATAAAAGAGCATGATGTAAGCAGTGAATACATGAGTGCTATTTTAGCGCTTACAGCGACATATGAAGCACAAGGTAAAATTGAACACGCAATTAGTTTGATCACATCAATCGATCTCGATTCTGATAAATATACGCATTTTGAAACACAGCTAGAAGTCGCAAAATTCACGGCAAGTCTCTATGAAAAACAAGGCAATTATCAAAATGCACTGATAGCTTATAAACAGTACAACGACATACAAACGGTCGCTTTGAAACGTCAGGCAAGTGTTAATTTAACCAAAGCCTTAGCCGAAGCTGATTTAGCTGCAAAAGAAGTGAGAATTTCTGAACTAACCAAAACAGAGCAAATAAAAGCAACCAAAGCAAAAGCATTCCAAGATTTAACAATTGCCATCTCGATGTGTCTATTCTTGATTATTATCGGCTCATTTATAGCCATACGAAGTATTAACAGACAAAAACATAAACTCGCAGCCACGCTCAAACGCCTCCACGATACACAAAGCCATCTTATAGAAATCGAAAAAATAGCGTCGCTTACGTCATTAGTCTCAGGCATGGCGCATCAATTAAATACCCCGATAGGCACCATTGTGACAGCCAGCTCGCTAATAGATAAATACTTAACGGGCTTATCTGATAAGTTTGAAAACCGGAATTTAACCAGCAAGCATTTCCACGAGTTTATAAATGATACCAGCAGTGCAAAAGAGTTGGTGATCAGTAGTGTTAATCGACTCGCCAGCATTGTTGAAGAATTTAAATCGCTCAATGTCTCTATTAATCTTGATAAACCGATGTCAAATATTGTGCTTCTTGAGTATATGCACGACCGATTAGAACCGCTGAGTATCTATCTAGGAAAACATATTTATTACGAAGTGAGTGGTGATGATGTCACGATTATGTCTTACCCCTCTATTTTAGGTGATGTTTTAAAAACACTGGTGATTAACTCCTGCGAACATGGGTTTATTGACCGTGATGAAGGCAAAGTAGACATTGTAATTAAGCAGAATGCGCAGTGTGTTGATATTATCTATCAAGATAACGGCGTAGGAATTAAAGATGGAATTCTTAAAGAAATTTTCACCCCCTTTTACACATCCAATATGGGTAGCCAGCATTTGGGGCTGGGTTTAAATGTTGTTTTTAACGCAGTGCAGTATAACTTAAAAGGCAAAATATGCGCCGAGTCATCTGATCACGGCGCACGGTTTATAATTACCTTACCAATCGACGTACGATTAGTAGATGAAGAGTGATTAACCGGTATTACGCATACCCGCAGCAATCCCTGTCATGGTGATCATGAGTGCATTATCAATATCACCCGCTGAACTAGCATCTGCTTCACGCGAGCGACGTAGTAATTCGACTTGTAACAAGTTGAGAGGATCGGTGTACGGGTTACGCAAAGCAATAGACTCTTTGATCCACGGTTGATCAGCAAGTAAACTTTTTTGTGGACTCAATGATTGAACCAATTCAATTGCTTCATTAAGTTCTTGGCGTAACTTCACACCGAGCGGTTTATATTGATCTGTCACTAACGCATCATCATAGTGTGCGCTTAACCAGCTATCCGCCTTACTAAATACCATTTCTAGCATTTCTAAACGCGCACGGAAAAATGGCCATTGCAAACTCATTTCATGCAAGGTTTCAATACCGTACTTATCTAGTGCAGCTTGTAAACCTCTTAATGCGCCAAGCCAAGCCGGTAACATTAGGCGGTTTTGGCTCCATGCAAAAATCCATGGGATTGCACGCAAACTTTCTACCCCGCCATGTGGGTTTCGTTTCGCAGGGCGTGAACCCAATGGCAATTTTGAAAGCTCTTGCTCTGGCGTCGCCATTCTAAAATAGGGAACAAAGTTTTCATCATGACGAACCACATCGCGGTAATGCTCACATGACTCGGCGCTAATAAGCTGCATCACATCACGCCATTCACTCTTAGGCTCAGGAGGCGGTAACAAATTACTTTCAAGCACTGCACCAGCATAAATATTAAGACTTTGTAGCGCAACGGCAGGCAGACCAAACTTAAAGCGGATCATCTCGCCTTGTTCAGTAACACGCAGTCCCCCTTTTAATGAACCCGGTGGTTGAGAACGCAGTGCTTGCGCCGCAGGAGCGCCTCCGCGTCCCACGGTGCCACCTCGTCCATGGAACAATACCAACTCAATGCCACGTTGCTCAGCAAGTTGAACAAGTTTATCCATGGCTTCGTACTGTGCCCAGCCAGCAGCCATCATGCCCGCATCTTTCGCAGAATCTGAATAGCCAATCATGACATTTTGTTGGTTTTGTATATGACCACGATACCAAGTGTTATCAAGTAGGCACTCGATAACATCTTTACCCGCATTTAAGTCATCCAACGTTTCAAATAAAGGAGCCACGGGTAATTTAAACTTACAACCACTTTCTTTTAGAAGCAGTTGCACAGCTAATACATCAGACGCAGTCCGTGCCATAGAAATGATATATAAACCGAAGGTGTGCGCATCTTGTGCAGCAATAACATCAAAGGTATCTAGCACTTCTTGAACATCGGGACTCGGTTTCCAATGCTTAGGAATAAGCGGTCTGCGCGAATTTAACTCAGCAAGTAAGAAAGCTTGCTTATCGTCCTCTTGCCATTGGTGATAATCGCCCAAGCCCAAATAGCGTGTTAACTCAGAAAACACATCACTGTGGCGCGACGAATCTTGACGTACATCTAGCTTAGCTAGGCGTAAACCAAAGCTATTTATGCGTCGTAACACATCAAGTAATAAACCGTCAGCAACCACTCGCATGTTGGTTTTAATTAACGAGCGATAACACACTTCAATGGGATGTTTTATTTGTGCTATGTCGGTAATTAAATCCTCAGAATCTGTACGTTTACGCTTAATTTTTGCACCAAGGTGCGTAACTGTTTCAGCAATCTGATTTTTTAAGTTTTTCAGCACCGCACGGTATGGTTCGAATTCTTGACCTGCCAGCGCAATGAGCTCATCACTTGCATCTGACATTGATAGTTCGTTACTCAGGGTTTCAATATCACGAGAATATAAATCGAGAGCCATCCAACGACCGTGGTCAAGCACTTGTTGCGTCACTTCAGCGGTGACAAATGGGTTTCCGTCACGGTCGCCGCCCATCCACGATGTAAACTCTATCGGGCTGTAATCAATTGGTAAGCTTAAATCGAGTTCAGATTTAACCTCATCAGTAAATTCACGCAGAAAACGTGGCACAGCATGCCATAGACTGTTTTCGATCACGGCAAAGCCCCATTTTGCTTCATCAATAGGGGTCGGGCGTGAACGTCGAATATCATCCGTATGCCATGCTTGGCTTATTAGCTGCTCTATACGGTTAAGAAGTTCTGCACGCTCTGTAGGTAGATTGTCTTTGCGCTCTAATGACGCTAAGCAATCACTTAACTCAACGTGTTTGTTAATCATAGTACGACGCGTCACCTCTGTAGGGTGCGCGGTGAGCACTAAATTAATGTGGAGTTTTGAGAGAGTTTCGGCTAAATGATTAATATCAATGTGGCCTTGATTTGCCGCAGTTGCTAACGCTTTTAATGTTTGAGTGAGAGGATTAAGTTGGCAAAAGCCAACATCATTAAAGCGTGACACAGTATGAAATTGTTCGGCAACATTAGCAAGGTTCAAAAAATGATTAAATGAGCGTGCAACCGGTAATAGTTCTTCGTCTGTGAGAGCGTGTAGTACATCAATAAGGGCCTGTCTGTCGGCTTCATTACCACTACGTGACGATTTAGATAAAGCGCGAATTTCTTCTACTTTATCTAAAATGGCTTGTCCTTGTGCATCTTTAATCGTTTGACCCAACATTTGTCCAAGCATGCTAACATTACCGCGAAGTGCAGCGTATTGTTCACTCATTCTCATACTCCTTTCTTTTACTAAGTTGAAAGTACTTACTGCACAGTATTTTGCTAAGCAAAACGCCTACAAAATACTGATCCTTTCTATTAATATCATTGTCAGCGTCAATTTAATAGATCGAATTTTCTAACATGTTCGTAAAAAAGAATAACCAATATATAAACATAAAAGCGTAATAATTATGCAGCTTAGCCTTAACAAACCATATTTTATCCATTCAATTGGTAAAATGGACTTACCAATATTTTAGGCAAAATCCGTGTAAATAAAGGCGTGTTCAAAAAACAGTTGGTAAAGCTTTTAGATGTTGAATTATGTCTTTCGTTTTTAGTTTAAGAATAAAAAACGGCCCATTCTTAAGCGATTTTTTTATGTTGAACGAGAAAAAATATTTTTTAAAAAATTTAGAATCGAGCTAAAAATGCAACTAATTATTTTATCTGGCGCAAGCAGTGATATCGCAAAAGCCTACTTTAATGAGCTACACAATGAATTAACCGATGCCATCATTGTGACTCTGAGCAGAAGTGATTTTGACAATAGTTTTAATAGCACAACTCAACATAATGTGCGCCATCAGCACTTTATCACTGATTACAGTGATGCCAGTTTAGCCGCTGTGGCAACTGAGCTTGCACGCTACGACATCCCGTTGTCGCAACTGATGATATTCAATGGCATGTTGCATAATTCGGATCATGCTCCAGAGCGTAAATTATCAGACATATCGCAAGCACACTTCATCGACAGTATGAAAACGAATGCTTTATTACCGATTGCTTGCGTTAATGCTTTTGTACCTTTGCTTAACCGTAAAACACCGAGTGTTATCTGTGCACTGAGTGCCCGTGTCGGCAGCATTTCTGATAATAAACTGGGTGGCTGGTACAGTTATCGTGCCTCAAAGGCTGCACTTAACATGCTATTTAAATCGGCTGCGATTGAGATTAAACGTCGTTTTCAACATAACCACTGTGTGCTGTTTCATCCTGGCACAACAGACACACCTTTATCTAAACCTTTTCAAGCCAATGTCCCAGCAGATAAGCTTTTTACACCAGAATTTGTTGCTAAGCAGCTTTATAAGTTTGTTGCAGATACTCATTTTTTATCTCAGTTAGATAATCCTGCTTACATTGATTGGCAGGGAAAAACCATTGATTGGTAACAAGGAAAATTATGTACTTTTCAAAAAACACCATTGAAAATTTAGACAGTCGATACCGAGCCCATTTCATTAATAGTTTATCGGGGTTCAAAAGTGCTAATTTAATTGGCACACAAGATAATCAAGGGCATACAAATTTAGCCATTGTCAGCTCAGTGTTTCATTTAGGCGCACACCCGCCGTTGGTAGGCATGATAATCCGTCCACATTCTGTACCTAGACATACATTAGAAAACATTTTAGAGACGGGGTTTTATACGATTAACCACGTTAATAAAACAATTTATCAACAGGCACACCAAACATCTGCACGCTATGATAAAGCGGAATCTGAGTTTATTGCGACGGGTTTAGAAGCAGAATATCTCGCTGACTTCAAAGCCCCTTACGTGAAAGACAGCCGGCTTAAATATGGCGTTGAGTTAAAAGAGCACCACCACCTTGAAATCAATGGCACCGAACTCATTATTGGTGAAATTACTGCTATTCATCTTGATGAGCACAGTATAGACAACGATGGGTTTGTCGATATCGAATCGTTAGAGACCGTCGCAGTAAGCGGGCTCGACAGTTATCACACGACTGAACGACTTGCCCGCTTAGCGTACGCTAAAAAATAGTGGCTTAGATAATAAATGGCTTAGGTGCGTGCGTTAATACTTCGTAACCTGTGTCAGTAACGACGATATCGTCTTCTAAACGCACCCCACCATAACCTGGTATATAGATGCCAGGTTCTATGGTTATCACATTACCAACCTCAAGGGTGTAATCAGTCAAGGTATTAATAAAAGGCACTTCATGTAAGAAAAGCCCTAGCCCATGCCCGAGTCCTTTACCTGCATACTCTCCATATCCTGCATCATCCAATACTTGCTGTGATGCCGCATTTAACGCCAAACAGTTGATACCGGGCTTAACAAGCGCAAGTGATGCTTGTTGCGCTTCTTCGACAGCTTTGTAAATCGATATTTGTTTATCAGATGCCTCACCTAGTATATAGCTTCGTGTCATATCGGAGCGGTAGCCGTTCACCACAGCCCCAAAATCAAGGGTGATAAAGTCGCCGTGTTTTAACACCTGTGAAGACGGATTACCATGCGGCAGCGCTGTTCGTTCAGCAAATAGCATAATAGTAGCAAAAGACATGCCTTCGGATCCTAGCTTTTGCATTCGGTATTCAAGTTCTAAGGCTAAATCACGCTCAGTAACCCCTTCTTTGAAGTAAGGTAAAGTCTCTGCCAAAGCCTGATCCGCGATAGCTGCAGCCGCTTTAATCTGCTCAACTTCCCAAGCATCTTTAACACGTCTTTGCTGTTCTATAAGACCAGTAACCGGGGCTAAGGTGTGATTACTTAGCGCTTTTTCTACATCTTGCCATACTGCTACTGTGATATAACTTGCATCAAAAGCAACATGACTTTTAGCAGCTAAATGACGGTTGATGCAGTCACCAAGACTTTCAGTATCACGGTCGCGGCACACCACATCAAACCCCGAAGTCTCTGCAATAGCACGCTGATGGTAGCGATAATCGGTTATCAGTATACAGTCGTTCTTTGTGATCAATGCGTAGGCGGCATTGCCACTAAAACCACTTAAGTAACGAATATTTTCATGACCAAGAACTAACATGGCGCTATAGCCTTGCTGTTCGAGTCGGGCTTTAAATTCAGCTTGTCTTTGTAGGTAGTTTGCTTGCATCATCACTCCTTATTTTTTGCGCATGCTAGCAGCATTCGATTTAAAAACGAATTAGATGCGATTAGTCGCAGTGAATTTGCATCCCGTTACACACTCAGGTCACAATGTGAAAAAACCAAGGAGTAAACAATGACAACATATGGCATCGGTATTCAGTCACCAGAGCAAGCTCTGGCTTCTTTATCAGATATGACAACAGATTTAACCCCGATACAAAGTAATGAATTTTTAGCCCGTATCAGCGCAGCGCAAGCCTATATGCAAGCCAATAATATAGACGCAATTTATCTGAATGCAGGAACCAACCTTGCTTATTTTACTGGAATGCGTTGGTATGCAAGTGAACGTTTAGTTGGCGCTATTTTACCTGCGAAAGGCAATGTTGAATACATCGCCCCTTATTTTGAAATTGGTAGTTTAAATGATTTTATGGTGATTGACGGTCCAATACGCGGCTGGCAAGAGCATGAAAATCCGTACCAATTGTGTGTTGATGTACTGTGTGAAATGGGTATCGATAAAAATGCTACGATTGGTATAGATGAAAGCGCGCAATTCTTTATTTATGATGGGATAAATA
Source organism: Pseudoalteromonas lipolytica (assembly GCF_003515105.1). Lineage (NCBI taxonomy): Bacteria > Pseudomonadati > Pseudomonadota > Gammaproteobacteria > Alteromonadales > Pseudoalteromonadaceae > Pseudoalteromonas > Pseudoalteromonas lipolytica. The sequence goes on along the minus strand of NZ_CP032091.1, from coordinate 319,857 downwards.
AAGCCAACAGCCATTACAACATCATTAATGCCCAATGTGTTACAGCGCATTGCCGTATGCATAAATCAGCGAATGAGCTTGCTCTTATGCAACGTGCTATGGATATGACTCTTGAAGTTCATAAAGCCACTGCAAGTATGCTCTACGAAGGGATAACAACCACCGAAGTCGAAGCCTTTATTAAAAAAGCACACCAAAAAGTAGGCGCACCAGGAAACTATTTCTGCATTGTATTATTTGGTGTAGCGTCGTCTTTCCCGCATGGTGTAAAGAACCCACAAACCCTTAAAAAAGGGGATGTGGTGTTGATTGATACAGGTTGTAAAGTACATGATTACTTATCTGATATTACACGTACTTATGTCTTTGGAGATGCAACTGTACGCCAACGTGAGTTCTGGCAACATGAAAAAAATGCACAATTAGCTGCATTCAACGCCGCTAAAATTGGTGCTAGTTGCGGCTCGGTTGATGATGCTGCACGGCAATATCTCGCAGCTAATGGTATGGGCCCAGACTATCAAACACCAGGATGTCCTCACAGAACAGGTCATGGCATTGGTTTAGATATTCATGAATGGCCTTATTTAGTTGGGGGTAATACAACTAAACTTGCTAAGGGTATGTGCTTTAGTAACGAGCCAATGATTGTTGTTCCTGACGAATTTGGTATTCGATTAGAAGATCACTTTTACATGACAGAATCGGGCCCATGTTGGTTTACAGAACCGGCACACAGCATTGATGACCCGTTTGGCATAGGTAAATAAGTTTTATTCAGGCCACTGTATTGTGGCCTGCCTCTTTCCCTGTCTTTATGCGCTTCACATATTACATTAGTTCACAATACGCTTACTTTTCGGTCACCTTTTTTGTCTAAGCCATGGTATTATTTCAAGAATTTTACCTATAAAAATATTATGGAGAATAAATGGGTTTGCATTTTAAAGTTCCCCACACGCTAATTTTACTACTCAGTATGATGGTCATTGCTTTAATCGCAACATGGCTCGTACCACAGGGTTTCTTCAGCACAACACTCAGTGACTCAGGCCGAGAAATGGTCGTTGCGGGTACTTATCAAACAGTATCAGAACGTCACTATTTAACTCCTTGGGATTTATTACAAGCAATTCCTCGCGCTTTTGCCGCGGCACAAGATGTAATTTTCTTTGTATTAATCGTCGGGGGTGTATTAGCCATAGCACGCGCAACAGGTACTGTTGATGCACTAATCGGTCGCTTACTTGAGCGCCACGGTGAAAAACCACAGCGTTTAATATTTATGGTGGTATTTTGCTTTGCACTTGCATCGAGCAGTATTGGTACTGCAGGTGAGTACATCCCGTTTGTTATTATTTTAGTTGCGCTGTGTAAAGCAATGCGCCTCGATGCGATGACCGCAGTCGGTATGATAGTCGCAGGCTATGGTATTGGGTATGGTGTATCGGCATTTAACCCCTTCACCGTATTAATAGCACAACAAATTGCAGGTATTCCTGTTTACTCTGGCCTATGGTTACGTTTAGCCATCTTCATTCCATTTGTTCTTATCGGTTTTCATCATGTTTGGAAATACACCAAAATGGTGGCCAATGATCCGTCTAAGTCGATGATGATAGGTGTACCTTGCCCGCTTGAAAATCAAACGGCTGCAAGTTATCCAACACTTGCTCTTCGCCATAAACTTATTTTAGGTAGCTTTATTATTACCCTTGCAATTGCAGTATGGGGTATCGCATCAAAAGGATGGTATTTATATGAGCTAGGTGGTGTTTTTATCGCATGGGGTGTCGTTGTAGCCATTTTAGGCAAGTTATCTGCTGATGAAGCGGCCAATAAATTTATTGAGGGGGTGTCAGACCTAGTAACAACCGCAATTTTGATTGGTGTTGCAAGGGGTATTGCGCTGATTTTAGAGGATGGTCAGATTCTGCATAGTTTAGTGCATGGCATGTCGTTACCGTTGTCTTATGTATCTGCCGAAATATCAGCGATTGGCATGTTAGTGATTCAAACTGTATTAAATACATTTATTCCATCAGGTTCTGGTCAAGCTTATGTCACGATGCCACTAATGGCACCACTAGGAGATTTAGTCGGTGTGCCACGTCAAGTTGCAGTACTTGCTTACCAATTTGGTGATGGGTTCTCAAATATGATCATTCCTACCAATGCCGTACTTATGGGTATTTTAGGTATGGCTGGCGTACCCTACGGCCATTGGTTTAGATTCTGTTTACCACTGCTTATCAAACTAATGGCTGCCGCATCAATAGTACTGGTAATCGCAGTTATGTTTGGTTATGGGCTAGATGTGCAACCCACACTAAATTAAGCTAGTTGATATTAAAAAAGCGCCCTAGGCGCTTTTTTTACATGTTTTGAGTTCTTTGTAACAACACATTTTTGGATAAAATGGAGTTGGAGTCAAAGGACAAGCCTGTGCCAAAACCTGACCATAAGCCGCAACTCGCTTCTGCCCCAAGACGTGTTTAGGAGAATTTCTAAAAATAGTGAACTTCGGCCGTTCACAATTGCTTTTCTATTTCGTCAAGGTATATTGCTTGCATAGTCAGGAAAGCAACACAATCGCTCGTTTTTGTCCTGAGGCAAAAGCTAGGACTACTGCATTTTAGTAGTAATGGCAATTAGTTAAGAAGTTTGCTACAAATGAGTCATTCAGAAAAACGAGCGACGCTGTGGTAGAAATACGTACGATTCGCTCGCTATAAACATGTTGGAAATACATAGAGTTGGGTGTCTTGGGCAAATTAATTATTAAAATTATAAAAGTATTTCTTCTTTTGTTGATTGCTGCCGCTGTTATTGTTGGAACGTATTTGGGGTATCTGGAATACGAAAAATCGCAAAAATTAAAAGCTGAATTAAATTATAAATCAGAACATGAATGGGTATGGCACAATGAATACAGACGAATTCAAATAAGGTATGTTGATGCTCTAGGCAGAAGTATACTCCGTAAAGTCTACAAGACTGAAGATCATGTTATTTATGCGTATAAAAATGATGACTATTCTCTTAGTGCTGCAGTTTTATTTTTTACCCCATGTGAGCCGGAAAGTGAAATAATAACATCGCAAAAATTTGTTTCGGGAAAACCGAAAACACTTGTCTGCAACCCAGACGGTGAAGCTCTTAGTTTCAGTGTTACTTGGTCAGATAAGAGTAGTGATAAGCTTTGGGAAGAACAACTTGATGGCTTTAATTTAAGCGTTGACTTTTCTGATTGGGATTTTACCAAACTAGACCAAGAGATTACATTATCAAAGGCTAAGTCGAAAAGTACTCCTAACAAGTCAATTAAGCAGGACTAAAATCAGTTGGCTATGCTAGTACCTCGCTGATTTTAAACAACAATTTTAGACTCTTGTTGGGGCGTTATGTAGCAGGTGAATAATTGAGTCAGCAGTGCAAAAAATGTGATAGTAAGATCAATCCTATAGAAGTTAAGGTGTCAGGCAATTATTCACATTTTAAATGCCCTGTTTGTGGTGCAGATGTATCAAGCAGTAGAGGAAAAGGTGTTCTCGCTCTAATTGGTATTGGTTTAATTGCTTGGGCTTTAGCCTGTGCTTATCACCATTTGGCTGGCTAAATTGAAGCCCTGACAGTTTAGCTACATAACAAGGTAAATCAATAAGGACAAAAAACAGGTGGCTTTTTCTACTTCGTCGCTATTAGAGCCAACTATATTTTCCCATTAACAGGGCTTTACGAATGACAGTAGTTGGCACACAACTGCTCATCGTCTCAACACGTTTATGTCCAATAATGATTTAAATGCTAAGGCTTTAAACTTTAGGTTCTGTATAGCACTTTAATTACATGCCAACCAAAGCGGGTTTTCACTAAATGCGGTTCAAGGATTTCGCCGCCAAATGCAACTTTGTCAAACTGCGGTACCATTTGCCCGCGTCTAAATTCGCCTAAATCCCCACCTTTTTTACCTGACGGACACGTTGAATATTTTTTAGCGAGGGTCTGGAACTTAGCCCCTTTTTTAAGTTGCTTAATGATATCTTCAGCTTGCTCTTTATGTTTAACTAAAATATGCAATGCATGTGCTGTATTGGCCATGGGGTATCTCGAAAATTAAAACGCAGATATTTTATCACGACAAACTAAACTGAGCCACTGCGGCTATTTCTGTTTGCTTATTGCCGGTAAGAACCCTTTAATCAAACAAAATTGCGCTAAATAATAACTACACATGATTGCGATATCTGCATGCACAATTTCAAAATAAAAACGATTAAGGCCAAGAATAGAGTCTGATACAACAAACACTGCCCCACCTAAGACTAAAAAACCGTTCGATTTATCCGTCATCCAAGTAAGGCTTGCCATTATGGTGAGCACCAACATATAAAAAAGCACGGGAATGAGTATGTCATTCAGGTTTGGATAGAATAAGCAAAAAACGATGATTGCAAAAAAGAGATAAAGTAATACGACTTCTATTCGCCAGTGTTTAATTGGTAACATGGTAATGATATAAAAAGCGTGACTTACAAAGAATGCCGCTAAACCGCCTATAAAAAGCTGCCCTGTATCAAGGGCTAGTAGCACATCACCTAGTGTCGAAAAGCTAAGTGCTAATAATAGCGTGATCAAAATGCGATTTTGTATCTGATTGCGTGCTTTTAACACCATCACAATCAACACACCGATAGGCAATGCTTTAAATACCGCCATAGAGGGTTGAGATAATGCAGGCATAAATAGCAGTAAAGCAATGTAAAACGTGCAAAGGATTAGAAAGAGAATGTTCATATTCTTATTATTTTTGTTTGTTCCCAATAATGAGAATAGCAAGCTTTACTTTAAATGTTTATAAAAAATGCTGCTTTTGTTTTTCGCTCAGTAACTTACACTGAGTTTGTTTACCAAAAATACGATAGCGATTACGACCTACCCAATCATAAATATGATCGCGAAAGCCCTTTGGGAGCAGATAAAACACTTTAGCAATTGAGAATGGAAACCCTAATTCATTTGCGATAAATAACACAGCATCACTTTGTTTATATAGCTGGTTTTTATCAATCACTAACATTGAGGAAAGAGGATCTTTAACTTCATGCGCTTTTAATAAACGCTCACCTTTATCGCTTTGCATTGGGCATAACTTAAAGGTTATCTGTTTATCAAAGCGAAGAATAAAACGTACACAAAAATGGCACAGATTACACTGACCATCAAACAAAATGACTGGGCAGTGAGTATGCAAGTTTAACCACTTACTTGCACAACTTGTTTCCCAGTGAAGCCACCAGCAAGTTGTTTATTCAGTGCATCAGAAACCGCTTGGGCACTAAAGTCAACGGCATGGATTTGTGGCAGTTTTATCTCACCACGCGCTGCATTATCGAGTAATAAATTGCCCATAAAACTTAACTTTTGCTGTGCACATAAGCTATTAGCAAGCCAAGCCCCACCAAGCGACACAATACCAATATTAGGTGCGCGTCTGAACATCAGTTCTTGTTCGAATTTCGGGAGTTCGTTTAAGCATGCAATATGGCCACAAAAGCGCATTAGTTCAACGTTACGAATGGTAGTATCACCACCAATACAATCAAGCACAGCATCAAAGCCTTGCGGCCCTAGTTCACGACGAATTTTATCTTCAAGTTTAGGGTCTTTATAATCAAACACGACATCTGCACCTAATTGCTTAAGTAACTTATGATTGTGTTTGCTGGCGGTGGTAAACACCGTTGCACCACGTTGCTTAGCAAATTGAATAGCAAATTGGCCAACTCCGCCAGCACCAGCATCAATAAACAGTGAATCCCCTTCGCTCAGTTGCAACTTATCAAGGGCAATTAATGCCGTCATACCTGAACAAGGTAAGGTTGCAGCGTCTGCAGGTGATACGTTATCTGGCACAACCGATACAGCATAGTTTGGCACCGTTGTGTATTCAGATAACACACCTTGGTCGCCAAGACTGGCGTGCCATACAACGCGTGCACCAACACCAGGGAATACACCTTTATTTGCCTGAACAACCACCCCAACAGCATCATGGCCTAATACATGCGGGTAATGCCATTTACAAAAACCTTGTTTTGCAAAATTAGCATCAACATGGTTTAAGCCCACATATTCAACTTTAATCAAAAGTTCGTTCCCTTCAGGACTCGGTACTGGCACAGAAAGCTCAGATAACGTAATAGCGTCATTGGGCTCAACCACTGCTAGCGCGCGCATTGTTGACGGAAGATCTGTAGTTTGTTGAATATGTGACATTTAATACTCTGGGTTAAAGATTGTTAAGTTCAAAGCTCCAACGACCGTTAAACACGTTATATGCGCTTACCTTGGCCTGGACAGATGCAATAGTTGAATCAACAGCATTTTCTTGCGCTATTAAAACATCCTGTCTCGCATCTAACAACTCTAAGTAAGGAATTTGTCCTTCTTCATACATAGCGTGAGCTTGTTCAAATGCTTTATTCGCATAATTAAAACGCTGATTAGCAAAATCAAGTTGTTGCTGTTGTTTGACTAAGCGTTGCAAGGTAAGTTCACTTTCGCTTATCGCTTTTAGTACTTTACTTTGATAGTCGCTGTAAGCCGCTTCGCTTAAAAATTGCTGTGCGTCTCGTTGAGCCAATAATGCAGGATAGCTGAGTAATGACCATTCAACTTTTGGCGTCACTTGCCATTGTTGCACGGTATCGTCTAAACCATTACTGGTTAAACTCACCACACCTGCAAACCCTGCTAGGCTAATATCAGGCAGAAGCGCTTTAGAGGCTGCCACACTGAGTGAATAAGCTTGACTGAACTGATACAAGGCACTGGTAATATCCGGTCTGAGTGCCATTGCTTCACTCGCTTTATAAAACGACACGCTAAAATCGCGGCTCAATAATTCAGACTCTTCAATCAGCGTTATGTCGCTTGCAAGTCGGCCAGTTAGCACCGCAAGGGTTGCTAAGTCGCGATATTGCAAGTAACTAAGCTCAGGAATAAGCGCTTGTTGCTGCTTTAACTGAGCAAGGGTACGATTAAGGTCCAACTCATTGGCAACGCCCTCTTCAACTCTTGCTCTCAGCACATCAATACTTTGCTCTAACGCCTCGATTTGCATCTCAATAATCGCTTGTTTTTGCACATTACCTTGATAGCTTACATAGCCTTGCACTACCGCTGAAACCACTTCAACCTGCAATGCCCTTAACTGCTCGGCTTGATTTAGTGCGCCAGCATTCGCAGCATCCACTAAAGCTGTAATTCGACCAAATAAGTCAAGCTGCCAATTTACATTAACACCCGCGTTTGATTGGCGCGTAATAGCGCCATCTAAGCTACTGCGTTGTGCGATTACGCTTAAGCTGCCCTGCGGATAATAATCCGCACGGGCTGCACCTAAACGAGCTATGGCTGCATCAAGTTGAAGTTGGCTGGTTTTTAAGTCGTGATTCATTGCTAATGCATCAGTCACTAAATTGTCTAACTGCGCTGAATCTAAACGACGCCACCAGTTATTCTCGCTCGCACCTTCGTTTTGTGCACCAATTTGTGTATCACTGACAAATTGTGTCAGGCTAACTTGCTGCTCTTGTATGTCTACGCTTTGTGCGCAGCCTGCCAATACACCGGCTAACAGCATTGCACTTACAAGTTTGCCTTTTTTAATGATTACATCAAAAGGCTTATGCATCGTGTTGCTCCTTCTGCGATTTTTTCGTTACTAACATATAAAACACCGGGGTAAACAATAAGCCAAACACGGTTACACCAATCATGCCTGAGAATACCGCGTTCCCCATAGCGTGACGCATCTCAGCACCTGCACCAGTGGCAAGAACAAGAGGTACAACACCTGCCGTAAAAGCAATTGATGTCATTAGAATTGGGCGAAGTCGTAAGCGACACGCTTTAATAATGGCTTCAAGATGAGACATTCCCGTTTTATGCTGATCTCGTGCAAACTCAACCATTAAAATGGCGTTTTTACTTGCTAGCGCAACCAGTACGATTAGTGCGATTTGTGTGAAGATATTGTTGTCATCACCCACAAACCACACACCTAACAAGGCCGAGAAAATAGTCATAGGCACAATCAGAATAATAGCAAGTGGTAATCTCAAGCTCTCGTACTGCGCCGCAAGTACCATGAACACAAGCAATACAACAAGTGGGAAAACATACACCATGGTGTTACCCGCTAATATTTGCTGATAGGTTACTTCTGTCCATTCAAACTCAATCCCATTGGGGAGTGTGTCTGCAAGGATTGCTTCAATAGCTTGCTGTGCTTGGCCTGAGCTATAACCTGGTGCTGGGCTACCATTTAGTTCAGCTGTAGGATAACCGTTATAGTGCATCACACGATCTGGGCCTGTTGTTGGTGTGACCGTTAATACAGAACCTAATGGCACCATCTCACCCATACGGTTACGTACTTTTAGATTCAAAATTTGCTCTGGATCTTGACGGTAATCAGCATCAGCTTGCGCATTTACCTGATAAGTACGACCAAACAAGTTAAAGTCATTCACATACACAGAACCTAAATAGACTTGTAAGGCATTAAATACTTCATCAAGAGGAATGCCTTGAATAAGCGCTTGCTCTCGGTCAATGTCGATATCCATTTGTGGCACTTGAATTCTAAAGCTAGAGTAAAGTCCCATTAATGCAGGGTCTTGCTGCGCTTTAGTAATGGTTGCTTGTAAACTGTTAAAGAGTGCTTCAAAGCCTTTGTTAGCACGGTCTTCAATTTGCAGTTTAAAGCCGCCAGTAGTCCCTAAACCTTGAATTGGCGGTGGCGGGAACACCGCGACAAACGCTTCATCAATAGCGGCAAATTTTTGATTTAACTGCGCCGCTATCGCCATTGCAGACATACTCGGGTCTTGACGCTCTTCAAAAGGTGCAAGCGGAGTAAACACAATGCCGCTATTTGGGCTATTGGTGAAACCATTTACAGATAAACCAGGAAACGACACAGTGTTTGCAACACCGGGGACTTGTAGTGCAATTTTTTCCATTTCTTGCACGACTTCTTGGGTTCTGTCTAAGCTTGCCGCATCAGGTAACTGTGCAACAGCCACTAAATATTGCTTGTCTTGCTGTGGAATAAAGCCACCCGGAACAGCATCAAACAATTTAACGGTGCCACCAACAAGCGCAACATAAGCAACTAATACAATCACACTCATACGAATAAGCTTTTGCACGAGTTTTTCGAAGCCATTGGCGCCTTTATCAAACACGCGGTTAAAGGGTTTAAATAGCCAGTTGCCAAATAGGCGGTTTAATAACTTAGTTAAACGGTCTGGTTTTGCATCATGGCCTTTTAATAATAACGCCGATAACGCAGGCGATAATGTTAACGAGTTAAATGCTGAGATAACCGTTGAAATAGTAATAGTGAGTGCAAATTGCTTATAAAACTGACCCGATAAACCAGTAATAAAAGCCGTAGGAATAAATACCGCGCACAATACTAACGCAATAGCGATAATTGGCCCGGTTACTTCTGTCATCGCAACACGAGTTGCTTCTAGTGGTGATAAGCCCTGTTCGATATTTCGTTCAACGTTTTCAACCACAACAATGGCATCATCGACAACAATACCAATTGCGAGTACGAGCCCAAATAACGATAAGGTATTAATAGATACGCCTAACCATTGCATTACCGCAAACGTACCAATCAAAGATACTGGCACAGCAATCAGTGGGATAACCGATGCACGCCATGTTTGTAAAAACACCACCACAACAATAACAACTAACGCGATTGCTTCTAAAAGCGTTTTAATTACAGCATCAATCGAGCCGCGTACGAAAATAGTGGGGTCATAAACAATGTCGTATTCTACTCCTGATGGAAAGTCTTTAGCTAACACCTTCATGGTTTCACGCACTTGATCAGAAAGCTCAATCGCATTAGAACCGGGGCGTTGGAATACGGGCATAGCAAGGGCTGGTTGACCATCTAGCATCGCTCTTAGTGCATACGTGTCTTGGCCAAGCTCAAGGCGTGCAACATCACTTAGGCGTGTAAGCTGACCTTGTTCACCGACTTTAATGATCACATTTTCAAATTCTTCTTGTGAGCTTAAGCGCCCTTTTACATTCATTAGAATTTGGAATTGGTTACTTTTCGACGTAGGTTGTGCACCCAAGCTACCCGCAGCAACTTGTTGGTTTTGCGCACGCAATGCATTTACTACATCCATTGCCGTTAATTCGCGTGCCGATAGCGCATCTGGATTTAGCCAAACGCGCATCGAGTATTGGCCACCACCGAACATACGTACGTCACCCACTCCCGGAAGACGTGCAATTTGGTCTTTGATATACAAGTCAGCATAGTTCGCTAAGTAGGTCGTATCGTGCGTTTTTTCAGGCGAGTATAAATGCACCACCATGGTTAAATCGGGTGATGATTTTTCGGCTACGACACCTAAACGCTGAACTTCTTGTGGTAATCGCGGTAGTGCACTATTTACACGATTTTGCACTTGTACTTGTGCACGGTCTAAATCAGTACCTAACGCAAACGTTACCGTTAGTGTCATGCGGCCATCACTGGTTGCTTGCGAAAACATATACAACATGTTTTCGGTACCATTGATTTCTTGCTCAAGCGGAGTCGCCACTGTTTCAGCAATCACCGTTGGGTTTGCACCCGGGTAACTTGCCGTCACAACAACCGTTGGCGGCACCACTTCTGGATACTCACTGACTGGCAATTGAAATAACGAGATGGCCCCTGCGATAAGAAAGATAAGCGACAGCATCGCAGCAAAGATGGGTCGCTGAATAAAAAAGTGTGAAAATTTCATTTTGCCCTACTGTTTTGCGACCAAGTCTGAATTTGTACTGGAAAGAGTGAATGCTATTCCGTCGCTGTTAATGGTGATGGTGTTTGGTGAGATAGGCATACCAGGACCTACACGAGCAGGGCCATTGACGGCTATCACATCACTTTCATTTAAGCCTGATGTAATCGCGCGTAGGCTGCCGTAACGCTCGCCCACCGTCACTAATTTATATTCAAGAACATTGCCTTCACCCACAGTGAGTACAAAACGGTTCTTTAAATCTGTACCAATTGCGCGCTCTGGCACGATAACTTTTTCGCTTACTTTATTGGCTGCAAGCTTAATACGAGCAAATGACCCCGCACGCAGTTGTTGCTCATCGTTTTCAAACACGGCACGAACGCGAAGAGTACCGGTAGTTTCGTTAATTTGATTATCAATGAAATTAATTTTGCCATTAAAGTTAAAGCTCGTTTCGCCCACTTTTTGCATCACGACCGCTTGCTCGCTTTGCGCTGTAACATCAGAAAATGACTGATTCCACGTGCGCTCATCAATATCAAAGTAAGCATACATTTGCTGGTTTGAAACAATGCGTGTTAACACACTTTGACCGGCAAGTACGTTGTTACCTTTGGTGATATTTGCTCGCGATACTACGCCATCAATGGGTGAACGAACTTGGGTAAATGCTAAATCAAGCTTAGCTGCACTCAGTTCTGCCTGAAGAGCTAGCAATTGCGCTTCGCGTTGTCTAAGGGTTGATTTACGAGACTCTGCTTGCTCAATTGAAATAGCTTTTCGTTCTGTTAAGCGCTCAGCTCGTTTTGCTTCACTTTTAGCTTGCTCAAGTGCTGCCTTGGCGCTTTCAATTTGCGCTTTTAAGCTATCAACCACCGCAGCAAAAGGGCGTGCATCAAGCGTGAAAAGCAAATCGCCTTCTTTAACGCTGTCACCTTCTTTAAAGTTAATTTTATCGATCACACCCGAAACACGTGGCATGAGCGCAACTTCTTGCGGTGCTTCTAAACGTGTTGTATAGGTGTGCCAATTTTGTACTGGCTTAACGAGTACTTGTGCTACATCAATAGGTTGTAAATGCTGTTGCTGCGCTGCTTGGTTGGCTTCTGTGCCACACCCTGCAAGCGTTAAGCTCGCAATGGCCACTGCCACTGCAAGAATAGATTTGTTCATCACGACTCTCCTGTTTATAGATTGGAGACAATGTTACGGCACTAATTAGATGACAAAAATGATAGATTTCTAAATTCTTTAATGCCAAAATGGCATCAATAATGTTTTAGGAACTGCTATGGATACCACCAGCCGCCTGTTAATGCTACTTGAGGTAATAGAACGAGGCTCGTTTGCAAAAGCCGCTGAATCGAGAAACATCGACCGCTCAGTTATCTCTAAACAAATTAGCCGCCTAGAAGACGAGTTAGGTGTTCGCTTGCTTAATAGAACCACGCGCTCGTTTTCATTAACTGCAGCAGGGGCTGAAATGATCAAAAAAGCCGCTGAACTCAGAGATCTCTTAAATGAAACAGTGCGACTAGCTGAAAACTATCACCAAGAACCGCGAGGAACCCTTAAAATCACTTCCTCAAGTATTCTTGGCAAACGCTACATTCAACCGGTTATTAACGACTTTCAAAAACGTTTTCCGCAAGTAGAAGTGGAACTTCGTCTAGACGACAGATTAATTGATTTAGTGTCTGAGGGTTACGATCTCGCGTTTCGTGTTGGCGAACCAAAAGACTCCTCGTTCATCGCGCGTAAAATTGCACGTAACCGGATGTTGCTCTTAGCCTCGCCTGAGTTTATTGAAACCTACGGTATGCCAACATCTGTAGAAGATTTAAAAGAACTGCCAGCAGCCAGCTACACCAGTCCGAGTAAGCGTATAAGTGGTATTCGTTATCGCAATGCTAATGGCGATATTATCGAGCAAAATATTAAAAGTGTTTTCAGGGCTAATGACGCAGAAGTACTTCTTATGAAGGCTATTTCAGGAAACGCGTATGTGCTCGCTCCTGCCTTTATACTTGAAAATGAAGTAAAGCGAGGTGATTTAGTGCCTATTTTGACCAACATTGAATTACTTGATTACAGTGCGGTGTATGCTGTGTATCCACACAGAGACCTGCCAGTCAGAACACGCTTATTTTTTGATGCGATGCGTGAATACATAGGTAAAGATATCCCCATTTGGGAAGCAAATATCCCTAATTACGATGCCATGTATCAAAAAAATACTTAGCTTGCTTTATCTGTATCGCAAAACAGTTGAGTAATATTTAACTCATAGGCTGTAACAACACGATTACGTCCTTGCTGTTTTGCCTGATATAAGGCGTCATCAGCCCGTTTGATAAAGTTTTTAAGGGTTTGTTTTGGCATATAACACGCAACACCAATGCTAATGGTTACATTAATTGTGTGCTCATCTATTTGGTAGTCAATTGTGGCTAATTGCTCACGCAACATATCCGCAAATTCAAACGCACTCTGTGGGTCACTTGCAGGTAAAAAGATAGCAAATTCTTCGCCACCAATACGAAACACATAGCCTTTATTAAGCCGTTGCCTAAAGAAACTGGTGACCTCTATTAACACTCTATCGCCTACTTCATGACCGTACTGATCATTAATTTTTTTAAAGTAATCAAGGTCAAGCATTAACATAAACAAACCATTTTTATGAGTCAGCTCAACTTCGAAATAATGAGTCATTGCGAGTCGATTGCCAGCCCCTGTGAGAGGGTCTAACAAGGCTAAATTTTCAAGACGCTTTCCATATTCTGCACGGCTATTTTCAAAACTGTGCGACACAGCCCAAATGCTGATATAGACAAACGAGAGGTTGAGTAACGAATTAACAGAGTTTAACGGTACTAAGGTCTCTTTACTGAGTAAAGTAATGCCTTGGATGATGGCTATTCCAAACGAGAAAAATAGCCCATATCGCTTGCCTAATAACAAATAATACAAAATGGGCAGAGCGCACGTCCAAATAAATAGCAGGTTTTTAATATCACCAAAATGCGTACCAATAACAACAAGCAGACTCAAAAAAACGCACAGAGTGAGCGATTGCCACAGATGGCCGTAGTGTTGTCGTGTGTAAAAATAGGTGTGGAAACAAAAAACGGCAAAGAAAACTTCGAGTATGCCAAGCACAGCAAAGTCGTTATAGAGTAAATTATAAAAAGCGAATATTGTTGCAAGTACGCCCAAACAAAAGCTCATCCATTTAAGAACGTTATTTCGTAAAGCCTGAGTGCCTCTCAGCGCACCAATATCCATCAAGTTTCTCGCTTTGTTATGATTACTTGATTTTAGCGTGAAACAAATTAATTAGGAACATTTTATTAACAGTGAACAGCGTTAAGGTAAGCTCTTTACACTACATCCCTATTATTACTACACAGTATCTCTTTGGATTAGTAGCACACGCTAATAACAGAACCGGCTTAAATATTCAGTTCAAAATAAACAACTAATCGTTGATTAACGCTGTCACTTCTTCGATCAGATCATTAAATTCATTGCGTACATTTTTTTGCTGTTTGTCTGTTAATGTGGATTTAAGTGCTAACAATAGTTTCACGTAATTCTCTAAATTTTTGTCGTCAGCGTTAATAAGTGCTTGGCTCATGAACGCAACTCGGTCGTTAATAATAACCGCAAGTTGTTGATCAAAATCGGCGGGCTTGGTTTCTTGTAAAAATAACGTTTTAAGTGCATCTAAACGTTTTTGTTTGTACTGCATCCAGAGCAAAAAAGTATCGACACGCTGATGAGTGAAATCGACAACCAATGTTTTTTGTTCAGTTGATAACTTTGTACCAAGCCACTCTTTATAGGTATCAAGGTTGTCGTCTAAACGCGCTTTATCATGCTCTGCTGGCGTTTTTTGTTCATGCTCTTCATATTCATCGTTAATGTTCTCTTGTAACGCAGCCACAAACTCAACACGCTGCTTGTAAGACAAGGTATTTGCTAATGCAATTAACTCAGGTTCAAGTTTTGTCACTAATGTTTGCCAATGCAGTTTGGCAGCTAAGAAATGGGTTTTTAATTCATCATGACTAACATTTTTATCAAGTAATGATTTTAAATGTTCGAGATCACGCTTGTACAAAGGCAATTGCGTTTCTCTGTGCCAATCACGGCTAGTTTGGACTATATGTTTAAACTTATCTGCTTGGTCGCTATTCAGGTCGACATAGTCGTCTATCCAAAACCCAGACAACCAGCCAAGGTTGTTATAGGTAAAACTAGGTGAACATCCTGCAATGCCAAGCAATATGCTAAGTGCAATAAGGTACTTTGCTATTTTTTTCATTTGTATTTGTAAAATCCTGTTCCTGTCTAATTACTTTAGCAAGTTGATAGAGAGTGTAAATATGCAATGCCTGCATTTTAATGAAATTAATTCTCATTTAACTATTGACGAACAGTTAAACCTAAGTAATAATCGTTATCAACAACTTGGTTCGCTAAACTGTTTATACCCCAGTTTCAATACCTACAAGGGTTTGATGCTGTTCCACCAAGTTTGTTCAAGACGTAACTCTTGAATGATTGTTGCTTCCTCGACCCGAGCACCGACATAAAACGTTACACTTTACTTGCTACATTGCTCATATCGGTGACGGTAGATATGACCTCAAAAAGCCCACTCTGGGCTTTTTTTATTTCTTTAGTTTTTCTATTAAAATCTGTATCTTAAGCCTACTTGTTAATTACTAAGCGTGTCGGTGTCTATAAATTAGGCATTTGCAGTAGTTGGGTCTAAACTAACAATATGTTTTGCCCATTTGCTGATACGGCAAGGCTTTTATCAATACCCTAATTATTGATATTTAAACACACATTTGGAGGCAGACTATGATCAAGCCTAATTTAAAATCACTATTGCTAAGCAGCGTGTTACTTCTTTCACCGTTTGCCAATGCAAGCCTAGAAGATGCTCAACTCGCAGCGAATGAAGGACGTTTTGAAGAAGCACTTCAAGAATTTAATTACCTTGCAGATCGTGGCTATGCACCCGCTATTTATGAATTAGCTAAAATGTACGAAGGTGGGTTCGGTGTTCAGCGTGATTACCGTAAAGCAGCAGAGCTTTACCAAAAAGCCGTTAAGCAAGTTCACGCAGATTCAATGTTTGCACTTGGTGTACTTTACCAAGAAGGTAAAGGGGTAAAACTAGACAAAGAGAAAGCAATATCACTTTACGAAATGGCAGCGCAAAAAAACCACCCTGCAGCACAATATAATTTAGGTGTTATGTATGCCAATGGTGAAGGTGTTTTACAGGACTACCGCACAGCAATGAGCTGGTATCAAAAGGCTGCTGCAAATAACTTTACGCTTGCGCAGTATAATATGGCGTTAATGTATTATGATGGTTTGGGCGTTCCAAAAAACCTTGAAAAGTCATATATTTGGAACACAATTGCTGAATACAATGGCAATATGGATGCCAGTCATAGTCGTAAACTTGACGAGCGAAACATGATGCCAGCAGAAGTTGAAGCTGCAAAAGAAAAAGCCGACGCTATTTACGCAAAAATACAAGCGGGATTATACGCCCCTGACGGTCGTTTATAATGACACGAAGTACTTGCGTCTATCGACGCAAGTACATCCA
Organism: Pseudoalteromonas lipolytica; assembly: GCF_003515105.1. NCBI lineage: Bacteria > Pseudomonadati > Pseudomonadota > Gammaproteobacteria > Alteromonadales > Pseudoalteromonadaceae > Pseudoalteromonas > Pseudoalteromonas lipolytica. Next base: position 303,381 of record NZ_CP032091.1, on the reverse strand, counting down.
TTTTAATAGCGTAATAAGCAATTTATTTTGCTTAAGCAATAGCTGTGTTCTTGGATTAAATTTACCAGATACCAATGTATTTCTGGCATGACTAAAAGTTTTAAACCCTTCTATTCCATGGTAGTGACCCATTCCTGATTCACCAATCCCACCAAAAGGAAGCTGATCTGCGGTCACTTGCATCAACACATCATTTATTGCCAAGGTGCCACTGCGAATCGACTGACTCACAAACGAAATCCTCTCTTTATCGTGGCCAAAAATATACAATGCTAAGGGATGAGGGTGACTATTTATATAGTCAATAACCTGTTGCAATGATTCATAGCTCATTATCGGCAGTAATGGGCCAAATATTTCATTTTGCATCACGTTCATCGCATCATTAACTTGCGTCAATATATGCAAACCCAAACGATGTTTTAAATCGTCATATTGATTCTCTTCAAGCGGCTTAAAAATCTGAGCCCCTTTATCTTCAGCATCCACTAAATATGATTTTAAACGCTGATATTGAGAGTCAGAGACGATTGAAGTTAGGTTTTTTCCCTCAACGCCGTCTTTAAAATGCTGTTTATAGAGCTCACATAGCTGTTGCAGTAATTGATGCTCATGTTTTTTTGGCACGAATACATAATCAGGTGCAACACAAATTTGCCCTGCATTATTTAGCTTGCCAAACAGCAATGTTTTCGCCACTGATTTTATATTCACATCGTCAAGAATCACAACCGGTGATTTACCGCCAAGTTCTAAAGTAACCGGGGTTAAATGCTGACTCGCTGCCTGCATCACCTTACGACCTACTGTTGTGGAGCCTGTAAATAATATGTGTGCAAAAGGCAGTTCACTAAACGCCGCAGCAACCTCGCTCTGCCCTTCAACAATATGGCAATGCGCTGCTAACTCACCAGAAAATATATTCTTTATAATCTCATTGGTATGGGGTGTAAATTCGCTGACTTTTAGCATCACTCGATTACCTGCCGCTAATGCGGTAATGACAGGAACCAGTGCGAGCTGTATAGGATAATTCCACGGCGCAATAACACCGATAACACCTTTTGGCTGATAATTAATATGAGCCTTAGAGGGCCACAAACTAATACCCACACCACGCGACTCATTGCGAGCCCACTTGGGCAGCCGTTTTATTGTGTCACTGATGAGTTTTACTGTCGGTAATAAATCACCCAGTACGGTGTCAAAAGCAGTGCGGTATCCAAAATCTTTACTCGTCGCCGCAACAAGGGCTTGCTCGTTAGTAATCAGGCTATTTTTTATCTGTTTTAAAATGCTAATACGCTGCTCGATTGGCAAATAAGGTTCAGCCAAAAAAGTACGATTGAGTTGCTGGAATTGAGAATGTAGAAGTCTTTGAATATCAGTCAAAATGTGATCTCTTGAATAGCGACAAATTCAACTATAGCGATCAATAATAACCGCCGCAACTTTCATAGAAGTAAAAAAACAGCGCTCAGGGTGAGCGCTGTTGTTGGTTGGAATAGGTTGGATATTATAAATGTATCTTAAAAGCCAAACACAGCGGCCGCGATGGTCATTGTAATTAGCGTAATCATCGCAATCGCAATGATATTAAGTGCAAAGCCTGATCGGATCATGTCACGCATTTGAATTTGCCCTGACCCAAACACAATGGCATTAGGAGGGGTTGCAACAGGCATCATGAATGCGCAGCTACATGCAATCGCTGCAGGAATAACCCACACTAAAGGCGTTCCAAATACAGATTCAGCAACCGGACCTAATAGCGGTAAGAAACCAGCAGCAGTTGCGGTATTACTTGTGATCTCAGTTAAGAAAGTAATCAATGTTGCAACAGCCAAGACACTCAGTACTAACGGAATCACACTTGCACCTTCAATCATGTGAGCGATGTACTCTGCTAGGCCTGATGATTTAATTTGCGCAGCAAGTGTTAAACCACCCCCGAACAGTAATAACACGCCCCAGGGCACTTTTGCTGCACTTTCCCAATCGAGAATACGCTCGCCATCCCCTTTATTCGCAGGTAACACAAACAGCAGTAAAGCAGCAGCAATCGCAATGCCTGTGTCCGATATTTTTAACCCTGTTGAATCAGCCAGTAACGGTCTGAAAATCCAACACACAGCAGCAAGTACAAACACTATTGCCACGCCTTTTTCAGCACGCTGCATTACGCCAAGCTCTTTAAGCTGGGTTGAAAATAATGATTTAGTATCTTGGCTCGCATCTTGCGCGCACGGTGTATCCACTTTATAAGCAAACTTAGTTAACCATACCCAGCATAAAATAAGCATAACTGTTGCAAGCGGGACACCCACTTTCATCCACTGTGCAAAACCAATATCAATTTTATAGCTATCTGATAAGTACGCTGCCATTAATGCATTTGGCGGAGTACCAATCAACGTGGCAATACCACCAATGCTCGCGCCATACGCGATAGATAGTAATAATGCTTTGCCAAATTGGTCGTTATCAGGATTAGATTGCTTTACTAACATCGTGATCGACATAGCAATCGGTAGCATCATCACCGCAGTGGCTGTATTTGACATCCACATTGATAAAAATGCCGTCACCAACATCATCGCTAAAATTTGTAGGCTAGGTTTCGTTCCCGCACGAAGCATTGTATTAAGTGCTATACGTTTATGTAGCCCCCAACGCTCCATCGCGATAGAAATTAAAAAACCGCCCAAGAATAAAAAGATCAAAGGGTGAGCATACGGTGCTGCAACCCCTTTGATTGCTGCAATACCAGCAAGAGGTGATATAACCAGTGGTAATAATGAAGTAGCTGGAATTGGCACAACCTCACTCACCCACCAAGATGCCATCCAAAATGCAAGGCCTGCTGTTCTAAGTGCGGGTTCACTCATCCCTGCTGGTGGGTCTATTAAGCATGTTAATAGCATCACTAATGGACCCAATAAAAGCATCACAGTGGTCATCAACGGACGTTGCTCTGTGCCGTCTTTTGTTTGATTAACTAATGACATACCGACTCCTTAAAACTTGTACTTAAGGCCAAGTGCAATGCTGTTATCTGATTCAATATCAAGGTCTAAATCAGTATAGAATAAGTATGCAGTTGTTTGTTTATCAAATACATAGTCAACACCTGCTGTCCATTGTTTACCTTCTTCAGCATGGCGAATTTTAGAGTCGTCTTTTACGTATTGTAATTTAGGGACCCATTTATCAATTGCATAGCTTGCACTTACAGCATAACCATTGCCTTCTTTAGTCCCGTCTGTTGATTCACTACGTTGGATTAAACCGGCTAACTGAAGATTTTCGTGTTTCCACGCCGCGACAACGCGACTTGCCGTTAATTTATTAAGGGCATCAACATGACTGATTGCAACATAATAATTAGCTGATTTTAATGCACGGTCACCATAAATAACGGTTGCAGCAAACCCTGACTCATCATTACTGCTATCGTCTTTTGGCGCGTATGTTAACGCTAATGAAGCACCCGCATATGTTTTAGAGCTATAGGTAATGGTGTCGCCAATCCGGTCTTGCCCTGGGATCAACTGCGCAATATCAGCTTGTGTTTCGTTAAAACCATCAAGTTTGCCTTCTGAATATTTAAAGCGCGTGTCATTACGACCAACGACAACTTCACCAAAATCGCCCGCTAAGCCTAAATATGTATTACGTGCTGAGAATGGCTCATTAGTATCATCGTGTTCAAAGCCTTTTACTTGTACTTCGTATTTGAACACAGCTTTTAATGATTCAGTGAGTTTATGACTGCCCTTGATGCCTATACGAGAAAAAGGTGCATCAATTTGCGTACCTTCATCAGCATAGCGCATCACACCAGTATCGGTGTTGGCTATTTGAACTTCGGCTTTTCCATATACAGCGTAGTCAGCAGCCATAGATGAGCCTGCAAAACACGCTAAAATTATACCCGTTGCAACGCGAGTTTTTGTATAAGTTACTATTGTTGTCATTATGCGCCCCTTTATATTAGGTTCAAATTGTTGTTCCTAACACTAGAGGCAAATTAATTGCCAACTCACACAATAAATTTAAAAAACTTAAAATACATATAGTTATGATTAAATCAATTTATTGGCATTGTTTTTATGTGCGGATTTCCACACATTTTTTAAGATGCGATGTCACTTAATCCACCCACACCCACTTTGTGATTGCTTAATCCTTAAACATTTCACGATTAATACCGTACTTACTCATTTTGTCATAGAGTGTTTTACGGGCGATTTGCAGGGTTTGCATGGTATTTTTTATACTGCCATTGTTTCGCTCAAGTGCTTCTTCAATCAGTGACTGCTCATAAAAACTCATTTTTTCAGCGAGACTAAGATCTTGGGCGAGTTGGATTTCGTTGTTACTATCATTGTTAGTGGCAAATGCTAAGTCAGAGCCCAACAAAACAGCGCGTTCTGCTTGGTTTCTAAGTTCACGCACGTTGCCAGGCCAATCGTAGGCTAACAAACGTTGTTTAGCTTCGCTATTCAGTGTTGCAGGTGGTTTATGGAATCGAGTCGCCGCAATGGAGCTAAAATGTTTAAACAGCAACGGTATATCAGCTTTTCGGTCACGTAACGCAGGGATACTCACTTTAACGAGGTTCAGTCGATAATAAAGATCGGCTCTAAACTCACCGGCTTCGACTAAAGAAAGTAAATCAACCTTGGTTGCTGCAACAATACGCACATCAAGATCAACAGCATGATTGTCACCAACGGGAGTAACTTTTCGCTCTTCAAGCACGCGTAATAACTTAACCTGCAAACTTGCTGGGGTCGATTCTATTTCATCTAAAAATACCGTTCCCCCTTTAGCAAATTCAAACTTACCTTGTCGTGATTGTGTTGCCCCCGTGTACGCGCCACTGGCTGCACCAAATAACTCACTCTCAATTAACTGCTCAGGAATTGCGCCACAATTTATGGCAACAAAATTTGCTGATGAACGATTACTTTGGTCGTGGAGGTAGCGAGCAACTAGCTCTTTTCCGGTGCCTGTTTCGCCTTCAATTAATACATCTGCTGGCGTATCAATCACGGCATTGAGTAAATGCATCATCTGCTGCATTTGTTCGGTTTCACCCAAAATTCGCACACCAGGTGCTGATGTTTTTTCGACTGCAATTTTCAATGCACGGTTTTCCATCACCAACGCGCGTTTATCGCATGCTCGCGCAATGCAATCTAATAGCTGCTCAGTTAGCGGCTTTTCAAATAAGTCATAAGCCCCTAATTGCATGGCTTTTACTGCGACAGACACGTCTGCAAAGCCCGTTAGAAAAATAACCGGTAGTTCACTATCAAATGCCTTAACTTGTTCTAAAAAGGTTAAACCATCCATCTTAGGCATATTAATATCGCTTAATACAACCCCCTCAAAACGACGACTTAGTTTAGATAACGCCGCCGTTGGTTCGCTAAAGCATTGCACCTGATAGCCTTCAATCTCGAGCAGTTGCTTTAATGAATCACGGATCACCGCTTCATCATCAATAACGATCACCTGTTGGCAGGCATTGGCAACTAAACTCATGAGGTTTCCTTATTGCTTTGTAGTGTAATAATAAACTGTGCGCCCCCTTCAGGGCGGTTATGGGCACTTAATCGACCATTGAATGAGTCGATAATTTGTCGGGAAATAGACAGCCCTAACCCCAAACCATTGCTGGTTTTGGTACTGTAAAATGGCTCAAAAATACTGCCTAATGCATGTTGGTCAATGCCTGGGCCTGTGTCTAATATCGAAAACTTCACTCTGTCGTCAAATAATTCAAGCTCAAAACTCAATTCGCGTTTTTCACATTCAGCCATCGCTTGGCTGGCATTGGTGATTACATTCACTAATACTTGTTCAAACTTTACACTGTCGACCCATACCGTGATATGTTCTGAGATGTCGGCTGTTTTAACATCAATATCATCTTGCTTTAATTGAGCACTGGCGATCATTAATGCATTTTTAAGCATCCGTGATAAGCTCTGTTCACGCAGTTGCGTTTGTGCAGGCTTACTAAAATGCTTAAGTTGAGCAACGATCTTATGTACACGCTCAATGAGCGATTGCACCAATACAAGGTTTTCTGATGCTTGTTCAATATTGCCTTTCATAAGCAATCGCTTTGCACTGACTAAATAAGTGTTCATGGCACTTAATGGCTGGTTTATTTCATGATTAATACCCGCACTTAACTGGCCTATCGTAGCCAGCTTAGCAGCTTGGACAAGTGCCTTTTGCGCTTTTTCGAGTGCATGCGTACGCTCTATCACTTCTTGCTCAAGACTGTGTCTTGAAAATAAGAGTTTTTTATAACCCGCGAAACGAACCATACTCATGTGTATCAGCACGACAACTATCATATAAAACACACTAAACCACAGTAAACGTGGTATTTGTGCAACTTCTAAACCGCTTATATCTACCAGCACGCTGGCCTTCGCATTAATAATATCGATGGTTTCGAACGCGCTAATAAATCGCACTCGCTTATTATTTATTTCGATGGTTTGCTCAGCCGTATTATCACTTAAAGGCTTAGAAGTATAAGTTAATAAACTTGGCGTATGTGATAGGTATCGCCTTGAACTTACAAGCGTTTCCATTTGCTTTTCGCTAAGCGCTTTTAACGAATTTAAACGCCAGCTTTGCACATCAGACATCACGATAACACTGTCTTCAAGAGAAATATGAAAGTGCGTACTGTCTGACGCATTTAGCAATTGCCTGTCTTGCTCAAACTTTTTTGCATTCACTTTTAATGTCACGACGGCAATAACTTTACCGTCTGCAATAACCGGTTCAGAGAAGTATATACCCCGCTCACTTGAGCGCATTCCTAGTGCAAAGTAAGCAACTTTTTCACCTTTTTTCGCTAAATAAAAATACGGCCTAAACGCAAAGTTACTGCCAAGAAAAGTGTAATCGACTTGCCAATTACTACTGGCCACAACAGAGCCAGATAAGTCCATTAAATAAACATCTGATGCACCACTTGCACGCTGGATATCTTCAAGATAATAATTGACGGCTTGTTCACCAACACCTTGGTTAGTTACAAACGTCTTTACTAAATCATTAGCACTCACTAAGGCAGGGATCGTTTGAAACCGTTCAAGTTCACTTGAAAAATAGTGACTTAATTGCACCGCTTGCACACGGCTTAATTGACTGGCTTTTGTGTAATCGTGTTGTCGACCAATGTAAAAAACCAATACAAGCAGCAATATTAAAATAGCACCTGCCGCAACTAACTTTTTACTTAATGATGACATTCAGACCTTAAACACGACACTGCTAGAAATTGATTTGGTAGTGTAGCGATAATTCTTCTGTTGTACCAGCGACAGAGCCATTCTCAACACGTGGATCAAACACGTTATAGTTTTTACCCAATACGTTTTCAGCTTTAAACATTAAATGACTATGCGTATTCAATTGCCATTTAACCGTGCCTCCTAATAAACTATAAGCCGATTGGTTAAACTCATCACCGTTTAATGAAGCCGCATTCACTTGGTCACGCCATAAAATGTTTAGGCTTAGCTGCCAACTATCGTTTAAGTTATAACGGGTAACTAAGCTGGCAAAGCGTTTAAAACTGGCATTTATCGGCTCATGGAAATAGTGTGTATAGGTTCCCATAAGCGCAAATTTTTTATTATATTGCCATGTAGCATCCAGCTCTAAACCATGGTTATCAGTGTTGAGTGAGTTTTCAAAAGTGAACAGTGTGTCACTGCCTTGAAAGGGCACAGTCTCAATAAAGTCATTAAGTTCATTATAGAAAAGTACCGCATTTGTTTGAAGTGTCGCGTTTTGATAGTGCCAAACAAGTTCAGTGGTTTTAACTGACTCAGATTGTAATGATGGATTACCTTTTGTCACAGAGTCATTAGAAAAAAGTTCATTCGTCACCGGTGTTCTGAACGATTCGCCATATTGAAGCTTTAATGTATGTGACTGATTAATTTCGTAAATGCTTGCTAATCGAGGTGATAATTTACTGTCGATATCTTTAACATCATCATAGCGTGCCCCTATAAAGAACGTGAACGAGTCAGAAAATGGAATCTTTAATTGCCCGTAAGCACTCACCGTTTCAAAGGTATACTTTAATGACGCAAATAAAGGAAAATCTTTAATACGTACAATCCCATTTTGATAATAAGCAGGCGCGAGGATAACTTGTTGTGAGTCACTATCATAATAGTTAGTACGTACATCGGCTTTTTGCTGCTTTGCCTCAGCATATTCAACGCCTGCAGCTAATTGCAATTGATTATCAAACTGGTAACTTAATTCTGTTGAAAATTTACTGTCAGATGTTTGCCAATCGGGCCCTAATAAAAAGTCTGGCATATCGTCAAATTCAGCAATCAACCCAGCCGTTGATATTGCATGTTTACTGTAAGAGTAATGACTATCTAGCTTGAATTTATCGGTATTAAGCCAATTATATTTAATGCCTATAAACGTATTATCACTGGTGTGTTGGTTTTGTTTAGAATAACCGGCAAGATTTAAAAACTCATCAAGTTGCGTTTCATTGTAACGTGTATGAAGTGAAAGTTTTTTATAATCTAACCCTGCCTCAATATACACCGCTTTTAGAGGGTCTTTTACGTCTTGTGGGTAGCGTTCACCCGATTTACTTTCGTATGATAACGTCGCATACGCCGACACCGTGTCACTAAAATGCTTATAAAACTGTGCTGTTGCTCCGTAACGACCATTGTTGCCTGCTACAGCCTGTAATGCATTACGCTCTTTTGTCGTGACAATATTCATCACACCTAAAAAGGCGTTACTACCGTATAAAGCAGAGCCCGGCCCACGAATAAACTCTATTTTTTCTATTACCTCAATAGGTATGTAAGGCATGTAGACCGAAGCCTTACCAAATGATGATTCATTGACGCGCTCACCGTTGATCATCACCAACACATTACCACTATCTAGGTACACTCCTCGGGCATGATCTTTAGGCACAGCCCCTACCCAATCACCGCGGGTTGATTGCATACCCGCAACAAAATTCATCACTTCATACGCATTATCAACTCCGAGCGCTTGAATTTGCTGACGGCTAAACACGCTCATTGTTGAAGGAACTGATGACAGGGTTTCCGCTGTTTTACTCGCAATATCAACGTGTACATCGAGTAAATCTTCAAAACTTAATGAAAATAAATCTTCATCTTCAGAAGCTTCTGCGCCAAATAGCGCTGCTGGGGAATTTGCGATTAAAAAAAGTGTTGAACATAGTAAAAACTTCATGCTGCGAGACACCCGTAATAATGATTAGAGACACCCGTAATAATGATTAAATGTTGCACTGCAACACTCTGTTTACACTATTAATACAAAAGATGGGTAAGCTTGCAATCTTTTTATACCAATTCACTTAATTTTATACAGTCTTTGACGCTCTGTACTTGGTGTAATAAAAAAGCCCATGTACTTTATAGTTATGGGCTCCTGTATCATTAGTTTAACGTCTCAATTAGCTAAACTGCTTAACACGCTCACTGCGCTTAGTTTTAAGATATTTGTATAAGCCAATCAATGATGCCGCAATCCAAAATATTTCAATGACAAAGCTGGCCAAGTTAAAGTTATAACACAAACTAATTAACAGCAGCACCGCGCCAGTTAAGTTCATCATGTTATACACAAGCCCTGTCGGGGATGCTTTATTTAGTTGTAACATGAAAAAGGCACCTACTACCAAGAAAGTACCCGTCATACCAATAATATCAAATAAAAGTGCTATCACGTACGTGAATCCATATTGTTCATTTGTTTATACCCAAACAACTGGCCCAATCCATGGGGAGGGTTGTTTTCATTCATTGAAACAGCAAACCGAACAATGGTATCAAAGCAGATAACTTAAACGAGGATAAATGTCCGCATTCTATGTATAAGCTACTTATGCGTCACTTTACCGCCAATAATTTTTAATGCGGGTGTGCCTCTTATCATTGTTTCGCGGGCAAAATGACGATGGCACTGCGGGCAAACACCCGTCTGTGCTGTAAAATTTTGGCTTATACGTTCAACAAAGCACTTAACTAATGCACCTTTGCCGCCTTTGCGGTATTTAAATAATTGGCACTTGCACTGACTACAAAATATATCAACGGTTTTCGTCGGGCCTTTTTTATTGGGTTTAGCCATAAACTCCACACTAAACGCGATTAAAAAACGCATGCTACCATGTCTATGGCCAAAGCCCCAAAACCAAACCCGTTAAAGAGAACTGTAAAATAGAATAGCCAGCGTTCACTAAAAACAATTTAAGGGGTCGTTGCTCAAAAATATAACCAATGCCAAGTGCGCAACTTACCCAACATAAACCGATGATGAACCCTGTGCCTACGGCAACGCCTACATTAACATTGCTACCAATAAATAAAGATAAACTTAAAGCAATTAATAGACACAGCACAAAACTGCCACCAAACACCATGACATGATTGATTTGCTGAAGATCAAGTTCTGTTAAACCGCAGCTCTCCATCCAAATGCGTTTAAAAAGCCACGGAGAATACCAAACAGCCCCAAGAAGAAAAGAAGCAAGCGCAGCAAGAAATACGGCAAAAAAATTCAGTTGAGAAAAATCCATACACCAGACTCATACAACCAATAGGGTTAATTTGACTTTAGTTAAGGAATCCCAAAGCAGCAAATCAAATGTGACGAGTGGTATTTGGTTCTAATACTAAATACCTTTTTTATGTTGTGCTACTTAATTTAACAATACTTAAATATCATCTTTATTGCTGAACGGGTTTCTTTTGAAGTTTACGTTGTAAGGTTCGTCTGTGCATGTTCAACTGCCTTGCTGTTTCAGATATATTGCCATGATTACGATGCAATACGTGTTGAATATGTTCCCATTCGAGTCGTTCTGGCGACATTATTTGTGTTTGCGGCAAAGTATGAGTAGGTTGCTCTGCCTCACTGCCCTCAAGTAATGTTCTCAATAACGATACAAAATCGACGGGTTTGGGTAAATAATCATCTGCACCGAGACGAATCGCTTCAACCGCACTGGCAATACTTGCAAAGCCTGTTAGAAGGATAATACGTGAACGCGGAAATTGCTGGCGCATTGGCTTTATTAACGTTAAGCCATTTTCATCTTTTAACTTTAAATCGACTAAAAAATGACTGGGTGAAAAAGCACTACAAATGTCAATTGCTTGCTGACAACTGTGGGCAAGCTGACAACAAAAGCCATGTTTTGTAAAGCGTCTGGCTAGCGTGTTGGCTAGATTAATGTCGTCTTCGATTATTAATAAATTCATGCCACTTTCAGGGTGATTGTAGCTACAGCCCCCTGCTCTTTATGATTACTCACTGTAAGTGAGCCTTCTAAGCGTTCCAAAGTCACATTAGAAAGCATTACTGCCATCCCCATACCATGTTGACTCGGCATAAGTTGACCCCCTAATGCTGCCATTTGTTGCTCACTTAAACCTTGACCAAAATCACGTAAAGATAAAGAAACCGAATCCGCGTTAAACTGCCAACGAGCTTCTATGTGAGAGTGCTGCTGATTGTTTGCTAATACTGCATTTTGTAGCAAATTCAAAATAGCGGGTAATAACATTGCATCACTCAGAATAGTGCATTTAGGTGGTTCATTTAACCATTCAAGCGTGTGTTCTGGATGATGTAATAATGCAGCATCTGCTATTTCTTTTTGCAGCACATCGACCGGTATTATTGTTTGCGTTTTACCTGTTCTAAGCGCAGATGATAGCGCTCTAAAATGCGCTAGTTGCTCATTGCACTGCTCCAATGGCTTGGCCATTTCTTGTATAATGGGGTCGTCAGCTTGCTGCTCTTTAAGCTCTTCGTAAAGAAATTGCAGGTTTGCTATAGGACTTGCTAACTGATGGGTAATTTGTGCAGCTGCACCATCTAATGTTAACAATTGCTCGTGCCTGAGCTGCTGCTCTCGGCCTCTTGCTATAGTGGCATCGCGTGCTTTAATCGTCCGATTTAGCGCACCGATTATAAATGCAATTACAATCACACTTATCACGAAGTTAACCCACATCCCAATAAAGTGATGAGTCATGTCGATTTGATGCATACTGTGATCAGGCATTTTAAACAGCAAATAGCTATACGCCGCGATAGCAAGCCCGGCTATGTAAGCTAATCCTTTACCATTAACCGACACGGCAGCAATCATAATTGGTAAAAGTAACAGCGACACAAATGCGTTCGTGGCGCCCCCACTCAAAGACAACAATATTGATAAAAATAAGATATCAGCAGTCAACTGCATCAACACGGCAATCGGTTTCGCGTGGTTCACTTTGCGATACGCTAAAATACTGAGCAATTGGAACAGTGCTTCAACACTAATCACAGCCAGTAAAGGGAAGATGGCAACTTGATAATCAAATAAAAAGTATACCGAAACAACAGCAAAAAATTGCACAGCAATAGCTGCACTTCTTAAAGTAAGTAAACGACTAATCGCCGGATCAGTTTGCATAAAAAGCGTTAAGTGACTTAATCGTCATCCATAGAAATAGTAAAGGGAGCGCAAGGTGTTCCTTGATGAAACACCATTTGCCATTGTTGACCATTAAAGCGCCATAGCGACATGCGAATTGAATAATTAAACTCAGCACGGGCGGAACGCCTAAAAGCAGCTTGATAACTCAATTGGGCAATCTCATCACTCAGCATCCGCCCTTTAAAGTGTTGATTATAAAACTGAGGAACGACTTCAGTCGGTAAACGAGTTAAAACCTGAAACTTATTAAACGACGTGCCATTAGCTGAAATTTCAATAAAGTCATCATCGAGCAACGCATCGAGTGCATCTGCAGACTGACGGATCTCAGGTTCTAGCAATTGCCTTTCAGCCTCAATGAGCTGATTAAATAACGTTGCTTTAATTTTACCGCTCATCGTAGTTACCCTTACTGTTTGAGCACGTCTCCGCCTTTCATAACAAAGCGTACATTTCTAAGTTCACTAATGTTATCAAGTACATTCATATTAACACTGATAATATCTGCTTGTTTACCAACACTCAAGTCACCAAGGTGCTCGCTTTGCCCTAATAATTTAGCGGCCTCGACAGTGGCTGACTTTATTGCTTCTTTTGGTGTCATGCCATAATTAACAAGTAGCTCAAACTCTTTTGCATTATCACCATGCTTTGATACGCCTGAATCTGTTCCAAATGCTATTTTAACCTTATTTTTTAACGCTAATTTAAACGATGCCTCCATTTTTGGAGCTACAAACTCAACTTTATCAGCAATTGCTTTTGGCATGTTGGGGTTTTCTAATACTTCTTGTTTGACTGTAGCACCTGCAAGTAATGTTGGGATTAAATACGCATCTTGTTTCTTAAATAGCTTAACAGTGTCTTTATCTAAAAAAGAGCCGTGTTCAATTGAGTCTACACCCGCTCGTAAAGCCGCTTTGATACCTTCTGTGCCATGTGCATGTGCAGTAACTGGGCGACCTAAGTGATGAGCCGTATTAACGATTGCAGTAAGTTCATCATCGGTAAACTGCTGATTAACACCGGCAGCTGTATTACTCAACACCCCACCCGTGGCAGTGATTTTAATGACATCGGCCCCACTTTTTATTACATCTCTTACGGCTCGAGTACAATCATCAGCGCCATTACACACGCCTAACCCACCGCCAATGGCTTGGCTAACATCACGGCGGTACCCGTGCATATCGGCATGCCCTCCCGTTGGGGTAATCATATCGCCTGCCGCAAAAATTCTTGGCCCAGGTATATCACCCCGCTCAATTGCACGCTTTAATGGAAAAATAACTTGATAACGGCTGCCTAAGTCACGCACTGAGGTAAAACCTGCGTCGACTGTGCGCTTTAAATACTTGAGTGAACGCAGAGCATCATCCGCTTCATACTCAGTTAACCACTGATGGGGGTTTCGCTTAGTATCTCGTTCAAATGTTAAGTGCACATGCATATCGATTAAACCGGGGAGCACCATCTGATTTTTTAAATCAATAATCGTTGCATCTGTAAGATTTAATTGCTCTTTAGTTAAATAACCAGCTTCAATTGCTGTAATTTTATCGTTTTCGATCACGATGGTTTGTTGTTGTTTTACAGCTTGCTCAACGCCAACCAACATTTTCCCTGCATGGATCAGCAACGTGTCAGCACTCACTGAAAATGTGCACAAAGAAACCAGTACCGATAAGGTGCCTATTTTTAGATTTATTTTTTTCATATTCGCCTCATTTTTATACTAGGTTTAACTTAAATACCGAGTAAAAGCCATTATTTGCGACATAGCAGTGTGTTACGCTAGTCTTAACAAGTGAATTTTGATATAACTTCGGCAAAATTTTAACAAGTCTGACCACATAAAGAGAACACATTATGTCTTATGCCCAAATCACTGGCTGGGGTAAATGTATACCACCAGCAAGCATTAGCAACGACGAAATCAGCAATATAGTTGATACTAACGATGAATGGATCACAACACGTACGGGTATTAAGTCTCGTCGTGTAAGCCACGTTAGCACTGCTGATTTAGCAACTGTCGCTGCAAAACACGCACTTGCATGCGCAGGTGTTGATGGGAAAGACATTGACCTTGTTTTACTCGCAACATGTACCCCCTCAACAATGGTGGCTAATACAGCCTCACTTGTACAAAAGAATATTGGTGCGGTGGGTGCAGCAGCAATGGATACAAACGCGGCATGTTCAGGCTTTTTATACGCACTACAAGCAGCTACTGCACAAATTCGTGCTGGTATGATCAAAAAAGCGGTGGTTATCGCAGCAGAGCGCATGACCTGGTACATCAATTGGGAACGTCGTGACAGTGCAGTATTATTTGGTGATGGTGCGGGCGCTGTAGTATTAGAAGCGTCTGATACTCCATCTGGTTTATTGGCAACTAAAACAGGCTGTGATAGCGAAGATCGTGATATTTTGCATATCGAAAATTTTGGTAGCGATCTTAATAAGTACGCGCCAATTGGCCCGTCTAACTTATTATTTGAAGGCCGTGAAATCTTCAAACGTGCCGTTAAAGGAATGAGCGAAGCGTGTGATGATGTGCTTAATCAAGCGCAGTTAAAACTTGATGACATCGATGTACTTGTTCCGCACCAAGCAAACTTACGTATTATTCAAGCTATTCAGCAGCGCTTAAAGGTGGCTGACGAAAAAGTAATGGTCAACATTGCTGATTACGGTAATACATCAGCTGCAACGATTGCAATTGCGATTTGCGAAGCTGTTGAGCAAGGCCTTATAAAACCAAACTCGAATATTATGTCTGCGGCATTTGGTGCCGGTTTAACGTGGGCTGCAAGCTACATTAAATGGGGCGAGCGCGTAACGCCTATCTCAATTTCAGACGCAAGCCTTCCACCCTGCGATAAAACAGGCTTAGAACTTGTTGCGCCGGCTGTTGCAGCATGTAAAGCGGCTGAATAACAAGCTATATATTGTGAATTAAGCGCGGCAATTGTCCGCGCTTTTTTGTTTCAAGGATACTGTTGATATATGAAAACAATCGGATTATTAGGTGTTCACCATGTAGCGATTATTTGTAGTGATTATGAGCATTCAAAACACTTTTACACTGAAATTTTAAAATTGCCAATTATCCATGAGCAGTACCGAAAAGAACGCGATTCTTACAAGCTAGACCTTGCACTGCCAGACGGCAGTCAAATAGAGTTGTTTTCATTTGTAAATGCGCCCACAAGACCAAGTTATCCTGAAGCACAAGGACTGCGCCATTTAGCTTTTAAAGTGGCCAATATAACGGAAGCTAAACAGTACTTAGAACAACAAGGTGTAGATGTGGAAGATATTCGTGTCGATGAAATCACCGGGAAGCAATTTACGTTTTTTGCTGATCCCGATGATTTACCGTTAGAGTTGTATCAAATATAACACTTATTGAAAACGGTCTTGTAGGTAGTTAAATACAGCACGAATACCGAGTGCTTCCCCTCCCACAGGACGACCAGGCAATGGGCGTAAGTTCCACGCCATAACGTCAAAGTGAACCCAAGGCGTATTCGGTTCGATAAACTCTTTTAAGTAAAGTGCAGCAGTGATAGCTCCACCAAATGGGGTTGATGCACAGTTCGCAATATCAGCCACATCACTCTTTAATAACGCTTTGTATTGACTGAATAAAGGCAACTGCCAAACGGGATCAAAGCACTTTTCTCCGGCGCTCATCAACTTACTGGCTACCTCGTTATCGTTCGCAAAAAAGCCTGGCAGTTCAGTACCAAGCGCAATACGACACGCTCCTGTGAGCGTTGCAAAGTCAATAATAAGATCGGGATTGTCGTTTTGTGCTTCTGCTAACGCATCACATAACACTAAACGCCCCTCGGCATCCGTGTTATCAATTTCAACAGTGATACCTTTTCGGGTTTTAATAACATCACCCGGTCTGAATGCATTACGCGATACAGCATTTTCTACAGCAGGAACCAAGACACGTAAACGTATCGGCAAGTTCGCTGCCATAATTAGCTGCGCTAAGCCAATGACATGAGCTGCGCCCCCCATGTCTTTTTTCATGTTGCGCATGCCCGAGCTTGGTTTTAAGTCTAAACCGCCCGAGTCAAAGCACACCCCTTTGCCCACAAGGGTAATTTGAGGAGCATCTTTTGCGCCCCAGCGTAAGTCTAACAAACGTGGTTTGTTTTCACTTGCACGGCCAACCATGTGAATTGTGGGATAATTTTGCTCAAGCAACTCATCGCCAACCCATTCACTAAACTCACCATCAAAATTATCAGCTAAGTCAGCCATCACTTGTGATAAATGTTGTGGCATCATATCGGCTGCAGGTGTATTTACGAGATCGCGTACTAAATTTATTGCGCTTGCGAATTCAGTCAAGCGCTTGGCAAGGCTTTCATCACTGATAGCAAGTTGTGCTCGTGGCGATGGTTTCTCTTTATATTCACTAAACTCATAACCACCTAACATAAAGCCAAGTGCAACCTGTTCGACAAAGGCACTGTCACCCTGAATTTGGTAACAACCAGCCGGCAATTTAGTCGACAAGTCACCTGCAAGCCAAAAATCGTTAATATCGTTTACAAGGCAATACACATGAACCAAATCACCTGATTCACTGTCAGCTACGAGCGCAAGCCCCTTGTTTTTAAAGTCGCAATTACTTAACCAGTTTTGCAAAGCTTGCGGCTGTTCAGATAACCACGATGCTAAATGCGTTTTTTCAATGAAAGAGAGCGGAATACCCGTAGAAGAATGACGAATTAATGAACTCATTAAACGACTCAATATAAAGAAAAGGTAATTAAGCATACCAATAACTTGAGCTAAAAGGTATAGGCTAAATCAGATTGATAAACGCAGCTTACTTGTGATCTTTTTCTTCGGCTTCTTCTTTTGCAACTTGCTGATCTATCTCTTTAAGTGACTTATTGATATTGAATGAACTCGGAAGAACATCAACACCAACCCACTGCCCTAGTTTTACAACTAGCGGAATCGTAATGGGTGCAAAAGGCAATACAGCAAACACACCCAGCCCAATCCCTTTTAGAATATCTAAAAATTGTTCATTGGCCGTATGCAGCTCTTCTTTAGTTGCGTGGCCTTGTGTATAACGTCTATAGATTTGCAGCATTTCTTTGGTTTCTTGCTTTTCTTGGGCAAGTGCGATTTTAAGTGCCACCATAGCGCGCTTAAAGCGTAATTGCTGACGCTTTTTGGTAATTTTAGCCACTCGAAATGGGGCCCGATGAATAACTTTATATAATCGCATTCGGTTATTTTCACATAAGCATCTCACTTCACAAAGCATAATTTACTTATAGTAGATTTTGCTTTACCCTTCGCACACTTTTCTTAACTCGTTTTATTTTTTAAATGTGCCAAGATCGCCACGTAAATGAACCTAAGCCACAAAAACCTGCGCCTGACGAATGTTGTGGAGGCGGTAGTTGTTGCCCGTGTGTTTGGGATGAATACCGAGAGAAATTACGACAGTGGCAATTAAAAAACGAATCAAAGCAAAATAATTAAACCGTTCCAACTCAGTTTTAGTGCAAAATACGAACAAACAATCACTAATTTTAATTTTTTTTAGCTTCAACAATAAATTCTGACCTCCTTTAAGAAAACAACGAATAATTTATCACATGCGTTTTCAGTGACATACCCCTTAAAAATGCAAAAAATACGACAAAAACACTCAAAATAAAACGTTTCGTTAACAATTTGCAAATCAAATTAACAGTAGGTATAAGTTAGTTACACCAAATTAAAATACCTATTTGGTGGCATAATCATAACTATTCTAACTGGGGAAGTCAGAATGAAATTAAGAAATAATATGCTACAACAAGCTGTTAAGTTTGCTTTAGCCACGACAACAGCGGGTCTGTTTGTGTCGGGTTCTGTGGTTGCTGCAGATGAGTCAACCGAAGAGACTAAAGTTAACAAAAATGTTGAAAAAATCGCAGTAGTTGGTACTCGTTCAGCGCCGCGTTCTATCGGTGACTCACCTGTTCCTATTGATATCATAGGCGGCGAAGAACTTACTAAAGCTGGTAATACCGATATGCTTGAGCTTTTAAAAGGCTCAGTTCCTTCTTTTAACGTACACCAAAACCCGATTAGTGATGCTGCATCACTGGTTCGCCCAGCAAATTTACGTGGCCTTCCTGCTGACAGTACATTAGTGCTTGTTAATGGTAAACGTCGTCATCGTGCTTCTGTAATTGCCTTCCTTGGTGGCGGCATTAACGATGGTGCACAAGGTGCAGACATCTCTGTGATCCCAAGTATCGCGCTGAAACAAGTTGAAGTTTTACGTGATGGTGCAGCGGCACAGTATGGTTCTGATGCCATCGCAGGTGTAATGAACTTCGTATTAAAAGATGCGTCTGAGGGTGGCTCGTTTGAAATCCGCCAAGGCGAATACTACGAAGGAGATGGAGATACAACACAAATCTCTGGTAATGTGGGCCTTCCATTTACAGACAGTGGCTTTGCAAATTTAAGTTTCCAATACAAAACGGCTGATGCAACAAGTCGTTCAGTTCAACGCCATGACGCAGCTGAGCTATCTGCTGCGGGTGTACCAGACGTGTCACCACTAGCACAAGTATGGGGTGCACCAGAGGTAAATGATGACATTTCAATCTTTGGTAACATTGGTCTTCAATTAAGTAATACGTCAGATTTTTACATGTTTGGTAACTATTCTGAGCGAGATGTACGTGGTGGTTTCTATTATCGTAACCCGCATACTCGCCCAGGTGTTTATTCAAATGACGGCGGCGAAACCTTACTTGTTGGTGATTTAACGGGTGATATGAGCGGTAACTGCCCAGACGACATAAAGATTGATGGCAACGTGTTAAATAACACTGATTACATTAACCGTGTAGCGAATAACCCAGACTGTTTTGCATTCAATGAAATTTTACCTGGCGGTTTCACACCAAACTTTGGTGGGAATATCACAGATACAGCACTAACAATTGGTACCAAAGGTGAAATAACCAGTGGTTTCCTTAATGGTGCTTACTATGATTTAAGTGGTACGGTAGGTTATAACGAATCTCGTTACTTCATCTACGATACAATTAACGCGTCGCTTGGTCCTGATAGTCCACGCGACTTTAGCCCTGGTAAATACTCACAGTTAGAGAAAAACTTTAACGCTGATTTATCTAAAGGTTATGATTTTGGCTTAGCATACGACGTAAACGTTGCAGGTGGTCTTGAATGGCACGAAGAAACGTTCACCGTTGTGTCAGGTGATGTTGCTTCCTTTACAGCGGGTCCACTAACAGAGCAAGGCTTTGGTATCGGCTCAAACGGCTTCCCTGGTTTCAAACCGTCTGATGCCGGTGAGTATACTCGCCGTAACTACGCAGCGTATGTAGACGTAGAAGCCCCCTTTACAGAAGATTTCTTAGTGGGCTTAGCACTTCGTTATGAAGACTATGACACATTTGGTTCAACCACTAACTATAAGTTAACGGGTCAATACCATTTAACAGAAGATCTAAATATTCGTGGTTCAATCAGTACAGGTTTCCGTGCGCCAACGGTCGGACAAGCGAACGTAAGTAACGTGCAAACAAACTTAAGTAGCGGTGTATTAGTAGACTCAGCACTTTTACCACCCACTAACCCGATTGCAGTGCAATTAGGGGGTACCGAGCTTGAACCTGAAGAATCACAGAGCTACACATTTGGTGCCGTATGGACCTTAGGTGACTTATTCTTAACAGTAGACTACTACAACATTCAAGTAGATGACCGAATCAGTCAATCAGATAAAATTGAGCTAAGCCAAGCAGACAAAGATACTCTTGAAGCTGCGGGTGTACCCAATGTACAAAACTTAGCGCAAGTTAGCTTTTTCACAAATGACTTTGATACAACAACTCAAGGTATTGATTTAGTTGCTAACTACTCAACTGAACTACTTGGCGGAAGCTCAACATTTAGTTTAGCGTACAACTGGAATGATACTGAAGTTACTAAGTCGACCCCTATTACAGGTGAGTTTAAAGTAAGCCGTTTAGAAAACGATTTGCCTAATCACCGTGCTACATTAAGCTGGGCACAACAATGGGAAGATTTCTCTGCTTTCACACGTGTAAATTACTATGGCGAATACCAAGGTGTTCACGTTGATTATGATGCAACAGCTAAAACAGCTGACGCAGCTATTACTCTGGATGCAGAGGTTACCTACTTCTTAACTGAGTCAATTAGTTTCTCGGTAGGTGCACAAAACCTATTTGATCAAGAAGCTGAAAAACTTGATTTCTTCGACAGTACAGAGATCCCTAACAATAACTGGGGTGGCAAATACTACGAGACATCACCTTATGGGATTAATGGTGGTTTCTATTACGTGAAAGCAACTTACACGTTCTAGAACTGCGCTATTGTGTGGGTTGTGACATTACAACCCACATACCTTGGGTATTTATAGTGATTTAAAAAGGCGAAAGACATTTCGCCTTTTTAGTTTTATAGTGAATAAAAATAATAAATTCTTATCGATGCTATGCTGCTAGAAAAAGCCAATCAATTACTTGCTGAAAACAAACTAAAAGAAGCTGAGTTTCATTTTAAAGCCTTGTTAGATGCGAACCCTGAAAATGGTGAAGCATTGTTTGGTTTAGGCAGAATCGCACTTCGATTAGAGCGCTATGATGCTGCTGTATATCTGTTGCAGCGCGCGTGTGAAAGGCTGCCCTATCTGCTTGAACCGTTGCATGCACTTGCCGATGCGTTTAATGGCGTGCATTCACCTCAAGATGCGCTTACTGTGCTTGAATATGCAAAATCAATCGCAAGTCATAACCCAGAGCCTCACTACTTTTTAGCTCAACACTATTTAACCTATGGTGAACTCGACAAAGCCTATGGTATTTTACAACAAGCGCTCGCCATGGGTGATTACCCAGTTAAGGCCTATATACTTTTTGAGCTTGTGCAATTTTCTCGCTTTAATCACGAGCAAAACTACCTCAATGAGCTGC
Organism: Pseudoalteromonas lipolytica; assembly: GCF_003515105.1. Classification (NCBI taxonomy): domain Bacteria; kingdom Pseudomonadati; phylum Pseudomonadota; class Gammaproteobacteria; order Alteromonadales; family Pseudoalteromonadaceae; genus Pseudoalteromonas; species Pseudoalteromonas lipolytica. The sequence goes on along the minus strand of NZ_CP032091.1, from coordinate 281,802 downwards.
ATCACTTTTTAACACTCACCAATAACTTACGTTTAAAAATGGTCTGCTACTACGCATTAGGTAAAAGCTATGATTTATTAGATGATACCGAGCAAGCATTTAATTACTTTACCCTCGCTAATAAACTGCAGTCACAACTGACTACGTTTAAAACCAATGAACTCGCCCCTTTTTATCAGCAAATCATCAGCCAAAGTGATGCAACGTTAATTGATTCACGCGATAAACGTTTTACGGGCACGATCACCCCTGTTTTTATTATCGGCATGCCACGAAGTGGCTCTACTTTGCTTGAACAAATGCTAGTTAGTCACGAAAGTTTTGCAAGCCTAGGAGAAGATGCCAGTATCAGCAATCAGGTTGTAGCGTATATTGAGCAGCAAACTCAATTACCTTACCCCGAGTGCCTATCTAAACTGGATCAAAAGCTGATCAGTACGGCGCGCAATATCTATATAGAAAGATTAAAGCAATCTCCCCATGTACACCCGTATATGATCAATAAGCTGCCAGCAAATTATCAATCACTTGGATTAATCTATCTATTATTTCCAAACGCAAAATTTATAAATATACAACGTGATTATCAGGCTGTTGCGTGGTCAGTATTTAGTAATTACTTTGCAGAAAATGAGCCCTACTTTTGCTCATTGACTGAATTTAAGCAGTATTACGATTTATATCAGCAACTTATATCGCACTGGCATAGCGTAATGCCCGATGCACTTTTTGACTTACAATATGAGCAACTCGTCACAGAACCTGAACAAACGTTGAGTGCTCTGTGTGAATTTTTAGGCGTTAAGTACAGCAATCGCTTTTTAGAGTTTTACAAGTCGAATAAGCCAGTCGCAACACTGAGTAAAGCAGCAGTCAGACAACCATTAACTGACAAAGCTAAAGATAAATATAAGCGTTACGAAACGGCTATGAATCGCCTTGTGAATGAGCCGAAAACCACTCAAGAAGATCAGCAAACTGATCGTGGCGCGCCTCAGGGTGAGTAAGCATATTAATATGGTCATAATTCACCTTGTGACCATATTTTCGACCGTAAATCGTCATTGTTTGCACACCTACACCTGACTCAGCCATGAACTTTTCAATGTCAATCGGTTGGCAAAGCGCCTTATCTTTTATACCCGCCACATGAAAAATAGGGGGCAGAGCTATATCTTGCAGCGCTTTTGCATAGTCAAAGCCGTCATCTGAGTCTACCCAGGGCTTGCGCTTAGCCCATTGCATACTTTGATAATGGGACTTACGCGTTTCATCGTCACTTCCCCATTTCAATTTTTTAGCAGGCACAAACCCGTGTTTTCTCGCCATTAAAGGTGCTAAACCATACCAAATTAAATTACCTTGGATATATTTGCTTGGGTGATGATTATAAAGCGTGCGCTTTGATCCAAAATACGCACAAGCCCTTACATCATTAATTAGATTAGGAAAGCGCGCAAATACGCTATTCATTAATACCCCACCCCATGAATGGGCAACCCAATAACGTGCGGGTGCACCTTCAAGTTGTTCTATTTTTGCTAAAAAAGCGGGGATGTCTTCTAATATGGCTTCGGTTTGCCCGTAGCTCGCATATTTTGATATTGCAGGTTTACTTTCACCACGGCCCCGTAAATCAGCCACGTAGCACACATAACCCTGTTCAGCTAAAAACGGTGCCAAACCTTTATTGCTGTGAGTGTAAAAAATTTTGCCATTCTCGACTGCACCATGCATAAAAAACACCGCAGGCCCGGTTGCATCAGTTTTACAAATACGGCGCATATGGAGGGTTTGATTTTCAGCTAATTTTATAAATACAGACTGTTGTTTTAATGTCACGGTTGACCTTTTTTATTATTATAAACTCATCGTACCAGCAATACGTTACGTCAGTATTACTAGCAAAGCAAGCATGATGTGATCAAGTAAGTAGCCCTTAAATACAACAAGACTTTGTAAACGTAAGAGCGGGAGTTTTAATAAAAATATAACGGAATGAACCAAATGAAATTGAGTTGAGTTGAGTTGAGTTGCATGCTTAAAGACGATAAGCGGACATTGACAACTCCCTTATTATCGTTTTTTTCACAGTTGGCTAAACATGCAGCTCAGGATGAAAACCAACTGTGAAAAGTGATTTCCTTGCTATGTTTTTTTACACTCGAAACCCTTAGAGTCCACCCGTGCGATACTGTCTTTGTCGCCACATTGCTCTATGGCCATTTCCATGTGATTTTGCTCATTATATTGTTTAGCAATGGCCCCAAGCCCTACCAATATTACCAAGGCTATAAGAACCTTTTTAAATTTAGACATAAACACTCCTTTGAAAATGATCACTCAATACATTAGTACCTAAATATTACACATAAAGAGACAAGCAAACAATTCACTTTCCCTCTGCACAAACCAGCCGCAAGCTTTAATTACTCGCAGCGGTTAAAGTTTACCTTTAATTATCATTCAATCATTGCCATTGAATTTATATTGAAATGATAAATGGAAAACGATTCACCCTCTTCTTTTAAAGTCACTGTTATTTGTGCTTCACCATTTTCAAAAGAAGCTGGGATTTTATAAGTAACAAAAGTACCTGAACCATCGCCTGTTACAGCTTTAGTGCTGACATTAATAAATTGATACTCACCGAGTTCTTTCAAATCGCCTAATTTCGAAAAAGCTCGAACAATTTTTGACAAGTCGTCATCTGAAACACCCTCAATTGAGGTTGGGGTCATGTAACTTTTTAATGTTTGTGCGTCCCATTTAGATATTTCAGTTAATGCTGGGGTTAAATAAGGTATCGCTGTTTCTTTATATCCTGAGGCTTTAAATGAAGTCCAAACCGCTAGGATTACAAACAAGCAAATTATAACTAAGAGCGTTATACCCATTCCTTTAAGTATTTTTTTTATCATTATTTTTATTACTTTTCAGTTAGTTGAAATTAAAATTTACCAGCTTTGAATTATTATTCATAGCCGTTTTATGACTCGTATTAATGAAAAGATTACTTTGCCTCGATTATCAAACAGATAAACTGCATTTAAGAACACACATGACTTTATCACTTAGCTTACCTTTGTGAATTCAGTTAACGTTTAAAATCAGAAAGTTAAATGCATGAAAATTGGTTTTTAGTCATTTTATGCTAACAGAAACCAATAAAATTTCTGACCACCCTGCCTGTTTAAAAAAACCTAAAAACAACACTTTGTAATGATTAATTTGATACAATCTGTACTGAACATTGCTAACAGATAGGTTTATTTAATGCATCCGCGAAATCGCCACCTCAATGGCTACGACTTTACTTTATTATGTAAAGATACTCCGGTTCTTTCTCAGTTTATAACACAAAGCCCAACCGGCAGTGAGACTCTCGATTTTTCAGATGCAATGGCAGTGAAAACCCTTAATCAAGCATTATTAAAAAGCTACTACAAAATTGATTTTTGGGATTTGCCCGACAATTATCTGTGTCCTCCTGTACCCGGTCGAGTTGATTACATTCATCACCTAGCAGACTTATTAGCCAGTGATAACCAAGGTAAAATCCCTACAGGTAAGCAAGTTAAAGTGCTGGATATTGGCACAGGTGCAAATTTGATCTACCCGTTAATAGGTCAACATGAGTATGGCTGGCATTTTACAGGGTCTGATATCGATGCCTTATCCGTTAAAATTGCCAAGCAAATTGCGCAATTTAACCGTTTAAAAATATCAGTAAAGCAACAAGATAACAGCAATAAAATGTTTACAGGCGTTATCACTGATAAAGATGTGTTCCACTTAACCTTATGTAACCCGCCATTTCATGCCAATGAACAGCAGGCACAAACAGGTTCACAGCGTAAGTGGAAAAATTTAAATAAAATCCCTAAAAAAGAACTCAACTTTGGGGGCAGAGAAAACGAACTTTGGTGTGAAGGTGGCGAACGCGAGTTCATCAGTAAAATGATCACCGAAAGCCAAGAGTTCAGTGAGCAGTGTATTTGGTTTACGTCTTTAGTATCAAAGTCAGAAACACTCCCACAACTCAAAAAACAACTCGCATCGCTTGATGTCAAAGACGTTAAAACAATAAAAATGGCACAAGGCCAAAAAATAAGCCGCTTTATCGCTTGGAGTTACTTTGACCAAGCAGACCGCGAAGCCATTCTTAACCAACTTGTATAAGGGTAATAACATGATCGACTTTCGTTCAGACACAGTCACTCAACCTACAGCCGATATGCGTGCAATCATGAATAATGCTGCCGTTGGTGATGATGTTTACGGTGATGACCCAAGCGTTAACCAATTAGAACACGTTGCTGCTGAGCGACATGGGTTCGAAAGTGCGCTTTTTTGCAGCTCTGGTACGCAAGCAAATTTACTTGCTTTAATGGCGCATTGCGAACGTGGTGATGAGTACATTTGTGGCCAACAAGCACATAACTATAAGTTTGAAGGTGGCGGTGCCGCCGTACTTGGGTCGATTCAACCACAACCGATTGAAAATAACGCCGATGGCACCATTGATTTAAACAAGGTGGTTGCAGCTATTAAAGCGGATGACTTTCACTTTGCAAAAACGAAACTACTCAGCCTTGAAAACACCATTGGAGGCAAAGTACTGCCATTAAGTTACCTTGAACAAGCAAGAGAATGTGTTAATAAACACAACCTTGCACTTCACCTTGATGGTGCGCGTGTGTATAACGCAGCAGTTAAGTTAGGTGTCGATATTACTGAAATCACCCAATACTTTGATTCAGTGTCTATTTGTCTATCAAAAGGATTAGGCGCCCCTGTGGGTTCATTATTATTGGGTAACAAAGCACTCATTGATAAAGCTCGCCGCTGGCGTAAAGTGCTTGGTGGTGGTATGCGCCAAGCGGGTATGCTTGCCGCAGCGGGGCAATATGCGCTTGAGAATCATGTCACCCGACTAAGTGACGATCACGATAATGCGGCTTATCTCGCTGAAAAATTAAATTCATTATCAGGCTTTGATACCACACCTTTTCAAATCGATACCAACATTGTGTACGCAAATGTCGATGAAGCTATTGATTTAAAAGCTGTTGCTAATAAGCTAAAAGAGAAAAATATACTTTTTTCAGCAGGCAAACCACTTCGCTTAGTGACGCATTTAGGGGTCACTAAGCACGATATTAACTGCTTTATTGATGCTTTAGCGGCAGAGATTTAACGCGGCTTTATAATGTTTGCGGCACACCGATACATATCGGTCGTTGCCGCCAATTTCAACTTGATTACCATCAGCAATCGCATTGCCTTGCTCATCGGTGCGTAAAACGTGGTTTGCTTTACGACCGCAATGGCATACGGTTTTTAGCTCAATAAGCTTATCCGCCCACGCTAAAAGATACTGCGAGCCACTAAATAACTCACCTCTAAAATCATTACGAAGACCATAACAAAGAACAGGAATGCCCAGTTCATCGACCACATCGGTTAATTGCATCACTTGCAATTTAGATAAAAACTGACACTCATCAACTAAAATACAATGACGCTTTTTCTGATCGTTCAACGATTTGATTAGCTCAAATACATCTTTGTCGGCATCAAAAATATGTGCATCAGCTTGTAAACCTATCCGTGACGATACTTTGCCAACGCCCGCTCTGTCATCAATCGCAGCGGTTAAAATCACTGGTTCCATTCCACGTTCGCGGTAGTTAAAAGCCGATTGTAAAAGTGTGGTTGATTTACCCGCATTCATTGCAGAATAATAAAAGTACAGCTGTGCCATGATGTTGCCCAAAATTTAAAGTCGCAATATGCTACCCTAATCGTGCAATAACATCATCTATTACCTTACTCTTTTGCGCCGTAGCTGCTCATCTCTAAATGAGGGGAGTTTTGCATCTGTTTTGCAAAGGTCAATGGGATATTCTGCTTTAAAAGTTGCTGCCAAATAACAACCGCCTCATTCTGATGCTTAACATAAAACTCATTTGAAAAAGCCAAGTACGCTGTCACCGTATTTAAAGGCGGATAGACAGGTGCCAGCTTCTGTCGATGGTATACCGATAAATCAAGTTTATTATTTTCGATTTGGCAGAGCACTAAAGCCGCATCGGCTCGCCCCTCTGATACACGCTCTATAGCCTGCTGCTGAGTAAACGTGTGTTCAATAAAAAACGCCTCTTCGCTGGCCGCTTCTCCCACAAAAAGCCCATTTGCAACGGCCAAAGAAAATGCCTTTGATTGTAACACTTCACGAGATTGCCATTTGGTATGAAAGCGACGACTTCCAATTAAGCATTGGCTCATTCTTGCAAAGGCAAATTTAGCAATCGGTACACCTTTATCAGTAACCGGAAATACAGCATAACGGGATTTTTGTGGACTAAATCCCGCTATAAATGCATCGACTCGACCCTGCTTAATCGCTGTAATGCACTGCGACCATGGCATTTTTACAAACTTAAAAGTCACGGATTCAAGTGCATTATCAAGTTTAGCAAGCGCCGCTAATTGCGCCGTAGGTTCAACAAGGGGTATTTCATGTTTAGCACCAACAAACAGAGGTGCTTGCGTGTGGTCCGCATAACATAAGGTCAGGGGCAATGGCGCACTACTTTTTGCCTGACAATGCAGAGAAAGTACGATAAAAAGAACAAGTAAAAATCTAATAAAAAACAACGTCACTGCCATAATAAACTACGAATTTAGTCAACTAATAACAGTGTAGAAGTAAAAACAGGATTTTTACAAAATTCCTTCGTGTTTAAGTAGCCATTCTTTACGGTCTAGTCCACCAGCATACCCCGTTAACTTTCCGCTTGCTCCAATTACCCGATGACATGGCACTATGATACTAATTGGGTTCTTCCCATTGGCTGCGCCCACTGCACGCACCGCTTTTGGGTTATTAATAGCCTGTGCTATATCTAGGTAACTCTTGGTTTTACCAAATTCAACCCCCATTAGCGCACGCCACACTGATTGCTGAAACGCCGTCCCTTGTGTGTCAAGCGGCACACTAAAATGTGTACGTTCGCCCTTGAAGTATTCGTTAAGCTCGCTCATGCATATTAAAATCGGGGTTAGTGTATGCTCGTTAACGGTTTCAGTTTGCATGGCAACAACAGGATAAAAACCTACATAACTGACGCCCTTTGAGGAGCTTTGAATGGTAATATCGCCAAGTGGGCTTGGCATAATAACTTGTTGCGTTTTCATAATTGTTGCCATAGTTGAAATGTTAAATAAGAACGGAAAGGTGCACAGCGCTCACTATCAAATTCACCGACCTCTGCTAAAGCCTTTTTAATGCCTAAGTCACCGGCAAGTAAAATATCAGGGTTACTTTGACCTCGCAGCTTAGCGTAATTAACTGTCCATGGGCCAATCCCTTTTAGTGACAGCCAATTATCAAGCTTTTGATTATCAGGATGTTGATGACAATACTCACTTAACCGGTTTAAAGCGTCTTTGCGTGATTGAGGCATTTTAAAAAAGCTCAATTCTGAATTGGCAAGCCATTCTGGAGATGGAAAAAACACGGTATCACACGCTTGATTAAACTCAGCGACCAGCTTAGTTACCAAGTTGTGCGCAGCAGTCACACTCACTTGTTGACCCAAGACTGCGCGAATACCCGCTTCAAAATCTGACCAAATACCCGGCAAGCGTAAGCCTTGTGTCAATGGCATGGCATTATTAAGTTCGGCATTTAAATGGGCTTCAATCGTGTGCGTATCAGCATCTAAATCAAGTACACGACGAATGTTATGGATCACTTGTTGTAAATAGCGGGTGTTATCAATATCTATCGTGACTTTAAAATGATTTTTTTGTTCAACAAATTGAGCAGTAAATTGCCCTTGGCAATGCGAGTCTTTAAATGTGCGCCCATAGCTTGTTTCGCTAAGCCATTCGAGACCTTTAATTAAGCGGCGCTGTAAAAACCCATGTAAAGCCTGCCAGTTATAAGGTGGACGAAACGCCAAAGTTAAATTTAACGTTGCACTTGGTTTTTTATCGGTTTTTCGCAATTTTGATGGTGCAATATTAAGCTGCTTTAAAAATGCGTCGTTAAAACGGCGAATACTATTAAAACCAGATGCAAAAGCGATGTCAGCAACCGATAAATCAGTTTCTTGTAACAGCTGCTTAGCAAAATTGCACTGATTGAATAAGCGATATTGTGTGATTGAAAGACCAAAGTGCTGATTAAACAAACGACGCAAATAACGACTCGACACACCTAATCTATCGGCCAGCACTTCACAATCATATGCCTCGCCTTTGTCAATAAGTTGCTTTGCTCTTAGCGCCGTGGTTTTAGTTCCTAACCACGCGGGACTATTCGGTGCACTATCAGGTCTACACCGAATACAAGGGCGAAACCCATCCTGTGCCGCTAAATGCGCGTACTGATAGTATTCAACATTTTTCTCTTGCGCTGTCGGTGCTGGACAAATTGGCCGACAATATATACCGGTACTTTTTACCGCGACAAAAAATACCCCATCAAATCGGGCATCACGGCTTTGCCTTGCTGTACGCCATTGTTGGCTAGTCATAATGATTCTCGTAATCAGCTAATACCGATAGCTTAACCGAATATATTTTTTTGACTAGCCAGTTTCGGACCTTAACTATTTAATCGCTGCTAAATAACGTCGCTCAACTTCGGGCCAATTAATCACTTTATAAAATGCAGCGATGTATTCTGGTCGGCGGTTTTGATATTTTAAGTAATAGGCATGCTCCCACACATCGAGAGCCAAAATCGGCATATGGTTATGCATCAGCGGGCTGTCTTGATTTAAACTACTTTCGACAACGAGTTGATTATTTTCGTCAACACATAGCCATGCCCAGCCACTTCCAAAGCGGCTAACAGCGGCATCAGTAAACTGTTCTTTAAACTCATCAAAACTGCCAAATGCTTCAACGATCGCTGTATGTAATTCACCGCTTGGTTTGCCTACCCCATTCGGTGTCATTACTTGCCAAAATAATGAGTGATTATGATGCCCGCCAACATGCTCTTGCACCGCCTTTTGTAATGACTCGGGCATTGTAGCAATCGTTCGCAACAGTGTTTCGGCATCTTGCTCGCTATAATGACTCCCTTCTAAGGCAGCATTCGCCTTATTAATATAAGTTTGGTGGTGCAATGTATGATGGATTTCCATGGTTTTTGCATCAATATTAGGCTCGAGTGCATCATAGTCATAAGCTAAATCGGGTAATGTAAAAGGCATACTGATTCCTTATCGTTAATGTAATAACTGCGTTTTGTGGGGATGCTCAGCTAATAGCTGATTTATACGATTGATGAGGGTTGGAAATGCCGATGACATTTTCGCAAACTTCACCAGCTCAAAATACGTTTTGTGATGATGATGTAATACGTGTGTGCGAACTTGCTGCTCTGGGTGCATTAAAAGATGACTAAGCCGTTGATGAGCATAGCAAAGCCAACTACAGGCTTGCTCAGGTTTTTGCATAACTTTGAAGGTATCTGCAAGGTTTAAAGTCGCCACTACAAAGGCCGCAATACAATGCTCTAATGTGTCAATAACCGTGGGGTTTAGTGGTAAGTTCGCAAATTGCGTGAGTAATGTTTCTGCACAACCACTTGCCTGCGTGTAGTGATCGCGAGCAATGATTAATTCGCCAGACTCAAAAGCAAGATTCCCGTTATAAATAGCGTTTTGCCAAGGTGCTAATGCATCATCAATAACTGGAGCACCTAAGGCCGAGATATGTGTTGTGTGTGTCATAAAAATCACCTGCACTTAAAACCTGTGTATTAAAACTACACAGACAAAACACTAAATGCAAATGATTTTTATTTATATTTATTATTTGTGTGATTTGGTGATATTACTGATTCGCAAAATCGATCAACTCTTGCCCTGTTAGTCGATAAATGATCCATTCATTTTGTGGTTTAGCACCAATGCTGTCATAAAAATCAATCGCTGGTTTATTCCAATCAAGTACTACCCACTCAAATCGACCGCAGTCTTTTTCTAGCGCTTGTTTCGCAAGGTATTGCATAATTTTTTTACCTGCACCTTTACCACGGCTATCAGCACTGACGTATAAGTCTTCTAAATACAAACCGTTTTTACCAAGCCACGTAGAGTAATTATAAAAATAAACGGCAAAACCAATGGCTGTGTCACCTTCTAAACAAATAACACTGTGAGCGGTTGCACCTTCACTAAATAAAGTTTTTAAAATAGCATTCTCATCAGTCTTTACTGCATCTGGTTCTTTTTCGTAGATAGCTAGTTCATTGATGAAATGTAGGATAGTTGCTGCGTCGCTCGGTACTGCAGGACGAATTGAAATTTGATTGCTCACGGTCTGTTCCATATGTTACTTCATTATTATAGCGCCCAGTTTATAAGGGCTTACGTGTTGTGTAAACGCCCTTTACAGAATTACTCAGTACTAAAAAAGGGGCGATTACGCCCCTCTGCAAATAAGCCACTTAGGCAGTTATTTATTACTCATCGACTTATAAAGAACAGGCAGGACAAATAAGGTCAAAAATGTTGCGCTGATCAAACCGCCAACAATCACTGTTGCCAGTGGTTTTTGTATTTCAGCCCCTATTCCCGTGCTCAATAGCATGGGTATAAGCCCTAACATTGAAGTTAATGCGGTCATTAATACTGGTCGTAACCTTGAGGTTGCCCCATCAAACACCGCGTCATCTACTTCGTCTCTGCTCTTAAGACGATGATTAATACTTTCTACCATGACCACACCATTCAATACCGCAACACCAAACAAAGTAATAAAACCAACAGAGCTTGGTACCGACAAATATTGCCCAGATACAAACAGAGCCACAATCCCCCCTATTACCGCTAAAGGGACATTCACTAAAATAAGTAATACTTGCGATACATTGCCAAATGCAAAATAAAGTAATAGCGCAATCAGTAACAATGCCGCTGGCACAACAATCATTAAACGTTGCTGTGCCCGTTGTTGGTTTTCAAACTGACCACCTATAGCAACACTGTAACCACTCGGTAGCTGTAATTTATCCTCTATTATCGCGCGAATGTCAGCAACAACAGATCCCATATCACGTCCTTGCACATTCGCTTGTACAACTACGCGCCTTTGTACATCATCACGGCGTACTTGGGATGCTCCTGATTCAATCGCTACCTTAGCCACATCACCTACTCTCACAATCGCCCCCGAGGGGGTTTGTAAACGAAGGTCTGCAATTACACGCGGGTTCTGCCGGTAATTTTCTGCTATGCGAACATAGATATCGTAACGCTCGTTAGCATTGATAATTTGCCCTGCACTTTGTCCACCAATTCCGTGCTGTACAACCTCCATTAAATCAGCAACCGATAATCCAAAACGCGATAACGCTAAGCGATCAGGTTTCACAATTAACTGTGCCTCACCGCCCATTTGCTCCATGGCCACATCTTTAGCACCGGGTATTTGTTTAACTAGCTGCTCAATTTGCTGACCTTTTTCACTTAACACCGCTAAATCACTACCAAACAACTTGATTGCTAACTGTGCTTTTACACCCGATAATAGTTCATCAACACGGGTGGCGATGGGTTGCGAAAAGTTAAATAAGAGCCCAGGAAACTGCTCAAGTTTTTCTTCCATTAACTGCTGGAGTTCAACACGTGTTTTAGCATTTATCCATTGCTCGCGAGATTTAAGACCAATGTATATCTCTATGTTGTTAACAGGTTCAGGATCGCCACCGACTTCTGCTCGACCAATCCGACTAAGTGCATAATCGACTTCTGCAAATTCAAGTAACATGGCTTCCAGTTTAGGTGCCACTGAGATTGCCGTTTCAAGACTGGCTGATGGTGCAAGCGTTACCCGCAAATTAATCGTACCTTCTTCAAGTTCGGGCACAAACTCAGTCCCCAACCTTGGAAGTAAAATAGCGGCTGTAACCAATAACAAAGCAGCAATAGCAAGCACCAACCGTTTTGCTTGTAACGCCTGTCGTAACGCTCGTTGATACAACTTTTCAATGGGTTGTAGCAGCTTACTGTGTTTAACTGTCACGCCTTTAGCAAAAAAGTACACACTTAGCGCAGGCACAACGACTAAGGCAACAATCATGGCACTTACTATCGCTAACATGATACTGACGGCCATAGGCTGGAACAGCTTTGCTTCGACTCCTTCAAAGCTGAATAAAGGCAAAAATACCGTTAAAATAATCAATGACGCAAAGAAAACTGGCCGAGCAACTTCTTTTGCTGCAACAGCAACCAGCTCACGGCTTGATTTACCCTGATTATGTTTTAGCCCTAGATGACGAAAAATGTTTTCAACCATAACAACAGAGCCATCCACCAGCATGCCAATAGCCACAGCAATGCCACCCAATGACATTAAATTGGCCGACAGCCCTAACCAAGCCATAATACTGAGCGCTAAGCCGATTGAAATTGGAATGGACAGCAAAACCAAGAATGTTGCTCTTAAGTCTAACAAGAATAGCGCTAACACTATGATTATAAATACAAATGCAAGTAACAATGCATCTATAACGGTTTGTACCGCGTGGCTAATAAGTGCCGCTTGGTTATAAATAGGCGTGAATTTGACGCCCTCAGGCAGCGCGCGGTTGATCATTGTAATACGCTCGTTAATACCATCGATGGTCTGCTTCGTATTTGCACCAATCCTTTTTAATACCACGCCAGTTACAACTTCGCCTCGGTTAACAACATCACCATTTTCATCGCGAGTCGATAAGGTTACTGCCCCTTGGCGTATTTCACTCCCAAGCTGTACGTCTGCAACATCAGTGACTTTAATTACGGTGCCATCAATCGTTTTGATGGGGGTTTGCGCAATTTCACTCAGGCCTTTATCACCGGTCGAAAACCAGCCAGTACCACGAATAACTAATTGCTCTTGACCGCGGTTCATATACCAACCGCCAACATTCCTGTTGTTTGCTTGCAATGCATTGCTTACATCTTGTTGGCTTAGGTTATAGGCAAGTAATTTGTTAGGGTTGAGGTTAACGTGATACTGTTTTACTTCGCCACCAAACGATAAAATATCAGTAACACCATCAATGGGTAATAGTAATAATTTAACCACCCAGTCATTTAGGCTTCGCAGCGCCATGCTATCAATGTCAGCATCGGGCTTTGCTTCAAGTAAGTATTGATAAACTTGCCCAAGACCAGAGGTATTAGGCCCCATGGTAGGCATGCCAAGTCCGTTAGGGATTAGCTCTTTAGCAGATTGTAAGCGCTCAAACACTAACTGCCGCGCAAAATAGATATCAACGCCTTCTTTAAACACCACCGTCACGCCCGACAAACCTGTTTTTGAAATCGATCGCACTTGTTCAACGTCAGGTAGTGCGTACATTACCGCTTCTATTGGGTATGTGATAAGTTGCTCGACTTCTTCCGCTCCAAGACCAGGAGCTTCGGTGTTAACAGCTACCTGCACATTTGTCACATCAGGAAACGCATCTAAGTTCAGTTTTGGAACCATTAATGCACCCAGAGCAATGGCCGCAAGTAAAGCTAATAGCACGATGAAACGGTTTTTTATCACCGACTCGATTAATAAATTAAACATGCGGCACCTCTAATGGTTATGCGGATCAAACCCGCCTTTTGCGAGCTGTGAAGCAACAAAGAATGCGCCTTGAGTAACAACGTTAACCCCTTGCTCGATACCTGATATTTCACGGTATTGTGCTAAATTTCGACCTACGCTCACCTCTTTGGCAATAAACCCACCATCATCATCAACCACAAAAACTTGCCAATCACCATCGGCACTGCGTGTTAACGCGTTTTCGGGAACCGCAAGCACAGCTTGCTCTGTTGTAAAGTGAAAATACACATCTGCAAACATGCCCGGGTGTAAGCTGTGCTGGGTATTTTTCACTTCAAGCCGCACTGTCCGTGAGCGTGTTTGCTCATCAATAGTGTGCGCCTCTTGAATAACTTTAGCGTGGTAACGGTTTCCATTTACCTGCATCGTTGCAACAGAGCCATTGGCAATCGTGCGGTCTTGATTTGAGGAAAGTTGCGCTTCTACCCACAGCGCAGATTCATCTGCAATGAGCATTAATTCAATACCTGAATCGACACGCTGACCTTGTGAAAAATTATCGGTGAGTACAGCACCCGAAGTAAGTGCAAATAAGGTATATTCACCGAGTTTTTCAGGCGAGATAGTCAGTGTTTGTTCTATTGCGTATTTAGACAATCCAAACGCGACAAGGCGACTGTATGCCACTTCGTACTCGGCTTTAGCAGTAAGCAGCTGCTTTTCGCTCACCGTACCACGGGTCATTTTACTCACCCGCTGCCACTCAGCTTCGGCTAACCTAAATTCGGTTTGTCGGCTTGCCACTTCTCCACTAAACAAGGTTACCAAGGGCTCACCTTTATTAACATGCTGTCCCAGTAAAGCGTGGCGTTTTACAACAATAGAATCAACACGAGGGGCAACCACATAACTGGCATAGCCATTGGCTTTAACTTCACCCGGTGCATACACGGTTTGGCTGTGTGTTTTGAGTGCAAGGCGTTCGACCTTAATATTCGCTAATTGCTGTTGCTGTGGCGTTAAGGTTACTTCGTTAATGTGTGGTGTTTGTGCATTTTCTTGATGGTCATGCAGTTGCTCTGACGCAAAACTGTTTGCGACATATATAAAGCATACGCACGACAATGCGTAGCGTATAAAATTTCTTAAATACATAATTTTTCTCTTACTTAAAATAGGCTAAGCCCAAGCTTGCCTTAAAAAATAATCCCAAAGACAAGGGAGTAAAGTGTTAAGTAAGAGAGGCGATTGGGGGGCGATGAAGTGGTGTTAGATCTGCCGACTTAAAATTAAGCTCTAACAGTTCAATTTTTGCAAAATAAACTGAAACGGGTTCAGAAAGGGTAAATGAATCAACAAATGCAGGACTGTGACACACATGACAATGGCCTTTTTCGGCGGAGTCAGATAACTGTTTAGCAAGCTCGGCATGTTCAGATTGATGCTGTTGATGATCGCCATTAGCTGCGCAGTGGGCTTCAAGATCCAGCTCTTCTAAAAGCAGGGCTGAGGTGTGATTAAATGCAACATTATGATCAGCCACGTCAAAGCTATCCAGCAACGGCTGGAGCAATAACACACTAATCAAAATAACAAATGCTGCTTTCACGTAACACCTAATAATTGGTACAACGGCGTTAACTTAACAAATTAGTACTTATTTGAACAGTAAAACCTAAACACGAAACACCCCAGACATGCATACTGCTAACGAGTGTTTTAAAAGCGATGCTCACATGATATAAAAATAAAGAAATCAGCAACTAGGTATGCTTATGGGACACGGACATCACCACCATCACGATGCAGAAAGCAAAAGTACACAGCAATTATTACTTGCTGTATTAATTAATGTGTTACTTACATTTGCACAAATTGTGGGGGGGCTCATTTCTGGAAGCCTATCGCTCATTGCTGATGCACTGCACAATTTAAGTGACGCATCATCGTTATTTATTGCGTTAATAGCACGCAAAATTGGGGCTAAACCAGCAAATAATCGATATCAATATGGCTATAAACGCGCCGAAATATTAGCCACGCTTTTTAATAGCCTGAGTTTAATTGTAATTGGTGGCTACTTAGTCATTGAAGCAATAAAAAGTTACCTAAATCCAGAACCCATCGATGGCTGGATCGTTATTTGGGTTGCAGGGTTAGCCCTGATTATTGACCTAGTAACGGCATTCCTTACCTACCGTGCTGGCGCTAATCAAAGTATGAATATTCGTGCTGCGTTTATTCATAATCTTTCAGATGCTATGGCTTCTGTCGTCGTTATTATTGCCGGCTCTCTGATCATTTTATATCAATGGTATATTGTCGATCTTATTGCGACCATTCTTATCTCTGTGTATGTGATATACCACGGCGTATTGCTCTTAATTGCCAGCAGTAAAATTTTAATGCAAGTTGCACCAAGTCACTGCGAATCAACACATGTATCTGAACAACTGATAAGCGCATTTCCTATTTCAAATATTGAATACATAAAAGCATGGCAGCTTGATGAACACACCGTGCATTGCGAACTAAAGTTTTATGCCCACCAAACAATCGACAACAATGAAATTCGTCAATTTTTACAGGATAAGTTTGCTATTAAGGCGTGTACTATTGAGCAAGTTTTAGTGTAAATGTTACTTGTTATCATTTACAATTTACCTTTGTATTTAAAACAAAGTAAAGGAACACCTCTTGAAGTTGTGGTTACGCCGTACGCACTTACTCCTTGCCTTAGTAAGCGGCCTTTTTTTGATTTGCTTGAGTTTAACAGGCGCATTACTTATTTACGCAAAAGATATTCAGTACCTTACACAAAGTGATAAATGGACGGTGACTCCACAAGCTTCACCGCTCGCTTTTGACCCACTAATAGCACGCGTATCAAACACAACTAAACAACCTGTTACTTTATTAATGCCTGAGGCGCGTGATGATCTTGCTTGGCAACTACAACTTGCCAATAATCGTTATGTGAGCGTTAACCCTTACACCGGTGATATTTTATACGAATACGATTATTACAGCACGGTGTATGGATTTACCATGGCGCTACATCGTTGGTTGCTTTACGAAGATGGCGACAAAAACCACCCTTTGAGGAACTGGGTTTCACTATGCGCGCTTATTCTTATTTTAGAAATATTACTAGGGTTTTACATTTGGATTAAACCTAAAAACCGTTTAAAGCGACTAGCTATAAAACCAAAAGCCAAATTTAGAGTATTAATGTACCAACTTCATACCGTGCTGGGCGTCTATTTATTGCTGCCACTTATTTTAATAGCATACACAGGCATGGCGTTTAACTGGCAGACAGAAACTAAAGCGGTATTAGAGTTTGTAATGCAAGGCACGGTTGAAGACAGACCTAAACCACCTGACGTGCTGCTCCCTTCAGAAACAACACCTTATCAAGTACAAAAAGCCTATAACAATGCACTCACTGTTTTTCCTGAAGGTAAACTGTTTAGAATTTATTTACCTAAAAAACCGACTGACAACATTGGTTTTCGCATCGAAAACCCTGGTGAAAGCCATGCCTATAGCTGGGTATGGGCCAACCCGTATACAGCCAATATCGTCGCGAGTTACGACGCCAGCAAAAGCTCGTGGACAACACAAACATGGCACTTTAAATACAAATTCCATATTGGCGATTTTGCGGGACCTATTGTGCAGTTACTGTGGCTTGTGTTTGCCCTGTCACCTTTATTTTTTACTGTGTCGGGTTTTTACTTTTGGTACAAACGCCACTTTAGATAATAACGCGTAATTAAACTTAAACTGATAAAACATGAACCCCCGAGCATATCACTGCTTTTAGCAAAAAGAAGTGTTTACATTGGCTAATTATACTACTGTATTTAGCCACCTTGAATAGCTCATATTCTCGGGCAAAGCATGATAGTTCAACATACCCAGTATTATTGATTGATGTGTAAAATAGGTTTTAATACCAACAATACAAAAGAAAGAGTGGGCCAAAACAGTGGGCCAAATTGTAGTTATGACTACCTCTATTGTTTTATTACTTATTTGGGTGCCGCTTAGAAATACAGCGGCACCTGATAAGTTAATTCAAAGTGCTTTCATTCAAGACATCTCTATTCAAGCCAATACTACTCTCTAATGACTTAAAACGACCCTTTAATTCATTGCAGCAATTCACAACATACGCGTTAATCCGACAAGCTCTATCGCTAATATGCTACATACATCGTAGAGATTAAACTGCCAACACTATTGCAAATAGTTATCATTAAGCTTGCCTTTACAGTTCTTTACATTTACACTGCCGCCCCATAACTCATTTCATTTATCTTTTTTTAACAAGGACAAACATGTTAAAAACATCGCTTAGCCTTATTGCACTGGTGATAAGTAGCCAATCATTTGCTGATGATGCACTCAATAAAAAACTCACAGCAGAAGAGATGGAGCACGTTGTCGTTTCTGGTAGCCGTGTTTTTGAGAGCATTGATGAAGTACCTGCTTCTGTGACTATAATTAATCAACAAGAAATTGAAGAACACTTAAAGGTAAATCCAGAATTACAAAGTTTGCTGTCACAAATGGTACCCGGACTTGCACCTGACACAGGCAGTTCAAGCAACACAGGCCAAAGTTTACGTGGTCGCGCCCCACTTGTTATGATTGACGGCGTTCCACAATCAACACCTCTGCGTAATGGTTCTTTAGGAATAAAAACGCTTGATCCAAGTGCAATAGCCCGTATAGAAGTTATTAAAGGCGCCACCTCTATTTATGGCAATGGGGCTTCTGGCGGTATAATTAACTATATTACCAAACAAGCGCAAAGTGAGGGTAAAACCGAAGGTGAAATTAGCCTATCATCACGTTTTAGTGCCGTAAAACTAGAAGAAAGTGCAGGCGCACGCCTCTCAGCAGCTATTAATGGCCGCGCAGATAAATTAAGCTACTTATTTACTGCCAGTTATGAAGAAAACGGGGTACAACGTGACGCCGAAGGCGACATTTTGGGCTTGCAATATGGTTTGTCTGATGCCGTAACCGAAAACTACTTCACTAAACTGGGGTATGATTTTGACGATCAGAAACAACTGCAATTTAGCTATAACTTTTTCAGTTCTCAGCAAAAAACAGATCTCGGTGATGTCGTTGGTAATATTAACAATGGCGAAAAAACCTACGCGATACATGTGCCAAAAGAGTTGCAAAAACGAGGTAAACCACAAGGCCCTGAAGGCAACGAAAATATTACCTTGAAATACACTGATTACGCCTTGTTTGATAATACCCAAATGACCCTCGACCTCTACATGCAGGATATCGAAAACATATTCTTCTATTCGCCAAACCTTGCAAACCCAGATGAGGGCTACGATGGTGGTCAGTCAATAATCAGCTCAGAGAAAAAAGGCGCACGTGCGACATTTAATACCCTGGTCGATTTTGACAATATTGAAGCAACCTTTATCTATGGTTTAGATGCTTTAAACGATGTGACATCACAACCCCTTGTTGATGGCCGCATTTGGGTCCCCGAAATGGACATGAACAGTGTTGCAGGCTTTTTACAGACTAAATGGGTTA
This sequence comes from Pseudoalteromonas lipolytica, assembly GCF_003515105.1. Taxonomy (NCBI): domain Bacteria; kingdom Pseudomonadati; phylum Pseudomonadota; class Gammaproteobacteria; order Alteromonadales; family Pseudoalteromonadaceae; genus Pseudoalteromonas; species Pseudoalteromonas lipolytica. The sequence continues at coordinate 262,641 of NZ_CP032091.1, read as the reverse complement.
TCAATAACGACTTAGTTGTTAAAGCCGGTGTGCGTCAAGAAAGCATTGACTTAAGCGTCGATGACTACGAAACATTAAAACTTTGTCGCTCTGCAACACAATGTTCAGTGCCACTGAATGTAAAAGGCGACACCATTGACTACGACGCAACAACCTATAACGTGGGTATTAAATATAATTTGCTAGCGGCCTTTAGCCCCTTTGCAAATTACTCACAAGGCTCTGACATTTCAGATATTGGCCGCTTGTTACGAGCAGCAACTGTGAATGATATTGGGTTAATTCAAACCGATGCGTCTATCATCGACAACTATGAAATTGGTTTTACCTCACAGTTTGATGATGTTCGTTTTGAATTTGCAGCCTACCGAAGTACATCGGAGTTTGGGACGACCAACAGTTTTAATGAGACAACCGGAGTGTATGAGCCCGTACGAGCACCACAAGAAATTTGGGGTTACGAAACACTTGTTGACTACATGATTAGCCCAACCTTAAAGCTAGTTGCAACCTACAGCTATGTAGAAGGCAAAAACACTGAAGACGATATTTACTTAGGTTCTCGTCAAATTAGCCCACCAAAAGGAACTGCGAATTTAAACTGGACGCCTAACGACGAACTGTCATTAAGCGCAAGTTACTTGTATGTTGGCTCACGTAAGCGCTTTGAACCTAATGCAGATGGTGATTATGTGGGCGATCAAGGTCCAATTAGCAGCTACAATATTGTCAACTTGAGCGGCCGCTATAAGTTTACACATAACTGGCAAGCCTTCATGGGTGTTGAAAATCTATTTAATAACGATTACTACCCTGCTCGTGCGCAATCATACACGTACGGTGGTTACAACATAAAAGGCCTAGGTACAACAGTGACATTAGGGGCGACATATCGCTTTTAACAGCCGCTTAATAAAACACTAAGCCCTTCTTCGTAAGGGCTTTTTTATTTTTAAATAAAAACGATAAATTGTTCATTTATCAACCATTAACGCAAACTTAAACGAGAATCACAATCAATAGTAAACAACTGATTTACAAGGAAAAAGTTTGCAATCTTATTTTTATATACTACAATTATCGCAACTTGAATTTTGAGGACAGCACGATGAAAGGTAACCAGAAAGTCATTGATAGTTTTAATAAACTACTCGCAAACGAATTAGCCGCTATAGATCAATACTTTATCCATTCACGTATGTACGATGATTGGGGCCTTAACAAGCTGTACGAACGCCTTAACCACGAAATGGAAGAAGAGAAAGATCACGCTGACTGGTTAATCAAACGTATTCTATTTTTAGAAGGCGTACCAAACATGACCAAGCGTCGTGATTTATTAATTGGTACCGACGTTAAAAGCATGATGCAAAACGATCTCACTCTTGAACTTGAAGTGGTTGATTGTGTTAAAGAAGCCATTGCTATTTGTGAGCAAGAAAAAGACTATCAATCGCGTGAAGTACTTGAAAAACTATTATTCGATACTGAAGAAGATCATGTTTATTGGTTAGAGCAGCAGCTTGGTTTAATCGACAAAATTGGTAGCCAGAACTACCATCAATCTCAAATGGGCGAATAGAGGTTTACACGTATGAAAGGCGATAAAAGCGTTATTGCTGCACTAAACAAAGTACTAGCAAATGAGTTAGTGGGTATTAATCAATATTTTTTACATGCGCGTATGTTTAAAGATTTTGGCTTTTCAAAATTAGACAAAGCTGACTATAAAGTGTCTATTCAAAAAATGAAAAACGCCGACCGTTTAATTGAGCGTATTTTGTTTTTAGAAGGATTACCAAATCTACAAGACCTTGGTCGTCTGCGTATTGGTGAAAACTCTGAAGAAATGATTGAAGCAAACATGAGCTTCGAGCTTGATTCACTCCCTGATCTTAAAGCTGCAATTAAACTTGCTGAAGAGAAAAAAGATTACATCAGCCGTGAAGCGCTTGATCACATCTTAAATGAGCAAGAAGAGCAAATTGACTGGCTTGAAACACAGCAACAGTTAATCAAAACCGCAGGGCTTGAGAATTACCTGCAATCTCAAATGTAATTTGCAACTATCAAAAAGCAGCCTCGGCTGCTTTTTTCTGCTTAAGTCCCCCCTAACCTAACTAAATCGTTGCATATATTTAAAGCAATCCTATCAGAAAATTCTGATATCGCTGGGTTTGTCGCAATTTAAAGCGGCTTAACAGTGAACTTGATAATGATTTTTATTAACATTAGCTTGTATCCAATAAAGACACTGAGCTTTAGACGTAAAATATCAATTTACTTAATTAAGCGAGCGAGTTTGTAACATAACATATTGCTTATAAACGCAATGATTATGTTGTTTAGCGTTCATAGCGATTGCGATTAACTTGCTCTACTTCTTGTATTTATTTAATCGTGGATAAGGCATATTTAACACGGTGATCATCAGATTTACTCCCTCAAGATGAGCAAGTATGTCGGCACATTGGTATTGCACACCACTTTAAAGGATACATTCACCCTTCGAATAATTAGCTAGGTTTAATAATGAATGATTTAACTAAGCGAGCAGTCATTTCTTCTTGTGAATATTTTAAAGAATGTATAGATCAAACAATCGACACAGGTATTAAAGCAGGTAATAAAATGAGTATGAATTGGCTGTCTGAGGCGCTTAATTACCCTAACAGGAAAAAGTTAGAACGGGATTTCAAACGATATCTCAACACCACTTATAGCGATTACATTGCCAAGAAAAGACTGACTCTGGCTTGCAACATGCTTTGTGAGGAAAAAGTGTCTATTAAAGCGGTTGCGCTATCCTGCGGATTTAGTAATTCTGCGACATTCTGTAATGCCTTTAAACGCCAGTTTGGCTTAGCCCCCTCGGTATACAGAGTTGATAGATACAAACAGCGGGTTAAACAAGGATGTGATTGTTCAAAAGAAAAGCGACTTAACAGCGCCGCTTAGAAACTTAGGATATATTACGCACCAAGTAACGGGTGCGTTTATTTATGAAGCGTCTTTTTGCTCAATGATAGATACTTTATTGCTTAAAATTAATGAGTTAGGAATTAAATGAATCGCCCCTTCACCTTTAATAGTTATATAACGAAGATTTAAATCGACTACGATGCCTTTTGAATTACTCACTTCGATATAATTGCCAAGTTTTACCGGCTTATAAAGGACAATCATCACACCAGCAACCAAATTAGAAATTGCGTCTTTTAGCGCAAAACCAAGTGCAAAACCTGTTAAACCAAGCCCAGCAACCAATGCAGCCACATCGAAGCCTAACTTAGAAAGAGCCAGTACGATGCCAACAAAAAGTAAAATAGCGCGCTGCGAGTTCGAAATCAGTCGGAAGGTTTCAAGTGCTGTTGAGTCAAAACGACGTTGAAACTGCTTTATCGCACGGTCAATAATCAAACTAGCGATAAAACAAACAGCCAACACAAAAAATGCCTGAATGAATTGATTAGTCATTGAGTAAATTAGCTCCAGCCAAAAAGCCTATAATAGGCTTAAATAACCTACCAGAAAACATATTATTGCTTTTCAAATACACAACTAACCGAAGGCTGGCTGAGTGTATAGGTTATTTTATCGTTATCCTCGAAGCGCAAATCTTCAACGGTCGTCCCTTCGTCACTTTCATCATTACAGCGACTGTAGCGATTAGTTCTTACTATGCCATTAACGAAATACTTGAGTTTCGATGTGACGATGCAAAAATCAGGAATTTTCTTCGTTTGTGTACCGTTATGTAAATCACTAAAGTCTATTAGGCTTCCTAAAGTGAAGCCTTGTGTGGGCTGTTTAACCAAAGTAAACGGTGCACTTTTGCATACTTCATCACTGCCAGATACAAGAGCATAGTCCCCCTGCTTCGCTTTTATCAATGACAAAAACTGTGTTTTATTACTGGGTTTAACATCGAGTAACGCACTTGCTAAAAGTGAATTTGAGAACAGGAACAACACTAAACAATAGTAATATCTCATTGAAAATCCATAAGCTTATGCACACTAAACAAGCATAGCATGCTGTGTAAGGTTGGTGAAAATATAACTGTATTGCTTCATACGAATTAAAATCAAAAATAGCTCTACTTTATAGATGAACCAGAGGCACTTTAAATAAATATGTGCTATATCTTTGAGTGATAATAATTTTTGGAGGGATTCTAATGAAACTAATCAAGTTACTTTCTATTGCGTTATTCTTCGGTTTATTTAGCTTGCAGAGCGTTGCTGGCGACGATGATTGGAAATCAATTGCTGAAAAAAAGGTCAGCTTTAAAAGTGAAACCGACACTGTTAATCCTTTAACTAAAAGCCGATATAGTCATATAAAAGTCAAATGCACGCATGGCACCGTTAACCTTAAAAGTATTAAGGTGATCATGAATGACGGCGAAGAAAAAGTGTTCGACAATTTAGGTGTTCTCAGTAAAGGCATGTCGTCACGAAGCTTAAGTCTGCCTGATAAAAACGACGCTAAGCTTGATAAAATAGAGCTTAATTACGAATCAGTTGGCAGTGCCGCACTAAGCATGGCGGGTGTAACAGATAAAGCACAAGTTGAAATTCTAGCGAAAAAGGCAAATAAAGAAGATTAGTGCAACTTGCGAGACAACCATGTTCGAACGAGTACATGTAAGCTTTCATGTAGGAACGGCTTCAGCCGTGAACTTTAAAAATTCGGCGTTAAAACGCCTCCTACATCGAAAGTGTTCTGCTGTGTAGTTCACCACTTATAGCGGCCTACATACTTATAGCAGCCTGCATAGTGTCGCACTCTATTCTCATAAATCGCGCTAAAGCCCGAGCTACACCCTCAGCTACGTAGGAACGGCTTCAGCCGTGAACCTTAAAAATTCGGCGTTAAAACGCCGTCTACATCGAAAGTGTTCTGCTGTGTAGGTCGCCGCCACTTATAGCAGCCTACATACTTATAGCGGCCTACATAGTGTCGCACTCCATTCTCATAAACCGCGCTAAAGACCGAGCTACACACTCAACTACGTAGGAACGGCTTCAGCCGTGAACTTTAAATGTTCGGCGTTAAAACGCCTCCTACATCGAAAGTGTTCTGCTTTGTAGGTCACCACTTATAGCGGCCTGCATACTTATAGCAGCCTACATAGTGTCGCACTCTAGTCTCATAAATCGCGCTAAGCCCGGACTACACACTCAACTCCGTAGGAACGGCTTAAGCCGTGAACCTTAAAAATTCGGCGTTAAAACGCCTCCTACATCGAGAGTGTTCTGCTGTGTAGGTCACCATTTATAGCAGCCTACATACTTATAGCGGCCTACATAGTGTCGCACTCTATTCTCATAAATCGCGCTAAAGCCCGAGCTACACGCCAACTGCGTAGGAACGGCTTCAGCCGTGAATCTTAAAAATTCGGCGTTAAAACGCCTCCTACATCGAAAGTGTTCTGCTGTGTAGTTCACCACTTATAGCGGCCTACATACTTATAGCAGCCTGCATAGTGTCGCACTCTATTCTCATAAATCGCGCTAAAGCCCGAGCTACACCCTCAGCTACGTAGGAACGGCTTCAGCCGTGAACCTTAAAAATTCGGCGTTAAAACGCCTCCTACATCGAAAGTGTTCTGCTTTGTAGGTCGCCGCCACTTATAGCGGCCTACATACTTATAGCGGCCTGCATAGTGTCGCACTCTATTCTCATAAACCACGATAAAGCCCGGCCTATACGCCAACTGCGTAGGAACGGCTTAAGCCGTGAACCTTAAAAATTCGGCGTTAAAACGCCTCCTACATCGAGAGTGTTCTGCTGTGTAGGTCACCATTTATAGCAGCCTACATACTTATAGCGGCCTACATAGTGTCGCACTCTATTCTCATAAACCACGATAAAGCCCGGCCTATACGCCAACTGCGTAGGAACGGCTTCAGCCGTGAACTTTAAATGTTCGGCGTTAAGACGCTGCCTACAAGCTATTTCCTTTAAGCTCGCTAACTTTACTATTTACCTGTAAGTATGCTTTTGTATATTTATCAAATGAGCTTAATCTCGACCAAAGCCAATCAGCTTTTTACCATTTAACCCATTTTTATGCCATTCGGTTTGCTCTTCGCAGAATATTTGTGCGTCGAGCTCTTTGCTTGGTTCTTCGTTTAAGCTACCAGCGGGCACCAAAAGATAGCTGCTGTCTTGTGATTCAAATGGCAGTGCAGAGCCACAGGTTTTACAAAATGCACGTGACAATGCACGATTTGGGTAGTTAAAACGTGTAATATTATGCTCACCTTTCAGCCATTCGATGGCATCGGGTGAGGTAAATAAATTTGCAGCATGTGCAGTGCCAGATAATTTACGGCATTGCTCGCAATGGCAAAAGAAAAAACGCTTAAAATTGTCAGTTACCTGAAAACTCACTTCACCGCAGCAACAGCCACCCGTTAATATTTTACTCATAGTCACCTCCTTTTTGATTCAGCATAACCCGAGATAAAGAGTTCAACAATGCGCCTAAATGGTAATAACAAGTAAAACGAATTATGCCTGAATGTACTAGGCTGGTAGATTCAACACTCTTCATGTTATATTTAGTAATAGGAACCCACCTTAATTTCACTAACCCCCACCATAAAATGCATTTTAATTAATAACTTATGAATAAGTTAAAATTTATAAGTCTGAATAATAAAGGGGAACTTAATTAATTTTAGATAAAACATAAAAATTCATATGTACCCGTTTATCAATTAAAACAATTGACAAAAAAATAAAAAAGCCACACGTTATCGTTATAAAGCAATTTATAAAAAATCGCCATCAAACTATAAGACACGAGGAAAATGCGATGATATTAGCAGCAGGTTATCTGGCTATTTTTCTCGGCCTAATACATTCTTTTTTAGGTGAGATTCTTATTTTCCAAAAACTAAGAGATAACGAACTAATCCCAAGTCATGGTGGTGACTTACTAAAAGCGCGACAGGTTAGAATTTTATGGGCCTCATGGCATCTGGTTTCTATTTTTGGGTTTGGGATGGCAAGTATTTTAATATGGCTTTCATTGTCAACCTCAAATTCATCTATCACAGAGGTTTTAATTAATATTGTTTCTATTACCATGCTGTGTGGCGCTGTATTAGTGCTAATTGGTACTAAAGGAAAACATCCCGGCTGGATAGTCCTTACCATAATTGGTATTTTACCTTGGTTTGCCTAATAGATTTTATAAAGTGGAACTATTAAAAACTACATAACAATAAAAATGGAGAAGAATATGCAAGCTTATTTTTTATGGCAAGCAACTATTTTGAGCGTAATCACGTTTTATGTTCATACATTTATTGGTGGACCAAGAGTTGCCGCTCCATTATTAGCTGATAAAGCCCTACCTGTAGCATCAAAATGGCTAAATTATTACTGTTGGCATATTACGACACTGTATACACTTATTATGAGTGGAGCTTATGCATATGTAGCACTTTTTCCAGGCAAAATTGAGCTAATCGTATTTCTTTGTGTCTTAAATTTCTCTTTTTCTATATTGAGCTTTCTCGTTGCTCTCAAAGCAAAAATTAATCCTTTTCGGTTTCCCTCAACATCACTTTTTTTCTTGGTTGCATTATCAGGTTTAACAAGCTTATTAATTTAGCAACCTTTAATCACCCACCCTATATTACTAATATAAAATCTAATGAAATAATAAATTATGAGTAAAAAAAGAGTAAACTCAATCAATAACATACCTATCAAAATTAGAATGGGCATTATTTTCGCTCTTGGAGTAGTGTTAATAACTTACCACTTAACAAAAATTTCAAGCTTATATTTTTTAAATCCTCCGATAGATTATTCATTACTTACTCACTTTCAATCTTTGGTGCGAGTAGTTATTGTTATCTCCTTGTTTTTAGTTATTTTAAAGAAGAAATACGCCTTGTTCAGTATGTGGGTTAGTATACTCATTTTAGTTATTACCCAATACATTACATACTTTTCAAACTCGCCCACTGACGTTTCTGTATTTTCATATTTAAAAGGCTTTATTTTTCCATCAATAATTACGCTTCTGTTTCCATACAAGAAAGATACAACACGTTCAGTTTAAAAATAAAAAAGGCCATGTTACGTGTGCAACATGGCCTTTTTGAATTGACACAACTTAAAAATCTAAGTTCGATAAAATCTCGTCATCAACGTTATTCGATAACGTCACCTTCAGTTTTGGTGTACGTGCCATTTCACGCTTAATCGCAAAGTTGGCTTCTTCGTTACGCGCCCAACTACGACGTGCAATACCGTTATTTACATCAAACAGTAACATTGATTTTAAACGACGTTCAGCGGCTTCAGAGCCATCTAGTAGCATACCAAAGCCACCGTTGATCACTTCACCCCAACCTACACCGCCACCATTATGGATTGATACCCATGTTGCACCACGGAAACCATCACCAATCACGTTATGAATGGCCATGTCGGCTGTGAAACGGCTACCATCATAAATGTTTGATGTTTCACGGAAAGGCGAGTCAGTACCACTTACGTCATGGTGGTCGCGGCCAAGAACTACAGGGCCAATTTCTCCACGATTAATTGCATCGTTAAAGGCTTTGGCAATATCTGCGCGGCCTTGTGCATCCGCATACAAGATACGTGCTTGCGAGCCGACAACAAGTTTGTTTTGCTTCGCGTCTTTAATCCAAGTGATGTTGTCTTGCATTTGCTGCTGAATTTCTTCTGGTGACTCAGCCATGATTTTTTCAAGGACTTGTGCAGCAATGGCATCAGTTTTATCTAAATCTTCTGGCTTACCAGAGGTACATACCCAACGGAATGGACCAAAACCATAGTCAAAACACATTGGACCAAGGATATCTTGTACATACGATGGGTATTTAAAATCAATACCATTTTCAGCCATCACATCGCCACCAGCACGAGATGCCTCAAGCAAGAATGCATTACCGTAATCGAAGAAATATGTGCCTTTTGCTGTGTGTTTATTTATAGCATCAGCATGGCGTTTAAGCGTCGCTTGTACTTTTTCTTTGAATACGTCTGGTTCTTCACGAATTAAACGGTTTGATTCTTCGTAGCTGATATCTACTGGGTAATAACCGCCTGACCACGGGTTATGCAGTGATGTTTGGTCTGACCCTAGGTGAACAAAAATATCTTCAGCTAAAAAGCTTTCCCATACATCAACGATATTACCAATGAACGCAATTGAAACTACTTCTTCGTTTTGTTGCGCGCTGCGTACGCGTTCAATAAGTTCTGGCATGTTATCGATTAGCTCATCAACCCAACCTTGTTGGTGACGTTTTGTAGCCGCTTTCGGGTTCACCTCTGCACACACTGTAATACAGTTTGCAATATTACCCGCTTTTGGCTGCGCACCACTCATGCCGCCTAAGCCAGCAGTTAAGAAAATTTTACCTTTTGGTGATTCGCCTTTTTCAAGTACTTTACGGAACGCATTCATCACCGTAATAGTTGTACCGTGAACAATACCTTGCGGGCCAATGTACATGAATGAACCCGCGGTCATTTGACCATATTGCGTTACACCCAGTGCATTGAATTTTTCCCAATCATCAGGTTTTGAATAGTTCGGGATCATCATACCGTTAGTAACCACAACACGCGGTGCTTCAACCGAAGACGGGAATAACCCCATCGGATGACCTGAGTACATGTGAAGCGTTTGGTCTTCTTCCATCTCGCTTAAGTACTTCATGGTTAATAAGTACTGAGCCCAGTTTTGGAATACCGCACCGTTACCACCATAAGTGATCAGCTCTTCTGGATGCTGTGCAACCGCAGGATCGAGGTTGTTGTCGATCATAAGCATAATCGCGGCAGCTTGTTCACATTTTGCTGGGTAATCGCTAATTGAACGTGCTTTAAGTTCATAATTAGGCTTAAAGCGATACATGTAAATGCGACCAAATTGCTTTAGCTCTTGTGCAAATTCAGCGGCGAGCTCTTGGTGCCACTCTTTCGGGAAATAACGCAATGCATTACGAATAGCCAATTGCTTTTCGTCTGCTGATAAAATGTCTTTACGTTTTGGAGCGCGGTTAGCATCGCTTGGATAAGCTTTAGGCTCAGGTAAAACGCGTGGGATCCCTTGTTTAATTTGTTCTTGGAAAGTCATTATCTGCTCCCTTAGTTTACTTTAAACGCTTGCGATTTAACCAGTGTAACCATGGCATCAATATCCGGCTTAAGTAAACGATCTTCTTCTAACTTAGCCACTTTGTTACGAATAATTGCAACGTTTTCTTCTATGATATCTGAGCACTTATTAGGGCGTCTAAATTCGATAGCTTGTGCTGCATACATCAGCTCAATTGCAAAAATTTTATCAAGGTTACCTAAAATCTGGTTTAGTTTACGACCCGAGATACTGCCCATTGATACGTGGTCTTCTTGGCCCATTGATGTTGGTACACTGTCTGCCGATGGTGGGAAACACAGTGATTTGTTTTCTGTTACCAATGCTGCTGTCACGTATTGTGGGATCATCATGCCTGAGTTCAAACCACCAGATGAGGTTAATAAGCGCGGTAAACCGTGTAAACCCTCAAGTAATAAATAACAACGACGGTCAGCAATATTACCAAGCTCAGCCGCCGCAATTGAAGCGTAATCTAATACCATAGCAAGGGGTTGACCGTGGAAACCGCCACCCGAAATAGCCTCTTCTTCGCTGATAACTATTGGGTTATCAGTTACTGAGTTCATTTCTGTTTCAGCAAGTTCTTTTAAGTGGTTGTAGGCGTTTCGCGAAGCACCATGCACTTGTGGAATACAACGCAATGAATATGGGTCTTGAACACGGTCACAATTAGTGTGTGACGCCATGTTTTCAGAGCCTTCGAAAAAGCGACGCATACGCGCTGCCACTTCAACATTGCCTTTAAAGGCACGAATTGCATGAAGCTCTTCACGAAACGGTGATTGGCTACCCTGCATACCTTCGATACTCATCGCCCCTGCAATATCGGCAAGGTCTAGTAAGTAACCCATTTTTGTCAGTGCCGTGATCGCATGCGATAAAATAAATTGTGTGCCATTGATAAGCGCTAAGCCTTCTTTAGCATGTAACTCCATTGGCTCTAAACCATGCTCTTTGAGTACTTCTGCAGCCGGCTTAATATCACCATCAATCCAAAACTCACCTTCGCCTAATAAGGGTAAAAATAAGTGTGATAACGGAGCTAAATCGCCTGATGCGCCTACTGAGCCTTGTTCTGGCACAACCGGGATAATATCAAGCTCAATAAACTTAAGCATGCGCTCTACAACCGCTAAACGAATACCTGAATAACCTTGGCTTAGTGCGTGCACTTTAGTGATAAGCATTAGCTTTGAAATAGGTTTAGCAATGGGCTCACCCACGCCGACAGCATGAGTGATTAATAAGTTCTTTTGTAACAGATTAGTTTCTTCTGGAGATATCTGCGTATCACATAACGGGCCAAAACCTGTGTTAATGCCATAAATGGCTTTATCAGAGGCAGCCATTTTATCTACGTTTTGGCGGCTTTTATTAATTTTATCAATCGCTTCTTGGCAAAGCTCTGCCTGTAACGTACCCGCTGCAATAGCATTAACGCTGTCTAACGTTAACTGGTCAATACCGTACTTAAATGTCATTTATAACTCCTAAAGAACAGGATTAGTTTTATTTAATGCAATGCTAACTTGCTCTAGATGTTTTACAAATGCATAATTATCGTTATTCATTCCAGATTTATCGAACTATAAGAATCGCCATGCAAGTTCATGATGTAGACCTGCGCTTATTGCGCGTTTTTGTAGCAATTGTAGAGTGTGGGGGGCTGTCGGCGGCTGAGTCGCGATTAAATATTGGCCGCTCAACTATCAGTGCTCATTTATCAGATTTAGAAGTTAGGCTTGGCATTAAATTATGTAAGCGTGGCCGCAGTGGGTTTGAAATTACCGATGCTGGCGCCATTACTTATCAAGCTTCAATTGAACTTTTACAACAATGTGAAGCATTCGCCAATACAGTCGCCAGTTCTAAAAATGAGTTATCGGGGCGTTTAAGCATCGCCATGATAGATACCATGGTGAGTGACCCACGCTGTGTGATCCCCCGCGTTATAGCCACACTAAAAAGAAAGAGTAACAATATTCAGTTTGATATTAATGTATGTGAAGCCCGAGAAGTTGAAACGTCGGTGGCTAATGGCCGTTCACTCGTTGGCATTGGCGTGAGCCGCCATCATATTCGCGGTTTACACTACACTCCCCTGCATAACGAAACCAACTTTTTATATTGTGCGAAAGGCCACCCGTTATTTGATTGCGAAGACGGGCACATTAATAAACTAATAAAAGAAGCTGAAGTAATCACCAGTAACTATATGCGCGATAAAGAAAGCCGTAACGACGGTTTGAATTATCAAAACAGTGCGGTAGCGTATCACGATGAAGGCATTGCCCACTTGATTCTATCGGGTGAGTTTATTGGTTATTTACCCGATCACTATGCGCAGTTTTGGGTAGATAAAGGTATGTTTAAGGCTATTCAACCAGCCAAGTACCATTATGATATTCCGGTGGTGTTGATCACCTCAAAAACAAACGCTAATTCGCCACTTGCAAACGCCATGATTGAAGAAATAAAACACTGTTATACAGCTTAATAACAATATTACTGACGTTGAGTACCTTTAAGCTCATTTATTAATACAACACTAAACGCGATAATTGCGAGGTTTGTGGTTACCGGATTAAAGGCTTCAATTAAAAGCGAGGGCTGTAAAATGGCAACAAATAACATTAAGCCAATTAGCGTCAATATGTTTAATACATTGATTAAAATAGAGCGATAGAAAATAAAAAAAAGCACAGCAAAGATGATTTCACCAACACCTGCTGCACGTGTAATCAAATTTGAAATTTCAGGATTAAAACCAAAACTGCCTGTCATCTGCTGCTCAAGAGGCGAAATATGCACAAGTTTTGGAAACAACCCATGGTAAAACCAACTAAAGCTGATAATAAAGCGGGCAATTTGAAGTGTCGTTAAATGGCTCATCGTGAAGGCTGAATTATGTGTGCTCTAGCCATTAGAGCACACTGCAAAGACTTATAAAACAGTTGGCTTACCAAAACGGTTTTCTGTTTCATCACCAGCTAAAAAGCCATTCTCAATGAGTGCCCAAATTGGTCCAATCAACGGAATAAAACCAATTAAGACCCACCAACCTGACTTATTACGGTCATGCCAACGTTTTACTTGAATCGCTAGTGAAACCCACATTAGGGGAATGTACATAATGAACGAAATAACCATTACGGCCGATTCACTAGCACCAGAAAGTAGTGCAGCAATAAACATAATCACAAACGTAGCAGCCACTACTCCTAAGAACGCATACCAATACGTTTTACGCGGAATTCGACCACTAAAAGAGAATAAAATTTCTTTTATGCTTAACGTTGTTGATTCTGTAGAGGTTGAAACAAGGTTCGATTCTGGGGCTTGATAAACATTTTCTGACACTGTCATTTCCTTTGAATTGTGTTTTAGCAAACTAACACGACGGTTACCCTGCTGATTTATAATCATTAACTAAGCGAGACTCAGCGCGAATAACATAACATAAATTTAGGTTATTTAGGTACTAAAAAATTACAACTAGCTATTCGCTCTTAGCTTTTACCGCAGGCACGGTATTTAATTAACGTTTCGAAAATGGGTCTAAAACTAACTCTGCCTTAAAATATGCCACAGCATCTTCAACATCGATAAATGTTTTTTGCTGAAACTTTAAGCCTCTTTCAAAGTAAAAAACCTCAAAGTGGGTTTTAGCATCGTAAATACAATATCCTTCAAACTTTGGCAAAGTACCAATAGCGTACGCACCGGTGCTAACTCGTTTCTCAACTAAATACTTTTTCAGCTCAATAAACTCTTGTCGCACAGTAACAATCTCTTTATTACGAATACTTAATAACTTATTGAAGCGTTGGAGTAAAAGCAAGTGACCTTTGAAACATTAAAATAAGAAGTATTAAAAAGCACCTGAACGGTGCTTTATATTAATTTGGTTGTTGCCAGTATTTGGCGTATAGATTTGGGTAGGTTTGTTTTAAAAACTTAGCTTTATCTTTAAAGCGCTTGCCTTTTGGCTGTTCAAGCCCCGACGGAATAAACGGCAGTTCATCATCATTTCGCTCTTCGTACAGCATACCTGCGATAAGATCATACTCATCTAAATAAGGGTAAGGTTGCTCATTTAAATGATAAACCGGTGTACAGTCAGCGATTGAATCCGGGTTTTCAAGGGCATTTATAAATACCTGCTCGCCACGTGAAATCAGCCAACATAAAAACTCTGAAAATCCGTAATCGTCGTTACAACCTGCCATTACAAAGGCAGCACCGAACAAATCCCACGTGTAGGCTTTACGCATGCGAAGACTAAACTGCTTATCAAATTCCATCAGCTGTTCATCAGATAAGTCAGTTAGCTTTGCTTTTAATGCATTACATACAGACTCAGGCTCCGCGGTTTTATCTTCTGCGGTAACTAACTGCCAAAACTCAGCTTCTGTTAACACACTCATGATAAAATCTCTTTTACACGACCTACTTGACCATCGTCTAACTGCACTTTTATGCCGTGTGGATGGTTAGGTGATTTTGTCAAAATACGTGACACCACACCTTGGGTTAACTGACCTGTTCGTTGATCTTGCTTTAATACAATATTCACTTCACAACCAATAGAAATTTGTGAACGCGTAGGCACTGCCATAGCAAAGTCTCTTTCATTAATTTTTGCCGATTATAGCTATTTGTGGCGCAGTTACCAAACTAAACCCGTGTGATTGACGTGTTTTTAAGCGCTTGATGGGGAATGATATCGTTAAGTCTTTCGATTATAGCGTCTGATTTTCCTTTAATTTGAAAATCATAGCCTTGACCATTTCTATCCAGAATGACCGCTAAGTAATTATCGGCGACTTTAAACTCAGTAATTCGGTTTAATTCAAGCAACTGCTCTTTCGAGCTGTAATAAAACTGCGTTACTTTAAGGTGAGTATTTGTTGCAATTAGCGTGTTACTCAGTGCGGTTTTTGCAGCAAATTTATCTGTTGAGCGAACGGCTTGCAGAGCAAAAAAAACGGCAGCAACAAAAGCGCTAAATGATGGAAACGGCAACGCGTCGTCAGACAGTATGCCATAAACACCCACGCCTAAAAACAACACAGACAGTGCTGAATTCAAAGATAACATGTGCTTCGCCGTTAAATTCAAAAACATATTTATTCCTTTAAAAATGAAATTGCCTTCGCGTTTATAGTTATATCTATCGTATTAAGTTCATCAATAATTAAGTTTACTATCAGTTGCTTTTGATTTTCGTTAATTGGCAACGTATTGAAAAAACACTTTATTTTAAGTGATTGAGGCAGTTTTTTTAAGTCAGCGGTATGAGTTAGCCATAAAAACTCACTGACTGTCTCTTTAGCTTGCTCACACGCGTGAGTTAACGCAACACGAATGGCTTTATCAAGGCGTTTTTCGGTTTTAGTCATTTTCAACTTGTTGTTTTTTAAATTCTTCGTAACTGTCTTCTTGGCGTTTTACACACTCGTGATACTCTTTATCTGCTAAGTAATTGCATTCATTTAAACGGGCCGATTGAATTTCGTGATACCGTGCATCAGAGCTACATGCACTCAGCATAACGAGTAAGGCTGCTAAAGCCACAAACTTTAAAGCGTTAAAAAACATTAAATTTCCTTTCTTAAGTTATACATTGGCACTGTGTTTTACTGTATATTGCGTGGGTTTAAAATCTTATTATCAAAGGGTCATCTATGATGTTGTCGCAGTTACAAGAGCTGTTTCAGCGTATCGATAAAAGTAAAATTTTTCAATCATTTGTTATCGCGGTCATTGTTATTTCGGCGTTAACTGTTGGCGCGCACACGTACTCGTTACATCCAACCGCAGAAATTGCCTTGCACTGGATGGACATGGGGATCACTGTCTTCTTTCTGATTGAGCTTGTGATCCGCTTTATTGCCAGCCGTGGCATAAAGGACTTTTTTAGAAAAGGCTGGAATATTTTCGATTTTATCATCGTCGTCGGAAGCCTTTACCCTGCTGCGGGGTCAACTATTTTCATCGCAAGGCTGTTACGTATTTTCCGCGTATTACGATTAGTGTCGATGATCCCAGAGCTGCGATTGTTGGTTAATTCGCTATTAAAAGCCATACCGCAAATGGGCTATATCGCCTTGTTAATGTTCGTTATCTTCTACATATATGCCGCAATGGGTAGCATGTTATTTGCCGATATTAACCCTGTTTTGTGGGGCGATGTGTCAATTTCAATGCTAACTCTATTTCGTATTGCCACCTTTGAAGACTGGACCGACGTAATGTATGAAACCATGGCGGTGTATAAACTAAGCTGGATTTTCTACTTAACGTTTATATTCTTAACTGCATTCGTATTCTTAAATATGATGGTCGGTGCCATTTTAGAAGTTATGTCTGAAGAGCATCGTAATGCACGTGAAGAACAAACGAGCGACGATGACATGCCCGCTACAAAAGGCCAAATTGTTCAATTACAAGCTGAAATGGCAGAGCTAAAACAATTACTTAAAGAAAGAAAATAACTTTTTTATTTAACAGTTTTTAGTTATGAGGCGCTAGAGTACAAAACCTAGCGCCTTTATTTTATCCACGTTTTTCCACTTTCCATGGTGGATTCAAGCGGTTTTCACCTGCCCAATACAGTTTGATTTTGTTACCTGAAGGGTCTTTCAAAATAGCTTCTGTCCATAAGTAGCGCTGCGCTGTTGGCGGTTGTTCAAAAGTAATCCCCTTTTTAACAAGGCTCGTGTAAAGAGCATCAAGATGTTCTTCTTCAAAATAGATAACAGCATGACTCTTAAAGTCCCCGCTTTCTAACGACAGCGAAAATGTCGCGTCTCCATTGGTACATTTAAAACGCGCATAGTGAGGTGTATCTACAATTTGAATAAAACCAAGAGTTAAATAAAAAGCCACCGCCTCATTCATATTTTTTACTGGTAACGTGACTTGATTAAGCTTCATTTGCTACTTCTGATTAATTAGATTTCGTTATGCCAGCATATTCCGAATAACTAAATAAGCAAAAGATAAGCGTGAATAACGTATTAAATAACTGATAAGCTCACAGCTTGCATATTCGAGTGGACAGCTGTGAGTCATACTGTAAAGCATCATGCAGCGCTCAAAGGGTTTCCCCTTGCCATTTAAAACTGAATAAACGTTCTATTTTTGTTTATACAAAAAGGGCCGTGCAGCCGCCATAAGTGATAACCAACAAGGGCAATGATGATTATATGTATTTTAATCGCCACCTTGCTGGCCTAATACATGCAATAACTCAGTTAAAGGCAACGACTTGTAAAAGTACCAACCTTGACCTTGAACCTGATAGTCGTCATTGTAATTTTTAATAAAGTTATATTCTTCAACTGTCTCAACCCCCTCAAAAATAACAGTGCGGTTTAGGTTTGTTATTAATGACATAATGGCTAACAACATTTCTTGCTTCAACTCATCAGATATTGATTGAGTGAAAACCTTGTCTATTTTGATCACATCAAAATTGATTTCGGTTAACCACACTAGGTTTGAAACTCCTGTTCCAAAATCATCAAGAGAAATAGAGAAGCCGTATGTTTTAGCTTTTGAAGCAAAACATGACAATTCGTCCAATGGAAGCTCTATTCGCTCGGTGATTTCAATTTTGATTTGCTGTGGTTTTATTTTATTTTCAGTGCATAAATCATATAAATAATCTAAATACTCTTTTGTTTGAATTTCATAAGCGTTAATGTTGATTGCCACGCTGAAATCAGAATCAGCACGTAAAACAGGAGAAAGTTCATTAAGCGCTTTTTTGACCGAGTTATACGCAAGAGTTGGATACAAACTTAGCTGCTCTGCAATACCTAAAAAAAGCTCTGGCGAAACATTACCGTAAACAGAATCTTTCCACCTTATCAAACTTTCTACACCAATAATTTTGTTACTTTTTAGCTCGAGTATTGGCTGATACTCCAAATATAATTCTTCGTTTTCAATGGCTTTACGAAACCTAAATTCCATTGAGTGGCTTTTATCTAAGTATGAACAAATTGAATAAGCAATTAAAAAGCTAATAAACCCAATTAAACCGATTAATAGAGCAGAAATGTAAAAAGGGAAATACAGTAAACCAGGCCGGTTATTGTATGTCTCAATGCAGTATTGGAATTGAGTGCTACAAGTTTCTACCACTTGCGGTTTAAGCAGTGTATCTGTTTTAAACTGGTAGTGTGCCGCATAGTTATGAAAGGTGTATTTTCTATTCTTTGAAATAATTTTATATGAAAAATTTTTATTTAATTGATCAAAGTTTTTAAAAGGGGCATTAATTGTAAAAGCAATTACACTCCCTTTATTTGTAATGTCATATTTCGCTGCAACAGGAAAAATATTCGCAACTTGAGAAGCAAAATAGTAGCCCGATGGAGAATGATACAAAACACCGTCAAGTGGCGTTGAATCAGCAAGAAGTCCCCAATTTGCTGAGCAATTAACTTTATTATTAAAAATCAAACCTAAGTCATGCGTAAATTCATGTTTAGAAAGAATAATGCGCAACTTATTGATTGTCTGAGCATCACACTCAAGAGGAGATAATGCTGAAGCCTCTTGGATAGAAGAGCCTAAATCGCTTGATATGTCTTCTGCTTTTGATAACAAAGATTGCGAAAACTCCTTTTGATAGCTGACTTGCAGATAACTAACCAGAAGGTGAAAAGCAACAACGAGAAAAAGCATTAAACAAATAATATAGAGTGCTTGATTATTTTGAGCTGATTTTAGTGTTTTTCTCGTCATATTTAACTTATACGCTTTACAGTCTAAACCTCAAATTAGCCTTTATGTATTACCAAATCAATAAAAAGTAATAAAATGGAAACAGAGTAAGTGTAACTACCTACTAAACCCCGAGATGAATCAGAAAAGACAACATTAGGCTGTTGCACCTCATACCTTAAATTTACCCACTAAGTCTGTAAGTAAATGAGACAGCTGATTAAGTCTTTCACCATTTTGACGCGCACTCTGTGCAATGTCACTTACATCGTCTGCCGCATTTTTAATTTCGACAACATTGCGGTTTATGTCTTCTGCTACATGCTGCTGCTCCTCGGCTGCAGTCGCTATTTGTGTGTTAAGGTCACTAATATTGACAATAGACGATGTGATCTCGCTAAACTGCTGTTGCGCAGAATGTGCAAGCTCAACAGTTTTATGAGTGCGGTTTAAACTTGCAGCCATTTCTTTAGATACTTGGTCAGACATTTTGCGAAGCGTACTAAGTTGGGTTGCTATTTCCTCCGTTGACTCAGACGTTCTTTGCGACAGCGCACGAACCTCATCAGCAACCACAGCAAATCCACGACCGTGATCGCCCGCTCGAGCAGCCTCTATTGCAGCATTCAGTGCTAATAAGTTTGTTTGCTCAGCAATGCCTCTTATGACACTGAGAATCGACATGATATTTTCACTTTCAGCATCAAGCTGAGTGATATCTTGAGTCGCTTTTGTTATCACAGTAGAAAGCGACACAACACTCTCTACAGTTTCTGAAATGACATTTTGTCCAAGCTCAGAAGCATGCTGTGTTTGCGTTGCAAGCTCTGCTGCATTCGCACAACTTGCGGAGACCTCATTGGCTGTCGCAGCCATTTCATTAATTGCAGTCGCTGCCATTTCAAGAGCTTGTTGTTGCTGTGATGTAGAATCAGATAGTTGTGAGGCTTGTGACGAAGTGTTCGCTGATGTTTCACTCACATTTTGAGAACAATCATTTATTTGCGTCACTAACTCTGAAATTAAATTCAAAAACAAATTAAAGCTATTCGCTAATTTTGCTGTTTCATCTCGCGTTTTAATAACAAGCCGCTTCGTTAAATCACCGCCGCCTTGTGATATTTCTGTCAATCCATCACTCACTTCAACAATGGGGGCTGAAATAAGTTTAGAAATATAACTTGCCACTAGAATAAACACAGCAATCAGCACCGTACTAATAACAAGTATAGTAATTGTGATTGTGTTAGCTGCGCTCATTACTTCAGATTTTTCGACTAAAGCAACGAACTTCCAACCAAGCTTTTGCGAAGTGTAAATATTTGCTAAATAATCTTTGCCATTTATTTCAATTTCAAACTGGCCGCGATCGTTGTTAGCAAGCTCCCGGTATTTACCGCCATTGATTTCGTTTAGCTGTTTAAAACGATAATCCGCATTTTTGACATCGACCAAAACATTGCCGCTGTCTTCTATCAGCATTAAGTAGCCTGTTTCACCCAATTTAATGTTCGCAATAATATCTGTTAGACCTTGCAGTGAAACATCCATGCCTTGTACACCAATTAAGTTGCCATTTTCTTTGATAGCCTTAACAGTTGACACTATTACCATGTCATCAGCAGCCCAATAATAGGCATGCGTTCTTAATGTTTCACCGTTAGCGGCTTTTGCAGTTTTGTACCAAGGCCTTACTCTCGGATCGTAATTAGCGGGTACTTCACTTGCTGGCCATTGAACATAACCACCTTGCTCGTTCCCCATATAAATATATGCAAGGCCGGGGTGCGTTGTAGCAAAGTGATCAAACAAGTTAAACACTGTTTGCTCTACCAAACTGCCATTCTGGTGATCTAGCTTGACTGGATTTGATGATTGCATGTGCGTCATTACGTCGGTTTTTGCATTTAAAGTCGCAGAATGAGACGCCAAGTAATCAACATTTTTTTCAATTTCAGCGAAAAATAAACTGATACCGTTATCTACTTGCCGCGCTTCACGCACACTCAATTGAGCAAAGTTGTCTAGCGCCTGTTGGCGGGTTTCAGTAATAACTAATAGAGAAATAATGATTAAGGGAAGTGCAATTGCTGATGCAAAGGAGAGTTTTAATTTTTTTGAGATGTTCATTGTAGACTTCCAACTAAGTACTTACGAAAATATAGTGAGGTGGTTGCAATTGAGCAAATAAATAGTTGGAAATTTATTAGGCACAAAGTTGGGTAGGCAAGTCGTTCAAGTCTTTAATTTATTTATGATATGACAATAGGTTGACAGATATACATTGTAGACTAGCTTTACCTCTAGTAATGAAACAAATATTTAACAAACCAAACGCTAATGACCTTCCAACCAATTGGCAGCTTTTGCAGGATGCAAATTAGCTGCCTATTCCAATTTCGTGTTTAAGCATATAGCGCAATAAAGCCTGTGCATCTGGGTGTGTATCAGCTTGTAACCCTGCAACAACACCTTGTTGATCCGCTGCTAACTTGTGTTGGCCAAGTTTTTCTTTTGCTTGTATTGACTGAACATTAATTTTAATTCCGACAATACCGCGCAGTAGTTTTGCTTGGTAATCAGCAGGTAGCAAGTCGGTATCGTGTAAAATACTCGGCTCATACTGGCTAATTAACTCATCTAAGCAGGCTAAGGTATTCTCATTATCAAGATATTCAACCTCACCTTGAACATGGACCGCAGCATAGTTCCACGTCGACACAGCGGGTTTTTCTGCATACCAGGTTGGAGATATATAGCTATGCGGACCACTAAAAACCACTAATACGCGGGTTATATCTAAGCCCTTACCATGACGATTTGCCCGTGATACATGACCATACAAGGTACCCAATTCCCCCTCATCAGCTTTGTATACTAAAGGCAAATGTGTGGCTTCAAATTCACTGTCTACCATCAGCGCAAAGCTATAGGTTTTTATAAATTGTGAGACTCGCTCCGGTGTCATTTTCCACTTGCTGGGTGTGTGCATTACTTTCCTTTATTGCTTAAAAAGGCCAGCAAAGTGCCAGCCAGATTTAACTATTACCACTTAATTTTAGCCATCAACAATTATGCGTAGCATACGACGAAGTGGTTCAGCAGCACCCCATAACAGTTGGTCACCAACCGTAAATGCACTGATATATTCTGGGCCCATAGCTAATTTACGAATACGGCCTACCGGAATAGACAACGTGCCAGTCACTTTAACAGGTGTTAGGTCTGTTGCTGTAATGTCTCGGTCGTTTGGAATAACTTTGACCCATTCATTGTGAGACGCAAGAATTTCTTCGATTTTTTCTACGCTGATATCTTTACGCAATTTAATGGTCATTGCTTGCGAGTGGCATCGCATTGCGCCAATACGAACACACAAGCCATCAACCGGGACAGGCTGCTTGCTGGTGCCCAAAATTTTATTAGCTTCGACTTGCGCTTTCCACTCTTCTTTACTTTGACCGCTTGGCATTGGCACATCAATCCAAGGGATAAGGCTACCCGCTAAAGGCACGCCAAATTGGTCTTGTGGTAAATCGCTTGATGCAATTTTTTCGGTGACTAATTTGTCAATTTCAAGAATAGCGGCATTAGGATCAGCCAGTTTGTCAGCAACCGTTTCGTGAATTGCGCCCATTTGTGCAATTAACTCTTTCATGTTGCGAGCACCGGCGCCTGAAGCCGCTTGATATGTCATTGGGCTGACCCATTCAATCAAGTCTTGTTCAAATAATCCACCAAGCGCGAGTAACATAAGTGATACAGTGCAGTTGCCGCCAACATAGGTTTTAACCCCCTGCTCTAACCCTTGTTCAATCACATCTTTGTTTACAGGGTCAAGCACGATAATACTGTCGTCACTCATACGCAGTGCCGACGCAGCATCAATCCAGTAACCTTGCCAACCAGACTCGCGTAACTGCGGGTAAACGGCTTTTGTGTAATCGCCGCCTTGGCAGGTAACAATAATATCCATTTGCGAAAGCGCAGTAATGTCGTTTGCATCAAGAAGTGGTTTTGCTGGGCCCGCAATATCAGGGCCTAATTGACCGGTTTGTGAGGTGGTGAAAAAAGTCGTGTCGATTTGAGAAAAATCATTTTCTTGCTGCATACGATCCAATAACACAGAGCCAACCATGCCCCGCCAACCGACTAATCCTACTTTTTTCATTGTTTGTTCCACTGTTTGATTCATTCCAAGTACCTAAGCTGTTAAAAATTAAAATCCATTGCGTAAGAGTTTAATTTTTACAGAGCTAATCTAGCATTGTGAATGGCACAAAACCAGCGCAGATAATGGAACTTAAAATTATTTCATATTATTTTATTTAATTAACGGGCAGTCTGTAGGCAATACAAGGTTTACTGCATTAGCACAGACTTTAAATGTTTGTTGTTTTGAGGTAATTGGCTCGCCATCGAGGTTAATTGGCATTTCAGTTTGCGTTTGCCATTCAAGCCAAGGCACTTGATAGCGTTTCACCCACTTTTGTGAAGAATTGGGGTAGTTGCTTAACTCTTCGATAACCGCAGGCACATCTGAAATTGCAAATGAGGTGAAAGCAACAAGATCAACCATGCCATCATTAATATACGCATCGGGTGCGAGTAACTGCCCGCCACCGGCTTGTCGGCCATTACACACGGCAGCGGCAATAATCTCACCGGAACTGTGCTGACCATCGGGCAAAGAAAGTTGACCACTGTAAGGAACAAAGCTCAGCGCTTGAACAAGCCCAGCGAGTGTATATGCACCGCCGCCAAGCAAGTTTTTAAGTGCTGGCGGTGTGGTGGCGGTAATTTTTGCCCCAAAGCCTGCACTGGCAACATTAATAAAAAATCGTTTATCGACTTCAACAACATCTACTTCTTGAGTATGTCCCTCAAAAGCCAACGTGAGCGCCGACAAGTATTCAGCCGGAATGTTTGCAGAGCAAGCAAAGTCATTTGCCGTCCCCATTGGGAGTATGGCAAGTACTGGTCTTTGAGATTGCTCAATTTTCATTAAGGCGTTCACAGCTTCGTTGACCGTGCCGTCACCACCAGCAACAATAACCCGTTTTACGCCCTCTTTATTTGCCTCGTTAATCAGTCGCTCAACATCGCCTCCTTCATAGGTTACTCGAACCTCTAACGGGGTTGTTTGTCGAAATTTAGAGACAGCTTCGCGTAATTGCTCATTGCCTGCTTTTTTACCATTTAAAATTAATCGTAGGCTCATTCTTAATCCCTGTTATGACAACTAAGCTCTACCATAACATGCAATGCTGTTTACTCAATACGGATACAAAAAAGCCCCGCTATTGCAGGGCTAAATCAACGTTAGGATTTATTATTGTATCCTTCCTTGGGGAGTTTAGTTAAAACTCGTAGCTGAAGCCTAAGCTAAACTTAGTGCCTTCTTCTTTCTTCCAAAGTGATAAACCTTCTTGCTCAATTTCTTTATCTTGACCAAGGATGTTTTCAATTTTGAACTTCACTTTCGTGTTAAAGTTCGGGAAGTAAGAATAAACTAAATCAAGCGAATGGAATGGCTTCTCTTCTGCATCTTCATTACCGCGAGTACCCGGTACAATAATACGCGGACCAAACACGTTATATACTAGTGATGTCGAGTGGAAACCATCAGCAGAGTCATAACCCATCTGCAAGTTTGCTACCCACTCAGAATGCCCTACTAAACGGCGCTCATCATTAGTGACAATGTTAGACACGGTATCAGCATCAAGTGCATCTTTTAATTGCTGCTCAAACAACGAATCAACGCCGTCAGAATCATCAATACCTAGTTTCACACTTGAGTCAGATAGCGTAACGTTACCCGACAAGAACACACTCGACCAATCGGCACTGATAAAACTAAAATCAGTCAAGAAATCAACTTCAATACCCGTTAACTCACCCGATTCAGCGTTTGCAGTTAATAGTTGTGGCGCAGCACCACCTACACCTGCAAGCTCTACCATTTCGATAGGGTTTGTAATGTCTTTATAGAACAATGCAACTGATAAGTTATTACCCGATGCCATATACCATTCAAAACGGAAATCTGCATTTTTAAGTTTTGAGCTTTGTAATGTCGGTGAACCACGAACTAGGAATTCCGTTAACGGATCAACGAAGAACGTTGAGCTTACATCACGCATATCTGGACGAATGGTTGTTTCGCTTAGATTTAAACGAAATTGCATTTCTTCATCCATAATATAAGTCACAGCTAAAGATGGATAAAAATCATCTTCTTTGATCGCAACTTCAGCTAGCTCTTCTGTTGTCGCATCAAATAAATTACTGTGAGCCTTAAATGGAACCGATACTTGGGCAAAGTCTTCCCAGCGAACACCACCAGTAATACGCCAAGTATTATTGATGAAATAATCAGCCATAAAGTAATAAGCATCTAACTTATGCGCCGCACTGTATTTATCACCGTCTGTTGTTCTGTCATCAAAAATGCCAGAACCGGTTGAACTTGCGTAAAAAGCATCATTGTTGATGTTATCGTAAGCAAAAATTTCATCCAAACGTGAGCCATAGGTAAAATCATCAGCAATACCACGGTGCGTAATACCAAATGTCGTATTATTTGCAGTACGTGTTTTCTCTGAGAAATCGCCACCCACTTTTAGTTCAAGCTCATAGCCTTCACCATAAAATGGCATACCCATGTTCCAACCCCAAGTATCAACTTCGTCATGAAGAACTTGGAATTCACGGGTTACGTTAGTAGCTGAAACATCTTGTAATTGCTCAGAAACAAACGAACCATCGTCATAGTTACGTTGGAAAACAGCGTCTACACCACCTGGTGCATCACGGTTTGCACGGCTTGTACCGGCATACCAATCAACAAACAAGTTGTTAAAGTCGATAAAGTTGTGTGTGCCTTTTAATTGGCTAGAGAACATTTCACGCTCTTCGTACACAACATCAACGCGACGAAGGTCACGAACACCTTCTTCAGTTTCGTTGGCATCATAGAAATTACGATTACGAACACGGTCACGCATGTCATGCAGTGCAATGTTTGTCATCTCAATTTTATGGTTTGAATTAAACTCATAACCAATATTGAATGTACCACTCCAACGCACATTTTGCTCCGTTGATGTGCCATCGTAATACTGAGCAAAACACTTGTCTTCACAACCTAAGCTGCCAAGGTTAGTACCACTTTTTTCTTGTGCTACTTCCCACTCATTTTCGTAAGAAACAGCGGCAAGTACACCAAATGTACCCATTTCACTTTCAAAGCGATCGCCTAGCGAAACTGAAAAGCTCATTTCAGGATCAACGTCTTTTTCTGTTGCCGAAATATTCCAATCAAGTGACGACATCAATGCTTGGCGCTCAGCCAATGTTGTATTGATATCACCTTCTAGGCCAGTGCCATAAAAGGCATTAATTATTTCAGTAGGTAACGCACGAGTACCATCGTCACGGCCCATCCAGTCATCATCGCCACCTTCATAAAAGTAGCCTGTATCACTGTTATTGGTGTTGTAAGAAGTACCAATGTCGACTTTAAACAAAAAATCAGTCGGGATTGACTTTGTTCTAATATTTACGTTACCACCACCAAAATGCGCAGGCATATCGGGTGAAAACGATTTTTGAACACTTAAACTTTCAATAATATCTGATGGGAATAAGTCAAGCGGTACAACTGAGCGAGTTGGATCTGGACTTGGCACATACATACTATTGAGCTGAGTACTCGAATATCGCTCACCTAAACCACGAACATAAATGAACTTGCCATCAACCAGTGTCAAACCTGTTACACGACGAAGTGCCGATGCAGCATCGCCATCACCAGTACGAGAGATTTGCTCTGCACCCATGATATCAGCAACAAACGCTTGATTTTGACGCTCTTGAAGAACCGCGCCAGCACTCCCTTTTAAACGCTGTCCTACAGCAACCACTTCTTCAATTTCTTGTGCTTCATCCGCTGCGTAGGCAGTATTCATCGATAAGCCTACTAATGCTGCAAGCACTGCATGATTTATCTTTGAACGCACAAGTTTAGAGGGGGTAAAAGATTTCATTATTATACTCCGAAAACAAAACTAGAAGCTGGCCGGGGTATTCCCCCGACCATGGATTAGAAGGGCTTAGTTAAGACCTACTTTTACCCAACCTGCTGTCCAGTCTGTTTGCGCGTCCATTGCACCGATGTAATCTACTTTATCGAAGAAGCTATTTAGGCTTGAAGAATCGAAACCACTACCAAGTAGTGCTGATTCTGCACTTGGTTGATAACCGTTGTCGCTAAGACCTAACATAGCTGCGTCCATGATAGAGTTACCTTCTTGGCCTTCGAACCAAGATTGAACATTACCCGAACCAATCGCTTGGCTTGAGAAGTTATTATCTGCTGTACATGCAACTACTGAGTGGCTGATTGTTAGTGAACCATCTTCAGCGCGAGGAGCTGAATCTGCACCCACTCGTAAGCAGTTTTTATAACCTTCACCACCTGTTACTACTACGTTTTTCAGCATACCCGCAGTACCTGCACGTAAACGGATACCGTTCACACCATCTGCACCGATGATAGTTACGTTAGAGATAGTAGGTGTAGTTAAAGGTGATGCATTTGAGTCAAACTCTGAGTTATCAGCTTCAATTGCATTATCACCTTCTGAAGAAGACTGCTTGATCAATACGTATTGTGCATTACCAGTCCAACCGAATGACCAATCTAGCGAGTCATCACCGATGTTTGTCAGTACTAAGTGGCTGATGCTTGCAGTACCACCGAAGAACTCAACACCGTCATCAAGGTTTTCGTGAACGTGGATATAATCAAGTTCAGTTTGGCTACCAACACCTGCAAGTGAAATACCGTTAAGCTCATCACCGTTACCTAGTGTTTTACCTGCTTGTTTTACAACAACATACTTAAGTGTACCTGAGTTATCTTCTGGTTGGTTACCACCGAATTGACCAGCATCACCTTCTGCAGCAACACCACAGTTTGCTAGTTCATCGGCTGTTGTTTCACCCACTTGGTCACCACAAGAGTTAGCTGGTGCGTTACCAAGAAGTACCACACCACCCCATTGACCAATGCCTGTTTCAGCGCCTGTCATATCTTGGATTGATGTCATCACGATTGGTTGAGTTGCAGTACCTACCGCTTCAATCTTAGAGTCACGACGAACAACTAAGAAGTCATCACCGCTTTCACCGATTAGCGTTGTACCAAATTGAACATAAAGTGTTGCGCTATCAGTGCGGTCACCACCCACTGCTGTGCGGCCTTTAAGGATCCAGTGAGCATCGTTAGTTAGAGTTACGTCAGATGTGAAAACAACATCTTGTGCTAGCTGATAAACTGGCTTATCGGTAATTTGTGGGAAGCTTGCTGAAACATCAGTCGCTAGACCTTGCTCCATTGCATTTGTGATATCTGCTGGAAAGCTAGGGTTAACAGCAACTGTCCAACCGTCCATCCAGTTATTGTCACCGTCAAATGCACCAATATAGCTTGTTTTAGTGAAGAATGGGTCAAGCTCTGACGCATCAACACCTGCACCTAATAGCGGCGAGCTAGATTTAGGTGTGAAACCATCTGTAGCAAGGTTTAGTGTCGCTGCAGTAAGTGTTTGGTTACCTGTTTGACCTTCGAACCAAGATTGAACATTACCAGAACCAATTGCTTCAGTACCGAAGTTATTCTCTGCACTACATGCTACCACTGAGTTTTCGATAGAAAGCTCACCAGACTCAGCATTTGCAACAGAGTCAGAACCTACACGTAAACAATTTTTGTAACCTTCTGGGCCTGTGATAACCATGTTACGGATAACACCCGCTGTACCTGCGCGAAGACGAACACCATTTTTACCGTCAGCACCAACAATCGTTACGTTTGAAAGTAATGGCTTAGTTAGTGGTGTAGCGTTTGAATCGAATTCTGAGTTATCAGCTTCGATTGCATTGTCACCTTCAACTGATGATTGTTGGATATATACGTTTTGTGCACGACCTGTCCAACCAAATGACCAGTCAAACGCGTCATCACCAATATCAGTTAGTACAACGTTACGAACGTTTACAGTACCACCGAAGAACTCGATACCATCATCAAGGTTTTGGTGAACTTGGATATATTCAACTTTTGTTTTAGAACCAACACCCGCGAATGAAATACCATTTAGCTCATCGCCGTTACCTAATGTTTTACCTGCGTGTTTAACAACAACATAACGGATAACACCCGAGTTGTCTTCTGCATCGTTACCACCAAATTGACCTGCATCACCTTCAGCTGCAACACCACAGTTTGCGAGCTCTTCAGCTGTTGTTTCGCCTTGTTGATCACCACATGAGTTAGCCGGTGCATTACCAAGTAATACTAAACCACCCCATTGACCGATGCCTGTTTCTGCACCTGTCATATCTTGGATAGATGTCATAGTGATTGGTGCTGTTGCATTACCATTAGCGTTAATTTGCGAACCACGGCGAACAACTAAGAAGTCATCACCTGTTTCACCGATTAATGTAGTACCTGCTTGAACATATAATGTTGCGCTATCAGTACGGTCACCACCCACTGCTGTACGACCGTTTAAGATCCAGTGAGCATCATTTGTTAATGTTACATCTGCTGTGAATGTTGTATCTTCAGCTAAACGATAGACAGGCTTGTCAGTGATTTGTGGGAATTCAGATGAAACGTCTGTCGCAAGACCTTGCGCCATTGCATTTTCGATATCAGTTGGGAAGCCACCATTGATAGCAACAGTCCAACCTTCCATCCAGTTGTTTGTTGCGCTAAATGCACCGATTTGACCATTTGCTAATAATGGTGAACCAGCTAAAGGCATATAACCATTATCATCTAGCATTAAATCAGCGGGTGTTAGAGTTTGGTTACCATCTTGGCCTTCAAACCATGCTTTTACAGTACCACCATTAATGGTTTCACTACCGAAGTTATTAGCAGGTGTTTGACAAGCAACAATAGAGTTAGTGATAGTGAGTGAACCATCTTCAGCGCGAGGAACTGAATCAGAACCAACACGTAAACAGTTTTCATACGTTGCAGGGCCTGTAATGAAAACGTTTTTAAGCATACCTGCAGTACCTGCACGTAGACGAATACCATTGTTACCTTCAGCACCCACGATTGTCACGTTTTCAATTGTAGGGTTAGTCAGTGGTGTAGCGTCTGAATCAAACTCAGAGTTATCCGCTTCAATCGCGTTGTCACCTAAGTTCGCAGCTTGTTGAATGTATACGTTTTTCGCAGTACCAGTCCAACCAAATGACCAATCTAGTGAGTCATCACCAATGCTTGTAAGTACCACGTTGCTTACGTTTACTGTACCACCAAAGAACTCAATACCATCATCTAAGTTTTCGTGTACTTGAATGAAATTAACAGTAGTTGCAGAACCAACACCGGCAAATGAAATACCGTTTAATTCGTCACCATTACCCAGTGTTTTACCTGCATGTTTAACAACTAAGTATTTCAATGTACCAGAGTTATCATCTGCAACGTTACCACCGAACTGGCCTGCATCACCTTCTGCTGCAACACCACAGTTTGCAAGTTCGTCTGCCGTTGCTTCGCCTTCTTGGTCACCACATGAGTTTGCTGGTGCATTACCAAGAAGAACTAAACCACCCCACTGACCGATAGACGTTTCAACATTAGTCACATCTTGAATCGAAGTCATTGTAATTGGCTGGCTTACAGTACCTACCGATTCGATTTGTGAACCACGACGAACAACTAAGAAATCATCACCCGATTCGCCAATTAATGTAGTACCTTGTTGGATATAAAGAACAGCATTATCTGCACGATCGTTACCGACCGCTGTGCGACCATTTAAAATCCAGTGAGCGTCATTTGTTAACGTTACATCTGCAGTAAAAGTAGTATCTGCTTTCAAACGGTAAACAGGCTTATCAGTGATCGTTGGGAATTCTGAAGAAACATCTGTCGCTAACCCTTGTGTTAAGGCATTTTCGATGTCAGTTGGAAAACCTGTTGTCGCATTTTGAGAATCATCACGGCCTGACTGATCGCCGCCGTTATCACCATTGTCACCACCGTTATCGATGATATTAGTGATGTTATCGCCTTCATTTACAGTGGTGTCGCCTTCTTTAACGACTAAATCACCACCACAACCAGCTAAAGAAACTGCAGCAGCTACCAGACTAACTTTAAATAAGTCAGATAATTTCATTGTTCACTCCGTTAAGATAGATATTTAATTATTGTGTTAGCGCATAAACTCAAGTCACCAAAAAGCACTGTAAAGTAATGCTTTTGGGTCACTTGAGTTTTAAACTGCGACTACCTTACGGGAGCTGTATGACAAAGTGGTTACATTTTAATAAACATAAAATGACAATGTAATTGACTTTAAAATTAGAGGGTTAACTTAAATTAAACAACGGAAAAAAGCCGCCCGAAGGCAGCTTTGGTGTTGCGATTATAATTAAGTTATTTTGTACGCTTGCCTGTTGAATACAAATTAGAGCAATGCGGTACGTAACGTTTCGGCGTGTACTTTTTCACGCTTCACGTACTTGATCCATTGCTCAGCTAAACGCTGTGACTTTTTGTGCTTTTCCGCTTGCTCAAACGCTAAAATAGAGGCATCAAAGTTTTGTAAATTGTACTGTGCCATTCCTAAGGCTACATACACATTCGATTCAAACTCTAAGCCGCCTTTATCAAGTGCTTTACGGGCTGCATCTGCTGCTTCGTCGTATTTTTCAAGGTTAATGCTCACCTCTGCGATACGCTGGTCGTACTGACCGTGCGGCACTAAGTCAGCAGCTTTAGCAAAATACGGCAGTGATTTTTCGTCTTCTTTTGCTTGCACCATGGCTTCTGCAACAAAAGCATAGTTTTTAGCAGATTGTTCAACGACACCGTCTTTCATGGCTTTACTCATCACATTCGCCGCTTTATAAGCAAGACCGTTGTATAAATACACTTGTGATAATTGGCGTAAATCAGATTTAGACTTTAAAAAGCCTTGCTGATACGCGGCTTCTAACACTGCTAACTGCTTTTTCTCTGCGCCTGTTTCACCATACATACCACCTAATTGAACCCAGTACTCAGGTTTATTGTATAGCTTCACTAATCGCTCTAGCACTTCAACCACTTTGTCAGATTGATTGAGTGAGTAGTACATTGCACGTTGTAAAATTAGCCAGTTTTCTTTTGGCATTTCACCTTTGCTGTCAGCTTCTGCAATAGCAAGGTTTATGTTTTCAATGCCTTTTTGATAATCTTTAAGCTGATAATAAGCTTGAGATTTTAATACGTAATACGCATCTGTTTTTGGCTTATCATTGATTTTATCCCACTGTTCCAAATACGTAATTACTTTATCGTAGTCACTATTTGCCATCGCTAATTGCGCTAAACTAAACGTGGTACTTACGCGCAATGTTTCAGGGATTTCTTCTTCTGCCACGACTTTTTCGAACGACGCAATTGCTTTACCAAGATCGTTTTCGTTGTAGTAAATAAAGCCGTAGAAATTATGCATCATAGCAATTTCATACGAGTTCATACTTGATGAACGCTCTTTTATGCTATCTAAGGCAGCAAGACCCGCTTTTGCATCACCATCATCAGCCAGCTTTTGAGCACGCGCCAATTGGCTATACACTTTTTCACGCAGTGCGGGTACGCGTTTGGTTTTTTGCTCTTCGGCATAAGCTGTAGCCAATGTTACCCCAGGTAACATACTAACAACGCTTGGTACTACAAGGCTGCTTGTGAAAGCAGCCGCGCAAATCACGGCAACTTTTAAAGGTTTCATAATCGCATTCCTCTTCTCTAACCGTTAATCTGGAAAGAAATTTTGTTCTGTACGCCCGCCACTTCAACGGCTTCACCGTTAACAACGCGCGGTTTATATTTAAATTTAAGTGCAGCATCCATTGCAGCGCGGTCAAACAGTGACTCAGGTTCCGCTTTAATCACTTTAGGGTCACGCACGGTGCCTTGCTTGGTTACTGTAAACTCAACAATTACATAACCTTCGATACCACGCGATAGTGCTCGGCGCGGATATACAGGCGCTACCTTTACAATGGGT
This sequence comes from Pseudoalteromonas lipolytica, assembly GCF_003515105.1. Taxonomy (NCBI): domain Bacteria; kingdom Pseudomonadati; phylum Pseudomonadota; class Gammaproteobacteria; order Alteromonadales; family Pseudoalteromonadaceae; genus Pseudoalteromonas; species Pseudoalteromonas lipolytica. Next base: position 229,638 of record NZ_CP032091.1, on the reverse strand, counting down.
AAGTATTCACCGTCGCTTGATTCAAGTGCTAAACCACCGGATAAGTTAACGTCAGCTTCAACGCTTGCACCAAAGTCAAAGTTTGCATTGCTTGCATTGGGATCACTGTTTTGCATTTGCGGTGATTCCATTGGCGGTGGTGGCTCTTTTGGCGTTGGTGGCTTTTGTGGTTTACGCTCTTTCTTTTGCACTGTCTCTTCTTTTTTCAGACGAACAAAATCAAGTACGTTCCCTTTTACTGGCTCAGACATGGCCCCTTCACCGCCGGTGATCAGTGCCTGCATGCCTAAAAACAGCATGACAGTCACGATACCAGCGATGATTAATGCAACTATATAACGCATCGCTCACATTCCTTATGATGCTTCTTGCGCAGCAATCGACACATCAAATGCGCCTGCAGCTCGCGATGCATCCATAACTTTAATCAGTACATCGGTTGTGGCTTTTTTATCAGCTTGAATAACCACGCTACCTTGAGGGTTTTCAGCTTTTAAGCGCTCAATATTTGCTTGTACCGCACGGATATCTACTTGGCGTTTGTTAATCCAAATTTCACCCTTGTCTGAAATAGCAACTAAAATGTTGGCACGCTCTTTTTTCACAGCGGTTGCCGCTTCAGGGCGGTTAACATCAATACCGGCTTCTTTTACGAATGATGCTGTTACGATGAAGAAAATAAGCATGATAAAAACAACGTCTAGCATTGGTGTCATGTTGATTTCTTCTGCATCGTCTTCTTGAAATAAGTTACCTAGTGGCGCTCTCATTATTTGTCTCCTAGTGGGTGGTGTTTTACATCACCCTAAAATTCATTTAGTGGTCTAAGACCATATTGTCTTCAAGTAATTGCACTTCGCGTTTTGCACGACGTTGTAAATACGTTGATGCAAACACCCCTGAAAGTGCACCCACCATGCCCGCCATTGTTGGGATAGTGGCTTTAGACACCCCTGACGCCATCGAACGCGCACTGCCTGTGCCTGTGATTGCCATTACATCAAATACTTCGATCATGCCGGTAACAGTACCTAACAGACCTAAAAGTGGACATAACGCAACCATTACGTTGATTAGCGCAAGGTTATTATTTAGTTGCATGCCAGCGCGTGAAATCATCGCTTGGCGAATTTGCTCTGCGTTCCAGCTGTTACGCTCTGCTCGATTGTTCCAAGTGCTTTTTACGTCTTTCTTGTAGCGTTTAAAGCCACCAAAGAAATACATAAAACGCTCAAGTATCAATAACCACATCGCGAAGATGAGGACCCCGATGACCAAGAGAACTTGGCCACCCGTGTCGAGGAAATCACGTAGAGCATTGATTGCATCAATCAATAGCACCATGATTTACGCTCCTTTCTCGCTTCGCTCTGCAATGATACCTGCGCTTTGCTCTTGTAAAATTAACAGCATGTTTTTAGAGCGCGTGTTAAGAAGTGTGTATAAAAATACCGTTGGAATAGCCACAACCAGACCCAGTACTGTTGTTACAAGTGCCTGAGAAATACCACCAGCCATTAGTTTAGGGTCACCTGTACCGAACAAAGTAATAGCCTGGAAGGTATTAATCATACCGGTTACCGTACCAAGTAGACCCAATAACGGAGCTACCACAGAAATAATCTTAATGAGCGTTAGGTTACGGGTAATTTTTGGCATTTCACGAATAATTGCTTCGCTTAATTTAAGCTCAAGAGTGTCGTACGCTACATTTGGGTATTGATCTTTCACTTTCATTACACGACCAAGTGGGTTGTCATCACGTGCAACCGTGTCTTTAAGCTGACGACGGATTTTGCCACCCATAATCATCAGTGATACAAAACGCTCAAGTGCGATTAATAAGGCAATTAAACCAACACCTAAAATGATGTAACCGACAGTACCACCTTGGTGAACTTGCTCTTCGGTGTCTGGAGCTTGAACTAAAAGACCTAAGATTGAACCACCTGTTGGGTCAAGTGCAAACGGCACAACACCTGAGTTAGCTTGTTGAAGATCCGATGCCGTCGCTGTGTATCGGCTGCTTGGTTGGCGAGTAAGCTGGCTGATTGTGTTGGTCGCTGGCGTGTACTCTAGGTATTTACCATCCGCGATTAAGTTAAATGCACCAACACGCACCACTTCTTTTTGTGCTTTGCTGCCACCTTCAACAATAACATCCGTCGTAAAGCGAGACACTTTACCCTGCTCAGTCATTTCGCGTTGTAATTCAAACCATACTTTTTCAATATCATCGATTGAAGCAAGCTTCGACGTTGACCCCATTTTTTGAGCAAGCTCATCCATGAAGTTACTACGACCTGGTAGCTCAGCAGAAACAACAGAGGTCATGAATTTGTTGCTTGAGTCACCCGCAACTTGCTGTAACACACCGAATAGCTCTTTAAGTGAACCCATGCGGTTTGAAAGTGTCTCGGTTAAGTTAGCAAGTTTTACTTCGTTTTCTTCAAACTGCGTTTCTAAACGCTCCGACTCGTTAAGCATGGCATTACGCTTTGCTTGTGTATCTTTAAGCATTTGCACTTGTTCGTTTTGGCGCGCCATGAACGCTTGCTCACGTTGTTTATTCTCAGCGCTTTGTTGTGCTTTACCTTGCTCTAATGTTTTTAGTAATGAGTCTAAATCCATTGGCTCAGCAGCAAAGCTACTACCCGCAAAACCAAGGCCAGCTGCAAACACGGCCATTTTTGTCATTGTCGTTAATAATTTCATCTCAAACCTCTTATTCAGCAGCGTGGACTGGCAGTGTTAACATATCTGGGGCAAGTTGCTTACGCGCGATACGTAAACCTTTACTAATTTGACTGATTGCAGAATCGGGTAATTCAACAAACGATTTTGTTTCTTTATCCCAGCTACCTGCTTTTTTGCCGTCGCGTGTTAAATAAATAAGCTCTAAACGGCCGATACGTAAAAAGTCAACTTCGCGCTCTTGACCATCAACATCAAGTAATGCGGTGTACGCTTCGATAGTACGACCGTAATCAACTTCTACTTGGTAGGCTTCCAGTAAGCGGCGGAATTTTTCACTTGATGTGATGTCTGCGCGGTCCATCATTTCTTTTAATGATGCAATACGCTTGCTACGTTCTTCAGTTAAGAAAGGCACGTCCAGTGCAACAAATTGGTCAAGGCCTGTGATCATGCGCATCATTAACGGCGTGATTTGACGCTCGATAACCGATACCTGATCCATAGACTCGTTTAACGCGTCCATTTCAGCAATCTGGTTATTTAATTGCTTGGTAAGTTGTGCGTTATAAACAGTTAAACCGTCAATTTCTTTGTTTAGGGCTTTGAACTGTTGTAAACGACCTTGCATTGAATCTGCAATCTTGTCGATTTTAGTTTGTGATTGCGCAGCAGATTTATTTATCTCACTACTTTTATCAATTACTTTATCTAGATCGTTTGCATGTACTGCTGCAGATGCCGCTACAATACCTGCTAAAATCAGTGGTTTAACGCCTTTCATCGCATACACCTTTACTCGTTAAATTAGCTTAATTTGCTAGTGGGGTTGTTTTAATGAGCGAAAGTCTAACGATGAAAAATGACAAGCGTGTTGCGTAAAAAATACAAAAATATGACAGCTGTAACAATTCGTTTATGTTGGGCAAAAATAAAGGAAAAATCTCGAGGATGTGCCTATAAGTTAGGCATTTATAAACATGTGGGGCAATTATTTTGAAATTTCAGTTAAGAAAAAAGACATTAAATTTCAGCTTTGAGAAAAACTCACGGCAGCGCGTTTTTGCACAAAGATGCGTTAATCGGTACTCGCCAGTAAAGAATGAGTTTGCATTACACGTAACTACGCCAAATAAACCTTTTAAGTAACTAATATCTCGCAGCGCTGCGTTGTAACTGTGACAAGATGTTATCAGTCAACTTTAACCAATTTGTTTCATACTCCCACGTCCTTTTAAAGTCGTCATTGCTCCTTGAGCTTTCAAGCATTTCTCTAAAATCGAAGACATCGGCAAAATTATCATTCGTAACATCATACCTTCCATAGCCCCGGGATTCAGGTCCGATATATTTCAAATAATTAGATTTAAAATCCTTTATAGCACTTACTAATTCCTCCGAACCATTTAGTTTTTCTTCTAAGTACTCTTTTTCAAGGTCTGTAATCGAACCAGTCGCTTCTAAAGTACCAGATTGGTTTATTGATATTCCCCAATTTTTATAGGCCAATGAAGGCGCTTGATTATTTATATCTGAGAGTAATGCATCGTAAGGAGAAAGCATTTTTTCCACAGCCTTCGGTACACTCCCACCAGGCATATATAATTCGCCAGTCGCAACAGCAAGTTCATACATAAAGTCATCAACCGTTTTAGTCATGTCTATTTTGCTCGCGGTCATTGTCAGTGGCTTGCTATATGTTTGCTCTAGTTCAGGTGGCTCGCTTTTGTGATATATGTCATCCGCCAACTTTTTCAGCTCAGTATTTAACAGAGCCTCCCCATCTTTGGGTGATTCTAATGTCACATTTTGATTATTTAGTGGCTGCGGTAAATTTTCAGAAATAACCTTCATAACACGTCCCTGTTTCAGTGATATGATTTTGTATCGGCTTATTTTTATAATTCTTTAAAGCTGAAATGCTGCTAGATTGATGTTAACTCATCACTGGACAATTGTGAGTCAGAGTATTTATTTAGTAACGCCCTGTTAAGGCTTGAGCAACGCAATACCGACGCTACCGCATACCACCTTAAACACTAAACGCAACGCATGGTAAATGCCACACGTTGCGAATCAATCTTAAACAGTTTGTATACATTTATTTCAGGCGATTCTTTTTACGAAGCAACCTGATAAATGTGAATAAGTTAAAGATCACGAACGCTAACAGAGCCCAAACAACCATGACATACAAAGTATCATCAACATCAAAGTTCCACAGGGTTAACTGACTAGTCGAGATTATTTCTACAGCTGAGGGGAGGTTTACATAAAATAGTACAAAAAACGATATAAAAATCGGGAATACCACTAACCAAGCAACATATGCTATTGATTCCCTCTCGCGTTTTCTTGCCTTTCCTCCTGAGGTGTTTTCATCAATGTCTAGTGCAGCACTAATTCTTGGCCAAGCTAAGTTAAATAAAAATGTCACCAGAGTTAATAAAAGACCAGATACAGCAACTACATCATTCAACTTCATTTAAACCTAGCTCCCTACATAAAAGATCATGAGAGTCCTCACTAATTTCATATTGTCCAGCGCTACCTTTCTTCTTGGTGATAGGTTTAAATGTGGGTTCATTTTGAGTTATGAGCATATTTAGCTCATCTTTGACAACGTCTGAATTTATGACAACTAAATAGATTGGCTCCGAGTGAGATGCAGACTCGATGACGTTTTTCATTGTGTTAAGGAGAACATCATCCAGTTTATGCCGGAATCTTGATACTGTGTTTTTCAAGAGGGTTTTACTTTGGCTCTGAGTTAACTGGAAGATCGTAGATATTTGAGATTCTGTTGGTAGCTCATTCTCAAAGTAGCTTTGAATGAGATATAGCAAGCGGTCTTGCTTTGCTTCATCTGCACGATTGGGCATTCCTCCTTCAACCAACATGTTTAAATATTCGTTCAAAGCAGCCTTCGCTATTTTGCTAACAGCTGTTTGGACATTAGCTTCTTCGATTTTCAGAGTTTTCTTGAGCAACTCTTTTTGCTCTTGCTCAAAGACTTCGTCATCTATTCCAAATTGTATTTCCATAATTTCTCCTAAATGTATAACGCCGTATTAAGGTGTGAGCGAAGCGAAACTGCCAAGCGTTGCGAATCAGTCTTAAATGCTTTGTTATAACTGCTATTGCGTGTTACTTCTTGGTTTACAGTACATCTCTGGTATTGTGCCAAGTGGGTCACTTCGCCCAATAAGTAATCGAAGGTCATTTTTACCATTATCAATTAGAAATTCAGGTGAAATAGGTAGACCTTTAAAATCCTCAATAGCAGCCCAAAGCAACTCCTCGGCTTCTACCGCAAAATCAGTTTCAATCTCCAAGTCATCTGATGCAGCCAGCTGGTTCCCTTTACCTGCATGTTTCAAAGAATTGTAAGCTTGCTTATTGAACCTCATTGCTCCGCTAAATACATCTTTTCGCTCTTGCGGACTGAGTTGACGACCCAAGCCATATTCGCGTATTCGTATAACATTCTCAGCTGACTTTTCATGGGCAGTTTGCTTCTGGTGTTCAGAGAGCAACGGGTTGGTAATACCTATAGATGCCCCAGCTAATAGTATTGATTGGATATAATCTAAGTCACTTGTTGCCGTCTTAAATTTACTTATTGCTTCTTCTAGCATATCAGCAGCAATTAGTCGTTTATCGTACTTTTGTTGCATATTGCTTCCTTGTAGTTATAACGCCCGCATAATGGGCGGATTAAACTTGGCTAAAATCAGCGAGGAACGAGCGTCAGCCAAGATTTAGCCGTCCATTCATTAATGCGTTTGTTATATGCCTATGGCCCCCAGTAATCAAATTTGAAAACCACGCCCTTGGGAACAACGAAACTAATAGATGCTCCACAATGGATAATATGCTCACCAGGCACTATTTCTGCTACTTCACCGAGTAGCAATTCCCAAGGTTTGCCATCTAAGAGTAAAGGACCGCATTTACCACCGTTATTATCAATAACACCGAAATATGTTTTACCGTCTAGCGAAGATTCAACTTGGCCTCGGAGATATTCATCATCACTACAAGCAATAAGGGTAAGGCTTAATAAAATTGTGAATAGATACTTCATGCTTTCCTTGGCATATAACATTTTAGTATTTATGCGACACATAGTGTGCGTTGCATAATCGCTTATTGGACTGAGCCGCTACCTGCTCGGAGTGTCAGAGTTGGTGTTGTTTATGCTATGGCTTTACTTATAAAAAAATAGGCTTTTGGAGGCTCTCACTTTCTTAGCTAGTTTAATCAGCTTAGCTAATGTTATGTAAGCTTTCCCTGCATTGCTCAGCGCTTATTATGTATTCATTACACCTAAATTTGCCTTAATAAGCAATTATCTTTTTTACGCGCACAGAGGCCGCTAGCCTGAGCAACTAAGCAGGTTAAAAAATTGATTTTAGGCAGCTCTCTTGTTCTGCTTTGGGTTACTGCCGTAGTTCGTTCAAATTCGACTCTAGAGCATTTGCGTTAAGTGGTTTTGGGGCAGTTATGAGTTAGAGTCGACGGGCGGTTCGGTGCCATGAGCAGACACTGAAGATCTTTAATGTCTGAAATCAAAATTTGGGTTATGCCAATCATACTCATTGCTAGGTCACAAAAAGTGGAACGCCAAGAAAAGCTCGCATGGATAGTCGCCTGTTTGTTTATTAGTTGGTTTTGTTTACTCTTATTTATGTTGATTGCACCACTTAAGCCTAATCAAAAATAGTAATTTGGTGTTGTTCGCGTGTTAAATTAGGTTTTGATTAATGGCTTTTATAACGGCCTGAGTGCGGTCTTTCACGTCTAATTTGGCAAGAATTTGTGACACATGATTACGAATAGTCCCCTCAGAGTTATCTAATTTTTTGGCAATCACTTTGTTTGGCATACCTAAAGACAAACACTGCAATACGGTTTGTTCTTTGTCCGTTAAGCTGAGCTGAGGGCTTAGTTGCTTTTTGAGTAAAAAATCAGTCACCGCACTTTGCAATACTCGCTCACCTGCAACGACCTGCTTGATAGCGCTAATGAGTTCTTCAAGTTCAATGTTTTTAAGCACATACCCACGAGCACCTAGATTAAGGGCTTTGACTAATACATCACAATCTTCAAATGTGGTGATGATCAGCACAGGGGTTTTATCACCCTTTTCACGCATTTTTTGCAGCACGCCGAGCCCATCTAAATTCGGCATTCTCATATCGAGTAAAGCAATGTCAAAACTATGCTCAGCTAATAGTGTAAGCGCTTGCAAGCCATCTTCAGCTTGGGCTTCGATATTAATGGCGCTATCAAGGTTAAGTAAATTAGCGAGGCCTAAACGAACTAATGTCTGATCTTCAACTAGTAGGCACTTTATCATGGCTTTTTTCTTCTAAATTTAGTGGTAGTGTCATGGTATTTATCAGTGTTTCTTGCTCAAGGTGTTGTGAAAATTCACCGCTAAATTGTGCCATTCGCTCATTTAATCCTGCTAATCCGTTCCCTTGTTTTGGTAAATGAGTCTCTGGTTGATTATGATACGCTTTTGCAATTAACAGCGGGTGTTGGCCAACGTGGGAGACATTTACATGCAAAGTAAAATAGTTTGCTTGAGTATGTTTAAGGGTGTTGCTGATCATCTCTTGGGTAAACCGCAATACACACAGGGCGTAGTCTTGAGGGAGCTGCTCTGTCTCCTTACTTAGTTGGAGATCACAGTGTAAATTAGGTGTTAGTTCGCAAATGGCCTCAAGAGCTTGTTTAAGTATCGTTTTGTCATTGCGTTGAGTGGAAACGATTTCGCGCACCTCAGCCAATACTTCTTGGCTAAGTTGGTGACAAAGAGAGAGGGTTTCAACGGTGGCTTCATTTGCTGCTCTTTTAGCAAAATCTAAATTAATGCTGAGCGCGGTAAGCTTATGGCCGAGTGAGTCATGGAGCTCGCGTGATATCTTTTGTCGCTCTTGCGCTGCATGCATCACCCCCATCATGTGTTGGGTGGCTTTTAACTCTTTGTAGTTTTGGCGGGATTGGTAATGTGTATTTAAACTTTCGACAATCCGGCGACTGACAAACCAATTCATCAAGCAAAAGAAAAACCAAATTGTAAACGTGATCCAAGGAATGCCATTTTCCCAGCGCGCATAATGCGTTAAACCATACACCAGCATGGCGGCCACAACGCAAGCCAGTATTTTAGGAAGCGAAAAATGAGGACTAAAAACCGCGGTAAACATCACTAGGTGGATAAAAACTAAGGACGTTGAACTCAGTTGTATCATAACCAAAATAAGCAGGAAATAGCCAAGTGCTACGCCGTGAACAAATTTATTGGGTTGTTTTAACACATACAGCAAAATGGCTAAAATGGAACCACTTACTATGACTTGCAAATATAGTGCTAATTCTGAGTTTGCATAATAGGCACACGCCGATGTCACCCCAAGCCACGATGCCAATGTTGAGAAATGCCAATCGGTTGTATGTCGTATAGTTGATTCCATTACTATGACCATATTTTTTTAGCAATTATTGCAGAACTCGCGATTTAAAAACAGTGACATCTGTCATAGCTCGGGCTATGAGCTTTGTGACTAGTGCCATTATGCCTCAATCATTTATGCTTTATTAATAAAAATTAGTTGGGCACATTAATGAATAAAGACAGTCGATTACATTACATTGATAATTTACGCAGCCTCGCGCTATTGCTCGGCATAGTATTTCATGCCGCTTTAGCCTACAGTCCGTTCTTTAGCAATATTTGGTTTACGGCAGACCCAAGCACACATGGTCTATTTGATTATATTACGCATACGCTGCACTTATTTCGGATGCCGTTATTTTTTATTATTGCAGGGTTTTGCAGTGCACTTTTAATAGATAAATCGAGCAACGCGCGATTTTTACGCCATCGCAGTCAACATATATTACTGCCTTTTATTGTTTTTTTACCGCTAAGCTTTGCTATTTACTACCATGCCTTGAGTTTTGGAGCCGATATAGCTAATCCAATACCGCCAATTTTTGCTGTGTTTCAAGTCATTAAAGAGCCTGTTGTTAGCACTATGCACTTATGGTTTTTGTGGAATTTATATCAGTTTTGCTTAATTCATTGGTTGTTGAAAACAACTAACTTATTAGGTAATAAATTCGATGCGCTTAGCGTTCACCCTTTATTTATGTGGGTTGTACTTCCCATCGTGTTAACGCTTTCATTAATGGGGCAATCTATTCCATTCCCAGCTCCCGATAAGCTCACGCCACAGTTGTGGTCGTATGGTTTTTACGGCAGTTTTTATTGTTTAGGAGTAGGGCTTTATAGAAAACAACAGCTCATTTCGTCATATCATAGGTACTTATGGCCTCTTATTTTGGGTGTTGCAATATCACTGACTGGCTATTTTTCTTTATTACCAGCCGCGCCAAGCTTAGATGAAGTGATTGCTGCCGCAACTACGGGGTCTTTTTCCGCAGCGGGAGAGCTATATGTATTGCATGTTTTATCACAAGGACTGAGTGTTATTTTGTTAACCGCCATAACGTTTTTACTTGGGCATCGTTTTTTAAATCACAAAAGTAAGCTCAGTCGCAGCATATCAAATGCATCATATTGGATTTATTTAATACATGTGCCAGTGCTGATTTATATTCAGATGCCATTGATTAATACTAATTTGCCTGTTTTAGTAAAGTTTATAGTTAGCGTGGTTGTAACATTACTTATAGGTCAAATAAGTTATTTATTATTAGTTAAAAATACATGGTTTGGCGCACTACTTAACGGTAGGCAAACCAAGAGAAAGATAATACAGTCAGCCTAAATGTCGTCACTTGGTAATGACTTAAAAGCAGCAAAACTGACACATTAAGAGCTACATCAAGAGATACTATTATGCATGCAATAACAATCAAATCGTCAATCGCCACGATTCAACAAGGGACAATCAAAGCCGACGGTAGATTTTGGCTAACCAACACCGATATTCATTTTGCACCGTTTAATGCGCAATTTGGGTTAGGACCTTATATGTTTGCACAGCGTGAAATTGTCAAAGTGAGTAAGTGTACTGGTAAAGTTGCAGGTATTTTGCCTTATACACGTGATGCAATTGAAATCATATTAAAAGATGGTAATAAATATCAATTCATTGTGTCAAACGCAGATGAATGGATTAAATTACTTACTCATAGTGCATAGCGCAATCGCTGGTAATTCATCAAAATAGCTATTGTTTTAATGTACCTAATAATGCACGATAAAAATATGACGCTATTTTAATTTGGTATTCAGTGAAGTACATGGATTTAATAAATATGCTTTTGCTTAAGCTCGGATTGGATAAAAAGCTCATCCACTCATCGTGTTAGGGAAAAAACTATCAAACAACAATAACGCGGTAGTTAAGCCGCTTGAGTTATATTGTTTTTCGCCTGATGCGTATTTCGACGATATTAGTAAGTTTGAGAAAGACAATTGTTTTATTGAGTCTTTGGACGATATAGCCCCTGTTAACGCATTGGTGAGAGCGCTGAGTAGTGCAAATGCCGTTGTTTGTATTGATAATCGCTCTGAGCCTTTGCTTGTGTTGCCACTATTACAAAAGCTCGTGCCCATTCGTTTTGAAAAAGCCAACGAGGATCAAATCTTGACTTCAGACATCAAAACTTTTGATTGACTGCTTCGCTCAAAGCAGATCTTTAGAGCATTTACATTAGCTCATTTAGGGGCAAAGACGAGTAATATATCTCGGTCAAAGGTCAGGAACGCGTTGAGTCTATAATCAATAACCCAACATTAACGGGCTTAAAATAGTTTGTTAGAATAGTAAGACACTCAAAATAAACTGTTTTAAGACCCAGTTTAACTATTTGTTAGCCTTGCAATTCGATTAATGAATCAAGTGCTTTTAGTAATAATAGCTCTACAGTCTTTTTCTCCATTTTTGCCAACTCTTCTAAACTGTAATCTTTGCCTATTTCTTTGGCTAAAATGTAGCCTAGGTAATAACCTCTGCGGTATGGCAAATTTGTTTCATCTTTTCTGAAACTGAAGAATGAAGAGTATGTTTCAGGATTTTTCGAGTAAAATTTTCCCTTAAGATCAGTCAGCGAATAACGCAGTCTAGAACGGACATTTTTAATCATATTTTCAGGTATGTTTAGCATCAATTCATCATTACTCGCAGACGAATTCAACTGGTGTGACACGTACGTTGCTAAGCCCTCAGTCCATAGCGAGCACCAGAGTTCATCATTACATTGAAAAAAGTTTTCATGGTAAACATGAAATAGCTCATGATGAAAAAATGGGGTGTCATTCTTCCAGTTATGGTATTTAGCCATCAGATCTACACCAAACATTAAGTAAGATTTGCCATTCAAATCACGTGTTGCCCCATTAAAGCCACCGAGCGAATGGAGTATATATATTGGTGTTTCAGATTTAAAATCTTCAAAAGTAGCAATAAACGAGTCCATGCTACCATTTAAATTTTTAGATAACTCTCTGTTTTTTAATAAGTATACATCTTCTATCTCACTGAAACTTTCAATAGATTTAACAAAGCTCTTATTACTATAGAAAGGCTCAAACTGAGAGGTGAAATATTGTGAAAACTGCTCTGCTCTCTTTTCAGGGGATAACGTTTTGCTTGACTGATATACAGAATAAAAATCATCAGCAAGATTAATTATTTCATAGGTAGCTGATTGGTCTTGGCCAAGTGTTTTGAATGATAACACTCCAAATAAAAGTGTTGTTAGCAGATGGATTTTATAAAAATTTCGCATAATCAAATACATATTATTGATAAGGTTAACGCCATTTTAAGCGGCAAATTGCTGTTAGCTAAAATAGGCAAGACACGAACAAAAAGTTCACGACAATTTGTCCAACTTAGAATGCCTTGTTAGGCATTTACTGCTTTATTTCTTTCCATGTGTCTGCGCCGTCAAAATATCTAATTTTAAGGGCGTTAAGAATATTTGCATTTACTAAACGAAAATTGACAGCCATTTTATCTTTATTGCCAAGTTCTGTTGGTGTGTAATGAGTTAAACAACCGCAGTTATTACAATGATGAAATTCAATGGTTTTATCACCCCAAGAATATGAAGCAATAGAATTATCTATCGTAGTAAATTTAACGTCTTTGGGTGAAAAGTAAGCCCATAATGATGCATACTTACTGCAAGCAGAACAATTACAACTTGTAACCGTATCCGTGATTTCAGGAACCGCTATTTTAATATTGCCACAATGACAACTTGCTTCGATCATTCCGTGATTCTCCTAAATACCTAACAGGTATATATCGAGCTAGTCGGTCATTTTTATACCACGCTGAAGCTCAATTATCTTAAAGACTTATTATTAACAAAGTTATTAACCAATTACTATATATAAAAAGTTGGTTGCTCTTCTTTTTCCATACTCACAAAACGAGTGATTGGGTCGTTATTTTAACTATGCAAGCGCTCAAACCATAACAATAGAAGAATGTTTCAATATTACTCAAATAAATGATTACTCTAATAAATAATTAGTCAAAAAAGTGATATGAAATTTTCCTACTCCCCCTCGTTAAATGACCCCCCTCTTAAAAAACAAAAGAGCTGGCTTTGAGACTATATAAGCGAAAGGATCTGCTGATAACTGGCTTCCCAATCAAGGTAATTAACTGGGATTACATGGTACTCCCCTTTATTTTCGAGCACTAAAGAAGGAAAGCCTTGGATTGGCAGTGAACGCGCTGCGTTTATTTCAGCCATTAATAACACATTGATAGCATCACTTTGAATATCATTAATAAAGGCTGTTTTATCTAAGCCTATTTGCTCTGCGAGATTAGCAAGGGTGCTTATGTCAGATGGGTTTTGTGCGTTTAAGTAGTAGGCTTTTTGAATGGCATAGAGCATTTCGGGCTCTTTAACGTGTTGCCTTGCAACAAGCACCGCACGACATGCTGGATAGGTAGAGCGGCGTGGTTGAGCTGTATGCCAAAAATCATGATTAAATTTCGTACCAAGCTGCTGCTCAATTCGATGCCATGTTTGCTGTAAAAATTGCTGCATGTCTAAAGGCATTGGCTCATCGCTATCAGGTGCAAGCCCCCCTACTTTATACTCAATGCTGAGTTTATCGGTGAACGCAGCCTGCAGTTTTAACCACGTTTCTCTGTACCCCCAACACCAACTGCACATTGGGTCGTAAACATATATTAATCTGGCCATTTACTCGTCTTCTTGTTTATTGGATACAACAGTATTGCGCCCTGCCATTTTAGCCTTGTAAAGATTATCATCGGCTCGCTTAACAGCCTTACTAAACTGACTGGCGTGATTTAAGCTCGCGATACCAATACTACAGGTAATAGACACTGCCATTCCCACATCATAAGCTATACGCTTATCGGCAACATGGGCACATAATTTTTCAGCAACGCTATGGGCTGTTTTAAGCTCGGTATTGGGTAATAAAATTATAAATTCTTCTCCTCCATAGCGTGCTTTTATATCTGTCGTGCGTAGCTTATCGAAAAGCATAGACGTAAAGGCAATCAAAACCTGATCGCCAAAATCATGGCCGTAAGTATCATTAACTAATTTAAAGTTATCTAGATCAATTAACAATATCGACATGGGTAAATGACTTTGTGCATCCGATTCTAAGCGTGGACAAATATGCTCATAAATATAGCGACGATTGGCAAGCCCAGTGAGTGGGTCGGTTAAAGCGTCACGTTTTTCAATAAGGGTAATATCAGCAATTTTTTGATGGCTTTTTTGACGGAAAAATTCACTGATCCCAGAGAACAAAATAACCAATGTGAATGAGGCCAAAAATCGTGTCATTTCAACATGACCATAGCTTACCTGACCAACATCAGCACCAAACAACAAAAGTGTAGTGCTTAAGTACATAATGGCCACGAATACACTACCCACTTTAAGCCCTAGCGTTACATAGGCAACAACCGGATAAAACATTAGCCAATACAATGCTGTATTTTCTTTACCTCCGGTATACACCAGTGAGATACACAACAGCATAATAATTAATAAGATAATGCAGGCGATTGCAGTAAGATTTCCCGTTCGAAAGTAATAAAGCAAACACCCGACGATGGCTATATCGCTTATTAGCAGCATCACCGTAAGCGGTAAGGCATACACCTGATAGTTTAAAATGAGTAATGTGGTAATTAATGCTATGGCAAAAAAGGCCATGGTAAATAACGTGAAGGCACGGCGTTGTTTGTCCGCCGTGTCGACACTTTTTAAGGTAATGGCACTAAGCCAGTTTTGATCCAAAAGTGAGAATACCTTTATACTTTAAACTTCAGAACGAGCTTTTCAAGTTCATAAAACTGCGCTTTAAGTTTAGTGCACTCATTGAGGGTATTGTTTAAGTTACTTTGCCCTTGGTTAGACAACTCACTTATTGAATGAATATCACTATCTAAGCTTTGAATAACATGATTTTGCTCGGTTGTTGCATTTGCAACACTGTGATTTACTTCATCTATTGACTCGATTGCCTGTGTAACCTCGGCCATTTTGTCACCCGCAATATGCGCTTGTTCAACGCTTTTCTCGCTGTCTTTAATACTGGCAGTCATTACTTCAACTGCTGACGCCGAGCCCTGTTGTAACTGCGTTATGGTGTCTTCGATCTCTTGTGTTGATTGTTGTGTACGATGAGCAAGCTGACGTACTTCGTCTGCAACAACGGCAAACCCTCGACCCGCTTCACCCGCTCGGGCAGCCTCTATTGCGGCATTTAAAGCAAGTAGATTTGTTTGCTCGCTTACCCCTTTAATCACTTCGAGTACTTGGCCGATACTGACCGTGTGAGCATCTAAGCTATTAATGGTTTTTTGTGCTTGCTCCATGTTACGTGACAGTGCATTAATTGCATTTAAGTTGTCCGCGAGTGCAGACTGACTTTGCAGCGACTGGCTATTTGCACTTGTCGCTAATTTAGAGGCATTACTAGCACTGTTTGATATTTCGACTGCACTTGAAGTTAACTCATTAATTGCCGTAGCCACATTATCTGTACGCTTCGTTTGATCAGCGTACATAGCGAGTGTGCCTTGAGTTTGATTTACTAAGCTTTCAACTAATCGCTCCAGCTCAACCGTGGTACTTTTTACTTGTTCAATTGAGCTATGAATTTTTTCTATAAAGGCATTGAAGTAATGACTCAATTCGCCAAATTCATCGTTATTCTCGATTTCAAGACGACGTGTTAAATCGCCCTCGCCTTGAGCAATGTCTTTAATTGCATCGCTTAAGCGCTGCATCGGGCGCATTAAATAACGCAATAAAAATTGCATCATCAGTACAATCGCAACAATCCCAATAAGCATGTAAACAGCCGCCATATTTCTAAATGACGCCACTGACGAATACGCTATCTCTTCGTTGATCACCACACCTAAGTACCAATCAACATTCTTAATGCCTTTTATTTTAGTAAACGACACTAGCTTATCTGAGCCCGCAACTTGCACTTCAACAAACTCTGACTGTAAAGATAGATTTTTGCCAAACAAGTCACGCATATTTTTATCATTATATTTCGTGTCGGGATGACTTAAAATACGTCCTTCACTATCCAGTAAAAAGCCATAACCAAACCCTAAAAAGTCAATTTCGTTAACGATTTTAGTGATGGTTTTCATATCGATATCAGCGCCAGCAACGCCACTAAATACACCATTTGATTGCATTGGCGCGACAGCCGAAATAGTTAATTCGTTTGTGGTTACATCAATATATGGCGCGGTGAAAGCCGTATTCGTTTTGTTTTCAACAAGCTTATACCAAGGGCGTGTTGTTGCGTCGTAGTCTGGCGGTAATACAACAGATTGATCATTAAGTACAAACGTTCCATCTGAAATACCAATGTACGTATTTTTAAAATTGCCCGCTTTGTCTGCCGTACTAAGCTGGGTTAAGGTCAACGCTTTGCTGTCACCTAATTGGTAGGTATCAGCCACAGAAGACACGATGGCTAGTTTGGCATTAAGCCAGTTAGCAATATTTTGTGACACCGATTGAGAGATCTCTTGCAGAACTAAAGATAGCTGCTCCTGCGTTTGGCTTCGCATTGAGATAAAATTATTAATTGTGAATAAACCCAGCACTATCACTAATACTAATGACGCAGCTACGGTGACTTTGGTGGTAAATTTAAGCGTGCTTTGCATGGCAACCCTATTTGTTGTTATTTTCGTTGTTAGCCGTTTATTTTTAACAAAATAAAATCACTTTGTCTTATAAATTTAGCTTAAAACCATAAAAACGTCGCTTTTTAAAACCACTTCTTCACGAAAATCGATTACTTTCTGTGTACTCATAATGAAAACCAAACATCAAATTGCAACAGCACAGTTCAACACTTCTATTGGAACGTTCCTATGCCGTGCGTGTTCACGTATCACTGAATACGTATTCATAAAATCATACGGCTAAGGTAATCAGGCATAAAAAAACCCCGCGTCTTAAACGCAGGGTTTTCATTAAAAAGAGGCCGCTTTAACCTATTCGTTTTTTCCACGTGTCGGCAAGACGCACAACATTCAAGCCATACCAGGCAATAAACGCATAGCAAATCACTGGAACGAAGAAGCTTTGTTGAATACTAACGGTATCGGCAACAACACCTTGCACTAAAGGCACAAGCGCCCCACCAACAATGGCTAAACATAACCAACCAGAGCCTTTACTCGTTAATGAACCTAGGCTTTCAATGGCAACTGAAAATATGGTTGGGAACATAATTGAGTTAAATAAACCAATCGCCAACACAGAGTACAGTGCCACATTACCTTCTGTGAAAATTGTCACAAGTAACAATACAATAACCATCATGGCGTTAAAGAACAGCGCTTTAGAAGGGGCTATTTTTTGCAATGCCGCAGAACCGATAAAGCGGCCCACCATCGCACCACCCCAGTAGTACGCAATTAAACTTGCGGCTGCATGCTCTTCAAGCCCCGCAATATGTGCTTCACCAAAGTAATTAACTAAGAAACTACCAATTGACACCTCTGCACCCACGTAACAAAAAATTCCCACGACTCCCATAATTAAATGAGGGGCTTCTTTTAGGCTATGATTTTTTGCTTTGCAGTCTTGCTCTTCTGTGTGCTCGGCAATGACAGGTAATTTAAAGAACGCAAATACCACAGCAATCGTTAACAGCGCTGCTGCTAGCATTAAATATGGAACCTTAACAGACTCAGCCGTTGCAGCGTTTGCCGCCAATGAGCCCGCGGTACCAAAAAATAAGATCCCCCCAACATAAGGGCCAACCGTTGTGCCTAATGAATTGAGCGCTTGCGCAAGGTTTAAGCGAGATGATGCTGTTTTCTCAGGTCCCAATGCGACAACATAAGGATTTGCTGATACTTGTAACACTGTAATGCCTGCAGCTAGTACAAAAAGCGCACCTAAAAATAGCCAATACTCATGCACTACAACAGCAGGGTAAAACAACATACAGCCAATTGACGCAACGATTAAACCGGTTAGAACCCCGTTCTTATAACCCAATTTTTTCACCAACATACCGGCTGGTAACGACACTATAAAGTAGGCGCCAAAGAAGCAAAACTGTACCAGCATTGCTTCGGTATAGGTTAAATCAAAGACGCCTTTTAAGCGCGGGATCAACACATCATTTAAAACTGTAATAAAACCCCATAAAAAGAACAGGGTCGTCATTGCCGTTAAGGGAAGCAGGTAGTTTTTATTTTGCTGCGGCCCCTCAGCGACAAACGATTGGTTTGTATTAATTTCACTCACGTGGTTTTCACTCCGTTAACAAGTTACGCTTGATTCTACACATTGAAGTAAAAATAGCACAAAGATTTAATAGGAACGTTCCAAAATATTTATTTCCTGCTATAGTTGCTTTAATCAAGAAAACCACCGGAGGCAGCATGCATACTGTCGATTTTAAAAGCCCTGATTTCTTAAAGCAGCACATAAAAGACACGCTCGCTTTTTATCATCCGCATTGTGTTGATAATTCAGCAAATGGTTGTGGTGGCTTCTATCAATTTTTTAAAGATGACGGTCAGATTTATGACAAAGAAACCCGTCATTTGGTGTCCAGTACTCGCTTTGTTTTTAATTATGCAATGGCCTATTTGCATTTAAAAGAGCCTGAATACCTCAGACTAACGCACCATGGCTTAGCCCACCTTGAGCGTGTGCATAAGCAAAAATCTGGGGGGTATGCGTGGCTGTTAAAACAAGCCAACGAAGGCAAGGTCACCATTTTAGATGACACGAATCATTGCTATGGCCTTGCGTTTGTACTGCTTGCAAATGCAGTCGCATTAAAAGCTGGCATCAGCGAGTGTGAAAATACCATTTCGCAAGTATGGAATTTACTTGAAACCCATTATTTTGATGCCAAAAATAATGCCTATTTAGACGAATACACTGCCGATTTTAGTCAAGCCGACACTTACCGCGGTCAAAATGCCAATATGCACCTATGCGAAGCACTTTTGATGTGTTTTGAAGCCACTAATCAGCGCCACTATTTAGACCGCGCGCTGCTGTTAGCACAGACATTCACACTAAAGTTGGCGGCAAAAAGTCAGCAGTTTGTGTGGGAGCATTACCATCAAGATTGGCAGCTCGACTTTGATTACAATAAAGATGACCCTCGCCATTTATTTAGACCGTGGGGCTTTCAACCAGGCCACCAAACTGAATGGGCTAAACTGTTACTGATTTTAAATCGCCATGTTGAATTACCTTGGCTAGTTGAGCGGGCTAAAACGTTATTTGATGACACATTGGCTATTGCATGGGATAACGAGCACGGTGGTATTTTTTATGGTTTTGCGCCAGATAAACAGATTTGCGACAGCGATAAATACTTTTGGGTTCAGGCCGAATCATTGGCCGCTGCCGCCCTACTCGCTGATGCTACACACGATGATACATATTGGCTTTGGTATGAGAAAATTTGGCAATACAGTTGGCAACATATGGTAGATCATCAGTATGGGGCATGGTTTAGAATTTTATCAGCAAACAATCAGGCATACAGTGACGAAAAATCACCTGCGGGAAAAACCGATTACCACACAATGGGTGCCTGCTACGAAGTATTAAAAGTAATAACATTGAGGAATACATAATGAGCTTAGTGTGTTTTGGCGAAGCGCTAATTGACTTTTTGTCTGACGGCAAACAGCCTGAATCATTTACCAAATATGCAGGTGGTGCGCCTGCTAACGTGGCTGTTGCAGCAGCAAAGCTAGGATTAAAAACCAGTTTTTGTGGCATGCTTGGCGATGATATGTTTGGACACTTTATAAAAGATGAGCTGGCACAGCATGGCGTTAACACCGATTATTGCCAATTTACCGATGCCGCTAAAACAGCACTCGCCTTTGTTTCACTAGATGAAAGCGGCGAACGTTCATTTAGCTTTTATCGCCCACCCGCGGCCGATTTACTTTATCGGGTAGATGACTTTAACAGTTCGATGTTTGCTGAACATGCCATTATGCATGTATGTAGTAACAGCCTTACTGAGCACAACATCTATCAAACAACGATTTACGGCCTTACTCAGGCGAAAAAAGCCGGTGCAATTTGTAGTTTTGACATGAATTTGCGCGAAAACCTGTGGCCAAGCATGCGCCATACGCTAGATAGAATGTGGCATGTTATCTCTTTGTCAGATATCGTAAAACTTTCATTTGAAGAACTTGAGTTTCTAAATCAAAAAAGTCATCAGGCAATGCCACTTGAACATACCATTGATACCATTTTAAAGGCAGGTGTAACCTGTTTGCTCGTTACCAATGGCGGTGAAGCAATTAACGTTTATCACGCTGATTTTAAAGGCCAAGTAAGCCCACCAGCCACCAACGTAGTTGATACCACTGCCGCAGGCGATGCCTTTATTGGCGGTATGCTGTCAAAGATTGGCCAGCACTGTGAAAATAAGCAACGTTTTAAAGAGTTTTGCCAAACGCAAAGCAATATCGAAGAGACGATTGCTTACGCCGCCAAAGCGGGCGCTTTTGCAGTGAGTCGCTATGGCGCATTTGCATCATTGCCAAGTGCAGCAGACTTAGCCTAAATTAACAGTGAACACGGCAATCACACATGCCGTGTTCATTTTCTTCGTTACAACTTTGACTCTTCATTCGAGCATTTTTCTATAATCGGTAAATATCTAAGCACTTTCATTTGCGGATCAATAACAACATGGTCTCCTTGCTGAATGGCAATATTTATACGACCCTCTTTAGGGTAATAGGTGTTCGACTCTCCATTAATTTCCACAGGGATCGGCATCGGAAACTTATTCCCTTTTAACGAGGCTGTATTCCAACTTAACGTAATGTTATGTGGTGTTTGTGTTACTTCAAGCTCAGGTAATTCAGCCTGCTTTAGATACACATCAAAAAACCATTGATAGTCTTTACCTGTTAAACGATTAACAATGCTAATAAACTCGTCGGTGTTGCGATAACGAGGCGCAATTGGGTAGCTTAACGATGCGGTGTTATTCACACCGTAAAGCAGCTCTCGTGTTGCTTGCCAAAATACATCTTCACCCACAAGCCAGCGAAGAGTATGCAGTGTCCAGCCACCCTTACCATAAATATCAGAGTTAAACGCTTGGTCAGATGTAATTTGACCTTCAAGCACAACTGGCGCACAGTTTTTAAGACCTAAATAGGCTTTATACATACTGTGATTGTAGGCTGCGTCACCAAATTTATATAAGCTGTAACTGGGTTGCATATAAAAACCAAACCCCTCATGAAGCCATGCATCATTAAGCTTTTCGTGGGTCATTAAATTGCCAAACCATTCATGGGCAAGCTCATGCTGTAATAACCAATCATATCCATTGGGATCACGCGCATACTTTTTGCCATACGCATTGACTGTTTGATGCTCCATGCCTAAGTGTGGCGTTTCAACAAAGCCTAACTTTTCACCGCCCCAAGGATAGGGTCCGAGCATTTTCTCAAAAAACGTCACCTGCTGGCGTAAATCATTGTCGATAAGCTCGCGTGCTTTTTGCTCATTTTGTGTGAGAGACCAAAACTCAATAGGCACCGTCGCGCCATTCACACTGGTATACTCTGTTTGAATACGCGTATAGGGCCCAATATTAATCGCAATATTGTAATCACTTGCTGGCACCGATAATAACCAATCGAATTGTTGCTTATTATCACTCAGTTGCGTGATATTTTGCAGTACACCATTACTCACTGCACTTAAACCATTTGGCACAGTTAAACGAATACGCATGCTATCGGCTTTGTCTGCAAAATGATCTTTGCAAGGCCAGAACAAGTCACACCCTTCCCCTTGCACTGCCGTTGCAATCCATGGCTCACCCGATTCGGTTTGTGAAAAAACAAAACCCCCATCCCATGGTGCATTTTTAGCAATGTGTGGTTGCCCTTCATAAGCAACGGACACAGTAGCGACACTCCCTGGCGCTTTTTGTTCACCTAAATCAATGGTGATCACACCTTGATTGCGTTTAAAGTTAAGTGGCTTATCTTGTGAGGTAATCGCGGTAATAGTAAATCGGCTATCCAGTTTAAGTTCGACAAACTGAGTGGGTGCTAAAATTGTAAAGTCGGTTTTTGATAGCCCCTTTAATCGTTTCTTATTTGGTATGACTTCAAGTGCTAAATCGTAATGTGTTACATCAGTCTTAATAGCAATCTCTGATAGCGCTAGTCCTGTGTCACCAATAACAGGGTCTAGGGGTAATGGGTTTGTACTGCACCCCACTAAAATTGCACTTATAACAGCAGCAGCTGTTGATTTAATTAAATTAATACCCTGCAAAACACCTTCTCCATTCATTATTTTTATTATTTCTTTTATCGCATAGCTTTACAGGTAATACAGCGATTTGCGTTGAATTACCCTGTTACAAAAATCTTATCATTGTTGATTAAGCAAATATGGTGAAGGGTTTGTAATCATGGTATGTTTTTTAACTAATTAAAGAAAAAGGAATTCAAGCTATGAATAATAAGCTTCTTGCTGTTGGTGCTGTTGCAATTGTTGCAGGTGCGGTGTTGTATTCACAAAATAAAGCCAGTGTTGATGTAGATTTACCTGAGCTTGCCTATGTGCCAGCAGATACTGCCGTGTTTTACGGGCAATTAAAGCCATTCCCGTATAGCAAATACTTTGCACTTATGCCTGATGCAATGAAAGGCACCAACGACTTCACCCCTATTATTGCTGAGCTAAAACAAACCAGCGATCCAAACGCTGTATTTCTTGCTTCGTTAATGGAAAAGTATCAACAGTCTTTAAGCTCTTATGATGCGTTTAAATCAATGTGGGGGTTTGGCGATGACTATAAAGGAATGATGTATGCGCAAGGTTTAATGCCAATTGTTCGTTTTGAAGTCGCTGACCAAAGCAGTATTATTAATAGCATTAAGCAATCTGCCGACGAAGCAGGTATTGCTTACACAAGCGAAACACTTGATGGTGTAGACTACACACGGTTTAACATTAGCCTTGAAGGCTTAGATAATATCGACCTGATTGCGTCGACGCATAACAACTGGGCGACATTAACTCTAGCAACCCCTCTTTCGAACAATCAAGACTTACGCATTGCCCTTGGAATAGAAAAACCAGCTAAGTCACTCGCTGATACTAAAAAGCTGCCTGAGTTAATTAGCACTTTTTCACTTGATGGCAACTCAGTTGGCTATGTTGATCACCAACATATTGCCAATGCAATTACGGGTAAAGAAGACTCGCGTTTGCACCAAATGCTCACAGAACTACTCAACAAAGCCCAACAAGCCAATGCATTTGACGCAATTTCAACACCCGAGTGTCAAGCTGATATCGCTTACATTGCTCAAAAATGGCCCGCAACCGTATCGGGTACCACAAAATCGCGTATTACAGCTGATTATGCCGATTTCGATGTTAAAGCCGTATTACAAAGTACCGACCAAGACTTACTAAATACTCTGCAGGCCGTGCGTGGCTTTGTGCCAAAACACACCACACAGCTTGATGGTCAAATGCTCAGTGTTGCTTACGGGATTGATGTTGCAAAAGTACTGCCACTCGCCAATACATTGACTGGCGCATTGAAGTCAGCCGAATTTAAGTGTGGCCCGATTGTCGCTCTACAAAATGAAATGCGTGATGTCAGCACTGCGGGGCTTGCTATGGTCTCGGGTTTTGCAAATGGCGTTCAAGGAATGAGTTTAAGCGTACAAGATGCCAAATTTACGCTTGATGACACTCAAGGCCCACAAGTTGAAAGCCTCGATGCCCTAGTGACTTTATCAGCCACTGATGCACACGGTTTATATTCAATTGCGCAGGGGTTTGTTCCACCACTTGCAAATATAAAACTGCCGGCCAATGGTGATGCTGTAGTCATTAATGAATATATTCCTTCGCCTGTCCCGCTTAATTTTGACATTAAAATGGCGATGAAAGGTAATCACATCGTGATTTTCACGGGTGATCAATCAGCCCGTATTGCAAACGAATTAGACGCGCAAAGTGTCACAAAAAATGGGTTTGTGAATATGGCGTTTGATATCCAAAAAATCCTTTTACCGTTACTTGATACGATTGCTGCAACAGGTCAGTTAACCAATGAAGAAATGGCTGAACTTGAAGCCCTGCGTGACCAACCCGTAGGTGTCTATTTTGCCACAGACATTACTGACAACGGCATAGGACTTGAAAGTAACGTACAAATTACTAAAAAGTAATCGCTTAAACTGATAAATGAGAAGAGCGCATTAGCGCTCTTTTTGTTGCTGCCATTTTAAAGAGTTATTAGTATCGCGGCTGCTAAAAATAGTCGTGTCTGAGCTTTCAATGCCACCCAGTTTGGCTAACCTGTCATACAGCACAACATTACACGTAGCAGCTAAATTCATGCAGCCAATGGTAGGCACATAAACCACTTCATCACACCATGTCAGCACGTCTTTACTGACCGAACCATCTTCGGGTCCAAACACATAAAACGCATTTTCTGGGTGCTTAAATTCGGGTAATGGCGTGGCGCCTTCTACAAGCTCTATAACGACCGTTGTTGCGCCTTCTGGCTTCGCTTGCTCAAGGCTTTCAACTTGCGTCAGTGGGATATGCTCAAGCACATTTTTGGTATCAGTGTGGTACTTATTCGCACGCAGATAACGGCTGCCGGTAAAAAAAACCTGCTGGGCGTCGTAACATCCTGCGGCGCGTAATACACCGCCAACGTTGGTTGGGCTTTTGGGGTTTATAAGGCCAATCGATGCTTTTAGCGTAGTCATTAATCGATGTCCATGGTTGGCCATTCAGCAACATATAAATCAAAGTCGTCGAGGTCAACATGACAGTCTTTTATCGTTTTATCACGCACCGAAATACCTAATTGGTGCATCATTTCTTTGCTACCACCATGGAGCAATGGGTGCCAAGACGCAAGACCACGGCCTTCATGCAAACGACGGTAGCTGCAACTTTGAGGCATAAAGAAGATATCTTTTAGGTTTTCTTTGGTGAGCTTTACACATGAAGGCACGAGAGTTTGACGATTAGCATACTCACTACAGCCACAGGTATCGTTATCAAGGTATTGGCATACGATATTCGTGAAAATAAGCTCTTCACCTTCGCGAAGTTGATCTGTTGCGGCGAATTCATCTTCGTCTTCGCTGTCAATAAATGTGTTTAAACAACATTTACCACAGCCGTCACAAATGGCTTCCCATTCTTCTCGTGACATTTGCTCAAGCGAGCGCTTAAGCCAAAATTTATCTTCTAACATGGTATTACTCAAAGCCCCTAACAGCGCGCATTCTAGCTTAAAGCCAGCATGCGCGCAAAGTTTAGAGTGCTAGAGCTATTACTTTTGCTCGCTAACCCAACGCTTAATTTTCTCTTCAAGAATCGGCATCGGTAATGCACCATCGATCAGAATTTGCGTATGGAACGCTTTAATATCGAACTTATCACCCAGTTCTTTCTTACAATAATCGCGTAGTTCTTGAATTTTAAACTGACCTAACTTGTAAGACAGTGCTTGGCCTGGCCATGCGATATAGCGCTCAACCTCAGCGATAATATCACTTTCAGCCATCGACGAATTCGCAAGCATGTAATCAATACCTTGCTGACGAGTCCAGCCTTTTGCGTGGAAACCCGTGTCGAGTACTAAGCGCATTGCTCGCAGTTGTTCGTCAGATAAACGGCCATACCACATGTAAGGGTCGGTAAATAAACCTAACTCTTTACCTAGGCTTTCTGCATAAAGTGCCCAGCCCTCAGCAAACACGGTGTACCCACCAAATTTACGAAACAGCGGTAAGCCTTCAATTTCTTGTTGAAGCGCAATTTGGAAATGATGTCCTGGTGCCGCTTCATGAATTGATAAGGTTTCAAGTAAAAACTTAGGCTGTGCTTTTAAGTTAAACGTATTGATGTAAAAAATACCCGGACGTGAGCCATCTGGTGCAGGTGATTGATACGATGCCCCCGCAGCAGATTCTGCGCGGAAATCTTCAACGGCTTTTACAACGTAAGGCGCTTTCGGCGCAATATCAAACATTTGCGGCAGCTTTGCGTCAATTTTTTCTTTCACTTCTTCATAAGCCGCAATCAGCGCTTCTGGGGTGTCGTAGTAAAACTCATCAGAGGTTCGTAGGTGTTCAAAAAACGCTTTTAAATCCCCTTCAAAACCAACGGCTTCTTTTACTTTTTTCATCTCAGATAAAATGCGTGATACTTCACTTAAACCAATGTCATGAATTTCATCAGCGTTTAGGCTCAGTGTTGTATGCTGCTTAATTTGATACTCATACCATGCTTTACCATTTGGTAAGTCGCTGTAACCAATACTTTCTCGTGCGTTTGGAATATACTCGTTCGCTAAGAAATCAGCCATTTTTTGATACGCAGGCACTAAACGCTCACTGATCATCGCGGTGTATGCACTTGTCAGCTCTTCTTTTTGTTCGTCGCTGAATGACTCAGGTAACTGAGCAATCGGCCCCCAGAATAATGACTCTTCTGGTTTTTCTACGATATGTGTTTGAAATTGTGGTAATAGTTTTTCAGCAAGCGGTTTAGGAAGTACCACCTTGTCTTTCATGCCTTGGCGCATTGATTGCTCAACGCTCTCTAACCAAGCGATAAAGCCATCTGCACGTTTTTCAAATGCTTTATAGTCTTCAACGGTATTAAAAGGCTGTGCGCTTTGCCCAGACCCTAACGCGGCAAAAGTGTTATGCGCGCCGCCCATTTGATTTATGGGCATTAAGTGACTTGGGAATTGTGACCCTTCAATAGCCAAATCCAAGTCTCGAGCGAGTATTTCATAGCTTAGTAAAGACTGGCCTGTTAATTGTGCCTTATCAATATTTGCCAGTTTGTTTTTATATTCTTTAATGAAGTTAAGCTGCTCATTGCGATTGGCTTCATTGATCGGAGCAATAAAATCGTCGTTAAACTCGTTTCGGCCAATATAAGTGCCACCAATCGGGTTGAATTGTAAACCGTCTTCAAAATAATTGGTCAGTAATGTATCCAGCTGTACGCTGGCTGATTCTGTTTTTACAGATGGTTGTGCTGCTGTTGTAGGTGTTGTTTCGCTTTTTGGCGTTGATTCATTACAACCCATTAATGCGAGCATCACTGCTGAACTAAGTAGTGCTAATTTTATGTTTTTCATTCTTTCCCTGCCCTTAAATTAAGTACCCGTAAATTATGCGGGTTTAGCGCCCTGTTTAGCAAGTATCGCTGCAACTTATCGCACTTTATTTACACACACTAACGTGATTGGTAAAGTGAAACTTCGACTTACCAATATTGAATAAAAATGAAAAAAACAGTTCTCGCGATTAGCTTAGGTCTTGCCTGCTTAGCCTCTGTAAATACCTACGCCACAACCTACGTATCGGCAAAAGCCATGGTCGATGTAAATTCAGGAAAATTGATTAAATCACCACTAATCAGTATAGAAAATGGTCAGATAACGGCTGTGCAGACGAATACACAGCCTAGCTTAAAAGATGGCGATAAGCATATTCAATTATTAGAACTCACACTTGTGCCTGGTTTAATGGACATGCATGTACATTTGACCAGCGACCCTACAGTGCCTCGTAGTGCACGAATTGGTCAATCAGTGCCGCGCAAAGCGATTAAAGCCGCCCATTTTGCCGAAAAAACACTGTATGCTGGTTTTACTTCATTACGTAACTTAGGCGCAGAAGGGTATAGC
Organism: Pseudoalteromonas lipolytica; assembly: GCF_003515105.1. Classification (NCBI taxonomy): domain Bacteria; kingdom Pseudomonadati; phylum Pseudomonadota; class Gammaproteobacteria; order Alteromonadales; family Pseudoalteromonadaceae; genus Pseudoalteromonas; species Pseudoalteromonas lipolytica. The sequence continues at coordinate 201,671 of NZ_CP032091.1, read as the reverse complement.
GTTATTGCGGTGCGCGACGGTATTAACGAAGGTGATATTGTCGGACCACGTATTTGGGCTGCGGGCCCATCACTCGGGGTTACTGGCGGCCATTGTGATAACAACCGTTTACCACCTGAAATGAAATACACCGCAGAAGGTGTTGCAGATGGTCCTTGGTCTGCCCGAGCTAAGGTACGTGAAAACATTAAATACGGTGCGAATGCCATTAAATTTTGTGCCACAGGTGGTGTTTTCTCTAAAGGTACTAAAGTGGGTATTCAGCAATATACGCAAGATGAAATGAATGCAATTGTTGATGAAGCTCATTTGCGCGGTTTAACCGTAGCTGCCCATGCTCACGGCACCAGTGGTATTAAAGCTGCCATTGTAGCGGGTGTTGATAGTGTAGAACACGTAAGCTTTGTGGATGACGAAGCAATTAAGCTTGCAAAAAAACACGGTACGTGGTTCTCAATGGATATTTATAATACCGAATACACGCTGACCTTTGGCGAGCAAAACGGTGTTGATGAAGAAAACCTAAATAAAGAGCGTCAAGTATCTAAAAAACAACGTGAGAGCTTTAGTCGCGCCGTTAAAGCGGGTGTGAACATGGTGTTCGGCACCGACGCTGCAATTTACCCACATGGCGATAACGCGAAGCAGTTTTCACGTATGGTTGAATTTGGTATGACACCATTACAAGCACTGCAATCAGCAACCATTAATAGTGCTAAGCTACTGAAAGTTGATGATAAACTTGGCCAAATTAAAAATGGCTTTTTAGCCGATATTATCGCCGTAAAAGGAAACCCTCTTGAAGACATTGCCGTACTTGAAAACGTGCAATTTGTTATGAAAGACGGCATTGTTTATAAGTAATCACCAATTTGCTGGTTTCATTTTATTGAAACCAGCACCTCTCCTTGTTGTTACCAGCGAAAAGTTAACCAACCATTTATAAAATGTTATTTGATTGTATCTAAACCGATTATTTACCCATTTTAGATAAATAACACTTGAAATGAAAACCACTCGCATTATCATTACCGAAAATTTTTAACTTCTTTTCTATAATGACAACTTACAAATACTCTGTTTTAACCCTTGCTTGTATCAGCGCTTTTTCAGTTAACGCTAATGATTTAAACGATGTTGAACGGATTACCGTCTACGACAAACAAAATCGCGTGGTGCTTGAGTCTGGTCTTGCGACAAAATCAAACATGACCTTAATGGAAACACCAGCCCCCGTGGTGGTGGTTGATCAAGCGCTTATAAATTCACAAGGCGCCACAAATTTACAAGATTTGGTACGTAACATCAGCGGTGTAACGCAGGCGGGTAATAATTATGGCATTGGTGATAACTTAGTGATCCGTGGTTTAGGCGCAAACTACACCTACGATGGCATGTACGGTGGTGCTGGCCTTGGTAACACCTTTAACCCTACCCGCTCAATGACTAACGTAGAATCGGTTGAAGTACTTAAAGGCCCTGCCACAGGTTTGTATGGAATGGGCAGTGCCGGTGGTGTTATCAACCTTATTGAAAAGAAACCACAATTCACTGAAAAACACACCGTTAGTGCCGAACTTGGCCAATGGGACAGCTATGCGTTGGGCTTTGATAGCACAGCTGCTTTAACGGATAATTTAGCGTACCGAGTGAATGCAAAAACAGCGCGCAGTGACGGCTATCGCGATTTAAAAGATGACCGTGACGAAATTTACGCGGCGTTGAAATATGTGCTTAGCGACAAACAAGACATAATGCTTTCAGGTGCTTATATCAAAGACGCCATTGCTGTTGACTCGATTGGCCACCCTATTCGTATTTTTAACAGTGACTCTGTAAATGGTAAAACGGCTGGCGAAGTCACCGCTGCTGATTTAGTTAACGATGCAACGGCAAAAGGGCTGCAACTAACAGATCAGCAACGCCAGCAATTAGCAGATTCACTCGCAGCAAATGATGGCCTAACACCGTATACCTTCGGTCATAATGGCATTATTTCGCCGATGGCCAATGATAACGAAGGCGAAGAACTGCGCTTTAAGTTAACGCATAACTACTTTATTACTGATAATTTATTTTTAAATCAACAATTACAATACCGAAATTATGAATCAAGTTTTGCGCGTCAAACTGGAGCGTATAACTATGTGTATTGGAATCGTAATGGTGTGATCAATGCCGACCCTCGCGCCCCGTTAGTTGTTGATGACGTGCTTTATCCCTTTGCTGCGCGTCGCCAAGAGTATCGCCAAGTGCAAGCAGACGAAAAATCATGGCAATACTTTGCAGATCTTCGTTATGACTTTAGTTTTGCGGGTATCGATAACGAATTACTCGTTAACGCCAACTACGAAGATCGTGATATTCGTTTTAAACAATACTCTATTTATGATGCCGATCAGGTCATTAAAAATAAACAAGGCGAGGTTATTTACCAAGGCCAACTCCCGTATATTTTTGATATTCGAACGCCAAATTGGGGCGCGGGAAGTTTTGCTGATTACGATCCTCTAAAGACCAGCGACTACAACAAAGAAGTGCAAGCGTGGGGAGTTGGTATTCAGCATGTTGCCTATATTCATGACACCTTTACCACGCGTGTGGGTGTCGCGTTTAATCGCATTAAACAAAGTTATCAGCATTTTGGCGTTGACCCTCGTTACCGTGCAAGCGCCGCAGAGCCAACACCAGAAGCAGATACTTCAGACAGCGGTATGACCTACAACCTAGGTGCGACATATAAACTAAACGACGATATTTCGTTCTTTGTAAATCACTCGAAAGGCCGCACAGCGTATAGCGTGTTAGGTAGTGTAACGGGTAACGAAGCTGACCGTGATGATGCCGAGTCTATCAGTAACGATATTGGCATGCGTGTAAAGGCCTTTGATGATCAACTATTGGCATCATTGGTCATTTTTGACAGTGCCCGTACCAACCTAGAGTATGCAAACCCAGATTATGAAGCCGGCGTGTCTGATGCTTCTATACCAAAGAGCTTTTATGATGGTGAAGAGCAAACAAAAGGTGTTGAGCTTGATTTAAATGCGGATTTAAATGAGCAATGGCAACTTAACATCAATGGTGTCTATCAGGATGCCCGTGATAAACAAAACCCAAATTCATCAAGCTTTGATTCGCGTCAAAAAGGGGTACCTTATGTCACGGCAAGTAGTTGGTTAAGCTACGATGCTCAGTGGTTTAATTTAGCTCAGCCACTAACGATAAGTGCAGGAATTCAATATGTTGATGACCGCAGTACACATTCAACCTCGTTTGGTATTCCAGATGGTTACGTACCTAGTTACACGGTTTACGATGCCGCAATTCAATACCAAACAGATGAGTGGAAACTACAGTTAAACTTAAACAATTTGTTTAACAAAACGTATTACTCAAAAGCAATGTTCTTAGGCGGTATGCCAGGTGAAGAGCGCAATGCTAAATTAACGTTTAGTTATACGTTATAAGTAGTTACCGGTAAAACTAAACAAGCGCGACCCAACCTAGTCGCGCTTGTTTAATAACCGCTCACTCGTTATTAAAACGTCATCACGATACGACCCGTAATATCGCCTTTTAGCATGTCGTCAAAAATCTCATTGATATCTTCAAGGCGTTTTTCTTCAATAATGGCTTTAACTTTGCCTTTTGCGGCAAAGTCGAGACACTCTTGTAAATCTTTACGCGTGCCCACTATTGAGCCAACTACCGATACACCGTTCAGTACCGTATCAAAAATAGGCAATGGCATGTCTTCTGGGGGTAACCCTACAAGCACGCATTTACCGCCACGGCGCACACTTTTATAAGCTTGCTCAAAACCTGGTTTTGATACCGCAGTGCACACTACTCCATGCGCACCACCGACTTGCTCAAAGATAGTCTCGCTTGGTACTTGCTTCATAAAATCAATGGTAATGTCTGCACCGAGTTCTTTGGCAAGATTCAGTTTGCTTTCACCCGTATCAACTGCAATCACATTAAAACCCATTGCTTTTGCATATTGCACGGCTAAATGACCTAAACCGCCCACACCAACAATGGCCACCCAGTCACCGGCTTTAGCACCTGTTACTTTGAGTGCTTTATAGGTTGTGACCCCTGCACAAAACAAAGGTGCTGCTTCTGAAAAACCTAATCCGTCAGGAATTTTAACCACATAATCGCCATGAGCTACACAGTACTCGGCGTAACCACCATCTACCGAATAACCTGTGTTGTGCTGCTCAAGACATAATGTTTCTTTGCCTTCTAAGCAAAACTCACAGTGGCCACAGGCACTGTAAAGCCAAGGCACCCCAACACGGTCACCCACGGCTAAATGTTTAATATTGTCACCCACTTTTTCGATAGTCCCGACCCCTTCGTGGCCAGGCACCAATGGCATTTTAGGTTTTACAGGCCAATCCCCATGACATGCATGTAAATCAGTGTGGCACACACCACACGCGGCAATTTTGACAAGTACATCGTTGACACCAATGTCTGGACATGGGATGTCTTCGATGCTTAATTTACCTTTGTACTCTTTATTTACTGCGGCTTTCATAACGTTCCTCCATGGTATTATTGGGTTTCAGCGTATACGATAAACAGATTAATTGTCACTGTTATTGATCCACATCAAGCCATACATTTTTACTGGAGTTATAAAAATAAATTAATACATTCAGCTAGATATACCTGCATTGGTGACAACTCAAACTTTAGTCGCAATACAATCAATAGTGGCTATTTCTTTTAGTTATACCCATGGCGTGCTAGCATTTAATTTCTGAAGTTTTTGAACAATGAAAATTATGAGCCTATCTGAAAAAAACGTAGCCTTTGTAATGCACTGTGGTGAAATGGGAAGCCGTTGGGGCTTTAATCGCACTATTGGCCAAATGTGTGGTTTATTAACCATTACAAAAGAGCCGATGACCGCCAACGAAATTGCCGATACGTTAAGTATCTCACGCGGAAACGTAAGCATGGGCATAAAAGAGCTTCAGTCTTGGCGCTTAATTAAAGTGCACCATATTCCGGGCGACCGTAAAGAGTACTATGGCCCAGCTGGCAGTATTTGGGATATGGCAAACCGTGTATTTGAAGAGCGCAAAAAGCGCGAAATTGATCCAACTCTAAGTTTGCTTCGCGATAACCTACTAGAACAAGCCCACACCGACGATGAACGCTTTGCGCAACAGCAAATGCAAGAAATCCACGATCTACTCGAAACCGTTACTAAATGGTCAGCAGAGTTACAACGCTTAAGTCCAGAGCAACTACAAAGTCTCATGAAGCTTGGATCTGGTATTGGTAAAGTACTGGATTTTAAAGATAAGATTTTGAAGAAACCTGGAAAAGAGTAAAATTTGCCAGTTTGTAGGAGGCGTTTTAACGCCGAACATTTGAGATTCACGGCTGAAGCCGTTCCTACGGGTTTAATAATGTAGGCGTGATACTTGTTTCGGGCGTTCTTTTCAGGTCATGTTTTAGTGGATTTTGAACGAATAATCAAAACTGCACTTAATGTTCTTTCATTGCACAGGGAGTAATCTAGTAAGGAGGCAATAAACCGTCAGGCTCAGTTAAAACTAAGCCTAACAGTTAATAACAATAAGTTACTTAATCGCTGGGTAACCGATACGATCTGATAAGTAACCCACACTGGTTGCAAAGTAATACGAGCGATTCCAATGCATGAGTGCTTTGTAGTTATCGTAGGCTAGATACATACGGCCGTTCACGTCATCCGGCATCACCATCGCGGCAGTAATGTCCACGTTTGGTAAGTCACTACCATCCATTTTACGAACACCTAATGCTTGCCAGTCAGCTAGACTGCGCTCTGACTCTTTCCAATATTCAAGCCATTGACTGCGCGTTTTAGTGCCACGTTTAAGAATATTTGCGTTATCAAAGTCTTCCGGTAATTTAACTTGGCGACCCCACGTTAAGTCATCGTTCCACCCTGCTTGCTTAAGGTAATTTGCAATAGAGGCGAAGGCATCTTCTTCGGTTGTCCAAATATCCTTGCGACCATCACCATTGTAATCAACCGCATAAGAATTAAATGAGGTTGGCATAAACTGCGTTTGCCCCATTGCACCTGCCCATGAGCCTTTGAACTTATCAAGGGTAATATGCCCCTCTTTTAAGATATCAAGTGCAGCCCAAAGTTGATTTTTGTACATGGTTTCGCGGCGGCCATCAAATGCAAGTGTCACGAGTGATGCAATCACGCTGTGTCCACCTTGAATTTTACCGAAATTACTTTCAAGGCCCCAAAGTGCAACAATAAAGCGTGCTTGAACGCCATATTCTTTCGCTACTTTTTCGAGAACGTCTTGGTTTTCTTTATACAATTTACGCGCGCGATCAATTTTCCATTGCGGCACACGTTTTGGTAGATAGGTTTCTAGTGTTTCTTTTACTTCTGGCTGATTTTTATCTGCCGAGATTACTTTTTCTTTGAATTTAGCCGTTGCAAAGGCTTGGTCAAGCAGTGCTTGGTCGTAACCTTTTTCAAGCGCTTCTTTTTTTAATGCGGCAACATATAAATCAAAATCGGCTTGTGTTTTTTGTTCTGCCAGTACAGATGTGCTCAACGAGGCACTTAATAAAATAACGGCAAGTTTTTTAATCACTATCAGCTCCCTTGTCTTTTTTAAATTCGGTCAGCAGGTTTTCTTCCGGCGGAGGTAGTTGTAAGTAGAAACCGTGCTCAATTAACGCTTGCTTAACCGCCTCTAAATCTGCAACACCTAACTTTTTACGGCTAGCAAGATTGATCATCATCACATAATGAGGCTGGCCAAATGTCGCTAATAAAGCGTCTGGGACTCGACTAAAATCCTCTCTTTTCTCTACAAAAAGGTAGGTATCCGCTTTTTTCTTACTTTTATACACCGCAGTTAGCATTATGACCCTATAATATCTTGCTTAACGAAGGCGCACACTATAACATGAGTCAAATAATAAGTTATAAAAATTAGGTTAGATTTTTACTGTATAAGCCTTGTTCAGCCTGCGTTTATCTGTAAATACGACTAACCAAGAAAATTCAATTGAGCGTGTATGTCGGAACAAATTTTTGAATTAAAAGGGAACCTCTTTACATTATCTGTTTTACATTTATTTTCAGCAGATACCTCTCTTTTAAGTAAGCAGTTAGATGAGAAAATCGCCCAAGCACCTAAGTTTTTTGCCGGTGCGCCTATCGTAATCAACTTAAGCGACGTACAAGATGAAGCGCTTGATTTCTCGTTTTTAAAGTCTATGTTAACAAGCTTATCGTTTAATCCTGTCGGTGTGTGTAATGGCACGCAAGAACAAAACGAAAACGCAAAAGCAGCGGGCTTATCGGTCTTGAACTATTCACAGGACGTTAAGGGAGCAACCGCTAAACAACAAACAAATACGTCTATCGTTGAAAAAACTGTTCACCTTCCAGCACAAGTCATTCATGGCACGGTGCGCTCAGGGCAGCAAGTGTATGCAAAAGACCGCGACCTTATTGTTATTGGGGCTGTAAGCCACGGCGCTGAAGTCATAAGCGATGGTAATGTGCATATTTATGGCACATTACGCGGCCGTGCAATTGCGGGGGCTAAAGGTTACAACGAGGCACAAATATTTTGCCAAAAATTAGAAGCAGAACTTGTTTCTATTAATGGCAGTTATTGGATCAGCGACTCCCTACAAGGTGAACACTGGGGTAATGCCGTACAAATCCAACAAAAAAATGATTCATTAGAAATTTCAGCTTTGGTTAAAGGATAAATCTCATGGCAAAAGTAATTGTCGTTACTTCTGGTAAAGGTGGTGTTGGTAAAACCACATCGAGTGCTGCAATTGGCACAGGTTTAGCACTTAAAGGCTTTAAAACCGTTATTATCGACTTTGATATTGGTTTGCGTAATCTAGACCTTATCATGGGTTGTGAACGCCGTGTTGTTTATGACTTTGTAAACGTTATTAATGGCGAGTCAAACCTAAATCAGGCTCTAATTAAAGATAAACGTGTTGATAAACTCTTTATCTTACCTGCTTCACAAACCCGTGATAAAGACGCCCTAACCCGTGAAGGTGTTGAACGCGTTCTAAACGAGCTGAAAAAAGATTTTGATTACATTGTCTGTGATTCACCTGCGGGTATCGAAGCGGGTGCCATGATGGCAATGTACTTTGCTGATGAAGCAATTGTTACTACCAACCCAGAGGTATCGTCGGTTCGAGATTCAGACCGTATCTTAGGTATCTTACACAGCAAGTCTAAGCGTGCTGAAGAAGGCCTTGAAAGCGTAAAAGAACACTTACTATTAACGCGTTACAACCCAGAGCGTGTTGAAAAAGGCGAGATGCTATCAGTTGAAGATGTACAAGAAATTCTTGCAATTAAACTATTAGGTGTTATTCCTGAATCACAAGCGGTATTAAGTGCATCGAACTCTGGTCAACCTGTGATCTTAGATTCTGAATCTGATGCGGGCCAAGCGTACACAGATGCAATTAATCGCCTGCTAGGTGAAACAGTTGATTTTCGCTTTTTAGATGTAGAGAAAAAAGGCTTGTTCAAACGGATTTTTGGAGGTTAATGTGTCTTTACTTGACTACTTCCGCTCAGAAAAGAAAAGCAGTGCGTCACTTGCAAAAGAGCGATTGCAGATCATTGTCGCACACGAACGTTCACAGCGTGGTACGCCTGATTACCTACCACAGCTAAAACAAGACATCCTTGATGTTATTCGTAAATACGTGAACGTAAGCACTGATGCAGTTCAGGTTCAATTTGACCAAAACGAAGATGATTTAGCGGTCCTTGAGCTTAACGTCACTTTACCTGACGAAGAAAAGAAATAGTCAAAATTGGGCGCCATGTTATAGATAACAGCGCCCTTTTTTATTTCTGCCACTGCATATGAAACTCGTAGTCGTCCTCGCCTATGGTTTTAAAACCTGCCCGTTGATAAAGCCCATATGCGGGATTTGCTTTAAGAACGGTTAAGTTAATTACATTCGCTTCATTTTTTAGCGCATGTAACACCTTTGTTCCTAACCCCTTCCCTTGCTCTGTTGGCTCTATTTGTAACTGCAGTAAGTTTATGTGATCTTGTTCTCTAGTAAACTTAGCAAGACCTACACATTGTGCCTCTGCAAAGACTAAATGACTGTGCTCAAAATGCTCTGCTACGCGTGCTTGATGTTGCTCAATAGATAAGAACAAACCTTGCTTTTCTAAATGCTCAACCATGGTATTTAAGCGTAAGGTGAGCAAGTAAGGCTTGTCTAGAACTGTCGCTTTTATAAATTTTATCACTGCATGTCCTTACAACAAAAAAGGTACCTTAAGTAAGGTACCTTTTTGGCGTTTAACAAACAACTTTCTGCTAGAAGTTATAGTTTGCACCCAGGTAAAAACGGCGACCTGAATATTGGTTATAGGTAAATCGATTACTTTGCTTCCAATAACCTTCTTCAATTTCTTCTGTTAGGTTTACCACCGACGCTGTAAATGACAACGCATCAGTCAGGTTGTAAGATGCATTCACATCTAACTGACCATAGTCTTTAGTGTATAAGTTGTAGCCCTGGTGAATACCGTTTGCACGATCATCTTTCCAGTTATACGAAGCTCGAACGCTAAAGTCGTCATTTTCAAAGTACACAGAAACATTGTATTGGTGCTTAGCTGTACCCGGAATTTCAGCCTCTGTTTTTTGCCCATCCGTCGATACTTCGCTAGTGCTGGTATCTGTGTAGGTATAGTTAGTTAAAATACCAAAGCCGTTATCAAACGAGTGTTGGAAGAACAGCTCTAAACCTTCAGATTTCGCATCCCCACCACCCACTTTGGTGTTCATTTCTACTTCGATCGGCCCATTACAGCAATCGTGTTCACGTTCTACAATTTCAACAGTCGAAATCGGTAAGTTAGAGATATCTTTAGAGAACAAAGTAGCACCAAGCGCCGAACCATCACCGTAATACCACTCAATTCCTAAGTCGAATTGATCAGAAAGCATTGGCTCAAGGCCGGTATTTACAGAGGTTCCTGTACCTCTACCAGTCCATGAATCTGGTGAGTTAATGTTAACGGGTGGTCCGTATGACTCCGCTTGACTTAAGTCAGAATAACTTACCCTTGCCATAGTACGTGCGGCCGCAAAACGGACGACGAGGTCTTCGGTTGCATCCCATGCTAAGTTAAAGCTAGGTAATACTTCACTGCCATCACTACTGCGCTCATTTGGATCTGTATCATCATCATCTTGGCCAATGACGTCGTCGTATGTAAGGGTGCTAAGCTTAGTGTTTACATAGCGGACCCCTACATTACCTCGCAAGTTTTGCCACTCGAAATCAGCTTGAGAGTAAACAGACCATATTTTTTCTTCAAGCGCATAGGTGCCTGATAGACTTGGCATCACTGTTTGACTGAAATTTTGCTTTAGATAATCATCAAGCGCATTAAAATCAAACGCTAAAAAGTTGAATGCACCTGTATCACCAGCACTATTATCAACAACATGGTCACTTACAAGCGTCGCCGGATCTGGATGAAAATCTGGGTTATGAAACCACTCTGTTCCTGGTAAATAGCCACGGTAACCACCATTATCAGCTATGCCGTCATCCCAACGAAAATCATTACGAATCCCTTTAATCTCGTGATCTCTGTATTTCGCACCCACATAGAAACGAGTGAAAAAGCTGCCATCAAGATCAAATTTTACATCGCTTTGAAGGTAATCTTCTGAATCTTCATTTTCTGATGAATATGAATCAAACCAATCATAGTATTGATATGCTTCTTTATCGGTTGCCAAATCAGTGGATACCTCATAATGCGGCTTACCATTCTCAATTGACCATAACCAGCTATTTACAGAGCCTTGGCGCGCATCAATATTTGCGTACGTTTCTTTTGACGTTCCGCCTTCAGCTTCTGTGTGTCCAAGCTTAACTGTAACGCTGTAAGTATCACCATAATAAGTGCCTTCGAAATCGTAGGTGTTTGATTTTGACTCGCCAAAACGCTCACGCCCAGTTAATTGTGGCGACAACAAACCACGACGAACAGGCACACCCCCGTTTACATCAGCATCACCCAAGTTATTATCATTGAGTAAGCCGTTGTCGCCATTGCCGTACGCGATAACTGTATCGCCATCAAGAACAATACCGTAATACGGATTATGGTTATCATTCCACTCCGCAAATGTAATGCTTTGCCCTGTTTGGTCATAGCCTAACTTGGCACCAAAATAGTTAAAGTTTAGATCAAGTCTGTCACTTGGAGCCCATTGTACTGCGACTTGATAACCATCCCGAGTGCGGTCTTGATTTGAGTTATTCACACTCATAGCACGAGGTGCCCAGACATTGTTGTACACTTCACCAGTTGCCTGGTCGACCAACGCAGGGCGTTCTGCACCCTCAACTGTATCTGAGTGAAAACGCCAGTGTGAGGCATTATTAGTAATTGTTGTCACGGTGCGGTCTTGACGTGTAAAGCCTGCTAATACACCTATGTTTTCGTCATCATTTTTCCATGAATACAGCACATTTACTTGCGGCTTAGTATCTTCGGACACATCATCATAAGTTAATTCAGCACTTAATGCGCCCGAGTTTGCTTCCATTTCGAGTGGCTTACGTGTGTGTAAAATGACAGTACCACCTATGCCTCCTTCATCGATTCGTGCCTCTGCACTTTTATATACTTCAACGCTTTTGATCATACTCGAAGGCAGTAATGTGTAATTAAAACTTCGCGTGGGCGTACCCGAGCCAGATGATGCAATGTAATTACCGTTTAATTGCGTGAGTGTCCAATCAGGTGAAGTACCACGAATACTCACTCGACTGCCTTCCCCGCCATCACGGTCAATCAGCACGCCCGATACACGCTGTAATGAGTCCGCGACGTTTTTGTCAGGAAACTTACCAATATCTTCGGCTGTAATTGCATCAACCGTGGCAGCTGATAAACGTTTAATTGCTAAATTTTCTGCCGTTGAAGATCGTATACCTCGCACTTCAATTACTTCAACATCCTCTTCAGCTTGCTCTGCTGCGTAAGTTGTATTAACCGCCGCGAGTAATGAAAGCAAAATTGCATTGCGTTTAAAATGCCGTCCTTGCCCTTTTCTTTTTATTGCTCTTTGCGTGCCCATGCCTTTCTCCAGTTGTGTGTTCTGCTTATGCTTGTAAGACTAAACTGCTTACAAAAGCACTTTATTGTTGTCGTTTTGAAACTGATTATTGGGAGTTAACAGCTTGTAAAACTCAAACTCAGAATAGGGTGAGTGATTAAAAAGTGATAATAAAAATTCGGTGACAGATATGACAAAATCGGCGTATGGAATATTTTATATTCTTTTTTTTATATTCTGCTTTATAGTAACCCCATAGTTTCTATAGTAATTCCATGAACAAAACCAATTAAAAAAACAAAAACAACCAACTGATTTTAAACAATAAAATATAAATACAAGCTAGTACCGACATTACATTATGTTTAGCAAACTTAACGACCCAAAATATATAAGACAAAAAAACAGCAATGAGTAATGGTAAAATTCTTGAAGTCTGCTTAAACGAAAGTCATTTAAAGCAGCTCGCAAACAATATCTCATCAGCGAGCCAATTAGGCGTGAAACGCTTTGAACTGTGCTGTAATTTGCATCTTGGCGGTTTAACTCCGAGTGTGTCAGCCATTGAATGTGCAGTGAAAAATTTAAAGAATAATGCAGAATTATTAGTGATGATACGTCCGTACAATGATCAATTCGATGTCGATTCTCAGTGTCATAAAATAATGCGTGAACAGATCAAGTACGCAGCAGAATCCGGTGCACATGGTGTAGTATTTGGTGCAATTAAACATCAGCAAGTCGATGAAGACATAACCCATTCGTTGGTTAATACTGCAAAGTATTTTAATTTAACGGTTACTTTTCACCGTGCCTTCGACACGCTTGAATCACCAATAAAAGCCCTTGACTCACTCACTGCATTAAATGTCGATCGCATTTTAACGTCAGGGACACCATGGCAAAGTGGGCGTAATGCAGTTGATGGCCAAACTCAACTTAACACCTTACTCGCGCATGCTAATGCTAAGCCAGAAATTGTAATTGGTGGCGGCATAACGTTAGATAGTGCGCCAACACTGTGGCAATTAATAAACCATCATTCAGCGAAGGCGTCTCTGCATGTTCACTCATGTGTGCATAATTCGATTGGTGATATCGACATAGATGCAATTTGTTCATTGCTCAAAAAGGATTAAATATGACTACAAAGCACCTGTATTATCTAGGTATCGACGGCGGTGGCAGTAAATGTAAAGTTCGCTTAGAAAACCAAGACGGTCATCTATTGAGTGAAGCAATTAGCGGCTCAGCCAATGTCGCTACCAGCGCTGTGCAAAGCCAAGCATCTCTATTGGATGCCACTAAACGTGCATTTGAATATGCTGGCTTACCTCTCACTGAGCTGAAAAAAACCTCTGCGCATGCAGGTCTTGCAGGGGCTAATATCGAGTCAGCAAGCAAAGCAATGGCGCAGTGGCAGCACCCTTTTGCTCAGTTTACTGTGTCAACCGATTTAGTGATTGCGTGTAAAGGCGCTCATCAGCATCATGATGGTGCGGTCATTATTCTTGGGACGGGTTTTTGCGCCGGTTTCCAACGTCATCAGCACATCACCGAGTTAGGCGGATATGGCTTATTACTAAGCGATGGTGCAAGTGGGGGCTGGCTAGGCTTACAGCTATGCCGAAAAGCATTTGAAGTACTCGATGGCGTTACACAGCGCTCAAGTGTTATAAATACTCTGCTAAATGAGCTCGATTGCAAGTCGAGTCAAGCTTTAAGCCAACAGTTAATAACGGCCTCCCCTGGGGAGCTCGCCAAGTTTGCGCCGCTCGTTTTCGCGCATCCTAACGATAGTTTCTGCCAACAATTACTCACCGAGGCAGGCTCTTTTATAGACCGCTATATCGCTTACTTTAAAGCTCAAAATATACACCGTGTTACCTTGGTAGGCGGTATTGCCTCAGCCATTACTCCTTGGTTAAGCCCATCAAGTCAATCTCAGTTAACGTTAGCGCAAGCTAGTGCTGAAGAAGGCGCTATTTTATTGGCAAAACAGTCATGTTAGTCGCCTAATTGAGAACGCATTTGTGATGGTATTTCACCAAACAAACGCCGAAATTGTTTGCTGAAATAGCTTGGTTCAGAAAAACCGCATTGATACGCTACTTGTGATATTGGTATGCGTGTTTCAATTAATAATTTACGTGCGTTTTCGAGACGCACTTCGTTTATAAACTGATTTGGAGTCTTTGCTAAGTGCTTTTTAAATCGCCTTTCTAGAGCGCTAATCGATAAGTGTGCGAGTTCTGCCAGTTCATCAATACTAATTTGGCGATGATAATGTTCGCGAATATACTTAACAGGTTCTTCAATTGCACGCACGTGTGAAAGGGCTTTAGATGTTTTTTGTAAATGGCGCGTCACACCATAGGTGCCAATCACATTACCATCGTGATCTTTGAGTGCGTGCTTAGATGTTGAAAACCAGCCAAGCTCACCTTGCAGGGTTTGATTTAACTCCAGACGGTCTGTCACGATAAAGCCTTCCATCACTCGCTTATCGTCATTCACATATTGGAACGCTAAGTGTTTAGGCGAAAAGTCAAAATCTGTTTTTAGTAAAATTTGCTCTAGAGTTTTATAACCCTGATGTTCAATAAAATGCTGATTACAATGTAATATTCTACTATCCGTATCTTTCACCCAAAAGAGGATATCGGGCAATAGATCAAATGCAGCAATGAGCTGATTGACTCCCGCTTTTTTTATTATTTCTTGAATATTCATAACTAAAACACCCCTAAAAAATGTCATTGCCATTATATTTTAAACGCCGATTTTGTTGCATTGTCAACCGAATTTTTATTATCGCTTATTGCCCAAGCTTACCTATTATCAATAACATGACATTAACAGTAGCAAACGCTACTTTGATTAGGAGCGCTTAAGATGAGCAAAGCTAAAATCCGCATGGCTATGATCGGCGGTGGCGAAGGTGCCTTTATAGGCGCAATTCATCGCATTGCAGCGCGATTAGATGGCATGATAGAGCTTGTGGCTGGTGCATTCAGCTCGGATGCCAACAAATGTAAAGCAACTGGCGAATTACTTGGCCTCGATAGCAGCCGTTGCTACGACAGTTACCTCACCCTATTTGCAGAAGAAGCAAAATTACCTGCTGAAGAGCGCGTTGATTTTGTGGCAATTGTAACGCCTAACCACTTGCACTTTCCGGTGGCAAAAATGGCTCTAGAGCACGGTTTTCATGTTTTATCAGACAAGCCTGCAACTCTTTCACTTGTCGAAGCACAGCAATTACAAGAAATCATTACCAAACAGGGTCTTTTGTATGGATTAACACACACCTACACCGGCTACCCGATGGTCAAAGAGGCTAAGCAGCGCATTAAAGCGGGTGAGCTTGGCTGTATTCGTAAAGTCATTGTTGAATACACCCAAGGCTGGCTTGCACAAAGTGAAGATGAAAGCTCTAAGCAAGCAAGCTGGCGTCTTGATACGAGTAAATCGGGAATAAGTTGCTGCATGGGCGATATTGGTGTGCATGCAGCAAATTTGGCTGAGTATGTATCGGGCCTCGAAATAACCCAACTGTGTGCCGATTTGAACCATGTAGTTGATGGCCGCAGCCTCGATGATGATGGCACGGTGCTACTGCGTTTTAACAACGGTAGCAAAGGCGTATTACTCGCAAGCCAAGTCGCTATTGGTGACGAAAACAACCTACGCCTGCGTATTTATGGTGATAAAGCCAGCCTTGAATGGTCGCAACTAGAGCCGAATAGCTTATGGCTGCGTGCGCATAACCAAGCAGCTATCTTGCTAAGAGCGGGTGTAGGTGTACTTCACACTGATACGCAAAATGCACTGCGCACACCGGCGGGTCATCCTGAAGGATACCTTGAAGCCTTTGCCAACATTTACAGTAATTTTGCAAAGCAAATTCACGCATTTAAACAAGGCGACAGCGCCACAAATCAAGAGTTTGATGTACCCGGTATCAAAGAAGCAGTACGCGGTATGGCATTTATTGAGCATGTTGTAGCCTCGTCAGAGCGCGATACTAAGTGGCACAGTTTACAGATTGGATAATACATAATGAAAAAAATCAAAGGGCCAGCGATTTTTCTGGCGCAATTTATTGGTAATGAAGCCCCTTTTAATAGCTTTCGTGGATTATGTAAATGGGCCAGTGGTTTAGGTTACAAGGCCATTCAAGTCCCTACCTCTAACCCCGCTATTTTCGATTTAGAAAAAGCCGCCGAAAGCCAGCAATACTGCGATGAAGTCACTGGTATTGCAGCCGAGTCAGGCCTTACAATTTCAGAGCTATCAACCCACTTGCAAGGTCAGCTGATTGCGGTACACCCTGCATACGATGAAATGTTTGATAATTTTGCTGCAGACCACGTAAAAGGCAACCCAGCGGCACGCACACAATGGGCAACGGAGCAGCTAATGTTTGCCGCAAAAGCGAGTAAACGCCTTGGTTTAACAACGCATGCGACTTTCTCGGGGTCTTTTTTATGGCATACCTTTTACCCGTGGCCACAACGTCCACAGGGACTTGTTGAACAAGGTTTTAACGAACTCGCTAAACGTTGGTTACCAATTTTAGATTGTTTTGATGAACACGGTGTTGATGTTTGCTATGAATTACATCCGGGCGAAGACTTGCACGACGGGGTAACATTTGAGCGCTTTTTAGCCGCCACAAATAATCACCCTCGTGTGAACATTCTATATGATCCGAGTCACTTCGTATTGCAACAATTAGACTACTTAGCATTTATCGATATTTATCATTCACGCATAAAAGCGTTTCATGTCAAGGACGCTGAGTTTATTGCAAATGGCCGCTCTGGGGTATACGGCGGCTTTCAAAACTGGCAAGACCGACCGGGCCGTTTTCGATCTTTAGGTGATGGGCAAGTCGATTTTAAGCAAATTTTCAGCAAATTAACCCAATATGGCTTCGATGGCTGGGCAGTGCTTGAATGGGAGTGTTGTTTAAAACACCCAGAAGATGGGGCACGAGAAGGCGCTGAGTTTATTAACGCACATTTAATAAACCCCACCGACAAAGCCTTTGACGATTTTGCCAGTGGCGCAACAAACACTGAGCGTAATAATCGAATTTTAGGTTTATAAAACCGACAACAATTGAACACACAGGACACACAATATGGACAACAATAATTATAATCGCATTGTCTTTCGGCTTTGCTGTATAGCACTGATTGTGACCTCGATGACCTTTGCCATTCGCGCTGGTATTTTGGGTCAACTTGGTGGTGACTTTGGTTTAACTGACACCGAACTCGGTTGGGTCAATGCAATGGCGTTTTTAGGTTTCCCCGTTGCGACCATGCTCGGTGGTATAATCTACAACGCTATTGGTGCTAAAAAGCTGGTCGCGTTGGCATTTATTTGTCACTTACTTGGCCTCGCCTTAACCATCACCGCAGATGGCTTTTGGGGCTTGCTGGTATCGACTTTTCTAATAGGCTTTGCAAACGGCTCTGTTGAAGCAGGTTGTAACCCGTTAATAGCTGAAATGTACCCTAAAAACGCCACCACTATGCTTAACCGCTTTCATGTTTGGTTCCCTGGCGGGATTGTAATTGGTGCATTAGCGTCTAATTTCATGTCGGCTGCCGGCCTTAACTGGCAGTGGCAAGTCGCTTTAATATTAGTTCCGACCATTATTTATGGTGCCATGCTAATTAAAGCAAAATTTCCGACCTTTGATACACGTATCCACTCGACCAGCAGCAACATTCGTCATTTATTTACCCCGCTGTATTTATTTCTTATAGCGTGCATGACACTGACCGCCACTACGGAGTTTGGTACTCAGCAATGGATTGAACGTATTTTAGGTTCATCGGGTGCATCACCCATGGTCATTTTAGCACTTATAACAGGGCTCATGGCGGTAGGTCGTTTTTTTGCAGGCCCTATTGTCCACAAGCTTAACCCAACAGGTGTATTACTTGGCTCTGCGCTTTGTGCAAGCTTAGGTATCTTTATGATGAGCCAAGCACAAGGCACCATGATTTATTTAGCCGCTATTTTATTCGCCATGGGTGTAACTTACTTTTGGCCTACCATGCTTGGTTGTGTTGCCGAATACATTCCGAAATCGGGCGCGCTAGGTATGTCGTTAATGGGAGGCGCGGGCATGTTCGCAATGAGTATTTGGAATCCAGTCATAGGAAGTTGGATAGACAGTGCCCGTTTGTCTGCAAAAGCATCAGGTGCCAGCGCGGAACAAATCGAAATTTTAGCCGGACAGGCTGTATTACAAAACCTGTTGATATTCCCGATTATTTTAATCGTGGCATTCATAGGGTTGCATTTAGTTATTAATAACAACAAACGCGCTGAAAAGTGCGCATCTTAAGCAAGTAAATCGTCGAGGAACACCATGTTTAAATCTCTCAAAGCACTGACTTTAGTGCTCACAGTTAGTAGCTGTGCACTCGCTAATGCGACTGATAATCAGCTAACACAACAAGAAAAAAACGCCGGATGGCAGTTACTGTTTGATGGCAAAGACATGTCACAGTGGCGTAATTTTAAAAGTGACTCTTTAAATCCAGCTTGGGTTATTGAAGATGGCGCCATGACCTTAACAAAAGGAGGTGGCGACCTACTAACCAAGAAACAATATCAAAACTTTGAACTGCAAATTGATTGGAAAATTTCAACCAAGGGCAACAGTGGTATTTTTGTGCTGGCCGATGAAACAGGACAAATGATTTATTCACACGCGCCAGAGATTCAAATTATTGATAACAAAGAGCACCCAGATAACAAAATTGACTCTCATTTAGCTGGCTCAATTTATGATTTATTCGCCGCCCCTGCTGCTGCACATAAACCCGCCAATAGCTGGAACCATGTGCGTATAAAAATGCAAGACAACCATCTACAAGTTTGGCAAAACGGCATTAGTACAACAAGCATCGTTATAGGTAGTACAACATGGAACACGCTTGTAAAAGGCAGTAAGTTTGCCAATTGGCAAAACTTTGCAACGGCTAAGCAAGGCCATATCGGGCTTCAAGATCACGGCGATAAAGTGTGGTTTAAAAATATAAAAATTAAGGAGCTTTAAGATGTCTGAATTTAAACATAAGGTATTGGTTGTTGGCTCTGGTGCGGGTGGCGCAATGGCCGCTTACACACTTACAAAACTAGGTCATAAAGTACTGCTGTTAGAAGCAGGTCGACATTATGATCCAAAAACAGAAAGCCCAATGTTTCGCCGCAATAGCGAGGCTCCATTAATGGGGGCAGGCAACAAAGATAAAAACTTTGGTTTCTACGATGCAACGGTCGATGGCGGTTGGCAAGTACCCGATGAGCCATACACCAGTGCAAAAGGCAGCGACTTTTATTGGTGGCGCGCTCGCATGTTAGGCGGCCGGACTAATCACTGGGGTCGTTACTCGCTGCGCTTTAGTGAGCACGACTTTAAAGGTAAAAGCCGTGATGGTCACGGTGCGGACTGGCCTTTCGAGTATGCCGATTTAGCACCTTGGTACGACAAAACAGAAGAGCTCGTTGGTGTGTGTGGCACTAACACTGGCCATGAAGATATGCCAGATTCATCGCCGGGTATTTTGCAGCCACCACCAAAACCCCGCGTACCAGAGTTATTAATTGCTGCTTCTGCAAAGAAATTGGGCATTCAAGCTGTGCCAATGCATCGTGCAGTTTTAACCCGTCCAAAAGACGACCGTTTAGCATGCTTCTATGCAACACCATGTGGCTCTGGTTGCTCAATTGGTGCCGCATTCCAAACAACAACATCGCTGTTACCTATGGCAAAAGCAACGGGTAATTTAAAAGTGATTACTGATGCAATGGTAAAATCGGTGGCTGTTAATGATCAAGGTAAAGTAACGGGTGTAACCTATGTTGATAAGAAAACAGTCACAGAGCACGCTCTTGAAGCTGATGTGGTGATTCTTGCGGCCAGTGCCTGCGAATCAGCGCGTATTTTATTAAACTCTAAACACAAAACACACCCTAATGGTCTTGCTAATTCGAGTGGTCAGGTTGGTCGTAATTTAATGGATTCAACAGGTGCATGGCTAGGAGCACAAATTCCAGCGCTAAAAGGCCGCCCGCGTTATAACGAAGATGGTCATACCGCAAACCACTTATTCATTCCTTGGTGGGGCCATCAAGCTCAAGCTAACAATGAGTTAGATTTCCCACGTGGTTATCACTTTGAAATTGGTGGCGGCTTCAGACAACCCGGTTCAGGTGTGTCTGGCGATAAACAAGGCTACGGCCCCGCATTAAAACAACAAATTCGCGATGCGTACGGCTCTTATGTAGGATTTGCGCTACGCGGTGAAATGTTACCAAATAAAGATACTTACATGGAAATTGACGAAAACGTTAAAGATAAATGGGGTATTCCGGTTTCTAAATTCCACTTTAAGTGGTCTGATCGTGAATTAAAGCAAATTGAGCATGGCTTAAAAACGGCCAAACAAATCCTTGAAAACATGGGCGCAGAGGTTGGTGAGCTCCCGCCTGCCGAAAAAGCTATTTCAAAAGGTGGCGAGATTATCCATGAGGTAGGTACCACACGCATGGGCAGCTCAAAGAAAGACTCTGTGACTAATCAATGGGGTCAAACGTGGGATTGTAATAACTTGTTCGTCATGGATGCAGGGGTGTTTGCCTCAAACCCACATAAAAACTGTACGCTCACCATCATGACGCTGGCAATGCGTAATTCAACTTGGCTTGCTCAACAAATTGATAATGGGGTACTTTAATTATGCATCATCGTAACGAACACGAAACCTATAACTATGTTTCAGGAATGAGTCGACGAGACTCTTTAAAGTGGCTAGGCTTATTAGCCGCAGGCTCAGCGGTCGGGCTAACCGCAGGGTGTACAAAAGCACTTGAAATCGGTGCAGCATCCTCAACTGAGGGGCATTGGCCGGACTTAGATATTAAACCTATTACCGCAAAAGGTTATGGCCAAGATCCCAATTTAGTGATCCCACCACAATCACCATGGCCATTGACATTAACGGCGGACGAAATAACCTTAGTGGCGTTATTATCCGATTACATTGTGCCGCGCGAAGGCACTATTCCATCGGCAAGTGAGTTGCACGTACCGGCGGTTATCAATGAATGGGTTAGCGCACCTTATGAAGGACAACAACGTGACCGCATTAAAATTTTAAATTCACTTGCGTGGATAAACGACGAATCTAAGCTGCGCTTTAAGAAGCCATTTACCGGATTAAGTGAGCAACAGCATCGCGCAATTTTAGATGATATTGCTTATTTTAATGAACAAACACCTGCCCAATTTCAACGTATTGGTAAAGCATTTTTACGCTTTAAAGAGTTGGTGTTAGCCGCTTTCTTCTGCACGCCTGAGGGCTGTAAAGACATTGGCTACTTAGGAAATGTGCCTATTGCAGGCGATTATCCGGGACCGTCTGACGAGGCAAAAGCGCATTTAGATCAGGTTTTAGTAGACCTAGGCTTGAGCGAATACGCCTATACCGATTAGCTTCCCCCCTTGTGTTGTTTTATAACACACTGCAATGCAGGGGGTTAACTCCCCTGCTTTTTTAGGATTTAAATATGTTTAACTCTCGTTATTTATTATTTTTAATTTGCTTTGTATTTAGCAGTCAGTTATTGGCGACTATTCCAGTCAGTGTGCAATTATGGTCGGTTAAGGACTCCCTTAAAAAAGATTTCCATAATACTTTAAAATCACTCTCTGAAATGGGCTTTGATGGCGTTGAGTTTGCCGCAGACTTTGGCCCTTACAGTGATAACCCTGCCGGCCTCAAAGCAAAACTAACTGAATTGGGCTTACTTGCCAGTAGTGCTCACGTCGGCTTTGATGCACTCAATGAAAGCAATATTGATAGCACACTCCTTTTTTACAAAACACTTGGGGTAACAACACTGTATGTCCCTTGGGATGAGCGAGCATGGCATCCAGAAGGCGTTAAATCATTGGTTAAAGAACTGACTAAAGTCAGTAATTATGCAAGCCGCTATGATATGAAGATCGGTTTTCACAATCATAATAAAGAGTTTAATGCATTTAATAACGCAACATTTTGGGATTACATCGCTAGCAACACCCCAAATAGTATGCCATTACAACTAGACATTGGCTGGGTTAATTACGCGGGTAAAGACCCTCTTTATTTCATAAAAAAATACCCCAAGCGAACGCTCTCAACACACATAAAAGTTCGTACTAAAAATGGCAGCATACTCAGCCCCATTATTGGTGAAAACAGCATAGATTGGCCAGAAATCATCGACACCTTAGAAACAGATGGTAATACCCAATGGTTAGTGCTTGAGCAAGAGGAATACCCTGAGGGGTTAACGCCACTGCAAAGTGTAGCAAAATCGAAAAAGAACTTAGATAAAATTTTAGTGGGGATGTAAATCCCTGCTAATGGCGTTATATAGAAAAATAACGAGCGTTATTCAGCATATAATCGGTAAAATTCTCGTTAATTTCTTCACCCAATAAATTTAAACCGCATTATGTTACATACTGATTCAAAAAAGGAATTTCATATTAAATAATACAATATAATCAAAAAAGGGACAGAATACCCTCTTTTAGGCTGGTTGTCATATATTAAAAGGATCGTAATATAAAGAAAAACATCTCAAGGATAGAGCATGAAAGTCCTAACGCTGAAGAAAAATTCAGAGAAAAGCGTGTTATTAATACTCGCTTTTATACTATTTACCCTGTTGATTCTTTTAGAATATTTACCTGAAAAGTATCTCATTTATCAATTAACGTTGCTAACAACCGTTTGCATATCTGCAATAATTATCGTCTTAGTTATTAGCTCCAAAAGTGAATTAACAATATGCCATCATGGCGTATTTTATCGTTCTATGTTCGGCAACTTTCACATTGAAGCCAGTCGGATCAAATTGCTCCGTCACTATTCAAAATGTGGTTTTCACTGTGTCATTATGTTTGGTGATAGGTTCTTTCTTTTTGCCCCCTTCTACACGTTAACCTCACGGCAAACACAAGGACTAAAACGCTATAATTCCAATTTATTAAATTGGCTACACGAAAAAAATAAACACAGAAAACTGCTCTAACCGCTTAAGCAAAGGAAAGATACTTTAATAAAAACATGTTGTGAAAACGCACCATGCTTATATTTATTAAATCATACTATTTAGAGGGTGTTATTTAAGACATTGAATTTTAATGCGCTTTATAGAAGCAGCCACCAGATGGTTTGACTATTTAGTGAAAAATATAGTCAAACCACAGTCAGGCTCTGTTTAAAGAGTGGGCTCTTAGTTATCCCATTCTTTAAGAGCATCTTTAACATATTCATAGCGCCAAGAATTGAATAAGTCAGGCTTAGATGACGTTTTTCGTTCTTCGTTATCGAGCTTCCAGTTCCAACTTATTAATTGGTTAATTTGCTTTTTAGACGCTAAAACATCTTCTGGAATACCCTGCTCTTTTGCTACTTTAGTGATCTTTTGCTTAATATCTTTCGCCGCCTTTTTATAAGCTGGAAAATCAATAAGACGCTTTAATTGCTGCGGATACTCACTAACGTCAATCGCTTTTCCTCGCTCGATGCATTGTAATATTTCAACCCCCGAACGATTTACTTCCATCGGCTCAATACCCGGTACACGGCGTAAAGAGTTTAAGCTTGCGGGTTTACGTTTGGCAATTTCAACCATATTGTGCTCTTTCACTACAAAGTTAAGCGCGAGGTTTTTTCGCTCAGCTTTTTCACGGCGCCATGCAGCAAGCTCTCGTAATACGGCTAAGTCATGAGGACGTAATTGCCATGCATTTTTAATATCTTTATAAAGCTGATCATAAGGCGTTTGATAAGCCCGTTTTTGCGCAACCAACTCACTTTCACTAATGACGATATCAAAAAAGCCAGCTTCATCAATTTGCTTTTTAATTATTTCGAAACAAGGTAATAAATGAAAAGTATCGGCTGCTGCGTAATCTAGCTGTTTTTTGGTTAATGGGCGTTGTAGCCAGTTTGTTCTTGATTCGCTTTTATCTATTTCGATATCAAGTAATTCTTTGACCATGTGGGCGAACCCCATACAGTTGCCATGCCCTAAAATTTGCAGTGCAAACTGGGTATCAAACAAGGGGGTGGGAACAAAACCCGCGTACTTTTGAAACACCTCAATATCTTCTGACGGAGAGTGCAATACCTTTAAAACATCTGGGTTTTTAAGCACTTGCCAAAAATCATAAAGCGACAACTCTGCCAATGGATCGATTAGCGCTAAGTGCTCACCATCAAAAACTTGAATAAGTGCGACCTCTGGGTACAAGGTGCGACGGCGCATAAATTCGGTATCAATAGCAAGCACAGACTTGCCTGTAATTTGTTCTACAAAATCATTTAATTGGTTTTGCGTTTCGATCACTTGGTATTGCACTTATACCCCTTTAAATATCAATTACCATAAAAAAAGCCGGCTAATGCCGGCTCTTATTATTTTTCGTCCTTTAAGGCTCTTCTCAGAATCTTACCAACGTTTGTTTTTGGTAATTCATCCCTAAACTCAACCAGTTTAGGCACCTTATAGTTCGTTAAATTATCACGACAGTGTTTTATTATATCTTTTTCAGTTAAAGATTGATCTTTTTTCACGACAAAAACTTTAACTTGTTCACCACTTACTTCATGCGGGATACCGATTGCTGCGACTTCAAGCACACCTTCGTGCATTGCAACCACTTCTTCAATCTCATTTGGGAATACATTAAAGCCCGACACAATGATCATGTCTTTCTTACGATCCACAATATAGAAGAAACCTTCATCATCGTATGTCGCAATATCACCTGTTGCAAACCAGCCGTCTTTTAAACACTCAGCTGTGGCATCTGGGCGATTATAATAACCGAGCATAACTTGTGGGCCTTTAACCCATAGTTCACCGGGTTCACCTTTTGCTGCTTCTTCACCGTTTTCAAGCATTAGCTTAATATCAGTGCTTGGCGCAGGTAAACCAATTGAGCCATTGTAGCTGTCTAGATCGTATGGACTCACTGTAACAAGTGGCGCACACTCAGTTAGGCCATAGCCTTCCATCAATTTGGTTTTTGTGACAGCTTGCCATTTTTCGGCAACAGGACGTTGCACCGCCATACCACCGCCTAATGACATTTTTAAACTTGAGAAATCAAGTTCAGCAAATCCTGGAGTATTCAATAAACCATTAAACAACGTATTTACACCCGTCACGGCTGTAAATTTATGTTGCGCTAACTCTTTGACGAAACCAGGCATATCACGTGGGTTTGTGATCAGCACGTTTAAGCCACCATATTTCATGAAGGTTAAACAGTTAGCTGTCAGTGCAAAGATGTGATAAAGCGGCAGCGCTGTAATAACCACTTCTTTACCGCGCTCTAAAACATTATCTAAGCAACCTGATACTTGTTCAAGGTTACCAACCATATTACCGTGCGATAACATAGCCCCTTTTGACACACCGGTTGTTCCACCTGTGTATTGTAAGAATGCTAAGTCGTTAAGATCGATATCTGGCTTTTTATAGGTTGCTTCATCACCCGCAAGCACATCAGAAAACTTGATTACATTTGGGAGTGAGTAACTTGGCACCATTTTTTTGATATATTTAACAACAAAGTTAACGATATGCTTTTTGAGGCCGCCAACCATGTCGCCCACTTGTGTGACCACAATGTGTTTGACGTTCGTTTTTGGTAATGCTTTTTCGAGGGTGTCAGCAAAATTAGCAAGAATAAATATTGCAGATGACTCAGAGTCATTTAACTGATGCTCTAATTCACGAACCGTGTAAAGTGGATTGACATTAACCACTACACAACCAGCGCGAAGAATACCTAAAATTGTTACCGGCGTTTGCAGTAAGTTAGGCATCATTACCGCTACTTTATCGCCTTTTTTTAGACCAAGATCATTTTGAATGTACGACGCAACACGTTTTGTTGCATTGTCGATTTCGCTGTAGGTCAACACTTTACCCATGTTAGTAAAGGCTGGAAGGTCACTATAGTCAGCAAAACTTTTTTCAAACAAGTCGAGTAACGAGTGATAATGCTCAGGGTCGATTGTTTCAGGCATACCTTCTGGGTAGCGCTTAAGCCAGATTTTTTCCACTCTTAGCTCCTGTTTATAATTATATTTTTTAATAACCTTAATCTAACTAAGGCCGTTTCACAATGGAGTAAATACTCTAATGGTGCAGATAATCCCATATTTGGTGCAATTATACAATTAACTTGCTTTATCGTGCCTAATAAATGCATGAATGTGTTCTAAGGTTAATGCAGGACTTTGCATATGGCAATGGTGACCGCCTGGTATCTGATGAATTTTTAACTCCTTGTAATATTTACCATAAGCATCTAAGTTTTGTTTTACGAACTCAAATCCTTTATCGCCCATTATAAGCTGGCATGGGGCTTTAATGAGTTTAATTGTTGCTTCACATTGTGCCTCATTAAAACGAAACCCTGAATGATTTTTAAGCTTAGGATCGGTTCTCAAGTACCACTTACCACCCTTTTCATAACAATTACGCTCCATGAGGAGCGCAGCGTGCGGGTACGCTAAATCACCACTGGCGAGTCTTGCACTAATAATGTGCGCCTTTGACTCAAATGCGCGTGGCTGTTTACTGTTTACACGTGCCCGGTTCAAAATTGCTTTTCGAAGTTGACTCGCTGTATCTGAACTGGGTGTAGTCACACAGCCTATCCCTTCTATAAAATTGACCGAGGCCACTTTTTCTGGAAAGCAACTTGCGAAAACGCCTGCAACCATCGCTCCCATCGAATGACCAACTAAGTGAACACGATCCACATTGAGTGTCGCAAGTAACATATAGATATCATCAATGTAATCTATAAAATAGTAATGTGCATCTTTATTACGCCAATCTGATAAGCCGTGCCCCGGAAAATCAACGCAATACCATGTGTGGTTTAAGGTCGCATTATGTAGCATAGGCAGGTAACTATTTGCGTTATCTAGCCATCCGTGTAAAGCAATCACAACCTCTTCACCATGACCAAAGGTTAGGCCATGCAAGGTTTTATCGCCAGTTTGATAAGAAAAAGGCTGCACACTTGCTCCTATTTTTTAAACGTTTCAACTTAAAGGCGTTTATTTATCGTCTGGCTAGTATACAATAATCTCGGCAGTATAAATAAGGGCACAATAATAAGGTTACATCAATGAAATTTAAATTAAGTCTTTTAGCATTATTATGCTCAGCAAGTTCAGTTATGGCTGAATCTGCACCAAAAAATATCATTTATATGATTGGTGATGGAATGGGCCCTGCATATACCACCGCTTATCGTTACTTTAAAGATGATCCAAACACCAAAGTTGTAGACCCAACTGTATTCGATACTATTTTACGTGGTATGGCGCACACTTACCCTGATGACCATACTTATGTGACAGACAGTGCAGCGGGCGCAACAGCGTTAAGCAGTGGACGAAAAAGTTATAATGGTGCTATCGCCGTTGATACTGACAAAAAGCCAGTCAAAACAATGCTCGAAATAGCTAAAGAGCGTGGTATGACAACGGCTCTTGTGGCAACGTCACAAATTAATCATGCAACACCTGCGAGCTTTGCAGCGCACAATGAATCTCGTCGTAACTATGACGAAATCGCTAACGACTATATTGATAATAAAATCGCCGGTAAATTACCCGTCGATCTTATGTTAGGTGGCGGTACGAAATACTATGTACGTGATGATCGCAATCTTGTAGAAGAGTTTAAATCGGCTGGTTATCAGTACAGTGATGACTTTGCAGCCCTTAATGAGATAAAGCAAATACCTGCTCTGGGTTTATTTGCCGAAGTCGGTTTACCGTTTGCGCTGGACGAAAACTCAACACGTTTAACACAAATGACGTCTAAAGCGCTTGATTTACTTGATGGTCAAAATGATAAAGGGTTCTTTGTCATGATCGAAGGCAGTCAAATTGATTGGTGTGGTCATGCGAACGATATCGCGTGTGCAATGGGTGAAATGGACGACTTTGCAAAGTCTATCGAACAGGCAAAAGCGTATGTTGATAAAAACCCAGACACGTTACTTGTCATCACAGCTGATCACTCAACAGGTGGTTTAACTCTGGGTGCTCACGGTCAATATAAATGGGAAACAGAAGTCGTTAAAGGTGTTAAAGCGACGGCGGGTACCATTACTGATGAGTTACAAAAAACTGACGACTTAAAGTCAGTATGGCAACGTTATACTAATATTGAATTTACCGAAGAAAATAGTATCAAACTTGAGCAAGCTAAAAAAATGGGTGATAAAGCGTTACTCCTTGCTGTAAAAGATATCATTAACCACGCTAGTTTTACTGGCTGGACAACGGGTGGTCATACAGCTATTGACGTACAAGTTTTTGCTTACGGTCAGCGCGCAAAAGACTTTTACGGTTCGCAAAACAACACAGACATTGCTGATAAGTTGATTGATTTTATTAAACAGTAATCGTTTTAAACGAAAAAAGCCTAAACAAGTGTTTAGGCTTTTTTATGTTTATCGTTTTCACATTAAGCGTACACATCTACACCTATCAGGCTTTGCACCTCAGCACGTCGCTCTAAATTAGCAAACTCGGTATACGTCGAAATAGCACGGCTAATTTTCGGGTTATTTGGCTTATCGTAAATGGTTTGCTGATAGTTTTGTGACTCTGTTTTAAATTCGGCTGCGAGCGCAACACCTTGAGGGCTCGTTTTAACGTATTCCGTTGACGATTTTTGCTCAGCCGATTGGTCTGATATCGCCTTAGGCGCATCAGTTACGGTATTTTTACGGCTATACTGACCCGGTATATCGCCAGTGAAAAAGCCTGAGCCAATCGGTAACGTCAAGGTCTAAATCCCAATTTAAAGATGCTTAAATTATGTGTCATAAATGCCAACGCTGCAAGTTTAGGGTGTGGTTATTACCCATAAATAGGCTATAACGCAGCACACATACCAAACATGCGCTGCCCTTCGAGTTCTTCCTAGTGACGATTAACTCTTGGTTGCCTACATAATATAGGTGAGAGGCTGAGCAGCACGCGGCAGTTTTGCTTAATTATTACTTAGCTCACTAGGTTACAAACCTCGCACCGCGATTAAATCCCTTCTAGCGTGAACACATTTTAATTATGAAAGGTCAACATGTTCTCGTTATTCACGCCCGGGAAGCTTTTTCCACGTTACGGTATCTCGCACATATTTAGGTTGAGCATTTGCAGCACTTACCGTATCACCTTTTTCAAAGGCACTGGCAACCGATGCCAACATGTACTGAGCATCAGGCAATAAAATATCTGGACTTACGCTTATATTTGCCATTTCACTGACAAGTTCTGGGTACGTTTTCCAGCCTGTACCTACCGCCGTTGCGGAGTTATCTGGCAGGGTAAGTAGTTCTGGTTTAATCACTTGTTCTTCATTCACAAGTGTCATTAAACCGTGCTCATTTGCTTGATATTGAGCAAAGTATATTTCCCCCATACGTGCATCAATTGCTGAGAGCACATCTGAAACATGATGTTGTTCATGTGCTTGCTGAGCCATCATTTGCAGCGTTGATACACCCACAAGCGGTAATTTGGCCGCATAGGCCAAACCTTGCGCGATGGCTACGCTGATACGTACCCCCGTAAAACTGCCGGGACCTTGACCAAAACCAATCACGTCTAACTGCGTTAATTTACACTGTGCTTTGGTTAATAATCCATCAATCAAAGGCAATATTTTTTGACTGTGCTGTTGCGGGCACTCTTCAAAATGATGAAATGTTTGCCCTTGATAATGAAGCACAATTGATAAGGCTTCTGTTGATGCATCGAGGGCAAGAATATTTTGTTTAATCATCTACATTACTCTAATTGATCTGTTCTAAAAAGGCGTTTGCCATTGCTAAATCACGCGTACGTCGCATGGGTGGCAAACTTTTTAAAAATACTTGGCCGTATTGGCGTGTCACTAATCGATTATCACAAATAACCAATACACCTTTATCTTTGTTATCACGAATAAGGCGCCCTACTCCTTGCTTCAGGGCAATTACCGCTTGAGGTAATTGAATATGCGCAAAAGGGTCTTTACCTTGCAGTTGGCAATCTTGCATGCGCGCTTGAAGCAGGGGGTCGTCTGGTGCAGCAAACGGCAATTTATCAATAATAACACAACTTAATGTACTGCCTCTAACATCCACCCCTTCCCAAAAAGAGGCAGTGCCAAGTAAAACAGCATTACCGTGGCGAGTGAATTTTTCAAGAATAATGCGTTTTGACATTTGCCCTTGCATGTACACCGGGTAATCTAATTGTGTGGTTAACCCTTCCGCCACCAAATGCATCATACGGTAACTTGTAAACAGTACAAAGCAACGCCCTTTGGCTGATTTAATAAGCTCAAGCGTTAACTTAATAATGGCATGTGGCATGTTGTTAGCGTGCGACTCAGGTAAATAGCGAGGTAAACACAGCAAGGCCTGTTGTTCATAGTCAAATGGGCTTTCAACAATCATGCTTTGCGCGGGTTTTAAACCAAGGCTGGCGTTAAAGTGGCCAAGATCATTATCTACCGACAACGTGGCTGAGGTAAAAACAAATCCAGCCCCAGTGTCTTTCATCATCTGTGCAAATTTTGCCGACACGTTCAGCGGCGTAATGTTCACCGTTAAATAGCGACGCGTGGTTTCGTACCAATAGCTATAACCTGTTTGTGCTGTATCGAATACGCGTTCAAGCTGCCCTTTAAAGGCCAACGTGCGTTCAAAGGGGTGCTCTATTTTTTCACTGCGGTCTAAGCATAGTTTTAGTACTTGATATAAAAAGTCGAGATCGCTTATCACCCGATGCAGTGCCGCGCAGATATCTTTATCGGCCAGCTTTTCTCGCCAATCTCCGCGACTCCCATCAATACCAAACTGCAAGCGTAAGTCAGCCACACTGGTTTCTAGTTTATTGAGCGTTTTACCCAGCTGCAACATATCGGGGATATCGGCACGGTAAATTGCCCGCAGATCATTAATTAAATCCACCAGCTTTTTTGTACTGACACTTTCACCAAAGTAATCACTGGCAATCTCACTTAATTGGTGTGCTTCATCAAAAATATAGGCATCGGCTGTTGGCATTAATTCAGCAAAACCGGTGTCTTTTACCGCCATATCAGCGAAGAATAAGTGGTGATTAATCACCACAACATCGGCTTCCATCGCATTTAATCGTGCTTTACGTATATAACAATCTTGAAAGTCAGGGCACTCTTTCCCTAAGCAATTATCGGCCGTTGAACTGACATAGGGCAGCACTTTTGCATCTTCTTCAATACCAATACAATCGGCTAAATCGCCAGAACGTGTTTCGCTGGCAAATTTTGCGACCATTGCTAATTGATGCATGACATCCGGGTCATCTGTTGGCACGTGCGCTACATGCTGACTTAACCGATATGTACATAAATAGTTTGCACGGCCTTTTAACAAGGCCACTTTTTTTGTCGCGCTTAATGCTTTTACTAAGTTTGGCAAATCACGATGAAACAACTGCTCTTGCAGGGCTTTTGACCCAGTAGAAATAATTGTCTTACCTTTTGATTTTAATGCAGGAGCCAAGTAAGCATAAGTTTTACCCGTCCCCGTTCCTGCCTCAACCACTAATTGATGACGTTTTTGCAAGGCGTCATCAACCGCAACAGCCATATCAATTTGTGGCTGTCGAGGTGTGTATCCATCAAGAGAAAGCGCAAGAGGGCCAGTGGCACTGAAAAGTTGTTTGATAAACTTCGCCAATAGATTAAAAGTGATGGCCAGATTTTACGTAACTGACTTGCCAAGGGCAAGACTAAATGAGGAAGGCGGGCTTCCTCATTAGCAAAAAGGACGATTACTGTGCTTGAATCGTTAACGTTATTCCCGACGCAGCACGGTATCCCTGTATATCTATGTACCAAGTACCACTTTGCGGGTTATCAATTTGGCATGTTTCTTCGTTGCCATTTTTATAGGGGCGACACTGATAATTTGAAGCTGTGGAAGCTGAGCCATAATTCACATACAAGTCGGCATCACCGCTGCCACCTGAAGTTGCCACGGTTAAACGACTCAAACCCGCCGGTATTTGCTGTGTAAAACGTTGCCAACTTCCAGCATCGACACTAATATTACTTTCTGTACGGT
Source organism: Pseudoalteromonas lipolytica (assembly GCF_003515105.1). Lineage (NCBI taxonomy): Bacteria > Pseudomonadati > Pseudomonadota > Gammaproteobacteria > Alteromonadales > Pseudoalteromonadaceae > Pseudoalteromonas > Pseudoalteromonas lipolytica. The sequence goes on along the minus strand of NZ_CP032091.1, from coordinate 169,292 downwards.
CGATACTACCGACACTCCCCGTCTCGTTAAAACGACCCGTTAGGGAGACACCTGAAATTTCATTCCAAGCTTCAACCATCACATGATAAGTACCTGCTTTAATGCTCGCTATTACACAACGCTCGTTACTTGATGATGTTGTACTCTTACAGTCAAAATCTTGCAATGTTGGTTTGCTGCCAAATTTTATATATAAGTCGGCATCCCCCGTGCCACCTTGAGTAACAAACTCAAGATTACTGCTCATTGCGGGTACTTCAAGGGTAAAAAATAACTGTTCTTTGGCTGCCCCTGCAATGTTCGTTGTGGCAATGCCATTTTCAAGTTCATTACTTGGCTCTTGAACAACATCTCCGGCATTTTTAGCTATCTCAGCCAAATAACTCACGGCAAGTTTTGCAAATTTACTGGCATGTTGTGGGTCAAACTGTAAATCGTTGGAGGTATGAATCAGCGGGTTAATATCACTCATACGCGATTCAAAGGGCATTGAAGCAGCAAAACCTTGTTGATACCACGACGCATGATCTGAACAACCATAACCACATTGGTCAAACCCGTAACTAACGTTTGGTTGATACGCATCTAAAAGCTGTGATAAATACTGGTTTTGTGCTGCGTTTGTATAGTCTGTCATCATAACAATGTCGGTGCTACTGCCATGATTACCGGTCATGTCAAATTGCACCATGCCTACCACCTTTTTCCCTTGTGCTTTGTAATTGGCAGCTATTTCTTTTGAGCCTCTAAGCCCAACTTCTTCAGCAGCAAAGCCCATAATTTGAATGGTTCGTTGTGGCTGATAGTTATTCTCGACTATCGCTTTAAGCGCTTGGGTGAGCACGGCAATACCCGATGCATTATCATCTGCGCCAGGAGCCCTACCATTACTTGGATTTGACTGATTAATTGAATCTAAATGGCCACCGATGATCACTATTTCGTTCGCTTTTTCTGCACCGGGTATCGTTACAATCACTGACGATTGTGAAAAACTATGGCTAAAATAATCAACACTGATATCGCTACGACTACTGGCTATTTGTTGCCAATGCCCTTTTAACCACTGGGCAGCATCAACACCACTTTGTGCCGAGTAATATCGATTATGAAAGTTCATCATGCTGTTAACGGTATCAGTGAGCTCACTGCTGTTAATAGATGAAAGTAGCGCGTTGACTGTAGCGGCATTATCAAGACTATAATTAACTAAACTTGAGCTCGCAGCTAACTGCGAAATCCCCTTTAACTGTTGAGTGTAAAGCTCGGCGTCTGTTAATGAATCATGAGCAACAAAACCACCACATCGATGGTAATTATCATGCATGAACTCACTTAACCCAGCGATCTCTTGCTTATTCAAGCGCATAAAATTTACTTGGTTTAGCGTTGATGATTGCATGGCAAAATTGTTATCTTGCTTACGTTGACTCATTGTCTCTTTTTTAAAGTGCTCTGCTGCAAGCGCATCAATAGTCACCCAAATAGTTTCGTTTGACCCGGCATGACTTAGTTGGCTAACGGAGAGTGTGGCAATGCCAATTAAGCACCGCGTAAGGAGGGTTGTCATAATCAATCCTTTTTATCTGTGAGAAAAAAGGGAGCCGAAGCTCCCGAAGAATAGGCTAGTTAGCCGAAATGGTCAGTGTTACACCGCTTGCAGCACGGTAGCCGCGAAGGTCGATATACCATGTACCCGCTTGTGGATTTGTGAATGTACACGTTTCGCTATTACCGTTTTTATAAGGGCGGCAATCATAGCTTGACGTAGTAGATTGAGAACCAAAGTTAACATACAAATCCGCATCACCTGATCCACCAGAAATAGTCACATCAAGCGATGAGTATCCCGCATCGAGGTCTTGCGTGAAACGAGTCCACCCACCTGAGGCAACACTCACGTTAGATTCAGTACGGTTAATTGGTGTGGCACCTCCCCCGGTGCTCGTATCAAAACTCCCTGTTAGTGATACACCTGAAATTTGATTCCATGCTTCCACCATCACAAAGTAAGTACCCGCTTGCACATTACTGATCGCACAGCTTTCCGTACTCGTAGATGACGTACTTTTGCAATCGAAGTTGCTAAGTGTTGGTTTTGAACCATACATCACATACAGATCGGCATCGCCGCTGCCACCTGTAGTATTAAACTGCAAGTTAGTTGCATCGTCAGGCACTTCAAGGGTAAAGAACAGCTGCTCTTTTGCTGCACCACTTATGCCTGTGCGAGCAACCCCATTTGTTAGTTCTTCATCGCCTGTAGGTGGTTCTGTTGTGCCACCACAGCTGCTACCTGCACTGAGGTTTGACGTTACACCCACAGCCGCAAGTGCAGCTTGAACATCAGCGGGTTCATAGCTTAAGTCACAGGCAGCATCCATAACACCGTTACCCGCAAGATCCCAGTTTGTGCTAGCAGTCCAATAAAGTTGGTTCGCACGAGCCATAACCACAAAGGCTTTTTGCGTATCCCAACCTGGTGTTGTTGCAAGGTTGTAGAATGCCTTATTGAATACACCTGAGCTGTAGTGAACATCCATACCCGAGTAATAGTCATTCTGATGATCAATCGAGCTGCCATCTTGCGTTGGATTATTCATATAGCGCAACGCACCATTGCCTTTAAAGATCTCTTGACCAACTAACCAGTCGTTTGAGCCTTTCATATAAAATTCGGCGGCTTCACCTGCCATATCAGAGAAAGCTTCATTCAAACCACCTGATTTACCAGAATACACCAGACCAGAGTTTTGCTCGGTAAAGCCATGACTTACTTCATGCGCTGAAACATCAAGACTGACTAAAGGATAAAACGTGTTTTGACCATCGCCAAAGGTCATCGCACTTCCATCCCAAAACGCGTTTTCGTAGTTATTTCCGTAGTGAACACGCATTTTTAATTGGAAGGTTAAGGGGGCTGTGCCGACCCAATCGTTATACATATTAAAAATAACATTGCCAAAGTAATGAGCGTCGTTTAATGGCGAATACGCACCATTGATTTCTTTAAATGTATTTTCTGGACAAGTAAACGAATACGCCGTTGAGCCACTGGTACTACCATTAAGATTAATGGTTTTTACATTGGCATTATCCATCGTACAAGTGCTGCCCGACTGAGCCACATCTAGACTGTCAAAGTCAGTGCCATAAATATACTTACCCGTTTTTAAATTTCCGCCAGGGCCTGTTGCACTGGCATGTTGAAGGTTATCAAAGCTAAATAAAACTTCACCGCTGTTTGCATCAATAATTTGGTACGGACGAGATGGGTTATCGCCATACGTGACATAAGACACTTCATACACCAGATGTGCCACACTATTTTCATCTAACCAAATAGCTAAACGAGACTGTTCATTATGCTTTTTTAAGCCAACCGATTTAATTGCTGCCGGTGAATTTGCAAGCCCTTTAGAAACGGCTTTTTTCTTGCTAAGTACAGGAGATACTGAACTAATATCTGCTGCAATATCATACACCGCCGCACCATGTGCGCGTTTTAACTGGCCATTACTATCAAATGTAAGGCTAACCGTGTCGCCGATGACAGGTAGACCTTGATACATTTGCTGATAACGACGGGTTGTATGGCCGTTATTTGTTTTGATTTCTTTTAATACAACTAAATCATTCCCTGCACCTAGACCAACTAACTGATTAGGGCTTGCCATCAATACCGATGCAGCATTAGTTTGCAAAGCTTGGTTAATCCCCATTTGTTGATTTAAGTATTGCTTATTCGCAGCTACTGCACTTGTTGCTTGAGTCAAAGCAAAAGCAGCAAGAGTTGCTAGTGTGATTTTAGATAAATTCACGTTTACGCTCCGTTAGATTGTTATGTATTTAATGTTTTTTTAGTAACCGGACTGCACATGTTCCCGATTAGTGACCAGCCTAGATGGGTAAACGCAAAAATGAAAATGAAACAAAAAATTTACAAATAAAGTATTAGCTCTAAAAATAAAGTTCATATATTACAATGTATTGGAAATTTAAAGGTAACTGAAATGTTAACAATTAACGGTGTACTGTAAATTATTTCATACATTTTTATAACATTAATTATACATTTGTACCTTTTATTTTTTCACCAACTGATTACTCGTATGCTCTGTTGATAAAAACCATATCAGCAGGTTTTTCCTCCTCAATAGCTAGGTACATATATTGCAGGTGACAGCAAGAACTTCAGGCGTAAGGATTGAAGATGTTTTCTGAATTGGCACAAAATGTGTGGGTAAACGAGCCATGGCTACTCGTAATTGGTGGCACATTTATAGCTGCTATTATCTTGTTTTTAATAAAGTTTATAATTATTTACTGTTTAAAAACGTGGACCCAGCGCACAGACTTTGTGTTTGACTCTTTGCTCGTCGACTCAATTTCCACGCCACTTACTTTATGCACAATGATGGTGCTTGTGATCATTTTTGGTCATTTATTAAACATGACTGATTTTCTAACTGACTACCCGCTTCCTATCGCAGCGACTGCGAAATCAATATTAATTTTTGCTTTAGTGCTATTTTTAGATGACTTCTTATTCGGTACCGTTGACTATTACAGTTCGCGCTCGTTAGTGGTGTCTAACAGCCGCAGCATTATTAAAGGAGTGATCCGCTGTGTCATTGTCAGTGTTGGACTACTGGTTTTATTAGGCACATTAGGTATTTCAATCACGCCTATTATCGCGTCGCTAGGGATCACTTCCCTCGCCGTTGCTCTTGCCTTACAGCCGACATTAGAAAATTTTTTCTCTGGGGTTCAACTGGTTATCGATAAACCTATTAGAGTCGGCGACTTTATCGAGCTTGAGAGTGGTGACCAAGGGTTTGTTGAAAAAATAGGCTGGCGATCAACGTGGGTGAAAATGTTGCCCAATAACATGATAGTGATCCCCAATAGTCAGTTGTCTAAATCGCGAATCATCAATTATTTTTACCCTGAAAAAGAGCTCAGTGTGCCAGTGGAAGTGGGGGTACATTATGGTTCCGATCTTGAAAAGGTCGAGCAAATAACACTTGATGTAGCAAGGCAAGTTCTAAAAAGCCATGAATGGGGAATTGATGACTACGACACGTTTGTCGTGTTTCACACCTTTGATCAATCAAGTATTAATTTTACTGTGATGCTAAGAGTGAAAGAGTACTTTAATCGTTTTTGGGTGAAATCGGCTTTTATCAAAGCATTACATAAACGCTACGCCCAAGAAGGTATTGTGATTCCTTACCCTATTCGTGCTATAAACACGACACAAGAGTCTGCGTCGTTTAAAGACTCACATTGACCTAGCTAAATTTATGATAATTGCACTTTCCAACAGGTTGGATTTGTCTCTTTTGAGACAATTTTAACAGCAATTATACAAATGCAATCAGCACCTTGAATTTTTACTCTAAAATTTAATGAAAATCGCATAAACACTGTGACATACGTATGATACAGGCGTACCATATGCGCCCAGAAAGTGACTGCTTTCTGTGTCTTGTTTATAAAATATTTAAGGTCAAACAATGAATGCTTGGTACCTCATTTGTTTTCTTTCAGCATTAGCTATTTTTATTGCTTTTGCTAACCAGTTCATCCTCAAAATGCAAACAACAATTGCTATAACAACAGGCTCTGTTGTTATTTCTTTACTCCTTATTCTCGCCGTTAAAATGCTCGGTGATTCCACAGCCCTCGAAATGACTCAGGTGGTTTCAAGTATTAACTTTAATCAGTTATTGTTAAAGGGCATGCTAGGGTTTTTGCTGTTTGCAGGTGCGCTTGAAATTAATTTAGCAGCGCTGCGTAAACAGCGGTGGGAAATAACCGCATTAGTGCTATTTTCAACCATTACTTCAACCGTGATTGTAGGGTACTTGAGCTATTATTTATTTGCTTTTGTGGGCTGGCCTGTCCCTTTCATTTACTGTTTGTTATTTGGAGCATTAATTAGCCCTACTGACCCTATTGCCGTGTTAGCCATTATTAAACAAATGCGAGCCCCAGAAGGTATTTCTGTGCAAGTGGAAGGTGAGTCTTTGTTTAATGATGGTATTGGTTTGGTGATCTTTACCACTATTTTCTCGGTGGCTTTTTATGGTACAGAGGCAACGTTTACTGACGTAGCAGAGTTATTTTTAGTCGATGCAATCGGCGGCATTGTGTTTGGTTTAGTAATCGCATTAGTCGGGCACTTTTTAATCATTAATAGCCGCGATGTTAATATTCGCTTATTACTAACACTCACCATTCCTACTGCGGGCTTTGCAGCTGCTAACATTTGGGAAATATCAGGTGCTCTGGCAATGGTCACAAGTGGTATTTTGTTGGGTAATATTACCCGCTCAAAAGCGACTGAACGAACCGGTCCTGAAGATACTCGCTATGTAAAAGACTTTTGGCATGCAACCGACAGCTTCTTAAATGCCTTACTATTTTTGATTATCGGTATGCTAATTGTCACTATGCCTATCACCATTCAAGAAATTGGTCTTGGCTTACTCATGGTACCTGTTGTATTACTTGCGCGTTTTATCAGCGTGGGGACGCCATTTATGTTCTTCAAGAAGTATAGGCAATACGACAAACATTCTGTGAAGATTCTAACATGGGGTGGCCTAAGAGGCGGCTTAGCACTGGCAATGGCTGCGGCAATACCTCGCGACCAAGTAATGATTGCGGGCTCAGACCTTCATGATTTAATTGTCATTGTGACTTACGTCGTCGTCATTTTTTCTATTATTGTGCAAGGCTTAACTATTTCACCACTTATTCAAAGCAGTATTCAATCTGCCAAACACGTAACTGGGAAATAGTATCGCTGCATGTGCGTTATACCAATTGAGTTAATTGTTGAACCTAATAAAAGTTAAACATTTGACTCGGTTGGTATTAATAGGTTCTTTTTTATCACTTTTGTTTTGTACATTCGGCTATCTGCTAGCGCCAATAGGTGTGACAGTGAGCATGGTTTTTGCCCTGAAAAATTGGCAATCCCATGCGAAAAACTAAGGTTAAATTTATGCTTAAATTGGCCTGACAATTCACTAAATGATTCAGCTAATCGCTGCATAATGACTTCGCATTCTTGGGTACTCAAATCAGTAAACAAAATAACAAATTCATCGCCACTCAATCGGGCAAACAAATCTGCTTTTCTGCAACACGATGCTAGAACATTGGCGAAGCCTTTCAATACCTCATCGCCAGTAGCATGACCAAACGTATCGTTAATCGGTTTAAAATTATCGAGATCAATAAAGACCAACTTCGCTTTTAAATTTTGTCTGATACATAAATCTAAATAACGCTCAGCCGTACTGCTGAAACTTCGTCGATTAGGCAATAATGTTAACTCATCAGTTGTTGCCAATTGCATCACTGCGAGCTCCCGTTCAATAATGGCGGTAAAGTCTTTTAACACATTCGCTTGTTCTTGGGTGAACGACCGAGGCTGATGGTCAATTATGCATAAAGTGCCAATACGATTGCCTGACTGCAATGTAATAGGGCTGCCGGCATAAAAACGAATGTTGGGCTCACCTGTTACCAAGGGATTATCAGCAAACCTAGGGTCTAGCAAAGCATCACAGACTACCAATGGACCATTATCTAAAATCGCATGGGCACAAAAAGAGATATCACGCGGTGTTTGTTTTACGCTGACCCCAATGCATGACTTGAACCACTGCCGGTGTTCATCAACAAGGCTAATTAAACAAATAGGGACCGAAAAGAACTGCTGAACAAGGCGCGTTATTCTATCCAGCGCTGGATCATTTGGTGTATCTAAAATTTCGAGTGCACGAAGCTCTTCAAGGCGCGCTTTTTCACTAAATGGTACTGCTGGCTTATCCATAATATCGCCTTGAATCTGAAAATTAATTTTACTCTATAAACCTAGCACAAAGTACTAGAAAACGAGATAAAAATAATTTTATTTTCTTAAGCATTAAGCCCATGTATCGAGGTGCTTATTGCCGTCTTCATCTTCTTCGATAATATCTTTATCATTTTTATCAGCACTTTTATTAGCACTTTCGGCTGCTTTTTTACGCCGTTCAATTTCGCGTTTTTGCCGCTTTTCGAGTTCAATTCTCTGCACGTTCGCATCTTTTACGCCCGCAATGTGGAATGCACCTTTACTCTCAAGTTGTAAACGCGTGATGCGTCCTAAAAAGGGGATCATGATATCCATTTGTACCTCCTACCCATCCACTTATTATCGACCGTTATAGCATATTCTTTAATTGCAAAAAAAAGTGCTTGCCAAAAATATTAAAAACATGTTTATCTATATACGTAAATTATTTAAACAGATTAACGCACTTGTTTACACAAACGAGTGCAACACAGGAAAGATTATGCGCTTCAACTTGACAACTATCCATCATCACCATCATTCACCGGAATAGCCTGTCAGGTTTTTCGCTGAGAGGTTATTCCTAAAAGGAACCTCTGGCGAGTAATCAACCACATTATTTATTTTCGCCCTGAGGTTTCCTCGGGGTTTTTAGTTTTTGAATTAAAGGAAAATGAATAATGAGTAATAACAACCGTTTACGTATCGCCATCCAGAAAGGCGGCCGACTATCAAAAGACTGCCAAGAGCTTTTAAAACAGCTAGGCGTTAAATTGAATCTTCGTGAACAACGCCTAATAGCACACTCTACTAACATGCCCATTGATGTACTTCGTGTACGTGATGACGATATTCCAGGCCTAGTTATGGACGGTGTGTGTGACTTAGGTATCGTTGGCGAAAACGTACTTGTTGAAGTACAAGCCGAGCGCGAGCGCCAAGGCGCTGCATTTGAAGTAAATAAACTGTCAAAACTTGATTTCGGCTATTGCCGCTTAGCACTGGCTTGGCCACAAGAGCTAGGTGTGCAAAAGAAGAGCTGGTTTGAAGGCAAGCGCATTGCCACTACCTACCCTGAAATTCTAGGTCAATATCTAAAACGTGAAGGCATCAACGCAAGCACAGTTATGCTAACAGGCTCTGTAGAAGTGGCTCCGCGTGCAGGCCTTGCCGATGCTATCTGTGATTTAGTGTCTACCGGTGCAACACTTGAAGCCAACGGCTTAATGCAAGGCGATACTATCCTCGAATCAAATGCCTGTTTAATCCAAAACAAAGACCTGACAGATCAAAGCAAACTTGATTTAATCAACACCCTAATGCCGCGTTTACGGGGTGTACGCCAAGCTAAAGAAAGTAAGTACATCATGCTACACGCGCCAAAAGCAAAACTCGATGAAGTGTGTGATTTACTGCCTGGCACAGGTCAACCAACATTACTTGCTTTAGCCGGTAGTGATGATTATGTGGCACTGCACATGGTGAGCAGCGAAACCTTATTCTGGGAAACGATGGAAGAGTTGAAAGCACTCGGTGCAAACTCGATCCTCGTAATGCCAATTGAAAAAATGATGGAGTAAGTATCCATGTTTCGCTGGAATGAGGAAAACCAACTCGCACAGCAAGCGGTACTTACCCGCCCTGCTGTCACGGCAAGCAAAGAGATCGAATCAATATGCATCGATATCTTAGCGGCAGTCAAAGAGCAAGGTGACGCTGCGCTTTTAAACATGGCAAAACAATTTGATAAGCGCGAAACACCGCGTTTATTAGTGCCCGTTGAAGAAATTGATCAAGCAGAACAGTTTTTATCGAGCGAATTAAAAGCCGCGATTGAAACAGCTTACGCTAATGTAAAACGCTTTCACCAAGCACAATTACCAAAAGACATTAAACTAACAACTCAACCTGGGGTGTTATGTGAGCTTAAATACCAAGCGATTGAAGCAGTGGGTATATACGTACCCGGTGGCAGTGCGCCATTACCTTCGTCGGTTATTATGCAAGGTGTCCTTGCACAATTAAGCGGTGCAAAAACTGTTGTGCTTGCAACACCTGTTAAGGGCGATGAAAGCATTAACCCTGCAATTCTCTATGCAGCTAAGCTATGCGGTATTAGAACAATTGTTGAAAGTGGCGGCGCAGGGGCAATTGCAGCGATGGCTTACGGCACTGAGTCTGTACCGAAGGTCAATAAAGTATTTGGCCCAGGCAACAGTTTTGTGACAATGGCAAAACAGCTTGTCGCCCAGACGATTCCGGGCATGGCAATTGATATGCCTGCAGGTCCTTCTGAGGTACTGGTGATTGCTGATGAACGTGCAAATCCTGAATTTATTGCTGCCGATTTATTATCGCAGGCAGAACACGGTGCTGATTCACAAGTAATCTTACTGTGTAATAGTGAGCGCATTATTGAACTTACGCAGCAAGCATTAACAACGCAGCTTGCAAAATTAAGCCGCAAAGAAACCGCTGAACAAGCCCTTGCAAATTCAAGCTTGATTTTAGTCGACTCTATTGAGCAGGCATTTGAAGTATCAGCACAATATGGTCCTGAACACCTAATTTTACAACTTGCTGATGCTCAGCCTTATTTAGGCTTAGTTAAAAATGCTGGATCTGTCTTTGTGGGCGACTATACACCGGAATCTGCAGGCGATTATGCGTCAGGTACTAACCACGTACTACCAACGTATGGTTACAGTGCCACCTATTCGAGCTTAAACTTACTGGACTTTTTTAGAACTTACACAGTACAAACCATTAGCAAAAATGGGTTACGTGAATTATCTAAAGCAATTTTACCTTTGGCCGCAGCAGAAGGGCTTGATGCTCACGCTAATGCTGTTTCAATTCGTCTTGAGGCACTAAATAATGAGCGATAACTCAACACTTACCACACTGTTGCCAGACAACATTGCAGCACTAACAGCTTATAGCTCAGCAAAGAGCGAGAAACTGACTGGAACAACGTGGCTAAATGCCAACGAAAGTCCCTACTCTCGCACGCCTACTGTGAGTTTGGCCGATTTAAATCGCTACCCCGATCCACAGCCAACACAGGTTATTAACCGTTACGCATGTTATGCCAACTTAGAGCCAGAGCAAGTGCTGATGACACGCGGTGCCGATGAAGGCATTGAGCTATTGGTGCGTACATTTTGCCGCCCAGCAAAAGACAGTATCGCGCTATTTTTACCAACCTATGGTATGTACAAAGTCACTGCCGACACTCACAACGTGAGCATTAACGGTCTCACCCAAGAGTTACTGTTAAAAGGCACGGTGGATGAAATTGTTGCTGCGATAGCTGACTCGAAATTAGTTTTCATTTGTAATCCTAATAATCCAACAGGCAGCATGGCGAGCCTAGACAAGATCAGAAAGATTACCCAACAACTTGCGGGTAAAGCCATCGTCGTGGTAGATGAAGCTTATATAGAGTTTTGTCCAGAACACACTGCAGCAAGCTTAATTAATGAATTTAATAATCTTGTGGTGCTAAGAACCTTATCTAAAGCGTTTGCATTAGCAGGTTTGCGTACAGGCTTCACACTTGCAAACAGTGATTTACTGGCACCGATCCGTAAAGTAATTGCGCCTTATCCAGTATCAACTGTAGTCGCACGTATTGCGGCTGATGCACTCAGTAGCGATAACATCGCCTCAATGCGTCGCCAAGTTACTATATTAAATAGTTTAAAAGCCAAACTAAAAGACTGGCTTGAACAATCATCGGCCGTGGTTAAGGTGCTTAGTGGTGAAGGTAACTTTGTAACCTTAAAGCTAAAAGATAAACAGTCATTTAATATTGCATTGGCACAAGGTCTTGTGATGCGCGCATTCACTCTTTATGGTGAAAATGATTGGCTGCGCATTTCAATCGGTAATGAACAAGAATTAGAACAAGTAAAAATTTGGCTAGATGGTTTATCACTTGCCAGTAACACAGTAGAACAGGAAGTATAATGAGTAACCCGTATTTATTTATTGACCGCGATGGCACCATTATCGAAGAGCCAATCACCGATAAACAGGTAGATAGCCTCGAGAAATTAGTATTTTTACCCAATGTGATCCCTGCTCTACTGCAACTTCAAGCAGCGGGATACCGCTTAGTTATGGTATCGAACCAAGATGGACTAGGTACAGATAGCTTCCCAACGGCTGATTTTGACATTGCGCAAGACAAAATGATGAATATCCTCAACAGCCAAGGTATTAAATTTGACGAAGTACTGATTTGCCCCCACTTTGATGCAGACAATTGCAACTGCCGTAAACCTAAAACAGGGTTGCTGACTGAACTTATGCGCTCAGGCAAAGTAGATTTAGCCCGTTCATTTGTCATCGGTGACCGCCAAACAGATATAGGTCTTGCTGCTAACTTATGCTGCGAAGGCATTTTATACACCGGCAGTTGGGATGCCATTGTCACTCAGCTAACAACACAAAACCGTGAAGGTCGCATAACCCGCAACACCAAAGAAACGCAAATCGATGTGCAGGTTAATTTAGACCAAACCAAAAATGGCGACATTAGTACTGGCCTTGGCTTTTTTGATCACATGCTTGACCAAATTCGCACCCACGCCAATATCGGACTTAATGTTCAAGCCACGGGCGACTTACACATTGATGAACACCACCTCGTTGAAGACATTGGCATTGCCTTAGGGCTTGCACTTAAACAAGCGCTGGGTACAAAAACGCAAATTGGCCGTTATGGATTTGCGCTACCGATGGATGAATGTAAAGCCGAGGCGCAAATAGATTTATCGGGCCGTGCATCGTTTGTGTTAAATGCCGATTTTAGCCGTGAAAAAGTCGGCGACTTAGATGTGCAAATGGTTGAGCATTTCTTTAAAAGTTTAAGTGACAACGCCGCAATGAGCCTGATTTTGTCAGTCAGCGAGGGTAACTGTCATCACCAAGTAGAAGGCTTATTTAAAGCCTTTGCCAGAGCGCTGCGCGCTGCTATCGCAAAAGATGCCACGCAACAAACTGCCAGCTCAAAGGGGTGTTTATGATTGCCATAATTAATACGGGTTGTGCCAATATCAACTCGGTGCGTTTTGCGTTTGAGCGACTCGGTCAAAATCCAGAAGTGATCACTTCGCCTGAGCAACTAAAAAGCTTTGAACGTGCTATTTTACCCGGTGTAGGCCATGCTTCTGTGGCAATGAAGCGCCTAAAAGACGGTGGCTGGCAACAAGCCATTGATGAATATCAGCGTCCGCTTATGGGCATTTGTTTAGGCATGCAATTACTTTGCGAAAGCACCGAAGAAGGCAATGTTGATTGCCTAGGTAAAATCCCAGGTATTGTTAAGCAACTTGATGTAGGTACATTGACATCACCGCATATGGGCTGGAACGACCTAACAGTATTAAAAGAGCATGCGCTCACTAAAGGTTTAACAGCGCAAGATCATGTTTACTTTGTGCATAGCTTTGCTCACACCGTCAACGATGCCACGCTTGTCAGTGGTGAATACGGAAACACTTTCTCTGCGATTGTTGCAAAAGATAACTATGCAGGCATGCAATTTCACCCAGAGCGCAGTGCCAAAGTCGGCACCCGATTATTACAAAACTTTTTAGATTGGCAGCTGTAAGCGCAGCACAAAAATAAGAGACCAAAACGTGATTATTCCAGCACTTGATGTATTACAAAACCAAATTGTGCGCTTATACCAAGGTAAGTATGATACAGCACAATTTTACCCATACGAACTAGGCGCACGCTTACAAGCGTACGCAAACAGCGGTGCAGGTAAGCTGCACCTTGTTGATTTAGAAGGCGCACGCGACCCGAGCAAAAAGCAATGGCAACATATTCAAACCGCGACCAAAGCATTAAACGTCCCTTATCAGGTTGGCGGCGGTATTCGCTCTGAACACGATGTGGCCGACTGGCTAGAAGCCGGAGCTAACCAAGTTGTGATTGGTTCAATGGCCGTTGAAAAGCGCGAGCAAGTCCAAGCATGGATTGAAAAGTTTGGGGCCGAACATTTCGTGATTGCCCTTGATGTAAATAAAACCGAAAACGGCTGGGCTCCTGCCACTCACGGTTGGTTAAGTGAATCTGAGTTTGGATTATTTGAACTTGTTGATTTTTACGTAGCATTGGGCGTCATTGACTTTCTGTGCACTGATATCAGTAAAGACGGCACCATGACAGGCCCTTCATTTGCACTGTATGAAGATTTAATAAACCACAACAGCCAAATAAAAGTACAAGCATCTGGCGGCGTAAGCTCGCTTGACGATATCGCCAAGCTTAAAAAACTCGGTGTGGGTGGGGTTATCTTAGGTAAGTCATTGCTTGATGGTGCCTTTAATGTTGAGGAGGCGTTAGCATGTTATCAAAACGCATAATTCCTTGCTTAGATGTCAAAGACGGCCAAGTCGTAAAAGGCGTTAAGTTTAAAGGCCACGAAGTAGTTGGTGATATTTTAACACTTGCAAAAGCATACAGCGATGCCGGTGCTGATGAACTGGTGTTTTATGAGATTAGCGCCAGTGTCGAAAAACGCCTACTTGATGTAAATTGGGTTGAGAGTATTGCCCGCCATATTGATATTCCATTTTGTGTGGCTGGTGGCATTAAATCAGTTGCCGATGCAGCGCGTGTGCTAGAGCGCGGCGCAGATAAAATCAGTATCAACAGCCCTGCCATTGCACGCCCTGAACTTATCAAAGAATTACACGATGAGTTTGGTAAACAATGTGTGGTTGTCGGCATTGATAGCTTTTACGATGAAACCACTGGCGAATATTTAGTGTACCAATTAACGGGTGACCCTAATGCATCAAGCCGTACACGATACAAAACCGAAGAATGGGTCAAGCGTGTGCAAGACCTAGGCGCAGGTGAAATCGTGTTAAACTGCATGAACCAAGATGGTGTGCGTAAAGGTTACGACAATGTTCAGCTTTCTAAAATGCGCGCATTATGCGACATTCCGCTAATTGCATCAGGTGGTGCCGGCACAATGCAAGACTTTGTTGATGTATTTCAGCAAAGCCACGTTGACGGTGCACTTGCTGCCAGCGTATTTCATAAGAACGTCATTAACATTGGCGAACTAAAACAATTTTTAATCGATAATAATATAGCGGCACGACTATGCAATTAACCAAAGATAACCTTACTCAAGTCGATTTTGCCAAAAGCGAATTGATCCCAGCCATTGTGCAAGACGCACGCTCTGGGATTATTTTGATGCAAGGTTTTATGAATGCGGACGCCTTAGCCGCCACCTTCGACAAGCAAAAAGTGACCTTTTACTCACGTTCAAAGCAGCGCTTGTGGACCAAAGGCGAAACATCAGAAAACTACCTTGAAGTCGTCTCTGTTCACACCGATTGTGATTACGATTCTATTTTAGTACTCGCAAACCCATTAGGCCCAACCTGTCATTTAGGCACGCAAAGCTGCTTTGGTGATGACGCTAAACCCAGCCTAGCTTTTTTAGCTGAACTTGAACAAGTGATTGTTTCACGCAAAGACGATGACCCAAGTAAAAGCTACACAGCGTCTTTATTTTCAAAAGACTTAAGCCGTAGTTGCCAAAAAGTCGGTGAAGAAGGTGTTGAAGTAGCACTGGCAGCCATGAAGCATGACAACGATGAATTAACCAATGAATCGGCTGACTTACTGTATCACTTAACCGTGTTACTACAGCGTCAAGGCCTTTCACTGGCTGATGTCGTGAGCTGTTTACAAGGCCGCCATAAGTAACATTAAAAGCTTAAGATGCCGCTAAAAAAGGCGCATCTTAAGCTATTACATAAAAAATTTTAAACCCATTTAAACCTTTCTCCTCCACGTTTACGACTAAGCTAACAACACCATACATATAAAAGGGAAAGTCATGTTGAGCACAGTTAAAACGTTATCACTCATTGCCGCAGGTTTGTTATCAGCGCAAACATTCGCGTGGGGCGATATGCCACTACAAAACACTAAAAACCTGACACTAAACGCAAAATCACTAAGCGCTCTAAAAGTAGAAGCTGGTTCAGGTTTTTTACACATAACAGGCAGTGACAGTGATGAAGTAACCGTAAAAGCTGAAATTTACCAAGATCAGCCTCACGATGAATACTGCTTAGGACTTGAGGCTAAAGGCAGTAATGCAGAGCTTTCTGCTGGCCAATGTGACTACCACACGAATAAACAAACACGCATTGATTTAACCGTCAGTATTCCACGTTCATTTAATGTCAACGTGCACGACGGCTCTGGCGAAATTATTATTCGCAAAGCTGCTAACACCGTGATCAACGATGGTTCAGGTTCCATTGAGGCAATCGACATTCAAGGCACACTTGAAATCAATGATGGCTCTGGCAGCATTAACGTAAGAAACGTCAGTCGTGATATTAAAATTCACGATGGTTCTGGCAACATTGATGTCGCACACACCCAAGGTAATATAAATATTCACGACGGCTCTGGTGGCATCGACTTAAACGATATCGCAGGTGATGTGGTTATTTCAGACGGTTCTGGCAGCATTCGTGTTGATAAAGCAGCTAACTTTGAACTACTTAGCGATGGCTCTGGTTCAGTTAACGTAACGAATATTTCAGGTAAAACAACGTTATAAATACGCGTATGTATAATAATGTTATTCAATTGCCCCTTATTTTATGGGGCAATTTGTCATCACAAAACCTCCCGCCAATAAATCTTTATTAGCATTTTTACAAGGGCTTAGGTATCCTTTAGGAAACGTTAAAGGAACTGCTATTTAAAAGGATAGCCTGATATGAAAAAGCCACTCGCCGCCTTACTTTTTGGCCTTGTTTTAACAGGTTGTACTGGCCTTACGACCGAGCAACAAGCCGCCATAGATAATTTGACACCTTGCGAGAAGATTAATGCACTTTTAGGCGCATACGACAATCGCTTTGAAGGCTTAAAACGCAGCCGTGTGAACACAAAATACATGGAAACATGGACAGCAAAATACAACCTAATTTCCGACAACTGCCAAATTACAGCGCTTGATAATGACAATGTCACGTATCGTTGTGTAGGTAACTATGCGCAACAACAGCAAGCGGTTGCAGATCATACTCGAGCAGTCAATTTTACCCAAGCCTGTTTAGCAGATAAAAACTGGCATCAAACCCAAAAAGAGTCTGCAGAATCACTGCGTACAACGTTTGTGCTTGATGAAAATACCCCCGTTATTTCTATTCATTCGGGTAAAACATTATCGCGAAAACAGCCTTGGTCAACCACTCTTGAAATTGGTAAGCCTGTTGCAGGTAAATAACCTATCGAATGCATTAAGGCCACATTGTTGTGGCCTTAACATTTAGCTCGCATGACAGACTCTAAAAAGCCAAAATCCACATATAAAACTGACTGCATTGGGCAATGCCATCGACTTAATGGCTACTGCACTGGGTGTGGCCGAACGAATGATGAAATTTTTGATTGGATCATTTTATCTGAAAAAGAAAAGTGTGCGATTTTAAATACCCCTCGCCCTGACATAAAAACGAAATAATGCTGACACCCCAGCGTCATTAAAGCTTGTTAGCCTGATTAAAACGACTCATCAGGTAAGCATAATGCCCCCTATTTTTGTAATTAACTTAGCAAGCTCAATAGAGCGTCTAAACCGCGTAAGCTATGAGCTTAATGCACAGAACTTAGCATTTGAGCGCATTGATGCTGTCGATGGTAAAACATTAACAGACGCAGATATCGCCAAGCATTACAATGCACGTCTAAACCTTAAAAAGTACCACAAACCTTTAAGTCGAGGTGAAATAGGCTGTTACCTGAGTCATCGAAAAGCATGGCAAACAATCGTCGATAGGCAACTCGACTACGCCATTATTTTAGAAGATGATTTTGTGCTCGACCGCTCAATTCACAGTGCTATCGAGAACATCAATCACTTAAAACAGCCATGGCAACTCATTAAATTGGCCGCGTATAAAAATCGCAATCGTGACATTGCATACGCAAAACCGCTTGCAGATGATCAGCACTTAGCAATTCATAAAAAACTCATGTCTGGTTGCTGCGCAACGGCTATTAGCTTAGCGGGGGCTAAAGCACTGCTTAAGGCCACAGACACATTTGCGCGCCCTGTAGACTGCGATTTGCAACACGTGTGGGAAACCGGCGTTTATGGCTTTTCACTCCTGCCTTACCCTGTTATACAACCTGACAGTGCGCAAAGCGATATTCGTGATAGGTCTTGTCAGGTTAAAAAGTCATTTTGGCGACGTAAAAAGCAACAGCTACACAGTGCAATTTTAAACGCAAAATACACCAAACAGTTTGTAAAAGCCCAACAAACGCCCGACAAAAAGAAAGGAGCCGTAGCTCCTCTCTTACCAATCAAAAATCATTAAATGTTTACTTAGCTTGGTTTGGGTGGTCAACACCCATCCATGCTTTAAACAACGCCATTTGAGCAGGTGTAGCATCTTTTAATGCTGTTACTTTTTTCTCTTTATCGAAGTCTTCGCCAAGTGTGAGCGTTGTGCTTTGCAGCGCATCACGGCGGATAAAGTCAACAGTCACTGTGTCGCCCGCTTTAAACGTTTCTAAGCTTGCTTTTAAATCTTTGCCAACATGCTTTTTGTTGAAGGCAACGATTTTATCGTCTGTTGTTAAACCTGCTTGCCATGCTGCACCACCACGACGAACATGTGTAAGCGTCAGTAACTCACCGCTATTTTTAGCGAATGAATCAATACTCGGTACTGATTTTGCGCCTTCAGGGCGAGTCAAACCTAAGCCAACTTTTGCTAGTAAGGCATCAAAATCAATGGCTGCTGGCTCATCCACATTAGCTTGCCACCATGCGCTGTAATCACGACCCGTTAGCTCTTTTAAAATGGCTTTGACATCATCAGGTGTAAAACCATCTGGCAAACGATGCTTATTGTAAAGCGCACGGTGCACATCACGATAACTGATTTTGCCATCACTTTTCTCTAGCAAGTCGATATCAAGTGCCATTGAAATTAACGAGCCTTCAAGGTAGATATTAGTGCTGTAGTTGCGAGCATGGTCACCACCTTGATTGATCCACTTATCAAAGCTGGTTTCAGCGGCGCTTTGTACTTCACGACCTGGGGTTTGCAAGTGGCGGTTAATAGTTTTAGTTAGGGTATCAAAAAACTCATCCGTTTTTGCAATACCAGAACGCACTAACAAATGATCTTCAAAGTAACTTGTAGAACCCTCTGCAATCCACAGTGTTTTAGCGTAGTTAATATTTGTGTAATCGTAAGGAGCGATGCCTTTCGGACGATACGCCTTTACATTCCATGTATGAATAAACTCATGGGCAGCAGTACTAATGAACGCTAAGTAGTCTTTACGAGAGCCAAAACGGTCACGTGGGCGCTGAATAATTGTTGAATTTAAATGCTCTGTAGCTCCCCCTGCACCAGACGTTGCATGTACCATAAATACATAACGCTCATACGGATAGCTATCCCAAATTACATTACCTGTAGCCACTAGTTTTTTAAGGTCCGTTAGCATTTGCTCAACGTCGTAGTTACCGTCGCCCCAAATAACCAGCTCGTAGTCTCGGCCATCCACCGTGAATTTATGTAACTCGTTAATGCCTGTTTCAATTGGCGAGTCGACCAAAATATCGTAATCAGCCGCTTTAAAACTGTGTTTTGAACCCGCATTTTCCATACCCGAAACAGAGCGCCATGCTTTAGGCACATCAAGCTTTACCGTCACAGGGTCTTGGCGAAATGATTCACTGAACATGAAAAAGCCCGATGCATCAATAAACGCATGGCTGTCATCGATGTGACGCGCGCGTTTACCAAGTTCATTGGCATAGACTTGATAATCAATATTAACGTGTGTTGGCTCATTTAAATGAACACGCCATGTGCTGTGGTCAATTTTTTCCCATTTTAACGGCTTACCATTATCATCTTTCGCATCGAAAAAACGTACCCCATTCGCAAGGTTTAAAATTTCGTAGCGTCCAGTACGCCATGCCGGAAGTTTTACGTCTAAATGCGCTTGTGCTGTCTCAGGAAACTCCACACTAACATTACCTAAGTGATGTTCAGGTTCAGTGATCGCCAGTGAATAGTTTACATCTGCAAACACACTGCTAGAGCATGCGGCCAAAATTGACATAGCCAAAAACTTTTTCATAACAACTCTTTTTTATTACTATCGATAATTGCGAATTAGCCTATCAACTGAGATATAAAATGTGAATTAAAAACCGATAAACTGCCGTAGCAATAAGCCTGATAGACAAAATAGTTAAGTTTTTGACTTATCACCTACATCTCACAATAAATTGTTGTAGACTTAAGGTACATAAATATAAAACTTGATGGCGGTGTAAGTAAGTGCAGCAACAGCATGATGTTCTTAATAAAAAGTTAAAGCAAGCGATCGACGCAAGGATGGTTGTCGAGGATGCGCGCAAACATCAAGTTGAAGTACTTTCACAGTTTGCGGCGAAGTTATCGCTGAGCTGTAAAGGACTAGACATGGAGCTTGATAACCGCCTTGCTAAATACCGAAGTGCTCTAAAAAAAGGCGTTGATTTTAACCTACTAGCCCCCTTTATTGACGATGTTCTCGGTTTACTCAAACACCAAGAAGCAAAACAAATTGCCTTGCAGCGCGATCTTAATAAAAGCGTATTAGATGCAGGCAAGCAGTTACAAAAAGTAAAAGGGTTACCTGATGATGCGCGCCGCTCGCTGCGCAACTTGCTTGACCGTGAGCTTGACAATATTCAATCGAACCATGATTTTGTGCCCATTTTATCCAAGCTGGTTGTTATTTATCACCAAGCCCTGCAAGCAAAGCTAGCTGAAAGTGATACCGGCGAAGCTTTAATTAAACCCGAGCTTGCCTCTGAGCTAATGACATTGGCTAATGGACTGTTATTTGAAGACGAAAGTGCTGAACAAATAAAAAATATCAGAAACCAAATTACGCGCAACGACAGCGTTGATGAGCTACTTGATGCTGCGATTGGCATTATTACCATTATTTCACAAAATATAAGTAAAGAACGCCAGTCGGCGCAGAGCTTTTTAATTTCGTTAAATCAGACAATTGAAGATCTGCATCATTCTATTGTATCAACCACTAAACACTCTGAGTCACTGAGTGCAGAATACGATTCACTTAATAAAAGTATCGAAAGAAAAATTAAAAATCTTAATCAGCAAACTCAACAAGCAACATCAATTTCGGCGCTTAAAGAATTAGTGGAAGAAGAGCTCAAATCATTGAGCGATGATTTAATCACCAAAGAAAAACTTGAACACGCTGAGCGTGAAAACTTACTTGCAAGCTTTAAAGACATTAATAATCGGGTAAGTAGTCTAGAGAGTAAACTGACAACTTATAAGCAACGTTTAAACGAACAACGTTTTAAAAGTTTGCTTGATGGCTTAACGAAACTTCCGAACCGTGCCGCATTTGATGAGCGCTTTGAACATGAATTCCAGTTGTTTTTATCGCAAGGTTCTGAGCTTACTTTAGTCGTTATTGATGTCGATCATTTTAAATCAATCAACGACAGATATGGCCACAGTGCAGGCGATAAAACACTTCAGGTGATCGCCAAAGCGCTGCAAAAATCAGTTAGAAAGTCTGACTTTATAGCCCGTTACGGCGGTGAAGAGTTTGTACTTTTAATGACTGGTATGCCACTTGAAAAAGCCGTAGCCCCCTTAGAAAAACTACGAAAAACAATTCAAAGTATCCCATTCAAATTTAAAGATACGCAAGTTGAAATTACGATTTCAATTGGCGCGACTCAACTTAAAAAAGGCGATACGCAATTGATTGCCTTTGACCGAGCTGATGAAGCGCTTTATACAGCTAAAAATGAAGGACGAAATAGAGTTTGCATTAGCAAATAAAGACCTCATGTATACCTTACTTAGGGTCTTTAATACATATTAGACAGGCTCATTGACGAGCTAGGAGAGTGCTTATGTTAAAACAACTGAATCCTACCGGTGTACTGGATTTACTATCACAACTAGAAGTTGATCTACTCGAACAATCATCCACCAGCGAGCGTTATAAATTATTTAGGAACTGCGTGCTCGCTGTTCTCAATGTGGGTAGCCACACAGACTCAAGTTCTGAAATTTACGACAAATATGAAAATTTCGACATTCGCTTATTAAGCCGTGAGCGCGGTATTAAAATTGAATTAGAGAATCCACCAGAATCCGCGTTTGTCGATGGCGAAATAATCACGGGTATTCACGAACATATTTTCTCAGTGATCCGTGACATCCTGTTTATTTGCCAAAAATACGAAAAAGATCTAACAGAGCAAAAGGCCATTACCCATATGGTATTCGACATGCTCAGAAACGCAGGAGCACTCAGAGTTAATAGCGATCCTAGTATGATTGTATGCTGGGGAGGCCACTCTATTAACGAAGTCGAATATAAATACACCAAACAGGTGGGTTACGAGTTAGGATTGCGTGGTTTAAATATTTGCACCGGTTGCGGCCCAGGTGCAATGAAAGGCCCCATGAAAGGGGCGACCATTGGCCATGCAAAACAGCGTATTACCGACAACCGATATTTAGGCTTAACGGAGCCTAGTATCATTGCCGCTGAGCCACCTAACCCTATCGTGAATGAGCTGGTTATACTGCCTGACATCGAAAAACGTTTAGAGGCTTTTGTACGTTCTGCGCATGGTATTATTATTTTCCCTGGCGGCGCGGGCACTGCTGAAGAGTTGCTCTATTTATTAGGCATCTTATTGCACCCTGAAAACGAGAAGCAATGTTTACCCGTTATTCTTACAGGGCCTAAACAAAGTGAAAACTACTTTATTGAGCTTTGTAAATTTGTTGAAAACACACTCGGCAAAAAAGCCCTTGATAAATTTGACGTCATAATTGATGACCCTGAACGTGTTGGCAGAACCCTTAAAGCTAAAATGGCAGACGTACGCGAATACCGTAAAAGCCAAGGTGATGCCTACTACTTTAACTGGACATTAAAAATTGATAACGATTTTCAGCAGCCGTTCGCGCCGACACATGCTAATATGGCAAGCTTAGATTTACATTTAGATCAAC
Source organism: Pseudoalteromonas lipolytica (assembly GCF_003515105.1). Classification (NCBI taxonomy): domain Bacteria; kingdom Pseudomonadati; phylum Pseudomonadota; class Gammaproteobacteria; order Alteromonadales; family Pseudoalteromonadaceae; genus Pseudoalteromonas; species Pseudoalteromonas lipolytica. The sequence continues at coordinate 146,330 of NZ_CP032091.1, read as the reverse complement.
CTACTCAACAACTTGCAGCTAATCTACGACGCGCATTTTCGGGTATTGTTGCTGGCAATGTAAAAGATGAAGGCTTACAGGCGATTAAACAGTACGGCCGCTTTGTACTCAGTGGCGAGCCTGCATTAATGGCCGATATGGATAAACTGCTTGCCGCTTTTGTTGAGCAAGGTCGTATGAAGTTACCTGGCAGCAAGTATATCCCTTGCTATGAAATCAAAGCATAACTGGAGAACATGTGACCACCCAATTACTTTTAATAGATGCGTTAAACCTTATTCGGCGCATCTATGCCGTTGATAGTAATCAGAGTCATCACAGTGAAGAGCATATGATTAAAGCAAGCTGTGCCCGCGTGGCACATGCTTGTAAAAAATTACTAAGTCAATGCAACGCCACCCATGCAATTGCGGTGTTTGATGGCGATAAAAGCTGGCGATATCATTACTACGCTGCTTACAAAAGCACGCGTTCCCCCATGCCTGATACTCTAAAAAACAATTTAGCGCGTTTTAAACACGCTATCGAAGAGACCGGTATCGTGGTGTTCTCACCTGAGAACGACGAAGCAGACGATATCATTGCCACGCTTGCCTACAAAGCAGCATCTAATAATGTCTCGTCCACTATTGTGTCTACCGATAAAGGCTTTTTACCGTTTTTATCAGCGCATATCGCCATATTCGATTACTTTAAAAAACACTATATTGAGCATCAAGACATTAAACAGCGGTTTAATGTCCCCCAGCACCGCCTTATTGACTTTTGGGCACTTGCAGGTGATAAAACCAATGACATACCGGGCGTTAAAGGAATTGGTAATAAATCGGCTGAGCAATTAATTAATGACTATGAGTCGATTGAAGCGGCCATGATGGACGACGCACTCAATGCCACTTTAAAACGTAAGTTAACCGCTGATATGGATAAGCTGATTATCTCTAAAAATTTAGTAATGTTACGAACAGATATAAACTTAGGCTTTAGTTTAAAGCAGTTAAGGCTCAATTAGTCGCAATCTCGTAGCACAGTTTATCAACTGCGCGTATACTGAAAATTCGTGTTTGTTTTATAGAGTTACACATGATTAAAAAGGTTTTCCAATATCTGGTATTAGGGTTAGGTGTTTACGCACTTATAGCAGCCCTAGTGATCACTTTTTATAAAGATGATCCGCAAGCCATGATCTGGCAAGACCGTGAAGCCTTCAACAAACGCTACATCGCCAAGCTTTCAATAGAAAAACCCGAAAACCTCAATGCCGTGCTTGATTATTTAGGTAGCCCCGATTTAACCTATGCAAAACGCGTTGAAGACAATGTATGGCAAATTATTTTTTATCGCACTCAACATGTTAAATCAGATGGCATAACCACGATTGATGAGTGTACAGGCTTACTGTTTAAAAATGGCCAACTTGTATTATGGGGGCCCAGTGCCTATGAAAGTTATCAGCAAGAAAGTTAGCACACAATGATGGACACTGTGACGCCGCGGGAATTGGCACGCTTATTCGATAGCACACATCAGCTACTTAACCTGTATTATCAAAAACGTAAATGGTCACAAATTTACCCATTACTCAGTAATCTTGCTGAGCGTTATTACCTGGTATACCAAACATACCCTAAAAGTCTGCAGGCACAACTTAACTTATACGTCGCAGCCCATGGTTACACAACGAACCTGGTTGTTAACCAGTGTGTCATTGCGTGCATAATGTGCCATAGCCTCAATTATAATAAAGCAGTAAGTGAGCAAATTATATGTTGCTGTCTTGCTAATTATTTATGTGTGCAATCACAAAGTAATAAGCTCGCATCAGGGCAAACACTGACCGAGCAAGACAAAAAACTGTGGCATTGTCGTCATCAACTTGCTGTAAAATTGCTCCATGCAGCGGGCCCAAATACGGTTTCAATTCAGCACTTATTAGCGCGTTTAAATAAATATAAGCAAGCCTTACTCAGCGCACCAAAAGTGATGATTTACGATGGTGCGACAACCCTTGTTGCACTCGCTAATATCATCGCGATGAATACTACCTACCGAGAGTCCGGTGGCCATATTAGTGTGCATAAAGCATTGGCCGATATTTACCTTCGTACACCTAATGAGTTTGCGCAAAATGCAATTAAAGCCTTTATTGCACATATCGGTCCGTACATTCCCGCAAGCGAAGTGAAGTATGCCGAGCAAACCTTAATATACCTAACGACTGACGAGCAACATCGGCATATTTTAATTGATGTGTCTCAACCTGAAAAAATTCGTTGGCATCGATTTAAAGCCCCCCTGTCAATTATTGATAAACAACGTGTTTGCAATGATTCACGCTTGCTTTATACCGTTTGGTTTAGTGAAAACATCAATTTTGTGCTGCCTCCCCCAGCAAATCAGCGTCGCCAGCAACAGTATCTAACACTGATCAGCGAACTTAAAATAGCAAAAGAGTACAGTTATCGGGCGTTAGACAAATTACTGAGTCCATACCCTGAACTTATTCACCAGCTTACGTACGCTGTTAAGCCTTATAATAAAGAGCACCAACGCGCAAAAGATTTACGCCATTGCTTATCTATGGTGGGCTATGACAATGCGCCAGCGATTATCCAGAAAGTATTGTTTCAGCGCTTAGTTGCCACCACATCGCACCCTTTATATCCGCACATAGCCAAACGCCTTGAAAACATAGTACGGATTATTCAAGCACTGTTTAAACACTCACCTATTCAGCAATTTGAGCAAGTCACCTTGCCCTTATATGCCTATGTCTTGTATCTGTGTGAGAATCAGGCAACAAGTTTGTCACGCAAAACCGTGTTTGAACACGCAGAAGAGCATACGGTAAGCCCCCCACTTGCGTGCTTGTTTGGGATTAACACGCTTGATGTGGCTCCCCTGAGCGAATACCTTACCCAGTTAATCGGCGATAATCCTTGGACACAGCATTTACTTAACAGTGAGCAATTAAAAAAACAACAATTACAACAGAATGAAAAGCTTTGGATAGCAGTAAAATTGTTCAGTTATTATGTATTTCAACCTAAGGCTATGTTTAGTAGTTGGCAAGAAAACATTATCGCTGAAACATTAACGACGGTCGGTTGGCAGTCAAAAGCGGATTTTTATTCATACCTTCGCACATGCGAGTTTGCTGATAATTTTTAAAAAATGGTGCTAAAACGTTCGAAGTCGTTAAGAAAATATGAACTTTCGTCTATTTATAGTCAGTATTCACAGTATAAACTGGCAAAAAGCTGAATAAATTGCTATAAAAGCCGCTTAAATTTTCAAACACATCCACGTAAATCCTCTAACAAGTAAATCGCGCTCATTTTCGCGGTGTATTTACGTGTATATCTACTCATAAATAGGAAAAGTAAATGGCTAAACAAACCATCACAGTGATCAAAGGCGACGGCATTGGTCCTAGCATTATTGATTCAGCACTTGAGATCCTAAATGCCGCAGGTTGCGATTTTGATTATGAATTCGTTGATGCTGGCCTTGCTGCCCTAGAGAAAACAGGTGAGTTGCTTCCGCAAGAAACAATCGACACTATCGCACGTAACAAGATCACTTTAAAAGGCCCATTAACGACGCCAGTAGGTGAAGGTTTTACGTCTATCAACGTGACACTTCGTAAACAATTTGGCCTTTATGCTAACGTACGCCCAGTTAAATCTTTTGAGGGTACTAAAGCGCGTTACGATAATATCGATATCATCACTGTTCGTGAAAACACGCAAGGTATGTACTCAGGTCTTGGTCAAGTAGTATCTGAAGACGGTAACGAAGCTGAAGCATTATCAAAAATCACCCGTGAAGGCGCTGAAAAAATTGTTACATTCGCATACGAACTTGCAGTCCGTGAAGGCCGTAAAAAAGTAACCGCTGTTCACAAAGCAAATATCCTTAAATCAACATCGGGTTTATTCTTGAAAGTTGCACGTGAAGTAGCAGAACGTTACCCACAAATCGAATCAACAGAGATGATTGTTGACGCAACATGTATGAAACTAGTCATGACCCCAGATGAGTTTGACGTTATCGTTACGACTAACCTATTCGGCGACATTTTATCTGACTTATGTGCTGGTCTTGTTGGTGGTCTTGGTATGGCTCCAGGTGCAAACATCGGCGAAGATGCCGCTATCTTTGAAGCAGTACACGGTAGTGCGCCAGACATCGCAGGCAAAAACCTTGCTAACCCGACGTCAGTTATCTTAGCATCAATCCAAATGCTTGAGCACTTAGGTATGGCTGACACAGCGGAACGTATTCGCAGTGCAGTCGCTGACGTTATCAAAACAGGTGACCGTACAACGCGTGACCTTGGCGGCAGCCACGGTACAACAGACTTCACACAAGCAGTGATTGAACGTCTATAATTAGTTGTATGCTAAATAATAAAAAAGCCAGTTTTTAACTGGCTTTTTAATGCTTAAAATTTGCCATACCTGCGTATAATCAGCGGGCTAAAAATCAGTAATAACCACCAGATAGCCCCGCCACTTGATCCCGAATTACTCTGTGTTTTAACAACCGTGACTGATAAGCTTGTTTGTTCTACAGCCTGCGTTTGGGTGTCTGTTACTGTTAACGTGACTGCGTACGTCCCCTCATTTGTGTATTGGTGTGTCGGCGATGCTGAGGTACTTGTACTGCCATCGGCAAAGTCCCACTGATAGCGATATTGCCCTGTACCACCACTTATTTGACTTGAAAACTGCACGTTCAAACCTTGTGCATTAAAACGAGCACTGGCATTTAAAGGCACATCCACAGTGACTGCAAATTGCGAAGATGTTGACTCCATGTTGGCATCAACCACCGTGACATTCACATCAAAGCTACCCGACAACGCATATTGATAACTGACCGTTGCCGTTGATGCAGCACTTCCGTCGGCAAAATCCCAGCTATACTGATACGGTGCAATGCCCCCTTGTGCAGTGGCTGTCGCAACCAGTAAACCATTTTCATTCGCTGTAACCGAAAGGCTAAGTGTTAGCGGCTCACTAACAATAATTTCTTTGTTTAACCGCGTAACCTCTCCCGACTCAGTCGTACGCTCAAAAACGACAGTATAACGGCCATATTCTGCATACTGATGGGTTGGCGCGAGCACCGTTGACTGCTCGCCATCACCAAACAACCACAGAAAAGTATCGGTTTCATTTAAAATAAGACCGTTGATACTAAACGACACATCTCGGTCGCTACGTTGGGCACTAATACCAGAGGTTGCATCATAGTTAAGCTCTACATTCACTTCACTGCTATCCGTTGCTTGCGACACAATGCGCCAACCGAAGCCCAATGAAGGTACATTAACCCCCGACGCAGGCTGAATTGGGAAGCTGTAATCTTGAGAATCTGAAAATGAGCTAATTGCTAATAGGTGCTCGTCTCCCAAGCCCTGGCGTTGATCATACAAACTAAATGCCGCATCGCGCACTTGAATATCAGTATTGGCAGGGCCTGATGTTGTGCCCTTACGAATCGTATTTTGGTCAGCATCAACCACAAGTGCAAAGCCTTCACCTGGGTGAGAAGCTGTGTTGTTATTTTGCTCAGCAGGGTCAACATACCACAACAATACCCCTGGAGAGTAAGACTCAAACTGGAGGCCACTGTCAATGCCGGCATAATCTCTTAGCTGTAAAAAGTAATGTGTTGGTTGCTGATAAACGTACTCACCAATACGTGAGAAACCTGCTAGTTGAGCGATTGATGATTGCTCTGCATCATCTTTAAATACAACGGTATTCCCCTGAGTGATAGTTAAGTCGTCAACCACAATGCCATAAAAGTGTATGTTCACATCGGTGACATACGTAATTTCAAGCTCGATTGTTTGCCCTTCATAAGCAGACAAATCAAATCGCATATCAAGGTGACCGTGCGGCAACTTTGCGCCATCTTTAAATTGCGAGTCGCCACTTAAATAAGGACCAATGTCACCATAGTGTGGGTTTATCGCCTTGGTATAGCTATTAGCAAGTGCAACACCATTTACTTTAATTTGTGCATAGTCGTAGTCTTGTTCAATGCTAAAATGTGATAACAACGCAAGCTCGGTACTGCCAGCAGTAGAGGGTAATGTAATGCGTTGCTTGTAACTGTGTACAAGCTCATTCCCTTTACCTGAGTAATACTGATAGCGCCCTTGTAACGGTGCTTTAAAGCTTTCTAATTTAGCGGGTAAGGTGACCTTTAACTGATTTACGCCAGAACTAAAGCTACTCGACGCTTTTAAATTATGTTCAGAGTCTGTATTGACGTCAGTTAAGTCAATTTCGGTTTGATGTAGCCAATTTCCTTTGTAACGTGTTTGCAAGTAGTCAAGCGCGTACGCACTAAACATCACTGGCGCTGAACCTCTTGGCGACCCAGCCCAACTCCCGCCGGCCATAATAGACCAAGACGCAACAGGTTCACCAATTGCGCTGCCCATTAAGTCATATTCATCAGGCAATCCAAGATCGTGACCAAACTCATGAGCAACAACCCCAATTCCCGCATCGATGGGATTAATCGTGTAGCCAAATAATTTCACATTACTGCCAGCAACAGTAGCGGGTTGGTTCGCATTGTTTGTAACGAAAAAACGGTGTGACCAAATAGCATCGGTGCCCAGTACTCCACCACCCGCTTCTTCTCCAATACTAGAGTGAAACACCATTACATGATCGATAATCCCATTAGGTTCGTTTGTAATACCGTCACCATCAATATCATCGAGATCGGTTAAATCGTAGTCTTGTAAATTAATATTAAAGGTTGTAACGGCTTTTTCTACCGCTTCTAATATAAGATCTGGGGCGTTTAGATCACGGATGTCACCTTCTCGCTCACCGTAAAACTTAGCGGGCTTATCTGCACTCACCCACCCATAAACATCTCCGGTAAATGCAAAGCTTTCACCTGATGCTTGTTGATAATAATGATGAACCGTGTTTAACGATTGACCCGATGGTCCCGGGTACGATGTGTCATTAAAGAGCATTTGTTGATAGTGAGCTTGGCTGTAATCGCTGTAGTACATAGGTGTATCTTCAGCAGTGAGTTGATTATTGTCGTAAGGCAAGTCAGGAAAGTCGATTAAGATTGCCAATACTTTAACGTTTGTTTTGTCATCGGTTGGGATTAACGATACAAAATTTGTGAACTTATTATCAAGCACTGCTTTATTGTGCACCTTTGCGGGGTCTAACACTCTGGGTTTAATCGCAACGCGTTGAGCTGTATTCACTTGCCCAATGTAGTCTTCTAAAGCAGCTTGCTCGTCGCGCTGATTAAGTTCACCGCGTTTATTCAGCCAATACACTATTTGTTCTTTATTGATCAAGCCAATATCATGAGTCGCTACAGGCTTTGCAAACACCGAAAAGCTCGACAACAAACACACGCCTGCTAAATAATTAATAAATCTCACAATTAATACCCTACCCCAGTTTCGTATATGGCTAATCATAGCTAAGTTATGCATAAATAACATGGCCTTAGGTTATTTATTACAGACACTTAACGCTTGCCACACGAACAATTTAATGCATAGTTACACCTTAATATACGTGCAAAAAATGATTTTAGATGCAATAAATACAAATCACCGCACCAAAAAAGAAAAATTAATGCAAAAAGATGCTTTTGCGGTTGACATCAGTTTCCAAAAGGCTTAAAAATAACCCTAACAAATTTTAAACAGTAGCCGTCTAGTCGGCTGTTATTTTTATAAAGAAAAAAACAATGAATTTTCGCAGCCATCTTTTAGTCGTCAATGTACTCGTACTGGTCTTAGTAAAAAGCCCAGCGGGGACGTATTAAAAGATGAAAGCACGCTTTTAAAAACCCCCGCCATTTGCGGGGGTTTTTTTATGCTCTTGTAGCTAGCACACAGAGGAATGAGGATGAGTACAGCAGAATATAATGGATCCGAACTTGTTGTTCGGGCACTTAAAGAATTAAAGGTTAAATATATCTTTGGCTACCCAGGCGGGTCAGTGCTGGATTTATACGACGCACTTTTTCAACAAGATGATATCGAACATATCTTAGTACGTCATGAACAAGCAGCCACGCATATGGCCGATGGTTATGCCCGAGCAACGGGCGATGTCGGTGTGGTGCTTGCAACTTCGGGTCCTGGAGCAACAAACTGCATTACCGGTATTGCTACCGCTTATATGGACTCCATTCCTATGGTTGTGTTGTCTGGTCAAGTACCCACAGGACTGATTGGCGATGACGCCTTTCAAGAGACCGATATCGTTGGCTGCTCTCGTCCGATTGTAAAGCATAGCTTTAACTGTCGAAGCGCAAAGGAAATCCCGGCCATTCTTGCCAAAGCATTCTACATAGCCAGCACAGGGCGTCCTGGTCCTGTTGTGGTCGAATTGCCAAAAGACATGCTAAATCCAGCCATTAAATTTCCATTTGATTTTCCAAAAACAACAGAGCTTCGCACATACAACCCAAATACCAAGGGTCATTCAAAGCAAATTCGTAAAGCTGTCACTGCCATTCTAGAAGCGAAAAAGCTTGTTATTTATTCTGGTGGCGGCATTATTCTCTCGAATACGTCAGAGCAATTAACCCATCTTGTAGAGTCACTTAATGCTCCTATTACAAATACATTAATGGGACTAGGTGGTATTAGCGGCACACACCCTAACTTTATCGGCATGTTGGGTATGCACGGCAGTCTAGAGGCAAATAAAGCGATGGCCCATGCCGACGTTATTTTAGCGTTAGGGGCACGATTCGATGATCGGGTAACCAATAATGTAAAAAAATTCTGCCCGAACGCCACTATTGTTCATGTTGATGTTGACCCTACATCGATTTCAAAAACCATAAAAGCACATATTCCTGTCGTTGGTTGCTTACAAACGGTACTTGAACAATTACAAAGCGCAATTGATAAAAGCTCCATTGCGATTGACCGTTCTGCACAAGAGGATTGGTGGCGACAAATTATTAGCTGGCGAGAGCAAAAGTGTCTGAGCTACAGCACCGATGGCGATAAAATTAAACCGCAAGCGGTTATAGAAGCAATTTACAAAGCAACCAATGGCGATGCGTATGTCAGCTCTGACGTAGGCCAACATCAAATGTTTGCAGCTCAGTACTACCCGTTTAAACACCCGCGCCAATGGATTAACTCTGGAGGCCTTGGCACGATGGGCTTTGGCTTGCCTGCGGCTATGGGTGTAAAACTGGCTTTCCCAGACAAAGAATCAATTTGTGTTACCGGTGATGGCTCGATTCAAATGAATATTCAAGAGCTTTCGACTTGCTTGCAATATAACCTTGCTGTGAAAGTCGTGTCACTTAATAACCGTTCACTAGGCATGGTTCGCCAATGGCAAGACATGATGTATTCAGGGCGTCACTCATCATCGTACATGGAATCATTACCTGATTTTGTAAAACTGGTTGAAAGCTATGGCCATGTCGGTATTCGCGTAGATCATATTGATGAACTACAACCAGCCATTGACAAAGCGATGTCGATTAACGACCGATTAGTATTCTTAGATATTTGTGTTGATGAAAAAGAGCATGTTTACCCAATGCAAATAAAGCTAGGGGCTGTGGATGACATGTGGTTACGTAAAGGAGTAAAAGCATAATGCGCCGTATTTTATCGATTTTATTAGAAAACGAACCGGGTTCACTGTCTCGCATTGTTGGCTTATTTTCACAGCGCGCTTACAACATTGATAGCCTGACAGTGGGCACCACTGATGACCACTCACTTTCACGTATCACTATCACCACAATGGGTGATGACCGCATTGTTGAGCAAATCACAAAGCAAGTAAATAAACTTGTGGATGTACTTAAAATCATTGATTTAACAGAAATGGCACACATCGAGCGTGAGTTATTGTTAGTTAAAGTCTTTGCTCAAGATGAAAACACCCGTGCCGCAGTCACGCGCGTTGTCGATGTGTTTCAAGGTGCCATACTCGATATGGGCCGCCACAGCTATACATTACAGCTTGTCGCAAGTACCGAGAAAATAGAATCTTTCTTAGACACGCTTCGCCATGAAACAGACTTAATTGAAGTCGTGCGTTCGGGTGCGGTCGGCATTGGTCGAGGTGATAAGGCGTTAAAGGCTTAAGCCTTTACCGCTTTATTACAGACACAAAAAAAGGGCTATTAGCCCTTTTTTTAATTAATAAGTACTTATTCTTATTAAGGATTAACTTGGTCTTTAAGACCTTTACCCGCTTTAAAGCTTGGGATAGTTGCTGCTGCGATTTGGATTTCTGCACCAGTTTGTGGGTTACGGCCAGTACGCGCTGCACGCTCTTTTACCGAGAATGTGCCGAAACCAACTAATGCTACTGAGTTACCTTCTTTAAGAGAGTTAGTAACTGCGCCAGTGAATGCATCTAGTGCACGCGTTGCTGCCGCTTTTGAGATTTCTGCATCAGTAGCGATTTTTTCAACTAATTGAGCTTTATTCATTGTTAGATTCCTATTCGTTATTATTTTGCCTTCGCAAAACCTATCTTTATGCATTTTTGAAAAGTTAGCAACAGCAAATTGCTATTTTTACGTAAATTATTCAAAAATGGCTACATTTTAACTATCTATCACTAACTTAGTGACATCAGGATTAATAAAGACTGAATTTAACCATCTTCCAAAAGGTTTTATGACAGCTAAACGATCATTCGATTTTCTCGATAACCAAGGTTACTTCCCCAACCTCGACACCAAACTTATCAATAGCGGTACGGTTAATCAAGCGCGATTGTGTTACCAAGTACATCCAATCATCGAAGTTTACAACTAAAGTACTATCGTTATAAGGAAGTTCTACCGAGTAAGTCCAATGAAACACACTGCCGTTACTATCCCCTTTCGCTTCACCCACTACATCTGAAGCGGTACCTGAAATACTCCCGTCATCATTTAGAGTGATATACCAAGTGCGAGTTTGCGTTTCCCCATCGTCATAAACAAACTGCTCATCAATCACCCCTTGATTGCCTTGCCAGCTTGCTTGCATATCAACAACTAACTTACGCGTTAACTCGCCCTTGTGGTCTTGAACAACGCCGTACGCTTTGAGTTCACCACTGAAGAAACGTTTAAAGTTAAATTCTGGCTCTGTCCCTTTATAATAATCAACATCAGGGGCTGAACAACTCGCAACTAAAAATACCATAGCTGAAATGAACATTGCTTTGAGCTTAATCATGTTTCCCTCCTATAAGCTGTTTTCTAAGTGAAGGCTCTGTTGTGTCGGCACTAAGCCAAATTGCTAAAAAATTATCGGCAAACCTTTCATCTTCAATAGCACCGAGTTTTTCGTTGTTGAAGTAAAAAGTTCCGATTCCCTGTTGGTTTGTTTCAAATGACAAGGAATCGTTTTCTTTTATATCTGGCCATAAATCAAGTAATTGAGAATCAAAGGCACCAACCATTTCATCAAAGCCCAAATGCTGCCATTGCTCATTAGTGGCTTTAACAATATCTTTTGCCGAAAAATCTCGCAGGTACGTTAAGGTGAGTTTGGTTGGATGCTGGCCAAATACATAGTGTCCTGTGGGCGTTTCTAGTTTTGCGTTATACACATCCCAAAACAAGTATTCCATTTTTGCTTGGCCTACGGTTTTAAAACCCGTAGCGTTAGCGTTTGTCATTAATACCAGTGAGAATAATAGGAGTAATGCGAGTCTGTATTTCATTGTTCTATACCTTAAAACATATCTTTTAGACACTACGCATCACAGGGGCTAAGTGATCATTTTGAGGTTAAATAGCGTTTGTTTATGACAATAATTGCCATGAACATCGAGGCCCAACTAATGCCATAACACAACCAGAACATCCAAAGCGATATATCGATGTTTAAAACACCAAAACGCGCCCCTGCATAATAGCTACCCGGTGCAAAAAGAGCGCATACAAGCCACCCTAAATACCATGGAAGCTTTTGCAGAAACTGCATTGAAGTATTGATGGTTAAAAGCAATGCTCCCCAAAGGAGTACCAGCCAAAATGGAAAGGGGTAGACTTTAAAACTCAGTAAATTTAAGGATGTCGCAAGCCATTCAAAGCCTAACGCAAGGGGCAGGCCACACACTAGAAGCAAAAGGTCTTGCTTGCGTTGCTCGGAAAGATAGATCATCAATCCAACAACGCCTAAAGCTGGAATAACGGCTTGTTGCTCAAGGAGTAAGGCCATAAACCACACTCCCTGAAACAACACGAAATTAATAATTGAGCGCAATGTCATCGCCTGAGTGAACAAAACGAGGTCGACGAGCAACCAAATGAACTGTGCTAATCGAACGCGTTCTGAACGCGCCTTCGCAATAAGCCAAATAAAATAGCCACAAGCGATAGAAGCGTTGATCGAATTTTACTTTATCGATTTCAGGCCAGCTTGCCACAAAGCGTTCACGCCAGTCAGCCAACGTTCTGGCGTAATGCACCCCAATGTCTTTAACACTGTGAACAACCATGTCAGTTTGCTGTTTAATTTGCTTGTTCATTTCATCTAAGCATGGCAAACAACCGCCGGGGAAAATATACTGCTGTATAAAATCTGAGTTCTTTAAGTAATGGCTATAGCGTTGATCCGCAATTGTGATCGCTTGTATAAGCATTGCCCCATTAGCTTTTAACAGTGACTGACACTTAGCAAAAAAGCCAGGCAAATACTCGTGACCCACAGCTTCAATCATCTCAATAGAGACAAGCTTATCGTAGCGGCCCTCAAGGAGTCGATAATCGTGTTTAAGCAACGTTATTTTGTGCTCTAAATTTAATTCTTTTATTTTTTCTGCAACATAATCATGCTGCTCATCAGAAATAGTGGTGGTTGTGACATGGCAATCAAAATGCGTTGCAGCATAGATAGCAAATGCCCCCCACCCGGTTCCAATCTCAATGACCTTATCGCCAGGTTGCAAGTCGACTTGCTCACATATAAGAGCGAGTTTGTGTGTTTGTGCTTGTTCTAGCGTCGCTGCTTTCGATGGATACACAGCGCATGAATAAAGCATTTCGTCACTTAAAAATGCGCTGTATAAATCATTGCCTAAATCATAATGCGCTGCGATGTTCTTTTTAGAACCCGATGCAGAGTTTTTATTTTTTAAGTGGTTGACTCGGTGAGCAATACCACTTAAAAAAGCGAATTTTTTTTCAAAAGCGTCTAGTTTGTCTTGGTTGAGGGCAAATATTTCGATGAGTTGCGTTAAGTTATCACAATCCCAATACCCTAAAATATACGCTTCACCAGCCCCCACACTGCCCGACATGGCAAACATTTTGTACATTGCGGCGTCATTTACTGTCACCGTAACACTGAGCGAACTGTGTGGATTACCAAACTGTTCGCGCTCGTTGCCATCAATTAATGTGATGCAGCCTATGTCGATACTGCTGAACGCACCTGTCACCAGTTTCTTATAAATTTTTGACAACCAACCTGTTGTAGAGGATTGCGTTAAATTTGATACTTTTTCCATCACATCACCTAATTTTAATTCTCTTGCTTGCCTGAGTGACCAATAAAGGGCACACGTTTGCAAAATAGTTTCAGCGCATGAATGTAAATACCTTTAAAAATACTCAACGTCATCGCTGGAAACTGTTTCAGCACGGCACTAACCTGCTCTTTAGTCAGGGCTTGCCTTTGCAAACGAAGTGTTGCATCAAACAAAAGAGTGTCGTCTTTTTTATTTTCAATATGAATCATAGCGTTATCAGAATTAAGTCTGACATTCCAATGATAGTTCATATCTAAGTTCATGAAAGGTGATACGGAGAAAACCTTTTTAAAGTTCACTTTTTTTTCTAAAGGTACGACATAATAATGACGTTCATTCCACGGCGTGTTACTCACTTCTGCAAGCATGTGTGTAAAATTGCCATCGGAGGTTTGATAAAAGAAAAAATTTACGGGGCTGAAGTAAATGCCAAAACAGCGCATTTGCCCCAGCATATAAACATGGCTAAACGTTGTGTTAACCCCCAGTTCCGCAAGCTTATCCAGTGCGCGTTGCTGCAATGATAACTGCATGTTGGTTTGATAGTTAAAATAATCGCTTTGTTTAAACTTTAATAGTTTAAAGCCATTACAACCAAGCCAAGGATGAATATTATTCAGCTCCTCTGGCTTGGCTAAATCGACCCACATCATGTAAAGCGGGTATTTAAAGTGATGCTCTTTTACTGCAAAACGCCGATGTCGAACATCACCAATGTAAATAGCACTATTCAAACTCAACTCCGAGTTGTTTAGCAACATTCACGGCACTTCTTACACTATCTTCATGAAAACCATTGTACCAATAGGCACCGCAGAAATAGCTGTTTTTATGGCCATCTATCAGCGCTTTTTTCTTCTGGGCAGCAATAGATTCTTTGTTAAAGACAGGATGGTGATAGATAAATTCGCGTAAGATTTTGTCTTTGTTAATTCCCTCTAAGTGGTTCAAGGTCACACAGAATTGTGGTTTACTTTCAATTCCTTGCAAAATATTCATTTGGTAAGTAACCACAGCAGCTTTATCTGTGTTGTTATTAAGCAAATAATTCCAACTTGCCCAGGCAGCCTTACGTTTAGGAAGCAAAGAGGTATCGGTATGCAATACCACCGAATTCGCTGTGTATGGAATCGCAGAAAGTACCGCTTTTTCATCCTCAGTTGGGTCTAACAAGAGCTTTAAAGCTTGATCTGAGTGACACGCAAAAACAACTTTATCAAACGTTTCGCTGTGACCATCATCAAAATGAACATGGGCACACTCTTCACCACGCGATACAGAACTAATATTACTGTTAAGACGAATTTTGTCTGCAAAACCTTTAATCATTGGCTTGATGTATTCACGAGACCCTCCCGGAATAACATACCACTGAGGGCGGTTGGTAATATCTAAAAGGCCATGGTTATAAAAGAACTTAACGAAGAACTCTGTTCCCACTTTGGTCATTTCTTTAATACTGGTCGACCAAATTGCAGCTCCCATTGGCAGGATATAGTGGTAACGAAAAAATTCGTTAAAATCATGCTCATCTAAAAACTCACCTAGCGTTTGGTTAGGTTGATAATTTTGATCTGCATGTAACGCCTTACACACATCATTAAAACGCACGATGTCTTTGAGTAGTTTCCAAAACTTAGGACGAAAGATATTTCGCTTTTGTGCAAATAAACTAAAAAAAGTGTGGCCATTGTATTCAAAGCCCGTTTGTTCGTTATGCACACTAAAACTCATTTGCGTTTTTTGTCGTTGCACTCCCAATCGGTCGAGCAATTTTTCAAAGTATGGATAGGTTCTATCATTAAACACAATAAAGCCTGTATCAACGGCATAATCAACACCGTCAACGTTGACATCAATTGTGGCAGTGTGACCGCCTATATAGTCATTTTTTTCAAACACTGTTACATCATAATGTTTATGAAGTAGGTGCGCACAGCTTAAACCTGCTATACCCGACCCAATTACGGCCACTTTTTTCAACGTGATAATCCTTTTGCAAGCTTCAGCCATAATGGCGTAGGAAGCATTCGTAATAATTTTAAAATGAGGGTAAATCGATAAGGGAAATGCACTTCCTTACGTCGTTTTTCAACCCCTTTGTATATGTAACTAGCTGCTTTTTCTGCGCTAACCGCCATGGGCATAGGAAAGTCGTTTTTATCTGTTAAAGGCGTTTTCACAAATCCGGGATGAACCAAGGTCACGTCTACATCATTTAAATCAACAGCAAGGCTGTTGGCCAAATAACTGACTCCCGCCTTAGAGGCGCCATAGGCTTGGCTTCGTGGCAAGGGTAAATATGTGACGCTTGAACTGACAATGACCAACTGGCCACCCGGCTTAATTTTTGGCAGCAAGGCCTCTAAGCAGAAGCCCATGCTTAATAAGTTTGTTGTTACAACGCGGGTAAATAATGCACTGTCGAAATTACGCGCATCATCAATATATTCACAATTTCCTGCGTTTAATATAACGCGATCAAATTGTGTGTAGGCCACGGTGCTTGAACGAATGTCTTGCAAGTTTGTGGCATCAAACTCACAACGTTCAATGTTGCTGTGGGAACTTAATTTAGCAAGCTTGTCGGTGTTACGACCACAGGCTATAACCTGCTCGCCAGCATCTGCGTATTTATACGCAAGCGCTTCACCTATGCCAGATGTCGCGCCTGTAATTAGTGTTGTCATTATGCACTCGCTCTTTTATCAATGAAACGAACTGCTGAACCAAGTAACGGAATGTGTCTGTACAGTAAGGCACCCGCATCGAAATAATCGCGATGTTGGATAATTTTTTCGTTAGAAAAAACGAGCCGACTGTGCCCTTCCACCGCTATTTTTTTACCTTTGTTTAATTTTGGATGACGGTAAAACATTGTCCAATAAATAAAGGCTTTGTTGGTCGTGTGCTCGACATCAGTGATGTTAAATTCACAAGAAATAACATTAGCGTACAAATTTTTAAAATAGCCGTGTAAAGCGGCTAAACCATCCACTGCATGAAGGGGGTCTGAAAACTGGATATCTTGATGGTAGATTTCATCAAGCAGATGCAAATTGTCTTTATTGAGTGTTTGATAAACATTAATAAATCTGTCAAGGGTCGCCTTGTCCATATCACACCTTAAACGCGTTCAACGCACGCTCTCGCGCCGCTTTATGATCAACTATTGGAGACCAATAACTGCTTTTACTTCCCTGTTTAGCTAAGTAGTCATGTGGGAAGTGAATGTGTTTCGCAGGTATTTTTTCCAACTCTGGTAGATATTTACGGATAAACTCACCATCTGGATCAAAGCGCTCGCTTTGGGTAATTGGATTAAAAATACGAAAATAAGGTTGAGCATCACACCCTGTGCTAGCAGCCCATTGCCATCCACCATTGTTTGACGCCAGATCGCCATCAATCAAGTGTTTCATAAAAAAGCGTTCGCCTTTGCGCCAATCAATAAGGAGGTGCTTAGTTAAGAAACTAGCAACCACCATTCGCAACCGGTTATGCATCCAGCCGGTTTGCAATAATTGTCGCATTGCTGCATCCACAAGCGGATAGCCGGTTTTACCTTCACACCACGCATTAAAGTCATGTTCGTCGTCGCGCCATGCTAGGGCATCGTATTTATCGTTAAAGTTGGCGTATTTACTCAAATTTGGATAAATCGCAATCAGGTGACGATAGAACTCGCGCCAAATCAACTCGTTTACCCAGCAAAACAGACTACTTTTAGCATTTTTCAATACATCGGGATGACGCTGCTGAATGAGCGCCAGCAACTGATGAACACTAATAATACCCAGCGCTAAATAAGGGCTTAAACCTGAGGTGCCTTTAATACTTGGGATATCACGTTGTTCCTGATACGTACCAAGCTTTTCGTCGATAAAGCGTGCACATACATGGCTTAGCGTTTCATCATCAACCGGCCATTTTTCGGAGCTGCCGTCAGAGGTTAATAATTCATTTTCTTGCCACTGAACTGCAGGTGGCATATTAGGAGGCTCGGCAAAATAAAAATGCGTATCTTGAAACTGCTTTAACCACGCATTTTTGAAAGGCGTGAACACTTTAAACATCTCGCCACTTTGGTTTTTAATACTGCCTGGGGGGGCAATAACATCACCATCATAGCTGTAAAAATGTACATCTAGCGAATCAGCTTTAGCTAAAAATGCATTATCTCGTTCAACTTCATTGAGTTCGTATTCATTATTTGCATAAACATTTTCAATAGAATGCTGTTGGCAAAACGCTGAGAGCTTATCAACACACCCCGAATAATCGTGTGCATCAATAAGGTGTAATGTAATGCCTTTATCAGCTAAAAGTTGCCCTAAAAATGCTAAACGGCGCTTTAATAAATCAATCTGAATAGGTGCTACATCATGTTGTTGCCATTGTTTTTCGGTTATAAAAAAAACCGCATCTTGGCATCCATTGTCGATAGCGCGATATAAAGCGTCGTTATTAAAAAGGCGCAAATCGCGCCTAAACCAAAATAATGTCTTCATTAAATTCCGTAGCGTAATTTCAGTTCGTTCGGGTAAGGGTCAAAATAGACTTGCTTTGCAAGGTATTCATTGGGATGTATTTTTAGATGGTGCTTAATTAAGGTAAGCGGTACGTACAAAGGAACAAGTCCTTTTCGATACTCATCAATCGCATCGCGAAGCTCTTGCTTTTCAATTTTAGTGAGCGACTTTTTAAAATACCCCTGCAAGTGCATTAAGGTATTGGCATTATTTTTTCGCGAAGCAGGTTTCTTTAATGCGGTCATTAGTCCCAAAATGTACTCATTCGCGAGCGCATTAATATCTTCGCCATCAAATGTGCCCAGTAAGTTACCCAAGTTTCGATACGCCTCGTAATTATGAGCCATCAGCAAATATTTATATTGCGCATGAAACTGCGTTAAACGGTGCACGGTAATGGGTTGCTCATTAAGCGTTTGCCAATGTTTGTAGGTGTAGACCCGCATGACAAAGTTTTCTCGCAGGTGCATATCGTTTAAGCGACCATTTTCTTCACAGGGTAGTAGCGGGTTGTGAGCCATAATTTGCTCAGCAAAAAAACCAACGCCCTCAGAAGTATTTCCGGTACCCGCTTCATTGTAAATTTTAATCCGTTCCATGCCACAGCTTGGGCTTTTTGCACAAAACACAAAACCGCTTAACTCAGCAGTTTGTTCTGTTGCCACGCGCTTACCATACTCGGTCAGTTTAGGGCCAACATCGCCCGTGCCATCTGGTCGACATACTTTTATCGTGTCACCGACACGCACTTGGCGAATGGTCGGTCGCGGTATTGGCAAACCAACCGCGACTTCAGGGCAAAACTTTTTATACTCGACATGATTAGCTAACTCATCCATGCAAAAGTTTGATTTTTTGTGGCCACTATCAAAACGCACTTTATCGCCTGCTAAGCAAGCACTAATACCTATTTTTATTGTCGATTGCAGCATAAAGTTCCTACTAATAAATCAAATTACCAATTGGATTAAGTAATTTGCTGATACCCTTGTTAAAGTGTAGAGCACTGCTCACCACCGTAAAACATAAGCACCCTTGCGCCGTTTTAGGCGTATGATTATGACGCCCATCAAGCATCATAAAATCTCCAGGTACGTAACTGCCTTCTTCATCACTAAACTCACCCTCTAGTAGTAAGGTTAGCTCAAATCCAGTATGTGTGTGCTCTGGAATTTCACCCCCTGCATCAATATGTAAAAGACTGGCTCTTAAAGCACCGTCGTCTATGTCAATGCGTGAGCGCGCCAACTTACCAAGTTGCATAAAGTTACTGTGACCAATACGTGTTAAGGCGCGAGGCAATGTGTAAGTTTTGTCTTTAACATCAACCGTAATGGGGGCTTGCTCGTAAATTTCGTCGATTGCATCGTCTGCTGTAATTGCATCGAATAAGCCTGCATCAAATGAATCTTCACTATCAGCATCAAATCCTGCAAATACATTATCAGCCTGTTTGGCTTCAAGTGCTGCAATCTCTTTTTTACACACGGGGCACATTTCAACATGAATAGCGACAGCGATACTCAACGATGCTGGCAAATTGCCTTCGCTGAACTGCATGAGAATGTCGTTAGAAGGATGGTGCTTAATCATGTTGGTCTCCCATTTCGTTGCGTAACTTCTGCAAGGCCAAGCGAAGACGAGACTTCACTGTGCCTACGGGAATGTTTAAATGCTCTGCAAGTTGATCTTGCGACATATCTTGAAAATACACCCCACGTACAACTTCACGTTGCGCCTGAGGCAGCTTGTTAAGGTACTGCTTAATTTGTTTGTCTTCTAAATGGTCGCTAAATTCGTGTTGACCCGGAGTCGCTTCATCAATAAGTGGCCAAATATCTTCGCTGATACACTCTTCTCTACTACTTTTCATTTTTCTTAGCATGTCGAAAGAAGCATTACGCATCACGGTATAAACCCATGTCGTTGCAGCCCCTTTATCCTTGTGATAGAGGTGTGCCTTGCGCCAAACAGAAGTAAGCGTTTCTTGCACAAGCTCCATTGCTTGCGCTTCAGAGCCAAATTGTTTAATTCCAAAGCGCTTTATTTTTGGCGAAAAATATTGGAACAACAGCGCAAACGCCCGTTTATCGCGGTGCGTTGCAACTGCAAATAATGCATCTGCAAGCTCTTTGCTTGGTGTATCTGGCATGGCAGTGAATTGACCTGTGTTAGGTTTACAACCTGTTTGAAGTTGTTGACTTACCATTTTAATGTCATCCAATTATTGTCGTTACGTACATTACGCAGAGCGACAACAAACAGATCACATTAATCAGTAAATTCGGTATTAATCAAAGTATGGAGGAAACTTAGCAAATTTTCAAAGTTAGATTTAAAGGCAAGTTGTTGTTTTTTAACTAGTGAAATGGGTAATATTTCGAGCCAACGCGCAGCAACCCACGCAAGGTTATCAAATTGAGGGGCTTTATAGAGTGCAGCTAAATCAGGTTGATTCGCAAATACAGCTTGCAACGTATGGCTTAGCAATAAGTTTTCATCGGTGACGACTGATTTTACATACCAGCTCGGTTTCGACACGCGCTCAACATCAGCATGACGAAGCGCTTGTTTATCATAAAATGGTTGATTGATAGACACGGCATGCTCTGCATACACATCAATGAGTAACTGCCCGCTATCATCTTGATTAAAATCGGTTATTTGCATCATACAACCGAACTCAGGCAGGTTAAGCTCTGTGTCGTGTTGGTATGTGCAAAGCACAAATCCGGTGTTGTCTTTAACAGCTTCTTTTACCATGGTTAAGTAACGCTGTTCAAAGATTCTTAGCTTTGTGTACCCTTCAGGTAAAATAAAAACCGGTAAAGGAAAAATCGCACGCTTCATAAAGTCTACTATCAAAAAACCACATGCCTTTAGTTACGTGCGCTTTTAGTCCGCCGATCAATATTTCATGAAATCTTAATTCTATTTCCTATCCTAAAAGTTGAACCATTGTGCAACATTACGAAATAACTCGATTGATGCATACGCACTGAGTAAACTCAACACAGGTGCAACCATTAGTAAAAATAAGCTGATTTCACTACTCATTGTCCTGCCTCCTTACTGCTTGTTAGTTACTTCAGATGTTTTTGCAGCCAACGTTACGGCTTCTTTTGAAGCGGTGTCCGCATCACCCATGTAACTTTCAAGTAATTTTTGAGCATCAAACTCAATGCTTTTATTCACACTTTGCTTAAGCTCTATACTTGCTTGTTGAACATAGCTTTTAATGGTTTGTGTGATGGTGTTACTAATGTCTAATTCAAAGTCAGTAGCACTTGCTTGAGCAGACCCTAATACAAGTAACGCAGCAGTCGTAAGTTTTAGTGAGTTATTCATAATGATATTCCTTGTCTCTTTAAGTAATTAGTCGTAATTACATAATCAAAGGTTGTGCCATCATGAAAATAATTTATAAGAACTTGTTTTTAAATAAATTTTTTAGGTGATTAATTTTTACACTTATTCAGCATTGGTTAATAAAACCAATAAAAATTACTTTTTTAACCAACTTTTAGTGAAAAAATAAGCGTTGATAAATTCAGCGTACACTTGTACACTGAAATTGTTTTTTAATTCATTTTTATTAGATGGTCTATGACAACTGCGCTTCCTTATTCACGCCAAGAAGAACAACTTAATGTGCTCACACATGGCTTAGGTGTCCTATTTTCTGTGTATGTACTGTGGGACTTAGTGTCACAATCAAACGCAATATCAGCCACCGTGAGTGCTGTTGTGTATGGCTCAAGCTTATTGGTACTTTTTTTAGCCTCAACGCTCTACCACGCAAGTACAAAAGAGCGCCTGCGTGCTATTTATAAAAAGTGTGACCACTGTGCAATTTACTTACTGATTGCGGGTACCTACACGCCTTATTTAGTTATTTCGTTGTCGGGCGCGTGGGCAGTGGCCGCATTAGTGTTTATTTGGTCTTTAGCCATTGGCGGGGTAATTTATAAGTTGCTTGTAAAGCATACCAATAAAAAAATATCGCTCACAACATACTTATTGATGGGTTGGTTTGCACTTGCTCTTGTTTACCCTTTATATTTGAATCTTGACCCAAGTGCGTTGTGGTGGTTACTCGCAGGCGGCATTGCTTATAGCTTGGGAACTTTCTTTTACAGCGCTAAAACGCGACATTACAGTCACGCTATATGGCATGTATTTGTACTTATCGGCTGCGTATGTCACTACCTATCTATTAGTTTATACGTGTATTGAGGCGGGTTTATAAATTTATAGCGGGCGTAGTGGCTTAGTCCCATTGATGTATACGCATATTAATTTTTGACTTGTTAAAGGTGACACCCTCTATTATCAGTTTTTGACGTTGCTCACAATGTTTAGGTGTGCCTTCAGGAAAGGATATTTTGCCCTGACTATTGACCACCCGATGCCATGGAATTTTAGAATCGCTTGGCATCATTTTTAATAATCGTCCCACCAGTCTTGCATTATTAGGATAACCAGCAAGACCAGCTACCTGCCCGTAGCTGGCTACTTTTCCCTCTGGAATAGAGGCTATAACCGTATAAATAAGTTCTTCTTTAGTTGCTTGTTGCACGAATTGAATCCAAATACTGTTTACTTACTTCACTAAATGCCTGCCAAATAGCCCTCGCAACCGGGCCATGGTGCACGGAGTGCTGTCTAAATACGCGAATTTCTGCGCCAAATTGATGCTCTCTATCTGTAATTTTTATTTGCTGTAAAAGACCTGCTTCTATTTCACTTTGACAGTGCTGTAAACTGATCATTGCCCACCCTGCCCCAGAAAGCAAAAACGATTTAACACTGGTTATATCATCAATTTTCATCAAGGCAGACCCTAGCGTATAAGAGAGTCTGTCGCTATCAAAACTTAAGTCACTCTCAAACATTGCCAGACACGGGTAATTTTGAATGTCGGCAAAGCTAATTTCCGCTGGCACGACACCTGGCGCACTCACAATGCCAATGTCAAATTTACCAATGGGTAAACTTTCTAGATCACCCGTCGCATGAAACAAATCAAACCATGGGCCAATTCCTAAATCTGCTTGATGGCTATTTACTTGCTCTAGCGAAACAAAGCGTTTACCAGACGAAATACTAAACTCGGTGCTCGAAAAGCGCTTGAAAGTGTGGCTAATGACTTGGTTATAACTATGTTGATGGCACAGCTGCTCGTAACAAATTCGGTAATTAGCTTCATTACCGAGTGCAAGCTCTTTAGCTAACGAACTTAACTCACTGTTAGCATTAAGCAACTGACGCGCCTCTCGATAAAAAATACGCCCTTTTTCAGTCAAATGTAATCGGTAGTGTGCACGGTCTAATAACTCAAAGCCTAGTTCAGACTCTAGCTTCTTGATGGCAATTGTAAGGGCGGGTTGTGTTTTATGAAGCTTTACCGCCGCTTGGCTCAAACTAGAGCTTTGCACGATAGCATCTAAAATAATTAATTGATTTAAATTCATTAACCGCAAACCCTATTAATAAAATTAATGATGTTTCTAAAATTTAATAATTTTTATTTTATATCTTTGCAGCGTATCCTGCAGCAAATTTATGCTTTCATATCTATGGAGAAGACAATGAGATTGGCATCCGCCGTGTTATTCACCACTGTATTATGGTCACTTGCGGCATGTACAGAGCAAACTGCGCAAAGCAACGCTGAGCCGGTCATACGCCCTGTTAAACTTTTCAATACCAACAGTCAGTCAGATCAGGCTATTCGTAGTTTTCCTGCAGAAGTCGTTGCCAACCAAGGGTCTTACTTGGCCTTTAGGGTCAATGGTGAATTACTTGAGTTTCCTGCACTTGCTGGCCAACATGTTGAAAAAGGCCAACTTCTTGCCAAACTTGATCCAGAAGATTTTCAGCTTCAGTACGAAGAGCGAAAAGCACGTTTTGAGCTTGCTGACTCGCAACTTGAACGCGTTCAAAAGCTATTTGATCGCTCCATCGCAAGCCAAGCAGAGCTAGACCAAGCACTGGCAAATAAGCAAGTGGCAGAGTCTGCTTTAAAAATTGCAAAAACCAATTTAGATAACAGTGAACTTCGCGCTCCTTTTGCGGGGACTGTGGCAAAAGTTTTTGTAAAAAACTTTGAAAATATCCAAGCAAAGCAAAACATATTACGTCTTGAAACCCGCGACTTAATGGATGTGGTTATCCAAGTGCCTGAAAAACTCATTGCACGCATTGATAAAGACGTTAACTATCAACCTGATGTTATTTTTGATGGCTACCCAGACAAGTCGTACCAACTCACCGTAAAAGAATTTGACACCCAAGCTGACCCAACCACCCTTACATACAAAGTGGTGTTTTCGCTGCCAGTGCCTGAAGACTTTAATCTTCTTGCGGGAATGACAGGCCGTGTTGATATTGATTTAAGCAAAATCACCCACTCACAATCAGCGTATATTCTGCTGCCTGTTGAGGCAGTGTTTTCAGAGCCAACAGAGTCTGAAAAAAATAATAGCTATGTATGGCTGTATGACGAAAACACCGGTTTAGTTCATAAAAAAGCGGTTAAAGTGGGCCAATTACACCGCAACGGTATTGAAGTGCTTTCAGGTATTGAGCAAGGTCAAATGGTGGTTGCTGCAGGTGTGCATTCCTTAGAGGAAGGCATGAAAGTACGTCCATGGCAAAAAGAGCGAGGCTTATAATGAGCTTTGCTGCACTTGCTATTGAGCGAAAAGTTATAAGCTGGATGTTCGCACTGTTTTTGCTAATAGGCGGCACCGTGGCTTATTTTGGTTTAGGGCAACTTGAAGACCCTGAGTTCACTTTGAAAAAAGCAATGGTGATCACTCTGTACCCAGGTGCCTCACCACAACAAGTTGAAGAAGAAGTTACTTTTCCAATTGAAAATGCAATTCAACAATTACCCTATGTTGATTATGTCACCAGTATTTCGTCGCCCGGTAAATCACAAATTACCGTTGAGATGAAAAGTAATTACCGCAAACAAGACCTTCGCCAAATTTGGGATGAATTGCGCCGTAAAATTAACGACCAAGCCGCAGCAATGCCTTCGGGTGTTTACCCAAGTAAAATTATGGATGATTTTGGTGATGTTTACGGTGTGATGTATGCCGTGACAGGTGATGGCTATTCGTATGATGAGTTAAAAGACTACGTTGATTATTTAAAGCGTGAGTTAGTGCTGGTTGATGGCGTAAGCAAAGTAACCGTTGGCGGTGAGCAACAAGCACAGGTAATGGTTGAAATTTCAACCCGAAAATTAGCACAATTAGGTATTTCGCCAGACCGTATTTACCAGCTTTTGCAAACCCAAAATAGTGTTTCTAACGCGGGGAAAGTACGGGTTGGCGATGAATCAATTCGTTTACACCCCACCGGTGAATTTAAAGACGTTAAAGAGCTTGAAAACCTATTAATTTCAAAGCCGGGTGAAAACGAGCTTATATATTTAGGTGATGTTGCAACGGTATTTAGAGAGTACGCAGAAGTACCAAATAACATTATTCGCTTTAATCAGCAGCAAGCACTCCTTGTAGGCGTGTCGTTCAGCACAGGTGTAAACGTGGTTGATGTGGGCGCTAAAATAGACGCGCATTTAGCTTCGTTAGAATACCAACGCCCACACGGTATAGAGATTAATAGTGTTTATAATCAGCCAGCAGAAGTCGAAAAGTCAGTCAGTGGTTTTATTATTAGCTTACTTGAAGCCGTTGCTATCGTCATTGTGGTGTTGCTGGTATTTATGGGCTTTAAAAGCGGTGTACTAATAGGTGTCATTTTACTCCTAACCGTACTCGGCACCTTTATCTTTATGAAGCTATTTGCCATTGATTTGCAGCGGATTTCGCTCGGCGCTCTGATCATTGCGCTCGGTATGCTGGTTGATAACGCGATTGTTGTTACCGAAGGTATTCTTATTAATTTAAAGCGCGGGCAAACTAAACTACAAGCTGCAACCAATATTGTTGATCAAACTAAATGGCCGTTATTGGGTGCAACCGTGATTGCGGTTACTGCATTTGCCCCAATTGGTTTAAGCTCGGATGCCAGTGGTGAGTTTGCAGGTAGCTTATTTTGGGTGTTGTTTATTTCGTTATTACTCAGTTGGATTACGGCAATTACACTCACACCTTTCTTTGCTGACTTAATGTTTAAACAAGCCACGGAAAAACAGCCTCACCACGATGAAGACCCTTATCAAGGTATCATCTTCAATGTGTATAAAGGTGTTTTGCATTGCGCAATGCGTTACCGTAAAACCACCTTATTGCTCATGGTGATCATGCTCGTTAGTGCGGTATTTGGCTTTAAGTTTATTAAGCAATCATTCTTTCCGGCCTCGAACACCCCCATGTTTTATGTCGATTACTGGCATACTCAAGGTGCCGATATTCATACCACGATGGACGGGGTAGCAAAACTTGAAGCGTTTCTACAAGCCGACCCTCTCGTTGAAGAAGTGACCACCACGGTTGGCCAAGGTGCTCCTCGCTTTATGCTGACATACGCGCCAGAAAAGTCATACCCAGCTTATGGACAGTTGATTATTCGTGTACAAGATCGTGAGGCCGTGAAAGCCATGATCAAAAAAGTGCGCGACTACCAACATGAACATGTTCTCGATGCGCAGCTTAAAGTTAAACGCATGGAAATTGGGCCATCGACCGATGCAAAAATTGAAGCGCGCTTTTCAGGCGCTGATCCTGTCGTACTTCGTCAGCTCGCTAAGCAAGCAAAAGACATTCTTCATCAAGACGCTGGAGCCTTTAATATTCGTGATGATTGGCGTGCTCGCTCTAAACTTATTCGTCCGCAGTTCAACGAACAAAAAGCACGCCGTTTAGGGATTGCTAAGTCTGATCTTGATCAGCTTTTATTAACAAGCTTATCGGGTAAACAGGTCGGCGTGTATAAAGACGGCACGCAAATGCTGCCCATTATTGCACGCTCGCCTGCAGAAGAGCGGTTAAATGTCGAAAGCCTGCGCGACTTACAAATATACAGCCCTGTATTGGGAGTCTTTGTGCCAGTTACGCAAGTAGTTGATGACTTTGTTGTTGAATGGGAAGACAGTTTAATTATGCGCCGTGACCGAAAACGCACTATCACTGTCATGGCAGACCATGATGTGATTGGTGATGAAACACCTGCGAAGCTGTTTGCCCGTGTCCGCAAAGATATTGAAGCGATTGACCTGCCACACGGCTATGAGTTGCAATGGGGCGGCGAGTTTGAATCAGCAAGCAAAGCACAAAAAGCGATTTTTGGCTCATTACCGCTTGGTTACTTGGCAATGTTTGCAATTACTGTATTGCTGTTTAACTCAGTTAAAAAACCACTGGTTATTTGGGCCACAGTGCCTCTGGCAATCATTGGTGTATCGGCAGGTTTGTTATTAATGAATGCAGCGTTTAGCTTTATGGCACTGCTTGGTTTACTGAGCTTAAGTGGCATGTTGATTAAAAACGGCATCGTATTAGTGGATCAAATTAACCTCGAACTCGATAGCGGAAAAGAGCCCTATCAAGCCGTGTTTGATTCAGGCGTTAGTCGTGTGCGCCCAGTCGCTATGGCAGCGATCACGACTATTTTAGGAATGATCCCACTTTTATTTGACGTATTCTTCCAATCAATGGCGGTCACAATCATGTTTGGGCTTGGTTTTGCGACAGTACTGACGCTTATTGTCGTGCCAGTGCTTTATACACTGTTGTTTAAAATTAAAGTACCTAAACAACGCCACAGTAATTAAGTACTCTTGTATTTGTTCCTCCCCTGAAAGGATATTTTCAGGGGAGGCACTACAAATTAATTGTATTTGTATCCAATCAATTGCTCTAACCGATGCGCAATTGCAATCAACTCTTTTTCACTCAATGCACCCCCCGTAATAGAAAGTCCAACGGGCATATGATGCACTTTACCCATAGGCAGCGTTAAATGAGGGTAGCCAGATACAGCCGGGTAAGTAGAAAAGCTGCCTGTGAAGTGATCCCCATTGATACGGTCTATTGACCACGCGGGTGTTAAAGTCACAGTAATAATTGCATCAAGATTGTGTTCTTTAAGCATTTTATCTAAGCCATCTGCTCTGGTTGCTTGATGCACTTTTTGTAATGCTGTTAAATACTTCTGGTCGGTTAACGTTGCTTTTTGCTGCGACTTTTCAAATATTTCTTGTTGAAAGTAAGGCATCTCCTTAGTAGCGTGAGCTTGATTAAACTGGATCAACTTTTCTAGTGTCAGCGATTTATATTCGTTTGGCAATTGAGCAAGGTAGTCATTTAAAGTCGCTTTAAACTCATAGAGTAAAACATCATAACTATCTTGATAAAAATGATCATATGGCTCTGTCGATAACCCCTCAACTAATAAAGCACCTTCTTGTTCGAGCATCTGTTTAGTCTGGTTAAAAAGTGACTCAACTTGCTCATGAGCAAGTGGCGCAGCATACAGTACACCTAAACGCTTGCCTTTTAATGAGATGGCACTTTGCTCTGGCGTATAGTCATAATTAAGGTGCCCTTTTGCGATGTTTGTTGCGGGATCTTTTTCATCAAAACCTTGCATAACTGACAGTATAATGGCCGCGTCAATTACCGAGCGTGTCATAGGCCCCGCTGTATCTTGCGTATGAGAAATAGGCACAATGCCATGGCGGCTCAATAAACCTACCGTGGGCTTTATACCCACAATACCATTTGCAGAAGACGGACACGTAATAGAGCCATTTGTTTCAGTTCCAATCGCAGCAACACTTAAAAAGGCGGCAACAGCAGCACCAGAGCCTGAACTAGACCCGCACGTAGAACGATTTAAATCATGGGGATTACGCGTTTGCCCCCCAATCGCACTCCACCCAGACGATGAACGTTCAGAGCGCATATTGGCCCATTCACTTAAATTTGTTTTGCCTAAAATAATGGCCCCTGCACGTTTAAGTTTGGCAATAATTGGCGCATCTCTGTGCGTAAAATTATCTTTTAATGCTAACGAGCCTGCCGTTGTAGGCATAGTCTCAGTTTCGATATTATCTTTTACTAAAATTGGTATGCCATGCAAAGGGCCGCGTAACTTACCATGACTAAGCGCTTCATCAAGTTGCATAGCTATGCTTATAGCATCGGGGTTCATTGCAACCACAGCATTTAATTGAGGATTGAGCTCATCGATTTGCTGAATAAAAAACTGTGTTAATTCAGTTGCTGTGAGCTGTTTTTCTTTCATTGCCTGAATTAATTGCGGGATTGTACTTTGTTGAACAAGGTTTTTTAGTTGTTGATTTCTTTGTTCAGAGAGTGGGGTATTTTCTTTTGCAGACACGTTAACTGTAAAGCATAAAGCGGCTAAAAAAACACTTAATGCGAATGCATGTAAAGCACGAATAACCTGACTAATTCCTGTGTACATTTGTCGTTCCTGTTTTATAGAGTGTTGTTGATTGTTATTTTAAAATCGGTATTTACCCATACTTTTATCAAAAATTGCTATTTTTTTACTTCACAATGGATTAAACACTGAGCGTTCTCTTGCCCATTACCAGCACCAAATACCCATACTGTTTAATAGTCTAGCCCGACGAAGGTACACGGTGCTAAATGAGTGTTTTATTCAAATCAGCGATATTGGGCATGCACTGCTTATCTTTTAATTTAACGTCAATCGCGTCAGTTACAAAGCAGCATTTTCAATCAGCGCTTACTCATAGCCATCACGTTAAATATTCTCACGAAGAAAATTGAGTCTATAGCCAGTGGTATTGATTAAACAGGCGCTATTTTGTAATCACTGCCGCCAAGGCATGCCGTTTCTTATTGTTCAAGCAGATTATCTGGCCGCAGGCTGTTAAAGAGCATGGCTGACGGTGAAATAAACCGCTTTTTGGTGTTCATCCTCCCCCTTTTTAATCATGCGGTACGACTGTCTTTAATTACCTAAAAATGTATATACATGGTATGTGTGAATGTATTTTAAACACACTTAAACAGTGATTTTTCCACCAATAAAAAACGCCATAAATAGGGTTAAACACACCAAAGTATTGCATTTAAATAAATAATAAAAACCATTCAACCGCTATTTACATGTAATTAAAAATACAAAGACATGAATAAAAAAACAAATTTAAAAACCGATTAATCCTTCTTTACCAGTTTATTTATAAAATCAAGACTAACCCTAACGTACTAAAAAATACTCCTTACACTACCCTTAGTTAGGTACTCCTTACTAGGTATATCATCTCTCTAAAATTTATACTTAAATTAATTATTAAATTTTCTGTAACACATTAACCCCACTCGAAAAAACACATGTAGTTAAATGTTATCTAGTCAAAAATTGATCAAGGTCACTAAAATCATTGTAAAGAAGAGTAAGGTTATTAATGAAAAAAATAAAACAATATAACTTTCCTAAATAAAGCCATTTATAAGGAATTGTTGGTGCTGTTATGAATATAAAATCAACCTGGCTTTTGTACCTCTGCGCGATGATGTTATTTATACTTACATTACCCTGCGAGGCGGTGTTTGTAAGCCCACCAAAAGATCCCATGCCATTCATTGAGGAAATTTTTCCTCAAGCGACACATATTGGTGAAAAACAGCGGATATCTAACGACGAAAGTGCGCCTTTCGCATGGGTCGTTTATCAAGACAAAAACGTACTGGGCTACGCTTTTGAAACCAATGATATTGCCAAAATTCCAGCTTATTCGGGCGAGCCAGTGAATATGCTCGTTGCCATTGACCCCCAAGGTAATTATTTAGGGGTGAAAGTATTAGAGCATCACGAGCCGATTATTTTAACGGGTATCCCAGAATCAAAACTATGGGAGTTTACTGAACAATACACGGGCTTACATGTTAGCGATCGCCTTAAAGTAGGAGGCAGCAGCTCAGATAATATCGTCAACATTGATGGACTTTCTGGTGCCACAGTCACGGTCATGGTCATGAATGATGCGGTAACTAAGTCAGCAAAAAAAATCGCCGCACGTTTAAACATAATTGATCTTCAAGCTTTAAATCGCTTACCAATGGCCACTATAAAGCACGATGTTTATCAACCAGCAAGTTGGCAAGCGTTAACGGGTGACGGGTCTATTCGCCGCTTGTACCTAAGTCGAGAGGCCGTTGATGAGGCGTTTGTAGGCACAGAAGCAGAACACATTGATGCAGCTGCTCCTGAACAAAAAAGCGCTATGTTCGCTGAGCTTTATTACGCGCAAGCTAATATTCCTCACATAGGCATAAACTTACTTGGTGAGAGTGAGTACCAATGGCTTATGGCGCAATTAGCCCCCGGTGAGCATGCCTTTATTGTGCTAGGAAATGGCTATTCTTTTAAAGGCTCAGGCTACGTTCGTGGCGGTATTTTTGACCGTATTCAACTTTTGCAAAATGGCGACACCATTTCATTCCACGATTTAGACCACTTTCGCGTCACTGATATTTACGCCACAGGCGCACCCAAATTCAAAGAAATGTCTATTTTTATCGCACGCGCTCACGATGAGTTTAACCCCGGAGCCGATTGGCAATTAGAGCTATTAGTACGCCGTCAAATGGGCGCTATCGACAGCACATTCACGAGCTTTAAAGGCGATTATCATACTTTAGATAAATATGTCAGTCGCCCCGCTATGCCTGAACCCGAAGCTGAATTATCACTGACGCAACAAGTATGGCAAGACAAGCAAGTGGAAGTGATTATTCTGCTGTTCCTCATGCTTCTATTAGGCGCTACCTTAATATTTCAGGATATTCTGGTGCGTCACCCAACCTTTTTACACAATTTCCGACACATATTCCTTATCGTGGTGGTGGTGTTTATCGGCTGGAGCTGGGGCGGACAACTCTCTGTAGTGAACGTATTCACTTTTTTACAAGCACTGATGTCTGATTTTTCGTGGGATTTATTTTTACTCGACCCCGTTATTTTCATTCTTTGGTGTGCTGCTGCGGTGACCATTATGATGTTCGGGCGCGCCGTATACTGTGGTTGGTTATGTCCATTTGGCGCTTTGCAAGAGCTACTAAATGTATTTGCACGCTATGTGAAGCTGCCGCAAATAGAGCCCCCTTTTGCAGTGCATGAACGTTTATGGGCCATTAAGTACCTTATTTTACTGGCTTTATTCGGCATGTCTCTTGACTCTATGGCTGTTGCAGAGCAAATGGCTGAAGTTGAACCATTTAAAACCACCTTCTTACTCAAGTTTGATAGACAATGGCCATTTGTGCTGTATGCCGTGTCTTTGCTGGTAATTAATTTATTTAACCGAAAATTCTTTTGTCGCTACTTATGCCCATTAGGCGCAGCGCTCTCTGTGGGCTCTAATTTACGCTTGTTTAGTTGGTTAAAACGTCGGCCTGAGTGTGGTCAGCCATGTAAAACCTGCGCTAAAGAATGCGAAATACAAGCTATTCACCCTGATGGTTCAATCAATATGCGCGAGTGTCACTACTGTCTTGACTGTCAAGTCACCTATTTTAATGAACAGAAATGTCCACCACTAAAGAAACTTGCCAGGAAGAAGAATAAATTTCAGGAAAAAGAAATACCCACGGTGGACGTTAGCTAACTACGCCCATCACCAAGCACAATGAAATAACCGGAGGAAGTCCATGAGTGATAGGAAAAAGCTCCCAGAACAAAAACAGCTGAAAGACGAAAGCAGACGTAAGTTTTTTGCTAAAAGTGCTTTATTAGGTGCAGGTGTAGTTGCAGCGCCTATGTCAGCTACTATGTTCGCATCAATGGCTAAGGCACAAGCCGCAGAAGCAGGCAGTAACAGTGCCACTGTTCACCCAGGTGAACTAGATGAATATTATGGTTTTTGGAGTGGAGGCCACTCGGGGGAAGTGCGTATTTTAGGTATTCCGTCAATGCGGGAACTCATGCGTATTCCTGTTTTTAATACCGACAGTGCAACAGGCTGGGGTCTGACGAATGAATCTAAACGCATCAAAGGCGACAGCGCACATCTGCAATGTGGTGACTCACACCATCCACATATGAGTATGACTGATGGCCGTTACGACGGTAAATATGTGTTCATTAACGACAAGGCCAACAGTCGTGTAGCACGTATTCGCTGCGATGTTATGAAGACCGATAAAATGCTAACCGTTCCTAATGTTCAAGCAATCCATGGCTTGCGTGTGCAAAAGGTTCCACACACTAAATATGTGATCTGTAATGGCGAATTCGAAATTCCCATGAACAACGATGGCAAAGCATCAATGGATGACATTAGCACCTATCGTTCATTGTTTAATGTGATTAATGCCGAAACCATGGAAGTCGCATTCCAAGTAATGGTGGATGGTAATTTAGATAACACCGACGCCGACTTTGACGGAAAGTATTTTGCATCAACCTGTTATAACTCAGAAATGGGGGTCACACTCGGTGATATGATCTCATCTGAACGTGACCATGTTGTTGTATTTAACTTACCGCGATGCGAAGCCGCCATTAAAGCAGGCAAATTTAAAACCTACAATGGCAATAATGTCCCAGTGTTAGATGGCCGTAAAGGGTCAGCACTCACAGCGTACATTCCGGTTCCTAAATCACCACATGGTTTAAATACCTCACCCAATGGCGACTATTTTGTTGCTAATGGTAAGTTATCACCGACTGTTTCTGTGATTTCAATTAAGAAACTAGATGACCTATTTGATAACAAAATTAAGCCTCGCGACACCATCGTTGCAGAACCTGAACTAGGCTTAGGGCCACTTCATACCGCATTTGATAACCGTGGTAACGCTTACACCACGCTGTTTATCGACAGCCAAATTGCGAAGTGGAGCGTTGAAGATGCTATCAAGGCATACAATGGTGAGAAAGTGAACTACATACGTCAGAAGTTAGATGTTCACTATCAGCCGGGGCACAACCATACTTCTCAAGGTGAAACCCGTGATGCAGATGGTAAATGGCTTATTGCACTGTGTAAGTTCTCAAAAGATAGGTTCTTACCTGTCGGGCCATTACGTGCAGAAAATGATCAGCTCATAGATATTTCAGGTGATGAAATGAAGTTGGTTCACGATGGCCCAACTTTCGCTGAACCTCACGACTGTATCATTGTTCACCGCTCTAAGGTGAAGCCAAATAAACTGTGGGAGCGAAACGATCCTTTCTTTGCCGATACTATCGCAATGGCAAAAGCAGACGGTGTTAATGTTTACGCTGATAACAAAGTGGTGAGAGACGGCAAAAAAGTACGTGTCTACATGACCTCAATTGCCCCTAGCTTTGGCATGACTGAGTTTAGAGTAAAACTAGGTGACGAAGTCACTGTGGTTATTACTAACTTAGACCAAGTTGAAGACGTGACACACGGTTTCTGTATGACTAATCATGGTGTGCAGATGGAAGTTGCACCGCAAGCAACGGCATCCATAACGTTTATCGCTGATAAACCGGGTGTGCAGTGGTACTACTGTAACTGGTTCTGTCATGCACTGCATATGGAAATGCGAGGCCGCATGTTAGTTGAAGCGTAAGCTTCGTATTTGGGTATGGGACTTTCCCATACCCTTTATCGTTACAAATAGAAGGTTTATTGAGTGCAGTTAATTTGGTTACACCGTTTATGTGGAGCAATACTGCTCTGTTTTTCATGTTATTCGTTGGCAGTGAGTACGCGACTCTCTGCAGCTGATGATTTACAAGCGCAGTTAGACAGCGCAAAAGCAGGCGACACAATTGTTTTAACGAAGGGTATTTACCAAGGAAATTTTGTTGTCAATAAAGCCATCCACCTTATTGGTGAAACAGGTGCTGTCATTGATGCTTTAGGCGAAGGCCACGCATTACTGTTAAAAAGTTCACATATTTCTATTAAAAACCTCGAGATAGTGAATTGGGGAAATAACTTAACCGAACAACATTCCGGTATTTATTCAGATCAAAAAGCAGAGCAACTAATGATTGCCAATAACCACCTTAAAGGCGATGGTTTTGGTATTTG
Source organism: Pseudoalteromonas lipolytica (assembly GCF_003515105.1). NCBI lineage: Bacteria > Pseudomonadati > Pseudomonadota > Gammaproteobacteria > Alteromonadales > Pseudoalteromonadaceae > Pseudoalteromonas > Pseudoalteromonas lipolytica. The sequence continues at coordinate 111,279 of NZ_CP032091.1, read as the reverse complement.
GTTACAAAAAGGCCAGCATGTGCAGGTTTTAAATAACGTGATTGTTGGCAATAAAGCCCTGCGTTCAGCAGATCGCGGCAATGGTATTCAGCTCTCCAATGTGCAACATGTACTGGTTAAAGGAAATGATGTCTCTTACACGCGCGATGGCCTGTACATAATATCAAGCCAAGATAACGTATTAGAAAATAACACGCTTCATGATCTACGCTATGGCGTTCATTACATGTATTCCCACGACAATAAAGTACTCAATAATAACGCATACAATACGCGGGCTGGTTATGCCTTAATGAGCTCGCGTAATTTAGTGATCCAAGGTAATCGAACGACTAACAGTGAAGATTATGGGTTACTAATGAATTTTATTACCTCGTCAGACATCCTAAACAATCACATTTCTAATGTGTGGACCAAGCCCGAAAATAAAGTATTAGGGCGAGACGGAAAAGGTTTTTTTGTATACAACTCAGCGTATAACAACATTGTCGATAACGTGGTTGATACCACAGAAATTGGTATTCACCTCACTGCAGGCTCTGAGCATACGCAAGTATATGGCAACAGCTTTATAAATAACCCCACGCAAGTCAAATACGTTTCCAATAAAAAACAAGAATGGAGTCACGATAGCCGCGGTAACTATTGGAGCAATTATTTAGGCTGGGATATGAATAATGATGGCGTGGGTGATGTTGCCTTTGAACCCAACGATGGAATTGATAAATTGGTTTGGCAATACCCAGAAATGAAAATGCTAATGGATAGCCCATCGGTATTAACACTGCGCTGGGTACAACGCCAATTTCCTGTATTAAAGCCTGCAGGGGTTAAAGACAGCTACCCATTAATGCGCTCTCCACACTCACCTCATGTTATTAAATCGCAGAGTGATATCAAGGACAAACAACATGACTAACACGCCCGTGGTTTCAATGAACCAAGTAACAAAAAGCTATGACAGTCTCACAGCAGTCAATAACCTTAGCTGCGAGCTCGCGCCCGGTGAAGTGCTCGGCCTTTTTGGTCATAATGGTGCTGGCAAAACAACCATGATGAAACTCATTCTGGGTATCACATCGCCAACAAATGGCAGTGTCGATGTACTCGGTGCTAAACCAGACTCCAAAGCCGCATGGCATATTCGATCCCAAGTCGGTTACTTGCCTGAAAATGTCAGTTTTTATGAGCATTTAACAGGAATAGAAGTACTCAATTACTTTGCAAAACTGAAAGGTTTTAACAAACAACACGCAAAAGATTTAATAGCGCAAGTGGGATTAACAGAGGCAATGAACCGCGCGGTTAAAACATATTCCAAAGGAATGCGTCAACGTTTAGGACTTGCCCAGGCATTTTTAGGTAAACCTAAATTACTATTACTAGATGAACCAACGGTTGGGCTTGACCCGGTTGCAACAACTGAATTTTACCAACAAGTTGACAACCTTAAAGCACACGGCACCAGTATTATCCTGTGCTCTCATGTGTTACCAGGGGTTGAGCGCCATATTGACCGTGCGATTATTCTGAGTAAAGGGCAACAACTTGCTTGCGGTAATTTAGCCAGTCTACGCGCACATGCAAACTTAGATATACGCATTAAAACTCGCGGTGTTTCCCCTTCTGAGCTCGTTAATGACTCACAATTAATGACCCATGTTGAACTCTGTCACGATACCGATTTATTGGTAAAAGACGAGAATAAAATGAATGTTCTCCGCGAGCTCGTTAAATACCGTCATTTAGATGATATACACATTGAACAACCCGATTTAAATCAGGTTTATCAACAAATTTTATCTCAAGCGCCACAAAAGGGAAGCATATGAAATCAGTCTTCACTGTTGCTGCAAAAGAGTTTAGCGATGGTCTTCGCAACCGTTGGTTGCTCTCAATTACAATTATTTTTGCCTTATTATCAGTAGGGCTGACCTATTTTGGCTCAGCGGTCGCAGGTGAAACAGGGTTAACCTCAACCTCGACCACTGTAGCAAGCTTAGCAAGTTTAGCTGTTTTTCTTATTCCCTTAATCGCCTTGTTACTCAGTTACGACAGCTTTGTAGGTGAGCTAGAAAGTGGCACCTTACTCTTATTACTTACCTACCCTATCAACAAAACCCAATTACTAATGGGAAAATTTATAGGGCAAGGAAGTATCATTGCACTGGCAATTTTAATTGGCTTTGGTGCATCTGGTGTCATTTTATATGCCCATACTCAGCAAACTGAAATTATTACTGTATTTTCATTATTCATAGCCAGTGCCGTTATGTTAGGTCTTAGCTTCATTGCCATTGCCTTCATAATTAGTATCTCGGTGAGTGAAAAGTCGAAAGCTGCCGGTGCTGCTTTAATCGTCTGGTTTATTTTCGCACTCATATTTGATCTCGGTTTACTCGCTCTTCTCGTAGGCACTGAAGACGGTATAAGCCAACAATCACTCACGTTTCTGATGATGTTGAATCCCGCTGATACTTTTAGATTAGTGAATCTAGCAGGCTTAGACAGCGCCGATGTAAACGGGGCTCTTGCTATTGCAATACGCTCAAGCTTGTCGCTTACTCAATTGCTTTGCGTGCTCGTCGCCTGGGTTATCTTGCCATTAATTTTAGCCATCACACTATTTACTAAAAAGAGAATGTAATGAACGTTAAAACCTTACTGCCGATACTGCCACTTCTATTCATGCTTTGTGCCTGTGGGGAGAGTGAAATTAAACAGACACCCAGCCAAGCAGTTGCAATTGAAGCAACCGATGAATGTCATTTATGCGGCATGTTGATTTCAGAATTTCCAGGCCCGAAGGCTGAACTACTGCAAACTGATACAAGCTCGAGCTCGGGCAAAAAAATACATAAGTTTTGTTCAACACGAGATATGTTCAGTTACTACCTAGAACCTGAAAACACACGTAATGTAAGCGATATTTTTGTACATGACATGAGTAAAACACCCTGGCATAAACCCGCCGATAATTACTTTATAAATGCGCGAAAAGCTTGGTATGTTGCGGGCTCATCTCAACAAGGCGCTATGGGGAATACATTGGCCAGTTTTGCAACTGAACAAGATGCGATAAACTTTCAAAATGAATTTGGCGGGCATGTCATTCGTTTCGAAGATATCACACACGCTATTCTAATGCCTGCTCATCATTAAAAATGATAAAAGCGATACGCAATCTACCCATGTAAATCAGGTAGATTGCTTTTATCTACACGATACTTTTTCTAGTTTACTAGCTTCTGACAACAGTTCCCAAAGATTCACGGTGTTGAGGTAATTCACCAAAGCCTTGCTCATGTAATTTAGCAACGAGCTGTTCAAGCACGTCATCTTTTTGAGGGGCTACGGGCTGCGTTAATAGCAAAGAAGTAAGATTACCAAACCCAGGATGCTCAAAATCAGGATTCTCAAGGCCATGTTGTGCTCTTAGCGTTAACAGCATAAGTGCAGCATAAGGTGTAAATTGCCAATTCATATTGTCGAACTCAAAAAACATCTTACTTGGTGGCGATGCAACCTGAGCGACTTGATCATCACATAACTGATTAAGATAAGCGGTGATTTTTGTTACGTCAGTACTATCCCTGTTATCTAAAATAGCTTGGTAAGCAAAATCATCAACTACTGGTTTTAAGGTATTGCCACCAGCTATGTTATCGAGAACGTAATCTAAATCGACTTAAAACTATATAAGAAGCAATACCTGGTACAAAATTGGGGGTTAAGCGATAAGTACAGTGTTGTTGGTGAAGCGAGCACCAACAACACATAATAGTTGAAGATAAAATTGAGCAAAACGCCGTTATAGCGTTTACTTTTTCAAACTCAATGTGCCAGTACGTTTTGTGCTACTTCGCTTTATTTGGTTTGACCTAGGTTTACCTTGATTCGCTTTATTCGAGCCTGGTTTTGAGTCTGTGCGGCCTTTTTTAACATAGCTAGAAAAGTCGCGTTTTTTCTCGCCTTCTGAACGTGGTTGAGGCGTTCTTGGCTTAGTTGGCTGTTTATTATCGTCAATTGAACGTTCCTCTGTTTTACCCGAGTCAGCAATTGAGTTATTAATTTCAGCCATCTCTTGCTCAGTTAAATGGCGCCATTGCCCCACTTTTAAGCCTTTTAACGTCACATTCATAATACGTGTACGTTTAAGCGTGACCACTTCGTAGCCGAGGTATTCACACATACGGCGAATTTGACGATTTAGCCCTTGCGTTAACACAATAGTAAACTGCTGTGGGCCAGTTTGTTTCACTTTGCACTTTTTCGTCACGGTATCTAAAATTGGAATACCATTTGCCATTTTGTTTACAAACTGACGATTAAGTGGCTTATCGACAGTGACTACATATTCTTTTTCGTGGTTATTGCCCGCTCGTAAAATCTTATTAACGATATCGCCTTCGTTGGTTAAAAAGATTAAGCCTTCAGATGGGCGGTCTAATCGACCAATTGGGAAAATACGCTCAGGATAATTAACCGCTTTTACGATGTTACTTTGAATTTTTCGCTCAGTGGTACAGGTAATACCAACGGGTTTATTATATGCAATATAAACACGTTTCGGTTTGGCTTTGAGTGGTTTACCATCAATAAGTACTTCATCAGCATCACTGACTTTAACACCCATTTCTGGCAAATTACCATTAACAGTAACACGACCTTCCTCAATATATTTATCAGCCTCTCTGCGCGAACAAAACCCTGTTTCACTGATAAATTTATTTAATCGCTTTAACTCTGTCATGGCACACTTCTGTCTTAATTTTAAAGCCGCTAGTTTATACCAGAACCCTATAGCACGCTAGGCAGATTAATCTTCGTTTAACGGCTCGCTTTAATGCAGTGCAGGTTTTTCGGTGAGCAACGTCTGCAATGTGTCAAAATCAAACCGATACTCTGCATTGCGAGTATTGCGCAGCAAAAAAGCATCGAATGGAATAACTGACCAGTCCGTGATATCACTGAGCCAATGGTAACTTGTCACATTTTGGTTCGTGATCACGCCTAATTTAAATTTAATTTCATGATGAGTTTGCCAATATGGATGACCATTATGATGATCGACCAAACTAATTAACGCCCACGCCCCCATCATAAAGTGCCCGCCTACACTGGCTGTTAAGCGCCCTTGTTCAATTAACCTTAAGTTGTCATCAAGCCAGTCTATGCCGCCGATAAAATAGCGTTTGCCTGACTTTTCTTTAACTGCATCAAGTGCGCCCAGTGCCATTAAATCCGATGCACACCAAATAACATTCGTTTGTGGGTAACGGTGCAATAGACGGCGCACTTTTTCAGTGGCTTCGGTTTTATTCCAATTTGCATAAACAACTTGCTCAAGCTCGACATGTTGGGTTCGTAAATAGTGACTTAAACCATTACTGCGAGTATCTGATTCAGTCCCATAGTGACCGTTAATGGCCACAAATTTGGGTTCTTGTTTTGCTTGTTTAGCATTATCAAACAATGCTTTTCCTAATTGTATACCCGCTTCAAAATTATCGTGATAAACCTCTGCGAGCCAATATTTAAAATGCTCTGAGGGTTTACCAATTTGCTGGCGCTCTGCGCCGAGGATGGTTTCTTCTAATGTGATGAACTTTATCTTGTGACTTTCAAGTAAGCTCATTGATTGCTCTGCTCCCCCAGGGTAATTAATCAGTACAACATAGTCGGGAGTGGCGTTGTATTTAAGATAGTGTCTGAGCTCTTCTAACTGAATATGCCGATTGCCACCACCGTAAATAATATCAAGCTTGACGTTACTGTGTGTTGCCGCAGCTTGCATTACTGCTGTGACTTTTTGCCAAAAAGGCTCCGCTTTTACCGAGGGATTTACAAATAGCACCGAAAATTGCTCTACAGCAAAGAGTGGTAAAGAGCAAAGCAGTATTAAAACAATCAATATAACCCGTATGTTCATTCCAGCACGTTATTTTTTAAAAGTGTAGTATACGGGTAATTATCGTGACAGTTTTCGCCACACAGTCTCACACGGACCGTATCGAAACAGTTGAGTATATACTTTGCAAAATACCAGCTGAAAGACAACCACACCCGCAATAAGAAGCCAATAATTAATGCGATCAAAACTCAACACCCACTCAGGGAACATGACTTTAAAACACACTAAAAATATCACGGTTTGCATTAAGTAAAGGGTTAAAGACATACGCCCTGCTTGTTGTAATACTAAACACTTTTCGGGGTTATTCTTAACGTATTTTACGAGTATATGAATATACAACGTTGCCATCGCAAGTGCTGCAAACCAAGAGAAAGGCTCAGCCAATGCGACCATAAGTACATGTGTATTTGGTTCAACCGCTAATCGTAAAACGGTAAAGCCCAGCGCTGCAGGCACAATAAAGTTTAACTGTTCTCTAGTAAGGCCATTTGCGAAGATCTTTTGTTTATACAAATACATCCCAATCAGCATGAGCCCGCCAGCCATCCACAGCGTAATAAGCGGAACAGCTATAATCATGATGATAAACATCAACATATTACTCATAAAGCCCGCTAAATAGGATGAAAATGCCGCATTGTATGCCTCTAAAAAAGCCGCAGAGTCACGCGTAACAGGAAGCAGTTCAGGTTCAATAAATGCCAATAAAAAAGAGGAGAGTGCACCGAGTAGCAGAAATAGCATGCCCATTCTTACTATTTTATCATTCGGTTCATGGCTGAACTTGAGTGCCAACCACCCTGCACATGCATAAATGAATAAAATATCACCAGCCCAAAGTAAAAACCCATGGGCCAACCCTATAAACGCTAATACTTTTAAACGCTTATGCAATGCATCTATGCTTTGCCAGCGCTGTAATTGAATTGTAAGTGCTGCGCCAAACAATAAACAAAAGAGGGTTCGAAACCGGCCATCAATAAAGACTAAGTTAATAATATTTATAAACTTATCCGCCACAGAAGGTGTTGCACTTGTTACATAGCCATACTCAAAAACACCAAAGTAATAGGCATTCATGAACATTAAACCCAGTACCGCAATCCCTCTTAACACATCCATATTAATATTGCGCATATATCACTTATAAATTTTGTCTGCAGCTATCGCTCCAATTTACAGCATTTTCATATATTTTGGGAAGGTCTGCGCTTTCTATTGTTAAAAAAGCCACTGCTTGTTCTAATGCCCACCAGCTTCCAGTTTCGTAGGCTTTAACTGTTTCGAGAATATAATAAAGAATGTTCTTTTCTTGCATTAATGCACTGTGTATTTCATCTGGAAATGGTAAACGTTCAAGCAACTTTTCCATTGGTTGGTCAAGAATAGCATCGAGTAATGAAAACAACCCTGTTAAAAACGCTTCTCCGGTTTGCTGCTTAGCCACACGCTGTGCTATTAGCTCACAAAATCGAGCTCTTACAACACAAAGCCGCGTGAGCTCGGCAGGTTTAGTTTGTGCGCTATGTGCAGTAATAATTAAGCTAACAAACTTTTTCAGTCGTTCATGACCAAGATAAACAAGCGCTTGTTTTAACGAACCTATTTTACTTTTTATAGGAAATACACCACTGTTTATTAAGCGTAAAAGCTTATAAGCTAAAGCAGTGTCTAGCGAGAATAACCCCGCTATTTCGCTAATATCGGGGTCTGGACGCATGACTTCAGCATAAATTGATAAAACCAATGCGTAGTTATAATCAATATCACGCTGTTGGATCATGGTTGGTTTGGCAAAGAAATAGCCTTGAAAAAAGTCAAACCCCATTTCGTAGGCTTTTTCAAAATCATCTGCCGTTTCGAGCTTTTCTGCTAATAACTTTATTTTTTTGTGTTTTTTTAATTTTTTAACTACGGGTAGAATTTCTTCAAATGGGGTTTGTTTTACATCAAACTTGATAAGTCGAACAAGCTTTAAAAAGCGGTCCCACTCGGGCTGGTACACGAAGTCATCTAAGGCAAGTTTATAATTGTTATGAAATAACTCACGACAAAACGCATAGTTTTCATCGGTAGGCTCCATCGTTTCTAGCAGCTCGATAACGACATCTTTCGTTGGCAAAAAAGCACATAGATCCAGTTTTAAAGACTCTGGACCTATATTAATTAATGCTTTTTTGCCCGACGTGATATGGCGGGTACCTAAATTGAGCTGATTTTCCATAATGAGACGTGCCGTTGCGGTGCTTTCTGACACGTTTGGAAAACTGTTTTTTTCACTATCGCGAAATAGTAGCTCATAGGCGACAACTTGTTGACGACGATTAAAGACCGCTTGCCTAGCAACAAATACAGCCACTTTACCTACTTTTTATCATTTATATAACACTAAGTAATTAATAGCGGAAATTGACATAAAAGTCACTTAATTGCCATGAATCAGGGTGTTTTTATTGATATAAGTACGATAAATAACCATCTGCGACTGATTGCCACGAGAAACGCGCATTTTTAGCCTGTTCACAAATTCCTTGCCACTTTTTAGGATCTGCATTTTTTAGCGCAAGCGCTTCAGTAAAACCAGTAATAAGTTCGTAACTTTGAGCGGTTAAACTCTCACCTTTAAAACTAAATCCCGTTTCAAGGTGCTGCACAGTATCACGAAGTCCACCAACACCATGCACTAGACACGGTTGACCTGCGCGCATGGCGAGCATTTGACTAATACCACAGGGTTCAAATGAACTGGGCATTAAAAACAGATCGCCTAAATGATACAAGTACTCGCCAACAAAATGAGCGTATCCTTTCAAAAATAATAAGTTATCTTGTCGGGCCATGACTGTGGTCATCACTTTTTCAAGTTCAGTATCACCTGAGCCAAGAATAATCATATACCCATCATGTTGCTTTAAACGCTGGCATAATTCATCTAGCACTAATGCTTTATCATACGGCTGACAAAGCAGGAGCACTTTTTGATCTGTTAATCGCCCAACACTCGTCACTAAAGGGCCAGAGAAAGGCTGTGTTTTAAACTTCAGCACACGCTGATGTGCAATATAATGCGCTGAGTCAAGCTCAGACGTTTTTGCCATCCACTGAAAAAGTGCCGACTCAGCGTGCTGATATAAATGAGCAAAACTGACATCGGATAGTTCATCACCTGGATACTCACACCCGTTTAGAATGCCTACTACACGGCCTTGCTGATATGCAGCTTGTAAATCAAGCTCGAGCCCTTCTCCGCCAAAAAAGCCATTAACAGGATCGCTTGGTTTTAGCACCTCTTGGCAATATGTGGGTGATACTAAATGTATTTTATCAACCAAGTTAATCGCTGTGCGCATTGGGTTGAAACAGTCAGGGTAACGTGGATCGCATAACTTTTGGCCATCATAACCCAAGCTTGGAAACCACGCTTCTAAACTCGAAGTATCCCCTTTAAAAGGACGGATCCCTTGCAGAGCAAGGTTATGTACGGTGTAAGCTAAAAATAAGGTGGAGAAATCGTTATAGCGACTATCTGTTTTAAGTAACAACGCAACACACGCACTATGCCAATCATGTAAATGAATAACATCAGGCTTACAAATGAGTCCTTGTAATAAGGCTTCGCACACAGCGGCATTAAATAAGGCAAATTTACTGGCATCGGTTGCAAATGGGCGACCTGCCTCGTCATTACAATAAACAGCGCCATGGTGACGGCTAAATTCCCAATGAGAAATAACCAGCTGTCTAACCCCTTTCTGAGAGTGAGCAAGTTGCCACACTTCGAGTTGTTGCATGTGTCCGGCAAACGCCACATTGACCACACCTAGGCTATGACGCTCTAAATCGTGAAAACCATAATCGGGGATCACCACATCAACTGTCAGCCCCTTTTCAACAAGGGCTTTAGGACAATCTCTTACGACATCGGCAACACCACCTACTTTTGCATTCGGTAATGCATCATTCTCTGCAGCAACCATCAATACATGCATGCTTTGCCGTACTCCTTTTTACTTCTATTTTTTATGCTGGGGGGTGATATTAGTACCTTCCACCCCACCCATATTTAAGCAAGGCGTTTGTTATCTTGCTCTTGTTGTTTTAACTTTTTTGCCAGTTCATTCAACATATCACGCGTCACTAAGACAATCCCTTTTTTCGAGACTCTAAAACCATTTTCTTTATCAACTTTATGATCATAGCCTATTTCAAGGCCTGCGGGTATCTCGCAACTACGATCAATAATCGCGCGTTTTATGCGACAATTACGTTGAATTTTAGCCCCTGGTAATATAACTGACTCTTCTATTTGACAATAAGAATGGACATGTACATTAGAGAACAATAGCGATTTTCTCACCAAAGACCCCGAGATAATACACCCGCCAGACACTGTTGAATCGACCGCCATACCTCGTCTGTCATCATTATCAAAAATAAATTTAGCCGGTGGAAGTTGCTCTTGGTAAGTCCAAATAGGCCAGCTAGGGTCGTATAAATCTAGCTGCGGTTCTGGCATAACCAGCTCCATGTTCGCTTCCCAGAACGAATCAAGTGTTCCTACATCACGCCAATAAGGTTGTCCATCATAGCCTGGGTCTCTAAACGGATACGCAAAAACGTTATGCTCTTCAATAATGGCTGGAATGATATCATGACCAAAGTCACGGCCAGATCCCTCTGTTTCGGCGTCTTTTTTCAGTTGCTCAAATAAAAACTCAGTATTAAAAATATAGTTACCCATTGAAGCGAGGCATGTGCCAGGTTTGCCGGGGACTGAGGTTGGCGACGCAGGTTTTTCATCAAACCGGCGAACGCGCTTACTTTCATCCACAGTCATGACACCAAAAGTATTCGCGGCCTCTTCACACGGTACCTCGATACAACATACGGTCATGTCTGCACCATTTTCAACATGCTTTGCGAGTAAACCACCGTAATCCATCCGATATACATGGTCGCCCGATAATATCATGACGTATTTTGGCAGCTCATGACGAATAATATCCATATTTTGAAACACAGCATCAGCTGTACCACAATACCATTCATCACCATAACGCTGTGACGCTGGCAAAATTTCAACCGACTCACCCAGCTCTTTCTTAAAGTGACCCCATGCACGATTAACGTGGCGGATCAGTGAATGCGATTTATATTGTGTAGCAATGCCAACACGACGAATGCCCGAGTTAATGCAGTTCGACAGCGGAAAGTCGATGATCCGGTGTTTACCACCAAAATACACCGCCGGTTTAGCTCGCCAATCTGTTAATTCGTGTAAACGTGAACCTCGCCCCCCTGCTAAAATAAGGGCATACGTTTCTCTTGTTAAACTACTTATATATCGATTTGCATAACTTGGCATAACTCTCTCCGTCTTAAGTTAGCTGCTTTTTTTCTGTGTGTGTTGCTGTGCGCTCGTGTCTAAAAGTGGTTCCAAATGCCAAATATCATCGCTGTATTGACCAATGGTTCTGTCGCTTGAAAACATGCCACTGGCAGCAGTATTCAAGATACTCATTCTGGTCCAGTGTGCGCTGTCTAAATAGGCTTGTTCAACTTGCTCTTGCGCTTGAACAAAGCTGGCAAAATCATGGGCTACAAGCCATGGATCATGCGGACTCTTTATCGCAGCAATAATGTCGTCGAATAAGTTTGGTTCAAATAAGTTAAAATGACCGCTTTCTAAGAGTTGCATTACTTTGTATAAGCTTTCGGTCTGATAAATAACTTGCTCCGGATTATAGTGCGCTTTTATATCGTCAACTTGCTCTGCTCGTGCGCCAAACAAGAAGAAATTATCAGCACCTACAGCATCACGGATTTCAATATTTGCACCATCTAATGTCCCTATCGTCAACGCGCCATTCATCATAAACTTCATGTTACCAGTGCCCGATGCTTCTTTACCGGCTGTTGATATTTGCTCAGATAAATCGGTTGCAGGACAAATCGTTTCCATCGCGGTGACGTTGTAATTAGGTAAAAATGCAACCCGTAAATATGGCTTTGCAAGGGGGTCTTTATTAATGACTTCAGCCACATTATTAATTAACTTAATAATTTTCTTCGCCATGTAATAACCTGGCGCAGCTTTCCCCCCGAGGAGTACACAACGTGGCACACAGTTTTCTGTATCGCCCTGACGAATCCGGTCGTATAAATGAATAATATGCAAAACATTAAGTAATTGGCGCTTGTACTCATGAATGCGTTTAACTTGCACGTCGAACATCATCGTGGCGTCAAACTCAACACCACATCGGCTTTTTACAAGCTCAACAAGACGTTGTTTGTTGGCATATTTAACATCCTGCCACTGTGTATGAAATTCGGTATCGTCGTAATATCGGCGCAATTGGCCAATTTTGCTAAAGTCAGCCACCCATTCATCGCCAATTTTGCTGTTCAGTAACTTAGTCAGTTCTGGATTACAGTGGGCAAGCCACCGACGCGGCGTAACACCATTGGTTTTGTTGTTGAATTTTTCCGGCCATAATTGATAAAAGTCATTAAATAAACCGGCTTTTAATAGTTCAGTATGAAGCGCCGCAACACCATTGACAGAATAACTGCCGACAATCGCAAGGTACGCCATGCGAATTTGTGGCTCTGGGCCCTCTTCAATCAGAGAAAGGGCGCGCTGTTTAGCCACATCTCCCGGCCATGCTTGTGCGACGTCGGCGAGGAAACGGGCATTAATTTCGTAAATTATTTCTAAAATGCGCGGCAATAAGCGCGAAAATAATGACACAGACCATTTTTCTAAGGCTTCTGGTAACAAGGTATGGTTGGTATATGCCATGGTTTTTGTCGTAATGTGCCACGCTTTATCCCAATCAAGTTCATAGTCATCGATTAACACGCGCATTAATTCTGCAACCGCAATACTGGGGTGAGTGTCATTGAGTTGAAAAACATGGTAGTCAGCAAACTCATCAAAGTTTTCACCTGACTTGTTTACCCAAATATCAACCACATCTTGAATACTGGCAGACGATAAAAAATACTGCTGACGTAAACGCAACTCTTTGCCATTTTCGCTACTGTCGTTGGGGTAAAGCACCATGGTGATTTGTTCAGCGAGATTTTTACGCGCCACCGCTTCTGAGTAGCTGCCCGCATTAAACTCACTCAAGTCAAACTCATCGGTTGCCTCTGACTTCCATAACCGTAACGTGTTTACAATATCGTTTTTGTAGCCCGGGATCGGCACATCATATGGCACCGCCAAGACATCTTGGGTATCGAGCCATTGACGATACACACGCCCTTGCTTGTCTGTGTAACTTTCTACATGACCAAAAAATTTGATTCGCTTAGACTGCTCTGGTGCGCTTAACTCCCATGGGTGGCCTTCGCGTAACCAATTATCGGGCTGTTCAATTTGGTGACCATTTTCTATCGCTTGATTAAACATGCCATATTCATAACGAATGCCATAACCAATAACAGGTAGCGCAAGGCTGGCACAACTATCTAAAAAACACGCAGCTAAGCGACCTAAACCACCATTCCCAAGCCCTGCATCATGTTCAGCTTCGGCAACACTTTCAAGCTCAGTACAATACTGTTGCAATGCCTTTGCTACCTGCTCATCAAGGTCAAGATTTAAAATCGCATTACCCAGTGCACGCCCCATCAAAAACTCCAGCGATAAGTAAGCAGTTTTGCGGCGTTTTTGTTCATGTATTTGCTGTTTTGTGTCACGGCATCGCGCCACGAGCCTGTCGCGAATAGTTAACGCCAGTGCATGGTATAAATACAGTTGTGACTTACCCACTTTGTCACGCCCTAAGGTGTAATAAAAATGGCGTGATAGGTCATCCTCTAAGGTGCTTTTATCAATAATAGGCGCATCTTGCCATCCTTTTACAACACATGCTTGTTCACCTTTTTTAGTCATGACTTAAGTCCTCTGAATCGGCGGTAAAAACCCAGCTGCTCATCGCAGCAATCTGTTGTTCGGTATCAACATTCGCTGTCGAAACCGAATGAATACTGGTAAGTGCCAAAGACCATTGACCGCTTGATAAGCGCGGTAATTGGCAAGTGATAGGCAAGGAGCCAGCATTTAAAATAATCAGTAAAGCTTGTTTCGTGTGCTTATCAGTCAGGCTATACATTAAAAATTGACGGTCGCTCTGATGCCAGTCATCTTGTTGCATATCGGTGCCTGATTCTGTAAACCACGCAACGGCATAACGAGGGTCACCGTCATGCACAAAGAAAGGGTGCTGAAAAACGCTAAATTGCTTGCGTAATCTAAGCACATCATCAATAAATCGGGTCAGAGGATGGTTAAATTGCGATTCTTTCCATGCAAGCCAACTAGTACGATTATTCTGACAATAAGCGTTATTATTACCGCCTTGCGAGTGTGCCATTTCGCTTCCTAAAGAAAGCATAGGCACCCCTTTGGAAAGTAACAAAGTCAGCAGCATATTTTTTTGCTGTTGCAAGCGTAATTTGCTTATAGCTTGGTCGCTGGTATACCCCTCTACACCACAATTAAAGGAATGATTCGCACTGTGTCCATCGCGATTTTGCTCGCCATTCGCTTCATTGTGTTTTTGTTCATAACTCACTAAATCAGCCAAGGTAAATCCATCATGGCTGGTGATAAAGTTAATACTATTAAGGGGTCCACGCAGGTTATGTTCAAACAAATCAAACGAGCCATGTAAACGCTTAGCAAGTTCCCCTATTACACCTTGTTCTTGCTTCCAAAAACGTCTTACGGTGTCGCGGTATTTGTCGTTCCATTCGCGCCAAGGCGCTGGAAATGCCCCGAGCTGATAACCACCTGGGCCTATATCCCAAGGCTCTGCTATTAATTTAACTTTATTTAAAACAGGGTCTTGATTAACAGCTTGCATAAAAGCATGCGCATGATTAAAGCCATTTGGATTGCGCCCAAGTATGGTGGCCAGATCAAAACGAAAACCATCAACCCCCATTACTTCTACCCAATAACGCAGGCTATCAAGCACCAATTGCAAAGCACGTGGTGAATCGATATTAAGCGTATTTCCGCAGCCCGTATCATTTATATAATGCTGTGGCTTATCGGCAACCGTTCGGTAATAACCCAGATTATCTAACCCACGTAGAGATAATAGCGGCCCATCAGTGCCAGCTTCTGCGGTGTGGTTATAGACGACATCTAGAATGACTTCGATATCAGCTTTGTGCAGCTCAGCGACCATCTCTTGAAACTCGCTAATATCATCGTCGACCAAGTAGTCTTTATGTGGGATAAAAAAATTAAGCGTGTTGTAGCCCCAATAATTTTGCAGCCCTTTAGCCGTTAAAAATTGCTCACTAATATACGCATGAATAGGTAAAAGTTCTAAACACGTGATACCTAAAGTCCGCAAGTGTTCAATAAAACGAGGGTGGCTTAAGCCTAAAAATTTGCCTTGCAACGCTTTCGGTATATCAGGGTGGCGACAGGTCGCGCCTTTTACATGACACTCATAAATGACGGTTTTTCCCCAACTGTGCTGTGGCTTAGTGCCCTTGTAAAGCGCAAGCTCTCTAACGCGTGATTTAGGCATATCTATCGCGTTGTTCACAGTGCTTAATGTGCCAACCGGCATCTGCCCGTAGTGGCGCTCGCTCCACGTAAACTCGCCATAAATGTCGCGTGCATAAGGGTCGAGCAATAACTTATGAGGATTAAAAAATAACCCTTTTTGAGGTGCATAGTCACCATCAGCTCGAAAGCCATACAACGCACCGGCTTTTAAAGGACTAACGCGTAATGTCCACACTCCCCCTTCATTCATTCGCATGGGCAGTGTGAGAATTTCTGAATGACCGCTGCTGTCAAATAAGCATAAAGATAGGCTGTGTGCCTGGGGTGCATAGACGGCAAAGTTAACCCCATCCCCCTGCACCGAGGCGCCTAACGGCATCGTTACCCCTGTTTCAAGTGCAACACTATGACTCATCGCTCACCTTCTTAAGGTACACAGTTGCAAGGCCTGGTAATGACACGACCACGCTCTGTGTAAACCCATGATTGAGCATATTTTGAGTTAAAATAATCTGTTCAGGATCGCTTGTTACCTCAACCCCTGAGCCAAAAAATTCGGGTTTGTCTGTATTCAAGATCACTTGATAACGCCCTGCTTTTGGCACCCCGATAACGTAATCATGGTAAACCTGTGGGGTTAAGTTGCTCACAACCACAACAAAATCATCAGCTTGTTTTGCATAGCGAATAAAGCTAAAAATGCTTTGTGCTGAGTTGTTGCTATCGAGCCACGCAAACCCCGCGGGGCTTGTATCTTGCTCGTAAAGTGCGGGTGTATTGCAATACACTTTATTGAGCGCTTTTATTGTTTCTTGAACACCACGATGACTCGTGTGCTCCAGTAAATGCCAGTCAAGAGATTGATCATGATTCCATTCTCGACGCTGGGCAAACTCAGCTCCCATGAATAACAACTTTTTACCTGGGTGAGCCCACATAAAGGCGTAGTAAGCGCGTAAATTTGCAAATTTCTGCCAGTCATCACCCGGCATTTTTTCAATTAAGGAACCTTTGCCGTGCACTACTTCATCATGGCTTAATGGCAAGACATAATTTTCGCTGTAGGCATACACCATCGAAAATGTCATTTCATGATGATGATGGGCACGATACAAAGGATCGCGTTGCATGTAGTGCAAACTGTCGTTCATCCACCCCATGTTCCACTTATAGCCAAATCCTAAGCCATCATGCTCAACGTGTCTGGTTACGCCTGGCCATGCTGTCGATTCCTCAGCAACCATCATTATGCCAGGGTTATTAGCATAGCAGCGCAAATTAACTTGCTTTAGACATTCTATTGCTCCGAGGTTTTCGCGCCCACCATATTGGTTCGCAACCCACTGTCCTTCTTCGCGGCTATAATCGAGGTAAAGCATGGATGCCACAGCATCAACCCGTAAGCCATCAATGCCAAACTCGTGTAACCAATACATGGCATTGGCAATTAAAAAGCTGCGCACTTCAGCACGGTCATAGTTATAAATGTATGTATTCCAGTCTGGGTGGAATCCTTGCCGTATATCGGCGTGTTCATATAAGTGCGAGCCGTCAAAGCGATGTAAGCCATGGGGATCACTTGGAAAGTGCCCAGGGACCCAATCAAGAATAATCCCTAAGTTAGCCTCATGGCATTGTTGTACAAAGTAAACAAAGTCGTCAAAACTACCGTAACGACTTGTCACAGCAAATAAACCAACAGGCTGATAGCCCCACGAACCATCAAACGGGTATTCACTAATTGGCATTAACTGTAAGTGAGTAAATCCGAGTGCTTTGGTATAAGGAATCAAGTTATCAGCTAATTCACGCCACGTTAGATACCGGCTACTATCATCCCTGCGCTGCCAAGAGCCCGCATGTACTTCGTAAATACTAATAGGCGATTCAATACTGTTACGCTTTGCACGATTTTTAAGGGCGTGCTCATCAAGTTTTACGGTTGCTTTGCTAGCGTGTAAAACCGATGCTGTACCCGGTGCTTGCTGCATTTTAAATGCAAACGGGTCGGCTTTATCGAGCACTTCACCCATTAGAGTAGTTATTGCAAATTTATAACACTGATCTTCTTTGAGCCCTGCAATAAATAACTCCCATACGCCACTTGCTGGGTGAAAACGCATAAAGTGACGCTGGCGTTGCCAAAAGTTAAATTCACCAATAACCGATACGCTGCTAGCATTTGGCGCCCATACGGTAAAGCGCACGCCCTCTACACCTTGTTGAGTAGTAAAATGCGCGCCAAAATGGCGATAAGCATGCTCTAAACTGCCCTCATTAAACAAATACATTGCTTGTTCATCGAGCGTGCTCGCAAAACTATATTCATCGTAGTGTCTGTGGCTCGCTTTGTCGGCGTAACTCACATCTAACTGGTACTCAGGGACTGATGTGCAATCAATCGTTGCTACAAATAAATCACTTTCCCCTTGCCTTTGAGCTGCAATCTGCTGCGACCCCATAACAACAGATACCATAGTGGCACCCGGTAAAAAACAGCGCACTTCATAACGGCTATCATTAATTTTATGCGGTCCTAAGAAACTAAAAGGATCTTTAAAACAACCTGCTGACAACGCCTCGATTTGCGACTGATAAATCAGTGGTTGTGCACTTTGCTCTTGACGAACACGACTTCGCATTTATTGATTCCTTATAGAAATTAAACTGGCTAAAAATGACTGCTGCGAATGCATAATTTGCTGCGTCGGGCGCGACAATAAGCGCCGCCAGTTGGGGTATTCTTTATCCGTTCCGGGAATGTTCACCGGTAAAATTTGCTGATCTAAATCATCTATCTGAATGGTAAACAATCGAGCGGGTGCTGCCGCAAGGCAACATGCTAATGCTTGGTATACTACAGAGGCCTCTGTATCTAAGGTCAGCTGCTGAGAAGTTTCGCGCATGATGAAATTAAGCATACGTTGCTTTTCAATCTCTCTGGCTTCGAGCAAGGCGTTGCTTTGCGCTTCATCAATTAAGCTATACTGTTGTTTAACAGTTATATCGTGCCCTGTCCACCAGCCATTAAAGGGGGGGACATCATGATTAGCAATCATCAGTAAGCTATGTGGAGCAAAATGTTCACTGGCTAAAAACTCACCATTGTGATCTTTTTCAAAGTAAAATAAGCCATTGGAATAAATAGCACTGCTTTTCAATGCATCACGCACTTCAGTGGGCACAACCCCTAAATCTTCGCCTATAACCACGCATTGGTTAAGGTGTGACTCTATTTTTAAAATAGCTAACAAATGCTCAAAAGGGTAATAAACATAGCAACCATCCTGTTGGCCTTGATTATCAAAACACCACCAGAGCCTGCGAATAGCCATAACATGGTCTATTCGCAACCCACCCACATCTTCCATATTGGCGCGAATAAGCGATCGATAAAACGCAAAATTATCTTTACTTAATTTTTGCGGGTTGAGTGCAGGTAAGCCCCAGTTTTGTCCTTGTTCAGCCCATGGGTCTGGCGGTGCGCCAACATTTGCACCATGAGAAAATAGCTCATCTTGGCTACGGTATTCACTGCCATCACCCGCACATCCCACCGCTAAATCGTTGATGAGACCAATATCCATACCACATTCATTCGCTATTTGCTGGCATAGGTTAAGCTGTAAATGCGCTTGCCATTGCAAGTAGCTTGCGTATTCATTATCACCCACCACCAGCGTTGCTAAACTGTGTTTGTGAGTTAGGCAAAATGCTTCGAATTGTGCTTTACGCTCAACCGATGCTGTCTCACGAAAGTGATGATACAAACAGCTAAATAATTGGTATTTAAAATCACTGACACTTGTGTAATCAATGTATGTATCGGTGCCTTGCGGTTTTTCATTAAGCAGCTTTTCAAGTGCCAAATTATCTTTCGCGTCTTCGCATAATGACAATGCAATATAAAGCGGATTTAATAACGCACGACTATTAGGGCTATACGGACTGGCACGCTCAGGGCTGTGTTCGAACAATAAATGCAATGGATTTAATAAAATATAATCCATACCATTGGCCGCAGCTTCGCGCATTAGCGACGCTAAATCTGCAAAATCGCCAATACCTAAACCGTGCGCGTTAAATAGGCTATATAGCTGTATCGACACACCCAAGCGCTTTTTATCATCCACTGTAAAGCACTGTTTTGGCATGATCCACAGCTCAGAATGTGCTTCTTGATCAGCCACTGTAATCACAGCATCATGATAGCCTATGGGCATGTCGGGTAAGGGAAGCGCTACTTCAAGGTAACGAATATCATTAAAACGGTAATCACCTGTCACGCTCAATTCGTGCAAGTTCTCTCGACTAACAACAATATCGAGCGATGGCAGGCGTAACTCACAGCCGCGTGATAAAAGACGCTCATCAACTCGCACTCGTAAAAAGGGCTCATCTGACTCAATAAGGCTAACGTTAGGTAATAACGTTAACCACGTTCCTGCATCCAGGGCAAAGTTGAGCTGGTTAATGGTGTCTGTATCAGTGCAATCGATACCACAACAACTGAGTGCACTGCGGCGCGTACTTTCATCAAAAACGACGTGCTCGCCAGTGTACTTTGTATATTCGTAACCGATACCATGCAGATAAAATAACTGCGCAAGTGACTGCATTAATACACCTAAGCGCGTTGAGTGTTAACAATACTGTTTTCGGTACCAAAACCGTTTGGAATATACCCATCAGCTTGATGATCGTTATCCCAAACTTGGCCATTGATCAGATAGCGGAAATGAAATTTTTTATCCAATGGCAGACGTTGCTTACACTTGAATACTTGTTCTTTTTTACTGAACTTCATTGGCACAGGTTGCCAATCTGTAAATTCAGCAACTAATTGCACATCTTCAGCATCAGGGTGCTGAAATTCAAAGGTGACTTCTGTTTCGTCTTTAGTCTTAAAAAAACGTTTACTTAACATAGTGGGCTCCAATTCAACCAATCGGTAAATTAATCCTTGCCACAGTGCCGTGTTCAACTACTCAACAGACGGAGGCTGTGCGTTACATGATTTAAAACAACGTCCAATCTAAAGCATGCATTTTGCTTTAGTTAATCAAATCTATATTTACGCATTATGACAGTGCAATTTTTTATTTTTCGCACCATTTCAGTGCGCAAAATAAATAAAAGTACTCAAAATCATATTGCTTATTCAATAAGAGCAATAACCGAACCAAGTTGAAAATAAAATACACTTAATTTTCAGGCTCTTTTATTGTTTTGATCAGCGCATACTCATAAAAGTAGTTAACAAGTAGACAGGGGTAAAGTGAATAAAATTTAAGTCAAAAATAGAGTAAAAACACTAACGTAGATGCAAAATTTTTCATTTGCAAAACTATTAACAAATTAATTACATTAAAAAGACTTTGTCTATTTTAGTGACAAACAATATACTGAATAACTCAGAAGTGGGTTAAAAACTATTTTACCCGGGATGGTAGCGACTAATGACCAACGCGTTTCGTACATTATCTATTTGTATTATTACCTTAATTGCATTTGTGTATGGTTTAAATATTTTATTAACGAAACAAGTTAATGATTTAGCACATTTCAATAATAATACGCAGTTACAATCTCAGCCAAAAGTAAACACTCAGCTAGAATCTGCACCGTGGTATAATATGGTGTTTAGAGGTCAGCAACTCATTAACAAAGATGAGCTGCAGTATGTTGTAGTCAAATCAACACCCACTTCATTTATTACTATCAGTGCATCATCCCTGTTTTGGTCAACGCTCCTCTCGCCCATCAATATCAGTATATTTTTATTGCTCGGTTTAGCGATTAGTTGGCTTATCAATATAAAAAGACAAACAGAAAACGATACACACACCTTAACTGAGCTCAATAATCAACTATCAAACCTTCTCAAATCCTTACATTTAGCGCGTAATAACGATACAAGCCAACCAATTGTAAGCCAGCTAAAAACACACATTCATACATTAAGCTCACATATTACGACCTACACCCACGAATCGCAGGTCAGTATCTGCCAAGACAAATTAACGCTGTTAATTGACCGCCATGCCTATATTGAACATTTAACAAGGCAATTAAGTCTGGCTGAAATCGATAAGTTAAATTGCGCGTTATTATTCATCGATTTAGATGGGTTTAAACAAGTTAACGATTCATTCGGCCACAGCTTTGGTGACGAAGTGCTTATTCAAGTTGCAGCCCGTTTAACCAGTGTGGTACGCCACCATAAACTTAACAATGTGTCTGCTACAAATGGGCTTGAACAAAACTTAGCGCGTCTAGGCGGTGATGAGTTTTCAATCTTTATAAGTCAGCTCGACCACAAAGATAAAGCCCTAGAAATTGCGCAAAATGTATTGCAAGAAATCGAACGCGATTTTGTGCTCGGCAATAAACTGATTAAAATTAGTGCAAGTATTGGTATTGCCGTTTATCCCGATAGTGCAGCAACGCCCCATGCATTATTACAAATGGCCGATGTTGCAATGTATCGCGCTAAAACAGATGGTCGCGGTATCTTTAAGGTGTACTCCCCCGAAATGGGCAATAAAATGCGCCGTTATCACTATTTACTTGAAGAAATGCGTTTGGCGATTGCCTGCGAGAACTTTCATTTATCGTTCCAGCCAATTGTGCACGTAGAAAACTGCACTATCGATTACTTCGAAGCTCTCACCCGCTGGGATCATCCGGTAGAAGGCGCAATCGCACCTGCTGAGTTTATTCCTATTGCCGAAGAATCGAACCTGATCCTCGAACTAGGCGATTGGATTTTACTCGAATCATGCAGACAAATGTCAGCGTGGTATAACGCAGGGATGAAAAAAGTTAAAATATCGGTGAATATATCAGGCATTCAACTTAAACACCGCGCTGTGTATGATTGGGTAATGAACATATTGGCTAAAACAGGCTTGCCTGCAAGTGCCTTAATGTTAGAAATAACCGAATCAACACTTATTACAGCCAGTAAACACATTATTCAGCAACTTGAGAAATTACGAGCCAGTGGCGTCACTATTGCAATTGATGACTTTGGAACGGGTTTTAGCTCGTTAAGCACGCTGGCTGATTTACCAATCGACGTCATTAAACTCGATCGTCTGTTTATTGCCCAAGCGAATAGCAATCCTAAATACAATGAAATACTGCATTCAATCAGTGAGCTTGGCCATAAATTAGGACTAAAAATTGTGGCTGAGGGTGTCGAAGAATTTGCCCAGTTTGAACTCGTAAAATCAATGGGGATACGCAGTGTACAAGGTTATTTAGTCAGCCACCCAGAATCATCAGTGAATGTTGGACACAAAGTCTTGCAAGACAATATTAACTTTATGGCCGCGACAGGAACTGGGGTATGGAATATACAAAGATAAAGATTGTAGGGTATACTACTTTACATCTTCCAAAGCCATTTCCTTGTTAATGTTAAAGAAAAGCGTATTCACCTTTTTTATCCTTGCCGTGACTGTTGTTGCAGCGCTGGTCGGGTCTTCTATTTACACCCTTTACAGTAAAAAGCGATTAACTGTTGATCCTAAAGTCAAAGAAATCTCTGGTATTGAATTTGATAAATACAAACGGCTTTGGGCAATAAACGACAGTGGCGATAAGCCCAAGTTATACCGCCTTAACCAAGATGGTTCAATTGCCAAAGAAATCCTTGTCACTAATGCCAAAAACATTGACTGGGAGGACATGACCCAAAACACCTTCGGGCATTTCTTCTTAGGCGATTTCGGCAATAATAAAAACGACAGAAAATGGCTAACAATTTATAAAATCGAAAACCCCATTGATATCAAAGGGGACACAACTGAAGCCGAAATCATCAAATTCACCTATCCAGAAATGGATGGCACCCCTATTGAGCCTGACAAACGAAACTTTGACCTAGAGGCCTTTGTCGCCTTCGGTCGTCATTTATACTTATTTACTAAAAATAGAACAGAACCATTTGATGGTATAACGAATGTCTATAAAGTAGGCGATCACGCTGCTAATTTTGACGCTGAGCTGATTGATTCATTTCAGACCTGTACCACATTAGAAAAGTTATGTTGGATCACCTCCGCGGCTTTAAGCCCCGATAGAACTAAGTTGGTTCTTCTCGATTCAACAAGTATCTGGCTATTTGAAAACTTTAAAGAAGACAAATTCTTTTCGGGTGATGTATCACGTATCGACCTAGGTATCGTTACTCAAAAAGAGGCTGTCACCTTTTATGATGACAACACCATCGTGTTTACCGATGAAGAATTTAAAGGCATTGGCGGCAATGCCTACGTCATAAAACTGGATGAAGTTGAAAAGAAAGTTATTCGTAAAGCAAGCAACTAACCCAACATTAAGCGCTAAATGGCCCTATTAGCGCTTAAACTTTGTTTCTAATATTACCGACGAAGTTGTTCTTTCTACTCCATCTAGATTACCTATATCATCAAGCAAATGACTCAATTTTTCGAGGTTTTGAGCTTGTACGACTGCAATCAAATCAAATTCACCACTAATCGCATAAAGCTGAGAAATTGCGTCAATTTGCTTCAGTTCTATATTCGTTTTTGTGGTTAACTTTTGTTTCACCTTAATTGATACATGCGCTGAGACCATTTGGCTTAAATAAGCATCACCGTAATCAACGCTATACCCTTTGATCACACCCGACTCTTCCAGCCTTAACATCCTACTTTGTACCGTAGAGCGTGATAAATTTAAGGCCCTTGCTAAATCCGACACACTTGCGCGAGCGTTAGTTTTTAATATCGCAAGCAACTTTTCATCTTGAGGAGTTATCATTTTGTTTAATTCTTTCGTCAATTTGCTTTTTATTTTAGTCAATTTACACAAAATAGCACTGCAAATTTAAGTTCGCAAACCAGATAATATAAATAATTGATAAGAAAAATAATCTCATCGTGCGTAACTAGGCAGGAACGGCTTAACTAACCTAGTTTTTGCAATTTTAATTTTTTCATATTAAGCCAGATTTAGGTGCAACACATGCAAGTAACAAGAGAATTATTCAATGACGTAATGGTGCCAAACTATAACCCTTCAGAGGTTATCCCAGTTCGTGGCGAGGGTTCACGCGTGTGGGATCAAAACGGTAAAGAGTTTATCGACTTTGCAGGTGGTATTGCAGTGAACTGCTTAGGTCATTGTCACCCTGCCCTTGTTAATGCATTAAAAGAGCAAGGCGAGAAAATTTGGCATTTATCAAATGTAATGACGAACGAACCGGCATTGCGTTTGGCTAAGAAGCTCACTGATGCGACCTTTGCTGATAAGGTTTATTTTGCAAACTCAGGGGCAGAAGCAAACGAAGCAGCTTTAAAACTCGCGCGTCGTTGGGCATTAGATGTACATGGTGAACAAAAGAATCAAATTATTGCCTTTAATAAAGGCTTTCATGGCCGTACATTTTTTACTGTAACGGTAGGTGGTCAAGCGGCGTACTCGGATGGCTTTGGTCCAAAACCAGCTGCCATCGATCATTGTGATTACAATGACCTTGCTGCATTTGAAGCGCTTATCAGCGACAACACATGTGCGGTTATGATGGAACCTTTGCAAGGTGAAGGCGGTATTATTTCACCAACTAGCGACTTTGTTAAAGGGGTCCGCGCATTATGTGACAAACACAACGCACTTCTCATTTTTGATGAAGTACAAACGGGTGTTGGCCGCACAGGCGCTCTATACGCTTACCAAGATTTAGACGTAACACCTGATATCCTAACAACAGCAAAAGCACTGGGTGGTGGCTTCCCTATCGGTGCCATGATCACCAAAGCTGATATTGCCGAGCACCTAAAAGTAGGGACACATGGCTCTACTTATGGCGGTAATCCATTAGCGTGCGCTGTAGCTGAAGCGGCATTCGATACAGTTAACACACCAGACGTGCTTGCTGGAGTTAAAGAGCGCGAACAACTTTTACGTGATGGCTTAAAAGCCATTAACGAAAAATACGACGTATTTAGTGAAGTACGTGGTAAGGGTCTATTATTAGGTGCAGTGCTTAACAGTAAATATGAAGGCCGTTCTCGTGACTTCCTCGTTGCAAGCACTCAGCACGGTTTAATGAGCCTAGTTGCTGGCACAAATGTTGTGCGCTTTACGCCTTCTTTAGTGATCCCACTTGAAGATATCAAAGAAGGTTTAGCACGCTTTGAAAAAGCGGTTGCAGACGTTGTAAACGGTTAATCCAAGTTGGCGTGCTGTTAATTCAGCACGCCATCGGAGAGCAATGAATGCAAGTATTACGTCCAATTACTGCAAATGATTTTGCAGCTTTAAAGCAAATTGCCATTGAATCGGGCCATGGTTTTACCTCACTCCCGGTTGATGACAATTTATTGCTAGAAAAAATTGACCGCGCTGAACGCAGTTTTGCCAAAGACATCAATAAACCACATGATGAAACCTATTTATTTGTTTTAGAAGACAGTAAAACCGGTCAAGTCATTGGTACCACAGCCATTGAGGCTGCGGTAGGTATGTCGGTCCCACTTTATCATTATCACTTAGGTAAAACAGTCCATCATTCTCGCACGCTTAACGTGTATAACACGGTTGATATTTTGAGCATGTGTAATGATTACACAGGCTGTTCCGAAATTTGTACCTTATTTTTACGTGAGCAAAACCGTAAAGGGTTAACCGGGCGATTTTTATCACGCTCGCGCTTTTTATTTATGGCGCAGCACAGTGAGCGTTTTGCAGACACCGTTATCGCAGAAATGCGTGGTGTCAGTGATGAAAAAGGACATTCACCATTTTGGCAATGGTTACAAGAACACTTTTTTAGTATTGAGTTCCCACAAGCAGATCACTTAGTGGGCTTGGGCGATAAAGTATTCATTAGCGAACTCATGCCAAAATACCCAATTTATGCCAACCTTTTAAGCAAAAAAGCGCAAGCTGTGATTGGTAAAGTGCACGAAAAAACCAAACCAGCACTCAAACTACTCGAAAAAGAAGGGTTTGAGCATCGCGGCTATGTTGATCTATTCGATGCAGGCCCCACGGTAGAAGCAAAACTTGGCAATATTCGCAGCGTTCGTGAATCACAGGTATGCCCTATTACCATTGCTGAACTGGCGCATATAAACGAAAAAAGCTCAGACACATTGGCAATCTGCAATCAAGGTGTGAATGACTTTAGATCCACATTCACAAAGCATGCTCATTATAACCACGCGAAACACACGCTTATTGTCAGCCAGGAAGTGGCCAATGCACTTAAATTAAAACAAGGGGATGCAGCGCGATTTTTCCGCCTGTAGCCGCTTAAGGAGATTACGGTGAGTCAAATAACTCAAGATACGCAATTAATAAATAACCAGTGGCAGCATGGTCTAGGCCACGAGTTCAACTCTGTTAACCCAAGCAATGGTGATATTGTTTGGCAAGGCAAAACAGCCACAGCAGAGCAAGTGGATGCTGCCATAAAAGCAGCACGAGAAGCACAACTAGACTGGGCAGACAAAACCGTTGATGAACGCATTGCAGTATTAGAGCGCTTCGCAGACCAATTAAAAGAACATAGCGAAGAGTTTGCAACAATTATTGCCCGTGAAACAGGTAAGCCATTATGGGAAACGCGCACTGAAGTAGGCGCGATGACCGGTAAAATTGCTATTTCAGTTAAAGCATACCACGAACGTACTGGCACAACCGAGAACCCAATGCCAGGCGCCAAAGCGTTTATTCGACACAAACCACACGGTGTTGTCGCAGTGTTTGGCCCTTACAATTTCCCTGGTCACTTACCAAATGGCCACATTGTTCCTGCTATTTTAGCGGGTAATACCGTGGTGTTTAAACCTTCTGAACTGACCCCCCATGTTGCAGAGTTTACATTAAAACTGTGGCTAAAAGCCGGTTTACCAGCAGGTGTCATCAACCTTGTACAAGGTGAAGTGGATACTGGGATTGCCCTTGCCAGCCATAAAGATATTGATGGTTTATTCTTTACCGGCAGCTCAAACACAGGTCACCTATTACATAAACAATTTGCAGGCAACCCAGGTAAAATTTTAGCGTTGGAGATGGGCGGTAATAACCCGCTTATTGTAAAAGATGTCGCTGATATCAACGCTGCGGTTCACGATATCATTCAATCAGGTTTTATTACCTCAGGTCAACGCTGTACCTGTGCACGCCGATTATTCATTGAGAATACACAAAATGGTGATGCTATCTTAGACAAATTAGTGGCAGCAACTAAGCACATTGTCGTCGCAGATAGCTTTAGTGAAGAGCAGCCATTTATGGGCGCAATGATCAGCGAAAAAGCAGCGCTTGGCATGGTTGCTGCGCAGCAACAACTTATTGAAATGGGGGCAACTCCCCTTGTTGAACTAACACATCTACAACCGGGCACAGGCTTTGTAAGCCCAGGAATTATTGATGTGACGAATGTAAAAGAGATGCCTGATGAAGAGCACTTTGGACCACTCATCAAGGTATATCGCTATACAGACTTTGATAGCGCGATTGAAGAAGCAAATAACACCGCATTTGGTTTATCTGCCGGTTTATTAAGTGATGCAAGTGCAGACTATGATCACTTCTTAAAACGTATTCGTGCTGGTATTGTTAACTGGAATCGTCCAATAACAGGGGCTTCTAGCGCCGCACCGTTTGGTGGTATTGGGGCAAGCGGAAACCACAGAGCAAGCGCATACTATGCAGCAGACTACTGTGCATACCCTGTTGCTTCTGTAGAGGCCGACAAAGTTAACTTACCTCAAACCCTTGCGCCGGGCTTAATTATTGAATAATTGATTGGCGGTCTTACCGCCTTAAATGAAGGAATTTAAAATGCACACAGATGTAAATGCCCTATTTGAAAAACTATGGGATAACTATTTATCAGTTACGCCTTCGGCAGTGAAAGTTCATGAGTTACTGGGTTCGACACAAAAAGATGATGTAATAAACGACCACATTGCATTACGTACTTTTAACCATGAAAAGATTGGCCTCGAAAAGCTCGCAGCCCACTTCTTAGCCGTGGGCTATAAAGAGTGTGGTGAATACCACTTCGAAGCAAAAAAACTGTATGCAAAGCACTATGAACATTCAGATCCGAAACAACCTAAAGTGTTTATTTCTGAATTACTTGTAGAGCAATGTTCAGCAGAGTTACAAGCCATTGTTAACGACATGGTAGAAAAAATTGATGCCGATGCCGTCACTGCTGATAACTTTTTATACTCAGGGACTCATTGGCAAGTAAGCTCAGACACTTACAAAAAACTATTAGCTGAGAGTGAATATGCAGCGTGGATGTCAGCATGGGGCTACCGTGCCAATCACTTCACAGTTAGCATTAACGAACTTGCCAAGTTTGATAACATTGAGAGCGTAAACCAAGCATTGAAAGACGCAGGCTTTGCACTCAATACCTCTGGCGGTGAAATTAAAGGCTCACCAGAGGTACTTCTTGAGCAATCATCAACTTTAGCTGATGACAGTGAAGTAGAATTTAGTGATGGTAAAATGGCAGTACCAAGCTGTTTTTACGAGTTCGCGCTACGTTATCCAAAACCCGATGGCGAACTTTACACGGGCTTTGTGGCGGCCTCTGCTGATAAAATATTTGAAAGTACCAATGCACGCTAATTAGCGGCAAGGTTCTGCAATTATAGAATTGATAAATCCCCTTTTTAAAGGGGATTTTTTTCGTTTAACAAACAATATTAATCCATAGAATAAATATTATTAATCGATTTATACCCTTGAAAAATAACAATAAAAAATTATTTTTATTTTCCTAAAAAATTTTATTGCACAAATAAAAAACCAGATCTATTATCTCGCTGCTTCTTGATGATAGCCAATCCGAGTACATTACAAACCCTGTTTGTAGCAAGGCGATAGAGCAACTATCCAAGAGTGAATTTGATTGCACACCCTTTATAAATATGTGCGCTTTTAATGACACTCAACTGACTCGGACTTCCATTTTTACCGAGCGGTTGCTTAATTGCCGGAGAGTAAAATGGCTATTTCAACACTTACACAAGACTTAACAATCAAAGTACCTGCAGCTAAGGTTGCTGCAAACCAAACATTACATTTTGCACAACCGTCGAATCAACTTATTGAGCAATTAGTTGCACAACACGGTGCCCCGCTAATGGTTTTAGACTGCGAGTCTGTTCGCCAACAGTACCGAGCTTTAAGCCGTGCTTTGCCGGGTGTGACTTTATACTTTGCACTGAAACCACTCCCGCATGCTGCTGTTGTACGAACTTTACTTGAAGAAGGTGCAAGCTTTGACTTAGCAACCAGTGGGGAAATTGATTTAGTTGCAAACCAAGGCGTGCCCAGTGAGCGTACTATTCACACTCACCCAATAAAACGCGATGCAGACATTCGTGATGCACTTGAATACGGTTGCAATGTGTTTGTGGTTGATAACATCAACGAACTCGAAAAGTTCATTGCATACAAAGACGACGTTGAACTTCTTGTTCGCTTAAGCTTTCGTAATGCAGACTCATTTGCTGATTTATCGAAAAAGTTTGGTTGCAGCCCTGCAATGGCGATTGACATTATTACCTACGCACAGCAACTGGGTATTCGTATTAAAGGTTTATCGTTCCATGTTGGTTCGCAGACAGCAAGCCCAAGCAAGTACGTTACAGCAATTTCAGCATGTAACCACGTAATTAATGAAGTGACAGCGCTGGGATTACCTGCATTAAGCACGCTTGATATTGGTGGCGGTTTCCCTGTGCCTTATAACAAAGATGTACTGCCTATTGATGAGTTTTGTGCGCCAATAAACGACGCGTTAGCGCAATTACCAGACACCGTTCGTGTAATTGCTGAACCCGGCCGCTTTATTGTTGCCGGTGCCGTCACCAGTGTTGCATCAGTCATGGGTCAAGCTGTACGCGAAGGCAAACCATGGTATTACTTAGATGATGGTATCTATGGCTCATTCAGTGGTTTACTTTTTGACGAAGCGAGTTATCCGATTGACTCATTAAAACAGTCAGGCGAGCGCGTAGAATCGGTACTGGCAGGCCCAACATGTGACAGTATTGACGTAGTAAGCGAGTCAATTATGCTACCAAAACTAAACAACGGTGATTTAATCATCAGTCGCATGATGGGTGCATATACATTAGCAACCGCTACCGACTTTAACTTTTTTAAACGTGCAGAAGTCATTGTGTTAAACGATGTTGTACACGTTGATGCACTAACAGGTTAACAAGTTCCTCGACAAAGCATGCAAGGCAAACATGCTTTAACTCTACAAAACGCAGCTGCTCATTCCAGCTGCGTTTTTTTATTAAAAAAGCCTTTTCAAATGAAAAGGCTTTAATTATTAAACGACTTAGAGTGCTGTCTTAAAACTTAAAGCTTGCGCTTAAACGAACATAACGCGGCTTTTGATAGTTAGTTGCTAACAAGTAATCTGGGTTAGCTGCACCTCGATAACCACCAAAATCCGGATCATATGCTGAAATAAATTCTGCAGTTTCATTGTATTCCGTTATTTCATCATTGTTGAATACATTGAATACATCCGCTCTAAATGTTAAGTCATGCTCAGAAATTTTCATGTTATATTGCAGACTTAAATCTAGGTTCCAAGTGTTTGGTGTGCGTCCTGCACTGCCACGAGGCACTAGCTCACCGTCTTTATAGAATGCTTCTGCACCATATAAAGATGCAAAGGCATCAGTTGGGTGTAGACCAAATGCTCCATAAGGACGACCAGTACGCCAGAAGAAATTAGAACCCATTGTTAGGTTTTCTGTAATTTCATAAGCAAACTGCATCTTAACCTGATGGCGTCTGTCATTTGGTAAGTTACCAGACGCACCATCCGTTAAGCCTGGTTGGTCAAAGTTAGTTGTTAAACCAGCATCGGTCTGTTCATTATCTGAACGAACATAACCTTCATTATTACCCCAGCTATGTGACCATGTGTAGGTAAAGTCTAACATCCAGCCATCAGCCCATGCTTTATTGAAGTTCACATCAACAGCACCATACTGACGCTCAGCTTTAGGATAGCCTAAATCTGAATTTGGAATCGTGTAGGCTCCGTATGCAAGTGGACCATCGCCATCAGGGTCAGTGGTAATTGTTACGTCTTCACCTGGATTTGTTAGTACATAATAATGGAAACCATCACACATGGTACATGAACTACCAAACTCTCGCTCAACATAATCGTTAAAGCCTTTATCGATAGCGATATCTTCTAATGAGCTTTTCAAGTCACGGTATGTTGCTTTTACACCCATACTCCAATCTTCAGTTAATACCGTTTGGAAACCTAAGATAAACTCATCTTGATACATTGGCTCAATGTCAGCGTTAACTGTTTCATCCGTGCCTTTTAACGTACCATCAGCAAGGATATCTTTTGCCGACAATGCTTCTCCAAGAATAGGCGCCTTCGAAATATCATCTGCAATTCCTAACACTTCGAAAAACTGACGAGTGTACAGTTCATCACCAGCTAGACGAATGTTGGTATTTGTTGCAACTGGTAAGAAGTAACGACCGTAGTTTGCAAATACTTTAAACTCGCCTTCACCGAATGGGTCCCAACTTGCACCTAAGCGCGGCGCCCATTGATCTGACACATCAACAAATTTTTGATTTTCTTTATTATAGTTTTCGAAGGTTTCATTACGTAAACCAAGTGATAGGGTTAAGTTATCGGTCACTGTCCACGTATCAGTAATATAGTATGCAGAGCTTTTCGTTGTGAAATCACCGTTGTTTATATAAAACTCTTGGCGAACCACACCACAGCTAGACGGATCACCGGCTTTCACAGCATCTAAATCATCACAGCCTTGATAACGATAAGCAACACCACCTGAACGTTGAGTATTCTCAGTAGAATCAAGCTCTTCATAATCTAGACCAAAACGTAGTGTATGAGAATCTGTCGCATACCAGTCAAAATCAAGACGATATGCAGTACGTTTATCTTCTTGTAAACTAGGCGAGCTTAAGGCCCACTCGCCTAAATCAGTACCGCTAAAGCGCTCGTAAACCATAGGGTATTCACCAAACGGACTCGAACCAGCGTTTACATTACTGTAGTTCGCTTCGTTAATTCCACCCATCGCACTGACCGTTAAAGTGTCAGATAAAATACCTGTGTATTTTAATGAATAAGTCTTACCACCGCGTTTTAAAGTATAGTCACCTCGACGGCTAGTAATTTGACTTGCCTCTGGATCCCAATTGTATTTAATACTATCAAGATCACTTGAACTATCCCAACCCGTGAACTCTAAGATGTGATCATCTGTAATATAGTAATCAAGTTTAAGTGCTACAAATAAGTCGCCTGACTCACGTTCATACTTATTAGAAGTTGATGCATAGTCAGAGACACGTTCGTTGTAATTAACTAAACCAAAAAAGAATAACTTATCTTCAACAATTGAACCGCCAGCCCATAAGTTATAGTCATTTTCACCAACTTTACGCTGACTTTGGTCGCCATTAAAATATTCAGTGCCGTAAAGATCGACCCCTTCCTCTGTACGGTATGTTTGTGGAATGTCTTCTGCCATTGAGCTTGGCTCGAAATAGGTGCTCGCACCCCATACAAATTCATTTGTACCACGTTTGGTTGTCGCGTTGACTACCCCACCAGTAGAGCGACCAAATTCTGCAGAGTAGCCACCGGTTTTAACTTCAAATGTATCGTAAAATTCAAATGGTACATCTGCACCACCTAAACCGTTTCTGAAGTTAGTTACGTTCATGCCATTCACATAGTAACTATTTTCACCCACTGACGCGCCACCAAATGATGCTAAATTACCGAAACCTGCATCACCTTGTGTCGTTCCTGGCGCTAATAATGCAACTGAAGTTACATCACGTGCGACTGGTACGCGTGCCAATAATTCTTGGTCAACAAAAGTAACAGACTCACTTGATGAAACATCAATT
Source organism: Pseudoalteromonas lipolytica (assembly GCF_003515105.1). Taxonomy (NCBI): domain Bacteria; kingdom Pseudomonadati; phylum Pseudomonadota; class Gammaproteobacteria; order Alteromonadales; family Pseudoalteromonadaceae; genus Pseudoalteromonas; species Pseudoalteromonas lipolytica. The sequence goes on along the minus strand of NZ_CP032091.1, from coordinate 77,866 downwards.
GAACTAATTCGATTACCCATCACTTCAATCACTTCAGGTTTTTCTCCTGATGCGTATAGCGTCACAGGTAAACTTGTTTTAACACCCATATTGATTCTTAAACCAGACTCTTGAGCCAGTACATAACCGTCTTTTTTTACAGACACGGTATAAGAACCCGTTGGTAATAGAGGAAAACGGTATGAGCCATTTTCTGATGTAACAAGTGTACGTGTTAGGCCTGTTTCTTCATTTTTTATTTCTATTACAGCCCCTGACAATTGCTGACCCTGGCTAGATTCCACAACACCTGTTAAAAAGCCCGATGATGCACTATCTGCAGCCATTACATTGTGTGCGCTCAATGCACCCATAATAGTCAACGCTATTATGCTTTTTTTATAATTATTAAATCCCATTTGGACACCTCTCGTTATTGTTACCAAAATGTAACATATCTTTTCTATCACTATATCGTTTACAACAACAGTAAGATGAGTAACAAAAATAAAAACATAACGTTAGCATCATGTAAATTAGCGGAAAGGAGGTTATACGGGGGCTGTAAGAAAAACCAGGCTGTTTACATAAAAGAAACAAAAGCATATATCGTAAACAAAAATTTACGATATATGCTAAATTTAGATGGAATTTGCTTTATATAATTATTGCATTACTTTTGAGTTTTTTATTCTCAAATAAACAAAGGTTTATAGTCATTCTCAAGTTGTTCAAATGACAAGTTGCCAATAAAACGCCCGAAACTGAGCCACGTAGCTAAACCTCTTAAATCTTTGAAATGTGGAGGAATAAATTTAGGATCTTCAATCACTCCTAAGTCATGTAATTGTGAGATAAGCCTAAAATCATCAATTGAGATTTTGCCGACTAACAATAAATGTAATTGATCAATGCGACCTAACTGAATTGCAACACGGATCAAGTTATACACCAACACAAAACCTTTAATGTAAGCAATGTCTTTCGTAAATGGCAGACCCGTTGCAGTGCTTCCTCTAAAGACACGTTGCGTTAACGTATAGCTGTCGTCTTTACTTAGCCCTTGCGCAATATAATCTCGATAAATATCAACAAACTCTGCACCATCAATTACTTTGGTAATACCTTGAATACGATTAACTAATTTAGCTAACCGCCTTGGTGTTGACTTAAGCGTAATTATTTCTGTCAAAACAGCTAAGCCTTCTTGGGTAACTGTTGAGCTTGGCGTGCCCTTACTTAAACAGGTTAAATAAGGTTGAGCTAAACCATTTTGCGTGGTGCCGACGTGGATCCAGCCTTCATGCACTTCAAGAATATCAAGTTCTCGTTGTGAGAATTTCACATCTTGATTCAGCTTAATATTGTCCGCCCCTGCTGCTGCATCACTGACAATACCATCACTTAAAATAACTTCTACATTTATACCCGGCATACTCTGCTTCACTTGCTCAGCCAGAATCTTTACCGCATCCACTGCCTCAATATTTTTTGGGTCATCGGGTAAAATGTCTGCATCAAGCATGCTTTTAAGAGGTTGTTCTAACATCGTAGCCAATTCAGCAAGCGAAGGTTCACCCGCATGGAATAAATCTTTTGGGTGACCAAATAACTCCACCGACAGGTCATGAAACTCGGGGGTTCCACGATATTCAATCATACTAAGTACGGTTTTATACTCTGTGCACATTTTACTCATGTACTGTGCAATAGGATTTAACTGACCGAGTTGACTGATGATATCGCGGTTAAGATCTGAAAATGCTCGGCGTAAATCACTTGGCACAAAACCAAGGTCACGCTGTTGGTAATAGGCTTGGTCAACAGTCGGGTTTTTTTGACATTTATGTTTAAAAAACTCTTCTTTGATCTGTTTATCCCAATTAATCGCATCAAGAATTCTGATCGGAGTTTGTAGGGCGATTAATCGGTCAGATAATTCGCGAGTTTTTGTTAATAATGCCTTATCAATCATGCTTTAAGCTCACAAGTAAATGAGCTTTGAGCATAGGCTAAATTCAGTGAATTACAAAGCAAATTCGCAGCGTTTTGACTAAAATTTTTCGCGTTTTGCGACACGCTTTCCATTCTCAAAGATTAATAAACTTGGCACCGAATTTATCCCGTATTCAATAAATAAATCATTACCATAGTCAATTGAAACCGGCATATTGGCGGTAAATTTTTTAACATACTCAGCGACCGCATTGTGGTCTGTCCAAAGCTGACTCACTTTTACTTCCACATCAATTCCCTGTACTGCAAGTTCATTAATGTACTTTTGAGCAAGTACACATTGCTTGGCCATTTGTGGACGGGTATCAGCTAAATACCAATCGCACCACGTTGTTGTAAACAACACCGCTTTTTTAGCGTCTTTGGGGATCACTAATTGCGTGCCACTCTTTTGCTTTTCATTAAGCAGCCTTACTTTATCAACTCGGCCATTGTGCGAGAGTAACCGTAACGTATTATCGAGCGGCTGATCGGCATCATGCCCTTGAAAAATCACATTTTGATTATTATCAATTAAGACATGAAAAGGCGTACCTAAAAACTCATAATGCTTTGCAACCTTCGCTGTATGGTCTGTGTACATAGGCATTGTGAGTGAAAACTGGTTTTCAACTTTCGCAACGGCATCCGCGTTATCATTAAGGTCTATATTGATAGCGATAAACTGAATTTTATCACCGTACTGTTCATAACTTCGTTGAAAATGTGGCATTTGCTGCATACAAGGTTTACACCACGTGGCCCAGAATTTTAAGTAAACGGGTTTTTGTCCAAATAGGCTATTAAGACTAACCTCTTCGCCTGTGTGGGTTTGTAAAGTGAGTGGAGGTTGCGCTGACAACGGACTTCCTATACTCATAAGTAACGTGAATAAAATTGTAATAGCTAAACGGCTCATACGGTCACCTGCAAATAGAAAACAGTTTAGTGGTGGGGGGTCGCTAAGGTATTGTAAATTTTCGACACCCACGGCACTTTTTTTGTTTTTTAATGACCTAACGCAAAACACTGGTGTATGAATATTCACATTACACAAAATAGCACTAAACTTTTTATAGGTATTTAACGTACTGAGAATAAAAGGAGTCATCATGAAAAATGAATTAGACGGTAAATTAATTCTTTCTGTTTACGAAAAAATTATCCAACACGGTGAAGACCATGAAGACGGCAAGCTCTATGAAGGCATTTGCGCTTTCTCTGATATTGATGGCTACACCGTTTACTTAAAAGGCAGTGGTGTTTTGCTTCGCTTTGGTTTTCATAATACTTATCACCTTGATTACCAACATGAGAAGAATAAAGACGACTTTATAAAGAAAATTCAATTTATTGCTAACGAGGAGCACTAACTTAACAATGTCGCGACGTGTAAAAGCTGAATCAAAGCAGCAAGTTGCTTACATAAATGAGGTAATTAGCGCACTGAAGGATGATCCTCGTAAGTTAGACATCATTCGTAAAAACCTAGACTTTTATCGCGAACAAAGCTTTCTCAAACGAGGTTTCTTGCTAGCAATAGAACGTTTCGATTGGGTCTTTGAAGCCAGTAACGGTGTAGACGAAGTGTGTGCGCAAATTCTTGCCGATGATTATATCGGTAAACGTTTACGCCGTTACCCTTTGCTGTACAAAGGGGTAATCAACCGCACTTAAAACATATCTTATCGCTAAAAACATGACCCAGAGGTTAAAAAATGCTAGGTTAACGCCATTTTGTAATTATGAGAACTGGATATGTCAAAAGCAGTAGATTCACCAACCACAAACGATGGTGATAACAATGGATTGTTTAACAGGTTCCTAGCGACTGTCGAATTTTTAGGGAATATGCTCCCCCACCCAATCACACTCTTTGCAATGTTTTGTGTGGCAATTATTGTTTTTAGCGGTGTTGCAGATTGGTTTGGATTAAGTGCCATAGACCCGCGCCCCGAAGGTGCCGCTGGCCGCGATCCTGATGGTGTGATTGAAGTAGTCAGCTTACTTAGCGCTGAAGGCTTGCAACGTATTGTGACAGGTCTTGTAACCAACTTCACCAGTTTCGCCCCGCTGGGCACTGTATTAGTTGCTCTTTTAGGTGTCAGTGTTGCTGAACATTCGGGACTACTCTCTGCAGCAATGCGCGGCATGGTCATGGGTGCATCAAAACGTTTAGTCACGTTTATGGTGGTCTTTGCGGCAATATTATCAAATACCGCATCTGAGCTTGGTTATGTTGTATTAATTCCTTTAGCCGCAATGATTTTCCACAGCTTGGGGCGTCATCCATTAGCAGGTCTTGCTGCAGCATTTGCAGGGGTATCCGGTGGTTACAGTGCGAATCTATTGCTAGGTACGATTGATCCACTGTTAGCGGGTATTACGACACCCGCTGCACAAATGATTGATCCCAATTATCAAGTAGGCGCCGAAGCTAACTGGTATTTCATGATGATTTCGGTATTCCTAATCGCTATTTTAGGCACTTTCGTTACCGAAAAGATTGTTGAACCACGCTTAGGTAAATACAACCCAGAAGAAGCAAGTAATGACTTGCCTAAAAACGATATCGCAGGCTTAACGGCAAAAGAAAAATCAGGATTAAAGTGGGCGGGTGTCTCATTATTGGTTGTCTCGCTGTTACTTGCATGGACCATTGTTCCTGACGATGGCATTTTGCGTAACCCTGAAACAGGCTTAGTTGCACACTCACCTTTCTTAAAAGGCATCGTGGTTTTTATTTTTGTCACGTTTGGTATTCCTGGATTTGTCTATGGCCGAGTTGTCGGCACGATGAAAAACGATAAAGACGTCATCGATGCGATGAGTAAAAGTATGAGCTCTATGGGCATGTATATCGTCTTGGTGTTCTTTGCAGCTCAATTTGTTGCCTTTTTCAAATGGACTAATCTAGGTACTATTTTAGCTATCAATGGTGCTGCACTTCTGCAAGCTTTAAACCTAACAGGCCCAGAGGTTTTCGTACTCTTTATTTTAATGTGTGCGCTAGTTAACTTGAGTTTAGGCTCATCCTCTGCACAGTGGGCAGTAACAGCACCTATTTTTGTGCCTATGTTAATGCTAATTGGCTACGCACCCGAAACCATTCAAGCGGCATACCGTATAGGTGACTCTGTGACAAACTTAATTACACCAATGATGAGCTACTTTGGTTTAATTTTGGCGGTTGCCACTAAATACAAAAAAGACATGGGTATTGGCACACTCGTCGCCACTATGCTGCCATATAGTATGATTTTCTTTGTCGGTTGGGTTGCCCTATTTTATCTTTGGGTATTTGTATTAGGCCTTCCGGTGGGACCTGAATCACCTATTTATTACCAACCTTAATCACGATTAACGTTTAAAAGCCAAGTAGAATACTTGGCTTTTTTGTTTCGATTGTTGTGAGGCTGTGTATATACTTCTATGATTATTACTCCTGTTCCTATCCTTTATTTTTTATGACGTTACCGATAAAAGTCTGTGCTTTACTATGCTGTGTAATGACGTTCAGTTTGCAAGCAAACCCAACCAAACAGCTTGAAACTGCTTTATCAACGTCTTTAGTACTTACTGATGGCGACAGTATTACCTTGGGGTTTGGTGATTTTGATCCTCAAAAAATATTTAACCCTCACTTTACCAATAAAGATGGCGAGAGCATTGCCCTTCGCAAAAAGTTGCGCTTATACAGTGTTCCTTTCTCATGGGAGGCAAAACAGCCCTACTATGAACATAAGTGGCATATAAACGGCCGGGTCAGTTATTTGAATCAAGCTGATTTCATTTCACTCTTTGACGAAGCCCAATCCGACTCTATTTCTGAAACTGTCTATAGCGCCACGTTTGGTATTAATGCTGAAAAAGCACTTGGCTCAAAATGGTCCTATATTATTGGCTTAAATAGCCACTACCTACATTACGACAATGACTACGATTATAACTCTCAGCAAAGCCGTGACGTATTAAAACCGCTAACCAACAATCTCTATACCAATTTAAACAGTAATGCGCTGGTGTTAAATCCCAGCCTGTCTATGGTTTATAGATTGCCTCGACATTGGGGCTATTATGAATATAAGTTAAATATTAATTATTATTACGGCTGGGCTTTATCACAACCTAACGAAATTGAAAGTGCAAAGCCTGAAACAACACGGATACTTAATGGCATAAAAGCTAAATTTAATATGTTCAAAGTGGGCCCCTTTGAACAAGCTTTCTACATTAAAGGGCAACGCATTGACTTAGGTGGAGATAGCCATGCTGCGTTTGGCACTGATCACTTTTATGAATATGGCCTTGGCTTTTTGTGGGACAGCCGTCACTGGACCTCATGGTTCGATAATTTTGGTATTGGTATCAATATTCATAGTGGGAGTAGTCTAGAGGGAGCCGCCATCGTGCTTTACTTCAATGAAATTTAGTTACTCAATTTTGATAGTTATTTCTCTTTTAAAGCACAACAATCAAATTTCAAACTAAGATGTACATTTTTAATCCGACAGATTAGAGTAAATACATAAAAGCAGTGTAAAAAGGGATGAAAACACATTTTTATCATCCTAAGTAACCACGCCTTTACTGAATAAGTCATCATAGACTGGGCATACGTGCGTGCGAACTGTTTATACCAAACATTAACCTAATTAAAAGAGACATTATGAATAAGCTCATACACTTAGCGTTATTCGCTTTACTGTCGTTTTCAACGATAGCCGCTCAAACAGACGTAACACAACTTGATATTTTAAACTTAAAAGCACAATCAGAGTCTGTTTATACCTCGGGTCAACCCAGCCAAACAGACTTTGCTAAGTTAAAAGACGTGGGGCTGCAAACAGTTATTAACTTACGCGGCGATAATGAAACTAGCTGGTCGGAGAAAGAGTTAGTAAGTGGACTCGGTATGAATTACTACCATATTCCAGTTCGTTCGAAAGCAGATATTACGCTTGAGAATGCCACAAAACTTCAAGCCTTACTGCAAACACATCAACAAGAAACCACCTTATTGCACTGTGCTAGTAGTAATCGTGTGGGTGCTTTGGTTGCGCTTTATCATGCTGTGACACTTAAAAAACCGATAGATGAAGCAATTGAAACCGGTAAACAATGGGGCCTGAAAAGCCTTGAAAGTGTGGTAAGAAATAAAGTTAAAGAAGAGATTGGTCAGCCATAGGCTGACCAACTTAATTAGATCGCTGTTTTTTCTGATTTATTTTTGTTTTTGCTTTCAACTTGCTGAAACATCGCATCAACCAGTTCGATAATTTTATCATTAGCATCAATAAACTTATCTAGCCCACCACCAGTGCGGTAGCTTGCTTGAGCAATCGTTTCTTTTTGCTCAGGATCCATCACCCAAATATTAGCATACGCCATGTACAGGGCGAGATCCCAATGCCAATTAGCGACATAAAAAGCAACTGCATCACAGCCATCCGTGTTAGCCGATGTAATATCCGTTTGGTACGCTTGATGTTTTAAAACATAGTTTGCTGGGATAACACGAGTTTTCACGTTATGTTTGGCAAACCCTGATTCTAGCGCCGTTACGACACCCTCTTTAACAGCTTGATGCTCTGCAATACACACTGTTTTTGGTACTTCGGCTTCAAAATGTGAGACGTCTTGTTTTGCTGCACACCCAGCAAGCACTGTTGCTACCGCAGTAACGACTGATAACTTTAATAACTTCATTGTTTTCCTTACTTATAATTATAACTAAAGCTGCCATGCATAGCTTAGTTTTGTGAAAAATGTTCGTTGATCACGTTCTAGCTCTTTTAAAGAGTCATCCTGATAGCCTTTATCCGAATAACCTAAATAGAACAGGGTTTGTGAATTTATTTTGTATGAATACACTAATTGGCTGGCGAAATCACGGTTAATTTCACTCACGTTAGAAAAATAGGCATCTCTATCACGATCTATGTCTTTAAATTGCAATACCAGCTTGAGCATTGAGCGCATATTAAATTTATAATACACACGTAAATCAGTGAGGTTTGCAGTATAAACGCGTTCATTTTGCTCGTTATCAAGGTAGCTATAACTATGCTCTAATTGAACTTGCCAGTGGTCATTAATATCCCAAGTCATTTCAGGCTCGACACGCACCATCGTGCCAAGTTGCGCGTTGCTGTAGTCTATTTTGCTGCCATACTGAGCATACAGTAAAAAGCGGATATCGCGGATGGGCCTAAAACCGCCATAAATATAAGCGATGTTTTGATTAAAGAACTGCCCTGCGTAAAATTCATTGCGGTGAATAAAGCCGATTTCAGTCTGTGACTGCATTTTACCTTTAAAGGTAAAGAAGCCATCGTATTCTTCTTCGAGTAGGTCACCATTTTGTGCCCAGGTTTTATCCCACTCAACATTATAGCTGTACTCAGTGACAATATCATCGGCATCACGATACCAGGTTTGACCGCCTCCGAGTTGAGCTTGTTTATAGTCAACTTTTGCTTGATAACCTAAGTCAGAGCGATACTCCTCACCAATGTTTTCATAACTTGCATACAGTTCATAATCACGTTTGGTACGACTAAACTCTACTTTATAGGCCTGATCTGATTGCGTTTCTTCTAAGCCATAAACATCAACTAAAAAATCAGAGTTTTTTGTATCGGTTGTTGCAACTTGGTATTGCAAGCTGTCTGTTTGGTTAAACCAATAACTGCCATCGAGTGATAACACAGAGTTATGATAATCATCATTTTCCCGGTGTGTACTCATAACCCCGATAGTGCCTTTTTGACCAATATCAAATTGATAGCGCCCCACAGCGGCATGAGTTTTATCGCCTAGATTTGCAAAATATGAGCCTTGGTTGGTTGGTAATAACACACTGGTGTTGTCATCATCTGCATATATAAACCCATAGCTGTGGTTACCGGTCTTGCCTGTTAACTTAACGCCTACGTCAGGCTCGGCTATTGTGCGTGTATACAACAACTCGAACTGACTGGTTTTAAAATAGGATGCTCCATCTAAAAAGAATGGGCGTTTTTCAGCATAATAAATCGAGTAAGTGGTGTTAACATCAAGTTCAAGTGAGTCCGCTTCAACTTGCGAAAAGTCAGGGTTAATCGTTGCATTAATCACTGCATCTTGTGTAACGCCCCAGCGTAAATCAAGGCCCGCTTCTGTATCAACATCTCCATTTTGCCAATCACCTGGCAGCGTATTTTTTGTATCATTACGAAGCGCGGTCAAAGTCGGGGTAAGCTGAATATTCATACTTTGTGTCATGTCAGCAAACCCTGTTAGTTTATCAAACTGACAAAAACTGCACTTTACATCACGGTCAAAGCCTACGTTAGACATTTGATAAAACACATCACGCGGATAATTACGCCAAACAGCCAAGCTCCAAGTCAGTTGTTCTTTACCTTTTGGAAAACGCAGTGCCGTAAAGGGAATGCGCATCTCAACCACATAACCCTCATCGGTAATTTGACCCGCACTATCCCAGATTGCATCCCATGATGGGTCTTCCACCCAATCGTCGATATCGGTCATGCGCATATCGCCTTGCGCACCTAGTGGGTTTACGTAAAACTCATAACCCGTTCGTTCGTCGTTAAAGGTATCGATCATCAGGGCAACATTATCGTCTTGCCACAGTGTATCTCTGTCACGAAGTGCTGCACGAATTTGTGATGGGTCTGGGTCTTTAGCAATAAAGCCAACGTACAAGTATTGACCATCTTCATACAGGTAGGCATCGGTTTGTACCGGTGGCGTGCCCTTTTCATTAGGCTCATTCTGATATTTTAACGGTACTTTTGTTGCTTGTTGCCAATGAGCTTCATCCATAACGCCATCAACACTGATTGATTCTTTAATATGCGCTAAAGCAAACTCCACTTTGTCGCTAGCCGTTGCTAGCGAAGGAATACTGACGCAACTGAAAATTAGGCAGGATTTTACAACACGGGTTATTATTTTTTTTAAGTACAGCATAAACATCCATTTAGACACGTGCGCACAAATTACACGACTTCATTGATTAAAAAAGCAATTGTAATTCAACAAGGTACACTTGTTAATAACAAACCACTCTTTTAACCATAAAAATTAACAAAAACACTCCTTTTGGACTAGTTTTAGGTTCAAAAAAGCCCCATGGCCGAAAGGCGATGGGGCTAATTACGACCAATAAACGCTATTTTTTTAAGCTAAGTTTATTGCCTTTAAGTGATTTTCTCACTTTAGCAATACGCGAGCGGTTCTTGGCTCTGGCTTCGCCGGTTGCCTGCCCTGATGGCTTATTGCTTCGGCTACGACGTAAATGAGATGGCTTTTTACCAATTTTGTCGATCAGGACTTCACGATTACTTACTTCATAACCCGGCAGCACTATACGGTTAATACGTTGACCAATTAACTTTTCAATATCGAATAACGTATTCTCTTCTTCGCGACTTACAAATGAGATTGCCTGTCCCGGTTTACCAGCACGTCCTGTACGACCAATACGGTGTACATAGTCTTCAGCAAGCCAAGGTAAATCAATATTGATCACTCGTGGAAGGCCTTCAATATCAATACCACGAGCTGCGACTTCAGTTGCAACAAGCACACGTACTTTACCTTCTTTAAATTCACGTAGTGCACGACGTCGGTTACCTTGGGTTTTATCACCATGGCACACAGCCGCAGGAATACCATCAAGGTTCAATTCTTTAACGAGCTCATCGGCTGTTTCTTTCATGTTGACGAACACTAACACTTGCTGCCAATTTTTCTTACCGATCAGTTCTGAAAGAAGCTCTTGTTTACGGCGCTCTTCAACAGGATAAACAACGTGCTGTACGGTTTCTGCTGTACTGTTTGTTTGATCGACACGAATAATTTCAGGTTGCTTAAGAACTTTGCTTGCAAACTGTTTTATCGCCGCGGGGTACGTTGCTGAAAAGAGTAAAATTTGACGTGTTTCATCACAGCCGTTTATAACCGTTTGCATATCAGTTATAAAACCCATATCGAGCATACGGTCTGCTTCATCAAGAACCAAGTGCTTTACATTTGCTAAGCTGATATTACCCAAACGAAGATGATCTAATAAACGACCAGGTGTCGCCACAACGATATCAACACCCGCTTTAAGATCGTTTGCTTGTCCGGCTAAATTAACACCACCAAATAAACACACTGTTTTTAGTGCCGTGTATTTAGCAAACGCTTTAACGTTATTGGCGATTTGCTCAGCAAGTTCACGCGTCGGAGCAAGCACAAGTGCGCTCGGCGCATTGTTATCACTTAAGGTTGATTCAGATAATTTTTGAATAAGTGGCAGCGCAAACGCAGCGGTTTTACCGGTGCCTGTTTGTGCGCTAGCAAGTACATCTTTCCCTTTTCGTACCGCAGGAATTGCACTGCGTTGAACGGGAGTAAGCGTATGGAAATTAAGTTCTTCTAATGCCTGTAAGAGCTCAGAAGAAAAACTAAACGATTTAAAGTTCATGCTGTATAACCTGCGGCCATCATATCAAGGGTCGCAAATTATACAGAAAAAAAATGACTTTAGTTAGTTATTACTTCACTAAAGTGCCTTTTAATAAAACAAGTAAGGGTGATCGTCGTTTAATATGTGCCGCACTCATTAAAAATGCTTACGGTAGAATTTCCACGCAACACCAAAGCCAATAGACACATTATAGTCTTGCTTAACGAGCGGGCTTGCATGTTGCTGACTATTAGCAAGATGGTGATATTTAACAAAGCCACCTAGCCAGTAGTTAGGTGTATCGAAATGGAGCCCAATTGACACATCAGCACCTGAAAAACCTGAACGGCTTGCGTATATTTGCCGTGTTGCATTACTTTCTATTTCGTTAACCGCGTAGTAATAGTTCAAATAACGCTCTGTCGCAAAATTTACATTACCACGAAATGCGACTGAAAACTGTGAGTGTGCTTGCTCTAAAAGCGGTATGGTGTAATAAATACTGGGACCATAACGCCAACCTATATCATCTACATCACCAAAATCAGTCGCAATGGCTTTACGTACAAAGAGACTAAAATACATGTGCTCTTTGCTATTTGGTTCACCGATAACGTAATAATTTAAGGATGGCCCTAATTCAAACACCCAATCAAGGTCGTCCATGCCCTCGCGTGCTTTGTTATCTTTACTATCAACGGCTAAACCAACACCCGCCGATAAATCTAAATGCAGGTTTTCATGTTGCCACAGGTAACCGGTGAAGTTATTACGGTCAATGGCCATTTTCTCACTTTGATAGCGGAAATAAGGCACTGGAAGTAAATATTTTTCGCTCTCATCTGAGCCTAAATAATGGGGAATATCGGCATAAAATACCCCAGCCCCCAACTCCATTTTTGCTGCGCTGTACGCCTTAACGCTAACCAGAACTAAAATAACAACAACGCAGCGCCAGATCATGCTTGCCACTTCTTAAAAATTAACGATGTATTAATACCACCAAATGCAAAATTGTTAGACATAATATAGTCCGTACGCATTTCGCGGCCTTGTCCAGTTATGTAATCAAGGTCAGCACATTCAGCATCAACGTGGGTCAAATTAATAGTCGGTGCAAACCAGCTATCATTCATCATATTAATACTTGCCCATGCTTCAATTGCACCGCAGGCACCGAGTGTATGCCCTAAGTAACTTTTTAATGAACTAATTGGCTTTTTACCTAAAGCATTAAAGGTCGCATGAGATTCAGCAATGTCACCTCTATCAGTCGAGGTGCCATGAGCGTTAACATAGCCAATATCATCGGCACTTAACTGGGCATCTGCCAGTGCCAATTCAATAGCAACTTGCATGGTTTCAGCTGTAGGTTGGGTCACATGTTGACCATCTGAATTACAGCCAAAACCTACTAGCTCTGCAAAAATTGTCGCTCCACGAGCGACGGCATGTTCATACTCTTCTAAAATTAACGTACCAGCCCCTTCACCAATAACAAGACCATCTCGATGTTGATCAAACGGACGTGGCGTCTGTTTTGCTGCATCATTTTTTGTGCTGGTTGCATATAACGTATCGAAAACCGCCGCTTCGGTAATGCATAACTCTTCGGCACCACCCGCAACCATCACTTTTTGACGCCCAAACTTAATGGCCTCATACGCGTAACCGATTCCCTGTGAGCCTGAGGTACATGCGGAGCTTGTCGTGATTACTCTGCCCTTTATTTTGAAAAACACGCCCACATTGACAGGGGCCGTATGTGCCATCATTTGAATATAGCTGGTTGCTGTCACCCCAGTCATTTCCCCCGTTTCCATCATTTTGGCAAAGGCAAGCAACGGCGGCGTTGAGCCAGTTGATGAGCCAAACGCAATCCCTGTAGAGCCATCGGTTAAACTTGGGTGCTCTAACAGTCCCGCATCTTGTAAAGCATGCTCGGTCGCACAGGTCGACATTAAGGCAACTCGCCCCATTGAACGCACTTGTTTACGCTTGTAATGGCTGGGTTTTGTAAAATGAGTAACCGGCGCAGCTAAGCGAGTGTTAAGCTCTGGTGCGCTATCCCAGTCGGTCATGTACTGAACTGCGTTTTCACCTTTTTGCAAAGCGGCTTTAAATTCCCCCCAAGTATCGCCCAGCGCAGTAATAGCCGACATACCTGTAACAACAACACGTTTCATTACACCATTCCGCCATTAACCGAGATAACCTGACGCGTAATGTAAGCCGCATCTTCAGAGCATAGGAATGAAACGGTTCCTGCAACTTCGTTTACTGAGCCCATACGTTTTAATGGGATCATTTTTAGCATGTCATCGACGGGTAAATCATCGGTCATTGCTGTTTCAATAAGTCCAGGGGCAACACAGTTCACCGTAATTTTGCGTTTTGCAAGTTCTAGCGACAATGCTTTGGTTGCACCAATGATCCCCGCTTTTGCGGCACTGTAGTTTACTTGACCACGGTTACCCGCAATACCAGACACTGATGCCATAGTAACAATGCGGCCCCCTTTACGGGTTTGAACCATTGGCATTACCGTGGGATGAACCACATTGTAGAATCCATCAAGACCAGTACGAATAACTTTATCCCAATCATCACCTTGCATCGCAGGAAAGGCCATATCGTTAGTAATACCCGCATTACAGATCACGCCGTAATATGCCCCATGTGCTGCAATATCTGCTTCAATTTGTTGTTTTGCCAGCGCCCGATCACACACATCAAACTGTAACAAGCTTGCATGACAACCACGCTCCCTGATTTCTTTACAAGTTTGCTCAGCCTCAGTCACACCACTTCGACAATGAACCGCAATATCAAAGCCATCTTTTGCTAATCGTAATGCGATTGCTTTACCTATTCCACGGCTCGAACCTGTGACTAAAATTCGTTTTGTCATTGATTTTCTCTTATAAACTGCATGGGGTCCTGAGGCTGAAACACATTTATTTTTGCTTCTGCTAATAATGTTTCAGCATCATGAATTTGACACTCAAACACACTCAACCCGGATTCTTCTTGATATAACCTTGCAACGGATACTTTTAACGTACTGCCGTTATTAAATACAGGCGCATACGTTTTATACTTACGCGTCCCGATTAAAAAGCCAATTTGGACAGCATCACCTCTGTCTTTTGCCAACGCCCCCGCATACGCAGCAATGGCTTGTGCCATATATTCACAGCCAATATAGCTGGCAACGCCGCGCAAACTCTCATCGTAAAAAAGGCTGTCAGGGCTGATATCTACTTCACAGCAGCCAGATTCATCGGTGTAACCGTTAAGACGATTGAGCAAAATCATTGGGTCACTATGAGGGACGACGTGCTCAATTTTATAGTTATTCATGCAGATGTCCTAATATTACACTGACATTATTGCCCCCGAAGGCAAAAGAATTCGATAAACAATAGCTAACAGATGCGTCTCTGGGCTGAGTTATTAGGTTAATGTCACTCAGGGATTCATCTACTTCTGTGTTATTAAACACCAAGCGCGTAAACTCAGGGTAAGCTAAATATAACCAACATAGGCCTGCTTCTAGTGCACCTGCAGCGCCTAAAGTGTGACCCGTTAAATGTTTTGATGAGCTAACGGGCGTATTGTTGCCAAACACCTTACTGATTGCAAGTGACTCCATGGCATCATTTTGCACTGTTGCAGTTCCATGAGCATTGATATAGTCAATATCTGTTGCGAGTAGATTGGCATCATTAAGTGCTTTTTGCATTGCACTTATTGCACCCGAACCATCACTAATTGGCGCTGAAATATGGTGAGCATCGGAGCTTTCCCCCCCTCCTAAAAATGCCACTGCGTGATCATTGAGTTGCTCTTTACTCATCACAAACACGGCTGCTGCTTCACCGATATTAATACCTTTTCTATCCTTACTAAATGGCTTACAAATTTCATCGCTAATTGAAGAGAGTGAATCAAAACCGTTCACTGTCAGCTGGCACAAGCTATCAACCCCACCACAAATAACCACATCGGCTAAGTCTGCACTGAGCAAGGCACGTGCACTGATCATTGCCTTGGCACTTGAGCTGCATGCTGTCGAAATGCTGTAACAGGGACCCGTTGCATCAAGTGTCTTTGCAATGTAAGCCGCGGGTGCGATGAGAGCTTGGTCGTAATAATTAAACTGAGCCGGCCATTTTCCTTCTTTAGCGTGTACTTTACGTGCCCTCTCCCCCTCTTGAATAGCAGCCGTGCTTGTGCCCATAACCACCGCTATACGATCGCGTGAACATGTTACTTTTGCTAGCGTGTCGGTCAGTTGTGCCAAGGCTAAGTCAATAAGCTTATAGAATCGCATTGATTCTGTTAACGGTAACACATCCACTAACCCCACAAATGTTGGGCGCTGTTCAAAAACAAGTGAAGACACGTTTGTAAGTGTTTGAGTTGGCGCTTGACTGATGCGCGCCATGGTGTGCTTTTGCCCAACACCTAATGCACTCACAATTCCTAAATCATTGAGCCAAAATGGCATAATCAATTAACCCTTTGAAATATTATTTTGTAGTTTCGCTGATAATTTACGAGCTCGGTTTTTTCTTCTAAAAAACGGATCTCACTAATCAACTCATCACCTTTATAAAGCAAACGCTTTGAGTCTTTTGCAACTATTTTTAAACCATAAAGCTGCGAACTGAGTACTTCCACAGGCCAATGCACAAGCATTATATCGGCCAAAATATAGCGCGGGTCAAGACGCTCAATTGGCAGCATTTTTTTACTTTTAACGGGTCCTGAAATCGCTTTTTCCAATTGAAAAACAGGCACTCCTTGTGCGGTCATTACCACGAGGTTAATTCCACTAAGACTGTTAATATCGAGCTGTGCTAGTAACGTGTGGCTTTCATCGTTGTGACTGACTTCTAACACCTGCTGCCAATTATCTGCAACAAATGAAGCAGGCGGATCCATTAAATAAATCCCCGCATTGGGAGCAAGATCCACCCCTGCTTTAACTGCAAACTCACTTGCACAGCTCGCTAATAACAGGACCATTGCTGCAATGACTAACGTTTTTAATCTCGACATAGCTCAACCAAGGTATTCAAGCGTCGCTCGCTTTGTTTTACAAATGGATTATCAAGGTCCCACGCGTACCCTGCCAAAATAGCACTGATCATTTCTCGTACTTGCTGGTTTTGTTCACTGTAAAAAATCACATCTTGAAACGAAGTATCATACCAAGCAGCCACATAAGTTCGAAAACAGTTTACACCCTGCTGCAATGGCTCACTGTACTGTGCTTGAAAATCAACCTGTTTGCCCTGTAAGTAGTCATCGACTAATGGCGCAACTAATGATGCCGATTTTAACGCAATTGTGACTCCCGATGAAAACACCGGATCTAAAAACTCACCCGCATTGCCCAGTAACGCAAAGTGTTCCCCATGAAGCGAGGCTACATTGGCTGAGTATCCTTTAATTGTTCGTGCTTCGCCAATTGCAACTCTACGTGCAAGTAATTCACTTAAATACGTATCTTGCTCAATAAACTCATTTAAACAAGCTAAAGGCGCTGTGTCTTCAAATTGGCTAGGTTTTCCAACCACACCGATACTGGCAGTCCCATCACTGAATGGAATAAGCCAATACCAAATATCGTTATGTTTTGGATGCACATTGATCAGGATTTTTTCGCGATCAAATTTATCATCAGTAATATTGTCTTCAAAATGACTGAAATACGCCCAGCGTACAGGAAAATTTGATGGCGTTTCTAAATCAAGTAAACGTGGTAATACGCGGCCAAAACCACTGGCGTCTAATACAAACCGCCCTTTTATTTGGTAGCGTTGATTTTTTTCATCATCAACGGTGAGTAAAGCACCATCGCCATGGTCTGTGTACTCTATGACGCTGTGCTGATAACGAATTTCAGCCCCTTGTTCCATTGCGCCATCTGCTAAACACTTATCAAAATCAGCCCGTTTTACTTGAAATGTCGTACCAGGGCCTTGAGTAAATTTTTCGGTAAAGTCGATCGCCGTATGCTCGCCTCGACGTTGAAATGCAGCACCATTTTTAAATTGGAAGCCCAACGTGTCAGCTTGCTCTTTGACACTCTCAGCTAAGTTTGCTTCTGCAAGAAAGTGCATACACTGTGGCAGTAAACTTTCACCAATTGAAAATCGAGGGAATACTTGTTGTTCTAGCACCACGACACGCCAGCCTTTATTCACCAGTAAACTGGCTGCAACGGCACCCGAAGGCCCTGCGCCAATAATGACGACATCTGCCTGTTGAATCTGATTATTCACCTATTATTTTTCCTTATTATTAGGTAATGCGACACAGAGCGGCGCTAACAAATAAATGCAAATCAGCCCCACTAACACGGTTAAACCAAAACTAAAAATAGCGGGCGTTTTTGATACCGCTAGCATACCAAATACCCACATAGAAGAGGCGGCAGATAAGCTAATCGCTAATACATTGATCGGGGTTAACTTATTGATTTGATAAAACACTAAATAGTCGATTGCGAGCGCTAAAATAAGCAAGCATCCCAATAAGTTAAATATTGATAATTGTGTTTGAATTGCACTACAAAGCAGTAAAACGGCTGCTAATGTTAACCCCAATATTAACCCTTGCTGGTAAGCGACTTTAAAACCAAACTTTAAGGCAAACAATAACATGGCAAACGTGATAGCGATTGCAATGGTTACCAATAACGAGTGTGAGTAATCCTCTAGCCCCGCAGTTATCATGGCCACTTTATCGTACACTAGCAGCTCGCTTTCAGCGCGAGCCCACTCAGCTAATTGCGTTTTATCGATACCCGTAACCATAAACCAGCTTGCAGCAAATTCGTTGTTTAAAATCACTTGATTAGCAATAAGAGGACCTAACGGTGAGTTTAGTGCAGCGTCCAGAGTAAGGATTGAATCTGACAACACTAAAGGACTGCCTGTCAATTGTGTGACAACATCGAGTGATGCGTGATGCACACGCATCTCATTGTTATTTTTTTGTTGTGTACTTGCACTCGGCACAAGGTCACTGAGCATCAATGCCTGACCACCTTGCTGCTTAATTTTAACTTTTAGTGCTTCTTGTTTAAGTAAAAGCTGCTCAGCATTTTCGGCAAACATGATCATTATTTGCCCATTATCTTTACCTAATAAAGACATGTGCAAGGCTTCGTTGTTCATAAGCACTTGAGGACTTGCATTGAGCAGCTTCACATCATCATTTAATACGGGAGGTTTTAACAGCGAAAACACACTGAGGCTAACGAGCAGTAGCAAGATGATCGCGACTTTTTGCCGATGAATAGACTTAAGCAGGGCACTTAATTTTTCCGCAAATTTTCCTGCCTCAACACTGATTGTGAGTCTTGCTTGCCAACTAGGGAGTAAAAGCCGTGTAGTGAGCCACGCGGTTATCAGTCCTGCTACAACAAAAACCCCAACCTGAGTTAATAACTGCACAGGCGAGAAAAATAAACTCGCATAGCCTAATATTGTCGTCACTAAAGACAACAAAAGAGCAAGTTTAAGGCCCCGACTAAAGCCATTTTTATGCGTTGTTAAGTCCAGCATGCTATGAAATGCGTAATCAATTGCAATACCGATTAAGGTCACTGCAAAAACAAGCGTTAAAACATGAATCTCAGAAAAAAAGATAGCCAAGGCTATGCTGCCACCAAGCGCTGCGCTGATAACCGTCACAGAAGCAAGCCATAATGCGTTAAACGACCTGAAAACCCAAACCACCATAATAATCAGCGCGATTAAGCTCAAAGTCCCGAACAAGGTCATTTCAAATTTTGCTTGTTGTGCATTTTCTGCGGTATGAAATAAAGCACCTGAATAATGTATACTGGTGTGTGGGTAATTCGTATGTAGTTGGGCAAGTTGAGCGAGCACATCATCATTTAATGCCACTGCTTGGTCTATCGAAAATGCATTATCGGCTGCGTGTACAAACAACATCAAATAGTCATTATCTAAATGGCGAATACTAATGCGGCCATCTGACATTTCAAATTGCTGTAATTGTGTGATTACCGAGGTTAAAAATTCTGCGGTACTTAAACTCGGATCCAGATTAATCGTACTCGATACAAAAGGATCGGCCACTTTACTCAATTGACTAAAATAGTAGTGCTGAAAACGACTCGCATCAGTTAATGCGTGTTGATAGCTTGGAGTCAACAAGTTGCCCGCATATTGACTATAGAACGTGGCAAGCTGTTCGACCTTGGGGACGCTAAAGCGCGGTGTGATATTTTTTTTAGCTAACCATGCAACCATTTCATCGTAAGCTTGCTCTTTATTTTCACCCGAAAATGAAAAGCTTAATTGCTGTTTGTTACTGGCAAAAAAGTGCGTTTCGAGCTGTTGGAGTCTAGGTTCTGACTGGGGAAGTAATGCCAAAATATCATTATTTAAGGCGGGCTGTTTTATGACAAAAACAGCAACCAATAAGCTCGCCATTACTGTTAACCAACCCAGTGTTACCCCCCAAACTTTCACTGTGGGCTTCCATCTTGTGGGTATGAAAAGCGCAGTAACGTAACATTGCCATTTATCTCTTGTAAACGCACGCTGTTAACGTTTTTTTCATCAGCGCACACTGTAAACTGGCTAAAAATCTGCTGGAGCGTTTCATCGTTAGGAAGTAATAATTGGCAATCATTGTCAGCGTGTTCACGGGTATCAAACTGTAAAGCCAGCGCCGCTTTATCGTGCTTTATAATCGCTTGTAAAAGGGCTACATATGGCTCGGCACCTTTTTGTAATTGCGCTTCCCCACGCTCATTATAGGTATAAACTTGGCCTTGTTTTATGACTAGTTTACTTTTTATGGGTGACTCTACTTGCCAAATAAGTCCTTGCTCAGTAAGTTTGAATAGCCCTTCAGATATAAACGGCTTAGTGAAACCTTTGAAATGTTTTTCTTGGCTAAAGGTGCCTTGCTTCAGACCAACTTGGTTTGCCATAAGTGGCCAAGCCATCATAAAACACAGTAACATTAATAGGCTATTTCGCATTACATCACCTTTTGCAGCTTGTCATGCAACACGGGGGGAGACACAAATTGCATGTCTTTAGACTCAATATCAACCGCCACCTGAATCGTCGTTGCTTTGGTGAGCTTTTTCCCCGTTGCGACATCGCTAATAACATAATCAATACGTAAGCGAGTTTCGTACTCTTTTAAATACGCATCAACCCTAATTTTTTGAGTAAACAATGCTGAGCCCACATACTTAATGTGCATATCAATGATTGGCCATGCATAACCCGACGCCTGCATTTGCAAATAGTCATAATCAAATAAACGCAGTAATTCACACCGCGCTACTTCCAAGTAACGCGGGTAATTACCATGCCATACCACATTCATTGGATCGCAATCATGAAAAGGAATTTCAATCTCTACATGGGTGCTTAATAATGCGCCACGACTATGCATATAAACTCCATCGTTTAGTTTGAATCGCATCAACAGTAAAACGTAATACGGCTTCTAAAGGGCGGTCTTCATCAAGCAGTGGGAAAAACTCACTAATATCTTGATACATGGCCTGCACATCGGCCGTTAAACTAGTAAATTCAAGCTCGCCTTGTGCAATACGCAAACGTAAACCCTGAATACTTGCTAACAGCGTGCTTGCAATCACTTGTTCTGTAAGCTGTAAAATACGCAAACAATCGCGCGCTGCAATCGTACCCATGCTCACTTTATCTTGGTTATGACACTCGGTTGAACGTGAAAACACACTCGCTGGCATAGTCAGCTTTAATGCTTCAGCCGTATAAGCACTGGCACCAATTTGCACAGCTTTAAAGCCGTGGTTAATATAACGACGCTCGTCGTTACTGCCCGATAAGTTCGATGGCAAACCGTTGTTGTAACGCGTATCAACTAACGACGCAATTTGACGATCGGCTAAATCAGCTAAATTAGCAACCGCCGTTTTCATTGTATCCATTACCATTGCTATATGGCCGCCGTAGAAATGACCGCCATGGAGCACATGCTCTCCCTCACCATCGATAATGGGATTATCATTTGCCGAATTAAGTTCATTTTCAATCATTTGCCTGAACCATGGCAGGCTATCTTGCAGTACACCAATCACATGAGGCGCACAGCGAATTGAATAACGGTCTTGTAAGCGATCAGCATTTCGAGGGTGTTCAACATGATTTAAATCCCCTCTGATCCACGCTGCAACCTGCTGTTGCCCGGGGTGAGGTTTTACAGAAAATAGTATGTCATCAAAGTGGTGGCTATTCCCTTTCAAAGCAAGGCTGGCAAGCGCCGTAATACGGCTAGTTAATTGCGCTAAATACGCCGCTCTGTCGAAGGCTAAACACGCCAGCGCAGTCATAACTGCAGTGCCATTCATCACTGCCAACCCTTCTTTAGGGCGCAGTTTCAATGGGGTTAAACCCAATGATTTCATCACTTCTAAGCTGTTTTTAATTTCGCCTTGATAGTATACGTCGCGCTCACCGACCATCGCACCAGCAACGTATGACAATGGCGTTAAATCGCCACTTGCTCCCACTGAGCCTTCTTGTGGAATAACCGGTACGATATTGTGATTTAAAAAGTCTTTTAGCAGGTTAAGCATGTCCCAGCTAACACCTGAATACCCTTGTGAAAGTGACGCTAATCGCGTGGCTAAAATGGCACGTCCTTGCTCAGGGGTAAACATACTTCCCATACCGCAACCATGAAAACGAGTAAGATGAAGAGGTAATTCATTCACCAAATCAAGCGGCACTTTAACGGTCACAGAATCGCCGTAGCCCGTAGTTACGCCATATATAACGCCATCATCTTCCAAAAGCTTGTCTAAAAATGCTACAGCACTGTCGATTTTCTTGGCAAATTGATTGTCTGACGTTAACGCGACAGCTCCTTGCTCTAACGCAATATGAACAATATCTTCGATAGATAAACGTTGCTTGCCAAATGTTGTAGTAGAGTGCTCTGGCACCTTAGCTCTCCTTGTTTTGGTCGCGAGACACGTGCTCGTCATTTTGCCAAAAGTCATAAAAATTAAACCATTGATATGGGTATGCGGCAGCGTAATAGCTTAGCCTTTGAGCATAATCGCTGACAATCTTGTGTAATGTCTGTTGCCTTGTTTTACGCGGTAGAACAAGTTTATCCGCGTATTTTTCAAAAATAACACGATAAAATATTTTGCCATCGGCCGTCTTATCTTTTAAACAAAACAAATGAAAAACAGGGCAATCTAATAACGCAGCTAAAATAAATGGACCTTGAGAAAAAGGAGCTGGTTTTTCTAAAAAATCGGCCTCGATGACACGCCCCGCTGTTGTCGTACTGGTTCTATCGCCCACAATAACAACTATTTCGCCTTGCTCAACTTTATCTTTAAGCATTATTGCCATATCAGGGCCTAAGTCTGTCACTTGAATTAGGTTAATTGCGACATCTGGGTTGATACTTTTTAAAAGTTTATTAAATTCCACGGCATGATGCGTAAATACCAATACATTAATCACTTTACTTGAGCGGTGCTGACTTAAAGCGCGGCACACCTCTAAATTACCCAAGTGCGAACCAATAAAAATGGCACCTTGCGCGTGTTCATCAAGCTCTATGAACAACGCCTCATTGGTGTAAGAAATGTTACTTTGGGGTATACGCGCAAGCCACGCATCGATTTTGTCAAAGGCGCTGTCCGCAAAACAACGAAAGTGTCGAAAGCTGTCTCGCCACGTCACTACTTTGTCATTACCATTAACTTTGCGTACTTGCGTTAAAAAAGCATAGGATGCGCGGCGCGCGGTTTTACCTGTTAAAAATAAATAAAACACCACAGGAAAAAGGATAATCCAGAGCCCTTTTCGACCCAATATGCGGTAGCTAAATAACAATATTTGCATACCCAGTCGATTGCCACGCTCTTGCATTTTTGACCAGTGCTTTGCAGCCATTAACCCACCACCTTTCGCCAAATAAGTAGGGGCGAACGTAACAGCATGCCAAAGAACAAACGCGTGTGAAGCCATGAAATCCCCAAATTATCATGTAAAGCGCGAAAGTGAGAAACGCCGTTTTCGGGGTAAATAACTTGAGTGGGTAAGAAGGTAACCTTGACACCTTGCCAGTAAAGTCTGACCAATATTTCAATATCAAAGTCCATGCGTTTGCCAAGCGCTTGCTTTGCCATTAATTGCTTTACTGCGGTGAGTGGGTACACCCTAAAACCACACATTGAATCGACAATATCAAAGCTCAATGTTTCAACCCACACCCAAAAGTGAGTGATGTATCGACTCAAGTAACGATGTTTTGGTACTGAGCTGTCATATATTGGACAACCACTGATTACATTGTTTGGCTCGTTATGACTTAACTCAATGAGTTTAGCAATATCGTCTAGTGAATGCTGACCATCAGCATCCACCTGAATTGCATGACTAAAGCCGTGTTCATGCGCATATAACAACCCAGTTTGTACAGCGCCGCCTTTGCCCTGATTTTCTGCGTGTGTAAGTACCGTTAAATCGTCATATTGTTGCTGTAAAGACGCAAACACTTGCTTTGCATCATCGCAACTCCCATCATCCACCATAATAATCGGTAGTTTTAATGCATTGAGTTCTAAAATCACGGTTGCGATAGCATGGGTGTGGTTATAATTAGGAATGACAATACAAAATTGATTCATTGTTTATTCGCAAAACACAATTCGACCAGACGCATGCTGGCCTTTATCTGATTGATAACTAAATACACATTTGCCTTTAGCGTTGCGCTCAAGGGTTAAATTTACGGTCATATTTGGCGTGGTGACGACCTGAAACTTTAACACTTCTAGATCTTGCACCTGTGGACCAAACCCAAGGTACTGCTGCGCATATTTCACAGCCCAATCTAACTGCACAACCCCAGCTAAAATGGGAGCATCAGGGAAGTGCCCTCGAAAATAATCTAAATCAGCCGTAATCGTTAACGCTAGACTAACGCGGTGCTCTGTTTGCGATAAAACCGCCACCTGTGGGGTGACTTTATTCAGGCTTGGCAAAATACTGCTCCAGTGTTTTTAAACTCAACTTTGCTTGACTGTTAAAAGGTAATGCATCGATATAGCGCCACTTGCGAGGTAAACAAACACGCTCAAATCGGTTTGACAAATACGCTTGCAGGGTACGATTTATGACTAATTTACCTTGTTCTTCAAGTTCATGACTGGCCTTATCCGTGAGCACAACGACAGCCCCAATTTGAACTCGTTTGCTTGGCAGAACAACCAGCTTAGCCTCTTTCACCCACTCGTGACTGAGTAAAAAGCATTCTAGCTCATCAAGGTTTAAGCGTTTTTCTTCTATTTTAATGGTTCTATCAATACGCCCAAGGAGCTTAAATTGCCCATTACTATGCACAATGGCTCTGTCATCTAATGGGTAATTCGCATGTTCTAATATAGATGAGTCAAGCATTAAGCGTCCTTCATGGTTAACTGACAAATGGTTACCATTAAAAGGCTGCCAAGGTACATCGACAGCGGCTTGAGTGACTTGCCGATAAGCAATTCCCCCCGTTTCAGTGCTGCCAAACACTTGAGTTACCGGTCGTGCAAGTTGCTCACACAACATTTCGGCTTGTTCGTTATTTAAAGGACCACCCGATGAAAATAACCATGTCAACCTTGCGCGCTCTGGTATCAGTACATTATCCATGCACAATCTGCCTAACTGCGCGGGGCTTGATACAAGCACAGCATGCTGAATATGCTGCAACTTTTGCGCTATGTGTTCTGGATATTGAATTTGTTCACTGTCAATAACCTGCCCTTTTACAAGTGGCCAGAGTAAACGAAATAACAGACCATAAATATGCTGATGAGAAACTGTCGCCAAAAATGTAAACTGGCTTGGCAAATCAAACGCCATAGACAGAACCGACAACTCACGGTTGAGTACCCGCCATGGCTTCACTACCGGCTTAGATTGCCCTGAAGAGCCCGAAGTATAAAAAATAACGGCGGTTTTCGTTGGCCACTGTAAGCGTGGCAAACGGCTGTGAGTATGCTGTTGGCTTAACTCAAGATTATTAAACACAATGCCGGTGTCTAATTCACGTGCATCACCCGCAAAAATAGGCGACTGCGCTAACAGGAGGCGCAACGTTTCCGGCTGACCATTTGGCGGCAAAATAACATTGTGCCCGCTGCAGGCGAGAGCAAATAGACGCACAGCAAATTGATACGTATCTGGGTGAAACAACACCACATGGCTGGTAGGCTTTAATCCCGCTAATTTATGTTGAAACGCACTGATATCAGCAAAAAACTGCTCACGGGTTACGTGTTTTTCTGCAACAACAAACGCTGAATCTGGGTGAAACTGTAGGTTACTCGCCACCATTATTTTTTACCTTTTGTCTAACTAGCCATTCCACTAGCATCAAAATAGCTATCAAGAGATAGGCAACCAAGCCATTGTAAAGTGTCCACATTGATAACGACGCAAATAGACTGGTGTAGAGCGCAACCGTGCCGTTTAAAATAAAGAAAACGCTCCAAATTTTAGTCACTTGGCGCGTGTACCTTACTCCCTTACTATCTAGATCGGGCTCTTTTAATCGGGCGAAGCTTTCAATCACTGTTGGCCCCTGTCGCAATGAGTAGATAAATGTAATCGCCATCACGGTGTTAATGATCACAGGGTATAATCTTAAGCCTAATTCGCTATTAAAAAACGGCGTAGTCGCAAGCGCCACAATTGCCAAAAATGACGCAGGTTTGAGCCAAGGCATTGTGCTTGTCAATTTTTGGCTCAACATTAACCTTATCGCAAGTAATGCGATTAAAATTAAGCTTACCTGCTTGATCGAAACATGCTGTAATCCAAAATACACAATAAATGGGTATAACGATAAGCACACTAAGACCAATGTTGTGGCGATTGCTTTAAGCATAAGCTGTACTTAATAGCTTAAGAAACGAGCTTTTCTACTTCATTTACAACATCTTGAACTGTACGCACTTGCTTAAACGCATCAGGTTCAATTTTCTTGCCCGTGATTTCACGCAATTTCACTACTAAATCAACGGCATCAATACTATCAAGATCTAAATCTTGATAAAGGTGTGCATCTAAACTGATGTCATCAGCGTCAATTTCAAATTCATCAACTAAAATGCCCTGTAAAACGTTGTAAATATCAGCAGCGGTTTTCATGCTTTTTCCTACTTCTAAGTCTGTATTATGATGTGTGTTGGTTTATAAAATTAGCGAGTGCATCAACAGATGCAAAATGTGCTTTTGTTTGTTCTGAGTTGGCATCAATTTTTACGTTGAACTCTTTCTTAATTGCAAGACCAAGTTCAAGAGCATCAATGCTGTCTAAGCCTAAACCATCAACAAAAAGAGGTTGATCATTTTCAATATCATCCACGGTAATATCTTCAAGATCTAAGCTGCTAATGATTAGTTGTTTTATTTGGTTCTTTAGTTCAGTCATTGGTGCCTGAGTTCCTCTGAAAAGTAATGCTGTAAATCACGGGTTAGTTGGCGTGCTTGCATTGCAGGTTGTTCGTTATTATAAAATTTATCGCCTGTAAAGGCGTGCTTTGCAAAGCGCATAGTAAAATGAGCTTTTGTAGGAGCAACACGATACCAAGGTGTGTCTTTCGTTAACGTACTTGGTTTCATATTGATCATGACAGATGTAATCGGTGCTTTGCAGCGCGCAGCTATGTTTGCCGCTCCTCGTTTAAACTTAAGGGGATCACCTGGCGTTGTTCGCGTGCCTTCTGGAAATATTATCAGGTTATTGCCCGCAGCCAATGATGCTTCGCACTCATTTAATAACTCCTGAGGATCTTCGTTGCTAATGTACCCAGTCCCTTTTATAACACCGCGCATAAATGGGTTTTTAAATAAATGCGCCTTCACCAGACAATCGGCATGTTTAATCACCGAAATAAGCACAACAACATCAATTAAAGAGGGGTGATTTGCCAATACTAGCTGGCCTTTTAACTGACTAAAGCGCTGTTTATCTTCAACAGAAAAATGGATAACGCCCATGTAGTGCATCAGAGCAACAAAAAATTTAAAACTATAATGTACGGTGATACGCGCTTTTTGTTTTTGCTTGTGCTTACACGGTTCAAGCACTCGCTGAAGTGGCAACACCAACAACGTTAAAACGACACCACCGACACCAAACACAGCAAAACAAAACCCTGTTGCGATAATGCGCCAAATTTGATTGAGTCGCTGAAAAAGTTTAGCCACCATAATGTTGAAGCATCCAAGCTGATTGTTGATGTGAAAGTAGTGCACTGGATTCCTTGCTTGATAAAGCCTGTGCTAATTGGATGCTCAAAGGTAAAACTGAGTCCGTATTACCGGCATCAGTGCTGCCCGATAATTTAGTTAACTCAAAATAAGATTCGCCTTCAACGTAAGGAGATAATACAAAAGCCACACTGTGATCGATTTGCTTCTCATCTGCAAAAGGTAAATACTCTTCAGGCAGCACACTTTCAGTGTGCGCTACTAAAATACAATTTTCGATACCAGATTGAATACGGGCGTACCCATCGATCAGATTGGTTATTACACTGTCTTGACCACCGGCAATCGCATTCATAGGCGCGGTGTTATTTTTAATAATTGAAAAAATACCGGTCGCAGCATTATGCACACTGAGCCCAAACGCTGTAGGTGACAGCGGCTCTTCTTCAACAAGCGCATGTAACAAATGGGCCGTCTTTGGCAGATCACCATGACGAGAAGAAAAATTGATAGCAATGTGTGAATGTTCAGCTTGTGCTTGTTGCAAAGTATGCAAGGCCATTTTCATAAAAGGGCTGAGTCTTCGCCGTTGCATAGGTGCAACCCAACTGAGGTCGAGGTCGCAGTATGTATGTTGGCCTAGTTCTGCTATTTGCTGCTCGGGTGCAACCCATAAACACAAATTATTAACAACAAATTTCACAACTTTTATTCTTATAACGCCAAACGATTGCTAATTTTACCCATTAGCAACAAAAAAGTAAAACGTTGGCGCTTAAATGTATCCAAAATTAAGCGCCAATTCATTTTTAGCGTAAAATAACATCCTTTTCGGCTAAAAGTTGAGCTTTATCTCCCACAATGTCAGCAACATTTAGTTCATTAATATAGCCTAAACCCACTTCTTGTTGTGCAGGTGCTAACGGTACGTAGGGTAAGCGGAATACCGGATTGACGGCTCCCGTCATCATTAATGCTGTGTTTATTGCGATTGGGTTTGGCTCACAAAACAACCAGTTCATTAATGGCTGTAGCTTGGTGTTTAATGCATCATTTTTTTCGTCCATTAATTGACGAAACAAACCTGGGATCAAGTTAGATGTCACTGAAATAACACCGTGTGCGTTATAAATATGACGCGCATCATGGCTTTCATCATCATTACCTGACCAACATGCAATACCTTGTTTTTCGTAATGTGCAATACGCTCATTGCCACCACACTCTTTAACACCAATAAAGTTTTCGTGCTGCGCTAACGGTTCAATAATATCAGGGGTTAAATCTTGCCCTGTGCGCCCTGCTACGTTATAAATAAATGCTGGGCCAATATCAAGTAAACGCTTAAAGTGCTCTTTTACTCCAGCCAATGAAGTACGTCCATAATACGGGTTAATTTGCAATGCTGCGTCCATTCCCGTTGCAAAACCATATTCTGTCGCTTTGATAGCTTCGCGCGTGTTATTGCTACCTGTGTTACCCACAATAAGTAAACGAGATGAGAATTTACTGACACTGTGTGCAATAAGCATCAAGTGCTCTTCCCAATTCATTAGTTGGCCTTCGCCGGTTGTACCACCTACGATAATACCGTCAACACCCGCTGCGATTTGTTGTTCAACAAGGTCATCATAGCAGGCAAGATCAATTTCACCGTTGCTTAGGTAAGGCGTTTTAATTGCAGTGATCAAGCTTGCTTGTTTAATTGTTTCTAGGCTACGCATAACTATTTTAATGTTTGGAAAATTTGCGCTAGTTGTATCATAAACACAGGCAATTTCCGAGTAATGTAACGTAATAAATAAAAAACTTGTGAAATGGACAAAGTTAAGACAAAATTAAATACTGTACAAATAAACAGTATTTATTGTGAGTGACTGATAATGCAACTTTCTAAATTCTTGGCAACCTACTTTTATACCACAGAAGAGCTGTGTCAAACCCTCTCGATTGATGAAGATACACTGGGAGCATGGCAGCAAAGTAGTCTATTTCCAAAGCCGAGTTATTGCTTGCAAAGCCAATTAGAGTGCAGCTCTTATTCTGGCATTTACCAATGCGAAGAATACCAAGACTACTACCCTCGCGGTGCCGCAAGTTGGGGTCAGCTAATCATCAAACATGATATTAACTCATCATGCCAAGCTTTTAATTATTTTGCCCAACATTATTCGGCACAATTAAGTAAGCTCACTGAGCAAGGCTTTGCAATAGATGAAGAATTATTTGGCGCTGAAATTGACGAGCATTTACAACAAGTGTGGCAACAATTCTTGTGCAGTAAATATGGTGTCTTGACCCAAAATGGCTTAGTAGAGGAAGCTGTTCAGCTTGATGTCGCCAAATTACTTATTGATGATATCACCGAACTACGCACTAAAACGGGCTTATCTGCTGATGAACGCCAAGCTCTTCATAAAGCATTAAAGCTAATGAACCGCGCATTGAGTCATGGTACAGGCAACGAAGGTAAAAATACGCTTCGCTATCGTTACATTGATAGCGTGGTTGCTAAATACGATTTATCGGTAAAATAGAGACAAACACTCCCTTTCCTCTTCTGAAAATGAAGGGTAACTGAACACCCGAACAAGGTTGCAGCAATGTGTACATTGTTACATTTTGGTTAATACATTTTGGTACATTTGTTTTGTAGGTTTTCATCTTTTTAGTCGTTAGATTGATGTAGTTGAGTTATTTCTTTTGTCATTTTTGCAGTTTTGACACCCTTGTAATAACTCCTCTATTCAAACTAATCACATCATAATAAAGGATAAATAGATGAAACCTTTTCCAAGGCTGGGTCGATTAAAAGCGACCTACTTGGCTATGCTCGGTTTGAGCTTAGCGCAACCAGTAGCGGCACAAAACACTGCTTTTACAAATAAAACATCCGCTGATGCCCTAACATTTACGTTAATAACAGGCGATAAAGTGTCTGCCATTGTTAATAAAGATGGCCAATTAGGCGGTATTCGTCTGCTAAATGCTGATGGCTCTGATGCCTTCACCAGTATTTTTAAACGGGGAAATAATACGTATGTAGTCCCTGCTCATGCGCAAGCATTTGTTGATTCACAGGCAATTGATTTAGAACTTTTCAACATCAACAAATTGTATGAATCGGGTTACGACGATGCGTCTACTAATGCTTTACCCGTTATTGTTGAATACCGAGACGGGACGTTAGCCGGCAGCGCCGTGCCTAAAGCATTGTCTGGCATGTCATTAACAGGTGAAATTGAACTAATCGACAGTGCTGCCTTTGCCATCACAAAAGAAAACGCCGCTAAAACATGGCAGTCTCTTATTGCTGAAGCAAATGTTGAAGGTATTTGGCTAGATGCCGTTGTCCATGCTCACAAAGTAAGCAGCGCCAATACGCTGACCCCAACGGTGCCATTAACGGGCGCTTATGGTCAATCAGCTATTAATTATAATGGTGCAGGCATTAAAGTCGCAGTGCTTGATACGGGTTACGACATTGAACACCCAGACCTACAGGGTCGCGTAATTGCATCTCGCGATTTTACTTATTCAAGCAATGGCGTTGATGATATTAATGGTCACGGAACTCACACTGCTTCAACGGTTGCGGGGAATGGTCATGAATCAGATGGTAAATGGGTGGGTGTTGCACCCGCTTCGGATCTCATCATAGGCAAAGTACTTAGTAATGTGGGTTCTGGTTCAACATACGGTATATTAAGTGGTATGCAGTGGGCTGTGCTTTCTGAAAATGCCGACATCGTTAATATGTCTTTAGGTGGTACAGCTACAACGTGTAGTGGCCCACTTGTAGACATGGTTGAGGCACTTAGCGACAAAGCATTATTTGTTATTTCTGCTGGTAACAGCTTTACGCGCGAAACGATCGGTTCACCCGGTTGTGCCCCAAGCGCACTGACTGTTGGTGCAATAGACCGTGAAGGCAATACAGCGTCGTTTTCATCACGCGGCCCGTCACCTGATGGTCATTCAGCAAAGCCTGATATCGCTTCGCAAGGCGTATCTGTTGTTGCTGCAGCATCAGGTGGATTAGGCGAAACAGCCTATCGTGTTTATTCGGGTACCTCTATGGCTGCACCACATGTTGCTGGCGGTGCAGCTCTGGTTATGCAGGCGCGCGGTGACTTAACACCAAAAGAGTTAAAAGACGTGCTTACATCATCCGTATTTAGCGGTGATTCACACGTGCTTGAGCAAGGTGCCGGCGCAATGAACGTTGACCGCGCAATTTCACAAGCTATTGTAGCACCCGCAAATAGAGAGCTTGGCTTTTTCCAAAACGCTATCAATGATGAGCTTACGCATACACACGTAACCTTAACAAACACGTCTGATACCGACATTACGCTGAAACTAAAATTAGACCTACTTGGCGAAGACGGTAAAACGCAACTTCCAGCAACACTTGCTGGCTTAGATGCAAAATCAGTGACTGTTCCAGCGAATGGCGAAGCACAAGTACCTATGTGGATTGACCCAAGTGTTGCACTTAATAACGGTGCTTACGGTGCCATTACAGGCCGTATCACTGGTACAACGGTCAGTAATTTAGACCAACAAGTTACTGTGCCTGTATCATTCTGGATTGACCAGCCTCAGGTTAATTTAACCGTTAACCTAACAGACCGCTGGGGGCACAATGCAACGTCACCATCAAAACTTTATTTAATTAATGAAGAAGATGATTGGGGCAGTATCGTTAGATTAAATAACGGTAAAGCCGATATCAATGTACCTGCGGGTTATTATACTTTAATCGCAAATATCATGACGTTTGATAACCCTGACTCTAACTCGGGACTTGTTGAGTCAGCGGCACAAATGGCAGTGCTTAACAAAAAAGTAGATGGCGCGACTGAAATTAACTTTGATGCGCGTAATGCACAACAAGTGACCTTTAAAGCAGAACAACCCCTTGATCCACAAGGTTACTCATTCGGTTTTACATACGCACTTGATGATGAAAAATCAGCCAAGTTAGCAGCTATCGAGATGGCGCCTGACTATGTAAATGATATGTATGCTTGGTCACAAGGTCATGACAGTCGTTTTCGCTCATTTATTACAACCCGTGCAGTTGCACCAGAAACCACTGTAAAAATGCAAAATGGTGTCGAGTTTGATTACATCAAACAAGGCCTTGCATTATCGTTCCATGGTGAAGGTTCAGCAGAAGTATTACCTGTTGGTGATGCCGGTTATAGTACCGACTGGAGCCAATTTGATCTTGATGGCAAAATTGCTTTAGTCGCAAACCCTAACTACCTAACCAATTACATGGTCGGGAATGCAATGAAGCATGGCGCTACGGGTGTTATTTTTTATCGTCCGGGGCGTGAAGGCCGATACAAAGGCACCGTGACTGGCACACCAAAAGTGCCTGTTATTGGTATTAGCTCTGAAGAAGGCGAAGCGCTAATGGCCGAGATTGAAGCGGGTAATAATATTATTACTTGGTCAGGTGTTGCTGCTGAGCGTTCACCTTATGCTTATTCAATCAACCACATTACTGATGGCCATATTCAGTCTGGTCAAATTAATATTGCCGAACACAAAATGCATAAGATTACGGCGACGTATCACTCACAAAATGATGAGCGTCCTGCATGGACCGATGTCATGGCAATGACCAACAGTACGGGAGAGTTTTACTCAACGGGCAGCACACAATTGATCATGCTTCCACAAGTACGTGACGAGTATTACACCGCGACAGCCAAAAATGGCTGGACAAATATTGTCATGCCTAACCATAAAATTGAAAGCGCTGGGGCTTATTTTGATGGGCCAAGAGCAATGACTGAAGGTGCACAAGAGACGACCTCATGGTTCAAAGGTCCACGTGGCGGTGCTTTAGGTAGCAGTGGCGCGCCTATTATCACGCGTGATACCAACGTGCTTCATTTTAACCTTGCCTCGTTTGGCGATGCAGCTAATCACGATGGTATTTTTGGTTATATTGGCAGCTCAGCGTTTGGCTTAACTTTAAATGGTGAGCCTGCATCTCCTACAGAAGGGGCATTAACACTTGAGCCGGGCGATCATCAAATTACTCTAGGGATGCGTTCATATGCACGTGGTGTTGGCGAGCGTTCACCTGTAAATGATAGCCTTGGTTCACTGTACCTAGGTTATTACACCTTTACTGCTAACGAGTACCAACAAGGTGTGCAACCAGTACTTGTACCTATGATTGATTTACCTGTTGACATCAACAACACAATGTCAGTAGGTGAAGAAGCAAAAGTGAAGCTCACAGGGCTACTTGATGGCGTCGGCGACGTTGCATTAGCGAATGTGCAATTCCAATATGCATACGGTAAAGAATGTACCATTGAATCGGTGCCTGCTTACATCTACTGCCCTGTGTCAGAAAAATTCTCAACAGAGAACTGGCAAGATGCGAAAGTAGAACAAGTGGATGGTGAATGGACAGCCACAATTCCAAATACAGGGAATACAGGTGAGTTTGTTCACATTCGAACAGTGATCTCAGACTATGGTTCAAGCTCAGCAGAGCAAATTACCATGCGTGCCTACATGTTGAAATAGTAAACGCTAGAAGAGTAAAGCCGCCATTAAGGCGGCTTTTTTACTTTAATAATCCCAATCAGGTGCAAAATCAGGATTGGCTAGGCGCTTATGTTTGTCAAGCGCATCAATTCTGTCTAAATCCTCGTGATCAAGTTTTACGGAATCATCAAAATTGTCCGCTAAATTTTCTCGCTTCGTTGATGATGGAATCGTCGTCATCTTATGTGCATTTATCCACGCAAGGACAACTTGAGCAGGGCTCGCATCATGCTTTTTAGCTATATCAACAATCACGTCGTCTTTTAGCACTTCACCCACGGCAAATGGCATATAAGCCGTAACATGAATACCCTGTTGCTGACAAAAAGCGCGTAACTTAGTGTTCGTCAGATAAGGGTGTACTTCAATTTGATTAGTAAATATTTCCCTCGCGTCAAGGGTTTGCATGGCCTCTTTTAGATTAGCAATTGTGAAGTTTGAAACACCAATGTGTTTTGCTAAACCCAGCTCTTTTACTTTTTTGAGCTCAGTTAAGTATTCACTCATTTTTTCTCCGTTAGACGCAGAAGGCCAGTGAATAAGTAATAAATCAACATAATCGAGTTGAAGCTTTTCTAAACTCTGCTTTACGCTCTCAATAAACTGAGCGCTGTTAAGTTTGTCATTCCAAACCTTGGTTGTAATAAAAATCTCACTACGAGGCACAGAGCTGTCTTTTATCGCTTTACCGACGTGCTCCTCATTACCATAAATTTGCGCCGTGTCGATGTGTCTAAAACCGATATCGAGTGCCATTTTCACTGAATTGTAAGCTGTTTTTCCTTCTAGGCGAAACGTACCGATACCTAAATCAGGCATTTCAATAACATGGTGTGACATAACCTCTCCTTTTGAAGTATTGGTTATACCAATTTGCTTAATTAAGAGCGCTATTTTGACGCAGCTAATCTCAGATTTAGCAGCTCAAAATGATTAAGTATTACTGCAAATTGGTATGATGAGCTTACTTACTTCACTGAGGCCAAAATATAAAGTTTCAAGGTGGGTTTTAAAATTAGTTAACTT
This sequence comes from Pseudoalteromonas lipolytica, assembly GCF_003515105.1. Lineage (NCBI taxonomy): Bacteria > Pseudomonadati > Pseudomonadota > Gammaproteobacteria > Alteromonadales > Pseudoalteromonadaceae > Pseudoalteromonas > Pseudoalteromonas lipolytica. The sequence continues at coordinate 42,532 of NZ_CP032091.1, read as the reverse complement.
TTTGGGCGAGATAATGAGTAGTAACTAAGCATTACTAAACATGCCTATCACCATGAGAGTGAGGAAAACAAACAGTTTTTAAGCTGGGCTAGCAATGCATTTTATATTTTAAGTCATACATTAAAATGTGATTAAAAGTCTAATCTAGGTGCTCATATTGACCACGATACACTTCAAAGGTTTTCACTACCGTATGCTGTTCTTTCGTTAAGTTATCAAACCAAGTATCAAAACGTTCATCGTCTTCTTGTTCACTCAAAGCAAGATACTGCGCTAACAGTTCAATGATATCGTTATGGCTAAATAATAACGTATCGACGCGGTGTGCAAGTGTAGAATGATCCTTATCACGAAGCGTATTCATTACATTTTGGTCTAACTGCTCAGTTTGAATTTCATCGTTCACTGCCTTACTCCTTCTCTTTGTATAAGCGCGTATACCTAGTTATAACAGCCTTCAAGACAATAGCCAGTTTTTTGAATTCAACTGCTTAAGGATTGCTCACACTGCTTATTTTTAATGCTATTTAGCATACATAAATAAGAATTGTTTTTATCTTGAACATTCCCTATATTTACTTTATTATAATTGATACATTATCACATAACATAAGTTAAAGAGATGAAACCTAACATTCACCCGGATTACCAACAAGTGGCTTTTCACGATACAGCCGCAGACAGCTACTTTATAATTGGTTCAACAATTAAAACATCACGGACAATCGCGCTAGAAGGTAAAACATATCCTTATGTACCAATTGATGTATCAAGTGACTCGCACCCATTTTACACCTGTAAACAAAAAGCGGTGGCAAGTGATGGTCGTGTCGCCGCATTTAACCGTCGCTTCAAAAACCTAGCAAGCAAATAACAGCCTAATACGGAGCAAAAATGAAAGTACTGAGTTCTTTAAAAAGCGCTAAAACTCGTTCTGGATGTAAAATAGTAAAACGCAAAGGGCGTCTTTATGTGATCAATAAAGAAAACCCGCGTTTTAAAGCCGTTCAGGGTAAAAAGAAACGTTAAAAAAGGTGCTTAAGCACCTTTTTATTTACCAAATAATAACTCCCAAAAACCTGGTGGCTCATGAAGTTCATGGTATTTTTTTCGTAATTGATCAATTGACTTAAGGGGGGCTTTTGCAGCTTCTAACCCCTGTACTTCTGCAAGCTGCTTCGCGGATTTTGCTTGCTGAATAACTTTATCAAGTCCCTCTAAAGATTCACTTTCATGCTGTTTAAAATCAGCCTTTTTTGCTTTCTCTAGTAGATGAATAAACTCATCGATGGCTGTATTAAAAGAGTCTAGATCAGTAGCGCGCACTGAGTTTTTATAAGCCAGCCCCATATTTTTCATATTAGCTTCAAGATCCAGTGGTGCATCTGCCATGCTACTAAGAGAAAAAAATGTCAAAAAGCACACAAAAAGCGTTTTCATGTTGAGCCCTATTTAAGAATAATGTGCCAATTATACGCTTTAAAAAGAGTGAAACCTAGCCTCCATTTAAGCCAAAGAGTGGGTCGTAACCCTCTGGTATTAACTGTATAATCGATTAACTCTCACTCTTTAATTTATAAAATATTATGTTAAAAACCGTGCTATTCATTGCTTTGCTGGCTTTCTTACCGAGCACCTATGCACAATACAACGTTATATTTATCAATCCGGGGCATGCAAACACCAATGTTACCGGTCCGTTTTGGTATGAAGTTTCACAGTTAATGCGCGATGCAGCCGAAGATTTTGATCTGAACTTGACCATTCATTATGCAAATAGAAATCATATACTGATGAAAGAATTAGTGGCTGATGCAGTAAAACAATCACCCGATATGCTTGTTCTTGTAGATGAAAAAGGCGTATTGACAAAGCAACTTTTAAATTTACCGGCTTTTAGTACCCCTATTTACTTTTTATTAAATCGCCCAACAGATAACGAACTACGCGCTCTCAAAAACAAAGGGATTAACATTGCTGGCAGTGTTGTGCCAGATAACGTTCAAGCGGGACACTTACTGGCAAAACAGCTCATTTCTAAAGCCCAACTCCCTGCCAGCATTTATGCTATTAATGGTGATCACACGACCCCTGCCGCTCTAGATCGTAAAACAGGGCTTGAAGCGTTTACTGCTCAACATGCACAAGTAAACATTGCAGCACAAGGTGTTGCTAATTGGTCATCGCCACAAGCATACCGACAAAGCTTAGGTCTATTAACTCATCATCCAGATATTCAGGTTATTTGGAGCGCTAATGATGCGATGGCATTAGGAGCCATTCGCGCATTAAATGAAAAAAAACGACGCACCGATGTGCTCGTTGGCGCAATAAACTGGCCACTCAGAGCCGCAGCTGAAAAAATAGATGTGTGCATCGGTGGGCATGTAACACTTGGTGCACTGGCAATGATCAATATTCATGCTATTTTGGCAAATTATGAGCACAAGGTTTTACATCAAAAAATTGCTATTTTTAGACCTCACACACAAAAAACCTTGAAGTTAGTTGAGCAAATTCATAGCAACACCCTAGCAATTAACTTTAAAGTATTTAGTAAAGAGCACAAGACCCCCCTTTTATTCAGCATTGAATCATTAATGAATGAAGCAAGCGAAAATGCACTGTAAAGGGCATTTACAGTGCATTTTTAAAAGAGATTAAAAGCTATAGTGATTGTAAAAAACTGATTAATTGCTGACGTTTAACACTTGAAAGCTCAGTAAATTCACGCTTACTTTTTTCAGCTTCGCCACCATGCCATAAAATAGCTTCTTCAAGCGTTGCTGCACGCCCATCATGTAAGAAACCAGCGGCAGGGTTAACTGTTTTCGTTAAACCAATCCCCCAAAGCGGACGCGTTTTCCACTCACGGCCTGTTGCCATAAAATCACGACGTTTGTCTGCGAGCTCTTCACCCATGTCATGCAACAACATGTCGGTAAATGGCCAAATTTCTTGCCCTTTTACTGCCGCAGGCGCTGCAACACCGCCCAGTAATAAAACGGCACCATTTGCGGTTACAAAACGAGGCGTATGGCAACCAGTACAGTTTAAATCATCGAATAAACGTGCACCGGCTTTAACACCTTCGTCTGCTACATTACGACGTGCTGGCACAGCAAGTGTTTCGGCATAAAACACGACCGTATCAGCAAACTCATCACTGGCTTCTGGCAATCCTTGCTCATCAGAACCAGTATCTTGATAGTTAGTACGAGATAAATAACTTTCGTGCATTAATGTATTGGCAATGCTTTCTTCAGGGAACAATGAGTTCGTTACCCCCATGTCACCACGCAGTGCACCCAGAGATTGCTGTCTGACTGATGGTGTACTGGCTTTCCAACCAAATCGTCCAAGTGATACAGGGTTTTCATCACCCGCTTGAGCCTTAACAGCATCAAATACCCAGTTTGCTTTACCAGAAATTCCATCGTTGTCGGCATCATCGACATCTTCAAGCGCTAGAATATCTTGCTCTTCAATCGCTTCAAGCAATCCAAGACCAAAGACAGGCATACCATTACGGGCACTAAAACGTACATCTTCATTGGCAAGGGCACTTAAACTGAAGTTTTCAGGTGAGTCCCATGCATTATCGATAGTAAATATCGGCTTTTTCAACGTGACAGTACTGCCATCTGGGTAGCTAAACTCCGTGTAATCATAGCTTAGATATACATCAGCTTGGCCACCAAAATTATGCGTTTGCCAGTCTTCACGGGCTTGTAAAATCCCCCGGTGAAAGAGTTGATCCCCAAACCCTTCAACGCCTGTAACCTGACAAAAATCATTGATATTACTTGGCATTTCACACACGCCATCGGCTAAGCTAACGCGTAAAAAGATCCCAGCATCATTCGCTAACTTCACAGTTTGCTGTTCACCGGTTGGAACAATAGTACTTGGGCGACCATCTCGTTGGTGACAAGCATTACAGTTATTGTTATTAAAAACTGGCCCTAAACCATCGAGTTCCGGGTGTGCATCATTCGGGGCTGTCGTAAAGGATGTTTCAAAATTAGCATCGCCAGTTAAGTGAATATCGCGTTCTGAATCACTTAAATTAGGCATAGGTGTAGAGAAACCATGGCCTGAATTATTGGTATCGAGGGCTGTCGCATCACCTGCCAACGCAACGACATCAATATAATTTGGATCCGTTTCGCTACTTGTCGGTGGTGGTGTGGTCGTTTCGGTCGCGCTTTTATCGCTGGTTTTACTTCCACATGCCACTAAAGATAAGGCTGTGAAAGCAAATAGAATTGGTTTAATTGCTTTTACATTCATGACGGTATCTTGCAAAGAGGGGAAGCAAATGCTTCCCCAGCGATTATAAATTCCACTCTTTGATAAGTGGCACTACTTCTTCTTCAAGGGTCGCTTGTAATTCACCTAACGCATCAATCGCTGTTTGAATTCGAACGCGACCTGCATCATCCTTAATCGCTTGTCTAAATGGCATATCATCTGCACCTGCAATGGCATCAATCGCTGCAATCGCTGCTGTAATTTGAGTTTCAACTTTCGCTGCTAGCTCAGCGTCACCGGCAGTAATGAATGCTTTTAGGCCTGGGCTGTCGTTTTCATCGCTGAATGTGCCTAAAAACACATTTTGTACACCAACAATGTTGTTGCTAAAGTCGGTTAATGAGTTCCAGCTATATTGTGATTCAACCAATGATGTGTCAGCTGTGTCTTTGCTAGTACCAAATGGTTCTGCAATTTTACCGTTACCTACCTCATCAACAATACCGATAACACCATTGACTAACTCTTCAATAACACCTAACTCAGATGAGTATTTATCATTACCCGGCGTTAATAAATAATCTTTATAAGCAGGTTCATCATCCGCATTTGCTGATATACCCCATGCATCAACAAGGCTTTGTGTATGAATATTGAATACTTCAGCACATGCAATTAGGTATTCCATTTCACGCACAGTCATTTCATCAATTGACTTATCGTTATCTTCAACGCCATTACCGAATAATAAGAACTCCATAGTGTGGAAACCTTGTACACCATCGTCAAAGTTCTTTACATTATCAGCCGAGAACGTTGTGTTACTTGCAAGTAGTGCTTCTAAATCAGCTGTATTCAGTGGCCAAGTATCAAGGTGTGGATCAATTGATAAGCTATCAACAGGACCAAAGATATGCGACTCACCTTGCTCCCAGAATACACGTGCATCTTTCCATGCTTGTTGAGCAGCAAGCAGCGCGGCTTCGTTTTTGTTTTCTAATAATGTCAGTGTCGCATTATGTAAAACAGCCGCCTTGCTGTTTAGCATTTCATAACCATCTACAATCACTTGCTCAGTTATGTTTTCAATTAAATCTGTTGCGTCATAGCTAAAGCCTGTTACTTCAGTAACAGGTGTGCTTGTATCTGAAGAATCGTCCGAAGAAGACGAACCACATGCAACAAGTGTTGACGCTAAAATGACAGCTGTAATGCTGTTTAATACAGTTTTCATCCCAAGATTCCTTTATAGTTCTGTAGAAAATTTATAGCCAAGAGAGGCGCTAAAGTGAGTAGTGTCATCGATATCGTCTTGTGCGTAATAACGTTGACCGCCCTGAAGTTTTAGAATTAAGTTTTTGTTTGGAAGGTAATTTAAACCAAAGTTAAGCTCACGAATGTCGTAACGATGGATAGCCGCACCACTGGCCACTTCAAGCATTGGGTTGGCATAATCAAACGAGGTAAATACATAAAGCGGCGAAGATAAATCAAACAGCCCCTGCATATTATAAGCGGCTTCTACAAATGCAGATTCTGCTTTGCTACCAAGCTGTGCAAAGCTTCCCGGACGCAGGCCCGGTGTTGTTTTATTCGCAGCAGTGATAGCAACTGAGTCTTCTAACTCGCCATATAAGTACTGACCACGAAACACAAGATCATCTAACGTCCATGCACCATGTAACCCGAGGATAGATACGTTTCCATCCTCATCGAGTTTGCCCTGATTGCGACGGTTATCTGATGTGTTTGCCGTATAGTAACTAACACCAAAACCTTTACCAGCTTTAACATTGCCATAATCAAGGCGTAATGTGAGCGCTAAATCATCTGCGGTATTTTCTTCAAAGCGTTGCTGTGCACCACCCGCGACCCAATTAGTCGAACGGAAGTATTCAGAGTTAAGACCTGTCGTCACCAATGTTTGCAGTGTAAAGTCAGACCAACGAGAAATTAAGTTAACTCCAGTTTCGTGCCAAACTTGCGGGATCATGGTTGCCTCACCCCAGTGGCGAGTCGTGGTAAAGTATTGATCAGGCTTGTTTAAGTCTGTGCCTAAGCCTACCGGAACATATATATGACCAAACTTGACAGTAAAGTTAGGGTTATATTCATATTCTAGTTGCAGCTTTTCGACAATGACTTCACCACCCGCTTCAACTTCTGATTCAAATTCGCCAAATTCTTCAAAGCCATCGTATTCAAGCGTGGTACCTGTACCGCCATGCTCATACTCAAGTTCAAATTCGACTTTCCACTTATCATCAATTTCATATTCAAACTCAGTGACAACTCGCTCTAAGTCTGTAGTGGCGCGGCGCTCTGGTGAAGTATCTTGAACGTTGGCAAACACTTCGTCACTTTTGTAAAGCAAAGTACCATAGCTTTTAAAAGTAAGTTTTGAGTCTTTTTTGCTTGCGACTGAAGCAATTGGGGTTGCTTGCTCAGTAACAACTGGGGCTTTTTGCTGCACTGCAACTTGCTGGGTGTTTTTCGCATCTAATTGACTTTTTAAGTAATCAATCGCTTTTTGTTGTTCAAGGAGTTGTTGTTGAAGTTTTTCGAGTTGGGCTTGAATGTCATCATTCGCAACACTATAAAGTGGAGTCAAAGCCAATGACACCGCGAGAGAAAGTACTGCTTTGTTCATCGTAAAGTGCACCTAAAAATAAAACCAAATGATAATAGTTATCTTTTATATTGTAAATATTGTTAACTTTACTTTTTGCTAAAAACGGTAAATTAGATTAAATAAGATTTAATTTCTAAGACTATTTCATTGAAAATTAAGCTGGAATGATAATCTGGTGTGCAATAAGGGAGTAATTTACGATAACTGTAAGTTACTTGTTAACAAGCAACCCCACCTGATGGGCTTACTTGTTAACGATAAGACTTGTATTATCTTGATGATAGGATTATTTATTGCTGAGCCAAACTGCTTGATATGGAGTCAGCGACAATGTTTGTGTTTGCTCAGTAATTTGCTCCCCGCTTATTAAATCTCGCCACTGCTCGGTACCTATCAAATTTAAGTCTGCAAGAGTGAGAGTTTGCGTCTCATCACTAATGTTATAAACACAAAACATGCTTTGTGAACGGTTAATACTTTGTCGCCAAAAACCAAATAACCCCTCACTTAAATGTAACGTATATTGCGTCGCATTAGGGTGAAATGCGCTTTGCGCCTTACGAATAGCCATCAAGTTTTTCATCGCTTTAAACACAGTACGATGATGGGCATTTTCATTACTCAGTTTTGCTAGTAAATCTGACTCTTGCCAACGGTGACGATTAATAGCTCTATTATGTTGGCTGTTTTCAAAGCGTTCATAGTCATTGGTTGTCCCGAGTAAGCTATGAATATAAAGCCCTGGTATGCCTTCAAGAGCGAACATAATTGCGTGAGCACATAGAAACCGTGCAATGCCCCATTTATCTGGCCCTCGATGCGTTCCTTGCAAAGCATCAAACAACGCAATATTTAACTCGTACGGCGTATTTGTACCATCTGGAGCCGTTCGCAAAGACACCTTGCCACCGTATTTTGCTGTTGTACTGACCATTTCAGCTATTTGGGTTTGATCGAGCAAGCCTTCGACAGGCCGCAGCCCTATGCCATCGTGTGACGCAATAAAATTAAAATAAGCCGTGCCTTGCTGCGCCGGTGGCATACTCATCATCCAGTGTTTTAATGCGGTGCTATTACCACTGAGTAATGTGTGCAATAACAAAGGTGGCAATGAAAAGTTATAAATACAATGTGCTTCGTTGGCATTACCAAAGTACGACAGATTTTCGCGGTTAGGAATGTTGGTTTCGGTGATAATAATCACATTAGGTTCAACATGCTCTATAAGGGTACGAAGTAACCTGATCACTTCATGCGTTTCAGGTAAATTAATACAGCGGGTATTGAGCTTTTTCCATAAAAAAGCCACCGCATCAAGGCGAAAAATACGCACACCATTGTCTAAATAATGGCGAATTATAGCGACAAATTCATTTAAAACATCGGGATTAGCAAAATCAAAGTCAACTTGATCGTGGCTAAACGTACACCACACATGCTGCAAACCATCTTTCGTTTCTACTGCTTGTAAAAGTGGCGATGTTCGCGGACGAACAACTTGAATTAACTCATCGGTGGGGTTTGCTGTTTTAAAATACTCCCTGCCCGGCTCTTTGCCTTGAATAAAGTTTTCAAACCACACGCTACGACTAGAACAGTGGTTAATAACTAAATCAGCCATCAGCCTGACATCGGCTGAAATATCGCGGATATGCTGCCAGTTACCGAGCGCTTCATTCACTTGCACATAGTTCATCACCGCAAACCCTTCATCGGAGCTGTAAGGGTAAAATGGCAGAATATGCAATGCGTTAAGTTCTGGTAAGCATTGATTTTTAACAAAGCGATGTAACGTATGCAATGGCGGCTCTTCTGGTTTTGCCACTGCTTCCTCCGTGTTTGCATGGCGAATAATCGAATCACCGTACGCAATTAAAATCATATCTTGTTCGTCCCAACGGTTTTTGTGTGGCGTTGGGTCTCGAACAGGATCATCGCATTGCATGGTGTTAATCAATCTATCAGCGAGTTGTTCTAGGGTTGTATTAAGATCAACTTCGCCGTAGATACACGTTAAATGCTGTATAACTCGTTGTTGGAGTAGCTCTAATGTCACGTGTCTTCTCCGTTAAATATAGTCTTTATTATCAAGCTCTACGGCTTCTTCTAAGCGCGCAAATACATCGGGCATCGCCGATGCAACCCGGTTCCAGCTTGGCACAAAGGGGGCTTCCATTGGATTTTCTAAGAAGTGTTGTCCCGCATTCATTATATTTTGCGCAAACATCTCAACGGCTTTTTCTTCTTGGTGAATATCAAGCGTTAGGCCATTCATTAGCGCATCGTTGTGATACGTTTCGATAAAATCCAGCGCAATGCGATAATAGGTCGCTTTTAGAGAGCGAATAGTCTCAGAGGTAAACGTTACGCCTTGCGTTGCTAGCTTTCTAAACAAAGCTTTAGTGATATCAATCGACATTTTTGACAAGCCAGCAGCTTGATTACCCAACGATAAATCTTGGTGTTTATGGTCGTAATTATCAGCAATATCAACCTGACATAACCGATTATGTGAGTAGTTACGATACATTTCTGATAACACACCAATTTCAAGACCCCAATCACTTGGAATACGAATGTCGTTCAGTACATCACGGCGAAACGAGAATTCACCAGCAAGTGGGTAACGAAACGAGTCCATGTATTCAAGATAGTCACTGCTACCTAAAATAGTTTTAAACGAGCGCAGCAGTGGCGTGACCAATAATCGTGACACTCGGCCGTTTATTTTCCCCTCAGCAGTGCGCGGATAAAATCCTTTACAGAACTCATAGTTAAAGCGCGGGTGTGCAACGGGGTAAATAAGTCGAGCCAGTAATGCTCTGTCGTAAGTTAAAATATCACAGTCGTGTAACGCGATAGATTCAACTTTTGCCGTTGCAAGTTTATATCCCATGCAGTACCAAACATTGCGACCTTTACCGAGTTCTCTTGGCGCGACGCCCAATTTTTGCAACTCTTTATCGAGCGCTTGTAAACGCGGACCATCGTTCCAAAGCACCTTGTGGTGTTGGTCAAGCTCAGCAAAAAATTGTAAAGCATGGCGATATTGGCTTTCATCGGCACGGTCTAAACCAATGGTGATTTGTGAAAGGTAAGGTACATGCTTTAGTTCAGCAATGATGTTTTGCAGCGCGGGTCCTTCAAGCTCACTGTATAACGAGGGTAAAATAAGCCCCATAGGCCGTTGCTTTGAAAAGCTAATTAACTCTTTTTCTAGTTCTTCTACTGGTCGATCAGCAATATTGTGTAGCGTAGTTATGATGCCATTTTGATAAAAATCAGCCATGAGATTGCTCCTTTTTTGCTGCTAAATGCGCTTTAATAATGCTTAATGCCGAGACTTCTTGAACCCAGCCCTCAGGGGCGGGTTTATCACTGAGCTGCCACGCTTTTTGTAATATGTGTGCTTGCACTTGACTGCCCGGGTTCTTGATAAGAACGGCGGTATCTGCCGCTTTTAGCATGGCAACATCATTTTGACTGTCGCCCAAAGCAATAACGGTAAAGGGGTTGCGATATGCTTTTTTAAATTGATTTAATAACCACTTTTGCGCTAATCCCTTATTTGTCCCTTTCGTAATATGAATAAAACGACCGCCAACCAACACCTCGTAATCGAGTGACGACATAATGTCTATAAATTGCTGTCGCTGTGTATCACTGCCTGAAAAACAAATAGGATCTGAATATTGACGCTGTAAAGCCAGTTCGCTTTTATCGAGGGGTAAACCAGTAAGTTCAGCAATTTCTTGGGCTGAAAACTGACTAAATAAACGCACACAATGACTAAACTGGCTTGCATGCTGATTAAGGTCATCGTGTAATTTATCGCAGCTTTGTGTGAGAGCATACCGCCAAAACCCGTGATATTCGTCACAACCAATTGGTTTTACTGCAAAGTAGTTTTTGGGAATATACACTGCCGCCCCATTCTCAACAATAAAGGGCTGGTGATGTTCAAGGCCCGCTTGAATATCTATAACCTCAGCAAATGTTTTACTCGTATTAAAAATAACGTTAATACCCGTGTCGTTCAGCTCAGCTAAAAAAGGTTTTATAACGTCACATTCGTAACTATCGTGATCAAGCAAAGTGCCGTCTAAATCGGTAAAAATAAGTGGTTGTGAAATTTTATCTGCCAACAACTGCATTTTTGTAATATCGCGTTGGCTATCAAGTAATAATAAGGCATCAACATCATGTGCGAGCGTCGCTAAGTTTTCACGGGTGATTCGTTCAAAATGAGATATAAAGCGCCTCAGTGTTATTTCATCAAATGTGCCTTTACCTAATCCATTTTTAGCAATTAACTTGTGTTCTTGCTCTAAACGCCATGCATACACATCTTCAAACGATGGTGCTTTTAACATAATGGTGTAATCAGCCATAGCAAATACATTCTGATATTCATTCGCTAAACAGCTGTTCACACAACGCCGCCAAACGCCATCAGCATCCTCGTGTTGTTCTAAGTCATTGATAGGTGTTTGCAGCTGATATGGCTGCTGCGCAGTACTGGCAACGCACCATCCTTCAAAAAATATGATATCGACCGGCTTTTGGTTAGTTGGCCAGTGTTCTTTTGCGACAGGGTCATCAGTGAGCTTGTCGAATTGTGGTAAAGGCACATTCTTTTTGCCAGCCATTAACGCCGATAAGGTTTGTTCCATTAACTTTATATCGTGAGTACCGGGGACCCCTCTCGTTGCAAAGAGTGGGTGTACGTCTTCGGCCAACTCGGCTCGTGCTGCATGACTAAGATAAAAGTCATCAATAGACAAGGAAACACTATTAAACTCTGTATTGCTGTTGACCCACGTCACAAGAAAATCAGCAAGGGTTGTTTTACCAGAGCCCTGACAGCCATTAATCGCCACCAGCATCGGCTGCCCAGCCATTTTTGCGCTTAACACATCGTGCGCGAGGGGTATAAAGAATTGTTCACTTAAATATTGATATTTAAGTGGTAACTGATGTTTCGCTAAAAACGGGGTTATATCCACAACATTTGCCTCTTGCATAATCGCTCCTACCAGTATGACATAGAGATAAATGCAGTTAGTAGACCAGTTTTATAATTCCTTACTTTTTATGAGGTTACAAAAAAAGCGCATATTAAATGCGCTTTTTTGGTGCAAATTCACATCATTTTTTACATGCTATTGCTCAGTCTGCACTGCTTTGGGGAGCACGGCATTTAAAATAATACCGAGAATGGCACATAAGCTTACACCTTGTAGGCTAAACTCATTACCACCAATATGCATACCACCAATACCAAACACTAATATAAGTGCGATAATCGTTAGGTTGCGTGGGGCTGTCAGATCTTCTCCCGATTTAACCAAGGTATTCAAACCAACTACCGCAATAGAGCCAAACAGCAAGATCATAATACCGCCCATCACTGGCACAGGAATGGTCTGCAAACCCGCGCCCATTTTTGCTACAAAGGCCAGCACAATAGCAATAATCGCTGTCCACAACATCACACGCGGATTAAAGTTTCGTGTCAGCATCACTGCCCCTGTCACTTCAGAGTAAGTGGTATTCGGTGGTCCACCGAAAATGGATGCCGCAGACGTTGCCAAACCATCACCTAATAAGGTGCGGTGTAACCCCGGTTTTTTTAAGTAATCTTTACCCGTTACTTGGCTAATAGCCATCATGTCGCCAATGTGTTCTATTGCAGGCGCAATAGCAACTGGCACCATAAACAAAATAGCTTGCCATTTAAACTCTGGATACGTGAACGCAGGCACAGCAAACCAATTGGCTTCGGTTACTGCATTAAACTGCACAATACCAATGTATAAAGACGCAACATAACCAGCAACAACCCCAGCCAGAATAGGAATAAGCTTAAAAACACCTTTGCCCCACACAGCAAAAATAAGTGTGACGAGCAAAGATAAACCCGACACCCAAATAGCTTGCTCGTAAGGCACTAACTGCGCACTGCCATCACCAGCCTTGCCCATGGCCATGTTTACAGCCACAGGCGCAAGTGCTAACCCTATCACCATGATGACAGGACCAACCACCACTGGCGGCAACACTTTTTCTAAGGCGCTAACACCTTTAAACTTAACAACTAAGCTTAAAATTAAATAGCAGAACCCTGCTACCATCAAGCCACCCATTGTGGCTGGAATACCCCACATTTGCACTGAAGCGATAATAGGAGCAATAAACGCAAATGACGAAGCTAAAAAAATGGGAACTTGGCCTTTAGTCACAAAATGGAACAACAAAGTGCCTAAGCCTGCGGTGAATAGCGCAACATTAGGGTCAAGCCCCGTCAGTAAAGGGACAAGTACCAACGCGCCAAATGCGACAAATAGCATTTGCGCCCCCGTTAAAATAGTTTTTAACGAAAATGTTTGATGATTTTCCACGCTATTTACCTAAACTGTGCCAAAAATTTTGTCGCCGGCATCTCCTAAGCCTGGAATGATATATCCTTTTTCATTTAAGTGACTGTCTAATGAAGCCGTAAAGATTTCAACATCTGGGTGAGCTGCCAATGTTTTCTCAACACCTTCGGGTGCTGCAACGAGAACAATGACTTTAATATCTTTACAACCTGCTTTTTTAAGCATATCGATAGTGGCAATCATTGAACCACCTGTCGCAAGCATTGGATCAATTACGAGACTTAAACGCTCATCAATCTTGCCAACTAATTTTTCAAAGTACGGAACGGGTTCTAAGGTTTCTTCGTTGCGTTGCAAGCCAACAACACTCACTTTTGCAGCAGGTAATAACTGCATAACACCATCCATCATACCAAGCCCAGCACGCAAAATAGGCACAACTGTAATTTTTTTACCTTTGATATGCTCAACTTCTAAGGGAGAGCCATCCCACCCCGTGATTTGCACATTTTCTAGTGGTAAATTTTTAGTCGCTTCGTAGGTAAGCAGGGTCCCCACTTCAGACGCTAATTCACGAAAACTTTTAGTACTAATACCTTCTGCGCGCATAAGGCCAAGTTTGTGTTGAACTAACGGGTGAGTAATTACATGGATAGACATAAGTAGAACCTAAAAGAAATAAATTACGCCTATTTTAGCGCATAATAGACAACTCGACTGCAAAAAATCCCCCTTCATTGCATTAATTTCTTTAACTGGTCTAATATTAAACAGTAGGCAGGGTCTATTAAGCGCTTTGCAACAACATCGGCTACTTCCGCTTAACAATTCATTTAATAAAATTGGGCATCAGAATGGCATGAAACTATACGCAACGATTCTTTTATTATGTATTTATGCTGTGCCGGTTAATTCTGAGCCATTGCATGTAAAAATAATGACTGACTTTATTCCACAAGCAGACGGCAGTCCCGAGAATGAGGCAACTGAATTCGTGTTAGCGGCGGCCACTGAGTTGGGCAATAAAATCAGCTTACAGTTTGTACCTGGCAGCCAATTACAAGACTGGAAACAACTTAGTCAACTTCCCGATGTCTGTTTACTCAACAAGCTTAAAACACCTGAACGAGAAGCGAGTGCCATTTTTACTCGGTATCCTCTGATGGCCTTTCCCGAAAACAAACTGATTGTATTCAACAAACCAACCTTACCCAACTCGATTTCATTAACCGACGCCGTAAATTATTATGACCTCACCATTGGCGTGACGAGTCGGCGGTCTTACTCTGCTAAAATCGATGATTTTATAAAACGACACGAAGAACATTTTTTTAAAGTAGATGGGGCTGCCAATGCAATTCAGCTTGGCTACATGCTTTTTGAAAATAAAATTGACGCTATTTTTGAATATAAATCAATGTTCATTCACCGTTATCAACGCGCTCATGGTATTGATAAAATCCGTTACTTAACGATTGAACCCTCTGAGCCTGCTGCATTTGGTTACATAGCCTGTTCGCCCTCGCCGCAAGGTAAACAGGCCATTGCATTATTTGAACACGCATTGCAAACAGAGAAAATAAAGACTCTCATTAGTACAAGGCTCATGGAATTATTTCCTGCACCCGACAATACGTTGATTGTTGATGCTTTTAATGCCGCCTATAAAAATTAAGACATTAAAATTTGTTCCATTACCCAGCTGGTGTGTAAAGCGGTTACACCGGTTGAGGGATGAGGCGCGCCCAAATCAAAAAATTGAGCCATATTTTCTACATGAAATTGCTGTATATGAGTTGGGTTTTCAATAGATAGTTGGCGTATACCCTGTGTGTTGTTTAGCTCGATAGGTTTTTCGTCAAACACACTAAAACATATTTCACCCTCACTGCCATAAATAATAACGTCGTCAAAGCGGTTCGCACACGCAAAGTTCCAACTGCCAGAGCCCGTAATACCCGATTTATGATACCAGTGCGCGGTAATAGCATCAAAAGCGGAATAAAGCCCTTGTTGATTAGCACAAAAACCGTGTACTTTTTCAAAATCACCTAATAAATACGCTAACAAATCAAGACCATGGCTTGCTAAGTCATCAAAGTAACCGCCACGTGCAATCTGTTTATCAGTTCGCCAGTTATATTCTCTAGATAAGTCCAAAGCACTTGCTGGTTTGCTCAAATGCCAACTTACATGACGCACTTTACCAATTGCGCCACTTTCAATAAGCGATTTCACTTTATTAAAACGTGGCAACGAACGACGATAATAAGCAACAAATAAAGGCTGTTTTGCCTCTTTGAATGCTTCAACAATGGCTAAACTGTCTTCATAGCTAGGCGCTAAGGGTTTTTCTATACAACAGGGTTTGCCAGCCGCCGCCACTTCAAGTGCAAACGTTTTATGGCTGTCGGGCGGCGTTGCAATGTATACGGCATCAACCTGTGCATCGTTTATTAACTCACTGGGGCTTGCAAACACCTTGGGCACATGATGACGCTGTGCATAGTCGCGAGCTTTGTTTAAATCTCGACGCGTCACGCCCACCAGCTCAATGCCATCGGTTTGTTGATACGCGGGACCACTTTTAACTTCGGTTACTGCGCCACACCCAATTATGGCAAAACGAATTGGCTTATTCATTACATTCCTTTTTTAGTGAGATAATAGTTAAACTGACTTTGCATATAGCGATTAATTTTTAAATGCTCGGGACTCCACCCAGCTAAAAAGCGGTAAAAATCAGCCCAAGCATATGCCCAGAGTTCATCCCAGCTAGCAATCACATCTGCCGCACTGATATTCGGTTTATAACGTTTTAGAGCTAAGGCGAGCTCATCGTAATACTGGTCTAAATATGCGCTGGCATCGGTATGGAGCGCCTTATCACTTAAGCAACTACCTAAAAAGTACATAACATCAATAATACCGACACCCTTTCCAACGTATTGAAAGTCATAGCCATATACACAATTAGTGTGTGGCTTTATGGCAAAATTAGCAAGTTTCGCATCGCCATGTATGAGCGTTTGATATACACACTGCTTAAGTGCTGTATCGATATTTTCTGCTTCAACTTTTAGGCTTGAATGTGTCATTCGCGCATACTCATCTGGACGAGTCGCTAAGTGCCAATAGCTACCTTGCGGCCAAAGCCCCTCAGCAGTGCTACTTAAATTAACAGCATGAAAATGCGCTAACCATCTAAGAATCGCATCAATATGAGCAGAGCTTGCTTGGGCTTGTTGATAACCACACGCAGTAAAATCAGCAAATAAGAGTGCTTCCTGGTTATTTTCTTGCACCGCGTTTAAGCAGGGAATGGCTGCAGCCTCAAGCGGTAACTGTCCACTAAACTGCTGATACCAATTAAATTCGACTAAATATGATTGCCGCTTTCTTGCTAATGCAAACTCACTTTGCGTGATCCGACTATGATTAATTTGCCGAGGGACTTCTATGGCTTTTATGACACATGCCTCACCGTTAAGTTTACAGCGAATAATTTCGCCGCAATCACTCCATACAGAGGCTGCATGCTCTATGTCTTTAATATCAGGAAAGTGCTTTTTAACAAATTGCCTTACGTTCATACAGTCATGTTTTAACAAAAAATCTATGGGCAATGGTAGGTGATATCCCTTTCGGGCACAATATTGCATCCCTAAGCTGAACTTTTTACACTGATCACACTCATTAAAAAAATAAGCGTATTTGACCTGAAAAACTCAGAATTATAACCACGCATTTGATATGTTTTTAATCCGTATTTTTCTACCATAAGTCATCAAGCATAAAGCGAGGGTCGGCTTATGAATCTCCAGCACTAACATGATTGTTATCGTCATTATCTTAGAAAACTTGTTTACCTTTAGTGACTTCTATTGTTTCTTTTTATGGAACACGATCGGTTGGGTTAGTTCCGGATAGCGGATTGTACGCAATACAGGGACGCGGATTAACTCTCTGTGAGCCTTCATCTACAAAAGAATCAACGCCCAAGGTTATAATCGTACAACCGACCGTTCATATGGATAGTGCAGCTTTAAGAACCTTTAAGAGTGGAAAACATCTGACCTTTAATGAACGTAAGAGATTTATAGTAACGAGGCTAAAAATTTGGTAAATGGTACAATATCTTCACCAACGCTAGCAGCTTCTAACACTTGCATATACTCGTCTCGTCGCTCCATAGGTACAACAGTCCATGGGTAACCGCCTGAGGCCATCATTAAATTCATAATGAACCTGCCCATTCTGCCGTTACCATCAAAGTAAGGGTGGATGTAAACGAAAATGAAGTGACCCAGTACCACTCTGACTGCTGCATTACCCTCCTCTGCGAGTAAATCGAAAAATGTCGGCATCATGTCGCGTACCGCATCTCGATTAGGGGGAGTATGCATAGACTGGCGAATATAAACAGGCCCTGATCGGTAACCAGCTAAGTCCGATTGTTTAATAATACCAGCCGCAACACTTGGGCCAAATAAGGCAAGGTACCAATCACTGTGCGTCTGTTCCAATACGTCACCAGAGTTCTTACTTTCTAATACTGCTAACACGGCTTTTTTAACTTCTTGGAACGCATCCCAGTAACCTTTAGCAGCCATGGTATCTAGGTGCTTTTTACTCTCGTCTGAACCATCAATTTGCCAGTTACCTGAACGAACAAGTTCAATTAGTTCACGCGTCACTCGATAGCCTTCAATAGACAGTGAGTGGTAGGCGTCGGTAACGTACTTGTCTTCTACTTCTGCCATGTAGGTTTCGATGTCGATGGTTTGGTGTGGTTGTTCAGGGAAGTGCGCAATAACACTTTCACGCATTTGCGCCCACATTAACCGCATGCGATTAACATAGGGCGATACATCACGACGACCAAAACTCACCTGTAAATTCTCGGCGAATTGGTCTTCTTCTTGCACTTTCAAATCGGCTGCCTGCATACCTTTTAAGATATTGTCAGCAATTAGGTCGCGGCCAATATTTCTAAAAGCCCCCACTAATCTGCCTGCAATCACACTGTGATTACCGGCAAGTAAAACAGACAATACGTCTGATGCATCTGTCACCATCGATAAGGCTGTACGCATTAAGATGGGCGCATTTTTAAATTGGTTAGCCGAGCAATAAACCAGTGCTGAAGCCAAGCTGTATACATTTAGTCCTGCTACGTTTTTAATATACTCAACATCAGGTAAATTTAACCTAACATCGAAAATAGAGGTATTGTGTAAAAAAGCGGTGGGTTTATTGTTGCCTTTGGGGGAGCGAACGAGCAATTGCTGAGGCACGGTTCTATCGCCGATATGCAGACTAAGTGATTGCTCAGGTGAAAGACACCATGATTTGGAGAACCGCTGTGACAAATATGCACCGCAAAAATCCCAGAAAGAAGTATACCAAGATGTACTGTCGCCCGGCTTTTCATCTGGCATAGCCTGTATGTACCAGCCTCGAATAACTTCACGAATAAACCCATGCTTCAAGAGCCGCTCTCGATGCACTCGACTAAGTTGCTTTGACTGAATGGCTACAACTCCTGACTCCTGAAGCTGTTGTAATTGCTCAAGCGAAGCTGCCAGTTTTTGTGATATGTCATTCATGTTCGCTCCAACCATTACTTACGATACTTACCCGTTATTAACTTCATCGCTAGGTTTTAGAGTTATATCATTTATAGGTTTTAATGTCATATCATTTATAGGTTTTAATGTCATATCATTTATAGGTTTTAATGTCATATCATTTATAGGTTTTAATGATATATCATTTATAGGTTTTAATGTTTCTAGGTAAAGCTAGTAATGAAGATAAACACAACACATCACGGGTTGAGGTCTTTTTTCCACAATCGTACTTACTTAAGAGTGATGCAACTGAAAATATTCATCGAATTCAAAGTATATCTGCTTGGGGTTCATAATGCAGGTCTGTTGTATATTTTGTACCATGGCTATGTTGAGTTCTTCCATTCGCTTAATTACGGTCTATTTTTAGGCAATAAAAAACCCGTGTTAAACACGGGTTTTTAAAGATAAAGTCCTAAAACTGCTGAGGACTTGCATTGTTGAATGACTTACTCGTTTACCACACTTTTAAGTGGGTTAACTGGCTTTGCATTATCGTCTAGCAAGTTCATATCAAAATCGAACTCGTCAACGCGAATAGCTTTTTCGCGTTTCTTGTTGTAATCGATTAATTGCGCATATTCTTGCTCATTAATTACGTTAGCAACAAGTGCGTTATCAAGTGTTTCTGCAAAACGAACGCCCGGTTTAATTGTTTTAGCACGCAATGCTTTCTTCACTTTTGCAAGTAGTTCAAGACACGCCATTTTCGCTTTGTAAGCCTGCTCGTTGATGTAATGACCATCACCTTCAATTGGCGTTACTAAGTGCGTGATTTGTGCCTTAAACGCAGTATCCATTTGTGCTTGTGTTGCTAGCTCACGAATTAGATCATCGCTAATTTTCGGCATTTTCATCGAATAATTCATGGTGATGAAACGCATGAACTTACGCGTACCACTTGCAGGGAAGTTATCTAAGAACTTGTGCAGTGCTTCTTCAGCACTTTGCAGTGCAAAGCGTGTTGCATAGTGGAAATACGGCGCAGCTTGCTCGCGTTCACTGCTTGCTACTTTTTGCTCGTAGTACTTAATTGATGCCATGGCAGCGTATAAGAAACTCATTACATCACCTAAGCGTGCAGATAGCATTTCTGCTTGTTTAAGCTTGCCACCTAACACAAGTAACGAGAAATCAGCATAAACAGCTAACTTAGCCGACAGCTTTTGTGCCGCTTTTTCGTAATCGCGAACTTCTGGTAACGACGACTTAGCACCTGCTGTAAATGGTAATACACCTAAGCGGAATGCACGTAAGCTGTTCGCGACACTGTAGCCCACTGTTTTACGTAAAATACGGTTAAATTCTTTATCTGCGTTTTTGTCTTCACTATGAATAGACTCAACCATAGATTGCAGATATGGGTGACAACGCATTACACCTTGTCCAAAAATCATTAGGTTACGAGTAAGAATGTTCGCACCTTCAACCGTAATAGCAATCGGTTGAGCAACATAGCCACTGGCTAAAGTATTTTGCGGACCATTTTGAATCGCTTTACCTGCTTGAATATCCATTGCTGAATCGAGCACATCACGGCCAATTTCAGTCATGTGGTACTTTGCAATTGCAGTCACAACCGATGGTTTTAAGCCCATGCCTAAACCTTCGGTTGTTAGTACGCGCATAGCTTCTTGTAGGTATGTTTTACCTGCAATATCAGCTAGTTTCTCTTGGATACCTTCAAATTGACCAATCGCTAAACCAAACTGTTCACGAACAGCAGCGTATTCAGAAGCCCCTTTAAATGCCACTTGTGACGAGCTAACACCTAGCGCTGGAAGCGAAATACCACGGCCAGCACCTAAACAGCTCACCAGCATCTGCCAACCACGACCAATGTTCTTTTGACCACCAATGATGAAATCCATTGGCACGAATACTTTTTCGCCACGAGTGGTCCCGTTATAAAAACGGATGCCCATTGGGTCATGACGATTACCAAGTTCAACACCTGGGTGATCTTTAGGAATAAGCGCACAGGTAATACCTAGGTTTTCTTTGCCACCTAGTAAACCATCAGGGTCAACAACTTTAAACGCTAAGCCTAATACAGTCGCAATGGGTGCAAGCGTAATGTAACGTTTGTCCCATGTGATCTCTAAGCCTAAAACTTCTTCACCATTAAATTGACCACGTTTAACAACACCAATATCTGGAATGCCACCGGCATCAGAACCCGCTTCAGGGCTCGTTAACGCAAAGCATGGAATGTCACGACCATTCGCAAGGCGAGGTAAGTAATGATCTTGTTGCTCTTTAGTACCAAAGTGCAGTAATAGCTCACCTGGGCCTAATGAATTAGGCACCATAACCGTTACCGCGACCGCAGAACTCTTCGTTGCAATCGTGCCAACAATTGTTGAGTTTGCATAAGGGCTGAACTCTAAACCACCAAATGACTTAGGAATAATAAGCGAGAAAAAACGCTCTTTTTTCAAGAAATCAAGAATGTAATCAGGAAGATGAACGCCATTTTGGATTTCAGAATCATCAATCATCGATAATAATTCTTTAACAGGGCCATCTAAAAACGCTTGCTCTTCGGCGCTCAGCTTTGCAGCGGGTACATCACGAAGTGCATCGAAGTCAGGTTTACCTTGGTAGATTGAACCTTCTAACCAAACATCACCTGCATCTAACGCTTCTTGTTCTGTAATTGAAATACTAGGTAATACTTTTTTTAATTTTGTACGTAAGCTCATAATAAACTCATCCGACCAGACAGTAATACCTACATTACGTCATAAATTGCACAATAGATCAATTGGTCCAACCAGTTTTTTTAACATTTTTTTATATTTATTTTTTCCTTGCACGCTAAGCACTTGAATATATTGAACTTACACGTGTACGCTCAATTTCGATTTTTTATATCAAAATAGTTAAACCTAAAGGATTAAAATAAAAAGCCCAACTAAAAAGTTGGGCTTAGGAATAAATAACGTTAAAGCTCGTCTTCGATAGGAAATAAAGAGATAAACCATACTTGAAAACGCCGCCAAGACGAGGTTTGTGGCTCTTCATCAAATTGCTGATTACTTATGGTATCAAGCCAAATTAGTTCGTCATCATCTGGGCTTTTTAACTCAACTTTCCACGCATACTCAGGCATCTTTTTATCAACCCAGTGGGCTAAAAAGCCGCTCAACTTTTCACTGTCTATTAGTACGCCCATTTCGGTATTTAAATCAAGTGATCGCGGGTCAAGATTCATGGTACCAACGAATATTTTTTCATCATCAAATGTCATCGTTTTTGCGTGCAGACTTGCCTGTGATGATCCGGTAACCTTTCGGCCTGCTTTTCGTTTAATTGCCACTAGGTCACTTGGTTTTAGCTCCCACAATTTAACACCGCCACGCACTAAGTCAGCACGGTATTTTTTATAGCCCGCATGCACAGCAGACACATCCGTAGCAGCCAGCGAATTAGTCAGCACAGTAACATCAACGCCCTTTTTAACCCAGCTGGTTAATAACTGCGTACCTTGCTCGCGAGGAATAAAATACGGCGATACAATAATAGCCTTGCGCTTTGGCTCTCCCATCTTTTTAAACAATGAAGGCGACATATTTGCCGACTTTTCATCGACATCATTCATTACTTTATCTGGGTGATCGTAAAATAAGGTCGACTCCTGCCAGTCAAACTCTATTTCATCGTTAAGCAAACGATTTACAAAGGCACTTTCACGTAATTGTTCAACATAATTGCTTTGCTGATTGTCTGCTACATAATTTTCTAGTGTCTTGGTTATCTCGATAAGTGATTGTTCATCACGCTCACCATGTAAATTTTGAACAGGGTATGAAAGTGTGTGATTCCAATATAAATCAAATGCATCTGAGGCTTCTGGCACAATATCACCCACGCTCATGACATCTAAATCGATAAATTCAGAATGATCTTCTGCTGAAAAGTAAGCATTACCAATATTACGCCCCCCCGTAATAAAAATACGGTTATCGACGATAAAGCTCTTGTTATGCATGCGTCTAGAAAGTTGGCTGTAGTTAGTTATAAATCCCAGAGCCCTAAACCGTCGATTTGGGAACGGGTTAAACAGCCTAACCTCAACATTTGGATGAACAGCCAGTGCTGCTAAATCAAGCTCACTGTCGGCTTGCGATAAGTCATCAAGCAGTAAGCGAACCCTCACTCCTCTTTCTGCCGCTTTCAGCAAAAACGCGGTAAATAAAATGGTGGTTTGTTGTCTATGGTATAAATAATACTGCACATCAATGGTGTGCTCTGCAGAATCAATCAGTGCAAGCCTTGCGACGAAGGCATCGACACCATCTACCAAAGGATAAAACCCTGACAAACCAGGATGATTACTACCCACAGCCTCTCCTATTGTACTCGGTGTATCAGCAGAAATAGCGTAACTTGGTTGAATAGATTCCCTTGAAGGCAGCTGCGCACAGCCCGTTATAGTAAAGATAAGTACTGCACAAAAAGTTGCTTTAAAAGAGTTTATTATCATGGTTCCCTACCAATGATGACCAGGTGATACCAGTTCGCTACATTACATGATGTATTTTGAGACAAAAAAGCCTTGTTTGTAACAAAGCACACGTTTCGTTATTTAGTCAGATTGTGCAATTGCATATGCCCGTACTGCTACAAGCAGCAACTTTTAACGCTGCACGCATCGGGTTTATCCGCCAAACCGAACAAATAACACGTACGATACACACATAACACTTAGATATAACGTAATAAATGAAAGGCTTAAAAGCAAATAAAAACTGGAATCAAGGGGTAAGGAGCAAAGAAAAGAAGTAATTAAATGAAGAGCAAGTACATTAAGCGACTTGCTCTGTAATGTCAGCGATTTCGATAAGTTTACGATTAAGGATTTTTTTACAGCAACCACAGCACTTGCCGCACTGGCTACCTACCTGCAACTCTTTTGATAGCTCACGCATTGTCATTGCGCCGTTATCAATCGTTTGTTCGATTTTTTTATCCGTTACACCATGGCATAAACAAATATACATGAATGCAAACCACTCTCAATTACATTTAATAAATGCATATTAATCTAAACGGTAATAGTTCGCAATAGTATTATGAGCAATATTTGCTGTAATTTTAGCCATAGCCACATTGAAATAAATGCAGCTGCCATTTTCCCTTTATGTTTTACTAGGTTAGCTGCAACTTTGAACAATGAAAATTTTTATCTTTTTTGTTCGTTGTGCCGATGATTATTTATGTACCGCTCATCAGCCAATGCCAGCAATATGTTCATTAACGCAAACAACTTTATATCCGCCGAGATAAGCCAGCATGTCGTTCATAAAGTGAGTGTGTGACATTGATGAAAATTAAGTAAAAAGCATTATTATTTTTACTTTATTGTACTATTTTGATCCTTCTATATTTACTCGCCGTATTCCTAACTGAAATGGACACGTCGTAACGTCCGAACATAAAAAAATATATAAGGAACAACGATGAGATATTTACTCTTATTAAGCAGTATATTGTTCATCAGCGCATGCAGCGATGATAACGACGACAACAACGTAGAAATTATAACTCCCCCTCCTGTTCAGGAATTTAGCCCCAGTAAAACGTATTCCGTGACGCTGAGCGGTAAACAAGAAGTTCCTATGAATGCCTCTATGCAGACAGCAACAGCAACCGTAGAGCTAGATGAAAGCTTAATGCAGTTCCGCGCAACTCTTGATGCGAGTGCAGTCGAAGGGTTTAGTGCTGCTCATATTCATGACGGTGATTTAGGTGCTAATGGCGACGTTGCATTCACTTTTGAATCCACAAGTGAGGGCATGTACGAGGTTGCTATTACTGACCTCGACGAAGCTTTAATAGCCGATTTAATGGATGGTGATTGGTATATCAATGTTCACACCGAAGAATTTGCAAATGGCGAGTTACGCGCCCAAATCGTTCCTGATACAACAAGTATCATTACTTTCGCCTTAAACGGCAGCCAACAAGTACCTATGAATGACACTGATGCCATGGGATACGGATACGCCTCGTACGACAGTGCGAGCACAGAGTTACGCTTGCGAGCAGTCACCATGGGTGTAGACGACGCCACAGCAGCTCATATTCACACTGGTAAGTTAGGCTCTAATGGTGATGTGTTTGTCACATTAGAACAAGACGATGAAGTGATGACTGATTGGGTTGTACCAGAAGGTACCACTATCGACAGTGACACGTTAGCAGTCCTGCTTGATGGTGGGCATTATGTCAATGTACACACACCTGAATTTGCAGGCGGTGAAATTCGTGGTCAAATACTAACAGATAACTATGCTGTTGCTACCTTTGATTTAAGCGGCTCTCAAGAAGTCCCAATGGTGACCACCACAGCAGAAGGTGATGGCTATGCCCTCGTCGACACCACTGACTACAGTGTGGAACTCACGGTGGTAACTTCTGGTTTAGATGACGCAAGCGCAGCGCACATTCACACCGGTCGAATTGGTGAAAATGGCGATGTGTTAGTCGCGTTAGAACAATCAATGGATGATCCAAATGTATGGAGGACACCCAGCAACACCATGATCAACGCTGATATTTTTACCGTACTAGCATCAGGCGGCCATTATGTGAATGTTCACACACCAACAAACACAGGTGGCGAATTGCGTGGTCAAATTCTTACTAGTAACTATGCATTTACCAGCTTTAAATTAAATGGTGCTCAAGAAGTACCAGCGGTTGACAGCGATGCCAGCGGCGAAGCGTATGCACTCGTCAACATGAATGATTATAATCTAGAGCTGCGTGTTAACACGACCGGTGTTGATGACGCGACTGGTGCTCACATTCACACAGGCCGAATTGGTACAAACGGCGAAGTACTTGTTGCACTTGAACAATCATCAACCGATTCAAGTAAATGGATGACACCTGAAAACACCCAGATTAACGCTGATATATTCGCAGTGCTTGCGTCTGGTGGTCACTATGTCAATGTTCATACACCAGCAAATGCAAGTGGCGAAATTAGAGGACAAATCCTAACCGATAATTACCAGCTTGTGACCTTTCCTTTAAGCGGTATGCAAGAAGTGCCCGCTGTTGATACTACAGCATCGGGCAGCGGTTATGCTCTTGTCAATATGGATAACTATCACCTTGAGCTACGAGCACTCACCCAAGGCGTGAGCGATGCTACAGCAGCCCATATTCATACAGGCCGTATTGGCATGAATGGTGAGGTGCTTGCAGCACTGGCGCAATCTGCAGATAACGTTAACCTGTGGGAAACACCTGAAAACACCATGATTAATGCAGATATATTCGCAATTCTCGCGTCGGGCGGTCATTACGTTAATATTCATACCCCAGCACACCCAAGCGGTGAACTACGTGGTCAAATTTTAACGGATAACTATGTATTTGTTACCTTCCCATTAAGTGGAGCCCAAGAAGTCCCAGCGGTCACGACTGACGCATTTGGTGATGGCTATGCATTAGTCAACACCACTGATTACAGCGTAGAACTGCAAGTTTTAACCTCCGGTGTGAGCGATGCCTCAGCCGCGCATATTCATACAGGGGTTGCAGGTGAAAATGGCCCTGTTCTTGTTGCCCTAGAGCAAGATGAAAGCGATATGAACCGTTGGATGACCAGCACTGGCACGATGATAAATGCTGATATTTTCTCAGTACTCGCCATGGGTGGTCACTATGTAAATGTGCATACTCCCGCAAACCCAAGCGGTGAGTTAAGAGGTCAAATTCAATAAAGCTTTACCTTTACATTCCTTACTATTAAGGCCAAGCATAGCTTGGCCTTTCTTTTAGAAAGTGGTAAGGAATTTAGAGAAAGGATTCTAATCAGAGAAGAGTCACTACCGCTAAGTACAGAATCTTGTGGAACTCCTCCAGATTTAATGTTTTGCCACTCAGCATAGGCCAGAGGTGCAAGATGGTTAAGTTGGGTTCAATCGAGCCCAAATTTTGTTAAAGACTAAAATTTTAATTCTGTACTAGATCTAAACATAAAAAGACCCCAGTAATTGGCTTGTATAATTATTGAGGGTCACTTCACTCGCGGGGCTTTGGATTAAATTACAACAGTAATCTCACTTGATTTACCTAGTGTTTTTTGCTTTCTAAGTCATGTCCGCATGAGTAACAATTTTTGCTTGGCAGCCTATAGCTAAAGAATGACCTCATTACCTGACTTCTCTTACAATTAGGGCATACATAGTTGAAAGTGCGAACAATTAATAATAATGCAAATAAAAAGCTCATTGAATAAAATAGATTTTGATAAAAAAGTCCACCAATTAGAATGAAGTTAAAACCGATTATACAAACAACTAAAGCTAACAGTATTGCTCTAAATTTAACATGTCGCGCCATTATTAATCCTCAAAAATCTCTTAACTTTGTCTACCGCTATACTTGTGGCATTTTAAATATATTGGTCTGTTAGTGTAAATGATTTGCTAACAGTTTCATCTGCACCAATTGAAGGCCCTATATCAACGGTTGCCGTTGGATCATCAAAGTTCTAATGAAGAATTGGTCGGGAAAATTCAATGGGGGACCAGTGTTGATGACATGACCTACCGATGTGCAACAGGCGATTATATTAGCACATCCAAAATAGTAGAAATCTCGCCTCAGAACCAGCTAATAAAAACCGCTAGTGGCAATCTCTATCAAGTTATTGGCGAAGGCCAAAAATCTCAAGTGCAAATAATTGACTTCCAACTCCTTCGGCACGGCTTCAGCCCTGAGCAGATCACCCAATTGAATTTGGCACCAAACGGAATTTTTCATTAAGCCACAAGAGCTAGAAAAAAACAAAGCCCCGCGAGTGCGAGGCTTTGGATTCAAAAAGATGGTGGTTCAACAAGTTTTGCGTAACAATTACCCTAATAGCTCTGCGACATCGAAAACAACATTGTCAGTAGAAACAACAAAATATTGATTACCTTTACTAAGTAGGATGGAATCTAGAAATCCATCAAACGAATACTTTCCGTCACTCCAACTCACGAATTGCTCAAATTCGAAATCTGAAACTTCGATTTCCACTTGTGAAACCAAATCTTCTTTCATCAGTTCACAGCGGCAAACAACCCGATGTGTCGCAGTCAATTCAGGGAACGTCGCCCTGCTGCTGCCTTTGCAAACGTCTGCTCCGTCACCATATATTACCAGTGATTTCTTTGACCCATAGAACAAAGCAGTTTCAACCAGCATTTCCCATGAAGACTGCATCCAGTCAGATAATGCTTCATCGTATTCTTCTGTGTCTGCGAGCATGCGAGTTACTAGTGGGAGTGAAGAGTTTAAATAATCTCTAAAAGAGTATATGAGTTCATTCGTCTTCATTGTCGTTTTATTCCCGCTTTAGTTCTTCGATTTTTTCGCGTTCTTTAGGCAGCGGATCTCTTTTCTTACCCTTACTACCCGGTTGTGGATTATTCCATTTTCGATCATTTCCTTTACCATTGGGATTGTTTGGAGCAGGATCTTTTCTCTTAACCCTATCTTCTGTAATATCAATCTCTGACCCATCACCTTTAGTAATCTTGATTCTAGGTTTTCCATCCTTAGTTTTATGATTATCTTCCATTGTATCCTCTTCAGGGTTGAAGTCTTCTATTTCGTCAACATCCCCGTCATCTGTCATCTCGTTATAGGCTATGACTCCCAGTACACCTAATGTTCCACCAATGACTGCACCTGCAAGAGCCCCCACTGGACACGCTGGCCCAGTTAAGCCACTGCCTACTGCCGCTCCCGCGACAGGGTTCCTCCCATCAGGATCTATATATTTATATGGATTATTATTTGCGTAAGCATATCTATTAAAGGTATGAACATTAGTAAACCCAACAGGATCATTCGAATAAAAACGCCCATAACTGGATCATAGTATCGTGCCTGCATATAAATTAGCTCAATACTGTCTTAGTATTACTCACTATAGGACATTATCTCAACTAATCTGGCAATAACAGCCTTTGGCATCAGAGTTAATAAAACGACTATTAAATCCTGCGCGTAAGTTTGCAATTACTAGCTCCACAAAGCCGTTTTGGCTTGAGCATGCTAAACCTTTTGATAATGGGCCGGCGTAAACAAGCTGTTGCTCTTTTGATACTAGGATAGCTGCAGGTTGTGCTGGTAAGAGTCTGGCAAGGGCTGGGGTAGGCGTTAAATTAACAACATGAATGCCATTATTTAGAGCATATTCTGATAAGTTCTGAATATGAGGCTGTGAACGGGTTGAACATACACAGCTGTCCTCATCAACAATATAAAGTGTATCGGCATGGGTTAACTCGATACCCTTTGATTTTATACCCATCGTAGCGTGAAAAGATTGCAACCAATTAGCTTGAGCCATTTTGTTATCAGGATCAAAAACCTGTGTTTGTTGCTGATAAGCAAGGTACAAAGCGAATACCACCGCGAATACCCACCCTATAGCTGCAATTACAATCCCTAACTTGGCATTATTTAAATTTGGCAATACCTTGCTCCAATACATCGATACTCACGTCAATTAACTGTACGCGCTCAGTTAATTTTTCAATCATTTCATTGTCATTGGCTTGGTTTTCAATCAGTGTTTGAGAGTTTTCTGCAATTGCACGCGTGTTTGCCGCTTGGCTTTGTACTACATGAGCAACTGATTCTGAGCTCGTAGCAGCTAAGCTTACTTGCTCTGTCATAACACTAATCTGTTGTTTCATTTGCGAACTAATTGCGGTCAATTGTTCTATAAGTGCAACACTGCCTTGCATTGAATCCGTAGAAGAGGCACTGTTTTGCAACAGGCTTTCTAGAGTTTGAGTTATTTTATCTGTGGTATTTTTACTCCGTGTGGCAAGATTTCTGACTTCATCTGCAACAACGGCAAAGCCTCTTCCTTGTTCACCTGCCCGCGCAGCTTCAATTGCGGCATTAAGTGCCAGTAAATTTGTCTGCTCTGCTATTGATGAAATCTCATTTAATAAGTCAGATATATGGCTACAAGCACTGACTAATTGAGAAATATTTTTATCGGCTTGATGTAAATTATTTGCGAGTTCAGCAGTTTTACTGTCGGTATTAGCAACTTCATTTAACGCTTCTTTTGCACTTAAATGTAAGTGTTTAAACTGTGTTTGCAGTTCTGTACTTTCATGTTCAACCTGTGAAAACCCCTCTGCTACTCGCTCGCCAGACTCAGCAATATCTAAAGAGAGTCGCTCACGCTTTGTTGCAAGCTCATGCAACTCATCATGTACTTTTACAAGTTGATTAGATTGATCTTTTAATACACTACTTTGGCTTTTAACATCGCCAACAACACGTGAAAGAAACCCTAAGAGTCTATTAAAACCTGCCACAGCTTCACTGTGCCTTTCATCTGCTCTTAAGCCGATGTTAATGCTATTTTCGTTCGCCATGATTTGTTCGGTTGTGTTACTTAACGATAAGCCTGCGCTGCGCTCTCGTTGTAATGTTTTGGCTATGTAACCCGCTACAATTGCTTCAACAATAGCGTAGGCTGCGTGGATAAGTACGGTGCTAAAAAACAGCCTGTCTGGGTCGAATACATAAACGCCCGCATCATTTATTTGCAAATAATAAAAGCTCAAATGATGAACAGCTACAAACGCTAAAGCGGTTATAAACACGCGCCACTCAACAAACATGATAAGAACAGCCATCAATATAAAAATTTCAAAATGAACTTCTATGAGACCAAAGCTTTGTTGAATATGTAAAAATGAAAACATCATACAACCCGCAGCCACTATGTGCGCTGTTAATGCGCTGTCGGGGTGTTTGTGTAACATCCATAAAGGCAGTGAAAGCAAGATAAGGCCAGTGAGCACACCAGATAGCAAAGTAGAAAACACAACCCCTAAAATTAATGACTCTAAAAATAATAGGATGAACAAATAGGTAAAAAGGCGACTAACACTGGTCATAACTAAAGCCTTAAAAATTAAACTAATTCACTAAATAAAACGCAGACTCCGTCTTACGAAGAAACCTGCAACATAGTTCACTTAATTAACTGTAAAACAGTTCTAAACTGCGTTGTTCCCGCTTTTTCTAACCATTGAAATAACACGCTTTCAGCACAGGTAACAATTGCACCCACTGCACTCAATTGTTTAATGGCTAATGCTTTATGCTGTTTATTACGCGATGCTATTGCATCTTCAACAACAAACACCTGATAACCGGCCGCGATTAAATCAAGACTTGTTTGTAACACACAGACATGTGATTCAGTCCCAGTCACAACAATTTGCGGTCTTTGATACTCAGCGAGCATATGAATAAACCCAGGCTCTACACAGGCACTAAAATGCATTTTTTCATACATATTCGTGCTACGGATAAAGGACTTTAACTCAGGACTCGTTCTCCCTAGTTTGCTTGGATTTTGTTCAGTAAATATAAATGGTATATCCAATAATGACGCTGTCTTTAATAACTTTGATGTATTTTCAACAACAACGGCAAAGTCAGTAATGACAGGAGCAAGCCCTGCTTGTTCATCAATAACTAATAGAATGGCCTGCTTTTTTTGGCAAATAAACGAATGGCGCATTTCATTCCTTAACGTACTTTAACTAAGGTATTTATAGCACATACACTCATTTTATGTTTCGCGTGCGACTATTTACTAAATTATCTTTTCAGGGGCCTCAATTACATCCATAATTGTGCTATATTTTGTTAAAAGTTTTGCGCAAATAATAATTTAGGGTTAATCAGTCAGTGCCTAAACATTTCCATTTTGTTTTCATTTATCTTTTTTTAGCGCTTATTCCTAACGCGTATGCACAAAACTATGCACTGCAAATGCAACGTATTTCAACAGATGAAGGACTCACACAAGGCAGTGTAACGAAAGTAATTCAAGATGATTTAGGCTTTATTTGGATTGGTACTTACCAAGGCTTAAACCGTTATGATGGCTACCAAATGGCGGCGTTTGCGGGAGAACATATTCTCGATCAGCGCCAGATAAATACGTTAGCCAAAACTCGCGACGGAAGAATATTTGTAAGTACCGAGTTTTCGGGCGCTTTTTTTATCGATCCTAAAACACTCAAGGTAGAAAAAATTTACGCTGGAAAGCTCGACCCAGAAGACGCGTTTTTCTCACCTATACTCGCTTTAACAGAAGACGATAGTTATTTTTATTTTGCTATTGCTCAGCATGTTTACTCTTACCACAAGCAATCAAAAAAGTTCTTACATGAGTTTTCTATAAACAAAGAAGAGCATATTGTACGAGCCCTCATCATACATGATAACTTTTTGTATATGGGTACATCTAATGGCTTGTTTTCTAAAAACTTAGCCGATGACCATATTTCAAATATTCCATTAACAGAAAAACTAAAAGTCACGGATGACAACAAAAACGTAAAATTATTGCGTGTAGATCCGCAACTAGGGTTACTTGTTGGCACTGTTGAGGGCATGTATGCCATCCCCTTTGATAACAAACGTTTGTTCGCATTTGGTAGCGTTAAGTTATTAATTCCTGAGTTAAATATTTGGGACTACTCGGCAAGCTCTTTTGGTGAGTATATAGTTACAGAAAAAGGGTTATATGAATTCAACCGTCAAACTTTGTCAGTTGAATATATTCTTCGCTTCGATCAAAGTAAATTCAACATGACCGACAACACCATCCCTGACATGATGGTTGATAAAACAGGGTTACTCTGGCTAGCATCTCGCTCACAAGGGGTATTCACATGGTCCACCCTAGCGAGACGGTTTAAGCATATAGAGTTAAAAAACGACACCAATAACTTTAACAATAATGTATGGTCTGTTGTACAAGATAAAGACCACACCATTTGGATCGGGACCGATAATGGTCTAATGAAATACAACCAACTAACCAAACGAGCTCAAGCATATTTAACAAGTGCCGACGAAAAAGCATTCCACGGTGAGTATGGTATTTTTGGCGTTGCAGAAGCAGAAATCGAAGATACAAAACGTTATTTGTGGGTGATGAGATACATGGGGTTAGTCCTTTTCGATAAGCTCACAGGCAAACTGGTTCCCTTAAAAGGTGATGAAGAAACAGTACGTATTTTAACAACTTATACAAGTTGGGGGTTTCACGTGATTGGACCCGATCAGTTCGCATTTATTAACGATAATGATTTTTATAGATACGATGGTAAAACGGGTGAACTACGCGTTATAGAAGGCCTAAAAGAACAAGTTGAAATTATTAATGCAAATGGTTTTCTAAAGCCATTGCCAACCCACCCTAATGAGTACTTATTGAGTATGTCGGGCAAGCTTTATCGCTATAACGAAGAAACACAAAAGCTGACATTACTATACCAAGTCGAAAACTATAACCCATCGGCCTTCTTTGTTACCACTGATTGGATTATTGATTACAACAACACACTGTGGCTAGCTTCTTCAGATGAAGGGCTGATAGGTCTTGATGCCGAAAACTATGAAGTAAAATACCGCATAAATACGCAATCAGGTTTAAAAGCTAAATCAATTTTTGGCTTGCAAATTGATCGCTTTGGCTTTTTATGGATGAGCTCTCAAAATGGCTTATACCGTTTAGACTTAAGTTCGTTAGAGCTCGACCGCTACTTTATTCGTGATGGCCTTGCCGTTAATGAATTTAATTACGATGCTGATGCAACATTACATAATGGCCAGTTGGCTTTTGGATCTACGCGCGGTGTACTGCTTGTGTCTCCTGAAGATTTCTTATCGTCACCTGTAGAGCCTGGTAATGTAAAAACAGAAATTACTAATGTGTCTTTGCTTTCTCGAGAATTAAATTATCATCCCTATAAATACGTCGATGATCCGCTACAATTGACCGCTGATGATATGGGATTAGAGGTCAATTTTTCTAACTTTGACACTATAAATAAAGACAAAACGGTGTACAAAGTTACGCTTGAAGGCCCTACATCACTTCATTACGACAGACTAACAACAAACAAAGTGTTTTTCACAAAATTACCTCCTGGCGATTATACGTTATCTGTTTCTTCAGTGTCTGACCTTAATAATATTATTTCTGAAAGTAGACAATTACGCTTTAAAGTTGCCTATGCAACGTGGTCATCCCCCCTTGCTTATACCTGTTATACAATGATAACACTGGCCATTTTGTTTTTTATTTTCTGGCAATATCAAGCCCGTCAAAAAGCGATTCGTAAAGCGCACGATGAAGTATTAAAGTCTCAACAACAAACTGAATTAGCTTTAAGCAGTAATAAAAGTGGCGTATGGGAGGCTAACTTAGCCGAGCAAACCTTTTTTAATAGCCGCTGTGCAGTGGAGCTTGGCTACAGTGAATTTAAAGACAGTCTGCCCATTGCAGATTTCATACAACTTATTCACCCTCTTGACCGCCGATTAGTTATCAGCCAATGGGAATCATTTTCTAAACAATTAAATAATGAACAATGGAATGTAACATACCGATTAAAGCACAAAAATGGAGAGTGGCTTTGGTACCAAGATGTTGGCCGTGTTGTTGAAACAGATGATGATAATAAGCCGTTAAAAATTTCAGGTATTTACACCAATATCACAGAGCAAAGAGCCAATGCACAACAAGCAGCTGTGCTAGGTGAGGCCTTTAGTCAAATTAACGATTGGTTACTTATTTTAGATAGCCAACTTAAACCGTTTTCAGCAAATACGAGCTTTAGCGAAGCCTTTTCAACACCTAAAAATATTACCGAGTTAACAGTTAAAGACTTTATCGGTGCGATTGGCAAATCTCATTATCTCGAATACTTAAATGTACTAAAAACACTTAAACCTAAACAAAACTGGAAAACAGAAGCCTATATTCGCACACTAAAAAGCCCTGCTCATCCAGTCCACATCAGTGTCACTGCGGTGGCCAAAGACAGCCAAAGCATTAACTATTATGTTATTGTTATTTCAGATTTAACAGAGCAAAAACGAGCTGAAGATGAACTTCGCTACTTAGCAAATTACGATCCTTTAACAGGGCTTCCTAATCGCACATTAATGCACTCTAAAATTAATAGTTGTATAAACAGCTCTAAAAAACGTAACAAGTTAGCAGCACTGTTGTTTATTGACCTTGATAAGTTTAAACCGGTTAATGATTCATTTGGTCACGCTGTGGGTGACCAATTACTGTGTAATATTACTCAACGCGTAAGCTTAATTTTGCCTGAAAACGCTGTTATTGGCCGCCAAAGTGGTGACGAATTCTTAGTGTTGGTCAAAGATCTGCATTCTCCTCAAAGTCTGAGTGAACTGGTTAAAAAGCTAACCGAAGAGCTCGCGAGCAAAGTAATTATCGATGACTTTTCTATTAATATTTCAGCCAGTATCGGGGTTGCACTCTACCCATTTGATGCCAAAACGGCAGACGACTTAATTCGTAATTCTGATATAGCAATGATGCATGCGAAACAATCTGGCAGAAATAACTTTAAGTACTTTACCGAGCAAATGAATAATCAGCTGACAAAAAAACTGTTGCTCGAAAATGCGTTAAAAGATGCCTTTAAAGATGATGAGTTATTTAATAATTATCAGCCTATCGTTAATGCGAAAACGAAGGAAATACATGGGGCTGAATTATTAATGCGATGGAGAAACGAGCAAGGATTTGTTTCGCCTGCTGAATTTATTCCCATAGCAGAAGAAATTGGTTTAATAGAATTATTAACTGAACAAGCGCTCGATCGCGCTCTGACTGAGTTATTGCCACTACTTCGCGCAAACCCGCACTTTTACTTGTCGTTGAACTTATCGCCAATGCACATTTTAAAGTCTAACTTAACTGAGCGATTACTCATGATTCTGAGCAATCATTTAATTAAACCTGTTCAGTTACGACTTGAAATAACAGAAAGCACACTACTCGAAGATAAAGAAAAAGCATCAAAACAATTAAAAATGCTAAAAAATGCCGGGTTTAAACTTCTTTTAGATGATTTTGGTACGGGTTACTCATCACTGACTTACTTAAGCCAGTTCCCTATTGATGTGATTAAGATAGATCAGAGCTTCGTACGCAACATTGGCTTAGATAAAAGCAACGAATCAATCATTCGTACTATTCATGCACTCTCATCAAACCTTGGCTTATATTGTATTGCTGAAGGGGTGGAAACTCTCGACCAAATAAACTTTTTAAGAAATATGGGCTGTAATGATCTGCAAGGTTATTATTTTGCTAAACCCATGTTAGCCGATGAACTGATTGCACAGCAGACTATTCAAAGTATTGTCGAACGCCTAAACAAACTGTAATACCCAATTTGCTTGATTAAATGAGCTCTTTAGAGCTGAAAAAACCGCGTTGATAACAAGGCAAAAATTTAGTTATTTAGTTGTTCTGAATCAGAAATTTTTAACGCAGGTAGCGACTGGTTTAATCACTCAAAATGATTAAGTATTTTTGCGGAATGGTATATCATGGTGGCATTCATGGCTTTCAATTTGTAGCACGCTTTTTGCGACTTTAAAACGAGACAGTAATAGCTTTTCGACCTTTAAGCGGCAAGCTTCATCATGCTTTTCAACAGTGCAATGTTGCTTTAAAACCACGTGAGCCCCTACAACTAACTCTTTGTCTTGGCGAACCACGGTCACATTATGAACATTTTCAACATGTTCAACTGACGCAATACTTTGCTCTATTTCATTTACATCTGGGAGCTTTCCGCTGTTTTCAAATAGACCTTTTAAACACCGACTAATAACTTTAACACCCGTGAATAATACAAACATGGCAATCAACATGCTCGAAATAATGTCGACCTCTGCCCACCCTGTTAAATAAATCAGAATACCCGCAAAGAACGTAGAAACGGTTGAAATCAAATCAAAAAATGAATGCAAAAATACTGCATACACATTAATACTGGCTTTTCGGCCTTTATACAGTACCCATGCTGCTGCGCCATGAAACAGAAAGCCTATCGCCGATATGACAGACATTAGGTAACTATTGATGTGTAACTCATGGCCATCACTGTGATGAAAGTATCGCTCTCCACCTTCGTATAGAATCACTAAACTGATACTTAAATATAAAATACCATTGATCAACCCACCTGTTAGTTCAGCTCGTTGATAGCCATCATTAAAGTTTTTTGCAAAATAAATTGCCATGCTTGAAGCTATCAAAGCTATAAATAATGAACTGTTATGAACAAACAGATGCCCAGCATCAGCAAGAACAGCAAGCGAATTTGAATAATAGGCGCCAATGATCTGAATAACCATAAACGAGCAGGTTATGGCTAGTGCGATCAATAAACGGCGTCTTGATGCTTGGTGTGTTGTAATATCTGTCATGAAGAAGAGAGTAACCTATTCGCTGGATAAAAAGTAATGATATACAGTCTCAATTGTAATACGTGACGCCTTTAAACGCACTAAAAACTTAATTCATCCTACCTATTAAACTAATTTATGGCTTTCAGAGGACCTCAAAGGAAAATTTTATATCAATTATTTGTTAAAATATGTAAACTTATGCTGTTCGTTTATATAGGGTAAAGTGTACGATGGGTTCAAGTGAGCAAACATGGCAAACGTTATCGGCTCTGCCGCTTGCAATAATCATGTTTAATGAAGAGCAGAATCGCTTTTATTTTAATTCACTTGCACAATCGTTATTCTCAGTTGAAGAATACGCTAATTTACACGATTTAAATGTCGATCACTTAAGCCTAAGCGATACACACTCGAGCCGTCTGTTATCCTACGATGATTTTTTACCTTGCGCACAAAAAAGCAAACCACTGAGTATTACGCTGGCAAACAGTAAAAACAATACGCTTAAGTTACTTGATTTCAAATTTGCTTCACTCAGTCAGTCTTTATTTATTACTATTTGTGAACCTCGGACATTTAAAAGTCACGATCAAAGGCAAGACTTTGATGAGCTAATTTCACAAATTTCCACAGAACTTATCGATATTCAAAACGAAAGTATGGATAAGCAAATAGGAAAAGCGCTAAAAACCATTGGCTTAAATTGCCAAGCTGATCGCACCTATATATTTGAGTTTAGTGATGATGGCTTATCAATGAGTAACACTTACGAGTGGGTAAATACGGACATTGTTCCTTTTAAGGAGCACTTGCAAAATATTCCACGCGACTCCCTGCCTTACTTTTTTCAGCAAATGCAAACTCGTCATGTATTTAATGCATCTAATACCGCTGAGCTGCCCGATGAAGCTGCGGCCGAAAAAGCCGAGTTTACCAATGAAGGCATTCAATCAGTATTATGTATTGGCTTAGTAAGTGAGCAAACACTGTTTGGCTTTATAGGCTGTGATTGCGTAAAACAAGCACGCCAGTGGTCGCAAACAGACTTATTGCGGATCAAATTAGTGGGCGACATGATCGCCAACGCGTTAAAAAGCTGGCAATACAAACATAAACTTGAGCACACTCAGCAATTGCTGATTGCCGCGAATAAAGAGCTACATCAACAAGCTCACATTGATAGCTTAACAAACATCGCAAACCGCCGACAGCTCGACCTTGTACTCCAGCAAGAGCTCAATCGTTGTGCTCGAAGCGATTTACCACTGAGTTTAATCCTTTGTGATATTGATGCGTTTAAGCTTTATAACGACTCACTTGGTCATCAACAAGGTGATTTAGCATTAAAAGACGTTGCAAGTATTTTAGCAAAACAGTGCCAACGTGAAGGTGATTTAGCCGCACGGTACGGGGGTGAAGAATTTGCCATCGTTTTATCTGCAACCAATAGCCAGCATGCCCTGACATTTTGCCAAAAACTGCAAAAAGCAATAAAGAAGGCCGCTATTGCACACCCAAGCTCGAACATAGATCCTTTGTTAACCATGAGTTTTGGCATTTATACATGCACACCCAATAAACAGACAACAGCAGATTCCGTGCTCGATATAACCGATAAAGCATTGTACAAAGCCAAGCAAAATGGCCGAAATAGAATCGAAATGGGCTAAGAGTAACCCGCTTCGATTAATATTCTATATCGTATAATTCAGTTGATTAGATAAGCGCACTTTAAACTGTGCTGAAATTCTCAACTACCTTACAAATTACACTCTAAACTGACTAACCAAACCTTTTAGATGCTGAGCTCGCGATAACAAACTTTGTGTGCCTAGTTGTTGCTGTTGAGCGTTATTATGAATCTCAGTTGCACTCCCTGAAATTTCATGAGCAGATTGGTTTATATGCTCAACAACTGTGCCTTGTTCTTCTGTTGCTGCGGCAACTTGATGGTTGCCTTGACTAATCATTTCAAATTTATGTTGAATAGCTTGCAAAGATGACAACGCAACCTGAGTCAACTCTGTTACTTTTTGACTACTCAACGTACCTTGGGCTATCGCCTCTTGCGATTGTAGCGAAGAGCTTTGCAATCGAGACACTTGCTCACGAATTTCAGATGTTGAGTTTTGTGTGCGCTGTGCAAGTGAACGAACTTCATCTGCAACGACAGCAAACCCTCTACCCTGCTCTCCCGCTCTTGCAGCTTCAATAGCAGCATTCAATGCCAACAAGTTAGTTTGCTCAGAAATTGCATTAATTACTTCTACTACCGAGTTAATTTCAGCTGCTTGAGCTGCGAACTCACCGATACTTTTATCGACATCCATTAAAATATTATTCAGTTCTGTCATGGTCTTAGCTGTGGTTGCCATACTTTGAGTGGTCTCAGCCGTTTCTTTAACCGCTTCTTCTGTATCGCTTGCAGTCCGATGAGCAATATCAGAGACCTCATTGATAGTTTGCCCCATTTCAGTGATAGCCGTTGCGACTTGATCGGTTTGCGCTTTTTGATCATCGGTAGCTGCAAACGTTTTATCAGCTGAAACGGCTAGATCATCAATCCCTTTACGCATCGCTTCTTCCGTTATGCTAATTTCATCAACTAGCTCAGCCACTTTTCCTATGATTGCATTAAAACCTTTAGCAAGGTGTCCCAATTCATTATCAACGCTGTCGTCTAGGCGCTTATGTAAGTCACCACCTTGACCAGACATTTCGAGCAGTTCGTCACCCACACCACGAATTTTTGCGCTCAACCAATTAGCAAAGTACAGAGTTAGTACGAGGAAAATTGCGGCAAGGACAATACTAACAATGATTGACATGATAACCACTGCATTTATAGCCGATGAAATTTCGTCTTTTGGCTGTATCGCAACCAACGTTAGACCCATGCCTGAAATGGGCATCAATCCGGCGTAAACATCATTGCCATCAAGTTTAATTTGCGAAAGTGTAAAGCTATTTTTGTTAGCATTCGTAATATTTTTAAATGAACTCAATTCATTAATATTTGATACTTGTTTACCAATGTAAGAATTATTCTCATGCGCAATAACACGGTTACTATCATCTATCAAAAATAAATAACCATGTTCACCTATTTTGCGTGACGTCACAATGCTCGATATGTCTGAAATGTCATACCCAAGGCCTGCAACCCCCACTTTTTCACCATTAATTTGCACTAAAGTATTTACATAAAGTGTAAGTTGCCCTCCTTCTTCACTAACATCTAATGCAAGTGCCTGACGTTCATTAGAGCTTAGGAAATCGAAAAACCAGTTATCGCGTGGTTCGTTTGCCGAAACAGCTTTAAAAAAACCTGCCTGAGTGTAATAACTTAGGGTATTGCGACTAACCCAAAAGACAGAAGAGGCGCCACTTTTAACTTTTAAATCAGCAAAATAATCCATAACACGATGATGGATATTTGAGTTTTTTTCTCCCTCACTCATCCACTGATGTAACATCAAGTTTTCGGCAAATGACTGAGATACTGAAATAGGGTAGCGCATTTGTGCATCAATTTGCGCTGCAACTTTACCCACCGCATCAGGTAACAATTGGGTTTCTGTTTGCTGATAATACAGTTTTGAAAATTGGCTTGTATTTATCAATGCACTTATCGTTGTAACAATAAGCAAAGTACAGAAAACAAAGCTTATAAAAATGGTGCGAAGTGACAAGTTACGCATGTGAGTAGACCTCAGACTTTATATGTAAATTAAATAGTTAAGATCATCCTTGCGTCTTAGGGGTGATTTTAGGCAATAACCCTTTGTTAAGCAATTACTATTTATATTTTTACAATTGTTATTACGTAAATTATCTTCAGTAAACTAATAACCTATTTTCTTATTAAGCAAGGGCTATCATTTGCTCTCGGTACACTTTAGGCGACACACCATACCAGCGGTTAAAAGCATGATGAAATGCACTTAGCTCAGAATAACCACATAAAAAAGCTATTTCAGTCAGTGATAAATCCGTTTCTGTCAGTAAAGAC
Organism: Pseudoalteromonas lipolytica; assembly: GCF_003515105.1. Lineage (NCBI taxonomy): Bacteria > Pseudomonadati > Pseudomonadota > Gammaproteobacteria > Alteromonadales > Pseudoalteromonadaceae > Pseudoalteromonas > Pseudoalteromonas lipolytica. The sequence continues at coordinate 1,309 of NZ_CP032091.1, read as the reverse complement.
ACACTTTTTTGCTTTCTGAGTAACGCCAATTCTTTGCTAAAATTAGTGCCTTCCTTAGCTAACCGACGTTGTAATGTTTTTTCACTCATATTCAATGCTTTAGCGAGCACAGCACAACTAAACTGACCTTGAATTAAATGCTCTTCCAACAGAATACGCAAAATCTGAGTTACTGTACTTTGTGATGCTAACTTTATATTACTCGATAAAAGTACCTGGCTTTGTACTTGCTCGCTAAAAAACAAACTATGTGTTTTCGCAGCGTATTCAATCGGGCAATTAAAGTGTTCGTTGATTTCAGCGTTAGGCTCTTTACGCTGTAAACAAATACGCGTTGGACACCAGTCTTTACCCTTCACTGTACGGGCTATTTTTAAACAAAAAGCCATGGGGGCTTCGTAACTTAATAATGACATATCGCGCTCGCCGTCACTAAAGTTAAAGCGCAGCTCATACTCATCACCATGATCAATTAGCGACACATTATGAGTATCTCCCATCAGTTTTTGATAACGCAATATAAGTCTAAACGCACTGAGTAACTGTGTTGATTGAATAATAGCCATTCCCACAACAGGGATAGCGCGTACGTTCATATTGCTACCAACATATACGCCTAAGTGTGTGTTTGGCAACATGGCTTGCGCTTGCTTCCAAAGCAAACTGACATGGGCTTGCGGATACCGAGCACTTTGACTGCTCAGATCAGTGAGTCGAATATTCGCGTTTTCAAATAACTCGTTAATCGGTAAGCCTTGCCATTTAAAAGACTCGGCCATAGCCCGTAACCACCAGCTTGAAAGAGTACGCACACACTGTCCTCAAAAAACAATTCAATGACCCATATTATCAAGTAATTTAAAAAATAAAAGCCTATTGTTAACCTGTAATTAACAACGGAGAAAGTATTATGGGCACTGTAGCCAGTAAACGTGAATTCACAAGCTTCAAAGAGTTTTACCCCTATTATCTTCAAGAGCATAAAAATAAAGTCTGCCGACGCTTACACTTCGTTGGTAGCTGGTTAGTGTTAGCTATTTTGTTCGCTGCTTTATACCAACAGCACTATAGTTGGTTGCTGTTATGCCCTGTTGTTGGATATGGGTTTGCTTGGATTGGTCATTTCTTTTTTGAAAAAAACCGCCCAGCCACTTTTACCCATCCTTTTTATAGCTTTATTGGTGACTGGGTTATGTTTAAAGACATTATCGTTCGTAAAGTGCCATTTTAGGAAATCATCATGACCATGAAACATTCAGTCTCAGAACAAGAATGGCATGCACGTGTAGAACTTGCAGCTGCCTACCGC
>NZ_CP032090.1:3080000-3646857 GCF_003515105.1 Pseudoalteromonas lipolytica | reverse complement strand
TTACCGCTGGTTTGGCACTTATACAATTGATATCCATGAGCCAGATTACACGCCTATCGAAGGCCCTGAAATGGGTATGCAATATGAGAACAATGAGGAACAACGTGCTTACGGTCTTTATATACAAGATCAGTTAGATATAACTGACAACCTAAAAGTGATGGTTGGGTTACGTTTTGATGAAATAGAACAAGATATTTTCGAAACGAAGTCGGGCGTTGCATCACACAGTAAAAAAAATCGTATTAGCCCACGTTTTGGTATGGTGTACGTGCTAAACGATAACATTAATCTGTACTCAAGTTACTCAGAGGGTTTTTTACCGTTAAGTGGTACGGATGCACAGGGCAAGCCATTTGGCTTTGAAGAGAGTGACTCGTTCGAAGTCGGTGTGAAATTTAGCAGCGAAAAAATCACTGGTACAGTGGCAATATTTGATGCGACTAAGAGCAATATGCTGGTGGCAGACCCTGTTAATGTGGGGTATTCAGCCCCAATAGGCAAAGCCAAAAGTAAAGGTGTTGAGCTTGATTTAACAGGCTCACTGGGCGCGAACACTGAGTACAACCTATCTTATGCCTATGTTGACGCTGAGACAGCAACAGACAGTTTAAATGTTGAGTGGATAGTGCCTATTCCAAAGGGCAGCCCGCTTGTTAACGTGCCAAAGAATAACTTTTCTGCAAGTTTTAATCATGATCTGACACTATTTTCTCAAGAGCTTAAGGTCGGGGGGCATTATCAATATGTGTCAGATCGTTTAGGGGACCCAGCCGATTTAACTTTTCGCATCCCACGCTATCAATTAGTGGGTTTATTCGCAAAATGGCGTGCAACAGAGCAAACAACTGTGTCACTAAATGTCGATAATATCTTTAACGAAAAATATATTGCCAGTAGCTACAATGCACTGTGGGCTTATCCTGGAGCGCCAACGCAATTTAAACTGGGGGTGAGCTATGACTTCTGAGCAGCTTAAAAGTCGTATTCATAGTATCGACATTATGCGGGGGGTCGTTATTTTAATTATGCTCCTAGATCATGTCAGAGAACGCTTCTTTTTGCATATGCAAGTGTCTGATCCGATTGACGTTGATGTTACTTCACCCAGCTTATTTTGGAGTCGTTTTGCGGCCCACTTTTGTGCACCAACCTTTATCTTTTTAACGGGGCTGTCGGCGTGGTTGTACAGTCACCCAGCAACGGGTGTCGCACGCTCTGCTCGCGGCTTTTTAGTAAAACGAGGGCTGTTTTTAATTGCGCTTGAAGTAACGTTGATTTGCTTTTCGTGGATGGGGTATTACCACACGATTTGGCTTCAAGTGATGTGGGCTATTGGCTTGTGTATGTTGGTACTTGCTTTACTTATAAAGTTACCTCAGAGGGTATTACTCGTCCTTGGTTTAGTGATTGTATTCGGCCATAACTTACTTACTCCAATCAGTTTCACGCCCGATGAGTTTGGTTATTCGCTGTGGACGATTTTGCATGATCGAGGTTATTTATCACAAGGTGGCTTAATTGACGTAAAAATTAGCTACCCTGTATTGCCGTGGATTGGTGTGATTTTACTGGGTTATTGCGCAGGGCCACTATATGCACATACGCAAAAAGCGCAGTCGCGTAAACGAGCATTGCTGCTGTTAGCACTATTATGTGTAGGATTATTCGCGGTACTGCGTGGTTTTAATATTTATGGTGAAACGCTGCCTTGGCAAACCTTTAGCACCACCACAGAAACGATGATGTCGGTATTCAATGTAACGAAGTATCCGCCATCATTAAACTTTTTATTGATAACCTTGGCGGGGATGTTTCTTGGTTTATGGGCGTTTGAGCGACCCCTTAACCGCGTGACCAATGCGCTGCGCGTTTATGGTTCTGTGCCTATGTTTTTTTATATATTACACCTGTATGTGCTGCTCGCCATGTATCAAGTCGGTATGTTGATATGGGGGGCAAACCAAGGGCACTATTTTGGGGTAAGTGATATATCAAGTGTTTGGTTAATTACTTTACTCTTAATAATTGGACTCTATTGGCCAACCAAAAAGTTTAGTGAATACAAACGTAAAACTAAAAAACCGTGGCTTAAGTATTTGTAAAATGAAAAATGCCGATATGCAAGCATATCGGCATTACTTCTTAACTATCCTAATTAACTCATCCTTAGTTAATTTGAGATTTCTTACGACGAAGCGTCAGAAGTGGTGCAAACGCTAGTAATAACCAGCCAAATGAGCCACTTGATGATTTTTTGCTTTCTTCCACTTCAGGGTCTGGGATAACGGCCTCAGGGAAAGTACAACTGCCATTGTCAGTATTTGCATTTTCATCATAATTTGTTGCTGCGCTGTCAGTACAACCCAACTCAATACCATCTGACATAACCATTAATGAGAATGAGCTCATTGCAGCATCTGCAGAGTTTACTCTGTCGCTTACTTTTACCATGACATCAATTTCACCATTAAAGTGCTCTGTAGGTGTGATTGTTACTGTGCTACCTGATGTGTGACCTGAAACTTCAGAAGTAAAGTTTTCACCCATCACTTCAATCACGTTACTTACGTTGTTTTCATCCGCGTAAAGTACATCGAAGCTAATAGAGTTGTTTTCTTCAACTTGCATATCAGGGAAGTCAGATAATGAAATATTACCCAGTACGTTAAGCTCTAAGGTTAACACTTCGTCATCAGCGCCTTCTAAGCCGTTATTAACCGTCAGCGTATGCATTTGTGCTGCAGCTGCTTCGCCAATATACGCTTGGAACTGAACGTCAAACTTAGACACTTCAGGGCCTACATAATCCATACATACGACAAGCTCATCATGAACAACTTCATCAAGATTGTCGTATGCAAAACCATCACCAATATTAAGATCTACAGGCATATCACCATTAACAATAATACGACCGTCAGCAGCTTTGAAACCAATAGAACCTTGGTTATCAGCGAGGTTAACGTTGTCATAAGCAAACATCATTTCATATTCGCCTGGCTCATAAGCAATATTCATACGCATGAACAATTCAACGTCAACTGATTGCCCTTCTACTTGAGAGCGTTGGATGTTATCCCACTCAAGGACTAGCCAATCACGTGCTTGAGTATAAGTTGGTGTAATACCCGCGTTAGCTTCATAGTTACCATAAGTACCATCTACACGCTCAGGGATTGTGTTATCACCAACCCAGAAAGGCGCAATAAGATACGGAGGTGGTGGTGGGAAACCGCCGCCTGATGGAAGTTCTACATGGAATGGTGTTGTGCGGCCGTTAGAGCCAAACGTCACTAAACCAGCTGGGTTAAGTTTGATTGAATCAAAATGGTATTTATTAAAGAATGGGAAAGAAACATCGAGATCTGTTGCCATTAACTCTTTAAATGAATACTCAAACTCGTTCCAGTATTGGCCTTGAACTCCTTCAAGTGTACGCCAGCCAAGTTCACGCAAGTCTAAATAGTTAGGGTACGGAGATTTAGCTGCTCCAAGAGAACACATTTCATCTGTTAGATTCGTGGTAATTTTATAGTTACGAGCCACATCTTTGGTCGTCTCTTGCGTACCTTGAAGTGATAATACGTTGTCTACCAGTTCAGGTGTTGCTGGAGTTGATGCTGTCGCAACAATGCTGTCTTCAATAATTTCGATGCCTTCTGGGAAAGCAGTATCAATTGTGAAATTACGAGCCGCTTGTTCATTATTTGCGATTACTTCAATTTTGAAGTCAACTAATTCACCCACAGTCGCTTGTTCTTTATTTGCTGTAAAGCGCATGTCTTTATCAATTTGATTGATAATGACAGGAACAAAACCAAGGTTACCAGCATCTTCAGGGTTGCTACCTAAGTCAAAACCACCAAAATATATATCGCCTACTTCCATGTCAGGTAAGTTGTACGACAGTGTTAGTTCGTAGTCTTTGTAACCTGCAATTTTCTCTGGAGCACTGACTGTTAGGTTGCTTTGACCTTCTTGAACCACTGCTGTTGCAAAAGTGATATCTCGGCCTTGGTCTTCTTCACCCGAAGGAACATTTGCTAAGCTCATGTAAACGGTGAAATATTCACCTGCTTCTGGGTCAACAATGTTACAGAAGTTGGTAACAGTAAAGCTGGTAGACATACAGATAGTTTCATCCATGCTTGCTAAACCATCGTTATTGCTGTCTTTACCCATAAACATAAGCACGCGAGAGGCTTCGCCTACTGGGCTTGCGCTCAGCATTTTTGCGTCTTGTGGTACGGTAGTCCACTCAATATGGTTAGGGTTAACCATTTCACCATCGACGTCGACTAAATCAAATGGGTCGCCGCTGGTGGTGTCTGTGAATAATTTTACGGTGTTTTGTTGGCCTTCCACTAAACCAAAAGAGCGCGATGTGAAATCACTCACTTCATCGGTGTTGAAAGGACCTACATTAATTGTTGAAGAACGACGATGTGCATCTACTTTAATAAAGCTCGGTAATCCTGTATCACCGTTAAATGTCCATACTGGCATTTCTAGAACGGGTGAATTAGGGTTGCTCGAAACCAATTTTATTTGACCTTGGTTTCCTGATACCTCGATATTATCAATTGCTTGAGCAACTTGGTTCATTTTCACTTCAACAACAATGTTTTGTGTTTCACCGGCTTTTAGTGAAAACTCACTCGGCGTTACAGTAATTGTGCTGTTACCAATCCACTCTTCAGCTGATACGCTCCACGTTGCATCTTCTGTTGCTGTCACTGTACGCATAAAGCTACATTCTAGGCCACAGTTATTATCAACCATGTAAGCCGTGTTAAGTGCTTTTAAGCGGCCGCCTAAATTAGGATTTGCCGCTTTCATATTTTCGATGCTTTCATGCATCACTAAACCGGCTTTATCAGCAAGGTCAACATGCATACGACCCGCACCCATATCTTGTAAAGATGAATCAAAGCCTTCATCTTTATAGTTATCAAGGTATTGTGCATTTTTAAGGTTGTTGCTTGCTGTTAACATTAGCGCTGATTGAATCTCCATTAAAGACCATTCAGGATGAGACTGTTTAAGCAATGCGGCAGCACCAGCAACGTGCGGACTTGCCATTGATGTACCCGACATCGTTTGCCAGTCTGTTGATGATGGGTTTTTAGAAAACGGTTGGTCGTCTGAACTCGCTGCGAACACATCAACACCCGGTGCAGCAACATCAACTAACAAGGTATCAAAACCAAAGTATGATGGACCGCGACTTGAGAAGTACGCAATGCGCTCTTCATCTACTTCTTCGGTGCTAGCTGAGTTTGCTGTAATGGTTCCTTTATGACCTGAGCCTGTGCTTAACCAATTAAGTAGTTTAACACCTTCTGCATTGGTTACATGTGCTGTAGGCGCAGGGTAAGGCAGTTGAGGTGCTGGGCTACGGTCTTGGTATGACGATAGGTTGTAAATAATGACACCCTCAGCGCCACCGGCTAATACGTTATTTGCTTTTGCGTAAAGCGGTTTATTGCTTCGCTTACACACAACAATAACGTCTTCTTGGCTTTCGTCGATATCCGGCGTGTTAGGGTCATCGGTAAAGTCAAAGGTGCCCGCTGGATAAGGCTGATCACAGTCTGTTTGGTAGCGTGACACTGGCTCATTTGGGTTAGGGTAATCAGACGCAGAAACAATTAAACCCGTTAGCTCGTCAAAGGTAATGCCAGCAGCAATCATGTCTGTTGGTGCGTCAGTGTCGCCACCTGATAAGTTCTCAAGAGTTTTATCGCTAAACACAACTTGCGAAGATGGAGTATGCGCAGCAACCGTTGTTACCCAAGGAGATGAGTGATCAGCTGATTGTAAGTAAGGGCCACTGTTACCGGCTGCAACAGCAACGAACACACCTGAGTTTGCCGCATTGAAAAATGCTTGCTCAATAGGTTCAACCCAAGGATCTTCCTCAAAACCACCGAGTGAGGCATTAATGACATCAACGTTATCAATTGCTGATTGCTCGATAGCGGCAATAATTGCACTACCTGGACAGCCCGCATATGGGTCGCCAGCAGCACCAGGCCAACAAACTTGGTAAGAAATGATATTTGCATGCGGTGCCATACCTGACACTTGCGGGAAGATAAGGTTCGTTTCAGTGCCTGAGTTTTGGCTACCGTAACCAGGTTCTTTATAAGTAATATCATAAAGTACGTTACCCGCTGCGGTGCCTGCAACGTGAGAACCATGAGAGTTATAATCTTCACCATACGCTGGACGCGATTCTTCAAATACAGGATCAGAATACGCTACCGTGATTTCTGGGTATGAATACACACCAATGAGCTTATCGTTACAGCGATCTGCGAATTCAGCTTTAGCACAATCACCTAAGTAAGTATCACCCAGTGGATTGGTGTGTGTATAGCCATCATCGCCTACGGCAGCAAATGATGGGTGATCAGTATTAATGCCTGTATCGATTATACCGACAACAACGCCTTCACCTTTGTTACTTGTTAGGCCACTTTGACTGTTGCTCCACAGTGCTTTTGCACCTGTTTGCTCAATCGTGTTAAACGTAGTTAGTGGGTATATCTTAGAGCGTGCAATATGCTTAATGCCAGGCACTTTTGCTAAACGCGCAGCTTCTTCTTGGGTCATTCGGGTTGTGAAGCCGTTTAAAGTGACGCTAAATTCACGATCTACTTTTAATTGCAGGCCTTGAAGTGTCAGTGCAGAGTTCACAACATTTTGACGCTTGCTTGCGAGGTGATTTGAGTAGCTTGCAATTTCAGGTTTATTTAAATCAAGTGGCTTTGCGGTTGTTTGTCTAGCTGTTGCCACTGTTTCACGTGTACTTGCTAGGCCTTTTAGGCCGCCATCATAAGCTGAAATAGGTGCATCAATTAATTGAACAATATAAGTTTGAACACCTGTGATGTCTTTTTCTGGCGTGAAAATACGGCTTTGTTTCTTTACCGTTTGGTTGATTTTACCATCCCAATTAGTTTCAGCAGAAACCATTGGTTTTGGCGCATAATCAGCGGGTTGTTCAGCCCATTCTTGTGCTTGATTCAGTGCAGCATGTGAAGTGCCAGCACTGATATACAGTGCAGAAGCGACCATCACTGATACTTTTTTCATATTGAACATGTGCTTTAGTTCCCTAGAAGGATTTTTTAATTATGAGCTCGCTATTTGTTGCGAACGATTTTAATCACTAGGGATAGTGTTCAGTTGTGTATCTAACATCAATATAATGTAAATAAATGGCACACACTGATACATCTTGGTACATTTTCGGGGAGGGGGTATCAACGCAAAAAATGAATGCTTGCCTTGGCGCCAGTGAGCTGGCTGCTATTGTCTAAACTAAACTGTGCGTTATTCCAAATACAGAGTTGCTTCACGATTGACAAGCCTAAGCCGACTCCCTTATAGCCACGTTGATGCACAGAGGCCGTTTTAGAAAAAGGCTGCATTAAGGTTGCGCGCATCGCTTCTGGTATACCTGGCCCGTCATCTTCGATGATGAGTAACGTGCCTTTTTTAGTGTGTTTTAAGGTGATCTCAATATGTTGTTTAGCAAACCGCACAGCGTTACCAAGTAAGTTTTGCAGTAAGCGCTGAAAGCTTTGCTTATCAACACTTATTTTTTCTAGTTGGCAATCAATACGAATATCAAGCTGACAATAACTCATAAACTTAGCAATACAGGGCTGGAGTAATTCATCAGGGCTGTAGTCTTTAATTAATATGCGTGGCTCACACTGTTCAAGCTCTGCATAAGTTAAAAACTCTTCAACTAATAGCTCTAACTCAATAATGTCTTGCAAAATACTGTGGCGATAATGGTTGTTATCGTCAACGGCTTCGAGGGCAAACTTAGCGCGTGAAATCGGGGTTAAAAAGTCATGTGAAACGGCGTTGATAAGTTCGCGCTGACTTTGGTTTCGGTTATAAAGTGCCTGTGCCATATTATCAAAGGTATCGCCTATGCTTTTTAATAAACTAAAGCGGCTAAATTGAACTTGCGGGCTAAAATCAGCATTTGAAATTTTGCTACTTGCTCTACGTAGTTTACTTAAATCAATCAGTAATGGGCCGGTAAAAATAACCACCGCCAATGCAACACTACTATAAAAAACCAGACTCACGAGGGATTGTGATGCTGTTTCTTCTGTTTGTACGTAAGGGCCAGCGCTTAAAATGGTGTCACCATCGACAGCAAGTCGATGAAAATACACATTCCCTTCAGGGTCATTAACACTGATCACTTCGCCTCGTAACAGGGGTTGTTTTAAAGCATCGCCTAAGTAGAAACTGGCAAGGGGCGATTTTTTTATTAACGCATTATCGACTTGGCTTTCTACACTTAGCAGGTGGTGTGCGAGTTGCTGTTCTAACGAGTGAGCGGGAGGAGAAGGAAAATAAGTCTCTAGTACCCACGCTGCGCTACTTAGGCAAACAGCGAGGGTTAAATAGAGGTAAAAATACAGCCTAAACAAGGCAAGTTAGCTCCAAGCTTGAGGTGAAAAAATATACCCTTTGCCCCACACGGTGACTATTTTTTGGGGTGGCACAGACTCGTCTCCGAGCTTTTTTCGGAGCCGACTTATACGGCCATCAATTGTGCGGCTTTGACCATCATATTTACGACCAATTGCACTATCAAAAAGCTGATCGCGACTGATAAGTTGCCCTGGAGCCTTGGCTAACTGTATTAGTAATTCAAACTCTGCACTGGTTAATTCAAGAGGTTGGCTATGCAAATAAGCTTCGCGCTGAATGGTATTTATACTCAGTGAGCCAAACCGTATGTTATGGGCGTTGTGTACAGTACTTTGAGGCTTAACCTGTTGAGTGCGGCGAATCGTGTTGTTAATTTTTGCTAATAAAATAGACGGTGATACAGGCTTGGTAAGGTAGTCATCGGCTCCTAATTCTAGCCCTGTTATATGATCAACCTGACTTTGTCTGGCTGTCATAAAAATAATCGGACTGTCTTGATAGCGTTTTAGCTCTTTGAATACGTCAAAACCATCTTCGTTACCAAGGCCGATATCGAGTAAAATTAAGTCGAACTTCTTCATACTTGCCTGGTAACACGCATGGCAGCCATTATCAAAATGATCAACCTCATACCCATTACTCATCAGGTAATTTACGACTAATTGAGCCAGTTTTAGGTCATCTTCAATATATAAAATTTTATTATGCTTGGTCATTAAAAAATACTCCATGCGATATCACGGCGACGTTTTTTAATATTTTGATAAAAAACGTTTATTTCAGTGCTTTCTAACGGGATAAGTTGCTCGGTTAATAGCTCTAGAACAATATTTCGATTGTTTCGTACAGCGATAAGGAAGTTGTGCCCTTGTTTTGGCTTTTGACAAAATAGCCTGACTTGCTGATCGGTAACACGAATGCACACCGTGCTGGTGGCCTCTGTGAACCAATCTACCTTAATATTCATCACACAATCTTGCTCAATAGTTACACAGTTACTGGGTGTTACTTCAATATGACTCGACTCAGCAAAGGCAAGTTTACTAAGGGTGAAGCTGAGGATAAGCATCATGAGTAAAAATGAGTTAGTTCGCAGCATTGTTTAGTAATTCCATGCAATGCCAGCATAAAAAGAAAGCAAGTTGCTATCGTTTATGAGTGGACTGTCGGCGATGCCCGAAGATAAGCGCTGGTACTTTACATCACTAATAAATTGCCATTGCTGACTAAAGTGGTATTGGTAGCTGGCCTTAAGGCCATACTTTTGACTTGAGCGACCTTCAAAGCGGCTAAACCCCACCTGCACGTCTTGTTGGCTAGTGCCATAATAGTAATCGACTAACCCTCTGTTTAAATGCTGTACTTCGATACCCAATAAAAGTAGGTGCTGATCAATTTTATATAAGCGCTGTGCAGAAAGTGCGCCTTGTAAACCCTTATGATAGTTGGTTAGCTCCATTGCCCAACTCACGCTAAAGCGCCAGTTTTGCCAATCGTATAGCGCTTCTGCGCCAGTCATAAAAGAGAGTTTACGGTTACTAATACTGCCTATATCGCCGCGTCTTTTTTGGGTCGTGGGCGGCATGTCACCCATTGCCGGTGGAATTGACCCCATTGGAGGGCGGCCACTTATAGTCCTTATTGCTGCGAGTGCAGCGGAATGCTTAGCAAAGTAAAGCCCGTCTTCGTTGAGTTGAGTGAACACTGAGAGTTGATAGTTTTCACGTGTTATCGGTGTCCAGGTTAGTTGCGTATTTGCGAACGAGAAATCACCGACAAACAGTTCCACGCGCGGCAGCACATAAAGTGGAATATCCCCTTTATTATAAACCGGATTATCGAGCTGCCCATACCCTAAGCTAATGCCAAGGCTCAACCCTTCATCTGCTAAATAGGCAGGCGCGGTACTGTGAGCCTGAGGAGACAAGTAAAGCGTGCTTAAGAGTAAAATAATGCGAAGCCCAATAGAGCAACCACTGTTAACTATCACAAATAAAAAACCTCAGCGAAAAAACGTGTTAACACTAAGGTGTTCTTGTTAACTTGAACAATGAAATAATGTACCAAATTGTAGCATTGGTTGGTTTTTGTAAACTAAATAATGTAAGCGCATGAATTAATAATTAATGTGTTTGTGATGCTGAGGTCGCTAAAAAAAAGCGTGAGCAACATAAACAGAGTATTACAAAGTATTAAACGGTGCATATTCACGCTCATTTAACACTTTAAAACCGCGTTAGGGGCACGTCATTACTGACATGACACTTTATTAAGTTGCTATTTGACTGAGTTTTTGCGATATTAATTATATTATAATATTAACAGGAAGCTAATAAGATGACTCTGCCTAGTTCTCAATCTGCAAATGCTATTCGCATACTTGCTGTCGATGCTGTTCAACAAGCTAACTCAGGTCACCCAGGTGCGCCCATGGGGATGGCTGATATTGCCGCAGTATTGTGGCAAAACTTTCATCGTCATAACCCATTAAACCCAGACTGGTCTAACCGTGACCGTTTTGTGTTATCAAATGGGCATGGCTCAATGTTGCAATATGCATTGTTACATCTAAGCGGCTACGACGTTAGCATCGAAGATATTAAGCAATTCCGTCAGCTTCATTCTAAAACACCGGGTCACCCTGAATACGGTTACACACCGGGTGTTGAAACAACAACAGGCCCATTAGGTTCGGGGATTGCTAACGCAGTCGGTATGGCTATCGCTGAAAAAACCTTAGCGGCACAATTCAATAAACCGAACTTTGATATTGTTGATCACTTTACATACTGCTTTATGGGTGACGGCTGTCTAATGGAAGGTATCTCGCACGAAGCATGTTCGTTGGCAGGTACGTTAGGCCTTGGAAAACTCATTGCATTTTGGGATGACAACGGTATCTCGATCGATGGTGAAGTAGAAGGTTGGTTCACTGATGATACACCTGCGCGTTTTGAGTCGTATGGCTGGCAGGTTATTCGTGATGTTGATGGTCATGATATGAATGCAATTGCGGGCGCAATCGAAGCGGCGCAAAGCAATACCACGCAACCTACACTGATTTGCTGTAAAACTGTGATTGGTTTTGGTTCGCCAAACAAATCGGGTAGCCACGACTGTCATGGTGCGCCACTTGGTCACGATGAAATCGCTGCGGTACGTGAGCAATTAAACTGGCCACACCCTGCATTCGAAGTACCGCAAGACGTGTACAACGAGTGGAATACTCAAGCGAAAGGTCAAGAGTTAGAAAGTGCATGGCAACAAACGTTTGCTGCCTATAGCAAAGCACACCCTGAACTTGCTAAAGAATATACTCGTCGCGTACTTGAAAAAACACTCCCTGCTAACTTCGCAGAATTAGCTGATGAGTACATTGCTAAATGCCAAGCTGGCATGCAAAACATTGCAACGCGTAAAGCTTCACAAAACGCAATTACTTTCTTTGCAAAGCAGCTTCCTGAACTAATGGGTGGCTCTGCTGACCTTGCCGGTTCAAACTTAACATTGTGGCCAGACGCTAAAGGCTTACAAGATGCCGCTGATGGTAACTATGTTTTTTACGGTGTACGTGAATTTGGTATGAGCGCTATCATGAATGGTATTGCACTACACGGTGGCTTTATCCCATTCGGTGCGACTTTCTTAATGTTTATGGAATACGCGCGAAATGCTGTGCGTATGGCTGCATTAATGAAAGCACAAAGCATCTTTGTGTATACTCATGATTCAATTGGTCAAGGTGAAGATGGTCCAACTCACCAACCAATCGAGCAAATTGCAAACCTACGTATGACCCCGAATATGACTGCGTGGCGTCCGTGTGATGAAACAGAAACAGCGGTTGCTTGGCGTCAAGCGTTATTAAAAGAAACAGGCCCAAGTTCACTCATTTTCAGCCGCCAAGGCACGAAAGCGATGGCGCGCGATGAGCAGCAAGTAGCCGATATCGCTAAAGGTGGTTATGTACTTGTTGATAGCGAACAAACAGCTGAACTTATCCTAATTGCAACAGGTTCAGAGGTTGAACTGGCGGTTAATGCTGCCGCTGAACTGACAGCACAAGGCAAGCAAGTTCGCGTGGTATCTATGCCGTCGACTAATCAGTTTGATAGCCAAGACAAAGCATACCGTCAAAGCGTACTACCAGCGGGTACTCCAAAAATTGCAGTTGAAGCTGCGCACCGTGACTTCTGGTTCAAGTATGTTGGCCAAGATGGTGACGTACTCGGTATGGATACATTTGGTGAATCAGCGCCTGGTGCTGTATTGCTAGAGCACTTTGGTTTCACGGTTGCTAACCTCGTCGCTAAAGCAAACGCATTACTTGCTGAATAATGTTGTTAGCTAAAAATTTATCGTAATCGCAACACGATAAGCCTGCCTTCACGATTATAAGGCAGGCACAAAAAAAGCCCGCAAACCTTAGTTTGCGGGCTTTTTTCTGCTTAAACAATCAGGTTTAAACTAATTCGCTTAAGATTGACTCTAGTTTCTCTTGGTCAATGGCGAACTGGCGAATACCTTGGCTTAGCTTTTCAGTGGCCATTGCATCTTCATTCATTTCCCAGCGGAATGCGTGCTCTGTCATCGCTGCTGGCGCGTCTGCTTTTTCAGTCGCAGGTTGTAGCTTTTGTGTCAAAGGCGCTTGCGTTGCTGCAAGTTCTGCAAGAAGTTTAGGGCTGATAGTTAAGCGGTCACAGCCTGCTAGTTCTTGAATTTCACCAATGTTACGGAAGCTTGCACCCATAACGATTGTTTCAAAACCATGTTTTTTGAAATAGTTATATATGTGAGTCACTGACTTAACGCCCGGATCGTTTGCACCGTCGAAATCTGCGCTTGCATCTTGTGCTTTATACCAATCAAGAATACGCCCTACGAATGGAGAGATTAGGTATGCGCCTACTTCGGCACAAGCACGCGCTTGAGCAAATGCAAACACCAGTGTTAGGTTACAACGGATGCCTTGTGCTTCAAGTACTTTAGCGGCTTGAATACCTTCCCATGTAGAAGCAATTTTGATTAACACGCGCGATGTGTCGATACCTTGCTCTTTATAAAGAGCAACAAGCTCAAGAGCTTTATCAACGGTTGCTTGGGTATCAAATGATAAACGCGCATCAACTTCAGTTGACACTAAACCCGGTACTTGCTCCATTAATTTAGAGCCAATTAACACTGCTAGTTTATCAGCTGCTTTGCTTATTACTTCATTTGTATCGTTACTTTGTGCTTTAGCCCATGAAACGGCTTCTGCAGCAAGTGGACGGTACTTCTCAATTTGAATCGCATTTAAGATGAGTGATGGGTTCGTTGTTGCATCTTGCGGTTTGTATTCGTTGATTGCTTCAAAATCACCCGTGTCAGCAACAACGGTTGTCATTGCTTTAAGTTGTTCTAGTTGGTTAGACATAATTATCCCATTCTTATCATACAAAAGTTAATTTAGTGGCTTTAACCTGTTATTTGTGCTGAAAAAACAATCTAATCTTCCAGAAAAACTGCGCAATAAATCGCCCGCCAGCAGCAAATAATCCTGTTAATAATATTTTTATAATACCTTTACAATCTGGTATTGTTGATATTATCATACAAATAAAGATAATGACTAACAATGTTAGTAAGCAATTAGTGAAAGGTAATTATGTCTCGTTATACGTTGGGATTAGACTACGGGTCAGACTCGGTAAGAGCATTACTCGTTGATGTTGCAACTGGTGAAGAACTAGCCAGCCATTTAGTGAACTACCCGCGCTGGGCACAAGGTTTATATTGTGACCCAAGTAAAGATCAGTTTCGTCAGCATCCACAAGACTACATTGATAGCCTTGTTGAAGTAGTGAATGGTCTTTGGTCGCATGTTCCAGCAGGTACCGCAGACAAAGTAGTGGGTATGAGCTTTGATACAACAGGCTCAACGCCTGTGGCTATTAATAGCCAAGGTACACCACTGGCATTAACTGAAGAGTTTGCAGAAAACCCAAATGCAATGTTCATTTTGTGGAAAGACCATACGTCTATTAAAGAAGCAAATGAAATCACTCAAGCTGCAACTAACAACGATGTGAACTACCTTTCACACATGGGCGGTATTTACTCTTCTGAGTGGTACTGGGCTAAAGCATTACATATTTTCCGCGTTGATAGCAGTGTTAAAGCAGCCACTTATTCATGGGTTGAACACTGTGATTGGATGACCGCGCTCATGTGCGGCACAACTCACCCTGAAGCATTAAAGCTAGGGCGTTGTGCAACGGGCCACAAACAAATGTGGAACGAGCAGTGGGGCGGTTTCCCACCAAACAGTTTCTTTACAAGTATCGACCCACTATTAGATGGTGTTGTTGATACTTTAAATGCAACCACAGAGCCAAGCGACCAAGTTGCTGGCAACTTAACCGCTGAGTGGGCCGAGAAGCTAGGTTTACCACAAGGCATTGTGATTGGTTACGGTGCATTTGACTGTCACATGGGGGCAGTAGCTGCCAATGTTCGCCCAGGCGTTCTAACTAAGGTAATGGGTACCTCAACCTGTGACATCACGGTAACGTCTAAAGAGCAACTAGGTGATACCTGCGTTAAAGGTATTTGTGGTCAAGTTGATGGCTCAGTGATCCCAGGATTAATTGGCTTAGAAGCTGGTCAGTCTGCTTTTGGTGACTTATACGCATGGTTTAAAAATCTAGTACTTTGGCCAACTCGCCAACTTACAAATCTATCTGACGCTGAGCAGGCGTTAGTTAACAAGCTAGAAGACTCAATCTTAGTTGATTTATCAAATGCGGCGGCAGCACTCCCTGTAACAAGCAGCGACGTAACTGCGCTTGATTGGGTAAATGGTCGTCGTACGCCAGATGCTGATCAAAGCGTTGCAATGGCATTAACTGGCTTAAAAATGGGCACAGATGCACCTAAATTCTTTAAAGCACTTGTTGAAGCAACGGCGTTTGGCGCACGTGCTATCACTGAGCGTTTTCAAAGTGAAGGCGTGCCAATTGAGTCAGTGGTTGTTATCGGCGGTATTTCTAAAAAATCAGACTACGTAATGCAAACCTGTGCTGATGTTTGGAACTGTCCAATCGACGTTTTAGAGAGTGAGCAAAGTTGTGCATTGGGTGCGGCAATTATGGCTGCGGTTGCTGCGGGTGAGCACGCAACAGTGGCTGATGCGCAAAAAGTGATGGCGTCATCAGTCTGTCATCAGTACTTACCAAACCCTGAGCGTGTAGCGGTGTATGACGCGCTTTATGCCAACTACCAAGCACTTGCAAGCTATGTAAACGGAGACAAAGCATGAGTTTTACTGAACTAAAACGTGAAGTTTATGAAGCGAATATGGAGCTTCAACGTCGTGGCTTAGTAATTTATACCTTTGGTAACGTATCGCAAATCGACCGCGACAAAGGCGTGATTGCGATTAAACCAAGTGGTGTATCGTACGACCAAATGAAAGCCGACGACATGGTGATCGTCGACCTTGAAAACACCATTGTTGAAGGTGCTATGCGTCCGTCTTCTGACACCAAAACACATGTTCATTTATATCGCCACTTCGATGAGATTGGCGGTGTAACACACACGCATTCGACCTATGCAACTGCATGGGCACAAGCAAAGCAAAGCATTCCTTGCCTTGGCACAACTCACGCTGACTATGTACACGGTGACATCACCTGTACGCGTGAACTAACTGATGAGCAAGTGAATGGCGATTATGAGTTAGAAACCGGTATTCAAATTACTGATGCGTATAAAGACCGCGATCCGAAAGCTGCACCTATGGTGATTGTTGCGGGTCATGCGCCTTTCACGTGGGGTAAAGATGCCGCTCAGTCTGTATACCATGCCGCGCTACTCGAAGAGATTGCTCGCATGGCGTATTTAACACGCACTTTAGATCCACACGCAGCTGAACTTAAAAAAGCCGTGATGGATAAACATTATCTACGTAAGCACGGTAAAAACGCGTATTACGGTCAGAGCAAATAGCAAGAATTTAGAGGATTATTAACATGACGACGATGACGAAAGAAGTCTGGTTTGTTACCGGCTCACAACATCTTTATGGTCCTAAGGTGTTAGAAACGGTTGCCAAAGACAGCGAAGCAATTGTAGCGGGCTTAAACAGCGAAGCGAACCTACCAGTAAACTTGGTATGTAAGCCTACCGTTAAGTCACCTGAAGAAATTCACGCTGTTTGCCAAGCGGCAAATACCGATCCTAACTGTGTTGGTTTAGTATTATGGATGCACACTTTTTCACCTGCGAAAATGTGGATTGCTGGCCTAAGCGAATTACGTAAGCCTTGGTTACACCTTCATACTCAGTTCAATGCAGCCCTTCCTTGGTCTGACATCAACATGAACTACATGAATACGCACCAAAGTGCACACGGTGACCGTGAGTTCGGTTTCATCGGTACGGTAATGCGTAAAGAGCGCAAAGTGGTTGCGGGTCACTGGCAACGTGCTGACGTACAAAAGCAGTTAGATGACTGGTGTCGTGCGGCGAAAGGCTGGGCAGAAAGCCAAACACTTAAAGTAGCGCGTTTTGGCGACAACATGCGTCAAGTAGCGGTAACGGAAGGTAACAAAGTTTCAGCACAAATCACCTTTGGTTATGAAGTACACGCGTTTGGTGTCGCTGAGCTTGTAAAAGTGGTTGATACAATCACAGAAGACGAAATCGATGCACAGTTAGCGCTTTATAAGCAAGACTATGTGATTTCTGACGAAACTCTACAAGACGATTACGCCGTAAAAATGCTGCGCAACGAAGCACGTTTAGAGCTTGGTATGGAGCGTTTCTTAGAGAAAGGCGGCTTTAAAGCATTCACAAACTGTTTTGAAGACTTATCAGGTCTTTCGGGTCTTCCGGGTCTTGCTACACAGCGCCTAATGTCGAAAGGCTATGGCTACGGTGGTGAGGGTGACTGGAAAACAGCTGCGATGGTTCGCATCATGAAAGTAATGGGTGAAGGCCGTGAAGGCGGTTGTTCATTCATGGAAGATTACACTTACAACATGGGTGAGACTGACCAAGTACTTGGCGCGCACATGTTAGAAGTATGTCCTTCAATTGCAGCACAAAAACCACGCTTAGAAGTTCACCAACACACGATCGGTGTGAAGTGTGATGTAGGCCGTTTATTGTTTACTGCAAAGCCAGGCGCTGCAATTAACGTATCACCAATTGATATGGGTAACCGTTTCCGCATTCTAATCAACGAAGTAGATACAGTGGCTCCGCCAGCTGATTTACCTCACTTACCAGTGGCTTCAGCACTGTGGGAACCAAAACCAAATCTATCTGTTGCATCTGCTGCATGGATCCACGCTGGTGGTGCACACCACACTGCATACAGCCAAGCAGTCACAACTGATATGATCGTTGATTTTGCTGAAATGGCTGGCGTTGAAACGATGATCATCGATAACGATACGACAATTCGTGGTTTCAAAACAGAGCTTCGTCATAACGCAGCTTATTACATGCTAAAACGTGGCCTGTAAAAACGAGTACATAAAGTACTAGGGCATGCTTTTAGCATGTTCAGTCAAATTTTGTTGTCGATTAAGCCAGTGATGAGCCTCGCTCCTCGCTGGCTTATGCTATTGTGAAGTAACACTTTTTAGGAGTAGATATGATCGACTTAAGCGCCTACCAAGGCATTATTTTTGATATGGACGGCACCTTAATTGACTCAATGGGCAGTCATTTGCAAGCATGGCAGAAAGCCTGTGAAGCGTATGGTTATCCGTTCGATTACGACTACATGTATAGCTTGGGTGGCATACCGACCGTTAAAACCATTGAAATGCTCAATGAAAAATTTGGTTTAGATCACGACCCTCTCGTTGTTGCTAAAGACAAGCACCAATTTTGGGTTGATTTACAGCACCATCCATTGGTAATTGACGAAACCGTCGCTGTACTTGAGAAATACCATGGTGTACTGCCAATGGGAGTGGGTACAGGGGCTGACCGCGAGCATGCAATTGATCACCTAACAGATACTCATTTAATTAATAAAATAGGCGCCTTAGTTACCGCAAGTGATGTGAGTAAAGGTAAGCCAGACCCAGAAACGTTTTTAAAAGTGGCTGAGCAATTAGGTGTTGAACCCAGTAAATGCGTGGTGTTTGAAGATACGCAAATTGGCTATCAAGCAGCAAAAAGTGCGGGCATGGACTGCATTATGGTAAAAGACGGCAAAATCCAATTTTAGCGATTAAATTTGCAATGATCCCCTTAATTGTATTATAAAACTATAAATACAATTAAAAAAAGGTTATTCATATGTCATTGCAATGTGTTTTCCAAGGTTTAAAAACAACTCATCAAACAGCCGGTTCGAACACGAAAAAGTCGCGCGGGCTTTATGCATTGTTGGTGACATGTGGGATTGCCCTAACACCAGCGTGTGCTCATCAAGGAGACAATATGACAACTTCCCCTTCAGCATCTATGACGGCTTACGGCGTGCTTGCAGATCAAACCCCTGTAAATCAAGTAACACTCACTAACAGCAATGGCATTAGTGTTGATGTAATCAACTACGGCGGTATTATCACGCGCATTGAAACGCCAGATGCAAAAGGCGAAATGGGTAATATTGTACTGGGTTTAGATAACCTAGACGCTTACACAAAAGCAACGACTTACTTTGGCGCTATTATTGGTCGTTTTGGTAACCGTATTGCGAACGGTAAATTCACGTTAAATGGCACCGAATATCAGCTTGCCACTAACGACGGCGACAATCATTTACACGGGGGTGTGCAAGGTTTCGACAAAAAAGTATGGAACATGACACCGTTCACTACGCAAAACAGTGCAGGCGTGACCCTAAGCCTTGTTAGCCCCGATGGTGACCAAGGATACCCAGGTGAAGTAACCACTGAAGTGACTTACACGTTAACCAATAACAACACGCTAGACATGCAGTTTATTGCTACAACGAACAAGCCTACAATTATCAATATGACGCAGCACAGCTACTTTAACTTAGCGGGTAAAGGCGACATTCTTGATCACCAAATGCAAATTAACGCCAAAGCGATTACGCCTGTAGATGGTGGCTTAATCCCAACGGGAGAGTTAATGGATGTAGCAGGCACACCGTTTGACTTCCGTACTGCTAAAGCAATTGGTCAAGATATAAAAGTAAGCAATGAACAGCTTCAGCTTGGTAAAGGCTACGACCATAACTTTGTACTAAAAGACACACCAAGCAAAGAGCTTGTAGAAGCGGCAACGGTTTACGAAGCAAACTCAGGTCGTACATTAACCGTTTACACCGAAGAGCCTGCCGTACAGTTTTATTCAGGTAACTTCTTAGACGGTAGTAGCAAGCAAGCGTCTGGCTTAGTGCATAACTTCAGAAGTGGTTTTTGTTTAGAGCCACAACACTTCCCTGATGCACCCAATCAGCCAACGTTCCCAAGCACAACATTATTACCGGGTGACGTGTACTCAACACGCATCGTGTACGAATTTGGTACAAAATAAAGGAACACAAACGTGAAAACAACAAAGCTTAAAAGCGCAATGCAAAAGGCCGGTTTAGCTAGCCTATTTGCCTTGTCGTTTGGCGCGCTGACTGGCTGTCAGACAACGGCTGAAGACAACACAGCTAAAAAAACTGATGTAGCAGCCACAGAAAAAGCGCCCATTCAAGATAATGGCATATTTACCAATCCGCTGTTTCCTAATGGCGCCGATCCATGGCTTGAGTATTGGGATGGTAACTATTACTTAACCACAACAACATGGACTTCTGAATTAGTGATGCGAAAATCGCCCACACTTGCTGGTCTTGCAGATGCAACACCTGTCAATGTGTGGTCTGATTCAAACCCTGAACGTTGTTGTAACTTCTGGGCGTTTGAATTCCATCGCCTAAAAGGGCCAAATGGCTATCGTTGGTACATGATGTACACAGCCGGTACCGATGGCACGCTAGATAACCAACACTTAAATGTTTTAGAAAGTGCCGGTGATGACCCTATGGGTCCATACGAATACAAAGGGGCATTAATGCCAAACGTATGGAATATCGACGGTAACTACCTAACATACAACGATAAACTGTATGTGATTTACTCACAGTGGCAGGGCGATCAACAGTTAAACATTATTGCTGAAATGGAAAACCCATGGACACTGAAAAAGAACTCTCCACACACGGTGATCACGCGTCCTGAGCTAGACTGGGAAATTAGTGGTCGTAAAGTAACGGAAGGCGCTGAAATTATACAGCACAATGGGCGTACGTTTATGACGTACTCAGCAAGCTTCTGTAATACCCCTGACTACAAGCTGGGTATGCTTGAGCTTGTAGGTGATGATCCACTTAAAGCCAGCAGCTGGAAAAAATACGACAAGCCGGTATTTGAGCGCACAGAAGACGTATTTGGCCCAGGTCATAATGGTTTCTTCACGTCGCCAGATGGTACTGAAGATTGGCTGGTTTACCATGGTAATGATTCAGTAGAGCACGGTTGTAGCGCAACGCGTTCTTTACGTGCGCAAAAATTCACTTGGAACAACGATGGAACGCCAAACTTTGGTAAACCATTAACGCCGGGTGTTGAAGTCGCCCCACCATCAGGTGAATATGGTCCGCTGGTAACACGTGTACAAGGTCAACGCTACCAATTAGTGAATGCCACAAGTGGCCTATGTTTAGACATCGCTGCAGACCCACAAGATGCGCGCGCAGTGCAGCGCCAGTGTGCAAGCACCAATGGTCAGTGGGTTATTGATGCAACAACAGACGGTTTTGTTCGTTTAGCCAACCGCGAAGACAGCAAGTTCCTTGAACTTGAAAGCTGTAACGATGCTGACAACGCTAAAGTACAATCTGCGGCATGGCGCAATAACTTCTGCCAGCAATGGAAAGTAGCTCCAAGCACAGACGGTAATGTGTCTATTACTAACCGTTACACAGACAAACCTTTAGCGGTTGCAGGGTGTTCGGCTGCGCAAAATCAAGCGGTGTTACAGCAAAGCGACACAACAGCGTGTGGCGACTGGCAATTACGCCCTATGGGCAGTGTTGTGGTATTAAGCCAACAAAGTGGTAAAGCGTTGAGCGTAGCTGGTACAGTTAAAGCTGGTACTAATGTTGAGCAACACGCTTATACGCATAAAGACGCACAGCAGTGGTTCTTCACACCAACAGATACGGGTTATGTAAGCCTGAAACAAAGCGCTGACAGCGAGTTCTGTGCTGCAGTAGCCGATAATGCACTCGTGCCGGGTGCCAATGTAGAAATGGCTTCGTGTGCCGCGAAAACAGCACAGTGGCGCATTGCCCCAGTTGAAGGCGGTGGCATCATGCTTATCAACCGTTACACAAAACAAGCATTAGGCTTAAGTAACTGTGGTTTGGCTGAAAACACTAACTTTGCACAACAACCCGATTTAGGTAACAAGTGCCAAGTGTTCCACCTGCGTGAACCACATTAAGTCATAAGTAAAAAATCGACTCAAACCAAAGCCACTTCATTTATGAGTGGCTTTTTTTGTTCCTGTTAATATAACGTGAAGGTATAATTATTCAGTTTAAGGGAATGCGCTGGTTGCTTTCTCAGGGAGTAGGAGTTGTAAATGTCTTATTTAATTAATTCAAGTAAACCAATTTCAAGTGTGCATCAGCTGCAAAGTGAAGGTGGTCAGTACATTGAGTTAGCTGAAGCAGGTTATCAAATACCAATAGTCTGGTTAATGTTTTTCAATGAAGATGATTTCATCGAGTCTAAAATTGAATACATGGATGGAGAGGGTAATTTACACTACGATACGATCTCTTTACCGTGTACGACGGTCAAAAAAGCGAAAGAAAATATAGAAAACTCACATCGGTTTTTTACTGAGTTATTTCAAGAGCCTGAAATAGCGATAGGGTATTTAGATAAGACAATCGCGCTTTTTGATGAGCTAGAGTACGAGTATCTCATTCTGGATGCGAGTGAATATTTTTATATGAATATTGATGATGCTGAATGGCATTTGTTTCGGAATGCATTTCTTAGAAATGAAAAAGCGAAACGTTTTATTTTTGAATATTCAGGGTATGACGAGGCTTATTTACCGTATCCAGTCGAAGAGTTTTATTCTAATCCCCACTTAGATGACTATGATCGAATGAATAACTCAACGGCACTGAACCCTGCCTTTAGTGATCCGTCTTATCGTATAAGGTATCCCCATGAAACAGCAAGCTCAGCGTTGAGTAAAGCAGATACCGCGAGTAACAAAAAGTGGTGGCAGTTTTGGAAAAGTGAGTAAAACTGCTCACTAGTTACTTTGGCTGTTGTTGGAAGTACATGGTACTCGGCTTTTCATCATCAAAAGCTGGCCAGTTTGGTAGTGCGTCATTATTGGGATTCCCGTTTTTAGCGAAATTAGTCCAATACGTTGCCATAACCTCTGACATTTTTAAGTCGTTTGGTGTGACATTGGGATCTGACTTATTCAAGTTTTTAAACACGTACGCAATTTCATGACCGTGAGCAGAGCCGTGATCTTCATCTTTTGCCCCACTCTTTCGGGCAGGGTGATGATCGAAGTAGTACAGGTACACAGGCGCATTACCATATTGTGTTTGTAACTTTGCCCAGCTCCATGTTTGCATAAAAAAGCCAGACAGAGTCTGGCTTTTTACGACAACGAATAAGGAAGGTGAGACAGCTCACCTTACTTATTACTCTTCTTGTGCAGAAGCTGCGTCAAAGAGTGCTTTTATTTCTTCAGCACTAATCGCACCGTTGAAAATTTTCAGTTCATCAATAGCCCCGTTATAAGGGGTATCCCAGTAGTTAACACCCAAGGCAAATTCATTGGTTTCACCAGGTACAGTGAACACGCGAGGGAAACCGCCCGCTTCTAGCTGAAGTTCACCATTGACGTACATTTTTATCGTATCGCCGTTGGTGCCATCAACCGTGAAGGCAACATGTGTCCACTCTTTGAGAGGGATACGGCTATCTAGCTCTGCATTATCAAAGAATGCGCCATTATTTGCCCACAAACGAGTTAGACTAGAGCCAGCCATCGAAGGCACATAACTCAACCAAGCGTCTGCATTTGCACCTGCAAAGAATGCGGTTGTGTAATCGGTGAAGCTTTCTGGTTTTAACCACATAGACACAGAGTAATCATTGGTTGTAATAAGGTTATCTGGCAAGCGAACACCTGACCCGTCAAGGAATACGGCTTGACCAATGATACCGTCAACAAAAGTTACGTTACCACCAGTGTTGTTCATGAAACCACCCGTTGGTTTACCCGCTGCATACGCACCGTTTAATGCACTTAGGTCACCTTCGAAGCTGTATTCAGCTGGTGCAAGTGATTTTAAGGTTACATCGAATGACTTAGTATCAGTAAAGTCTTTGTACTTAATGGTTGCCGTTAATGTTACAACTTGGTCGCCAGCAGAGGCACTTGGTTGAGTCACAACAGCCGTGCCGTTAACTGGTTTTAAGTACTCTTCGTTGTTTGACGTCCAGCTAATACCTGACACAAATGGACCGACACGTGGTAACTCGAAGCTTTCACGTACTGCAGAGACATCACCTAAATCAAGCGCATCAGTGATGAAACTTTCGAACTTAGTCGGATCTGTTAGGTTGTTGATTGCTGCACCATTGATGTCTAAGCTGTTTAAGGCGTAGTCATACACGATAAATTCGTCAATTTGACCTTGGAAAGGTAAATCCCACCCGTAGTTAACACCGAGAGCAAAATTGCCGGTTTGTGTATTAAACATGTCGGGTCTTTGTATTGAGCCAATTCTTTTGCCATCTTTATAAAGTGTAGCTGTTTGGCCTACATAAGTAATTGCAATATGTGACCAGGCTAATGGTGCAGGTGTAGTCTGGTTTACATCACCCCAAACGTCTTTATTATTTTCATCTAAATAGTGGCTCCAAAGGAATGAAGGTGAATTTGCTGGTACGATACTTATCCAGTTATCAACGGATGCTGCAGCAAAAAATGTAGGAGAAAAATCTGTTAGCACTGTTGGCTTAAACCAGTATGAAATGGTGTACTCATCGCCTGTCACTAAGTCATCAGGTAAACGAACACCCGTTGCACCATCAAAGTTAAACGCTTTACCTGTTTGACCTTCAGCGAAAGCGGCTGTGCCTGCACCTACATTTAATAGATTGTTGTCTGTCACCCCTGCATCACCTAGATTGCCTAAATCATCGCTTAGTGATTCTTCGAATTTGTAGTGTGCAATCGCATTTTTAAATTCTGGACGCGCTTCAAGGTTTACATTAAATGTCTTGGTTGTGCTCTCGCCATTTAAAGAGATATTAGCCGTTAAAGTAACGGATTTATCACCACGGTCTGGCGTAGGGATAAACACAGACCCTTCGCTGGTGATGTAGTATTCATCACTACTTTGCCAGTTAATCGCTGCACCATCTTTACCTTTAGTTGGTAATGAATAGCCTTCGTCTGCAATTGATAATTCAGTTTTTATATCAAGTGCTTCTTGAACAGTGCCCAGCACGTTTGCAGTATCCGTAATTTCATCACGTTTACTTGCCCAAATGGTAGCGCCTTCGCTTGATGTTGCCGATACAGTGACGGCCATCGCTTTGGTGGCGTCATCCCATTGCCATTTAGCCACGCCGAAGTAAGTACCAGAATCAAGCTCTAGTTTAATATTAGAGTCATCAATCATGTACCAGATACCGGGATCGTCACCTGTTACTGAGTGATCTTGGTTTAATGCAATATGCATTGAACGAATAGCATCAGTGTTTACATCAGTGCCGTGATTGATAAATTTGTAGTAACCGTAAAGCTCATCAGCAACCACCATGTTGTCGCCCTCAAGCGGTACATAGCGTTGTGGTGAAGCCATCGGCCAACCTAATGAGTTAATAAACATTTCATGCACACGAACTTGGTGTGCTTCAGTATTGTTAGGGAACTCAGTCGATGTTTGTGGAAAACGGGTGTGTGTTACTAATAAATGACGACCTGTTGCTTCATCGTAGTAAGCCGAGTTATGCCCCGGTGATTGATAGCCCCAAGCAGGTGCTGTTTCGCCAAGTTCTTGGGTGTACTCAAAGCCGCCCATTAGTTTTTCACCGACTTCTAGGCCCCCTATTGCTGCAATGTCATTACCCGTGTTATCTAGGTATGGACCATCAGGTGTTTTTGAGCGAGCAACACGAATGTTATAGCCTCCGTTTAAGTCAAATCCAGCAACTGAGAAGAACAGGTAATAGTACTCGCTCTCTGGG
Organism: Pseudoalteromonas lipolytica; assembly: GCF_003515105.1. Classification (NCBI taxonomy): domain Bacteria; kingdom Pseudomonadati; phylum Pseudomonadota; class Gammaproteobacteria; order Alteromonadales; family Pseudoalteromonadaceae; genus Pseudoalteromonas; species Pseudoalteromonas lipolytica. The sequence continues at coordinate 3,621,109 of NZ_CP032090.1, read as the reverse complement.
CTATACATTGCAAAGGCGCCTTCTATCGCACGGAAGTCACCACCGACTAGTTTTTTACCGTATCCTTGACCGGCTTCTGGCATACCGGTCTCTTCGTCCATTGCTAAAACGAAAATACCGCCGGAGTAAGAGCCGTAAACCATCCAAAGCTTGCCGTTTGCATCATAGAATGCAGCAGGGTCAATGACGTTTGGATCAACGGCGCCATTCCATGTTGTTTGGCCGTTATCGAGAGGGTAGGCTGTAAACTCCGCCTCATTGCGGTAGCCACTGCGTAAGAAAATGCCTTTATTTTTATAGGGGCCTTCAATGTTGTCAGCTTCAGCTAAACCAAGGTAAGAGCGGTTCCAACACACTTCATCAACAACATCCGGTGTATCTGGGTTATCTTGTGCACAGTGGTTATAGTAAAACCAAAACTTGCCATTTGGCGCTTTGATTACATCGGCAGCCCAGTTGCCAGTAAAGCCATCTGTCCATTCAATACCCTCGGCAATTTCACCTGTGTAGTTGTAATCAAATAGGGGGCTTTCATTAACGGCTGCGTTAGCTGAAAGGCTAGAAATCATTTCCCAGTTCAGAAGATCAGTTGATTTAGCGGCAGCAAGGTGTGAACCAAAAATATAATAAGTGTCGTCAACTTTAACAACAGAAGGGTCATGTACACTGACATTAGTAACCATTACGCTCCCTGATTCTGTGTATTCAACACTGCTACTTACACTGGGTTTTGCGCTTTGGGGTTCGGTAACCGCAGGTGCAGTGTCATATTGTGTGCCTTCTTCATTGCCACAACCGGTCACAGCCAAAGAGCAGGCAATTAGCATAGCTAACTTATTTAATTTCATTTTATGTGTCCTTTAAATCAGGGATTTATTTTTATTGAATTGTTGTCAAAAAGTGTTGCTGCTATAAAAAAAAAAATCAACAATAACGTAGTATTGTAATTTTATAATATTATTTAGATTGTGCAAATGATTTCACAAAGGTAATTGCATTGTAAATGCTTTGTTTCTTTAATTTCGTTGTTTGCAGCAGGGTTAAAGTTTTTAAATGGGGGGATGAGCTGTATTGCTAGTACTTTTAATTTGCAGTTTAGGCCTTTGAAAAAAGAGTATAAAAAATGAATAGGGCTCTACACCAGAGCCCTTCATAGTATTACTTGCTTTGTGCACTTAACCCTTCAGTAGTCATGATAATACGTTTAAGGGTGCCGTCTTCATTGTAGTAAAGTGGTTCGATAGACACGGAACGACGAAAACGCCCACCACTTGGTTTGCCATCAATTGGTGGTACTGCACCTGTATGGTAAATAAAATAATCTTTACCTTTGTATTCGATAATTGATTGGTGGTTGGTTTCACTGTTGCCCGCGATTTCATTCAAGATACCTTTATATTCCCACGGCCCATGAATACTTTTACTCATGGCATAACAGATTTTCTCAGGGAACTCACAGGCGTACGATACATAGTAGTTATCATTTTTTTTATGCACCCATAATGCTTCTGTAAAGTTTGGCAAATCGAGTGTTTTGATTTCCCCATCAAGCGAAAGTAAGTCATCGCTCAGCTTTACATATTTTGGCACTAAGTTACCAAAGAACATGTATGTATCGCCGTTTTCTTCGGTATAAATAGCAGGATCAATATCATCCCAATCATTCGGTGTGTGCTTGGTCATATCGTCTGTAACAAGCGCATGGCCAATGGCGTCTTTAAATGGGCCTGTCGGTGACTTAGACGTTGCAACACCAATAGCAAAGCCCGGTTTTGTATCGTTGTGACGAACCGTGGTAAAGAAGTAAAAGGTGCCATCACGCTCAATCATGTGTGACGCCCACGCTTCGCCTTTTGCCCACTTAAAGTCAGTGGCTTTCATAATTGGGCCATGCTTTTTCCAATTCACCATGTCGGTAGACGAAAAGGCAAGCCAGTCATGCATTTCAAAAAATACATCGTTATTAGGTGCTTCATCATGGCCTGTATAAAGGTATACGGTGTCGTTGTGAACAAGTGCTGCGGGATCTGCAGTAAATACATCGGTGAATAATGGGTTTTGTGCAACGGCTAAGCTGCTCGAAAAAAGCAATGGTAGCGCTAAGGCTTTCAGTTTACTCATGAGTGTCCTCTGTAAATGATTGTTGTTCTGACTGCTGATTTTTTACCCATGATCGATATACGCAGAGTATTAATAATGGTAACTGAGTAACTGGCTGTTATCATGAGATAATTCGAAAAATTGCAGTAAAAATATCAAATTGTATTATTGTATTTTTATAATTATAGTAGCAGCAAAATAATTTGCGTAAATAATTTATTGGCCTTTTTTTCTGCATTTGATGTATTAAAGGCAAGCTAATAGGTCTTTGAACTCATTGAATATGTTGATATTGATTGCTGCTTAAGCTGAAAATATAGCGCCTTCTACATTGAAGGAGCATTTTTATTAATGTGTGCTGTGTGAATGAGATCGTATCAGTTTTAATTAGTTTAATCGGTTGATCTATAAATAATCATACAATATTATCAAAAGGGCCCTGCAATACATTTAATCGAGAATCGAGATTCGATCACGCACCGTTTTGACAACACACGATGCACAATGCAGTGAGCATACTTCGGAAACTGAGTCGGTATCTTCCCAGAGGTCCGGTATAACAATAATTTGGAGAACACCGAAAATGTTTAAAAGAACACACATTGCCAGTGCTGTAGTTATGGCATTTACCTGTCAATTTGCTTTCGCTCAAGAGCAGGCACCAAATACTCCTGAAAAGAATGTCGATGAAATGGAAGTTATTCAGGTATCAGGTATTCGCGGCAGTTTAAACAAAGCACTCGATGAAAAACGTGCAAGCGTTCAAATCGTGGATGCTATTGTTGCAGAAGATATTGGTAAATTCCCTGATAACAACGTAGTTGAAGCGCTTCAACGTGTGACAGGTGTTCAAACAACAGGCCGTGGAGCAGGTGAAGTAAGCGCGGTTTCAATTCGCGGCCTTAACGATGTAAATACCACTGTTAATGGTCGTGCCATCTTTACAGGCGCGGGTCGTGATGTGGCACTGCAAGACATTCCTGCAAGCTTACTTTCAGGTGTTACTGTTTATAAAACCCGTTCGGCAGATCAAATTGAGCGTGGTATTGCAGGGGCGATCGATATTAAAACACATCGTCCATTCAACTTCGAAGGTGAAAAAGTCGTTTTAGCAGCGCGTGCTATTTACTCAGACCAGCCAGATAAAATTGATCCAAATATCAGTGCATTATTATCTAACCGTTGGGACATCGATGGTGCAGGTGAATTTGGTGCGCTGGTTAATATTTCTTACTCTAAAACGCATTATCGTGATGATACGATAACAGCGGGTGCAGCATTACCCTATTTCACAAACTACCCTCACCCTAACTACAGCCCGTACTCATTGATCCCAAAGAAAGGTTCGCAAGGTACAAACTGGAAAGAAGGTCTTGAAAATGGTTTACCGACAACACCAGGCTCGATGATTGATGTTGATGGATTACCGACTGAATATTTAATTGGTCGTGACGCTATATTTGGTACTTCTTTTACTGGTTTGCGCGAGCGCCCTGCGGCATCAATATCTTTGCAGTGGGCACCAAATGAAACGCTCGAAGTGACTGCTGAAGGTTTCTATACGGGTTACGAAAATGAGTCACAAAATGCCTTATGGTTCTCAAATACGTTTGAAAATGGTAATGGCTTTATTGAAACCCCCACGGTGTTCGATGGCACAAATGTAATTAAAGAAAAACAAGCAATCGGTGCTGGTGGCTTCCAAAGTGGTGACTTTTCATATGGTAAAACAGACAGTTACTTATATGCATTAGGGGCTCAGTGGCAAGCAAGTGATTATCTAACTATTAACTCTGAAGTGGTTTATCAAGACAGTGAATATAAGTCAGACTTCTTTGCAATGCGCTTTGACCGCGTAGCAAGTGGCCTTGATGTTGATTTTAATGACAATGATGGTGTACCAAGTATCTCATTTTGGGATGACCCGAACACAGCACTAAACGAAGCCGATATGTCAGCAGTTGAAAATTGGAATGCTGGGACTGTTTATGATAATGGCGGTGGTAATGCGGGTGATGCACTGACTTTCACATTCGACGCTGAGTACCTAATTGGTGGTGCGTATTTTGACAAAGTTAAATTTGGTGGGCGTTATGAAAAGCGCACAGCACAAGAATATACGCGAACTAATGAAGGGGGGATTGCCAATACATCAGTCGCGAGTCTTATAGAGAAACTTGCAGCTGCGGGCGCAGCGGATGATGGCACTGGTATCGTTTATCACGTCAATGACTACTTTGATGGTCGAGCAGACACCTTTAACAGCTTTATTACTGCAGACGGCAGTTATATGCTTGATAATGCTCAGGCTGTTCGTGCTGTATATGGGTTAGAAGCTGAACAGATGTATAAAACATTTGATATCGAAGAAAATTCTTTCGCATTATATGCAACCACAAATTTTTTCTTAACGGAAGATATCAGCGGTGAATTTGGCATACGTTATGTGAGCTATGACCAAGAGATGGACTTTACGGCTGAAACGGCAACTAACTCGAATGTTTTTGATAGTAGCTCCGCTGATGCTGATGTGAGTAAAGTTCTACCAAGTTTAGTACTAAATTGGAATATTACAGATGATGTTGTTGGGCGTGTTGCTTATACAAATACATTACGAATGCCTAATTTTGCGGACTTAAATGCACTTCAATATTGGACGGAGCCACTGACTGAAGGTTCTGAATATGGAACAGGAACAGGGGGTAATCCAGATCTCCAACCTGAAGAATCTACCAATTACGATGTGTCTCTTGAGTGGTACTTTGCTGAGTCAAGCTCACTGTACGCTGCATATTTTAAACGTGACATAGAGGGCCGTATTGTTTCTGGACGTAAAGTTGTGATGCGTCCAAAAGCTTCAGATGGTGAAATTATACCATTCGCATTAAGCGCGCCAGTTAATGGCTCTGAAGGTGAGCTTTCAGGGTTTGAATTAGGGTTAGTTTACTTCCCTGAAAATGTACCTGAAATACTAAATGGTTTGGGCGTACAAGCGAGTTTTACAGCGCTTGATTCAGCTCAAAAGACGCCAGAATATAATGATGATGGGTCGTTATCACGCTATGTTGATTCTCAAATGGCGGGTGTATCGGATGAGTCTTACAGTATTGTCGGTATTTACGAGCGTGATTCATTTGACATGCGTTTATCATACGTATGGCGTTCTGAGTTTTTTACAGGTAACGAAGCGGCCATTTTTGCTAACCCTTTGCAGTTCTGGAGCCGTCCTGAGCAAAGTTTAGATTTCCAGTTTAGTTACAATGTGAATGATGATCTTGTTGTAACATTTGATGCAACGAACATTTTAGATGACGTATATCAAAGCTATTATGGGAAAGGTAACGATAACTTATTTAACTTTGGTAACGGGATCTACTCACGTACATTCGCACTCGGTGCACGTTATTCCTTCTAAACTTTTCGATTAGATTAAAAAACCCCGACTTAGCTCGGGGTTTTTTATTGCGCTAAAGATTGCCCAGGGCAAAAAATATTTCTATAACGGAAGATATTTAATATTAATATAGTATTTATTTTCAGTGAGTGAATCATCAAAAGGGTGGGATTTTCGAATTTTATATCTTTAAGGTTATGTTACTTAAGTGTTTTTTGTTTCTTATGAGCTGTGGAGACTCAGATATTTGCCAGATTATTATTTTTTACAATGTAAGTTGACTGTTAATTAATCATACAATACTATTAATGAAGACAGCAAATACTTAACATAACTAAAAATAACCCTATAAATGCACTGACAACAAGCATCGTAAATATGGGGAAGGCAGAAGGCGCACCTTCTGGGTAAATCAAAATTGGAGAGCAGCACACATGTTCAAAAAAACACACATAGCAAGCGCGATTTTAATGGCAGTTTCATGTCAATTTGCTTATGCAGAACAGCAGGATACAAAACAAGAGAATGACGAAATTGAAGTTATTCAGGTGTCAGGTATCCGCGGTAGTTTAAATAAAGGCTTAAACATTAAGCGTCAATCATTCCAAGTTGTTGATGCTATTGTCGCTGAGGATATTGGTAAGTTTCCCGATAACAATGTAGTTGAAGCCCTTCAGCGTGTGACAGGCGTACAAGTTACTGACCGAGGAGCGGGTGAGGTAAATACCGTATCTATTCGTGGTCTAACGGATGTGACTACAACGGTGAATGGTCGTCAAATTTTTACAGCAGCAGGTAGGAATGTTGCGTTAGCTGATATTCCTGCAGCGTTATTAGAAAGTGTCGATGTTTATAAAACGCGTTCAGCATCACAGGTAGGGAGTGGGATCGCTGGTCAAATCGACATTAAAACACAGCGTCCATTTAACTTCGATGGTTCGAAAGTGGTTGTTTCTGCGCGTGGTATTTATCAAGAGCAAGCTGAAGAGCTTGATCCAAATGTATCGTTGTTGGCAAGTAATCGCTGGGAATCTGGGATTGGTGAATTTGGTGCGCTTGTAAACGTTTCATATGGTGAAACCAGTTACCGTGACCAAAACATTGCAGCGGGTGCGATGGTGCCATTTATGACACTGAATCCTGCAGCTGGTTTTGGCCCGCTAGAACGAATTCAAACAACGGATGGCCGTGCCAGTGAAGAACTTATTTGGCAACCAGGTCTTGAAAATGGCCTTCCGTTCCAAGCGGGCTCTACTTTAAATATCAATGGTGTTCCTACGGAATATTATTTATCTCGTGATGCGGTGTTTGCGAGTGACTTCACGGGTAAGCGAGAGCGCCCAGCTGCAAATGTTGCTTTTCAATGGCGACCAAATGATGATTCACAATATACCTTTGAAGCATTTTATAATGGCTTTCGTAATGAGTCATTTAACGCTTTAAGCTTCACGTTTGTAGATTGGTGGGGCAATGTTGATACACAAAACCCGCCAGTTACCTTTGATGGCACCAATATTATAAAAGAGCGTTATGTTGATGCACCTTATGGATTTAATAGTGGTGATTTAACGGTTAGTAAGACAGATAGTTATGTATTTGCTTTAGGCGGTGAGTGGACAATCACCGATACTTTTAATCTTGCTTCAGAAATCTACTATCAAGACAGTCAATATGAGACTGACTTTCTTGCTATGCGAAGTGAGCGCGTTGCGTATGGCTTAAATGTAGATTTTAATGACAAAGACGGAATTCCTTCTTTGGTTTATGCTGATAACCCCGACACCGCTGTTAATGAAGCTGATTTAGCTGATACATCTCAGTGGAATGTTGCCCAACTATACGATAATGGGGGCTCATCTAAAGGTGATGCACTAACATTCACATTAGATGGTGACTTATTTGTTGATAGCTTTGGTTTTGATACCGTTTCGTTTGGTGTGCGCTACGATAGCCGTGGGGCGAGTGACTCAAGTCGTGAGGCTGCCGGCGGTATTTTAGGTCAACCTTTAGGTTCATTCGATGAAGGCCTTGCATCAATTAATGAAGGCTTTTTTGATGGTAATGCGAATTGGCCGTCAAGTTGGGTCGTGCCAAATGGGCATTACATATACAACAACCGTCAGTCATTCCGTGATCTTTATAACATCGGTGCAGATGATGTGATGTTGGAAAAGACGTTTGATATTGATGAAAAGTCTTATGCTGCTTATATTCAAGGTAATTTTTCAACAACTTTATTTGGTCGCGAGTTCGATGGCCAGCTAGGTTTACGATACGAAAACGCAAAAGCGGAGATGACCTTTTTTGACATAGACCAAAATCCAACCGCTGTTAGCTCTGCAGAAAATAGTTCTTCGGCTTTATTGCCAAGCATTGTAGTGCGTTATCATTTAACTGAGGATGTAATCGCGAGAGCTGCTTATACAGAAACGATTCGCCGACCTGACTTTGCTCAATTAAATTCTTTCATATACTACACTGAAGATGTGACGAATATTGGCTATGGCACAGCAAGTGGCGGTAACCCAAACTTAAAGCCTGTTGAATCTAAAAACTACGATTTAACATTAGAGTGGTATTTTGCGGATGATAGTTCTCTTTATGGCACGCTATTTAAACGTGAAATAGAGGGGTTTGTGTATGGCTCGAACCGTATCGTTCAATATCAAGGACCTGATGATGAAGCGCCTTATCCGTACATTTTAAATCAACCGGATAATTCATCTAATGGTACATTAGATGGTGTTGAGTTAGGTTTAGTTTATTTCCCTGACAATTTGCCGGATTGGTTAATGGGTGCGGGTCTGCAGGCAAGCGCAACGTTCCTTGATTCAGAGCAAGATCTTCCTGTGTACGCAGACGGTCAGCTTTCTGGGTATGATACGCGAGACATGTTTGGGGTTTCAAAATCATCATATTCAACCGTGCTTATTTATGAGCGTGACGATTTTGATATGCGCTTAGCTTATGTGTGGCGTGATGATTTCTTAAATAACTACGAGGCCGCTCAATTTGCGAATCCGCTAGGTGTTTATCGTCGTCCAGAGCAAAGCTTAGACTTTCAGTTAAGTTACGATATCAACGAAGACTTCATGGTCACGTTTGATGGTACCAATTTAACAGAAGAAATAGCGCAATCTTATTATGAGTACCCAACAACTCATAACTCAAATAGCGCATTATTTAGCCGTACATTCGCGCTAGGTATCCGTTATTCTTTCTAAAATTCTTGAATAGACCCAAAAACCCCGGCTCTGCTGGGGTTTTTTATTTTTCAGATTTGCTAGAAAGTGGGCGTGTTTGTTATTAAACGAAAAGAGTTGCGAATTAATTAGTATGATAATACTATCATTTGGGTTAGCATTAAATTTACAAAAATAACGAATGCAGTGGCCAAGCTGTGTAGTATCACATAGTTGATACACAGTATTGAAAGGTGTTCATTGCTTAAAATATTGAGTATTGGCTTAATATTTTCCAATTAGGGTGTGGTATGGAATCTCAAAAGTTATCCGTTGTAGAAAAAGTTGGCTTTGGTGCCGGCGACATGGCAGTGAATGTCATGGTTGCAGCGTTATTTTATTTTATGTCTTTTTTCTACACCGATATCTACGGACTGGATCCGGTTGATATGGGTGTGTTGTTTTTAGTGGCGCGTTTTGTTGATGCCTTTACCGATCCATTAATGGGGGTTATCACCGATAAAGTGAAAACCCGCTGGGGTCAGTTCCGCCACTGGTTCTTATTCTTGTCTGTACCGTATGGTTTGTCGGTTATATTACTATTTACTACGCCAGATCTTGATTACAACATGAAGCTGGCATGGGCCTATGCAACTTACCTATTTGCTACGTTGATGTTTACCGGTGTAGCAATCCCTTATATCTCTTATATTGGTGTACTCACTGCGGATCCTAAAGAGCGTTTATCTGCTAATGGTTACCGTATGTTTTTCGCAAAAATTGCCAATGTAGTGATTGTATTCTCAGTACCGCTACTTGCGTCTTACTGGGGAAATGGCAGCTTGTCGTACGGTTATAAACTCGCAATGGCATTGGTCTCTGCGTGTGCTGTTGCGTTGTTTTTATTTTGTTTTTTTACTACACGCGAGCGTATTACTCATGAGCCACAAACCGAGGGCGTACTTACGCAATTAAAAGTGCTGCTTAAAAACGACCAGTGGTTGTTACTGTGTGCAGCGTGTGTACTTGGTACCTTAGGGTATGCAATTCGCGGTAGTGTGGCAATGTACTATGCAACCTATTATTTAGGCGTGCCCGATTTAGCGGGGGCATTCACCAGTGCGGGTATTGCGGCGTCAATCGTATCGATGGTGGCAAGTACGTGGATCACCCAGCGTTACTGTAAAATGAAGCTATTCCGTCAATCACAAATCGCCGTGTTATTTATTTCATTGCTTATGTATTTTGTGGTCCAACCGGGTGATGTAATGATGGCATTCGTGCTTTATATCATCTTGTCATTTGTGGTTGATTTACATGCGCCTGTGTTCTGGTCTGCGATTGCAGAAGCTGTGGATTACGGTGAAATTAAAGACGGTGTGCGTGCATCGGGCTTATCATTTGGTGGTATTTCATTCTGCCAAAAAGCTGGTGGCGGTTTAGCTGGTTTAGCAGGGGGATTATTACTGGCATTTTTCGAGTACAAACCCAACGTTGAGCAAACGGAGTTTACCTTAATGGGCTTAGCACTCATGCTTACTATTATCCCCGGTGTATTCCACGCGTTACTTGGTCTTATTCTTAAAAAATACAAGATTACCGATCAATACTATACGGACATGGTCATTCAAAAACGCCTACCAAAGTAACCTTCTCTTAAAACGCGCACGCTAACACAGTGTGCGCTTTGCTCTTTAAAATAACGGTTCGCTGGGAGACAACAAGCATGAACACATTCAAAGTGAGTTATTTAGCAATTCTGTGTGCTGCAATATTAACGGTGACTGCATGCAGTGAGTTGCCAATTGACAGCAAACAAGCCGCCTCTGTTGCGCATGCTGAACATGCCAGCGAACAACATTTATTTGCGCTAAACCAAGTAAGCTTAAGCGCCAGCCCGTTTTTACATGCGCAGCAAACTAATGTGCGTTATTTATTAGCACTTCATCCTGATCAGCTGCTTGCTCCTTATTTACGAGAGGCGGGCCTGACACCAAAAGCGCCCAACTATGGTAACTGGGAAAATACCGGTCTTGATGGTCATATTGGGGGTCATTATTTATCAGCATTGAGCCTTGCTTGGGCAGCGACAGGGGATGAAGAATTAAAGCAGCGTTTAGATTACATGTTAAGCGAGCTTAATCGTGCTCAACAAGCCACAGGTGGTTACTTAGGCGGTATTCCTAATGGCGATGAAATGTGGCAGCAGATTGAAAACGGTGAAATTAAGGCTGATTTATTCAGTTTAAACGACCGTTGGGTACCACTTTACAATATAGATAAAATCTTCCATGGCCTTCGTGATGCCTACGAAGTTGCAGGAAGTAGCCAAGCAAAGCACATGTTATTTAAGTTAGGCGAATGGTTCTTAGCAACCACAGCGAAGCTAACTGATGAACAAGTTCAGCAGATGCTGTACTCAGAGCATGGTGGCTTAAATGATGTGTTTGCGGATATGTATGTTATTAGTGACGATGAGCGTTACTTAAAACTAGCGCGCCAGTTCTCTCATAACATCATTATTGAACCACTATTACACAAAGAAGATAAGTTAACAGGCCTGCATGCCAATACGCAAATTCCCAAAATTATTGGTATGTTGAAAGTGGCGAATGCCAGCGATGATAAAGCATGGCAGCAAGGCGCTGACTTTTTCTGGAAAACAGTGAGCCAAGAGCGCTCGGTGTCCATTGGTGGTAATTCAGTACGTGAACATTTTCATGATAAAAGTGACTTTACGCCAATGGTTGAAGATGTTGAAGGCCCAGAAACTTGCAATACCTACAATATGATGAAACTCAGCAAGTTACTGTTTTTGAAAACCGCTGATACGCGTTATTTAGACTATTATGAGCGCGCCACATATAACCATATTTTATCGTCACAACACCCAGAACACGGTGGCCTTGTTTACTTTACCTCAATGCGCCCAGGACATTACCGTTTGTACTCATCAGTGCAAGACTCTATGTGGTGTTGTGTGGGCTCGGGTATTGAGAATCACAGCAAGTATGGTGAGTTAATTTATAGCAATACGGGTAAAGAGCTATGGGTGAACTTATTTATTCCCAGTACGTTAAATTGGCAACAACAAGGTTTACAGATCACCCAAGACAGCCAATTCCCTGATGATACCAAGGTTTCACTCACGGTGAACCGGTTGTCTGGGGGACAAAGCTCAGAGTCTGTCATCCATATTCGTAAACCGTCTTGGCAACAAGGTGAACTGCGCTTTACGTTAAACGGAAAAGCCGTGACCGCGAGCGAAAAAGACGGTTACTACAGTATCAGCCATGCATGGCAAAGTGGCGATAAGCTTGCCTTTGAATTAGCACCTAAGCTTTATACCGAGCAGTTACCGGATGGCCAAGATTATTATTCTGTCATGTATGGCCCCGTGGTTATGGCCACCAAAGTACAGGCTTTTGCGAATGAGCAGTTAAGCTTTGTTGCTGATAACAGCCGTATGGGTCACATTGCTGCTGGACCGACGTGCCCACCAGAAGCATTACCCATTATGCTCAGTGAACCTGCGCAATTTGTTGCTGATTTAACTCGTAAACCGGGCCAAGCGTTGGCATTTATCGCAGACAAAAATGTGGCGATTGCAAAGCAAGGCATTGGACAGACTGAACGCACGGAACTTATCCCATTTTTCCGCTTACACGACAGCCGCTATCAAGTGTATTGGCCACAGCAAAGCAAAGCTGAATTCACACAATTTGTAGCTGACGCCAAAGTGGCTGAGCAAGCGAAAGAGCAGCTTCGATTATTAACCGTTGATCACATTACGCCGGGTGAACAGCAACCAGAAGTAGAGCATAGCTTTAAAGGTGAAGGAACCCGTGCAGGTGTCAATAATGGCCACCATTGGCGCGATGCAACAGGTTGGTTTGAATATCAGCTTCGTAACCCCAATAAAAACGCTGCAGCAGTACGTATTCGTTATTTTATCGGTGATGTGAATCGTCATTTCTCAATCACCCTTAATAGGGAGAAACTGGCCGCGGTAAGTTTGCCTGTTGGCAACCCAAGCGATGAGTTTTACACCATTGATTACCCATTAACAGAGGCGATGAAGCAGTCAGAAATGCTGACCTTGCGTTTCACAGCCAACCCAGATTCTGTTGCGGGTGGTATCTATGGCATTCGATTGATCAACGAGCAATAAAGAGTGGGCTATGTTAAGCAATAATGTGTTTGATAAAGCGGTGAAGCCGGTATTTTCGTCATGCTTAAAAGAGCAGCAAAGCGTTTACCAAACTCCTACGGGCCTTGGTTATCGTGTTATTGAGCAGGGAGCAGGTGATAAGCCCCACTGGGATGCAACAGTCACTGTGCATCAACGTGTAGTACTTAATAACGGTCGGGTGTTATTTGACACCCGTGCAGAGGGTGTACCTGTTGAGTATGAAATTGCCGAGGCGATTGTGGGCTTGCAAGAAGCATTGCAACTGATGAGTAAAGGCAGTCGTTTTGAAGTATTAATACCCCCTCATCTTGCGCGAGATGTGTACAGTACATTTATTGCTACAAAGCATGAACAGGATTGCCAAAGCCCGATGCGAGTTGATATCACCCTGCTTGATTTTAATTAATAATACCAACTTAAAATCTCAAAATAGATCACTTGAGTAAATAAAAAACCTGCAAAATTGCAGGTTTTTTGTGTTTGAATAATTACTTTATAAGCGTGGTTTTAAGCTTGTTTAGGTCGGCTGGGTTTACAATCGGCCAATCGTTTTTCCAGCTCATCGGTAAAATTCGTAGCTTTTGTACGCCGTTATCGGCTGTTTCATAGGCGTGCAACACGAGGTAGTCTTTACCATCAAACGTGTAAGCGGCATTGTGACCAAGGGCTGCCCACTCCTTGTTACCTTCAATCACTAAGCTACCACCGCCATCAACCAGAGAGCGACCTTGCTGATCTAAATAAGGACCTTCAACGTTTTTACTGCGACCAACGCGAACATTGTAAGTACTTTCAATACCTTGACAGCATTTATCAAATGACACAAACAGATAGTAATAGCCATTCTTTTTAAAGATATAAGGCGCTTCAATTGGGCCATGCTCCGTGTTTGGACGGCTGGCAATGTGATGCCACTTTTCAGGCTGTGCTAAGCGCACCATGTCATCATCTAGTTGCACTAATTTTAAACCACCCCAAAACGAACCAAAGCTCATCCAAGGTGTGCCATTGTCATCTTCGATGATAGCTGGGTCGATAGCGTTCCAATCATCACGCTCAGGCACTGACTCAACCACAATACCGTAATCAATCCACTTGTAGTCAGGTGATGATGGGTCAAGAGTGTCGTTTACCGTTACACCAATTGCTGAGGTGTTTTTACCAAATGCAGAAACAGAGTAATACAGATAAAACTTGCCATTTTTCTCGTACACATCCGGTGCCCACAGATGGCCACCGAAATTAGGTGACACGCGTTTTGCCCAGCTAGGCTCGTCTTTAAAGACGCGGCCAGTGAGTTTCCAGTTAGTTAAATCTTTTGATTCATAATAGGTAATGCCAGGGCCTGTACTAAATACATAATACGTGTCGCCTTCTTTGGCCATAACCGGATCGTGTACTTCTACCTGTTTTGCAGACACTGCAGCTGCTGAGATAAGTAGTCCAGTTGAAAGCCACTTCATTGCTCGTGTCACTTGGTGTGCGGGTCTCATGATCGAATACCTTTTTGTTGTTTTAACTTTTCTGTTCATTCGTCTACTATATAATATGTAATACAATATTAACAATAAAATAAAAGCGAAATACAGGACACATTATGCTCAAAAAATTATCGCGGCTTACGTTACTTACCGTGTTAAGCGCTTCGTCAGTGCCAGCTTTTGCTGATGCTAATAGTAGCAAGACCGTCGCGCCAATTGATAACCCTATTGTACTTAAGCGTGCCGATCCTTGGTTAGTGCGTGATGAAAAAACCGGATGTTATACCTTTATTGGTAGTTCACCGATGTTTGATGAAATTGAACTACGCCAAGCATGTCGCTTAAATGACTTAAAACTAGCCGAGCCAAAAGTTATTTGGCAAAAGCATGATAAAGGCCCTATGAGCGTTAACATTTGGGCGCCTGAGCTGCACCACATTGATGGCAGTTGGTACATTTACTTTGCGGCCGGTGACATTGAAAAGCCTTTTAGCATTCGTATGTATGCACTTAAAAATGACCACGTTGATCCTATGCAAGGCGACTGGCAAGAAATGGGGCAGGTTATGAGTCACCTAGATAGCTTCTCTCTTGATGCGACCAGTTTTACTCATAAAGGCAAACGCTACATGATTTGGGCACAGCAAAACCAGCCTGCCACATACAACTCGGCCTTGTGGTTAGCAGAAATGGACTCACCAACGTCAATTAAAGAGCCTGTTATCGCGATTACTGAGCCGACTCTTGAGTGGGAAGTACAAGGCTATAAAGTGAATGAGGGGGCTGCTGTAATAACGCGTGGAGATAAAATTTTTGTGACCTACTCGGCCAGTGCCACCGATCATCGTTATGCGATGGGCTTGCTATGGGCAAATGTAAATGATGATTTACTTGACCCTAAAAGTTGGCATAAAAAGCCAGAGCCTGTTTTTACTACCCACGCTGAAGTTGGTCGCTTTGGTCCGGGTCATAACAGCTTTGTAAAAGCGGAAGATGGCGTGACAGATTTGCTAATTTACCATAGCCGCGATTATAAAGAGCTGAAAGGCACGCCATTGACGGATCCAAATCGCCATGCGCGAGCACGCATTATTACATGGGATAAAGATGGGTTTCCTGTGTTTTCACCACAGCTAGCTGATTAAAAAATTTTTAAAAAAAGGGCGCCAATTGGCGCCCTACAACTTTGGGAACGAAATGTTTACCAAAAGCGGTAATATATAAAGGCAGTTATGCCTAAAATGCCCGCTGTATGGATGTAATCCCACTTATCTAAACCCTCGGCGACCTCTTTGAGTGTTGCTTTGTCTAGGCTTGAGAAAGTAAGGCCTTTTAATTGCTCTTCATCTGCTTGTTTAGTGAAAATACTCACCACAATCATAATTACGACAACCACAACAAACAGCAGGATACAGTAGTACAACCAGTTCATTGTCGTTATCCATGCAAACGATGAACCCGTTAAATCATCTTTAAAGGGTAATAATACTAAGCGGATCATACCCAGTACGAAACCAGACACAAGACCAACAAACCCCGCTGTTGGCGTTATGCGCTTACTACATAAGCCGAGTAAGAATACAGCCGCGATGCCTGGTGCAATTAATGATTGAACACTCTGTAGATATTCATAAAGTACATCGGCAATTAAGCTCATGACGGGTATCCACAACAGCCCGAGAACAACGATAACGATAGTGGCCATTCTGCCTACTTTTAGAAGGTGTTTTTCGCTTGATTCTGGCTTAAACTTTTTATAAAAGTCGATCGTAAATAAAGTGGCTGATGAATTGAATAGCGAAGCGAGCGAGCTCATCAGTGCTGCGACTAAGCCACCAATCACAATTCCTTTCACACCCGCAGGTAACAGCTCAGCGACTAACGTAGGAAATGCTTGGTCAGCGCTTTCGTAACTAATAATTCCTTTTGCATTCAGAGCGTAAGCAATCATGCCCGGCACTAAGAAAATAAACACAGGGAGGAGTTTTAAATAACCCGCAAACATCGTCCCGCGACGTGCTTCTTTAATCCCTTTCGCAGAGAGTACGCGTTGCACAATATACTGATCGGTACACCAATACCAAAAACCGATAATAAACGAGCCAAAGATAATCCCAGGCCAAGGGAATTCAGTGTCTGATGCGCTGCGAATAAGGTGCATATTAACGTCATTTAAGCGTTCAACTTCTGCCCAGCCGCCGACTTTATCAAGACCAACAACTAAAATGACCAGTGAACCAATGATCAACACTGGCGTTTGCAGCACCGAGGTCCACATAATGGCTTTCATGCCCCCTAGAACAGTATAAATCCCGGTGATCACAACTAAACCAATGGCAGAAATCCAAAAGAAATCGATACCCCAAATACTCTCAATTCCTAAAATGGTTTTAAAGGCGATACCACCGGCATACACGGTCACGGCGACTTTTGTTAATACGTAGCTGATTAATGAGATAACAGATAAGAAAGTTCGCGACTTAGAATTAAAGCGACGTTCTAGAAACTCAGGCATGGTGTAGACCTTGCTACTCCAATAGAAAGGCACAAAAATCCAACCGAGTAATAGAATAATCCACGACTGCATTTCCCAATGGGCGAGTGCCATACCTGATTGAGCGCCAGAACCGGATAATCCGACTAAATGTTCTGAGCCGATGTTTGATGCGAAAATAGAGGCACCAATTACTAACCAGCTTGCATTACGACCCGCCAAAAAGTAGTCAGCGGTGTCTTCTTCTTTTTGTCGCATAGACATGACGACAACGCCTAATAACAGGACAAAAAATCCTGCCAGCACTGCCCAGTCTAAGGTACTTAGTTCGACCATTGTGTGTTCCACCTAATTATGAAAGAGAATGTTGCTTTTTAATTGTCAGTTAAAAATATTATATTATAAATTGGGTGAGTGAAAGTGATTTGTTAAAATAAGGTGACACTGGATATATAAAAAAGTGACGATTACGCGCGGTTATAATAAGAGGTTCTGTCTTTTTAATGTTTTGTTATTGATTTTAATCAACTATTTGCAGGATGACGGAATAGCTTTATAGATGTATTATATTACCTAGATCTTTAGAGGAACACACATGGCGCGTTTAGAGAATTTGAACTTATCACAACAAGTTACCAATGAACTTGGTAAAGCAATTATTGTTGGTGATTATAATACTGAGACGGGGTTACCAACCGAAGCACAGTTGTGCGAAGTGTATGGTATAAGCCGCACAGCTGTTCGTGAAGCAGTTAAAATGTTGGCTGCAAAGGGATTAATTTCTTCTCGTCCACGACAAGGGATCCGTGTTGAACCGGCGGATAACTGGAACTTATACGACACCAGCGTATTAAAATGGTTACTTGAGAGCAGTCCGTCACTTTACGTACTGAAAGAGTTCTTGCAAGTACGCTTAGCTATTGAGCCACAAGCAGCGGCGTTGGCAGCACGAAAAGGTGACCAAGCTGCGATCGCTGAAATTAAAATGGCGCTCGATAAAATGCAAGCGGCTGCCGATGAACCTGAAGGCGTAATGCACGAGCCAGACCTTGCGTTCCACACGGCAATTTTGCACGCCAGTGGTAACCGTTTTTTCTATCAATTACGTGACTTTATTCGTACTGCATTGCATGTCAGTATTCAGCACACAACACCCGCTAAAGGTAATAAACAAGCCATCGCTGAAGAGCACTTTAAAGTGTATAACGCGATTGCCAATGGTGACCCTGAGCGTGCGAAAAATATGATGACGTACATGATTGATGAAGCGATGGCGTTTATCGAAAAAGAAATTGCAGACAAAGAAGCTGCAGCTCAATAAGTTTCGCTACTCAACGTTGTAAATACTGTAAAAACAAAAGGTTATCATGCCAAATTCAAATGAGCTTAAAACAGTTTACGCCAGCCTTGCCGGTAAAAGTGTATTTATTACAGGCGGAGCGACGGGAATTGGTGAAGTAATGGTAACGCGCTTTTGTGAGCAAGGCGCAAAAGTCACCTTTGTTGATATTGCAAAGCAGCAAAGCGAGGCTTTGTGCGCAAAGCTTGCGGGTAAATATGAGTTTGATCCGCAGTTTATCTATTGTGATATTCGTGATGTTGAAGCATTGCAAGCCGCTATAGAGCAAACCCGCCAGCAACAGGGCGATATTGGGGTATTAATTAATAATGCAGCCGATGACACTCGCCATGCAGCAGAAAACATGGATGTAAAATATTGGGAAGACAAGTTTGCTGTTAACTTACGCCCTTGTTTCTTTTCTTCACAGGCTGTTGTGGCGCATATGCAGCGTTTAGGTGGGGGAAGTATTATCAATATGGGGTCGGTAAGTTGGCGCATTAAGCAAACAGGAATGCCTGCTTACACCACTGCTAAAGCGGGTATTGAGGGTCTGACGCGTTCTTTAGCAGCCTCGTATGGCAAAGACAATATTCGGGTTAATACCTTGGTTCCTGGATGGGTAATGACAGAGCGTCAAATTACTCATTGGTTAACCCCAGAGATGGTTGAAGACGTTCGTTTAAGCCAGTGTATAAACGAAACAATACAACCCGACCATGTTGTTAATGCAGCATTATTTCTGGCTGCTGATGATAGTCGGATGATGACAGCACAATCATTAATCGTAGACGCAGGTTGGACTTAATTGCATTTATACATTGCAAAATGACTGACTTGCGATAAAATTTTTTCAATAAAACAAATGATACTATAATAATAAAATATGGGTTGGTATTGTTACCATCTCCCCTATTTTTCTAAGGTGGTAAGAAAGTTTGACCGACTTTGTACTCGTGTATGTAATTCTGATCATTGGTGCTTGCTTGCAAAGTGTTATTGGCTTTGGTCTTGGTATGCTGTGTGTGCCAGTTTTATATTGGTTAATGCCTGAACTGGTGCCTGGCCCTATGATTTTGAATGCACTCTTTTTAACTTCGGTGTTAATGATAAAGCACCGAGGGTCAATCGATATGAAACAGACGGGGATCTCAATAGTCGGTGGTGCAATGGGCGTTATATTCGCAGCAGCAGTGATGTGGTATGTGAATGCTAAGCAGTACCAGTTATTGCTCGGAGTGAGTATATTAGTCGTCGTCGCATTATCTATCATAGGTATGAAACCTAAAATATCGACCATAACAAGTTTGTTAGCCTCTATGTCGTCGGGGTTTTTAGGAACCACCACCTCCGCTGGGGGCGCACCGATGGGGCTGCTCTATCAAGCTGAGGATAAAGATAAAATAAAGGCCAACCTTAGTGCATTCTTTGTTTTCATTAACCTATTTGGCATTATTGTGCTGATGCTTACTGGCTCTGCTGATATGGGGGATGTAAAACTGTTTTTCTTCTGTCTGCCAGCAATCTTAATTGGCTGGGGACTGTCTTTTGTAATTAATAACAACTTAAATGAAAGAGCAATTCGCAGCATCATACTGCTGGTCGCAGGCTTATCTGGCCTAGCACTTATTTTTATACACAGATAGAATGGTAAAAGTTCAGCTGTTTATTTAATGAAATTTATGCTCGATGCCACCCTAAAAATAATTATTTCTAGCCAATGCCAATTAGGCGAAGGTGCTTACTTTGCAAAAGCCCACAACTGTGTATTTTGGGTTGATATTTTGGGTCAGCGTTTATTTCGTTTGCACTGCCAAAGTATGCGGGTAAGTCAGTTTGCCATGCCAGAACCAATTTGTTGGGTAATGGAAACGGAGCAAGGTGAACTTGTTGCTGGGTTTGCGAAAGGCATATATAAACTTAATAGCGAAGACTTTAGCCGCGAACTGCTTTACTCAATCGGCAATGAGCCACAGCAAAACCGATTAAACGATGGTAAAACATCACGGCAAGGTTTTGGTTTTTTTGGCTCGATGGACTCTCAAGAACAAGCTCCGAGTGGAAAGTTATACCGCGTTGGTCATGGGAAGGCTCCTGAAGTCGTTGACCAACACTACACCATTAGTAATGGACCGGCGGTAAGTAAATGCGGGCAGTTTTTATACTCAACAGACTCTGAAAAACAAACTATCTATCGCTTCTCATTAAGTGCACGGGGCGAGCTTAGTAATAAGCATGCGTTTATCCGTTTTACCGATAGCATGGGTTACCCAGATGGCATGACGGTTGATAATGACGACCACTTATGGGTTGCAGCATGGAATGGTTATGGTGTTTATCGTTTTTCGCCACGCGGCGAGCAAGTGCAATTTTTACGTATTCCCGCACCACGTGTTACCAGTGTTGCATTTGTCGGAGAGGCACTTGAGCATGTGGCAATTACTACCGCAGCGGTCGGGTTGGATGAATCGGTACTTGCTGATTACCCGCACAGTGGAGGCGTGTTTATTTTAAAGCCGGGTGTTAAAGGCATCGCTGAAACACCGCTTAAACTATAGATTTTCCATTACTTGGTAGCGTAATTCGCCAAGAAATGCCCGTGCTGCGGGACCTAGTTTGTCACCGTCTTTGAAGAGCAAATGTAACTTAGCACTGCGGCTACTGTTATGCGTTAAATTGAGCGCTTTCATTTGCCCTGCTGCGAGTTGTTTTTCAATCGCTATTTTTGGTAACCACGCAAAGCCTAGACCATTACTGATCATATCAATAGAGGTGCGTAAATGCGTTACTGTCCAACGTTGATCGGCACCTAGCCAGCCGCCATCTTGTTTGTGTTTATTCGCAGAGTCACGCACTACAATTTGTCGGTGTGATTTTAAATCTTCTAATGTTATTTCGCGGTCAATCGCATGCAAAGGGTGATCTGGATGCGCCACGGCAATAAATTCAATATTGCATAACTCTTCATGAAAGCCAGCCGCTATCGGAAAACCTGTAATGGCAATATCGACCTGATCATTTACAAGTAATTCATTGCCACCCATCAGCACAGATTCATGCAATTCGATACGCAGTTGTGGGTATTGCGAAGACGTGTCGTTAAGCACTTTATAAAGTAATTGCTGTGGAAAAATGGCATCAACTGCAATGCGCAGCTTACTTTCGATACCTTCGCCGAGGGTTTGGCCAATCGCTTCGACTTTGGCAGCTTCATCGAGTAAATAATTGGCACGGCGTAGCATCATTTCACCGGCTTCTGTGAGCACCGTTTTACGTCCTTGAATAGTAAATAATTTTACATTGAGTGCCGATTCAATTTTGCCCACGGCATTATGAATACTCGACTGGCTTTTATGAATGCTTTGTGCGGCTTGATTAAAGCCACCAAACTCAACAACAGCACGAAACATGCGCCATTGCTCTAGGGTGATTCTTAGCATGGTATTCCTTTGCTAACGTGGTTACTTACTAATTAGTGCCTGTAAATGGATAGTACCTATAAATTGCAA
The DNA here is from genome assembly GCF_003515105.1 of Pseudoalteromonas lipolytica. Lineage (NCBI taxonomy): Bacteria > Pseudomonadati > Pseudomonadota > Gammaproteobacteria > Alteromonadales > Pseudoalteromonadaceae > Pseudoalteromonas > Pseudoalteromonas lipolytica. The sequence goes on along the minus strand of NZ_CP032090.1, from coordinate 3,599,418 downwards.
AAAAGTTTACTTATCGCTATGTAAATCCAAATAATCAGCACGTTACCTTTAAAGGACTCATAACCATAAATAAACGTATTAGCTTAATCTTAGCTTTCATTGACCTAGCTGGCGACTAAATTGCGTTATAACGAGAAAGACGGCAGCTGTGATCACACCGTTGACTACAGTCTTCCTCGAAAGTCGAATTAGGCCTCTTTTAAGGCCTCATTAAGTGACTTATTCAGGCGCGACTTCAAGAGTGGTAAATAATGAGTAACGCACGTTATCGATATCTGTTTCTGTTGGTTTTTGATCAACAGATGCTTCAATCAGATACATATCAGCGTGTTCGAATGTCACGGTGAAGAAACCTTCACTATCGGTAGTAAGTTTTACTTCATCACGCGCATTACGGTAACGAGCACTGCCGCGTACAATCGCTAGCTCAACGTTAGCGGCAGGTTTTCCATCCATTAATAATTGGAATTTAGCCTCTTCACCTGCAAATAAATCGTTTGGATGCGTTGGGCCCGAAATCTCTAAGCCTTGGCCAAGTAATGTGGGTTTAGAAGTGCCGTTACGGCTTACAAAGGTGTCAACGGTTGCGATTGACTTAATCGTGCGTACTTCGGTTGCACCAGCAGGAAGATCAGCGTCTTTTTTACCTGTAAATACACGACCACGGTTGCCGTCTTTATCTTTGTAGAATGTCATTAGCAGGGGCTTTTGCTGCATCGCAATATGGTACGTCCCATCTTGCGATAAGCTAACGGCCGCCGAGTTTTTACGTTTTAGGTAGTACGCGCGAATCTTCTCTTCTACAGGCTTACCGTTTGGCGCAAGGGCGATTAATAAGTTGTCATCATATTCTGCGCCTTGTTCATTTGGGCGGTAGGCTTTGTCTGGGCTAAACAACTCGTTTGAAATACTGGCATCAATCATCACATAATGTGTTTTTTCACCCGATAAAGAGGTGTGCGATGGCATTAACCAACGTGCGTGTGCCTGTGCGTAGCTTGATGCAAGTGCGGTAAATGTAACAGCACCGATTAGGGCCGTTTTTAATAATTTTAATTTCATTGTTTATCCTTAATTGCTAGTAATAGTAACGAAGCTAGTCGCGAATTCTTTTTCGCCAGCGAGAGTGACTTTGCCATCTTTTGTTAAGTCGATTTCAACACGGCTGTAATCACGGCCACCTTCTTCACGTACAACTTCCACATTGAGTAAATATTTACCGGGTTTAACGGGGTTACCTTTTAAATCCTTACCGTGCCACTCAATGGTGTAAGTACCAGGACGTTTTGTGGCACCTGTTACGCCGTCGAAGTTATCGTTACTGCGACCAGCTTTACGCCACCACTGACGTAAGTCTTTAAACCACTCTGCTTTTTCAACCCAAAGTGCCACTGTGGTTACATGTTTACGTTCTGGGGTTTCAAGCCAAAGCGCAACATATGGGCGGTGATAAGGGGATACATCAAGCTCAGGCAAAGTGAACTCAACGGTGAGGTTGGCGTCTTTGGCAAAGCTAAGTGGGCTGAATAAACAGCTGAACAGTAGAGCAAGTAGTAAGTGGGCTTGTTTCATTAAGATACTCCTTTAAGTTGAGGCACCCAAACTAGATAAATAACCAGAGGTGTGACGACACCAAACAGTGTTAGCCAAAGCCCTGAGGTACGCTTTTTACGGTTTTGAAATAAAATAAATAAGCCAGTTATAGCGAAGATGATCATTAATACTGCTGATATATCAATTACCCAGCTCCATGCCTCGCCTGTATGACGGCCTTTGTGCAAATCACCAATAAGGCTCATAACCCCGCCTGTTTGGTAGTCAAGATTGAGCTCTCCCGTTTGAAAGTCGATTTCGGCATAAGCAAACCCTGCAGGCAACGGGTAGTCGAGCATGACTAGTGCGTCTTGTTTTTCCCATTCAATGCTTTTTACATTCTGCAGAGAAAACTGATCTGCCATATAGCGTTCAATTTCAGGGTAAAGAGTGGGTAATGTATTAAGGTTCTGCTGTGCTTTTTCAAAGAGCTGTGCAGAAATGAGCACGTGGGTTTGACCATTATGTTTGTCATTTTCAAGCCAACTTACGTGATTGAGGATGATGCCGCTGATACAAAATAAGATCAGTAGAAAAAATAGCGCGGTTGATAAATAAATATGTAAGGCACGGCTAACGCTATAAAACATGCGTTTATTGAAAGAGAACATAATGTAAGGTACTTGTTATTGATACTCACATGATAATAGTTCGTATTATTAATAACAAGTACGTTTACGTTCTTTACATTCGAGCAGTTAATACTGAATAGCGAGGTACGCAATAATGGCGAGTTGTGAGGTAAACAGGCTAGCAAGTAGCATTAATTGCAGCCGAGTGGATATGTTAAGTTGGATCAGCGTCGGATGATTAGGCTTTGAGGGACGATTGATTAAATAGCCCAACACGCATACCTCGATAACAGCTATAAGATACATAACCCAAATCGGTGCTGCGCTTTGCAGTAAGAAGAAATAGCCCACGGCCATGCCAAGGCCAGCTAAAAACTTTGCTCTTAGCGGAACCACTTTATAGAGCTGCCAATATCGAAGTGATTCGCCATACCGAGGATGATTTAATAGCCAAGCAGACAAAGCGGGAGAAGAGCGTGTAAAACAGCCCAAAGCAAGAATAAAGAAAATAGTTGTGGGCATCACAGGGAGTGCAATACCTATGATACCTAAGCCAACCATCAATAATCCAAGTAATTGATAGCAGCCATTTTTATAGGCGGTAAATACCGTTCTTACATTCATCAATATAATTGAGCCTGATAAAACTGAAAATGCGGTGATGCATATTTTGCAAAATCATACATTTATTCTGCGTTACTTTTAACTGTAGCTCAGCTAACGTTTTTTACCTAATGTTGCATGAAGAACGTTTAAGGGGTTAAAAAATTGCTGTGTTATTTAGAGGTAAACGAGGGATGGGGGCATAGAAAGTTTAAAAAAGCCCAGCAATAGCTGGGCTAATCGTTTTAAAAGTAGTAACCGATATTGATATTGAAGCGCGTTTCGGTCTCGTCGCTGTCGCCAGCTATTGAGCCACCAACAAACGGTTGGTTTTTCGCTTTTACAAGATCAAAGTAGGTAAATAAGCCACCTGCGGCGACCGACACACCCGTTACATTCATCCACGTGTCTGCACTGTTATCTGACTTATCGTAAATAATGCCGTAGTCATTATAAAATTGCAGGTTGGTTACTGGCCCCCACTCAACAGGTAAACTGTAAGCAATGTTGGCATTAGTCATGGTGGCTTCGGCGGCGATACTGTCATAAAAAGAGTAGGCGCCGACAGCCATACGATTTACGTTATCAATGTCGTAATCGTATTCACCATGTTGCAGTTGGAAGTTCCACGGGCCAATGGTGCTGTTAAGGTGCACAGCCCAAGCCATGTAGTCGCCTGCTTTGTCTTCACCGTCGTGTAGGCCGCCTGATAACGCAGAAACACCTAACTCAGTGGTGCCACCATCATGCTCGAAGTGGTAACCATAACGTCCAGAGAATGTATTGTATTCACCTATCGCATTGGTGGGTTCTGCGTAAACGCCTTCGTCGGCATCACGAAAACCAACGACATCATACGAATAACGATCGCTGCGATTATCAACGTAACCGTCAACACCACCTAATTCATCATTTTTAAAAAAGCCAAGGTCAATTTGCCAGTTATCGGCTATTTTACGCTTAAATAACACACCTAAATCGTGGTCATCTTCTAAGCCAACGTAATAAGTGGTGCCAAAAAAGTAGTTATGAGAGTTATAAGGCCAGTTACCAAAGGGGACTTTGGTGATCCCCGCTTGCACTTGCCAATCTTCGGCAAAGTCATAGGCTGCATAGGCATATTTAACTGCAGTCATGTAATCGAAAAAACGAATTTCTGCATTTAATTGCACGTCACCAACATCGCCTGCAAAATTCAATCTGAAAATATCAAAATCGAAGTCGCCACCGCGGTTCTTATTGCCGTCATCATAAGATGTGTGACTAAAATTGGTACGTACAGCACCGCCAACTCGAATCCCAGATTCTTTCTTTTCGAGCTCTGAATCAACAGCAGCCGTTTGCTGCTCAAGCTGCTTTTGCTGTTTAGCAACTTGGGCATCAATTTGTTCTTGCTGCGCCGCTTGTTGTTTTGCTTGTTGCTCTGCTTTATCGAGCTGAGTTTGAAGTTGCTGCATCTGTTGCTTTAGTAATTGCAGCTGCTTTTGAAGGTCATCGATTTCTGATGCCTGACTAAGACTTGAAGTAGTGCCCAACGCTATCGCTAGGGCTAACTTTGAAAGTTTAAGCATGAATTATCGCTAATGTAAGAATGGGTACTATTTAGCATAGATGATATTCACACTGAACCCAAGGGTAGCCACATAAATTTAATATTAATCAACGGGTTTATTATTGAGACTCAATGGTTCGCGTAAGCGCACCTACTTCAAGTAAGGGGGAGGCATCAAGTTGGTCTGCATCCATCATGGCTGCAATACGTTGCATAGATGACAACAATAGACTTTGTTCCCACTCTTCAAGGGCTGAAAACTTTTCAATAAAGTGCTCTTGTAAAGGCTGTGGCGCTTTATTCAAAATTTCTTTGCCGCGCTCGGTAAGGTATAGACTGACACGGCGCTTATCTAGTTGACTGCGAACACGCGTAACTAGCTCACGGTTTTCAATGCGGTCTAAAATATTGGTGACAGTTGCGGGACTTAAATTAACGTTTTGTGCGATGCGGCTGGCCGTAATGCCATCGGTGTGCGCGACTTCGTTCATTATAAGTAATTGTGGGCCTGTTAATCCCGATGTTTTGTTGAGTTGTTTTGAATGAAGGTCGATAGCCCTGATAACTTTACGTAACGATACCAATAGCTCGTCATACTTTTGCATAGTTGTGTCTCTTTAAAAAGGCGGTATCTGGCGACCGCAATCGCGAAATATTACACATCTAATAAATTGAGTTCAAATAAATTACACCTATATTAGCCATAGATTAAAGCTAATAATGGCATGGTTTTGATTTTTATTTAGTTAGAGCAGAAATTAAATGCTCTATTTTGTCGTTTAGATAGAGTAATTGTTGTTAACACTGAAAATGCTAATATGGGGTGACTTAGCATTTGGTTGTAAAACATTTTCATCAAATAACTAAATATTATTTACTAATTGCCACCGCTTTGGGTAAGGTGGATTTTTCTTTCATTAAATGGGACGAATTATGAAGTTATCGCCATCAGTTACGATTGAACAAAGTGACACCGGACTTGAGTTTATTAAGGTTGCGAGTGAGTTGTGTGAAGCAACTATTTTTCTGCAAGGTGCGCAAATTACTGAGTTCACGCCTGCAGGCAAAAAGCCGTTGTTGTGGGTGTCTGAGTTAGAAGACTATCAAGAAGGAAAAGGTGTACGTGGCGGTATCCCTATTTGTTGGCCATGGTTTGGTGTAAGTCAGCATGAAGGTTGGCCTGCGCATGGTGTGGCTCGTACAGGTCTTTGGCGCGCTGAAGAAGTGAAAGAACAAGAAGATTCAATCTATATCAGCCTTTCGTTACCGATGACTCAGGTTGATGATAAATATTGGCCCCACAAAACTAAGCTACTTGCTGAATTTATTTTAACGTCGAGTCTTGAGTTACGCTTAACGACCACGAACATGGATAATGAAACCATTCACTTTACTCAAGCACTACACACGTATTTCCCAACACCTGCGATTGAAGAAACCAAAGTTGATGGTTTGCAAGGGGCAAAATACATTGAGTTTGGCGAAGGCCCTTTTGAGCAGCATGACTTGGTTGCTTTTGCGCGCGAAACCGACATGGTGTACACCGAAGCAGAGGCTACACAGCGTATAATTACCCCAGACGGCATTATTGAAGTAGGTCGTGAAAACTCAACATCATGTGTGCTGTGGAATCCGTGGATTGAGAAGTCAAAACGCTTGTCGAACTTTGCCGACGATGAGTATCATGTGATGCTCTGTTTAGAAGCAGCAAATGTACTTGATGACAGTGTAGAGCTTGCGCCAGGTGCCAGCCATACGCTTGCAACGACACTTCGCTGGGTTTAATTTACCACGCTCAACGTTAGCAAGTAAGGCCAGTGACACTGGCCTTTACAAGGAATAATCGTGTTTAGTAATCAACAAATCGACACTCTGCCTCGCCACCATACTATTAAATTTCAGCCACTTGCAGATAACGCTATTTGGCATGTACAAATTAATTGGCTGCTTTTTTATATTCCACTCATGACGGTCATTGTGGCTGTTCGGTATTTTAATCAACCGTTTGCTGATGCGGTATCTGCACCTTGGTTGCTACTGCTGCCCGTGCTCGTTGTGCTTTCAATGCTGTATAACTTTTACAGTGTTCGTGTAAAAGGGATTGCATTACGTGAGCATGATATTGCTTATAAGCGTGGTTTAATTTGGCAACAAGTGACCCTGTTACCTATTTCTCGAGTTCAACATACTGAGATACATCGAGGACCCATTGAGCGGAAACTTGGCTTAGCAACACTCAGACTCTACAGTGCTGGTGGCATGAGTGCGGATCTTCATATCAGTGGTTTAACAGATAAACAATGCAATGACATTAGGCAGTTTGTACAAAGCTATGGTTATGACAATCATGCAACAGTTGATGAGCTAGTCGATGAATAACAATGATTGGCAACGCGTGTCGCCGTGGGCACTTTTATATTTTATTGTGCATTTTGCTATTCGATTTGTTAAAGATGGCTTACTAAATTTACTGCCTATTTTAGTTATTTTTGTGACTCAGGTTGAGCAAAAATGGTTTTGGGGGCAAGTCGCTGCAAGCACCGCTATTGTCATATTAGTTGTTTATGCATTTGCATATTATAGAAATTTCTCTTATCGCATCAGTAGCGAAAATGAAATCCTGTTAAACAAAGGGGTATTCAAGAAAGAGCGTTTAACACTGAAGTTTGCCAGAGTGCAAAATGTGAATATCGCTGAGCCCTTTTATTTCCAGCCCGTAAATTTGGTTAACTGTATTTTTGATGCTGCAGGCAGTAGCGCTCAAGAAGCCGTGATCCCAGGTGTAAAGCTCAGTTATGCCGAGCATGTACGCGAACAAGTGATGGCATTTAAAGCGCAGTTGCAGCAAAGTGACACGCCTGAAAAAGCGGAACATGCAGCACAACCATCAGCACAACACACACTCACGCTTAGTAACGCCGAAATAGCGAAGTTTGGTTTGATGTCGAATATGGCTATTTTAGCGTTAGCGGCGCTTGCCCCTTTTATGAATGCCATTTTTGATTACCTTGAAACCTCATTGATTGCGCGTCTAGAAGCCATGTTTAACGAGCAGGCTGCCTTTGTTGGCAGTGCGGCAGCATTGGCTGTGGTGACCGTCATTGTTGTTATCGTGCTGTGCGCTGTGTTGTTGTCGGTTACTATGGCTTTAATTAGGTTTTTTAATTTTCATTTATATTTTCAAGATAATCAGTTTAAACGTGTAGCGGGGCTCTTTGAGCGCCAGCAGTTATCAATAAGCTCAGAGAAAATACAAAGTGTACAAATTAAGCAAAATATCATTGCACGATTATTAAAGCGTTATACATTGATATGTCCACAAGTGAGCAGTGGTAATACAGCCCCAGGTGTTGCGGCGCATAAAAACAAACAAACACTGGTGATGCCCGTGTTAACCGCAGCGCATGTTCAGCAAGTGTGCCGTTGGTTGTTTCCGTGGTTTATTAATTTAAATGAGCTTAATTTTATTAAACCCGAACGGGCACTGCTGTATAAAAACACTGTGCTGTATGTATTTTTGCCGAGTGTGATTAGCGTTGTCGTTATTGATCAACTAGTTGAAACGTTATCAATGCTTTGGGGTTTATTACCTGCGAGTATATTGATGGCTGCCGTATTTTTACGTTATCAAAAAACAGGCATGGCGCTATATCGACATGAAGGCCGCTCATTTGCCGTGTTTAGAACGGGAATGATAGGGACTCAGTATCGTTTGTTTGAAATTTATAAAGCACAAAGTGCCACGACTATTAGTACATATTTAATGCGAAAATCAGGTTTAAAAAGCCTGTATATACAACTTGCATCGGGTTCTGTATCAATGCCGTATTTAAAATCAGTTGATGCAGAACAGTTAATTGATTTTGTGCTTTATGAAATAGAATCAGAGCCACGCAATTGGTTTTAAATGAAAATGATTATCAATACCGTTGATTCGGTTTCGTTTTTGGGTATACTGTCCAAAAGTGAGGGATGCAGGTATTCAGATGATTTATTTACTTCCAATTATCGCTATTTCAGGCTTAGTTGCTTTACTGTGGTACGCGCGCTTTAAAAATGAGTGTAAAGGCTTTTGTATTAGTTGCGCAATTACTTGTATCGCGTTATTGGTAACCAGTGCAATGATGCTCGCAGGCCTTGGTGCGCTCAGAAGCAGTATGATGTTTGCAGTAACTATTTTTATTATTTATCAACTTTTGGGGTTAGTAAAACCTATCAAAATCGATTAATTTCTTACATTTTTTAACTACACCCGCGCAAAAAAGCAACGCATACTAGTGTGAATATTTAAAATCAATATACCCAAGCTGGGGATCAAGGATTATGATGAAAAAAGCACTATTGAGCGTTGCGCTGCTTGTTGCAGGCGAGGCGTCTGGCCAAGAAATATGGCAAACAATTCACACTGAGCATTTTAATGTACACTTTAGCGTTGAAAACCAACAGTGGGCGCAATCGGCTGCCACAGAGCTTGAAATTGTGCGTGATAAAGTGCTTAAGCAACAGCATCGTGCTTTGGATGAAGTCGTTGATGTAGTCGTGTTTGACCCTCTGAATGCCGCAAATGGCTTTGCTCTACCTGTCTCTAATAAACCCTTGATGGCACTTTTTACCACGCCACCGCAATCCGATACGGTGATTTCTAATACCGATGGTTGGCAACAGCTATTGATCTTGCACGAATATATTCACTTGGTGCATTTAGCTCAGCCGACTCGCAGTGATTTTCGTCAAGCAATTAAAAATAGCTGGGATCTGTATGACTTAGCAGAAAAAGACATGCCACGCTGGGCCGCAGAGGGTTACGCAACATTATTAGAATCAAAAATGACAGGCCGTGGTCGAGTGTTTGACAATTTGTCTGAAGCGATTTTAATTGAGTTTGCTCAGCAAGGTGCATTGCCAGGTTATAAGCAACTAAGCAATACAAAAGGCGGCTTTTTGGCGGGGTCGATGGCGTATTTGGTCGGTTCGCGTTTTTTGGCTTGGCTTGAAGAAAACTATTCAGAACAAACGCTTGATGCTGTTTGGACACGAATGCAGGCAGTAAAAGACCGTGATTTCGATGAGGCATTTACAGGTGTATTTGCTGATTCTCCAGCCAAGTTGTATCGCCGCTTTGTTGCTGAGTATACATACAAAGCAATGGCTAAAGAGGTAAGTGAACAACCACTTACAAGTAAGCTTTGGTTGGAGCTTGATCTCTACGCATCAAATCCAGCACTTAGTCCAGACAACTCTAAACTGGCTATTGTTGAGCGTAATAAAGAGGGTGATACACGTTTAGTTATTTACAGTACAGAGCAAAATACACAGGCTGCAGAAGAATTTGCAACACAGCAAAATGCGCTTTTAAACGATGATCCTCTGGATATTGTCGATAAAGCTCCCGCAGTATTTAAGCGTGAGCAGAAGCATGTATTGCAGCAAATAAATAGACAAGGGATTAAAAATCCACAATGGCTGGATGAAAATACGCTGTTTTTTACAGCAACAACCACCGTGGGCAAAGGGTCTGTTCTTGGGATTTCTGATTTATACCGTTACGATATTACAACGGGTGAGGTCACAGCATTGACGCATCACGCGGGCTTGCGTCGTTTTAGCATTAGCGAAAATGGCGAAACTGTTTATGCAGAACAAAATCAGCATGGTTTCTCAGCGTTAGTGAAAGTAGACCTTACTCATGGTGACGTCACTCCCTTGTTTACAAAAAGCCTTGAAACTGTTTATGACTACCCCGTATTAAGCCCTGATAAGTCGCGGCTGGCCTATTTGAAAACCACATTGAATCAGAATTGGCAGTTGTATATACAAGATTTAAACACGACAAAATCATATCGTGTGCCTATGCCTGCAGGGTATCAATATGTATCGCAACCTAATTGGCAAGCTGATGGGAAAGGCCTTTATTTTGTGGCGGGTAAAAATGCAGCAGTTGATTTGTACCACTATGACTTTGATAAAAATGAACTTTATCAACTAAGCCAAGGCCAAGAAGTTATCGCTCATCCCATGGCGATGAATAATGGTGAGTTATTGTATTTATCAGTCACACCGGATGGCCCAAATATTAAGCACTTTACAGACTTAACTCAGCGCGAAAAAGTGACTGAACTTGCTGTAAACCCCACACCACCGCGTGGTGTGACCGCAAGCGAAGTACTCCCTAAAGCGGCTATTTATCAACAAGCGACAGGTCGACAAACTGACTATGATGTATTACAGCAAAAGCCGACTTTATCGTTGGGTTCTCAGTATTACTCCGCATCATCGTCAATATTAACCTTGGGTGTTAAAAGCAGTGACTTTTTAAAACAGCTTGATTTGCAAGCAGGCTACAGTATTGATTTACAAGATAGCGCATTAGAGGGGGCGTTTGCCGCTGCCAAATATTCAGCCTTTGATTTACACTTTAAAGCTTTGTTATTCGATTATCAGTTAGATACAGATAAACAGTACCACGGACACCATGCTGAAAAAATTGAAAACACGGGTATACACTTGGCAACAAGTTATCCAATGCAGTTTCAACAATTAAGTATCATTCCTTCTGTGAGTTATAACTACAGCGACTTTGTTCACGGCGATGATCAATGGTTAAAGCTGGGGCTAAAACAAAAGTGGCAATATGATAGACAAACAGTGGGGTTTTCTCAGTCAGCAAAGATAGCTTTACTGAAAGGTGATAGCAAAACGCATAATTGGCAAGGTTACGACTTTGCTACTGAGTTTGGTGCGCATGCGTTTAATATTCCTGTTTATGTTAACTTTGCTCAGCATTATCGTGACAATAATACGCTTGCGTTAGGTGGTTTTGCTTCTAACTTAATTAACAACGAGACTCAAAGTGGTTTAGTAGTGGCACCCGAATTACCGTTTATTAGCCAGCTTGGTAACCGCTATAAAGGTTATGGCGGCGGGGTTAGTTATAAAGATTCGCTCCCATGGCTTTACTATCAACAGCATCAAGTAGATAACCGAGTATATGCACAAAGCTATGGACTAAAATGGCAAGGCGAGTTTAGCTTTGGCCTAGGGCCTGCCGGGCTGAATGATGTGAATATTGACTTGGGCGTCGCCCGTGTTGAAGGCGACGACTTTGAAAACGATTTACGTGCTTGGCTTAGTTTTTACTATTCTTTATAACGGTTACTGCTTGGTATTTAAGGCGAATAGTTTGGCGTGATAGAGCGCCCGCTTTTCGTCTTCCCTTTCAAGCTCAATGGCTTTTTCGAGCCATTCTTTGCTCGATTGCTCATTGCCTTGTTGGTAGTTAATAATAGCCAACTCTAGATAGGGTTCAGACAAATAAGGTGCTAAGGCTATGGCGTCTTCGAGCTGCTTTCGGGCTTTAAAATACTGACCATTGTTGCGTGCATTTATTGCCGTTGCTAATAATTCGAACGGATCTTGCTTTGCTAGAGCAAGCTGTGAGTTGAGTTTAGTTAGAAGTACTTGGTCGTCGAGCTGTTCGGCCAGCACAGCGTAGTTATGAAGTAAATTGGTGTTTTCAATGTTGTGCTGTAATGCGGTTTGATAAATATGTTTTGCTCCCACTAAGTCACCAGCTTGACGGTGTAATACCGCTGCAAGATTATACAGTGCAGGATCGTAAGGGGTGTAATCGCCAGCTTTAAGAATATAGCTGTAACTTAAATTAAATTGTTTAGCGGCTAAAGCCTCGGCTGCTAAATTACTGTAGTAGCGACTTATTAAATCATTTAAATGGGCTTTGCCGGTATAAAAACTGCCGCGGCTCGGAAAATAATCAATAATACTTCCCGGTGTGATTAAGTAAGTCACCTCATCATCAAGTGGGGCATAGACTTTGGTCCTAAAATGACCCGATACATACACAATATTACTTTCTTTGCTGTATACCGGTTCACTCGACACTGATTGAAACCCTGTTTTTAGCCCAGCTAACTGAGCATACGCCTGAGTTAAAATAGCAAGGCTAATACAATTACCTTTCTGTTTTTGAATTGTCTCAGAGGCAGTGAGTGTTTCACTGTAATAGTTAAAATTAGTGAGTTTATTTTCTAAATAGTGATAGAGAATTTGATCATCTCTGAGATAGCCACCTTGTCTTTGTGTAAAGTAATCAAGGAATTGTTGTTGCTCGTCGATGGGCAGAGCAAATAGCTCAGTGTCTTTTAAAGTAACAGGCTGAAAAAGTGTGCTATTAAGGAGGTCTGCAACACGAGGTGGCATAACAGGTTGGTTACTTTTACTGGCACATCCGAGCAGTAACATACTGATAAGTAAGATGCAGAAGAGTTGCTTCATCATCTACCTCTAAGCTTGTTTTTTATTCAATGTACCTATGTTATTCGTTGTATTCAAGTTATGAATGCTGTCTCTAAGCTGTAAACACACTGTACGGAAATCTTGCCAAGTCCTCGCTGGCTATTTTTTCATCTTCATTGCATTTTATGAGCATCTCATTAGAATGCCGCGCTCTTTTAAATGTCTTAAAAAACAATGATTTACTTGTTGTGTATGGGCTGTTTATAAACTGCTAACGTATTAACTAAATTGTAACGAGAGAGGTCTGTTTTGGCGCACTATTTGCCGATTATTTCATGCTTTATTTTGGCGTTTAGCTTTTATCCGCTATTAAATAAAATTCGTAAAAATCGCAGTGTGTCGGGCGTGTCGTTGCTAATGATGAGCTTTGGGGTGGCACAAAGTCTATATTTCATTACCTACAATGTGTACTTTCAGCGCATTTACATGGTCTTACCGTTTATCGTGACGGGTGTGTTAAGTGGTTTAATTCTTTATTACTTCGTGCGTTACAATGCAGCGCGCCAGCAACGGTTGCAATTAACTGGGCTATTAATTGTGTCGGTGACGCCTTTTTTGTTATTGCTTAGCCCGTCACTTGATACTGCCATTGTCCTTAATTGGCTGACATATGTTGGCTTAGCGATGAGTTCTATCCGTGTTATGCCGCAAACCTACAAAACAATTAAAAGCGGTGATATTAGTAACTTAAGTGCACGTTATTTTAGTTTACAGTTTGTAGCGGGAGCCTGTGGTTTAGGCGCAGAACTGGCGATGGCTTCACCGAGTGTGTCACATGTTCTAACTTTTGTGATGATATTGCTAACTAATGCCGCCCAACTTGGTTGTATTCAATATTACAAGTCACGTCCAGCGATGGCATGATTATAACGTTGAAATAATAAAAGGCTGCCCGTTGGCAGCCTTTTGTGCTTATTAATTAAGCTTCGAGCGCTTTGCTAATTAAGCGATCGATATATTGCTTATGTGCTTTTGCAGCAGTGTCGGCACCCCATGGCGTACTGATATCAGCAATTTTGTTTAGCTGATAAAGCGCAGCAGCTTTGGCTAGGTTGTCGTGCTTGCTCGCTTTACCTAAGCCTGCAATCGCAATCAGCTGGTTCACATACTCAATTTGTAAGTTATGACTTAATGAGTTCGCTTTTTTACTATCGACAAAAATGCTGGCTGTTAGGTCATCCATGAATTGGCTTAGTGAATACTCATTACCGTACATTGCGCTGTCTGAAATACGCAGCATGACTGCAGGGTGCAACAATTGCGCAAGCACAAGCTTTTGCATGCCTAAAATCATGTTATGTGGTTTTGGATCTTCGTTCTTACCGTAATGATTAAAACCACGACGTTGCTGTTGTAAGTAGTTATATAGCGGTTGCATGCTGACTAACACATCAGGTGCAAACACATTTTTGGCCAGAATTTGCATAGCCTGTTGCTGGCGCTCTAATGGCACTGGCGTAAATGGTGCGCCATTTTTATCATCACCCACGACGTTGCGCTCAACATACACCCCACCAATTTGACGAGATACTACGCCAGCCTGTGTTCTGTAACTACCAAATAGGATGTTGGCAGAAGTAACTAGTTGCTGATATGACTCACCTTCAACCGTGGCTTTGTCTTTTAGTTCAGTAAATAGTTTATTGATTAAGGCCATACGGTCTGCGGCGTAGGCCGCTGGGTTTGATGACATATCACCAATCATGATACGTGGATCAATGTGACGTCCTGGCGCTCGCATATCATCAGCGTCGTTACCAAATGCAAGCGCATGCTCAGATGAGCGAGCAAGAATTTTTTCTAAACGTTGTTGCTCGGCATCGGCGTCTGCCAAAGCTTGACTGTAACCATATTCAATAGCCCAGTCGTCATAAGGACCTGGCTTCGTTTGGAAAATGTCGCCTTGTTGCATGCCAATTGGAGCGATATTTGCCGGCGCATAGTCCATAACAGAGCCTGTAACAATCCCTTGCGTTTTACGCTTGTCGTGTACGTCTTTTTCGTTCCACAAAATAGAAGATTTCATATTGTGGTTTAAGCCTAAGGTATGACCGACCTCATGCAAGACAAGTTGTGTTAAACCTTGGCGTAAAATTTCTTTGTCTTCGATGTTTGCACCAGTACCTAGGCCTTTTGCAAGTAACATGTTTTCTTGAATACTGTGGCCCAAAGAGCAGTGTAGTTCTGAGTCACTCATATGTTCAGTGAGTGTCGCCGCACCCTGTGTATATAGGGTGTCGTACATCCAACGGTTTTTCATGAAGACATACTCAAGCATGATGTCTGAGCCTAAGATCTCACCCGTTAATGGATTAGCAAGTGCAGGACCATAGCCACCAAATGGTGGACGTGGAGATGCGGTCCAACGTAATACGTTGTAATTTATGTCGCCTGCATCCCAGTCTGCATCGTCTGGTTGTATTTTTACTTCAATCGCATTTTTGAAACCTGCTTTTTCAAACGAGGTGTTCCATGCCAGTACCGCATCGCGGATGGTATCGCGCCACTCAACCGGTGTGGTATTTTCAATCCACCACGTAATTGGTTTTACAGGTTCAGATAAGGCTGCGGATGGATCTTTCTTTTGTAAATCCCAGCGTTTGATCACGTCTTCATAAGGGGCCCAGTCGGCAGAGGTCATATTATCGAACTGGTTAGTAAAATAACCAATTCGCGCATCATCTTGACGAGGTTGGTAGTCATTTTTAGGTAAAGCAACAAATGAGTGCTGTACTTTTATTGATACGTTACGAGGGTCGCTTATAGCGGCAGAGCCACGCACACTTGGGTTGGCGTTGCTGAATACATAATCAACAATAACATCTAGGTTATTTGCGTAAGGGCGCTGGTTAACAATACGCGATTTTTTGTCATCTAGTTTACCTAGCTTGAAGCGTTTTTTAGCGTTTTTATCGTCAGGGTTAACCCATGGAGACACTTTATGCAGTGCTTCGCTTAAAAATAGCTTATCAACGTCAAAGGCTATTTTGCCGTCTTCTTCTTTGTCTATTTTGATACTTGCGAGAACGGCTTCACTGATATTGGCATCTGCAGAGCGGGCAAGCGCTGAGTTCTCGTCAAACTTATAGCGTGGTGTTTTGCTTACAATATCAATACGATCAAAATGCTTTCTAAACTCTATGAGTTTGGTCTCTCGGTATGAGCCTCGAAAGTGGCCTGCATCTGTCACGCCATCAACGGTATGCGCAAAATACACAAACGGGGTATTAAGCTGTGACTCATTGATGACCATTAAGTTTTTACCCGTTTTGGCATCTTGGTAAAGTGTAAAAATACCGACAAATTCGGTTTTATCTTTGATCATCTCAGCCAGTGTTTCTGGCTTTTTTTCTTCTTTTTTTGCTGCAATGGCGTGGCCATTGACTGTCAATGCTAGGCTTAACGCTAGCGCAATATTTGTTATTTTCACTGTTAGAATGTCCTTAAACTATGTCATAGAGCAGTTTAATGAAATAATGTCTTGATAAAAGGTTATATGTTAACAAATGTGAAATTGTGTTTTTAACCAGCTGAAATTAAAATGGTTTTCTTTGTAACAAATTGTTTTATACGTCACTTTAATCTGAACGGTGTCATTCTATGTCTGTTTGTAACAGTTACTTACAAATGTCACATTAATGTTTCTGTCAGCTTTGGTATGATAGGACCAGTTAAAATATTAAAGGTGTAAGTTATGCGCACGAATTTATTAAAATGGACGTTACCTATTATCGCTTTATTCATTGGTATTGCTGGTTTTATGGGGATCAATGCGATTGCCCAAGAGCCACAAGATAAGGATGAAGTTGATGTGCGTCCTCTCGTGAAAGTTGAAGCTGTTTCTAGTGATGATCACCAAGTGATTATTAACAGTTACGGTGAAGTGAAACCACTTGAAAGTACCCTGATTGCATCGCAAGTTGCAGGTGAAGTGACCAGCTGGCATCTAAATTTTGTTGCGGGCGGAATCGTCGCGCGTGGTGAAGTGTTATTTACTATTGAAAAAGATAACTACGAAGCTGCTGTATTACAAGCAGAGGCTTCGCTTGCAAGTGCGCAAGCGGCATTGATTGAAGAGCAAGCACAAGCAAAGGTTGCACAGGATGAAGCAAAACGTTACCCAGAGCGTGAACGCACAGACTTATTCCTTCGTAAACCGCAAGTATTAAGTGCCCAAGCGGCTGTAAAATCAGCACAAGCTGCATTGAAACGCGCTGAGCGTGACCTTGCTCGCTGTGAAGTGAGAGCACCTTACGATGCATTGGTCATTAACCGTGAGATTGGTGTAGGTCAATACATTAACGTGGGAAGCCAAGTTGCTGAACTTAATAACATTGAAAGTGCCGAAATCATTGTTCCTATTGCTGGTTTTGATAGTGTGTTTTTACCGAAACGCCTTAAAGGTGTTAAGGCGACGATTATTAATAAAGGTTTAAACAGCTTTACACGTGAAGCGGTGATAGACCGCGATCTAGGGGTTGTTGATAATGCGACGCGTATGAGTAATTTGGTGATACGAGTGAACGATCCATATGGTCTCAAGCATGACGTACAGCCGATTAAGTTTGGTGCTTATGTGCAAGTTAGCTTCGCGGGTGAAACACTGCAAAATATTTACCGTTTACCGCAATCACTTGTTAATAATCAAACGGTTTGGGTTGTAAATGACGAGCAAAAACTTGAGCCTCGTAAAGTCACGGTAGTGCGTGAAGAAGGTGAGTTTTTCTATATCAGTGACGGCTTACAAGTTAATGATCAATTGGTGCTTACATTACCGGAATACCCGCAAGCGGGTATGGAAGTGAAAATTGCAGGCATGAAAGAAATGACGAGCGATGCAGAGAATACTGCAGCGGTTGAAAAGCTTTAAGGTGGCGCTATGACAGACGAAAACACAGAAAAACAGTCTGGCATTATTGCCTACTTTGCCAATAACTCAGTTGCTGCGAACCTCATGATGGTCTTTATCGTTATTATGGGGATTATTAGTTATTTTACGATTCAGCGTCAGATGTTCCCGAATGTCGAAATTAACTACATTGAGATACAAGCCAATTATCCGGGTGCATCACCGCAAGAAATTGAAGAAAGTATTCTGATCAAGATAGAAGAATCGTTAAAAGACATCACCGAAATCAAACGAGGTGTGTATCGTGCGTTTCGCAACAATGGACGAGCAAGTTTAGAGATTAATACCGATGCAGAACTCACGGATGTACTTGATAAAGTAAAGCTGCGTGTTGACGGTATTGCAACATTTCCTGCAGGTATGGAGCCAGTTACCATTAGTCAGGTCGAGTTTCGTCAAGACGTCATTGGTATGACCTTGGTCGGTGATATTCCGCTAACTGAGTTAAAACCGGTTGCTAATCAAATTGAAGATGAGCTACTGCAATTATCGAATGTGTCCTTGGTACAAAACGATGTGCCACTTGATGAGATTGCGATTGAAATAGACCCTGATTCGTTGCGTCAATACAACCTGACATTAAGCGATGTTGCTAATGCGGTGCGTCGTTACTCGGCTAACATTTCGGCGGGTCAATTACGCACAGATGCAGGTATTATTTCTGTGCGTGTTGAAAATCAATATTACAGCGGTGACGAATTCCGCCAAATTCCCGTTAAAATTGGTGAAAATGGTGCGAAAGTCCTGTTGCAAGATATTGCCGTAATTAAAGATCAATTTATCGAAGGTGAACGCTACTTTAAATTTAATGGCGAGAATGCGGTTTATTTATCGGTAAAAGCAACGAAAGAGCAGAACATGATCCCCGTTGCAGACTCTGTTAAAGCCTTTATAGAAAAGAAAAATAAAGAGCTGCCAGTTGGTTTGCGCCTAGAACCGCTCATGGATATGACCTACTATCTTAATGCGCGTTTAGACATGATGAAAACCAACCTGATCCAAGGGGCGATTTTGGTTGCCATTATGTTGTCGATTTTCTTACGCTTTAAGTTAGCACTGTGGGTAATGATTGGTTTACCCGTGTGTTTCTTAGGGGCGATGATGATGATGCCGCTCTTTGGGATCAGTATTAATATTGTGTCGTTATTTGCCTTCATTATGGTACTGGGGATCGTGGTCGACGATGCCATTGTCATAGGAGAAAGCGCCTACACTGAAATTGAGAAAAAAGGGGGAGGCGTTGTTAATGTGGTGAATGGTGCTAAGCGAGTTGCAACACCAGCAACCTTTGGCGTATTAACGACCATCGCGGTGTTTGCACCGTTTACATTATCAAGTGGCCCCGAAAGTGCGTTTTTCTTTGGTATCGCAGTGGTGGTTATACTGTGTTTAATATTCAGCTTAATTGAATCTAAACTGATTCTACCGGCTCACATTGCGCACACGAAGTTTCCACCTATTAACCCAAATAGCTGGCGTGCCCGTTTTAATAAGCGTTTTTTCAAATTTGTAAACGGCCCATATAAAGCATTTATCGTACGTTGTGTAGAGTGGCGCTGGTTTGTGTTGTTTTCATTCATTGGCCTATTAATTTTAACCTTTGGCTTGATTTCTTCTAATCAAGTGCGCGTAGTGCCAACACCTAAGGTACCTCATGATTTCCCACAAATTCGTTTAGAGATGAACGAAAATGCGTCGGACATTCAAACAATTGATGCGGTTCGTGAAATTGAAGCCATGGTGTTAAGAGTTGATCAGGAAACTGAGCGTGAGTTTGGCCAAAAACTGATCCGCGATATTTTGGTATTTAATCAAGGCCGAACTGAAGCACAAATTTTAGCGCCGTTGGTTGATGAAGACCTTCGTCCATATAATGCCTTTGAGCTATCACGCCGCTGGCGTGAACAAATGCCAAGCATTGCGGGGGTTAAGTCTTTACAAATTTACGATGACGTGAATGGCGGTGGCAGTGATGGCGAGTTTGGTTATCTACTTTATGGCCCAGACATTGATACCTTAAATGATGCAGGGCGTCGCTTTATTCAGTTATTACAACAGCAAAAAGGGCTGTTTGATATTAGCTCGACTATCGACCCAGCCAGTAAAGAAGTACAGCTCAGCTTAAAACCTGTGGCGTATGACTTAGGGTTAGACTTAGCAAATATTGCTAATCAAGTCGGCGCAAGCTTCTATGGTGGTGAAGCACAACGTGTTATTCGTCGTGGTGAAGAGGTGCGTGTAATGGTGCGTTACCCTAAACTCACACGTGAAGCGTTTGCCTCTTTAAAGCATGCTGTAATCACAACCCCTGCGGGTAAAGAAGTTATGCTAGGTGACGTGGTTGAACTAACCGAAAAACCGGGCATCAGCTATATTCGCCGCGAAGGCGGTTATCGTACGGTTTATATTTACGGCAGTATTGATGAAGAAGCCATTGAGCCGGGTGCCGTTGTTAAACAAGTTGAAGACACTTTATTACCACAATTAAAAGAAGAGTACCCATCAGTGAAAACTGAGTTAGGAGGCTCAATTGAAGAGCAACAAGCGCAAGCAAACGAGCAATTAATGTTCTTCATTGGCGGTATGATACTTGTGTATATTTTGCTTGCAGTCCCACTTAAGAGCTATTCACAGCCGTTGATTGTGATGTCAGTTATTCCATTTAGCTTAACAGGCGCTATATGGGGTCATTTTTGGTTTGGCCTAGACATTAGTTTAATGTCGGGCTTTGGTTTAATTGCAGCTGCTGGGGTGGTTATTAATGACTCCTTAGTAATGACAGACTTTGTAAACCAAGCGAGACGAGAAGGCATTTCAACTCGTCAAGCCGTTATCGAGGCGGGGTGTGCACGTTTTAGGGCTATAACCCTAACCTCTATTACAACGTTTGCCGGTGTGTTGCCGATCATGTTTGAAACAAGCCTACAAGCGAAGTTTGTTATTCCGATGGCGGTCGCACTGGGTTTTGCTGTGATGTTTGCAACGTTGATTACCTTAGTGCTTGTCCCTTGCTTATACATTGTGATGAGTGACGTTGGGCACGTATTCTTACGTTTCTTTCGCTCGGTGCGTGAGTTATTTCCAAGCGCTAAGCCAGTAAGAGATTAAGTTAAGATAATGTTTAAAAGCCAACCTCCGGGTTGGCTTTTTTGTATCTGCATTTGCTAGTACTTAATAGTTATATGTATGTTTTGGTTACATTCTTTTGTTTGATTTGTTTTCCGGTCGCGATTATACTCAACTCAGTTTTTGGCAAACTAACTGAAAAGTTAGGACGCAAAGTTTCCGGTCTAAGGTTTTGTTAACAAAACTATGATAGCGGGGCCGCCGATAAGCGCATATTCTTCGGGCTTTGGATCTTTTGCCTCAAACTAAAAAATGTATTTATTTTGTTCGGTTATTGTTGGATAGTACCTATTAGTTGTTCTTAGGGTGTTACTTTGTTTATGCATTCGTCATTGGCCTCTGGAAAGTGGTTACCGATTGGTTGCTTGAACCATCATACTCAGCTTTTTGTTGGGGACACGGTGGTCGTAACCTTTTATGACATGCAAGGAGAGCTAGTCGATTTATCATTCAATTACCGGATCACCAGTACGGATGAAGGTGAGCCTCATAATTGGCCACGTTTAGTTGCCGAGCATATAAACGTGCACATTCCACTGGTTGAGGCCGGAAAAATGACCGAACAAGGTTTGGTGGTTGCATACCGCTCAAACCAAATTTATGCCCTTGAAGGTTCGGGCATAACACATGCAAAAGTGGCGTTTAACTGCATCGCGAAATGTAAAGAACGCGCGGTCGATAATCCACAAGATTATGATTATGTTTACCCACAGGCATGCAGTGATTACAGTGCTGGTGTAAAAGTGCTACAGCCTAAAACAGGCCACATTTATAGGTGTAAGCCTTGGCCATTTAGTGAATTTTGTCGTGTTAAAGATTCACATAACCCGTTGTTTGAACCGGGAGTTGGCAAAAGTTGGGCCATGGCATGGCAGCAGATATCGCATTAACCGTTTTCCCCCTAAATGCTATTTTAGCATTGCTTAGCCCACTCAATTTGAGTGGGCTTTTTTATACCCATTTGTTAAGCGAATTGGCCAAGCTTCTATGGTAAACTCGGTTTAATTCGTTTTTTAATTGTGGTTTCTTTGTGTCATCAAGTTCGTATTCATTGTCATTATTAGCGCATCCGCCGGTTGCTAAAAAACAGCCTCATTCCTTAAGCACTCATCAGTTTACTCGCATCGATAATTACTATTGGATGCGCGATGATGAACGACAAAATACCGAAGTATTAACTCATTTGCATGCCGAGAATGATTATTGTGAAAAGCAGCTTGCAGGTATAAAGCCACTTCGTGAGCAGCTATTTGATGAGCTAAAAGGGCGTATTGTAAAAGACGATAATACCGTACCCGTAAAAGATGGAACGTATTGGTATCATTCAGAAGTACGTGGCGATGATGAATATGCCCGCCACTACCGCAGTAGCTCAATTGACGCCCATGATAAGCAGTTACTATTAGACGTAAACCAATTAGCCGGTGAGTTTGAGTTTTACGAGCTGGGCGAAGTGGCCATTAGTCCAAATGAGCAGTTGCTTGCTTACTCAGAGGATACTGAAGGCCGACGTGTTTATACGGTACGATTTAAACACCTTGCCACAGGTGACATGTTTACTGATGTACTCGAAAACACCGAAGGGCAAGTCGTGTGGGCAAACGACAGTAACACCGTATTTTACGTGAAAAAAGATCTGCAAACCTTGCTTGGTTTTCAGGTTTTTCGCCATGTGTTAGGCACGCCTCAGGCCGACGATGTATTGGTGTATGAAGAGCAAGATAAAAGCTTTTTTATGGGACTTGGCAAAAGCCGTGATGAAAGCCTTATTATCATTGATCTTGCGACCACAGAAACCAGTGATACATGGGTGCTTGATGCCAACAATCCATGTGGTGAATTTAGTGCGTTAACACCACGTGAAGAAGGCCATGAGTTTGATGTAGATAAGCTAGGTGATACGTTTTATATCGTGACTAACTGGCAGGCAAAAAACTTTCGTTTAATGACGGCTACGTTAAGTACAATCGCAGATAAATCACTTTGGCAAGAACACACTCCACACCGCGACAATGTGTTACTAGAAGGTGTAGAGATATTTGATGATTATTTAATTTTAACTGAGCGAGAGCTAGGACAAACACGATTTGTTGTGGTGAATAAGCACGGTGAGCGACTCACTTTAGAGTTTGATGATCCCTGTTATTACGCTGCAATTGCAATGAATCCAGAACCCAACGTACGCTCTGCGCGTATTTATTATTCGAGTCTGACGACACCGGGATCACTGTATGATGTTGATTTAAATACAGGGCAAAAAACCTTATTAAAACAACAACAAGTGTTGGGTGAGTTTAAACCAGAAAAGTACCGTTCAGAACGTATCATGGTGACGGCAAGAGATGGCGAACAGGTACCTGTATCACTGGTTTACCGCATCGATAAGTTTAAAAAAGACGGCACAAATCCATTGCTGCAATATGGGTATGGTGCGTATGGCATTACTATCGATCCGAGCTTTTCTAGTAGCTCATTGAGCTTACTCGATCGTGGCTTCGTGTATGCGATTGCTCATATTCGCGGTGGTGAAATGCTGGGGCGTAGTTGGTACGAACAAGGCAAAAAACAGCATAAGCAAAATAGCTTTAATGACTTTATCGATATTACGCGAGCGTTAACCAAGCAAGGGTACGCACACCCTGCAAAAGTCTGTGCGTCGGGTGGCAGTGCTGGAGGTCTATTAATGGGCGCCGTCGTTAACCAAGCACCCGAGCTTTATTTAGGCATTGGCTGTCATGTGCCATTTTTAGATGTTTTGACGACCATGTTAGATGAAAGCATTCCGCTTACGACTAACGAGTATGATGAGTGGGGAAACCCGAACGACCCCGCGTATTATGATGTGATTCAGGCCTATTCTCCGTATGACAATATTAAGGCGCAAGCGTACCCTAATATTTTAGTGACGACGGGCTTTCATGATTCACAAGTACAGTATTGGGAGCCCATGAAATGGGTGGCTAAACTTCGCGAGATGAAAACAGATGACAACATTCTTGTCTTTAAAACAGATATGGATGCAGGTCATGGTGGTGCGTCGGGTCGTTTTAAAAGCCTTGAAGAAAAGGCACTCGAAATCGCATTTTTTATTGCTTTATTATCGAATTAAAGCTTAGATAACACCTATAAGTGCAAAACTTAAGTTGTATTTTAAGGGGTGAGCATGTTTAAAGCCCACGGTGATTGGTGTTACTTTATTGAACCGCCAGTGATTTATGTGGAAATAAGTGGCAGTTTTAATAAAGAAGCTGTTGCTTCGTTTAGTGTTGAAGTTGCTCAAGAAATAATGAAATACCCTGAGCACTCAATTCAGTATGCTGTTGTTAATTTAGCGCAATTTGAATTAGCAACGGCAGATAGTATTGAAACCGCGAAGGCGTATTTTCAAGCTATAAAAGCACGTGGTTACAAACGCGTTGACTATATCAAAGCAAATATAATTGCGCGCAATTTACTCGAGACAATATGGTCGGGTGTCGATATGGATATTAACTTTCATCACAATGCTGATAGCTTTTTTGAAGACAGGCCAGAATACAGTCATCTGAGAAAGTGGTTAAAATAAAAAAGCCCTCATAGAGGGCTTTTCAAGTGATGTAGAGTAAGGGCCTAGCCTAAGTAAGCTTTTAACATCCAAACAAGTTTTTCTTGTTCTTTAATGTAATCACTCATTAGTGATGCAGTCCCTTCGTCATCAGCATCGCCAGCTTCTGTTAAAATTTCGCGCTGCATTTGAATAAGTGTGCTGTAACCTGCTAATAGGTTTTCAACGGCTGCGGTGCCTTCAGTAATGTTCTTCGCTTCATTAATCTTACTTGCTTCGAGGTATTCTGAAAACGCATGAACAGGTGCGCCACCAAGTGTCAAAATACGCTCTGCAATTTCATCTACTTTTTCAAGAAGTAGGTTATAAATTTCTTCAAATTTAAGGTGTAATTCAAAAAAGTTACGACCTTTAATATTCCAATGAAAGCCACGTGCATTCATATATTGAATTTGGTAGCAGCTTAATAAAGTATTGAGAGATTTTACGATATCTTCACTTTTTGCGCTGTTTAAACCAATTGCATTTACCTGTGACATAGATTAGCTCCTTAAAAATAATCGTGAATAGGTTACTTGCTAGTGCGTGATATCAAGTATTGGCCATTTTTATTAATCTGTAAAATGGTTTAATTCGAACAGGGTGATAGGTTTTAGCTATCAATGCGCATTTTGAATCAGTCGTCCACTATCAGCATAACCTCGAAGTACTCTTTTATAAACTTGGGGCAAATGACGCAAAAAACCACCATAAAAAGTGATTATTTTTTAATGAAGGTCAAAATATGATCTAAAACAAGTTTTGCTTTAGCTAATATACACGCCGATTTAGAACTTGATTTAGGTCAAAAAATCAACGCAGCAGAAGCGCATAATACCTTTACCGCATTTAGCTAGGAGAACAAAAATGGACGGTAAAACAGTAAAAGAAAACAAAGCAGAAATAGTGGTTGTTGTTATTGCATTACTTGCGTTTGTAATCGGTTTAGTTGGTCATCTTGCAGGGGCAAGCTTTGCTAATTTTGACACCTTTGGTTATATCGCTGCGCCGGTGCCGCTGATTCTGGGGATTATTGTATTAATTTCTTACAAAGTTGCCGCAAGTGCTGAGAAATAAAATACAGCTAACGTTGATTGATAAGCTTAATAATGTAATCCATGACTTGGCGTGAGTAGATCATACTGGTGTGACTTAAATGAAACACCTTGTGCTCTGCCATGCCATTGAGTTTGGTTTCATCTATAAGCACTGTGCCATCGGAAGCACTGCCTTTAGCAATGAGCGGCATTAATCCAATGGGTAAGTCGCCTGCAATACTATAAAGCTTGGCATTAAACGGCCAGTCGCCATTTTCAGACAACAAAAACTCGACACTATTTTTAAGTAACATATCGAAGCCTTTTTGCTGCATTTGCTTAGCAATATGGCTGCCTTTATGAGGCGTGCCTAAGGTAATGACTTTTTCAACATGTTTGCTTTGTAGAGAGTTTGCTTCAAGGTAGGCTCGGGCGACTAAACCGCCCATTGAATGACACACCATTGCTGTGGGTTTGCCATTAATAAAGCGGTCAATCTTGTCAAAAATAGCCGTTCTATTTGGCGACAGCGTATTGTAGGTCAAATTGAGTATATTAAGCCCTGATTTTTCAAGACGTGCGCACAGAGGGCGCATTACAAAGCCCGACATATAAAGTCCGTGTAATACTACAACCTGCCTAATTGCCATCGCATTCCTTACATGAGTTGCTGAGGTTTAATTTCGATATTTGCTGTGTCTGAGCTAACCCATACCTCACCGTCTTGAATCGTAATCGTAAGCTTAATATTACGGTCAGCCAGTGCGGCTAATGCTTGAGTCGCAGCATAATCGAGGCTAAAAATACTTAAGTTTTTAAAATCATACAACTTAGGTTGATGCTTTTGCCACCAAATAGTTTGGTTATTTTCGCCGTAAGTATACAAAATAACCTGTTTAGCTTTGTTACAGGCTTTTTTCAAACGCTTTTCATCAGGTAGACCAAGCTCAATCCATAACTCAATTTCTTCGCTGTAGTTTATGTGCCAAAGCTCAGGTTCATCATCAGCACACAAGCCTTTGGTAAACTCCAACCCTTCACGGGCATTAAGTGCAAATGCCAGCAAGCGGATCATCAGTCGCTGCTCGGTCTCTGATGGGTGCTGAGCAAGGGTTAGATTGAAATCTTGATACAGGTGTCGGTCCATATCGCTCAGCGATATGTGTGCTTTTATAATGGTTGATTTAAGAGCCATAACTGCTTACTTGAAAAAATTTGCGTCATTATAGCGCAATTAACTGCTGAGCCAGTTAAAATACCGTGAAATTATCTTGTAGGAGTAAAACATGGCAATCCAGTGGTTCCCGGGTCACATGAACAAAGCCCGTAACGAAATTAAAGAAATCATGCCACAAATGGATGTGATCATTGAGGTGCTTGATGCCCGTATTCCTTATAGTAGTGAAAACCCGATGGTTACAGCGCTTCGCGGTGATAAACCCGTTATAAAAATCATGAATAAAGCTGACCTTGCTGATCCTAAACTCACGCAAGCGTGGAAAGACTACTTTGAACAACAAAGCGGTGTTAAAGCAATTGATTTTGGGAATGATAAAGCGGGTGAAGTGCATCGTATTAATGAGCTTTGTAAAAAGTTAGTGCCGCATAAAGTGGGTGCAGATAAGCAAATAAAAGCTATGATAATGGGTATTCCAAACGTAGGTAAATCAACGTTAATCAATACCTTAGCTGGCCGAATTGTTGCAAAAACGGGTAATGAGCCTGCTGTAACCAAAGCCCAGCAACGCATTAAACTTGATGATGGCATTATGTTGTACGACACGCCAGGCATGTTGTGGCCAAAAGTAGAAAACGAAAACTCAGGTTATCGTTTAGGTGCAACAGGTGCGATTCGTGATACCGCGATTGATTATGAGGAAGTGGCAAGCTACACGGCGGAGTATTTATTGCACGCATACCCTGAGCTTTTAAAAAGCCGTTATAAGATTGACGAATTACCTGAGTCTGACTGGGAATTTGTTGAAATGGCCGGTAAAAAGCGTGGCTGTATCCGTGGTGGTAATCAAATTGATACCTATAAAATGTCAGAAATTCTGATAAATGAATTACGTGATGGCATTATTGGTCGAATTACCATGGAAACCCCCGCAATGCGTGAAGAAGAAGAGCGCATGGTGGCAGAGCTTCGCGCTGCGGCAGAAGCTAAAAAAGCAGCAAAAGAAGAAGAGAAAAAACAGCGCCGAGCGCGTGCTCGTAAAAACCGCCGTTAATCACACTTTATTTGCAGACATAAAAAAAGCCCGTAAGGGCTTTTTTAGTTTCATATCTACCGTCACCGATATGAGCAATGTAGCAAGTAAAATAAGTAGGGCGATCGCCTGTTGCCAACATCAAGGGGCGCTGCGGTTAGCAACAAGTGATCTTAGCTTTATCGTGGGCCACACGTGTTTCAGGGTCGAGAAACAAATCAGTTTATTCCGATAACAATTCGCCAAAATACGTAATTAAGCGAACAGCTATTACAATCCGTAATGCTTTTTCCGTCTTGTTGATATTGATTATCAATTAGATTTAGATATCTGTCAACACTCTATTGCAAATAATTCTCATTTAATTTTTATTTTCTTCAAAGTATAGCTATTACACGCATTAGCACTAAAGTTAGGCTGTAAATTAGCGCCAATAAAAACTATGCTGGTGTCATAATAATTAAAAAAATCACATGCGATGTTTTCAATTTGGTCAATAAGCCTACTTGCGATTGTTTATTTAGCAATTTTATTTGCTGTTGCAGGCTGGGCTGATAAAAGAAAGGTGTTGCCTTTTAAAGGCTTAACTTATGGTTTGTCGTTGGGCGTGTATTGTACGTCGTGGGCTTTTTTTGGCACTACGGCGCAAGCAGCTTATAACGGCTGGTGGTTAGCTCCAACGTACGCTGGCACGATTCTGCTGTTTATTTTTGGCTGGCAGATTTACTGCCGAATTGCCCATATTTGTAGACAGCAAAAAATCACTTCCATGGCTGACTTTATCGCGACTCGTTATGGTCAATCATCAAGCTTGTCGGGCTTAATATCGCTAATTTCTGTGATTGCTATTGTACCGTATATTTCGTTGCAACTCAGTGCGACCGCACAAAGTATTAATTTACTAACCGACCGAGCAGTGACACAAAGCAGTGAGGTATGGGCCGACAGCACTTTTTATATCACGCTCTTGTTGGCGTTATTTGCAATTTTATTTGGTGCAAGACGCTTAAAACCCAGTGAACATAACCCCGGTTTAATCGCCAGTATTGCCTTTGAGTCGGTGGTGAAACTTCTGGCATTTTTAGCGGTTGGTTTATACGTATGCTTCGTTTTATTCGACAGTCCCATCGCTCTTTTTGAAACGGCACAACAATTAAATATTGACCAACAAGTTGCGGCTTCAAAGAGTCCGACCTATGTGTATGTTGCACATACTCTCTTGGGTATTTTGGCTACCTTGTGCTTACCACGTCAGTTTCATATGAGCTTTATTGAAAAAAATAACGATAAAGAACTGGCTTCAGCACGTTGGCTGTTTCCTATTTACTTATTACTTATCAACTTGTTTATTTTGCCGATTGCGTATGCCGGGCTTATTTATTTTCAAGGACAAGACGTAGGCTACGATACCTTTGTATTGGCATTACCCATGGCCGCAGACGATGCCTTTGTTGCATTGTTGGCCTTTTTAGGCGGCTTTTCAGCGGCGACGAGTATGGTGATTGTGTCGGCAATTGTACTCTCGGTGATGATCACCAATGACTTTATTAACCAGTTCATTTTACGCCGCTCACAACTCACGTCGAGTAGCCGAGGCTTGGATAAAAATAACCTTTTGCATGCGCGTAAAATCGTTATCGTACTGATTTTATTATTAAGTTACTTCACGCATCGGGTTTTAGGCGAAAGCACTACCTTAGCTAATGTTGGTTTGATGTCGTTTACGTTGGTCGCCCAATTTTCACCGGCCATGATCATTGGTTTGTGGTGGCGACAAGCGTCTTGCCGGGGTGCACAACTGGGTATTTTGAGTGGTTTTATTATTTGGGGTTACACGTTATTACTGCCCAATTTAGCGGGCGGATTAGGTAACGATAGCCAATGGTTGGTTGATGGCCCTTGGCACATTAACTGGCTTGCACCGACTGATTTATTTTCGCTGGGTCTTGAAAGTATCAGTCAGGCTTTATTGTTATCGTTGGGTGCGAATTGTTTGGTGTACTTTTTGGTGCCTCTGTTTAGTCGTGCAACACTGGCTGAGCGTTTACAAAGTAATAAGTTTGTTGCTCAAGGAAATGAATCTCGTGTAAGTAACCATTTGCAGCCTTTAAGTTATCACGATTTAGGGGCTTTATTGCAGCGCTTTGCTGAAAAAGAAGCGGGGCAATCGCTGGTAAATCACTATTTTCCTGAAGATAAAAGTAAATGGAAGCGGCCCGCAAATGTTGAACTTGAGTTACTCGTAGAGCGTGAAATGTCGGCGGTCATCGGGGGCGCTTCAGCACGGCTTATTTTGGATGTTGCCAAAAATGAGCAGCGCCAACCTCTTGAGCAAGTTGCTGAATTTGTTGATGAAGCAAGCCAAGTATTGAAATTTAATCGTGACCTGTTGCAATCAACCATAGAAAATATTCAACAAGGTATCAGTGTAGTCGACAGTGAACTGCGTTTAGTTGCTTGGAATCAAGGCTACAAAAACATGTTTGCTTACCCAGATGATGCCTTGTATATCGGTCGTCCGGTTGCCGATATTATTCGCTTTAATGCTGAGCGCGGCTTGTTTAGCGGTGAAAGTATGACCAGTGAAGTTGAAAAACGCTTGGCGTATTTGCGCCAAGGCAGTGCGTATAAATATCAGCGCTCACACAATGATGGCCGCGTGTTTGAAATGCAAGGTAATCCGCTGCCAGGTGGTGGCTTTGTAACGACTTACACAGATATTACTGAATTTGTAAAACAACAAAAAGCACTCACAGAGGCCAATGTGAGCCTTGAAGAAAAAGTGGCGGCACGGACCTTAGCACTCACTCAAGCGAACCAAGAGCTATCAATGGCAAAACAAGTCGCCGAGCAAGCAACCGTCAGTAAAACGCGCTTTTTTGCAGCTGCCAGCCATGATTTATTACAGCCATTTAATGCTGCGAGCTTATTTTGTTCCTTAATGAATGAAAAAGCCCAAGACACAGAACTTAAAGAACTGGCAATGAATATTAAGAATTCGCTCGGCAGTGCTGAAGAATTGTTATCGAGTATTTTAGAGTTAACTAAACTTGATTCGGGATCATTTAAAGTGCAAATGAGTGAATTTGCCATCAGTAGTTTGGTTGAACCATTGCGCAATGATTACGAAGCGTTAGCAAGTGACAAAGGGTTAAAGTTCATTTTAGAAACATGTGATGTCCGTTTGCATACAGACAAAGCATTATTGCGTCGTGTGCTTCGCAATTTACTCAGTAATGCAATTCGTTATACGGAGCACGGCGAAGTTCGCCTGAAAATGCATCACGATGATGACCATGTATCGTTTATTGTTGAAGATACAGGGATTGGTATTGCTGCCGGTGATCAACACACCATATTCCAAGAGTTTAAGCAGTTGGGTGTTAAACCGAGTGCTGAAGGACTTGGGTTAGGCCTTGCCATTACAAAACGTATTTGCGACTTATTAAAAATACCGCTCGTAATGGGCTCTGAGCTGGGCAAAGGTACACAGTTTACTTTAACCTTACCGTGCAAAGTTAGCACTGCACCAAAGCAGGCGCAACATGCTGAAATATCGCAAGAAACAGAACTTGGGCAATTAAGAATTTGGCTGCTGGATAACGATAGTAATGTATTAGAGGCATTAAAGCAGTTACTTGAAAACTGGGGATGCGAAATCTCTACGGCAACTAACTTAGCTGAGCTGGAACAATTAAAAGCTGAGCAGCCCTTGCCGCAGTTGCTGATCATTGATTATCAACTTGATGATGGTGTTACGGGTCTTGAGGTCATAGAGCAAGCAGGCTTAACAACACTGCCTGCAATTGTAAATACCGCAAACCATGACGAGGGTATACGCGAGTTAGTGCTCGATGCGGGCTATCCGTTGCTTTATAAGCCACTGAAAGCGCCCGCATTAAAGCGTATGATTAAGCGACTGACTTAATCTGCGTTTTGCTCAGTTGCTGGGGTATTGGCTTTAATTAAGCGCTCTACCTCAGCGACAAACTTCTTATCTAAGTCATCTTCATGGCTCAAAAATAACAGCATTTCATCACCATTGTGGTCAATGACCGTTAGCGTGGTGGTTAGTAGGGCGCTTTTAGCATAATCAACGTTGAGCTTTTTAATGTCACTAAAGCGGCGCTGATCTTTCTCAAGCACACCGTGCTCATTTTCCCAGTAACTAAAAATGGTGTTTTCAGTTATGCCGTTTCCATCAGTTTTAAAATCAACAAAGGCATCACTATAAAAGTATTGCACATTCTCATTTGCTGGGATGATCTCTTTTCGTTTTAAAAAGTTAACTTGATACGACCATAGCTTATCGCCGGTTACTATGGTTGAATTTGGCAACAAATATAGCTCATAAATTAAGCCATAAAATAGCCAAGGCAACATGAATATC
This sequence comes from Pseudoalteromonas lipolytica, assembly GCF_003515105.1. Lineage (NCBI taxonomy): Bacteria > Pseudomonadati > Pseudomonadota > Gammaproteobacteria > Alteromonadales > Pseudoalteromonadaceae > Pseudoalteromonas > Pseudoalteromonas lipolytica. Next base: position 3,567,530 of record NZ_CP032090.1, on the reverse strand, counting down.
GAAATGATAACCTGCCTTGCTCGCCATTGAGAGTGATACTCAAGAGCTTGTTCAGGTTGCTTGAGGTTTTGAATGTAATTAACTAGAGGCAACCATAAAACAGGCGTAACTAAAAACAGCCAGGTACCATATTCCCAGTTATAGCTTACGACTTCAGAAATGATAATCGCCAGCCATAACACGAACCCAACCGCGACGGGCATGATCTTATTTTTGCCAAAGGTTTGTTCGCTGTGCTTGCAAAGCTCAAGTAACAACGGAATAAAAAACAGTGGTGCAAATATACCTCGGGCAATCGGCATTATATGGCTTTGTTGTTGCTCTTTTATCGCTTTCCAGTTGCGATAGCTCCAGTAGTTAATGAATATTCCTAAGCTGAATAAGCTGTAAATAACAAACTTACTGTTACTGACAGGGTAGAACTGCGTACCTTCAAATTCTGGACGTTTTCGAACTTCAAAACGCCAAGCCGCGATGAAAAAGATGATTGCCGCTAAGTAGCTTAAAATAAAAACGCTATACCAATTGGTTTCTTCATCTACCTGCATGGTAGTCGCAGTGTTAGTAACATATTTGATAATGCCATATTGCGTTTCGTTAATTAGTTTTTTCCGCGCGTTGAGGTATTGCTCTATTTGGTCTGCAGGAATATGGTCTTGCTTCGCACTGTAATCAAAGTAAAGGGTAAGTATAGAGTCTTTGAAGGTAACGCGTTTTTCCAGATGGAAAAAGGGATTGTCGATACTGAGTTGTTCTTCCTCAAATTCCCAATTAGGCTCTGAGAATGCGATTTGAATTGTTGTTTCAATATCATTTGGATACCGAAACCACATGGGTGCATTACGCTCTAGCTGTTCTGGTTTATAAACGCTGTTTTGAATTTCGCTGGCATAAAAATCGTTGCGATAGCCTTTATTGTCAGGTTTCCAGAAATTATCAATTGTGTAGTATTCATTTGTAATTAGTTGACCTGTGTCATCAAGGGTATCTACGGTCATGGGTTTAGCTGTTTTTAAACCTTTGAAAGAGTCTTGATAATATTCTCTGTAATCATCTTCTGTGCTTTTAAGGCTATTTTTTGCTATTGAACTACGGCGGCTTATCGCTTCATAATCGCCGTATTCATAGCGAGTTGTAAAGTGGGTGGCATCATCTACCTTTTCGGGGATTGAGTAGCTATCAAAGACTTGAACACGCTTGACCAGAGGCTTAGTAAGCATGTCTGTAAAGCCTGTTTCACCTTCTTTAACGATTAAAGCCACGCCATAGTTTGGTTGTGCTAAATGCGCTAAGTCGCCGCGTTGATATGACGTGGTAGGATCAAGCCAATAGCGCTTCCCTTGGTGCTCTAGGGTGACAATGACGTGATCAAATAAGTTTGGGGCGACAGGTAACCTCGCTAAACGCTTTGTTTCTTCTGTATTTACCAATGCTGGATAGGCGTCAACGCCCAGTGCTTTTAACAATGAAATAAGCAGTACTGTTTTGTCTTTACAATCACCATAGCGCAGTGCAAGGGTTTCTGATGCCGGAGTTGGCCGATGCGAGTTGGTGCCCATTTCGAGCCCCAAGTAACGAACTTCGTCTTGACTGAAACGCAGTGCTGCAACTATTTGTGACTCTAAATCAGTATGCTGCAACTTGATTTGACGAGTAATAGTTTCAATAGCAGGGCTAATTTCAATGGCTGATTGGTAAAGTGGCAGTGACCAATCGATGACCTCTTGCCAGTTATTAACTTCAGAGAAATAAACTTGTTTATACGGTGAGTACCAATAAGGTACTTCACTTGCTGAGATCATTGTAGGTTCATTGTGTTGGTTTATTTGGTAGTCAAATCCTATATTTAGGGGAGTACTGATAAGAGTTGATTCGCCATTGACAAAGTTGATGTGTAAAGGGTTTGGCTTTTGCCATAGAACCCGCATAAATTGCTGCACGACAGGCACAGACCAATTAAGAGTTCTCGCTGTACTAAAGTGTTGATAAACTGGATTGCTGCCCGAAATCGTATAGCTGTAATCTAATATATCCATTACCCGCATATCATCAATAATGATATTTAGGCTTAATGTGCCATTGTATATTCGACTTGCTAGGTCGGTCTCACGTTGTAAAACCTGTCGCTGAGCACTACCCAGTTTGTCTATATATTCACCATTACGGATAATCCCTAAACTATTGAGCGAAAGTGATTGATAACTAGGGTCAAAATCAATATTGAGTTGACTAATATAATCTACTCCAGATTGATTGGCAGCTTGCATAACCGTTCGAGTAAAGCGTTGCTGTGGTGCTTGTTCAGTCACCTTAAACTGTGTATCGAGCATAAGATAGAAGGTCCCATCTTTAATATGCTCATTGGGGATATTCGGTGTTAGTAGTTCATGCTGTTTGACCCAGCTATCCGCTGGCGTAACCTGGTAATCATCAGCAACTACCAAGCAGCTTATAAAAAGTAAAAAAAGCGATGATAACGTGAGGTATAGGTGCGTCCATTTCATTATTATTTTCTAATTACGTTTAGTTTTATATGACAAATTACTGAAATAAACAGTATTAGCCAACCAAAATTAGCCTTTTTTGTCTCTTTTTTAGTTATAAAGGCATTTGGTGAAAATGAAGAGTGGATGATGTTTAAATAGTGTGAGGTGGAAATAGGATTCTTCAAAAATCGGCGTATAGTGAAAAAATAATAAAAAGGAGATGTCATGGAAGAGGTTAAACAACAAAGCGCGACTCAAACAGCCGATGTTCAAGGAGATAAGGATTTAGTCGGTATAAAAGGTTGGCTGATTCTGGTTGCTATTGGAGTGGTTATCAGCCCACTTCGGGTTTTTTATGAAAGTATCAACATATTTAAACCTATCTTTACTACTGATATGTGGCAAAGATTAACCTCACAATTTGGTGATATGTATCACCCGTTGTGGGAGCCTCTTTTAATTATTGAGATACTCTTTAATGTTACATTATTTTTTGCATCACTTTATTTGATTGTGTTGTTCTTTAAGCATAAAAAAGCATTTGTTAGCTGGTATTTAGCTATTTTACTCGGCGGCCTCGCATTTATAGTGCTTGATGCTTTTGTTGTGAGCTTACTTGTGCCGAGTGTCACCATTTTTGATAGTGAAATGAAAACTATGCTGATAAGGGGAGTTATTCAAGCCTTAATTTGGGGCCCCTATATGCTTTTATCTCAGCGTGTTAAAGCAACATTTGTTAAATAGTGCTGCAGGGCACGCTCACTTTTGCTTGCGTTCCGTGCGCTGGCTGCGACGTTAAAGTAAGCTCGCCACCTTGATTGCGTATTAGTTCGCGGGTGATTATCAGTCCTATGCCTGTGCCGTTAGCTTTGGTTGAGTAAAATGGCACAAATAGGTTGTCGGGGTTTTGAATGCCACAACCTTGGTCTCTAATTTCAATATTTAAGTTATCACCTTGTCTTGACCAAGTGAGGCTAGGAGCAGAATTGCTACCTGCTTCAAATGCATTTTTTATCAGGTTGATTAAGGCTTGTTCGAGTTGCCCTAAATCGGCACTAAAATGCAGCTTTTCGCTGCTATTTATAACGAGTTCAGGGAAGATAGCTGTTAAACGCGTATTTAATTGCTCGTTGCTTATCGGTTGTTTGTTTGCAGGTGGTAGTTTTGCAAAGGCGCTGTAACTGCTCACAAAGTCTAACAAGTGCTGGGCGCGTTTTTCGATGACTTGCAGCATATCTTGAGCAAGATCATCGTGATTGCTTATTTGTCCCTGACGCTTCATGGTTTGCAGCGATTGGCTCATTGAATAAATCGGGGTGAGGGAGTTACGAACTTCGTGATTTAATACCCGAATGAGGCGCTGCCAGACAAGCTGCTCGTTTTCGCGAAGTTGTTTCTCGATAGAAAAAAAGGTCAGTAATTCAAAGCTTCTGCCAGCCCGCCAAAAAGTTTGAGAGGCTATCTGAAAGCGCTGTGTAAAGGGGGCGCTTTTTTGCTGCTGCCATTGCCCGTCTTGAAGTGTTAACCCCAGCTCACTGGCAGTTTTACCTTCTATATTGCTATTTTGTATACTGTTTAAAAAAGCACGGTTGCTAAAATATACCAAGCTATGTGGGTCTAATATCACAATGGGTAAATCTAGCATGCTCGCAAACTCAAATACAAACTCTTCGGTTTGCATATAGTGGCGTTTGTTTTTCGCTATTTTATCGCTCAGCTTAGCAAAGTCGTTTTTGAGTGAGGCAACTCGGCCACTTTCATAAAAAGCTAAATGCCAGCTATTGCTCTCGTCGTTGGCGAGTGCGTCAAGCTGTAAACCAAAACGCTCTACGACATCGGTGATCAGACGGTAGCTTTTAATTAATGCGAATGCGCTTACGCCAATAAAAGGCAGCAGTAGACTAATGCTGGCGAACCAGTCGAGCTTTAGGCTCAATGTGAGTGCGATGCCCAGTGTGAATAGAGCAATTAACACCACAGAATAATAACGTTTTACACGCTTCTCTAACGACAGCTTTGCACCCATTTAACGATCTACTTCTTTTAGGTCAAGTTGGTGTTTATCAATGCGACGATAAATAGCTGATTTACTTAACCCTAAAAATTCGCCAGCAGCAATCACATTGCCATTAAATTGCAGCAGCGCTTTTTGAATCATCTGTTTTTCAAGCTCTTCAAGAGGCAATAAGGGCAGCGTTTTATCTGCACTGTTAATAGGTTGCTCGCAGCTAGGTTGATCTAAAATGAGATCGCTTGCTTGAATATTGATGTTGTCACTCATGATCACAGCACGTTCAATGCAGTGGCTCAGTTCACGAATATTACCCGGCCAACTGTATTGTTCTAATGCCTCGATGGCTGAGTTACTTAACGACATATTTGAACGTTGGTATTTTTTACCATGAGTGAGTAATAAATGCTCCGCTAAGGGGGCAATATCCGCTTTTCTGTCGCGAAGCGCAGGAATATGTAGCTCAATGGTGTTGAGTCTAAACAGTAAATCACGGCGGAATTCACCTTGCTCAATCGCCGTTGCAAGTTCTGAGTTGGTTGCCGAAATAATCCGAACATCGGCTGTTCTGGTCTGGCTTGAACCTAATACCTCAAATTCTTTGCTTTCGAGCACGCGCAGCATTTTGCTTTGTAGTTCAAGGCTCAAAGTGGCTATCTCATCAAGAAATAAAGTGCCCCCTTCGGCAATTTCAAAACGCCCTAAGCGATCTTCTTTGGCGTCAGTAAACGCCCCTTTTTTATGGCCAAATAATTCGCTTTCAAAGAGTGATGGCGCAATGGCGCCTATATTTACGCTTACATAGCGTTTGTCACTGCGTATAGAATGCTGGTGGATATAATTGGCCAGTAAACTTTTGCCTGTGCCATTTTCGCCGGTAATTAAAATACTGGCATCGGTTTTTGCGGCGCGCTCTGCTTTGGCGAGTAGTTGTTGCATTACCTCAGAATGGGCTATATAGCTAGCGTGTGTGTTATTGGTAAGTGCTTTTAAGCAGGCATTATCATGGTGGCTTTGTTTTAGTTTTAACTGCTGTTGCACCACCGCTGTTAAGCGCAAATTATTCCATGGCTTTTCGACAAAATCGACCGCGCCTAATTGCATGGCTTTAACGGCGACATCAATGCTTGCCCACGCCGTCATTACGATCACGGGAATGGTTGAACCTAACGTATTTAGTTGCTTTAAAAAACGCAGTCCTTCCTCACCCGATGTGGTGTCGAGTTTGTAGTTCATGTCGAGTAAAATTAAGCTAATATGTTCTGATTTCAACACGTCAAAAGCGTGTTCAGGGCCTTCCGCTTCAAGGCATTGTAAGCCGAGTTGTTGTAATGCAACGGTTGCAGCCAGACGCACATCAGCTTGATCGTCAATGACTAAGATTTTGTCCATGATGTTTTTCTTTTTGTCCTGTTGATGTGGCTTAAGTTAGCACTTAAGCCACCGTTTTGTGCTGTTAATCGTTACGCAGTGCAGCCATAGGTTTTGCTTTAAGCAGTAAAACCAAAGGCCTAAAGCAAGCGAATAGGGCAATACATAAGGTAATGCTCCAAGCGAGTAATTGCAGCCTTACATCAAGTACCAGCCAAGACATTAGCTGCCCTTGTAATAAGTAAAAACCAGCAATCACAGCAGCCAACGCGACACTAAAACCAATTAAAACAGGGATAATCGCTTCAACACTCATCAGTTTGAATAAACGTGCTTTTTTAGCACCTAAAGCCATGCGTATACCGAATTCATAACGGCGCAGACCAAGGTTGTAGCTCAGTACCCCAAAAATACCGATTGCCGCTAATAATAGAGTAAATAGCGCTAAGGTACTACACAGAACCACAGTTAGTCGGCTCATATACAGTAAATTGTCATACTCGTGTTGTAAGTCATTAAACTGCCACATGGTTAAGTCGCTGTTCTTTTCTTTTAGTGTATTAAGTATTTGTTTATTGGTCAGCTTGACGCCTTCAGAGGCTTTAATTGTGAACATATAGCTATACGGCTGGGCCGGCCACCAAATATGACGGCCAAACGACTCGTCGTAGTATTTTGGGTGATTAAAGTCTTCGGTTACGCCGACCACTTCAAACATTTTTTCTTCCAGGCCTTGATAAGATTTACCAATAATATTGCGATAATCTTGATCGGGTAATAAGTTTTCTGCCACGCTTTGTGACACCAGTATCTCGTTGGTTTCACCGCGTATTGCTTGCTCAGTAAAAGTGCGCCCCGCAAGAATTTGCGTGTTAACTAAAGCAAAGTAATCAGGCCCCACCCACTGACTTGGGAAGAAAATTGAGCTTTTACCATTAACATCAGTCAGGGTATTGGCGTTTTGTCTTGGCGACACCGGGCTGTGACCGAGAGCCACATCTTCAATGCCTTCGCTATTAAGTAAAACTTGCTTGTATTGCAGCATGTGTTCGTAGCGCTCAGCCAATGACATTTGATTATTTGGCTGGAACAGGTTGGCAAAATAGAGGTTCTCAGTGTCACTGCCTAAAGGGCGGTTAATCGTACCGAGGGCTTTGCTTACAACCATTACCGAAAAGCTAACGAGTAGAGCGGCAACAAACATTTGTGAGCCAATTAAAATGCGTACCGTACGGCCAGATACTTGTGATACCCCGCCTTTACCACTGTTCTGCATTTGCGTGTTTAGGGTTTTGTAATTCACTAAACGCGCTGTTATCAGTGAGAAAATAGTGGCAAGTGCAATACATAAAAGCACTGCAACGATCACCAGTGTACTATCAACAGCAAGGCTATTAACCAAGGGTAAACGCCCTTCGGCCAATACTTTAAATAAGCGAATGCCCCAGACTGCTAAAAACAGTGCAATACTGACCGACAAAGTCATTAGAATCAGTGACTGTAAGAATATGCTATTAAACAAGGTTTTTCGTTTAGCACCGAGCACTGCTTGCAAAGCGAGGGTTTTATGTTGCGCCAGCGCACGCGAGAAAAATAAAGTACTGACGTTCAGCACCGCAATGATTAATAAGCCCACGGCTCCTGCAAGCATCATTAAGCTTAAGTCATCATTTTTGCCTAATTCAACGTCGCGATAGGCGGTTACTTCGGGTTTTACATCGGTAATGCCGCCATTGTTGAGCCATTCTGATTTTATGGTGTCAATTTGTTGTTTTAAGTCGACTTTAACTTGCTCAATTGTTACGCCGGGTTTTAAAACGGCAATTAGCTTTAAGTTTTTAAAGGTGTTTGTCCACGGGCTTTGCCAGTCTTCATTGTGAAAAAAACGACGGTCGGCGCTTGATGGAAACCACACTTCAACATCACTTGCTTTAAACATATAAGGTGGGCTAAATGAATCATCAACAACCCCCACGATACGGTGAACATAATCGGTTTTACCGGCCATTACTGAGAGTGTCTTACCAATAATATTCGGATCGCTGCTGTAATGCTTGCGCCAAAAGTTGGCTGAAATCACTACGCGATCGTCGGGTGTTTCTAGTGTTTCGCCAAGGTCAAAACCTTGCCCTAGTATGAATGGGGTGTGCAACAAGTCAAAATAATTGCCGCCCACATAAAGTACCGGTTCTTTTGGTTGGCCATCGAGGTTGGCAAAGATTTCCTCGCCAGCATTGATCATCATACTTTGCTCGAAGCTTTGATTATGCTTGAGCCAATGCACCATCGACTGATAGCTTTGAAAGCCGGTGGCGTCGTAGTCATCATAAGTAAGGGATTGTTCAACGACCACCATGCGATTTTCATCGTAGACATCTAGTGGCTTTAAAAAGTAGCTGTTTACTAAACTGAGTACCACAAACAAGGTGGCGAGGGTGAGTGCCAATGTTGCGATAACCGCCGTTACAAAGCCGGGAGCATTCATTAGAGATGCCCACGCTAAACTCAATTGAGTGCGTATTTTGGTTAGTTTCATGTTAGATCACCTCTGCACTTTCTTCATTGTGTTCAGTGGCTGCTAAGTGATCTGAGGCTTGACGCGCCTCTGAGTAGGAAATAATTTCGCCATCGAGTAGTTTTAGCTGGGTTTTGGCACGTCCTGCGTAACGTAAGTCGTGGGTAACCATGCAAATCGTGGTGCCTTTTTTATTTAGCTCATCGAGCAAGTCCATAACCGCATCACCATTTTTTGAGTCTAAGTTACCCGTTGGCTCATCCACTAATAGAATGCTGGGTTTACCAGCCAGCGCACGGGCGATAGCAATGCGCTGCTGTTGACCACCCGATAATTGATTGGGTTTATGCTGAGCACGGTGGCCCATTTCTACTTCATCGAGTGCTTGCTTTACTGCCGCTTCAATGTCGTTTTGGCTCATTGCGGGCTCTCTATAGGTGAGAGGTAGTGCAACGTTATCGAATACAGATAGTTCATCAATTAAATTAAACGACTGAAAAATAAAGCCAATATGTAGATTTCTCAACTCTGCTTGTTTATCCATATCGAGGGTTTTAGTGTCGACATCTTTAATGAAATAGTCGCCACCTGTAGGGCTATCAAGCAAGCCCAGTAGTGAAAGCAGCGTTGATTTACCACAGCCAGAGGGGCCGCTAATGCAAATATAGTCACCTTGATTAATGTTCAGACTGATGTTTTTTAATGCATAGGTTTCAACATTTTGGCCGCGATAGACTTTGGCGATATTGTTTAATGAGATAAGCGTATTGGTTTTCATAAACTGTCCTGTTCGATTTTTATTGTTGCCAAATGCTGCCATTTAGAAAGATCTGAAATGATCAGCTGTTCGCCCTCAGTGGCGCCGCTCAAAAGTTGAATTTGGTTGTCACTGAGTGTACCAAATTCGATATTAATTGGCGCTGCTAACTGAGTACTTGGATTGAGTTTAAAAAGAGTGGCATGGCTGTGCGCCGTTGCTCTTTGCGGTACATTAATGGTTAATGCATCGGGGATGATATTACTCACTACATAGCCTTCGATGCTTAAGTCGGGTCGAGCATTGGCAGGCAGCGTCCCTTCTAAATCAAGTTCTATGATCACGCGACCGTCGGTCACGATAGGGTCAATTCGGGTCACTTTAGCGCTTACTTCTCCCTGACCCGCTTGGCTAAAGGTGTTTACTTTAGCTGTCATATTAAGTGCCACTTTTTCTGCATCGGCTTGCTGTACACTGAGCTCAGCTTTGAGTGCTTTATTTGAACCCACAACAGCAAGGCGGGTGCCCGGCATGAGGTTTTGTCCAAGTTCTACATTGAGCTCTTGCAGCATGCCATCGATACCAGCTTTGATTTGCAGTTCATCAAATGCGTGTTGTTCTACCTGATAATTCAGCTCAAATTGGCTTAATAACTCTTGCTGAATTTTATCGCGCTGTAGGTGCATTTCTTTTAGTTGCATAAGGCGTTGCTTTTCGATGTTAACGCGTTCGGTTAGTTGTGCGACACTGAGTAAACTGCGTTTGTAATCTAAGCTTGAAACAATACCTTGCTCAACTAATTTGCTTTCGGCATCGGCTCTAAGCTCTGCACTTTGTAATTCACTTTTTAAAATCGCGAGGTTAGCTTGGCGTTCAAGTAGTTCACTTTGCTGGTTAATTTGTTGCTCATTGACACTGGCTTTTTGGCGGGCGAGTTCTAATCGTGCAACCGATAAACGTTGTGCTTGTTGCGGGTTTATTAAGCTGAGTATAACCGTGTCTTTAGTCACTAAGGTGCCAGGGTAAACATGGATAGCCTCGACCATGGCAGTATCGGTATTGGTTAAATAGCGTTGGAATTTGGGTTTTAAACGACCAAAACCGCGTATCTTCACTATAAAATCGGCTTTTTTAACGGTGGCGATTTGCAGTTGCTTGGCCAAGAGCGTCGTGGGGGCGAGCCATGATTTGACCAACCACATTACAAGCAACGTGCTTATAATTAAGACGCCAATGATCAACTTTTTACGCTGACTTGGCTTATTGCTAGGTTTTAAGGTGCTATCTAAATCCATTGGCTATGTTTCATTGTGTTTTTAATTAATAAATACAATAGCGAGGAACATGCCAATATTTAAGTTTATGAATTATATGGATTTTTATGTTTTTGTGAATGCGGAAATTCCCACTTCCGGGATTAATAAATCAAAAGTGGGACAGCGTATAAAAACGGCGTTTATTGATTTAATTTTGCAAGCTTAGCCAGTTGCTTTTTCGCATGCGCGTTATCAGGTTGTAGCGTAAGCACATGATTATAGTTGGCGATTGCGTGTTTGTGGTAACCCAAATACCAGTAAGCTTCTGCCAAGCTATCAAAGGTATTGTAGCTATTTGGGAAAAGGTGTGTGTTGAGTTTAAAAATGGCTAATGCTTCATTGAGCTTATCTTGATTGATAAGTGAATAGCCCCACTGGTTAATATTTTTTTCATCAAATTGGATGTGCTCTTTTTGGCTCAATATGTGTGCTGCTTCAATTGCATTTTCATAGCCTTGAACTTCAAGTACTTGCCATAGTTTTTTAAGATTTTTGCTTAAACCAAAGCCATTCTCACGTTTCATTTCAGGGATATAAAAACCGGCAATTTCATCAACAAACTGCGAGGGAAGTGCGCCAATTAAGTTGGTTAAAATGACGATTGACATATTATCTTCAGGGTAAACAAACACACCTGCTCTATCGCCACCTACAGCAGCTATCGCAGGGTGTTCTTCTCTCGCCATTACAGGCCAGCCGAGGCTATAGCCATTTAAACGTTGGTTAAACCCTTGCGTATTGCCATTTAATAAACGAGTAGGGGTCCACATTTTGCGCACACTATCAGCCCCCATTAATTGATTTGTTTGTAATGCAATTAGCCAATGTGCCAGCTCAGTTGCTGTAGAAGCCATGCCCGCGGCTGTTTGCAATAGAGGAGAAAAAATCGCTTCTCTAGAGTTTAAAAGGTCATTGCCTTGGTTTTCGTATCGTCTCGCTGAGTGTTTTACGACGTTATTGAGGTTGTTAAAGCCTGCTTCAATTGTTCTGTTCATTTCGGCCTGTTGTAACTGGTTTTTTTGAATAAATTCCTGAAAAGGCATGCCTGAGAGTTTGTTAATAAGCTGACCGACAATAACGTAATTTGTTTGGTTATATTTAAAACGAGTACCTGTATTAAATTCTAATGGCATAGTTTGTACTCGTTGCCACGCGTGATCAGGGCCTTGATCGGAGATTAAATTACCAATGCCATCTTTTAAAATCTCAGGTAAACCAGACGTGTGGCTCATTAGTTGCCTTGTTGTGATTGGGTGCCACTGTTTAGGGAGGTCTGGTAGGTAAGTGGAAATAGGCGCATCAAGGGTTAGTTTCTTTTGCTCAACCAGTTGCATTAGGGCTACGCCGACAAACGCTTTGGTGACTGAGTTAATAGCAAATAAAGTAGTTGAATCAACGGCAATATTATCTTCAATATTTGCAGTGCCATAGTTGGCAGTTTTGGTTATTTTATTATTTTGCACGACAGCTAGCTGCAACCCTGGGATATTTCTTTTTTGCATTAACTCAACGATCCATTGGTCGAGTTCGTCTGCATGCACAGAAAAAGCACTGAATGTGATGGTAAGAAAGGTGATGGTTTGTAGTATGAGTTTTTGTCTAAGCTTTTTGCTTGTTGAGTACACGTGATTATCCTTAGCGTTCATTTTTATCGGTATATGCTTTTTACGAACACATAAGCGAGGAGTGTGCCAAGGTTTAAGTTATTAAAATATATAGTTTTTTGTTTTTAATGCGGAAGGTAAATTCCCACTAATGGGAATTTTAAATAAAAACGGGAGTCGCGTTTATTGCTGTGGTTTATTAATGTGGGTTTAGTACAGTACTCGTTGTCTTCTATTTTAGTTGTCTTCTATTTTACCAACCTGCGAAAGCTGATTAAATAAAATACCTGCCTGAGTACGGTTATACACATTGAGTTTGCGTAAAATGGCTGATACATGCTGTTTAATGGTGGTTTCTTGAATCGACATTTCAAAAGCAATTTGTTTATTGAGTAAACCATCGGCAATCATCGCCAGCACGCGGTATTGTTGTGGGGTGAGTTTTTCAAGGTTACGAGCAAACTCACTCTGCTCATCATTGATTACCACATCGGTTAAATCAACTTCAGGAGGTAACCACGTATCGCCATTTAGCACATGACTAATTGCTTCGCTGATCACATCAAGAGACGATGACTTAGGAATATAGCCAGCTGCACCTAGGCTCATTGCTTGTTTAATAATGGCGGGTGTTTCATTGGCTGAGACCATAATGACTAAAATATCGGGGTAGTGATTACGCAATTGCGACAGGGCTTGCAGACCATTTGCACCAGGAATGGTGAGATCTAAAAAAATCAGCTCAATTTCTGGGTGAGCGGCTAATAATGTAAATAAGCCATCAATATCACTGGTTTCTTTTATGTGTTCTTCAGGCACAGATGTTGCGGCCGCTTGACGAAGTGCACTTCTAAATAACGGATGATCATCGGCGATTATGGTGTTCACAGCTAAAGACATTCCCTCGATTCTCCAATGCGTTATGTTATAAGTGATTTTACAGTTGGAAACAAGGTTTGCCTGAGGGGAAGTATCAGGCAAACCTTTCTCACACAAGGATTTAGAAACGGTAACCTACGGTGAAAGCGACAGTGCGAGGGTCGCCGTAGTAACCGATTAGCGTATTATCACCCCCTAAACCTGGGGTGTATTTGCTAGTATCGGTAGGGTCGCTCGGATCAGGTGCTACGAATTGGTAACCCCCAATCATGTACTCTTCGTCGGTTAAGTTTTTACCGTAAAGACCCGCCGTCCAATGACCATCAGTGCTGTACCATGTCACACCCATGTTGAAGATACCGTAAGCATCTTGCGTTAATAGGCTGTCTTCTTCGAACAGTGCATAATCACCACGGTAGTAGTAATTACCATTGACGACAAAGTCACCCATTTCAGTGTACATACGGTATGTTGCACCTAAATTAAAGGTTAAATCAGGCGTATTTGAAACGCTAAAGCGGTCTGACTTGTCAAATGCTTCACCTGTTTCAGGATTGTAATCAATAACATTGTCGAAGCTACTGTCGATATAACCGACTGAGGCATCAAAGCTGAGTGATTCTGTTGCTACGTAATTAAGTTCAAGCTCAATACCGTCTGATTTAGATTCACCAATGTTACCTAAACGTTGGTTTAAATCAGCTGCACTGTCGCCCGGTAGTACAGAAATATATTGGCGGTCTTTATGATCAAGGGTAAATACGGTGACGTTTGCACGTAAGTTATTGTTCCATTCGCTCTTCATACCCATTTCGAAAGAATCAACAATTTCTGGTCGTGCAGCTGGCTCTGCGGTTGTTGCACGCGGGTTGAATGTGCCTGATTTAAAGCCTTGCGCATAACTTGCGAAGAACATAATGTCGTTTGAGTATTGGTACTCAACACCTGCACGAGGTGTAAAGCGTGACCACTCTTCTTCATCATCAAGTACGGTAGGGACTAGCTGGCCTTCTGGGCGCACATAACCTGGGATCCAGTCTGATTCAGGATAAACAATGTCAAATACAAGGCCGTTGTTAACAATGGCCTCTTTGCTGTCTTTGGTGTAGCGCGCACCTAATGTCATTGACCATTTTTCACTCAAATCAATCGAGCCTTGTATATAGGCTGCTTTACTATTTGAATTACTACAGCCGCTTACTTCACGCGTTAATCCCGCAGCGCCTAAGCTTTGACCTAACACACCTAAAATAGCCTCAAATTGACCACATGACTCACCATCGTAATAGTAAAGGCCTGACACCAACTTGTAGTTATCGCCTTGATGGTTTAGTTGAATTTCGTGTGTCGTTTGTTCGTCATCGTAAATAGCCGGTACGTCAAAAATAGGCAGTGAGGTGTTATCAAAGTCAATATTGGTTGGTGAATAACTTTCACGGCTCGAACCGATGTATTTAACACTGGTGCGGTCGCTCATATCCCAACGTGCAGTTAAGCTGTAACCCTCAAGCTCTACTTTATTCCATGTTGGTAAGCTGGTGTATGAGTCGTATACGCTGTCGGGGACTGGCGCATCCGTGAGTAAGCTTGGTAGTAAACGGTAGCCGCCTTTGGCGTTCGATTTATCTTCTGTTTTATCCCACGCTAAGCGGAAGAATAAGTCATCTGTTGGTGTGTATTCTAATGTAACACGAGCTGCAGTGACATCTTTGTTGTAGTTTTCGCGGTCTTGGTTATCAAGTGCTGAGGTTAAAAACTCACCAAAGCCATCACGGTTTAATGTAGCAAACCCAAAGCCCACATACAGTTTTTCGTCAACAATAGGCAGTTGACCTGTGATTTTAAGGTCCTTTTGGTTGTAGCTACCCACTGTGCCCTGCACATTTAACATGGCATCGCCGCTCATTTCTTTGGTGACATACTTAATTGCGCCACCAATGGTATTTTTACCATACAGCGTCCCTTGTGGACCACGAAGTACTTCGATTTGTTGTACGTCTAGTAGGTCGAGTACCGCACCTTGTGGACGCGCTAAATAGACGTCGTCAATATAGATACCGACACCAGGCTCATAGCCCCACAGTGGATCTTGCTGACCTACGCCACGAATAAATGCAGTAATGGTTGAGTTAGTACCACGGCTTGCTTGTAGTGTGGTGTTAGGTGAAAACTGCTGAACTTCGGTCATCACTGATATGCCATTTTCAGCCAGCTCTTCAGCACCAATTGAGGTCACTGCAACAGGTACTTCTTGTAGGTTTTCAACGGTTTTACGCGCTGTTACCTGAATGCGTTCAAGTTCACCTTTCTTGGCTGCAGGTTCTGCTTGATCAGCTGCTTGCGCATTCACACCTGCTAAAGCAAGGGAGACTGCCAGAGTAAGTGGCGCGACTTTTGGGTTAAGCTTTATCATGTTGTATTCCTTGTTATTGTTGTCATTTGTCTTGTGGCCACTCACGATGATGTTGCCTAAGACTCATAATATTTGCCCGTGTCACCTGTCAGTTAATGTAGAAGATAGTTGCGAAAAATGAATTAGTACCATAGTGCTATACCCGCTATAGGCCTTTATTTATCAAGCTTTTAAGCTATTTTTAAAGCAGATAGTACCTTAGTGTTATGTCTTTTTTTGGCGCTTAAGGTAAGACTGAATGCATTATTCCGATGTCACCTCATCTGTTTAATAACAATAATTATAGGAATGTCTATGCTGAGCATGATAGGACTGTTAGGCGGTTTAATACTGCTGATCATTTTAACGTTGCGTGGGGTAAATTTATTTATTGCCGCGCCAATCTGTGCGCTACTTGTCGCACTCAGTAGTGGCATGGCTATTTTTCCTGTGTCGGCTGACTCAAACTTTATCAATGCCTATATGGACGGCTTTGCTGGTTTCTTAAGTGCGTGGTTCTTTATGTTCTTGCTGGGATCTTTATTCGGTAAGTTTATGGAAGACACGGGTGCGGCAGACAGTGTGGCAAGTTATATTGTGGGTAAACTAGGCATGAAGCACGCGGTGCTTGCTGTGGTGATTGCGTGTGCTGTATTAACGTATGGTGGCGTTAGCGTGTTTATCGTAGCGTTTTCTGTCTACCCAATGGCACTTAGTTTGTTTAAAGATGCCAATTTACCGCGCCGTTTTATTCCAGCGACCCTCGCATTTGGCTCAGTGACCTTTACCATGACCTCGGCTGGTTCACCTGAAATCCAAAACTGGATCCCCGTGAAGCACTTAGGTACCTCGCCTTATGCTGCATGGGAAGTGAGTTTAGTGGTGGCTATTTTCATGGCTATAGCAGGGTATTTTTGGTTAAACAAAATGATCAAAAAAGCGGTGGCTAATGGCGAAACTTTTGAAGCGCGTGATGACGACCCGGTAATAATTGAACGCCGTCGCCCGCACCCAATTACGGGTGTGATCCCTTTGATTGTGGTACTGCTTTTATCATTTACTTTACACGATGTGTTACAGCAAACAGCATTGATCGTTGCGTTGCTGGGAGGGGTGTTAAGTATTGTGATTATTAACTTTAAGCATTTTCACGATATGGGGAATGCCATTAATGTGGGCACAACCGGGGCATTGGTCGCCATTGGTAATACCGCAGCAGTTGTTGGTTTTGGTGCGGTGGCTAAGGTGTCACCTGCGTTTACTGCTGCTGTGGATGTAATGACGCATATGCCTGGTAATGAACTTGTAGGGGCTGCGGTTGCCGTGAGTGTCATTGCGGGTTTAACTGGTTCGGCTTCTGGCGGGCAAGCCATTGCATTACCCCTTGTCGCACCTGGGTATTTAGATATGGGTGTGAACCCAGAGCAACTACACCGTGTGGTGGCAATTAGCTCGGGCGCACTCGACACCTTGCCGCATAATGGCTATGTGGTAACGACCATACGCGCTATCTGTAAAGAAACGCATCAACGCGCTTATTGGTCAATGGCAGCGCTAACAGCGGTTATTCCGCTCATAGGTGTGGCATTGGCACTTGGACTCTTTATTTTATTTTAAGGAACAGCAATGAAAACTAAATTAATAATGTTGCTATGGTTGGTTGTATTTAGTTGCACAGCGTTTGCTGCTGATAACACACCACCTCAGACAATGCTGGTAGAAAAACAGCATTTTACGACAAAGGACTTTACCACTGTCTCTGGCGTGACTTTACCTAAAGTCGATATTGGTTGGGAAAGTTACGGTAAATTAAATGCCAACAAAAATAATGTGATTTTAATTACCCATTATTTTTCGGGTACCTCACATGCTGCAGGTAAATATAAAGCAGATGATGCATTACCAGGGTATTGGGATGCGATCATCGGCCCAGGTAAGGCGATTGATACTAATAAATATTTTGTGATCAGTTCAGACACCTTAGTGAATGCGAATTGGCACGATTCTAATGTGATCACCACAGGTCCAGCATCGATTAACCCAAAAACGGGTAAACCCTATGGTTTGGATTTTCCTGTTGTGACAATCACTGACTTTGTTAATGTGCAAAAGCGTTTATTAGACAGCCTAGGCATTAATAAATTACATGCAGTAATGGGCGCATCTATGGGCTCGTTTCAAGCGCTTGAATGGGCAACACGTTACCCCGATAAAGTAGAGCGTTTAATTCATGTTATTGGTGCGGCAACGATGGACGCATGGACTGTCGCAGCACTTGAAAAATGGGCTTTACCAATTCGCCTTGATAAAAATTGGCAACAAGGTAATTACTATGGCAAAGAGCGCCCGTTAGAGGGGCTTGCTGCAACCATGCTCAATATCACTCAAGATGCAATGCACCCGATTATTTACAATGCCAGTTTCCCAGATTTTAACGTTCTAGATGACGGGGCATTAAAAGACATTCGCACTTTGCCTAAATTAAACCAAGTGCTTGCACAGCGTGCAATGGCGCGTGCGCAAACTCAAGATGCGAACCATGTATTGTATTTGGTCCGGGCATCACAATTATTTACGGCGGGTATGCAAAGTGATTTAACCAGTGCACTTAAAAACGTATCTGCAAAAACCTTACTGCTTCCTGCAAGTAACGACTTATTGCTACGCCCTGAAAACATGCGCGCTGTGTATGAAACCATGAAAGCGCAAGGTAAAGATGTCACGCTTTCTGAAATCGAAGGCGGTTGGGGGCACCTTGATGGCCTGTTCTCAATTGCGCCTAAGGCGCAGCTTATCAGTGAGTTTTTAGAGGAGTAACCCGATGAGCAAAACAGTTTTAATTACCGGTGCTGCCAGTGGTATTGGGCTGTATATTGCCCAGCAACTTGCGATGCAAGGGCATACCATTATTGTCACTGATTTAAATCAACATGCGGCGCAGCAAGCAGCAGCAGGAATTGTAGAGCAAGGCGGCAGCGCTGAAGGCTATGCACTGAATGTGGCAGACAGCACTGCGATAGAGCAATTTTTCACTGAGCTAAATCAGCCGATTGATGTTCTTATTAATAATGCGGGTATCCAGCATGTTGCCAAGCTTGAAGACTTTCCGGCAGATAAATGGCAGTTTTTACAACAGGTAATGCTTGTTGGTCCGGCAATGATGACCAAAGCGGTATTGCCGCGTATGCGTAAGCAAGATTTTGGTCGCATCATTAACATTGGCTCAATTCATGCCATGGTCGCCTCTAAGTATAAGTCGGCTTATATCGCCGCAAAACATGGCTTAATTGGCTTTGCAAAAACCATGGCACTCGAAACTGGCGATGCCAACATCACGATTAATACGGTGTGTCCGGCCTATGTGAAAACCCCGCTGGTGGAGCAGCAAATAGCGTCTCAAGCGAAAGAACATGGCATTTCTGAGCAGCAAGTGATCGACACCATTATGCTTGCTCCTATGCCGAAAAAGGCATTTATCGGCTTAGATGAAATACTGCATACCGTGAGCTTTTTAATGGCGGATGCAGCAAGAAACATTACTGCGCAAGCAATCGCCATTGATGGCGGTTGGACAGCACAATAGGAGGAGCCCATGGCTGGTTTTGATAAAGTAGTAACAACGTATAGTGATGCTATGGCAGGCCTTGAAGATGGCATGACTGTCATCGCTGGCGGCTTTGGCTTATGTGGTATTCCCGAAGGTCTAATTGCTGAAATTAAACGTCAAGGCACGCGTGATTTAACCGTGGTGTCGAATAACTGCGGCGTAGATGGTTTTGGCTTAGGTGTGTTGCTCGAAGACAAGCAGATCCGCAAAATGGTGGCCTCGTATGTCGGCGAAAACGCGTTATTTGAGCAGCAATTATTAAACGGTGAGCTTGAGGTTGAGCTCACACCGCAAGGCACCTTAGCTGAAAAAATGCGTGCTGGTGGTGCGGGTATTCCTGCATTTTATACCGCGACGGGTGTGGGTACACCGGTCGCTGAGGGTAAAGAAACCCGCAATATTAATGGTCGCGATTATTTATTAGAGCCAAGTATTACGGGTGACTTTGCGATAGTAAAAGCGTGGAAAGCAGACCGTTACGGCAATTGTATTTATCGACATACGGCAATGAATTTTAACCCGATGGCGGCAACCGCGGGCAAAATTACGGTTCTTGAAGTTGAAGAAATCGTTGAGCCAGGGGTGCTTGAGCCAAGTCAAATTCACACACCGGGTATCTATATTGACCGCGTGATTAAAGGTGAATTTGAAAAACGCATCGAGAAAGTTACCACTAAGCAAGAGAGTCAATAAGGAGCACGCAGATGGCATTATCACGAGAACAAATCGCTAAACGCGTGGCGATGGAATTACAAGACGGTTACTACGTTAATTTAGGCATTGGTATTCCAACCTTAGTCGCGAATTATGTCCCTGATGGCATCGAAGTGATGCTGCAATCAGAAAATGGCTTGCTCGGTATGGGGCCCTACCCAAGCGCAGACCAAGTTGATGCCGATATGATCAACGCCGGTAAAGAAACGGTCACTGCGGCAACGGGGGCGGCTATTTTTAACTCTGCAGAAAGCTTTGCCATGATCCGCGGTGGGCATGTTGATTTAACGGTACTGGGTGCCTTTGAAGTTGACCAAAACGGTAACATTGCCAGTTGGATGATCCCGAAAAAGTTAGTTAAAGGCATGGGAGGCGCAATGGATTTAGTGGCCGGTGCTAAAAACATTATTTGCACCATGACGCACGCCAATAAACACGGTGAATCAAAGCTACTAACAGAGTGTAGTTTACCGCTCACTGGTGTTGGTTGTATTAATAAAGTGATCACCGATTTAGCGTTATTAGAAATTAAAGACGGTGCATTTCATTTATTAGAGCGTGCCCCAGGTGTTTCGGTTGATGAGATTATTGCAAAGACACAAGGCAAACTTATTGTCTCGGGTGAGATTCCTGAGATGGCATTTGATTAGGCGTTTTTTCGCATTATTTCGAATCTCTTTTTATTTTTGGAGACATAAAATGACTCCTTGGCACCTTAACATCACTTTAACGGCACTTTAAAAAGTGCCGCTTATCCTTTGCATATAAAAATTTTATAAAATTGATTGCATTTTAAGCGACTTCTATGGTGATGTTCGCTTTAAGTAATGCTATACTCCCGCCGAATAATTTTTCGACTTTATTAAGAGTAAAATAATGGCAGATTTATCGAAGTACAGAAATATTGGTATTTTCGCCCACGTTGACGCGGGTAAAACTACCACCACTGAGCGTATCCTTAAGCTTACGGGTAAAATTCATAAGACTGGTGAGGTACACGACGGTGAGTCTACTACTGACTTCATGGAACAAGAAGCTGAGCGCGGTATTACAATCCAATCAGCAGCTGTAACTTGTGAGTGGAAAGGCCACCGCTTAAACGTTATCGATACTCCGGGACACGTTGACTTCACAGTAGAAGTATACCGTTCACTTAAAGTACTAGACGGTGGTATCGGTGTATTCTGTGGTTCTGGTGGTGTTGAGCCACAGTCAGAAACTAACTGGCGTTATGCGAACGAATCAGAAGTTGCACGTGTAATCTTCGTAAACAAACTAGACCGTATGGGTGCTGACTTCTACCGCGTAGTTGGTCAAGTAGAAAAAGTACTTGGTGCTAACCCACTAGTTATGACTTTACCAATCGGTATCGAAGACCAATTCTGTGGTGTTGTAGACGTACTTGAGAAAAAAGCATACGTTTGGGACGAGACAGGTCTTCCTGAAAACTACGAAGTACAAGACGTTCCAGCTGACATGGTAGACAAAGTTGAAGAATACCATGAGATGCTAATCGAGTCTGCTGTTGAGCAAGACGATGAGCTAATGGAAGCGTACATGGAAGGTGAAATGCCTTCATTAGAAGAAATCAAGCGTTGTATCCGTAAAGGTACTCGTGATCTTGCGTTCTTCCCAACGTTCTGTGGTTCTGCATTCAAAAACAAAGGTATGCAATTAGTACTAGACGCGGTTGTAGATTACCTACCTGCGCCTACAGAAGTTGATCCACAGCCTCTAACTGATCCAGAAACAGGTGAAGCGACAGGTGAAGTAGCAACAGTTTCTGCTGATGAGCCACTTAAAGCGCTAGCGTTCAAAATCATGGACGACCGTTTCGGTGCACTTACATTCATCCGTATCTACTCAGGTCGTATGAAAAAAGGTGACACAGTACTTAACTCAGCAACAGGTAAAACTGAGCGTATCGGCCGTATGGTTGAGATGCAAGCTAACGACCGTAACGAGATCTCTGAAGCGCAAGCGGGTGACATCATCGCTGTTGTTGGTATGAAGAACGTTCAAACTGGTCACACGCTTTGTGATCCTAAGCACGAATGTACACTTGAAGCGATGATCTTCCCTGATCCAGTTATCTCAATCGCTGTTGCGCCTAAAGACAAAGGCGGTAACGAGAAGATGGGTATCGCGATCGGTAAGATGGTTGCAGAAGATCCTTCATTCCAAGTTGAAACTGACGAAGATTCAGGCGAAACCATCCTTAAAGGTATGGGTGAGCTTCACTTAGATATCAAAGTAGATATCCTTAAGCGTACTTACGGCGTAGACCTAGTTGTTGGTCAACCTCAGGTTGCTTACCGTGAAACTATCACGAAAGAAATCGAAGATAGCTACACGCACAAGAAACAATCTGGTGGTTCTGGTCAATTCGGTAAAATTGATTACCGCATCAAGCCAGGTGAGCCTAACTCAGGTTTCACATTCACGTCTTCAGTTGTTGGTGGTAACGTTCCTAAGGAATTCTGGCCTGCAGTTGAGAAAGGCTTTAAGTCTATGATGGATGAAGGTGTTCTAGCTGGCTTCCCAGTATTAGACGTTGAAGTAGAACTTTTCGACGGTGCTTTCCACGCAGTTGACTCATCAGCAATCGCGTTCGAAATCGCTGCTAAAGGCGCTTTCCGTCAGTCTATCCCTAAAGCGGGTGCACAACTTCTTGAGCCAATCATGAAAGTTGACGTGTTCACACCAGAAGACAACGTAGGTGACGTAATCGGTGACCTTAACCGTCGTCGTGGTATGATCAAAGACCAAGAAGCAGGCGCAATGGGCGTTCGCATCAAGGGTGAAGTACCACTTTCTGAAATGTTCGGTTACATCGGTCACTTACGTACTATTACGTCTGGTCGTGGTCAGTTCTCTATGGAGTTCTCACACTACGCACCATGTCCACAAAACGTAGCTGAAACTGTAATCGCTGCAGAAAAAGAGAAAAAAGCTGCTAAGTAATTAGCCTTTTAACTTCTTAAAAAAACCCGCACTTGTTGCGGGTTTTTTATTGCCCGCCAAGCACGATTACAAATAACACATCTAAATTAATCTTCTATTCAGTGCTTCTTTATTAATGTTCCCAATATGATCACGACTTTTAGTATTGGTTTTATTTTCATAATTACCAAATAAGTACTAAGTGGTTTGATGTGCATGATTTTTGTACAAATTTATTTTTAATCTAAAAAGCTATGCTTTTTAGTAAGTTGTGAATTAATCATTTTGTTCTAGTCTAAAAGTCTTATTCTGTACCTTGTGTACCTTTTTTGAACGGTGTAGAATTGCCTTGCGAATGATTAGTTAATCATTTTGTATTAAAAGTCCTGCTTATTTTTATTAAAAATTAAAGATATATTCTCATGAAAACGATTAAGTTAAGTCCAAATTGGACCGTACAGGGAAGCAAGTTAGTGCTGGCTAGTCTTGTTGCATTTAGTGTTAACATTATTGGTACGTCATTACTGATGTTTATTTTGCCAGTTTTACTGTTTATCACGGTATTAAACTTTTTGCAGATCCGTTTTTTACACTGCTACAAAGCAGGCATTTGCTATTCTCGTGGTTTTGGTAAGCGTTATATAAATGCTGAAGAGATTAAAGCCATTGAGTTTAAGAAAGTGGCCTTTCTTACGGTGTTTAAGATTAGCCTTGAGAATGGTGAAAAATACCATTTTAGTAATTGGCAAATTAATGAAGAGCAGCAATTAGCAATTACGAAGTTGTATAAAGTAAACAAAGGCTCTAGTACATTTAAGGCACATGTAGAGTGTAAGGCTTAAATCGCAGGATGAATAAAGGCCGCAATTGCGGCCTTTTTAATGTTTATGCTTTAAAGCGGCGGCGTACAGCCACGAAAGGTAAAGCAAGTAAACTCAGCCAGCCAAATGAGCCAGAATCGTCTTCGTCTTCATCGTCAGCTTCATCATTTTTCACATTGATGTAAAGTAGTTGCGCTTCCGATAAGTTACCTGCGCTATCTTCAGCGCGGATCATAAGTGTTAGTTTATTTTCGAACTCATAATCAAGTTCTTTCGTAAGGCTGATTTGACCGAGTGCGTCGATTGATATCGCATCTGCGTTTTCACCAGAAACAATGAATTTTACAACAGGCGTATACTCAGCATCAGCATCGCTGAATTCAAGTTGGCCAATGACAGTACCAATCGCGCTATTTTCAAGTACTTCAAAAGCTTGCTCTGGGCTTATCACTGGGGCTTGTGGCTCAGGAATAGGCTCTGGTGCTGGCTCTGATTTAATATCAATGATGACTGGGTCATGATCCGATGCTCGATAAGCATTGTCTGCATAGAGGCTTGCTTGTTGAGTTGATGACTTGTATTCAAGATTATAGTCTAAGCTAATTGGCTCATCGGCATTGATATGCCAATCTGTCGCTGCAACTACTTTACCAAGCAGTGATTCAGATACTAATGCATGATCAAGGCTACCAATACGACCAGAGAAGCTATAAGAATAACCTAATGTGTTACCATCTAACTCTGTAACAGCACTCTTAAGGCCTTTGTCTGCAAATGCACGGATAGGGTCTTCCATGGCATAAGCGTTCATATCGCCAACCAAAATGACATCGTCATCTGCGACACCCGTAGGATGAGTGGCTAACCAATCTGCATAGGCATTGGCACCCGCAACTCGAATTTCATTCCAACATGCTTGGCCATCGCCTAAATCTGCATTATTGCCTTCGGCACTGCCACAGCCACCTTTTGATTTTAAATGCGCAACAGCAACAGTGAAAACCTCTTCTGTTTCTAGCGATTTAAAACTTTGTGCAATTGGCGGACGATTACTGTAATCAAATGGTGCAACCGTAGTATGCGCGGCTGTGCCAACCTCGGTTACTTTATTTGCACGATAGATAATTGCCGTTGTAATCGCGTCAGTGCCTACTTGTGGGACGTTAAAGTCAACAAAAGCATAACTGTTGTTTACGTCTTCATCATTGAGTGCTGCGACTAGGCTGGCGATAGCGCTATTTTCACCAAAGCCATCGTTTTCGATTTCCATTAAGCCAATCACATCTGCCTGAATTGCAGTGATTGCACTGACGATTTTCGCTTGTTGACGAATAAACTCTTCTTCACTGTCTGCACCGCGGCTAGTAGGGAAACCTGCACCTTGGCCATCACCATTGAAGTAGTTCAGTACATTGAAACTAGCAACACGTAAATCTGCACCTTCGGCCAGCTCAGGAGCGTCTGCACGTGGATTTGTTGCTGTAAAACTAGGTTGCACAGTCGGGTGAATACGGTAACGGTCAAAGCTGTAACCCATTACACCGGTGATAGAATTTACTGTATCGCCTAAACGCAGAGTATTATAAGCATCGAGGCCCGTGCCAGGATAAGCAATTGGATCACGGTTTTGTTTGGTTGAACCATCATCAATTAAGATTTGCTTCTTCAGGTTTTCAGCTTCAATTGCATTCGCAGCATCACCTGGGAGCGCAACTTGCGTGCCTTGGTATAAACGCTCAGTACCTAAGTCAACTTCGCCGTAGCGGCCAAGGCCATAGTTGTTATTAACGACAAGTGGTTGAGAGAGGGTAACGAGCATACCTTCGTAAGCTTCAAGATCTGCAACGTCAGCAACTGGCAAGGTGATAGCCGTAGCGTCGGTAGTTAAACCTGTCGCACAAATTTCTACTTGGCTAACATCACCCAGTTGTGTTGCGCTGTAGTATTCAGCCACGCTGCCTTTAACACGTACGTGGTCACCAACAGTCACATCAGTATCAGCGAAATAAACGAATACGCCTTCAGAGGTAAGTGGGTTTGCATCGATATCAGCCGCAAGTGAGCCGATGAAGAAACCTTTAAGTTGATCATCACCTTGGAAGTCAGCAGTGACTACGCCTTCAACTTCTACTTCAGTGTTAATAAGTGGGCTATCACCCCCTTCACCTTGAATGGCGCTGATTAAGGTTTTTTCTGCGCCACACACAAGTGGTGTTACTGGTTCTGGCTCAGGTGTTGGTTCACTGCTGTCACCATATAGGCCTAAGTTGCTGAAATCGTCTTGATCGAATTGTTCCCACTCTTCGCTTGGGTTAAAGCCTGCCGTTGCATCGGTACGGCCAGTGGTTACAGTCGTTTTACGACGGAGTGTTTTATTAGCCGTTGTTACTCCCCCCTCAGACCACGCTGAACCTGGATCAACACCGAGTTGACCAAAGCTATCAACAATTGCTCCGTCTTTGCTTAATACCAACGCATCATCACCATTAAAGTAGGTAATGGTTGAATCTGTATCTGCTTTTGCTATTAATTCTGCACTAGCGCCTGCATTAGCAATCACATATGTGCCATTTGCAGCAAGGGTACCGCTTAAGGTGAGGCTGTTATTAGGAGAGGCTAAGTCACCATTTCCATTTGAATACAATGAGATAGTGTAACCATCGAGTGATAACTCAGTGCTTGACGTGTTGTAAAGCTCAACAGCTTTGTTGTTGGCGCTTCCTTCAACGTATTCTGAGATGATTAAGTTGGCTGAGGCAGGCGCGCTCAGGCTTGCAATGACAAGCGCGAGCGGCGTTAATTTAGTATTTATCATTATATTTTCCCGTGTATTTATGATTAGAGTCCCAAATTGGGACACAATACTTTAAGGAAAATCTATGACAAATTGAATACAAAATGTTAATAAAAGTGAAATAATCACTGTTTTTTAGACTATTTACTTTAGGTTAGTTATTTTTTAACCACGTTGCTGCTTGTTTAGCAAAATAAGTGAGGATGCCATCGGCACCTGCACGTTTAAAGGCCAGTAAAGATTCCATGATTATTGCCTCTTCTGCAAGCCAACCATTATCAATGGCTGCTTTATGCATGGCATATTCACCGCTCACTTGATACGCAAATGTTGGTACGCCAAACTCGTCTTTCACGCGACGTACAACATCTAAATATGGCATGCCAGGTTTAACCATCACCATATCTGCACCTTCTTGTAGGTCTAACGCTACTTCACGCAAGGCTTCATCTGAATTTGCTGGATCCATTTGATAGGTTTTTTTGTCGGCACCTTTTAAATTACCTGCTGAGCCTACCGCATCACGGAATGGTCCATAATAGCTTGAAGCGTATTTAGCAGAATACGCCATGATGCGAGTATGGATATGGCCTTGCGCTTCTAATGCTTCTCGAATTGCACCGATGCGACCATCCATCATGTCAGATGGGGCGACGACATCAGCACCGGCTTCGGCATGTGAAAGTGCTTGTTTTACGAGTATTTCAGTTGTCACATCGTTAATCACATAGCCTTCGTCATCAATAATGCCGTCTTGGCCATGCACAGTGAATGGATCGAGTGCAACATCAGTGATTACACCCAGCTCTGGAAATGCTTCTTTTAGTGCACGCACAGTGCGTTGTGCAAGTGCATCTGGGTTGTAAGCTTCTTCAGCGAGCAGTGATTTTTTATCACTCGGTGTAACAGGAAAAATCGCGACAGCGGGTACACCTAATTCAACAAGCTCTTTGGCTTCTTCTAGCAATAAGTCGATAGAAAGGCGCTCAATCCCCGGCATAGATTCAATGGCTTCACGGCGGTTTTTACCTTCTAACACAAAAACAGGGAAAATAAGATCATTCACGGTTAGTTGGTTTTCAGCCATAAGGCGTCGAGAGAAATTATCACGGCGCATACGGCGCATACGTGTATATGGGAAAAGATCGAGTCCTGATTGGGCCATGCTTTTATACTCCTAGTCTGGTAGAGGATAACTTACTACGCGATTACGGCCTGTTTGCTTTGCGTGATAAAGGGCTTTGTCGGCATAGTCTGTGAATAAACTTGGTTTATTAACGTCTTCTGCAACGGCGCTGAAAACACCGGCACTGAGTGTAAATTTAATCGTTGTTCCGGCAACTATTATATCAGTGTTAGCAGCGGCTTTGCGTATTTGTTCAGCAATTATTAGGGCACCTTCAAGGGGGGTGTTAGGCAAGAGTACAACAAACTCTTCCCCACCATACCGGGCGACTTCATCGAGAGGGCGCTTTAAGTGTTCTTTAATAATATTTGCAGTCGTTTGAATGGTTTGGTCACCGGTTAAGTGGCCAAAATTGTCATTAATTGCTTTAAAATGGTCAATATCGAGCATAATGACGCTAAGCGGGGTTTGTTCCCGGCGAGAGCGGCGAATATCCATTATTAATTTCTTATCGAAATAACGGCGATTTTTCGTTTTCGTTAATGCATCTTCCATATTGAGCTGCTCAAGCTCACGATTTTTGTCTTCAAGCTCACGTAGGGTAACTTGCAGCTCAAATGTTCGCTCTTCAATGTTAGCCTCTAAATCTTGCCGAGCTTGTTCTTGAAGGGCTAAGCGCTCCCGCATTAAGGTATCTTGCGCTTTACTCTCTGCTAATGCGTTTTGTTGTGACACGACTTCGGCATCACGTTGCATCAAGAATAATTTAATAACGGCATAACATAAGCTCAGACTACAAATTAAGAAGCAAACAAACGTAAGAGAAAGCATACCAATATTTAAATTAAATGGGTTAAAGACACCTAAACCACTGTAAATAATCGCAGAGAAAAATGCAGATAAACCAATAAGGAAGGCAATGCTTGGTTGCTTGTACGCCTGGTTAAATTGCTTCATGGCAATGATGAAAAACACCAGTAGTAATACAGGCAAGCTGATTAAACACAGTGAGAGTGCAAAATGTTTAGGGAGAAACCACATTAATACTGTCATCAGTATCATGGCCCAGGCTAACCAATATTGAGTGCGACTCAGGGTTTTATTATCAGTGCTAAAAATACACCGTTGTATAGGAACAAATAGCGCACCACTTATAAAAAATAGACTCGGGATTGCCAACTGCTGGAATGTTAAACCACTCGGTTGTAAGTAGCGATACCCAAAACCATATATATAAGCAAGTGTTAACCATAATGAGGTTAGTAAAATACCTGTGTAGGCAAAGTAACGGCGTCTTGAAAAACCGTACAGGACGAGGTTAGTGATCGCCAAAGAAAGAATAAAACCAACTAATAATCCATAGAGTAAGTTAAATTTACTTTTATATTTAAGGTATTCAGACGGCTCCCATAGACTAAGTGGGACACGTAATCCGCCCTCATTCTCAACTCTTAAAAATACTTCCGTATGACTTGCTTTAGGCAAAATGAGTGGAACAAGTAAGGACTCATTCTTTATTTGCCGATTTGCAAGCGGCAGTGCGTCGCCAATTTTGGTCTTTGACAGAATGTGCCTACCTTGCACATGAAAAACACTGACTTCATCAAGAAGTGGGTTATCGATCGAGAGAATCAGAGTGAGATCATTCAAGGAGGTATTTTTTATCGATACCTTTAGCCACAAGGGTGTCAGGTTTAAGCCCAAGTTAAGAGTGTCAGCTTGATTTTTTTGCCAGTCGATATCTTTACTGATAAATGCTTGTTGCTGAGTAATAGGCTCGAGCGTGTACTCAACATTTATGATTTGTTGAGACTTAAAGTGCGAGCTAACGGCGATAGGGTTAGCCTTTAAATAATGACTGAATAAAACAACGAAGAGTACGCCACATAGTGACCATAGGCGCTTCATTTTAACCCTTTGTGGTAAATAATGTCTGAAAGTTTAGTGTAGTTTGTTTTGCCACTTCAGTAAATTCACAGCCTTTTAAGTCAGCAATTTGCTGGCATACATAGGTAAGATACTGTGGCTCGTTCCGCCGAGACTTAGGTTTAGGCTTAATGGTTCTTGGCAATAAAAAAGGGGCATCTGTTTCAATAAGCAAACGTTCTAATGGGATGTCGGGCACAAGCGCCTGTAGTTGTTCACCACGGCGTTCATCACACACCCAGCCTGTAACGCCAATATAAAGCCCAAGCGCCAGGTAATTTTGTAATGCTGATGCATCACCTGTAAAGCAATGTAATACGCCACGTACGTTGTAATCGGCTAGAATCTGAAACATATCTTCGCTGGCATCTCGCTCATGAAGATAAACAGGCATGTTAAGTGTTTCAGCAAGTGCCAGCTGTCTTCTTAAAACGCTTCGTTGTACATCACGTGGAGAAAAATCGCGATTGTAATCGAGCCCACATTCACCAATAGCAACCACCTGTGCATGGTTAACAAGTGCGCTTAGCTCACTCTCAAGTGCCTCAGTGGCTGTTTTCGCATCGTGGGGATGAACTCCGGCGGTACACAGCAGATTAAATTGCTTTGCAAGCTGTAATGAGTCATGGCTGCTTTGTAAATCACAGCCAATCAATAGCATTTGCGTTACACCCGCAGCCTCAGCTCGCTGTATGACAGCGGCGTGACGATCATCAAATTGATGATTGCTTAAGTTGACGCCAGCATCAACAAGCCGTGTGCTCATTAGTTTGTGCGCTTAACACGAATTGAGCGGTTTTGACCTTCAACTTTCAATAAAAATGAATTAAAAATACCGCGCTCAATCACGACTGTGTCATTGGCTTTTAGACGTAAACTATCTGAGCCAATTTGACGCCATTGTTGACCATTTTTCAGTTCGATGATGAGCTCGCCATACGCGGCTTTTTCAACGCTTTTAACGACGGCACTAATCTCATCATCATTGTCTTTTGTTGCTTCTTTGTGCTCTAGACCAAAATCTTCATTTTTTGTCTTAACAACTTGGTTTGATGAAGCAACTACAGCAGGTGCCGAAACTGCGGCGGCGTTTGTTACAGGCTTTTCAATTTGTTTGTTTGCTGCAGGTTTAGTCAGTGATTTACCTGCCATAATGTTGTCGTAACAAAGCAAGCGATTAAAGTCGTTTTCAACAAAAGTACAGGCTTGCAATGCTTGAATATTAATTTCGTTAGCGTGCGTTGTGCCTGCAACTGTAAGTAGTGCAATAAAGGGAATTAGTTGTTTTTTCATTTATTCCTCTGATTCCTGTTGGGGTTTGGCGGTATAAAATGCAGCCAAAATTAAGCCTAACTCAAATAACAACAGCATGGGTAATGCTAATAATGTTTGTGACAATACATCGGGTGGGGTTAAGAACATGGCTACCACGAACACACCGACCACGATATATGGGCGTTTCTCTTTTAAGCTTTTAGTGGTTGTCGCACCGCTCCAGCATAACAGCATAATGGCAACTGGTATTTCAAAAGCAATGCCAAATGCATAGAAAAGCTTAATAACAAAGCTTAGATAGCTGCCTATGTCAGGGGCTAAGGTCATCATCTCGGGACCTGCTGCAGTGAAAAAAGCCAGTATCATTGGCAGCACGACGAAATAACAAAAGCTGACCCCACCATAAAATAAAAACACACTTGAAATCAAAATGGGTACTAACATTTTTTTCTCATTTTGATACAAGCCGGGTGCGATAAACCCCCAAACTTGGTGCAATATCATGGGTATGGCAATTAAAAAAGCTAAAAACAGAGTAAGTTTAATCGGAACTATAACAACAGAAGTAACATCTGTAGCAATCATGCTTGTGTTACTGGGTAAGTTTGATACTAAGGGTGCAGATATAAAATCATAAATATCGTACATAAAAAATATCAAGACGATAAATACCAGCAAAGTGCTTAGGAGCGCTTTCATGAGTCGATTTCGTAACTCAATTAAATGGCCCACAAAGCCTGAATGAGCTTGCTCAGTCATAGTGTTATAAATACTCTCTAAAATGGACAACTAAAAGAAAAATTAATTTCATTTTTTTTCACTGTTTTCAACTTTCGTTTCTTCTTGGTTGTCTTTTTTGTAGCTGTGGGTGACAGACTGTGCTGCTTTTTGCAGTTCGTTCACAGAGTCTTGCAGTTCAGGTGATAACTCTTTTAAGTTTTGCTGCTCTGCTTTTTTTAAGTTTTCATGAAGTTCATGGATACGGAGTTCTTCGTTTACTTCAGCTTTCACTGAGTTGGCAACTGACTTAAGCGTTTTCATCCAGCGACTAACGGTGCGTATTGCGACAGGCAAGCGCTCAGGCCCTAAGACAATTAGGCCTACAATCAGTACGACAACAAGTTCCCACATCCCCATATTGATTAAACCTTATGGTCGTCTTTGCTTTTTTCTGCGGTCTCTTTGCTTTGCGTATTAGACGCTTGCTCGATCTGCTCGTTGTTGCTGCTGGTTTTATCGTCTTCAGACACGGCTTTTTTAAAGCCTTTTACTGCACTGCCCAAGTCGCCACCAATGCCACGTAATTTTTTAGTGCCAAATAACAATACAATAATTGCTAAGATAATGACTAATTGCCAAATACTGATACCACTAAGCATGGGTTACTCCATATTTTATCAAATTGATTGAATGTACTTGTTTTGATTATACTCACCAAAACATAAATAGCACTTAGTTTATGCGCTGCGCCAAGCTGCAATAAAACCAACCACAGCAAGTCCTGTTGTGATGCCTGCTGCAATTAGGTCATCCTGTAAATAACACAGTCCCGACACAATAAAGCAACTGCCCGCAAAAATGCTCAGGAGCAGAGGTTTTGACGACGACTCCTGCGGCAATTGTACAGGTTGTTGATGACGCTTTAAGTTTTGATAGATTAAATCGGGTAATTCAGGCATTTTTTCAGCCCAGAATGGTAAGTTCGCGTACATTTTTTTCATCACTGCAAGCGGACCCACTTGTTCTTTAACCCATTCTTCTAAAAATGGCTTAGCGGTTTTCCACAGATCAAGCTGCGGATAAAGTTGCCTGCCAAGACCTTCAACATATAACAGTGTCTTCTGTAATAACACCAATTGCGGTTGAACCTGCATATTAAAGCGACGTGCGGTATTAAATAAATTAACCAGTACGTGACCAAATGAAATTTCAGCCAGTGGTTTATTGAAAATGGGCTCACATACTGTGCGAATCGCAAACTCGAATTCTTCAATACTGGTATCTGCGGGGACCCACCCCGAATCAACATGCAGCTGCGCTACTTGGCGGTAATCACGATTAAAAAAGGCAATAAAGTTTTCTGCAAGGTAACGTTTATCTTCTCTATTTAAGGTGCCGACAATGCCGCAATCAATGCCAATATATTGAGGGTTATGGGGCGTCTCGCGAGAAACAAAAATATTGCCCGGATGCATATCTGCATGGAAAAAGCTGTCGCGGAAGACTTGTGTAAAGAAGACCTCGACACCGCGTTCAGCGAGTAATTGCATATTGGTGTTTTGTGCAAGGAGCGCTTCGGTATCAGAGACAGGAATACCATAAATACGCTCCATAACTAAGACATTACTGCGGCTATAATCGCTGTAAACAAAGGGAATATAGAGAGAATCTGAGCCCTCGAAGTTGCGACGTAATTGAATGGCATTCGCGCCTTCGCGCATTAAGTCGAGCTCATCTAGTAAGGTTTTCTTGTACTCATTTACCACCTCAATAGGGCGCAAACGTTTGGCTTCTTTTAAAAGTTTTGCAACGAGCTTAGCGACCTTTTGCATCAGCATTAAGTCGGCGTCTATCTGCTCTTTAATATTAGGGCGAATAACTTTAATAACGACATTTTGCTCTTCACCATGCTCATCTAGCAAGGTTGCCGTATGCACTTGTGCAATGGATGCTGACGCGAGAGGGGTTTGCGAAAAGTCATTAAAAAGCTCACTAATGTCATTTATACCAAGCGCTTTTTCAATCAGTTGCTGAGCAAGCTCTCCTTCGAAGGGCTCAACTTGGTCTTGTAACAAAGCCAGTTCAAGCGCAATATCATGCGGTAATAAATCGCGGCGTGTAGAGAGCATTTGCCCAAACTTAATCCACACAGGCCCTAACTCTTGTAAGGCTAAGCGTAAACGCATCCCCGCAGGTTTATCTTTATGTTGATTGCGTAACCAAAATAAACTGCCTCGCGCTAATGTGGCAAACCAAGGTATTTTTTTACGTGGGATCAGTTCGTCTAAGCCGAAGCTCAGTAATGTTTTTGTGATGTAATACAGACGAGCAGTTGACACACAATATCCTTAGCGCACTAGCATGACTTTAATAAGGCGTTTATTCGCATCTCGAGTTGAGACACTTGGTTCTTTAATTGGCGGTTCTGTTGCTTAAACTCAGCCAGTTCAAGTGGGTGAATTGTCACTGCAAGCTCGTCTTGACATAAGGTGGTCAGTGTATTTTCGAGTTTATTTTTTACGTTCACACCGTGACGTTTCATTGCTTGCAAAGACAGCCATAGCTGCTGTGCTGGTGCGTCGCCAATATAACGTGAAAAATGCTCTGGCCAATCAATATTAAGTGCAGCAAAGGCATTACTAAAGCCTTGAGCTATGTGTAAATCGCCTTGTAAATCTAATTTATCTTGGCGGATTAACTGGGTTAGCATTGCTGGATTTTTCAGCGTGAGCAGAGTGTCAATATCAGCACTGATCATGCAGTCGAAGTGATGCTCTGCAGTGCTATATAAGTGTATTTGCTCATCACTGTATACGCATAAAATGCGCTGTTGCCAATCACGGATCTCAATCAGTAATTGCTTGTCTGAAATAGCCGCTAGGTTGTCCTTTAGAGACGAGTCTAGCTGCAAAACATGATTAATGATTCGTTCTACCAGTGATAACAGAGCATTTGCTAACATCGCGTTACCTACTTAATCTGTTTAATTTTAGTATTTAAAACCACGGTGTAAGGCGACAATACCGCCGGTGAGGTTTTGATAGCTAGTGTGTTCGAAGCCCGCATCTTCCATCATGCTTTTCAGCGTTTCTTGGTCTGGGTGCATACGAATCGATTCGGCTAGGTACTGGTAAGATTCGCTATCATTTGCAACTAGTTGCCCCATTTTTGGCAAAATATTGAATGAATAAAAATCGTACGCTTTGCTGAGCGCTTCATGTTCTGGTTTAGAAAATTCAAGAACGAGTAAACGACCACCTGGTTTAAGGATGCGGTACATTGAGCGCAGCGCTTTGTCTTTGTCAGTTACGTTACGAAGACCAAATGCGATGGTGATTAAATCAAAGCTGTTATCAGGGAATGGCAGCGCTTCAGCATTCATTTGTACGTATTCAATATTGCCTACTCGGCCTAGGTTACGTAACTTTTCACGGCCGACTTTTAGCATTGAAGAGTTGATATCACCCAAGATTACTTGACCTGTTTCACCGACGAGTTGGCTAAACTTCGACGTTAAATCGCCAGTACCGCCTGCAAGGTCTAATACGTAATGGCCTTTGCGAACACCAGAGCTGGCAATTGTTTGACGCTTCCATAAACGATGAATACCGAACGACATAAGATCATTCATAACGTCATATTTTGCAGCGACTGAGTGGAATACATCTGCAACCATAGATGCTTTGTCGTTTTCAGCAACAGTTTTATAGCCAAAATGCGTGGTCTTTTGTTGATTCTCGTTCATGATTTGTCTCTATCGTGGCAATAAAGACTAGTGTACTTGATTGTAGCTGTGGGGTGCAATTTGATTATAACTAAATCATCAGATTAGCATTGGCTTTTATGATTTAGCGCAGGTTTATTGGCCGGCAATAAAACTGCTTTGACCTAGTGACTTTGCTTTCGCAGCAGCAAGCGAAGCTTTGCGGACTAAGCTGTTGAAGTTGTCTTCATCTTGATGTTTAGCAATCCCTAAAGCAAGATGAATAGCGGGTAGTTTTGTGCCATTCTTTGAACTAATAAAGCGCAGCTTTTCAACACCATTACGCACTTTTTCAGCAATTAAATTAGCCGTCTCAGGCTCAATATCAGCCAGTAAAATAGTAAATTCATCTTTGCCAGTGCGCCCTGGTAAACCACTTTCAAGGACATATTTTTGCACTTGTTTGGCGACCTTATTCAAGATCACCTCGCCAATGACATCACCGTAATTATTGATGAAGTGCTCAAGGTTTTCTATTTGAATCGCAATGGCGCACACCGCTTTTCTTTGACCAAGCCACAATTGTGTTTGTTGATTTAAATAATGACGTTTATACAAACCAGTTTGCTGATCGGTGATGTGCTGTTTACGAAGTTGGGTGAGTTGTTTTTGGGTCTTATCTTGTAGTGCTTTGGCTTTTGCGATTTCTTGTTTAAATTGGCGATGTTGAGCCAGTAAATGTTCTGATTGTTTACTGAGCATTTTTAGCGCATGACGTGTTTGTTCTAAGTTGTTTTCGTCAATGGCGTGTACACAATCACTAATTTGTTCAGTAAAGCGAACAATATTTTGTTCATTATTGTTTGCATTGCGCGTTAGTGTGCCCAGAACAGAATCAACATTACGTACAATCGCTGTTTTCATTTTATGGCCTTGCTCCATAAAATCAAAATACAGTTGCTCTATAAAGATACTGTCGATCGGCTTTTTTTGCGCGATGGCGCGATCCAGTGCGGCATTAAGTTTTAGATTAGATTGGCTGACATATGTATATACAACCTGGTAATTAAGTGGTGACGGCGGTAATGCATGATGTTCTAAAAAGATACATACCTTTGTCATTTTTTCTTGAGCAATAGCCATGGAATCATGGAACATCATTTTTTCAATACCACTAAATACGCATAACAACCAATTAATCATCTCTTCCGTAAGGTTTAATTGCATCCAAGCACCTTATATAAATTCGCATAACACGTAATCACGAGAGATAAAACTTGACGCTAATTGCGTTAAAAACGTCTGTTTTACGGCTGTATCAAAGCAGAAAAGTTGCTGAGTAGAACTCATTAACGAAACGTTTGCCGTACCTCAAAATGGATCACTTAATTAAGCGAATGGGTATTACAGTAATCTGTAATCTGTCTATTTAAAAGCAAAATCGCTAATTTTGGAACTTAAATTTGTTTCGTTTGGGTCTAATAGCTGATTTTCTCAGCAACTTTAACAAGTGTAATTAAAAATTGCTTAAAGCCTGCTCATTCATGCATTTATAGTGATGTTAATTTGAGCGTATTAAACCGCTGCTTGGTCGCATTTGCTTGGGTTTTAGTGTGAGCTACGCTACTTTATCTCTATTGTTTAAAACGAATAAGAATCCTATGAAACAAACACTATCGCGAACGTTAAACCGTTCTTTAATAGCCATTGCTTTAGCGTGTACTTTAAGTGCGTGCCAGGTAACCACTGTTGATGCAGATCAGCAGTTTAATCAGGTTGCAGAAAATGTGGTCAATTACCGTGAAAGTATTAGCCCTTATGGTAAAGAAAACGGCGTTAATGGTTATTTATTAGCAAATTTATCTGCTGAGTTTTTAGAACAAAAATACCAAAAAAATACCGAACTCCTTGCAGAGCTAGATGCCATCGACCGCGATAAATTGTCGGAAGAAAATCGTATAAATTTAACGATTTTACGTGGCCAAGTACAAAATAGTGTTGATGAATATGTGTTTAATACCCACTACATGCCGTTAACGTCTGAATATGGCTTTCATTCGAGCCTCTCATTTATGATCTCAAGCTCCGATTACACGAAAGCGAAAGATTACGATGTTTATCTTGCCAAACTGCAGCAAATTCCCCGCTTTTTTCAGCAAAATATTGGCTGGATGCGTAAGGGCCTTGAAGTTGGATTAACGCAACCGCAAGCCGTTTTAGAGGGTTATCAAGATTCGATTACAGCATATATAGTTGATGATGCGACACAATCTGAGTTTTATAAACCCTTTTTAAAAAATACTGCAGGGCTCAGTGAGAGCGAATTTTTACAGCGTCAACAACAGGCACAAAAGATTATAAAAGAACAGGTGATTCCTGCATACCAAGGCTACCTGACTTTCTTTAATAACGAATACCAACCGGGTGCTCGTAAAGAGATTGGTATTTCGAGTACGCCTAACGGCAAAGCATTTTATGAAAACCGTGCGAAGTACTACACAACAACAGATATGACGCCAAAAGAAATCCATGAATTGGGTTTGCAAGAGGTCGCGCGTATCCGTGCAGAAATGGATAAAATCATTAAAGAGGTTGGTTTTGAAGGCAGCTTTGCCGACTTTGTGCATTTTTTGCGTACAGATCCGCAGTTTTATGCCAAAACGCCTGAAGAATTATTAAAAGAAGCGTCTTACATTGCTAAAAAAATGGACGCACAGCTTCCTAAACTATTCCATACGTTACCAAGAATGCCTTACGGTGTTGCACCAGTGCCAGCCAGCATTGCGCCTAAATACACCACGGGGCGTTATTCGGGATCACGCCGTGACGACCAAGCGGGCTATTACTGGGTCAATACTTATGCGCTTGATAAACGTCCTTTGTATGTACTTGAAGCGTTAACTCTGCACGAAGCTGTGCCAGGACATCACTTACAAATTTCATTAAATTCAGAGCTGGAATCGCTACCAAGCTATCGTCGTAATGCGTATTTGTCGGCATTCGGTGAAGGTTGGGGGCTATATTCTGAATTTTTAGGTATTGAAGCCGGTTTTTACCAAGACCCATACAGTGATTTTGGTCGATTAACTTACGAAATGTGGCGAGCTGCACGTTTAGTCGTTGATACGGGGATGCATATGTATGGCTGGAGTCGTGAGCGTGCGATGACGTTCATGAGCGAAAACACGGCGCTTTCACTGCATAATGTAAAAACAGAAACCGACCGCTACATCTCATGGCCAGCACAAGCGCTGTCTTACAAAATCGGTGAATTAACGATAAAACGCTTGCGCCATGAAGCTGAACAAGCACTGGGTCAAGATTTTGATGTGCGTGAATTCCATCACCAAATATTACGTCATGGTTCTGTGCCGATGTCGGTGCTTGAAGAGCAAATTCAACTTTATATTAAGGCTGAATTAGCAAAGCGAGCCTAAGCAATTGAGCTGATTAAAAAAGGCGTGTTTAAAACACGCCTTTTTTGTTTGTTGCGCGTATTTTAAACTGCTTATATGATTTGCAAGGACGTCATCATCACACAGGAGTCTTGAATGAGTGATTTTATAATTTTTAGTATCGATGTATTTGCCAGCTTGTTTATCTTTGCGTTAGGGATAGGGCTGTTGGTAATCATCTGTTTTTACATTAGTGATGTGACGCAGTCGAAACAGGCTATTCGTCGTAATTACCCTGTGATAGGGCGTTTTCGTTACTTTTTTGAACGCCAAGGTGAGTTTTTTCGCCAGTATTTTTTTGCGATGGACAGAGAGGAGCTTCCGTTTAACCGTGCCGATCGAAGTTGGGTCTACCGTGCGGCAAAAAACGTTGACCGTACCACGGCATTTGGTTCCACTCAAAGCTTAGAAGCCACAGGCACTGT
The DNA here is from genome assembly GCF_003515105.1 of Pseudoalteromonas lipolytica. Lineage (NCBI taxonomy): Bacteria > Pseudomonadati > Pseudomonadota > Gammaproteobacteria > Alteromonadales > Pseudoalteromonadaceae > Pseudoalteromonas > Pseudoalteromonas lipolytica. Next base: position 3,528,690 of record NZ_CP032090.1, on the reverse strand, counting down.
GATGTTCATGAACTGTGCATTTCCGACGCTCGATGAAGAGGCACTCGAACCTAGTCATGTCACCTTGGGACCCTATTGTGAAAAACCTTATTCTACCAATGCATTATTTAATATTTCGGGCATGAGCTTTGGAGCACTTTCAAAACCGGCTGTTCGCGCTTTATCTCGAGGCGCAAAACTAGCTGGGTGCTGGATGAATACAGGTGAAGGGGGGTTGAGTCCTTATCATCTGGAAGGAGGAGCCGATATTGTATTTCAGATTGGTACGGCAAAATATGGTGTCAGAGATGAGCAGGGCAAACTGAGCCTCGAAAAGCTCAAAGCGATTGCTAGTCATGAGCAAGTGAAAATGTTCGAAATTAAAATGAGCCAAGGCGCAAAACCGGGCAAAGGTGGCATGTTGCCGGGCCGAAAAGTCACCGCAGAAATCGCTAAAATCCGTGGCATACCAGAAGGACATGACTCGATTAGCCCTAATGGGCACCCAGAAATAAAAAAACCTGCTGATTTACTCGATATGATTGAAACTGTTAGAGCTACGACAGGAAAACCCACAGGATTTAAAGCAGTAATCGGTGAGTATACGTGGCTTGAAACCTTATTCAGTGAAATTAACAATCGCGGTATTGAGTCAGCACCAGACTTTATTACCATTGATAGTGCTGATGGTGGCACTGGGGCTGCCCCGCAGCCATTGATGGATTCTGTTGGTTTACCTCTAAAAGAAAGCTTACCTTTGGTCGTTGATTTGTTGAAAAAACATGGTTTAAGAGAGCGGGTGAAAGTGATTGCATCGGGTAAATTAATCGTCCCGTCGAAAGTGGCTTGGGCATTGGCTTTGGGGGCTGATTTTATTGTGTCAGCGCGCGGGCATATGTTTTCATTAGGCTGTATTCAAGCATTACAATGCAATAAAGATACTTGCCCGACCGGTATTACAACGCACAATGAGCGATTACAACGCGGCTTAGATGTGACAGACAAAGCGCAGCGAGTTGCAAATTACAATAAGTTTATTCACTACGGTGCAGGCTTAATTGCTCATTCATGTGGCGTGTCGAGCGCCCGAGAACTTGCTCGTCACCATGTGCGTGTTGTACAAGAAAATGGGTTGTCAGAACCGCTTGATAAAATGTATGAGCATTACAATAAATAATGATGAGATTCAATAAGGCGCGATAAGCGCCTTATTCATTGGGTAGCTGAATAACTAGTTTAATAAGCTGATCAATAAGGTAAAAAATTCATCTTTATTATCGCAACTTGTTGCGTTAAGCATCAATTGCTCGCCTAACACTAAGGTTTGTTGCTGCACAGCTAAGCGTGCTTGCTCGTTTTCAATGCCGTCAATGTCAGCAACGTGGGCAAGGCCAATCGTACGGCGAATAAGTTCTGCACCGCAATAACCAATGGCATCATGCAACACGCTTTTTAAGTAATCTTCTGTAAAAGCGCGGTTAGCAAAGCTTACATCGGTTGTCTCATTACTTGCTAAGTTCAACCACTGCTCTTCAAACTGGCTATAACAGTCTTGTAAGCATGTTAATAAATGCGTTTGATATTGGCGACGCTTTGCTAATTCAGCTATACGGCCATTTTGCGCGCAGTAATTAAGTAATAAATTACCCATAAATGAACCGATATCGAAACCAACTGGGCCAAAAAAGCCAAACTCTGGGTCGATCATCTTGGTTGTGTTGTTATCAACAAAAATACTGCCGCTGTGCATATCGCCGTGTAACAAGGTTTGCGGACACGATAAGAACCTAGCTTTTAATTTCGCTGCGGCAAGTTTTAGCGCGTTGTTATTACGAATGTGTTGCACTGACGAATTGAGTTCAGCCGGGAAGTGATTGCGCTCGTGCTCGATATAAGGGTCAGTGAAAAAGAGGTCCTCAGTGATCTTACATAAATCTGGGTTGATAAATTGGCTCACTTTGGCTTTTTTATCGTCGGCAGAAAGATAAAAGTCGGAGTTATAAAAACCGGTGCGACTGAGATATTGGGCAACATGACTGGCTAATTTAGGGAACTGCTCGGCATTTATTTGTGCACCACGTAAAATTTGTAAGTGACCTAAGTCTTCCAGCACGGTTAATGCAAGCTCAGCATTGTGGTGCAAAATGGCTACGGTGTGCTCTGGGCATAATGAACCATGATTTATCAAGACGTCAGCCTCGATACGCGCACGGTCTAACGATAACGGCCATGACTCACCCACGCAGCGAGCATAGGGTAAAGCTTGCTTTAAAATTACACTGTTGTTGTGTTGATCAGTGACCCGGAAAACTAAGTTTAGATTTCCGTCGCCGAACTCGTACGCAGACAGCTCAGCGTTAGGAGTAAACACTGAACTGAGTTCACTTTCGGTAAGTTTTTTAATGTAATCAACAGCATGCTCTGCAGTGAAGGCAGTGTAATTAGCCATGGCTCTATCTCAAAATATTATTAACTTTGGGCATTCTATACCTGTAAGCGTTTAGATGTCCATACATCCAGCTTGTTAGTTGTGTAAACTGATGTAAAATACCTTTTCATCAAATTAGTAATCTGGATGCACTATGCAAGATCTCATCGCGAGTAGTATTAAATATCAGCAAAATACCTTAACTGTGCTTGATCAGTACTTATTGCCTCATCAACAGCATTGGCATGTATGCAATGATGTTGAAACGATGAAAGAACTGATTTTGACTTTAAAAATTCGTGGTGCCCCTTTAATTGGCTTAGGTGCCAGCGTACTCGTCGCTCATTTAGCAGAGCAAGGTATGAGTAAAGCAGAGCTTGCTTCAGCGATTGATGAATTAGAAGCAACGCGTCCGACCGCTGTGAATTTAATGCACTGTATGGCACAGCTGCGTGAGGCATTAATGCAACCTGCATATGTTGAGGCTGTTGTAGATACGGCTGAGCAGTTATTTTTTGAAGACATTGCACTGTGTGACAGCATGGCACAGCGTGGTGCTGAGCTTGTTGCTAAAGGCGATAATATTCTTACTCATTGTAATACTGGAGCATTAGCTACGGCGGGAGTTGGCACAGCGTTAGGTGTGATTTATAAAGCTCAGCAGCGCCATGGAGATCTGCATGTCTGGGTTGATGAAACACGCCCATTATTGCAAGGGGGCCGATTAACTGCATTTGAGCTTGAGCGCTGGCAAATACCTTACACGTTAATTTGCGACAATATGGCAGCAAGCTTAATGGCTGCGGGTAAGGTCGATAAAATTTTTGTAGGTGCCGATCGTATTGCTGCAAACGGCGACTTTGCTAATAAAGTGGGTACGTATAATTTGGCAGTATTGGCTCACTTTCATAATATTCCGTTTTACGTGGTTGCGCCGCTAACAACACTTGATACGCAAACAGCCTGTGGTGATGATATTGAGATTGAACAGCGAAGCCCCGCTGAAGTACGTGGTGTGAGCGGTAGTTTTGGTGAAGCACAGTGGGCACCGACGAATGCATCAGTGTATAACCCTGCTTTTGATGTCACGCCTGCAAAGTTGGTTACAGGCTGGGTATTAGATACCGGTGTTTACGAGTATGCTGATATCGAGCAAGGTGTATTAACGCAATTAAAATAACTAGTTGCTGGGTCTTTTCTCAGTGTAAAGCTCAATACTGTTTTGATTATTAGCGGTTACGAATGAAATCGCTAATTTTTCATTTTGTGCGTTGAGGTGCAAAATATAGTTAGACGGTTTCATTTTAATCAGTGTATTCACTTCCGTTAGTTCCTCTAAAGCGGCACTGTAAATGTCAGCAGAGGTGGCGATAAACAGTGTTTGCTCATTACTCGCCATCGTTACTATTGACGGTTTTATTGCAGTCAACTTATCTGGCATAGGTAATTCATGGTAGCGATTAGTTTGGCTATCAAGTTCTAAAAACTGTGTGTGTTTGGCATGCACAATCAATTGATGATCATTACGCCAAGCGATAGCAAGGGGCGTATCAATCGTGCTGATGACTGTTTCTGTATTGTCAGTATTCAATAGCATTAACTGATTTTGTAAGGTGGTTGCATCGGCGTAGATTATCGCAATGCGGTTTTTACGTATTTTAGCGAGCACAATTCGGCCTGGTATTTGCCATTGCTTAATTGTCTTAAAGTCTGTGGCATCTAATAGTGAGAGTTGATGCGTGTGTTTATTGAAACTCAATAAACGCGTGCTGTTTTCATTGGCAGAAACAATGATATTGTCAGTGCCAACCCTATCAGAAATAGGGATATATTGGTTATTGGTTTTAAGCCAATGTTCACGCTTATCGTAATAGGTATCGGCAAAATAAATATCACCATTTGCAAGCGCTACAGCAGAATTTTCATGCTTATTAGCGGTGGCTATGTAGCTCATTTCTTGCGTCTTTAAATCAAAAACACTGGCATCTAGATCATGCAGATCGGTACTTATTAACAAAGACTCTTTGTTGAGTGGGTAAGCGTAGTTAGCGTCTTTAACGGGGGCTTTAATAGCATGGGCTCGGGTCATTGAGTCGAACGAAAATGATTCAATAGTCGAATTGGCACGGTTATACCAAATGAGCGAATTACTGGGTTCATCATACGTGGCAGCCCATGATCTATAGTTATTTGTCGTGAGCAGCTTCATGGAGCTACCGTCTAGGTTTGCCATATAAATTTCTGCTTGGCCAGTGTTGTGGCGTTCAAAAATAATCCGTTCAGGATTTGATAATGTCGTTAATAAAAAATCACCTGTGCCAGTAATATTGGGTGATGTAATGCGGATTTCTTCTGCTGTTTTTTTATCATAAGCGTAAAGCGCAAATAATTGGCTTAAGCCACGATAATGATTACGTCGAAAAATAGCGGTATCCCCGACTTCTGTGTATTGCGTTAACTTATCACCTGAAGAATAAGGATACGACAGGGGGGATTTTTTGATTGTTTCAGAAAAAAAGTCACTGGCCTGCCATTGTTGGCACTGACTATAGTCACCGGGTTTACATTTGACATAAAATAAGCGCAGACCATCATCAGACCAGCCCTGAATATAAGCGTCACCTGAGTCAACTAAAAACTCTTTTTTGGTTTTTAGGTCCATTACATAGATATTCATTATGTCATTTTGCTTGAGAGGTGTGAGCAAATAAGCAAGCTTACTTTTATCGGGGGGCAGTAGTAAGTGAGAGTAACTGCCTTTATGCCAAGAAATAGTGTCAGCATCTAATGCTAGAAAAGGCATGGTTTGTCTGGTTTCACTACTTGCCGCAGGTTTATCTGAAAAAAACCAGAAAAAACAAATTAGCGTTGCTATTAATATGGCGGGAATTGACCACGACCAATTTACATTTCTTTTGGGATGACTGTGTGAAGATGATTCAGCGGCAGCGACTTCACTCGAAGATTCATGTTGATTTTGCTGTTCTGTAGTGACTGTCTCGGTTTTATTTGAGCTGACAGGAATAAATAAACTATACCCTTTACGGTAATGTGTTTTGATACTTTGGCCAGGCTGCTTTTCTGATTTGAGTGCTTTTCTAAGCTCCGATATCGCTCGATTGATGGCATTATCATCAACGTAGCTTTGCTGCCAAATGTTGTCCGCCAGCTCTTGGCGAGAAATAATACGTTCATTATGTTCAATAAAATAGCACAGTAACTTAAATAACAGCGGTTCTAGTTCGCGAGCATGCACGCCGTCATTAATTGTTTGCAATGATATGTTTAGCTGCCATTCGCCAACATAAATAATATTATCGCGTAAGGGTGAAATTACCGACCCCATGTGTAGTCCTTTAGCTAATAATTAAGTACTGAGCATTGATGAGGTGATGATACCAGAAGTTGTTTTTGAATTGGGTTTTTTTGTTTTGTATTTGTAAATTAAAGGCCGTTTTTTGCAACATATAATCAAGCAGAAGTATTACATTGGAATTTTTCTGCAATGCGTTGATAGTCATCTACCTCATAGTCATCGGCTTGGGCCAACTCTTGTTCGGTGATTAAATAAATTGTGCCATTCACAATGTCGCAGTCTTCACCTGTTTTAATTAACGCAGGATGAAAACGCTGGCCACTGCTTTTTAACACCGCAGGATCAGTAATTTCAATTTCACCGACAATGTACCCTGTTAAAGTCGCAGGCTGACCTTCGAGCAAACGCCCGAAGGTATCGAGTTGCACCTGTTTATATTGCAAAGTGCCGTATGAGAAAAGCTTTTCCATATTAATCAAGCAATGGAAAGTCATTCGCGATAGCTGAATCTGTGCTTTTAGCCACCCAGCCTTCGGTATTATTAAATAAGCGAATAGCAGTAAATTCAGGGTTGCTGCCCATGTCAAACCAATGAGGGGTTAATTCTGGCACCGAAATTAAGTCACCTTGCTGGCACAGCACTTGGTATACTTTATTATCGACATGCAGACAAAAAAGCCCTTGGCCTTTTACAAAAAAGCGTACTTCATCTTCGCTGTGGGTATGTTCAAATAAAAACTTACCACGTAACTCAGCGGCATTCGGGTTGCCTTTTGCGAGCGAGATAACATCAACAGTTTGATAACCTCCTTCACGCTTTAAGCGCTCAATGTCGTGAGCGTACGCACTTAAAATAGCATCATGGCTGGTTGTTTCATCAATATGTACATTCGCCTGCCACTGTTCAAAGCGTACACCCACTGCATTTAGTTTCGTAGCTATGGCGTTTGAGTCGTCGCTGTGAAAAAGGATGTCATCGGCATTGTTATCATTAAAAACTGTTAACTGGCTCATGCTAAATACTCCGCACTAAATTCACTAAAATCATTAATATAAGGATGCTCGCTGGTACTGTCTTGGCCATCGCGAATAAGGTGCAAAGTGCGTAAACCTGCCGCTTTAGCTGCCTCTAATTCAGCAGCAACGTCGCTTAAAAATAGCACCTCAGAGGCGTCAAATGGCAGTGCAGCGATAATTGTGTTGTAAGCGCTTTGCTCTTGTTTTGCGCCCACTTTGGTATCGAAGTAATCACTAAAAAGAGGTCTCACATCACCATAGTCAGAATATTGAAAAATAAGGTGCTGTGCTTTTACTGAGCCTGATGAGTAAACATACAGGCTTCTTCCTGCTTGTTTTTGTGCGTTTAAAAAAGCGTATGCGTCAGGATAAAGGTGACCGGTAAAATCACCATTTTCATAACCTGTTTGCCAAATTAAACCTTGTAACTGTTTTAATGGCGTTACTTTTTGATCCGTTTCAATCCAATGAAGTAAAGTACTAATCACCGTTTCTAGGTCAGCTTCTGGCTGTTCAATGTGTGCTTTTACACTCGCAATATGTTCCGCGACATCGTGATCGTCTTGGTGTGCTTTAATAAACGCAGGAAGCTTTTCAGCGGCATAAGGGAATAGCACATCTTTCACAAATGAAATGCGTGTGATAGTGCCTTCAATGTCAGTTAAAATGGCTTTGATCATGCGTGGATACCTTCCAGTTTTAGGCGCTCAAGCTCGCAACTAAATAAAAACTCCAGCCCTTCTAAATGGCGCAATACTTCTTTGATGTCTCTGCCGACAACATAGAGGCCGTGGCCGCGAATAAGCACTGCGTGCTCTATTGGCGTATGCAGGTGATGGTCGCTTACTAATAGACTTAGGCGATCAATATCTTGATCGTTGTCGAAAATAGGAATGCTTAGCGTATCTAAATGTGAGGTAACACCACTGAGTGACTTTTGCATCTCGTAGCCATGTAAATTAATGGCATGTCCTTTTATGACGCGAGATAAAACGGTGGCAGCAACCGAGTGGGTATGTAAAACAAATTTTGCAGAAGGGATCAGCTTATACATGTTCAAGTGTAGTTCTGTTTCTGCCGAGGGTTTTCCCGACCCTTTAGTGCGGTTGCCTGCGTGGTCTAACTCAATAAATGCATGTGTACCGAGCTGGCCTTTATCGAAACCACTGGCGGTGACGACATAACCCGTTTCTGTGCGGGCTGAAAAATTACCACCGGTTGCTGGGACCCAACCTCGTTGGCTTACCCATTTACCTGCTTCTATTAGTTCTGAAATAGCGGTATTGTTATGCATACATTCCTCGACTTTCTAAAAGTTATTTAGACGGCTATACATCTGTTTTAAGCAATGATAGCATCGCTTCGAGCGCAAAACCATCTTTAAGGAACCTCTGTGTTTGAAAGTAAATTGCCGAATTTAGGCACCAGTATTTTTAGTCAAATGACTGCTTTAGCGAATCAGCATCAAGCACTTAATTTATCTCAGGGCTTTCCTGAATTTGACGCCCCTGATTTACTAAAAAAACAGTTAAATCATTATGTACTTGAAGGGGTTAATCAATATGCTCCGTCAAGTGGTATTGTGCGTTTACAGCAGCAAATAGCAGCACTGATTGCGAGAAAATACCATAACAATATAGATTATGAGCAGCAAGTCACGGTGACATCGGGTGCAACCGAAGCATTATTTGTGGCAATTCAAGCGCTGGTAAGAGACGGTGATGAAGTGGTGGTGTTCGACCCTGCCTATGATTCGTACCAGCCCGCGATTGAATTAGCAGGGGGACGCAGTGTGCATGTTGCCTTACATGCGCCTGATTATCGGATTGATTGGCACGCGGTTGCAGAGGTCATGAGCGAAAAAACGCGCGCTATTATTATTAATACGCCACACAACCCGAGTGGCAAAATACTTAAAGCTGACGACATTGCAGCACTGAAAGCCTTAGTTAAAGCACACGACTTATACGTGATAAGCGATGAAGTGTATGAACACATCACCTTTGATGGTGCTGCACATGTTAGTGCACTCACGGATACAGAATTATTTGAACGCAGCTTTGTTATTTCAAGCTTTGGGAAAACGTTCCACAGCACAGGCTGGAAAATGGGCTACTGTGTTGCCCCCGCTGAGCTGATGATAGAGTTTCGTAAGATTCATCAATACGTGACATTTTCAAGTTTTACCCCAGCACAACATGCTTTAGCAGATATGTTAGAACTGGAGCCTGAACATGTTGATGGGCTAGCGGATTTTTATCAACATAAGCGTGATTTGCTCAGTAACGCGTTACAAGATAGCCGTTTTACCCTTTTGCCCAGTGAAGGCACATATTTTTTATTGCTTGATTACAGTGATGTGTCAGACCTAAATGATGTGGAGTTTTGTCATTGGTTGGTAGAGCAAGCTGGCGTTGCAGCAGTACCGCTTAGTGTATTTTACAACAGCCCAAGTAATGATAAGGTCATACGAGTATGTTTTGCAAAAAATGATGACACGCTGTTGCGTGCCGCGGAGATTTTATGTCAGCTTTAACGCTTGCCCTTGTACAATCCTCACTTTATTGGCTAGATAAACAGGCAAATCTTGCGCATTTTTCTGAGCTGCTTGACGATTTAACTGAGCCGGCTGATTTAATCGTGTTACCCGAAACATTTGCGACAGGGTTTGCCATCAATCTTGACTGTAGTGAGCCTGAGCAAGGTGACGTTGTTAACTGGTTAAAAGCCACTGCAAAACAAAAAAATGCAGTCATCGCTGGGTCGGTATTAGTGTCTCACGGTGATAAGAAAGCAAATCGTTTCTACTGGGTGTGGCCAAATGGTGAGGTAAAGTTTTACGACAAGCGTCACTTATTTTGTTTAGGGAACGAAGGCCGCTATGTTGAGGCGGGTAAGCAGCGTGAAATTTTCAATATCAAAGGCTTTCGCATTTTACCGCAGGTGTGTTACGACCTACGCTTCCCTGTTTTTCAACGTAACTGCAATGACTATGACCTCATGGTGAATGTTGCAAACTGGCCTGCGGCACGTCGCCATGTTTGGGATACCTTATTAAAAGCGCGCGCAATGGAAAATGTCTGTTATGTGGTCGGTGTCAACCGTATTGGGCCAGATGGCAATGAGGTTGATCATAATGGCGGCACTGCAGTATACGATTTTAAAGGGGATACATTAGCAGCGCTCGATGATAACCAATCGGGTATCATAATTCAGCGCCTTGATATATCCGCATTAGAGGATTTTCGGCGTGCTTTTCCTGCGCATTTAGACGCGGATCAATTTCAGTTGATCTAAGCCGCATCGCTAAAAATTTGTTAAACTCATGGTTGGTTTATTAACTACAAGCAATCATGAGTCGCAAAATTACCCCTGTTATTCTTGCTGGTGGCATAGGTTCACGCCTATGGCCGTTATCACGCAAGGCCATGCCTAAGCAATTTTTACCTTTGCTAAGTGATGAATCGCTACTGCAAAGCACCTTAAAGCGGGTAACTGGTTCGCAATTTAATGCACCGATATTAGTGTGTAATGAAGCGCATCGATTTATTGCCAAATCACAGGCATTAGACGTATCTAAAAATGTGACTCTTTTACTTGAACCTGAGGGCAAAAATACCGCGCCAGCTATTGCGTTAGCGGCTGAATATGCGCAGAAAAATGGTTTACTAGGCCCGTTATTGGTAATGCCTGCAGATCATTATATCTGTGACTTTGAAAAGCTACTTGCGCGATTAGATGATGCCGTAGCCTTGGCAGAGGCTCAGCAACTCGTTACGTTTGCAATTACCCCAACGGAGCCGCATACAGGGTATGGTTATATTCGCCAAGGCCCACCACTGCACCGTGATGGCTGTTACAAAGTCGCTGAATTTAAGGAAAAGCCAGTGCTTAAACTTGCTGAGCAATACATTGCCAGTGGTGAGTTTAGCTGGAATAGCGGTATGTTTTTATTTTTCGCTGATGTGTACTTATCTGAGTTAAAACGGTTTGCGCCAAAAATAGCCAGTAGTATCGCACAAGCAGCCTATTTTACTGAAGATCTCGGTTTTTTGAGACCCAACGCAGACATACTGAAAACATGCCCAAGTGACTCAATTGATTACGCTATTCTTGAGCGAAGTGAAAATGTCGCTATGCTTCCGGTTGATTTAACGTGGAGTGATGTGGGCAGCTTCTCAGCCCTTTCAAAAATTGCTAACAAAGATCAATTTGGTAATTATTTGGGCTCGCAGGGAGTGAGTATTGATAGTGAAAATAATTTGCTGATTAGTGAAGCTGATCACACGATTGCAGCTTTGGGAATTCGCAATAAGGCGATTATACATACCCACGATGCCACCCTCGTCGCAGATAAAAAAGCCCTTGATAAGTTGCCTGAATTACTTAAACAACTCGCGCAACGAGACAACGATAAATTGACGCACCATCAAGCCGTATTCAGACCTTGGGGCAATTACCGCACTTTGGTTGAGAGTGTTGGGTTTAAGGTTAAGAAAATTATCGTTAATTGTGGTGCGAAACTCTCAACTCAGCGTCATCATCACCGTGCCGAGCATTGGGTTGTGGTTTCGGGCATTGCCAGTGTACATGTGGGAGATGATAAGTTTGAACTCGGTGCCGATCAGTCTTGTTATATTGCCGCCCAGCAAATTCATAGCCTTGCCAATTGTCATGATGAACCCCTCATTGTCATTGAAGTACAAACCGGGGCGATACTTGATGAAAGTGATATCGAACGGTTTGAAGATGAATATGGGAGGGAGTAATTGTTAAGCCTCAGAGGTCAGTCGTTAGTCGAATGAGCGGATGATTTAATTCTCGGCGTAATGAAACAAAAAGAGTATTACCATCCGTAAGGGCAGATTTACTTTGTTAATCTAAACTCACTAACCTAGCTCACTTCTCACATGGTTTAAGTACGCTTGTAGGCTGTCTTGCCAAAGTACTAGGGCATCGGTGAGTGATTCTTTTAAGGGCTTATTATCGAGTAACTTACGCTCGATCTTTTTCAGCTCTAAGCCGTAACGATTGAAGCCGAGCTGTAAGGCGGTACTTGCTTGGCGATGCAGTAGTTTAATACATTGATCTTTATCATCTTCAACAAGTTGTTGGCTTCGTATCAGTTTATTCCGCGCCGAGAGAACAAACTCATTATAAATAGAAGACACTTCATCTTCATTAAATGAGCTAATGAGTGCAGCAGCTGCTGTTTCGTCATATAAGGTGTCACGCAGCTCGACGGCAATGCTGGCAGCTTGATTTGTTTGCGAGTCGCTCAATGCTTGGCGCAGTTTTTGTTGTTTAATTGGCTTACCGACAATATCTTTAATCCCCAACGCTAAGTATTCTTTTATTTCATCGGGACTCAGACTCGCAGTGAAAGCGAGGACTGGCGTGCGTTGATTTAAATGGTCGATATTTTTTAGTTTTTTTAATACTTCTTGACCTGTCAGGTCGGGTAAATTCATATCCAGTAGTACCACATCAAAATGATGTTTTTGCATCAGCTCAATTGCGCTGTTACCGTCTTTTGCGAGTTTTATTTTATGCTCGTCATCGGCCATAAATTCAATGGCAATTTTTTGATTTAAGTCGAGATCTTCCACTAACAAAACATCTAAACCGGTCACATAATCTTTCGATTGATGACGTTGCTCAACAAGACTAAGTTCACCAATTGTGAGTGTGATATCAAAACTAAAAACACTGCCTTTGTTAAGCTCACTACTTATGTTGAGCTTACTGCCGAGCTTTTCGAGAAGGCGACTTGTAATAGCAAGGCCAAGGCCTGTGCCACCTTTTTCTTTTCCTGCACTGCTTTGAACATAAGGTTCGGTTAGGTAGATGATTTCTTCATCTTCGATACCTGGGCCTGAATCAATCACACTGATCCGAACGACATGGTCTAGCTGCCCTTCATTGAGCAGTTTGACGTGGATTTTTACAGAGCCTTTATCAGTAAATTTAATTGCATTGCCAACAAGGTTAATAATTACTTGTCTAAGCTTTTGCTGGTCACAATAGTAACAAGCCTGTTCGGGTAAATCGTAAATCAGCTCAAATTTCAGGTGCTTTTGTTCTGCAAGCGGACTGAGTAATAAGCATAAGTTGTTTAACCATGTTTTAAATTCGACATCTTCTTCGTAGAGGGCTTCATCGCGCTGATCTAGGCTTGCATAGTCGAGCACTTTGTCGACCAGTAAGTTCAGTGACTCTGCTGAATTAATAATGGCTTCACAGTATGGTTTATCTCGCGGGTCGCTCGACTGATTCATGATCAGTTGAGCGCTTCCCAGTATGCCATTGAGGGGAGTGCGAATTTCATGACTAATGGTTGATAAGAATAAGCCGCGAATTTCAAGATCTTTATGTGCTTTTTCAGTAAGCTGGTTGAGGTGTTGCTCGCGGCGTTCATTACACAAAATTGCCATGCCTGTGGCATAAAACATCGGTGCAATCACCCCATTAATGAATAGGGTGATACTAAACCAATTTTCGGAAAGTAAATTAGCTGTGCTGACATCGCCCATCATCAGTGTTCTGCCTGTAAATATGGCAAGAATAATGGTTAATATTAAGATATAAACAATGCTGCCATTCGGGTAACTTTTGCGGCCATTGCGAATGAATAAGGCAAGTAGAAACAAGGCCTCAATAATGTGTTGTAAATCAGATACTAAAATCCGGTTTCTAAGCTCAGCATTGTCTGTCGCTAAATAGATCATGCTCAGTGCTAATACCCCGGTTATCCCTATAAATGCTCTAAACCCTATACACTTGGCATTTAAGAACTGACAAATAGCGAGTACATGAATAATAGAAGCACTGAATAATAAGGCGTTTGCAATGGTGATACTTGCAATATCATTGATATGACCGAGAAGTGCAAAACTCAGCACCGAAGTGAACATCACTAAAGGATAGAAAATATAGAGCAAGGTGCCCGGAATGCTTTTATTTGCTCGCCATGTCAAATAGTTAAGGAGTGTCATTACCGCCATCATGGCTGCACTTGTGTAGTATAAGGTGACTGAATCGAGCATGGCTTTTCCGAGGATTACGAACATCTTCGAGCATAAAGTCTATTTGGGTGTTTAGCAACTAGAAACAAAAACAGACGCATTGTGCGTCTGTTTTTTTAAAGAAGAGAGTTTAGCGTATTTCGTCTGGGATATTTTGTTGTGCCCACGATAAAAGCTCGATGCGATTTCGGCATTTCGTTTTTCTGAATGCACTATAAAGGTGCGTTTTAACAGTGTGTGGGCTGATACTTAAATCTTCAGCAATCTCTTTATTTTTCGAACCTTTGCTCATCAATGAGATGATGGCTTTTTCGCGTTTAGTTAGCTTAACAGGCTCGATATTACCGTCAGTTAGTTTGTGCAGGGCATCTTTATTAAATTGCAGCATGCGGTTTAAAGCATTGCACATTATTTCGCGGCGGTACCACAATTGATCTTCAAGCAATAAACGAATGCCTTTCATCAATACATCAGCGTTATCAGTCGTGTAAAAAACACCACGAATACCACTTAATAGTGCACGGTTAGCAATCTCTGGGTTTTCGTCAAGATTGAATAGTACAATATCGCACTTAATGCGTAGGTTAACTAGTTGTTCTTTTAATTTACCCCAGGCATCTGTGCTCGATGTTTCGATGAATAATAAGCGTGTACCTTCTGGCACTTCAGATATATCAGTCCCAGATGTAACAGTTAGACCTTGTGTTTTTAACAACGGCTCCAATACGTTAACACCAATCGTGTTAATTGGTTCTGGATCTAATAATAAAAAAGCTGAACTACTCATATTTATACACTCTTGAATAAAGTTGACTGATTCATCCTACCACGCAATCCACCCCTTTCGTATTAGAAATTTCTGAGTCTTATGCAGGAAAAGTACAGTTTGTGTCTATTTTGTTTCAAAAAATACAGTTAGTTAACGTAACTAAATATGTTAACTAACTGATATATATTCATAATAATCAATAATAGTATATTAGTTCGACTTTTTACAATTTTTTACATAGCAAAGTGCTAGATATTTTGTTTTTTCTTGTCCTGATAAGGAGGCCAACCCATTTCTTTACCAGCTAACATATGTAGATGTATATGGTACACGGTTTGACCGCCATGATCATTACAGTTCATAACCACACGAAAGCCGTCGTCACTAAAACCAAACTGCTTTGCAAGTTTTGCGGCTACGACATAAAGATGACCTACCAAAGGAGCATGTTCTTCACTGATATCATTTATGGTCGCAATGGGTGTTTTAGGAATGATCAAAACATGAAAGGGGGCTTGTGGGTTAATGTCTTTAAAGGCAAGTGACTGCTCATCTTCATAGATGATATCCGCAGGGATCTCACGATTAATAATTTTTGTAAAAATAGTCTCTTGGCTCATATTTACCTCTTTTAAAATTGGCTTAATTACCCGCTCACTAATGACAAACTTTATTTGCAGTGTCAAACTGAAACTGTCGCAAATGAACAACCAAGGAGTGATCATGCGTAAGTTAGTATTACTAAGCAGTGCGTTAATGCTATTCAATAGTATCAGTAGTTTAGCTGAGACAATCCACCTTCCTGAGGAATTTGTCCCTTTGCAAGTAGGTGACCGTCTTATTGAACAATCATTTTTTAGTCGTGTTGACGATGTTGAGCTTGCTCCTGGAACATATCAGTTAAAACTGAAGTACACAGATCTTTACGAACAAGGCTACGATGATCATCAAGTCGTTGAATCCGAACCATTTTGGGTTGAAGTGACGGTTGAACAAGGCAAAAACTATGATTTAGTGTTTAATCGTGCGAGTAATGCCGTTGCTGCTGAAGTGTTTGCTGAGTCACCGCAAGTGAGCCTAAAAGCCAAAGGCAGTGAACTGGCTATGCCTTTATCAATTGTGAATTACCGAGCGGCTTCGGCTCCTGTGCAGGCGGTTGCGGCGGCTCCCGTTGTTGCTGCAAAGAACAAACCGGCGACCGCGGCACCAGTCACCCTGCCTGCAAACGTGTCTGGTGGTCAGGCTGGATTGAAAAAAATGCCAAATGCAGCAGCCATGTTGGAATTTTGGTGGCAACAAGCTAGCCCAGAAGAGCGCCGAGCGTTTTTACAAAAAGTAAGTCAATAGTATTGAGAGTTAAAAAAGGCGCTGATATTCAGCGCCTTTTTACATTTAGAAGCGTCTTATTTTGAAAATAAGTCGTCAACGGTACCTTGTGCTAGCGGGTGATAACCCGGACGTGCTTTTAAGTACACATCGTGCGCCCAGTCTCTTTTGCCGTTTTTAATCAGTGCTTTATAAAGTGGCACTATTAATTTACGGCGGCCAATACCAGACAAGTGCTTGTCCAAAGCAGGGTAAATAGGCTGATAGCCATTGCCTACAGCCAGCATAAACCATGCAAATGCACGCTCAGCATTGGTTGATTGAGTTAAGTTGAATTGTTTATCAAGCTCAGTCATTTTCTCAATGCTTAAATCGCGAGGGAGGTTATTGAGGAAATGTAACCACTCATGCACTGTCCATTCAGCAGTCGGCAATTCTGCTGCATCGATCTCATTGTTTAACCATGTTTTTGTCACTGTATCGACTTTATCAAATGCATCAGATGTTGGGTTAGGAGCATCAGTTGGTAACCCTGGCTCAAAAATCCACTCGTTTACTTTATCCATGCTTACTACGCCTGGATACTTGTCGATAAGGTTTGCTTTTATGTAAGTAACAAATTGGGCTGTCGTGAGTGACTTAAATGCAAACTCGTCGAAATAACCTTTTACAAATGGGTCAAATTTATCGCGACCAAATTTATTCTCTAGGTAAATAAGAAACAGCTGCCCTTTAGTATAAGGCACTGAGCTGAATGCATCGTCAGGATCACGACCATTAAGCTTTAAGTTTAGGCGCGTGTCTGGAGCAGGAAGTGTTTTAAGTAAAGCACGTAGACCTGCTGCATCTAAAGCTTGCTCCATGATTGCGCGGTCACGACCAAAAACTTCTTCCATGATGCGGTTTTCAACATAAGAGGTAAAGCCTTCGTTTAACCATAAATCTTCCCATGTTGCGTTCGTCACTAAGTTACCCGACCATGAGTGTGCGAGTTCGTGAGCGATTAGGTTAACTAAGCTCTTATCGCCTGCAACAACGGTGGGGGTGATAAACGATAAACGTGGGTTCTCCATACCGCCAAATGGGAAGCTAGGTGGAAGCATTAATAAGTCATAACGCCCCCAAGCATATTCACCGTACATGGCGTTAGTTTTGTCGATCATTGCTTGTGTGTCGTTGAACTCAGCAACCGACGCATCTAAAATTGTTGGCTCAGCAAAAATACCTGTCTGCTTAGACATGGCTTTAAATTCTAAGTTACCAGCCCCTATCGCGATTAAGTATGGCGAAATAGGTTGTGGCATATCGAATAAGTAATCACCATCTTTGTACAACGCATCTTTATTGTCTGCACTCATGACTGCGCGAATATCTTTAGGTGTATGAATACGCGCAGAATACGTAACACGCATTGCCGGTGTGTCTTGCACAGGGATCCAACTACGCGCATGAATAGCTTGTGATTGGCTGTACATGAATGGGTGTGATTTACTGGCTGTCTGCTCAGGCGTTAACCATTGTAATCCCGAGGCTTCTGGGCGGCTATTGTAGTAAATACGAGCTTTAACCGCTTGGCTTTTAAATTTAATTGTTAATTTTGAGCCCTTTACGTCATCGCGTGCCGCAAGCGTGAAGTCGGCTTTGTGCCAGCCGCCTTTTTTATCTTGATACATAACTTTGTCGATATCTAAATCGCGAGTATCAAGTACCAGAGTTTTGCTGCTAGCATTGTGCCAATCTAGCGTATGCTCAACAAACCCTTCTAGTTGCTTATCATCAAAATCAACATCTAAATCTAGTAATAGGTGAGTGGTTGTTACGTCATCTAAGTTTGCATAGGTGTGCTGGCTAATTGCGTCAGCAGTTGCTTGAGAGCATGCGCCTGCCATAGCAAGACTTAAAAATAATGGTTTAAACTTCATAATAACCTTGGAACACAAATGAAAAAAGAACCCGTTTTATAACATGATTAATACAGTGGGTTGAGTGATTTTTACAATCTGATGCGTATTTTGCGATGATAGGTTACACTAATGCGATTAGTTACCGGTAACCTTTGAGGCGTTTTGTGGCTCAGTCCCTGCAACCTTTTCATACCTTTTCATTGCCAAGCCATTGTCAGCATTTCCATCAAATAGATGACGTAGAGCAGCTCGTAAATACCGATTTCTCTGCACCGTTTTGTATTTTAGGCGAGGGTAGTAATACGGTATTTTTAACCGACTACCAAGGGACGGTAATCTATATGGCCACTAAAGGGATTGAAATTGAAGAGCTAAACGATCATTTCCTTTTACATGTTGCTGCAGGTGAAAATTGGCATCAATTAGTGAGTATGACGATTGCCAACGATATGCCTGGGCTTGAAAACTTAGCGCTGATCCCCGGTACGGTAGGTGCAGCCCCGGTGCAAAATATTGGTGCTTATGGTGTCGAGCTTGAAAAGTTTATTAGCTATGTAGAGTACTTCGATATTGCATCTGCGAGTATTAACCGTTTAAGCAAAGAACAGTGTCTGTTTGGCTACCGTGATTCGATATTCAAACATGCACTTAAAAATAAAGCAGTGATCACGAAAGTCGGGCTAACCTTACCCAAACAATGGCAGCCAATATTACATTATGGGCCACTGCAACAGCTACATAACCCGACTGCGCAACAGGTGTTTGAGCAGATTATTGCGACTCGAAATAGTAAGTTACCTAACCCAAGTGAACTTGCTAATGCAGGTAGCTTTTTTAAAAACCCTGTGATTAGCAATGAGCAACTCGCTGACTTATTAAAAAAATACCCAGATATGCCCCATTATTTTGTCGACGCACAACACCACAAAGTAGCTGCAGGTTGGTTAATTGAACAGGCTGGCTTAAAAGGTCACCGTATTGCGGGCGTTGAAGTACATCAGCAGCAAGCTTTGGTGTTAGTTAATCATGGCAACAGCACCGGCG
This sequence comes from Pseudoalteromonas lipolytica, assembly GCF_003515105.1. Taxonomy (NCBI): domain Bacteria; kingdom Pseudomonadati; phylum Pseudomonadota; class Gammaproteobacteria; order Alteromonadales; family Pseudoalteromonadaceae; genus Pseudoalteromonas; species Pseudoalteromonas lipolytica. Next base: position 3,509,882 of record NZ_CP032090.1, on the reverse strand, counting down.
ATGACCTGATTGCCATGGTGAATTATGTGCAACAACACGTGTGGCAAAAATACCACATTGCTTTGCAACATGAAGTGCGCTTAATGAATGCCGATCACGAATGTCATATTCACTTGGAGTCACAAATATGAAGGCGCCAGATGGAAATAAACTCGCAATTTTAAATGCGCTCAATTCAGGTGGTTTTATTTCGGGTCAGCAATTAGGTGAGCAGCTAGGAATTAGCAGGGCCGCAGTTGGAAAACATATTCACTCGTTACAAGAAATGGGATTGGATATTTTTAAAGTGACAGGGAAAGGCTACCGCCTGAATAATAGCGCGGGGCTTTTGCATAGAAGTAAAATTAATGACTATTATGCTGAGCTTGGTGGAAATACCGCATGCGTTGAAGTGCAGTCAATTATTGATTCGACCAATAGCGAGTTAATGCGCCGTATTCAGAGTGACACCCCATTAGACTCTGGCACTGTACTCGTTGCAGAAATGCAGCAAGCAGGACGAGGCAGACGAGGTCGGGTTTGGCAATCGCCATTTGGTGCAAACTTATATTTTAGCTACTTTTGGCGTCTAGACGATGGCTTACAAGCTGCAATGGGTGTGTCGATTGCTGTTGGACTTGCGGTATACGATACCTTAAAGGCACTTTATCAACTGGATGTGGAGTTAAAGTGGCCAAACGACATTTATTTAGACGGAAAAAAACTAGCGGGTGTGTTGGTTGAGCTTGATGGTCAACCTCAAGGACCATGTCAGTTGGTTATCGGCATAGGTATAAACGTGCATATGCCAGACAGTGTCAGCCAGCATATTGATCAAGCATGGACAGACTTGAGCCAACATGTAAAAGGCCTTGAGAAAAATAAACTCGTGGCGTATCTGTGCTTTTACCTTGAGCAACGTTTGGCGCAATACCGTCAAACAGGTTTAAATGACATGTATAAACAATGGAATCAGTTAAACGCATTTGCAGGTCAATGTGTGGAGCTCAATACAGGCCATCGAAGTTGGCGCGGTATATGTGAGGGGATTGATCACCAAGGCGGCGTTCGCATTCGCCAAGATGGTGAGGTTAAAAGTTATTACGGTGGTGAAATATCACTGCGTAAGGCTGAACTATGAGATTATTGGTCGATGTGGGTAATACGGCAATTAAGGCCGTACTTTTTGATAATGAGCGTTATCAAGCATGTGAGCTCAATGCCATTCCATGGTCGCATGTTACAGACATGGTTTATGCGTGTGTGGGGAGCACAGAGCGACTTATGCCACTATTTGCGCAGGCACAACAACATGCAATTCCTTATTTCGAAGCTAAAGTAACCGCTGAGCTTGCAACATTAACCTGTGCTTATAAGCAGTATCAAAATTTGGGGATCGATCGCTGGCTTACTGTCATCGCTGCATACACTGAATACCCAGAGAAAGATTGTGTTATTGTTGATGCGGGGACAGCGACCACAATTGATGTATTGAATAAAGAGGGTCAGCACTTAGGTGGTTGGATTGTGCCTGGGCTCGATTTAATGACCCGCTCATTAACGCAAAATACTCAGCGCGTTTTTGACGATGAGCACACCCCTTTTGCCACCGATTTAGGGTGTAATACACCTAATGGTTTAAAAAATGGCGCGCTCGTTGCGACAATGGGGGCAATTGAGCAAGCTGTTCAGCATGTTGATCAGCAAAATTGTTGTTTATTATTTGCCGGTGGCTATGGAAAATTACTTGCTGATCTATTTTCTGGCAGTCAATTTGATAGTGTTTTGGTTTTTAAAGGACTGAATTATTGGCGTGAATTAACAATAAAACAGTAAAAAACCGTGGATTTGCCTGAATTGTGAGCGTTTAACACATAAATTCACACTTTTTTTAATTTTATTGTTGCATCCCAATAAACCTTACCTTAGAATCTCGCCCCGTACTAAAGCAGTGCCGACTTAGCTCAGTTGGTAGAGCAACTGACTTGTAATCAGTAGGTCATCCGTTCAACTCGGATAGTCGGCACCACTTTCCTTTTACCGGAAGTGACTTAGTAAAGAATTTTCGTGGAGGGGTTCCCGAGCGGCCAAAGGGATCAGACTGTAAATCTGACGGCTCAGCCTTCGCTGGTTCGAATCCAGCTCCCTCCACCACTTTATTCTTGACGGTTAGAGGTAGTTTAAGAACAGTTTCCTATGCGGGCATCGTATAATGGCTATTACCTCAGCCTTCCAAGCTGATGATGCGGGTTCGATTCCCGCTGCCCGCTCCAGACTCTGGTGTTGCTGATATAGCTCAGTTGGTAGAGCGCACCCTTGGTAAGGGTGAGGTCGGCAGTTCAAATCTGCCTATCAGCACCAGTATCGAGAACTTATCTTATTATCTCCCTTTATCTGTCAGAAAAAACTATTTGAAATTTGAAAAAATTAAATTAATCTACCCTCGGTGGATTATTTTCATATGTAATCTAGATACACAAAACTGATAGGTTCCGTCATGGCAAAAGAAAAGTTTGAACGCGTAAAACCGCACGTAAACGTTGGTACAATCGGCCACGTTGACCACGGTAAAACTACCCTAACTGCAGCAATCACTAACGTACTTGCAAAAGTATACGGTGGTACAGCTAAAGACTTCGCATCAATCGATAACGCTCCAGAAGAGCGTGAGCGTGGTATCACAATCTCAACTTCACACGTTGAGTACGATACACCAACTCGTCACTACGCACACGTAGACTGTCCAGGACACGCCGATTATGTTAAAAACATGATCACTGGTGCTGCTCAAATGGACGGCGCAATCCTAGTAGTTGCTGCAACTGACGGTCCTATGCCACAAACACGTGAGCACATCCTACTTTCTCGTCAGGTTGGCGTACCTTACATCATCGTATTCATGAACAAATGTGACATGGTTGATGACGAAGAGCTACTTGAGCTAGTAGAGATGGAAGTTCGTGAACTTCTTTCTGAGTACGATTTCCCAGGTGACGACTTACCTCTAATCCAAGGTTCAGCACTTAAAGCCCTAGAAGGCGAAGAGCAATGGGAAGCGAAAATCATTGAACTAGCTGAAGCGCTAGATTCATACATCCCAGAGCCAGAGCGTGACATCGATAAGCCATTCATCATGCCTATCGAAGACGTATTCTCAATCCAAGGTCGTGGTACAGTTGTAACTGGCCGTGTTGAAGCTGGTATCATCAACGTGAATGACGAAGTTGAAATCGTAGGTATCAAAGAAACTACGAAGACAACATGTACAGGTGTTGAGATGTTCCGTAAGCTTCTAGACGAAGGTCGTGCGGGTGAGAACATCGGTGCACTTCTACGTGGTACTAAGCGTGAAGACGTTGAGCGTGGTCAAGTACTTTGTAAGCCTGGTTCAATCAAGCCACACACTAAATTCACTTCAGAAGTATACGTACTTTCTAAAGATGAAGGTGGCCGTCATACTCCATTCTTCAAAGGTTACCGTCCACAGTTCTACTTCCGTACAACTGACGTAACAGGTGACGTACAGTTACCAGACGGCGTTGAAATGGTAATGCCTGGTGATAACATCAAGATGACTGTAGAGCTAATCGCTCCAATCGCGATGGACGAAGGTTTACGCTTCGCTATCCGTGAAGGTGGCCGTACAGTTGGTGCTGGTGTTGTTGCAACTATCGTTGAGTAATCAACTATAGTGATGCATTAAGCATTCAAGAAAAACCCGAGCTTAGTCTCGGGTTTTTTTATGGATGAGAAAATAGATATTAGAAGTTAGATATTAGATATTAGAAGTCAGATCACAACCGAGCGGGGGTTACTTACTGGTGTGATTAAACATCAAAAAGTTTGCTTGAGGTTAACGTGGCTTTATTTTGTTCTCGCTACTCGCTACTCGCTACTCGCTACTCGCTACTCGCTACTCGCTACTCGCTACTCGCTACTAACCACTATTTCCAAGTACTTTGTTTAATTCTTCTCTTAGTCGTGGGTGTTTTAGGCTGTCGGTCATAATGTCAGCTACTTTACTATCGCCACTTGATTCTAAGCTTTGAATACGCTGTGCAAGCTCAAGAGCAAACTCTTTTTTATCGAGTTGATTAGCGCGATAAAATTGGCTCACAAGGGCACTGGCTGACACGCTACGAACATAGTCGTTATCGTCGCTTTGCAAGAGCTTTTGAAAGTAGTCGGCTAGTTTTGGTGAAACAGAATCGAGTCGCGATAGATTCTCTATGGCATGAATTCGTGTGGTTGGTTCACTTGTATACTCACTGATATTGAGCATCGCGTCGACAACGGCTGTGTGTTGATTTTCATCTAGATCACGTCTGAGCATGCCTAACGTCATTTTAAGTTGCCCATAGGCTGCCAAACGGTCGTCGTCGCTATTATTGATATTTAGTAGTGCAGAAAATGCGTCGTTAATTGATTTGTTTGCATAGTGTTGATCGGCCTTAATGCGCTGACGATAATCATCAGGCAAGTTTCTAAACCAATTAACCGATGGATTTCTTTTGGTTGCTTCTGCAATACGTTCTTTTTCGCGTTGTTCGATGACTTTATCGATTTGTTCTGCAATTAAAGTTGGCTCAATTTTAGGGCTACTTTGTTCTAGTGCGTTAATTCGAGTTTCAAGGTCTAGAATATAGCCATGCAATGCGACGAGGTTTTCCCTGTCTTCAAGGGGAACGCTACCACTTACAGATGAAAAATCGTACTTTGCGGGTTGCGGTTTGTTGAGTGGCTTAGATGCCCCAAACTGGTTGTATAACGTTATGCCTAATGCAGCGGTTGCAAATACAAGCGCAACATTTCCTTGCCATGAAGCCATGTCACATCATCCTAATTACTTCAGTGTAATCATCAGATTAAATCATGCTATTTTTTTAATCAATAAACGATGTTGCAATCAATAAAAAAGCGCATTAGCTGCGCTTTTAAGATGGTGATAATGAGATTAGTTTAATGCGCTTTCGCGTACTCTTCAGCTTGTTGCCAAACTCGAAGCATGTTGCCACTTAAGATCTTTTTAATATCTTTATCGCTATAGCCTCGATCTATGAGGCCTTGTACAAGGTTAGGGTAGCTAGACACGTCCTTTAAGCCTACAGGCAGTGAGTCACCAACACCATCGTAGTCAGAGCCAATACCGACGTAATCAATGCCTATTAGCGCGACTACGTGGTCGATATGGTCAAGTACTTGCTCAAGGCTTGCAAACGGGAATGGGTTCTTAGCACGATAAGCTGCGTCAAAATCTTTGCTGAGCTTCGTGCCTTCCTTCTTCTTGTCTGCTTTTGCTGTTTTTAGCTGATCATACCAAGAACCAGCTTGAGCGGTTACGAAGCTTGAACCAAAGTTGATTTGAATAACACCGCCATTCTTTTTGAGTGCTAATAACATATCGTCATTCATATTACGCTCAAAGCCTGGCGTATATTTACGCAGCGATGAGTGAGAGGCAATCACTGGTACTTTCGAAATTTCCATGACCTGGTAAAACGCATCATCTGAAATATGCGATACGTCTACAAGCATACCGATGTTGTTCATCTCTTTGACCAGCTCTTTACCAAATGGGCTTAAGCCTTTCCATTTACGGCGAATATCGTAAGAAGAGTCTGAAATGTGATTGCTTTGCGAGTGAGCAAGGGTGATGTAGCGCACACCACGGTCATAAAAATGCTTCAGGTTTTTCATGTCACCTTCAATCGGTGAACCATTTTCCATCCCCATTGCCAACGACATTTTACCTTGTTTAAAGTGTGCTTTGATATCTGCTGTTGAATCAGCCATTGCAAATTTATCTGGGGCACGCTGTACAATGGCTTCCATGCTATCGATTAACTGATTAGCAAGTTGGTAGCTTTTACCTTTGCCTTCAAACTCGAGGTTAGCTGGAATGTAAATTGACATAAAAGGGGCGTTTAGGCCGCCTTGCACTGCACGCGGATAGTCAAAATCGCCGTCATCAGTCGCTTTAGTTACATCGGCCCATTTATCGTGAATACGGTAAGGCACATCAATGTGTGTATCAATTAAAATCGTGTCTTTTGCTAGTTTGATGGCTTTATCTGATGCCGTCGTCTCACTTGCATGAGCTTGGCTGATTAAGGCCAACGAAACAGCGGCAACCAATGAGCTTAGTTTTTTCATTCTTAATGGCTCTTTAAAGTTAAAAAGCCATTGTGAAGGGTTGTAGAAAAAGTTACAAGTTTAGTCGTTAAACGACGCTTGATACTCTGGGTCGGCTTGTAATGCGATAAACTCGGCTTTTGAAATAATGGTGACAGATTCATGTAGTTCAGAAAAGAACACCATTGCGTCACCTTTTTTTAGTTGCTGAGTAACCTGCGCCACCTTACTTTCAATACTTACCTCTTGCTCGCCATAGTCAGTGCCTTCACGTAATACATAGCTTTCAATTAAATTGTAAAGTGTCTCTTTATCAAGTTTTTCGTGTGGAATGATCATCACTGCTCTTTTTAACTAACTGTTGAAAATACTCAGGCACTATACGCTCAAGCCAGTACTCGGGTTTAAACGGATTATTACCGCTAATAAAACCAACATGGCCGCCTTTTTCGGAGATACGCAGAGTAACATGTTCACTGACATCTGTGCTATCGGGCACGGCTTTAATTGATAGCATCGGGTCATCTTTTGAGTGCACAATAAGTGTCGGTGTTGCGATCGTTTTTAAAAACGGTTTGGCGCTTGCTTGTTGATAGTAATCTTCAGCGCCAGCAAAACCATGCAAGGGAGCCGTTAGTAAGTTATCGAACTGCCATAAGTCATCAATAGCCATTAACTTTTCTGGGGTAAGACTAATTTGCTGTTCTATTTGTGGCAGCTTTCTTTGCATTGATTTTTTCATGCGATCAAGCAAATACTTTTGATAAATTTTACCTAAACTTTTACGTATTACTTCGCATGATGCCGATAAATCAAAAGGAGCCGATACCACGGCTGCACCATGTAAGTTCGATTGGCTACCTTGCTCACCTAAATATTTAGCAAGCACATTACCGCCTAGCGAAAAGCCAACAGCGAAAAGAGGACGTGAGGGAAATGTGTTTTTTAGGTGGTTGATAAAAAAGCGTAAATCTTCGGTCTCGCCACTATGATAAGCACGCGCAAGGCGATTAACTTCGCGTGAGCAATTACGAAAGTGCATGAGCACTACCGCAAAGCCTTGCTGCTTGAGCTTTTTCATCATGCCTTTGGCATAAAAGCTATTAATGTTGCCCTCTAGGCCGTGTAACACAATGGCTAATGGAGCATGTTCATTGTGTGGCTGTGCCCAAGCAAGTTCTAAAAAGTCACCATCTGGGGTGTCGATTGTTGATAAGTCGTAGCGTGTATTATGAAAAGGACGAAAGAAGCGCGGCATTATGGTTTGCAAATGGCGATTGCGCATCCACCACGCAGGCTTAAACTCAGGTAACATAGTTGACACTTTCAAGACAAAACAAGCGCCCATTGTAGCAAGTTTTTGCTTTTTTAGAACAGGTGGCAATTTTGTGTTGTTGCAAATAAAAAGCCCCTAAACAATAAAATTGGATGGGGGCTTTGTGCGTCGTGCTTAATTCTTACTTAGGAACTTCTGCGTCGTGAACTTTCTTGATGAAATATCCGACGTAAAAAAGGCATAAAACGATAACAACTGCCAAAATGCCAAATGACATAAATAAGACGGGGTCGCTAAAAAAATCTCTAAAGAATACGTTCATGGTTGTGCCTCCTAATGTCTATGGGTTAATCATAGGCTGGCTTTGGGGTGGGTGATATGATCCAGATCAAGCTATTTTCCTGAAGCTACACAAGGCGATTTAGAAGTTGATTTGGATCAAGTTTGATAGGCTATTAGCGATTAGACGTCAGTCGATCGAGAGGCGTTTTGCTTCAGATAAAGCCTTAAGGGTATGGCTTACTACTTACTATGAGTGGCGTTGGATTGACTGCGAACTCACCACTTTACTTAATATATAATCCTATATTATTCGCATTGGAACATGGCGTTAGAGTCATCGTATTCAGTGCGTTTATAAGAAGCTGTTGCTGTTGTTTTTCGAGTTTTAATTCTGCACTGAGTAATTCTTTACGAATCGTGGCGTAATCAGCAATTTCGGTTTGATTGGCCTTTAGGTAGGCGCGAGTCTTACGTAGAGGCTTTAATACCTGCTCGTCAAATTCAATAATGCATAATTCAAGCTGATTAAGTTGAGAATTGTTTAAAGCAAGCCCAAGAGAATCTAAATAATACAATAGCAGACACAGGTTAACGTTTTTACCTTGCTGGTTTTGGTAATCTAACAGGCGTGCTTGCATGTCATCTTTACTATAAAGCTGACATGCAAATTGCCAAAAATCGTCACTGTTAAGCAAGTTCATCGGCAAACGCTTGTTCTTTTTCTTCCATCTCTTCAAGGGCCATCAGTAGCTCTTCTTCGATGTCATTTACTTTTGGCGTTAATGTCGCTTGTTTTGCGAGTAACTCTTTGAGTTTTGCTTTGTTGTCATCGTTATAAAGCGCGTTATCGCCAAGTGCATCTTCGATTTCAGCTAATTCCGCTGAGTGTTTATCGAGTTGCTTTTCGAGCTTTTCAATTTGCTTTTTAAGTGGTTGCACTGATTTTCTAAACTCGGCTTCTAAGCGCTTTTGTTCTTTACGATTGATGCTTGAATGCGCTTTCGGTGCGCTGTCTTCAGTTGTTTTTGCAGCTTCTTTGTTCGCATTGAGTAACCATTGGTAGTACGCGTCAAGGTCATAGCCAAACTGGGTTACTTCTCCGTTATCAACAAGGTAATATTCATCGGCTGTGTTTTTCAACATGTGGCGATCGTGCGATACGGTGACCATTGCCCCTTCAAAACCTTGTAGAGCCATTACAAGAGCATGTCGCATTTCTAAATCAAGGTGGTTGGTGGGCTCATCGAGTAACAGTAAGTTGGGCTTTTGATACACCAACATAGCCAGTACTAAACGTGCTTTTTCGCCACCCGAAAATGGAGCAACTGGCTCAAGTGCTTTATCGCCAAAAAATGCAAAGCCCCCTAAAAAGTCGCGCAGTGATTGCTCTGTTGCCTGCGGATTTAAACGTTGTAAATGCGTAACGGCACTGGCTCTTAGATCTAGCGATTCGAGTTGGTGCTGCGCAAAGTAGCCAATATTTAATCCTTGATGCTGGAATACTTCGCCCGCTTGCGGTTTGAGATCTCCAGCTAATAATTTTATTAGCGTTGATTTACCCGCGCCATTTCGACCAAGCAAGGCAATACGGCTGCCCGGTACGAGGTTAAGCTTAATGCTGTGTAAAATGGTGGTATCGCCATAGCCCGCTTTGGCTTGGTCAAGTGTCATGAGCGGGTTCGGTAGTGCGGTTGGTTCAGCAAACTCAAAATCGAAGGGTGAATCAGCATGTGCTGGCGCCAGCTTTTCCATACGCTCCAGTGCTTTTACCCGGCTTTGTGCTTGTTTTGCTTTACTTGCTTTGGCTTTAAAGCGAGTAATAAACTGTTCAAGATGCGCAATTTGTTCTTGTTGCTTTTCGAACATGGCCTGTTGCTGTAATAAGCGCTCTGCTTTTTGGCGTTCAAATTGCGAGTAATTGCCTTTATAAATATTAATTTTTTGCTGGTCGATATGCCAAATTTGATCAACCACCGCATCGAGAAACTCACGGTCGTGTGAGATAAGCACAAGTGTGCCAGTATAGGCGCGTAAAAAGCGCTCTAACCAGTAAACAGCATCAAGGTCTAAGTGGTTGGTTGGCTCATCTAAAAGCAATAAATCGGCATCGCGAATAAGGGCTTGTGCCAAGTTTAAGCGCATACGCCACCCCCCCGAAAAGGCACTCACAGGGTTGTCAATTTGCTCATTGGAGAAACCTAAACCATGTAGCAGTTCACCGGCTTTTGCTTCAATGCTGTAACCTTGGATATTTTCAAGACCAATATGTGCCTTTGCTTGTGCCGCGCCATCATTATTTTGCTCGGCTTCGCGTAGTGCGATTCTGAGTGTGTAATAGTCAGGATGGCCTTGGAGTACGTAATCAAGCGCACTAATATCGAGAGCCGGTGTTTCTTGCTTTACAGAAGAAATGGACCAGTCTTTAGGAATACTGCATTCACCAGCATCGAGTTGTAATTCAGACTTTAATAGCGCGAACAATGTGGATTTACCACAGCCATTAGCCCCGACTAGGCCTACTTTATGCTCAGGGAATAAGGTTGCAGAGGCACCTTTTAATAAGGCATTACCACCACGAAGAAGCTCGATGTCTGAAATTTGGATCATGAAAGTTTACTTGCACACCACAGTTTTAATTGCGCATATCATAACACGGATCGTATTAGGCTTCGCAATCGTATCAAACACAGAATTATTAGGCTAAAATAGCCGCCTAAATGGCACCGGAGATCATGTATGAGACAAAAAAAACGCTTTATCGCAGGGGCATCATGCCCAGAGTGTAATGCGATGGATACGATGATGCTTTATAAAGAGCATGATGTTGAGAAAGTAGAATGTGTGCAGTGTGGCCATAAAATGACTCAGCCAGAAAAAGCAGTACAAGCCTCAACACGCCAGTTTGAACAAGTGATTGGGGTGTTTAAGCCGGGCGATTAACCCGGCTAAATTTTTCAATATTAATAATGTGGCGGAGGCGGCTCATGCATCTGCGACATTAAAGAAGGTTGTTGTGCTTCTTTAATTTTTTCTGCAAGCAATTCAGTCTGGCGCTTCATTTTTGCAAGCTGTTGCTGATGCGCTTTAAGCTCATCATTTAATATTTCAATTGTTTCATCTTGAAAAGCGACTTTTGCTTCAAGTTCCATTAGACGATGTTCAATTGTGTTCATTTGATTCTCTTACATTAAAACTTTCAGCGAATCCGCTGGAGCTTTCGGTTAATAACGCTTGGTTGTTATCAGTAAACGCAACATCTAACACCACGGCCGATTTCGGGCGACTTCCTTCACGAGGAACCACTTGCCACGTTTGCAATTTTTTACCTGAGTCTAGCTGCCATAATTCAACAAGTCGATTGGGTGACCCGGTTGCGATTAAGGTGCCTTCATCGTTAAAACGCACTGCGGTAAAAATTTTCTGACGCGCAATATACGCCAGTTTGCTAACAAGATCACCTGTAGTCAGTTGCCATACATTTGCTTGCTTCATACTGTCAGCTGTAAATGCATAGCGGCCTTGTGGATCGAGGGCGACTTGAGTAACGCGAGTCGGGTGGTTAAAGCGATGTATAACTTGCCCTGTACGGGTATCCCAAAAGTAGGCAACATAGTCATTAGAACCACTGATTGCGTAATGACCATTCGGTGAAAGGTCAACAACATTCACTTTTTCTTGGTGGCCAAGGAACTCTATGCGTCTTCCGGTCTCTAAGTCGAGGTAAACGACTACACCGTCGGCGCGGCCATATAACACGCTGCGTCCTTGGTTGCTAATCGCGATATCTCTAATTGTTGAGGCGTGTATTTTATAGTAGCCCGTGTTTTTACCTGAGTTAATGTCCCACACAGCAAATGTGGACTTTTCTGCGGTGACAGCATGGCTATTGTCGTAAGAGATTGCCACAGTGTGAACGAGGCTATCTTGAGCTTGTTGTTGAAACCATTGGTATTTTAATACCTGCTGTTGATTATCCCACAGCGCGACCCCATGGTGTATAGATGAGATCACGCTGTATTTGCCATCATGCGAAATAGCAGATGCAAACGCACCTTTAGCCGCATGTTCATAACGTGCAGTGGATTGCTCATATTGCTCAGAGCAGGCAACAACTAAGCTTAGGCTTAGCAGATACAAAAAAGTACGAAATATCGACATATTACGGGTATTTCCCCTTAACTCTTCGTGATTGAGAGGTTAGACTAGGGCTCATTAAAGGCCTAGGTTGTTATTCTAATCACTGATCATGCGTTTGCATGAAGTTTAGTTATTAGACAAGCAGCCTACCATGTAGGTCGTTAATCTTTAACTAGTAATAATACAATAATTGACAACTGCAAAGTGTGTCGGAGATATAAAATGAGAAAGACGATTAAATTGTCATTGATTGCAGCGTCAGTTTTAGCGCTTACAGCTTGTAATCAAGAAGCAAAAAAAGAACAGCAAGTTGAAGTTAAACTAGAGACTGAAGCACAACAACAAGCATACGGTATCGGTGCCTCTGTTGGTAATTTCTTGAATCAAGACTTAGCTGACAAAAAAGAGTTAGGTGTTGAATTAGATGAAGCGCTATTAAAGCGTGGTTTTGAAGACGCACTTGCAGGTAACGCAAAATTAGACGACGAAAAAATTCGTGAAGTGTTAACAGCGCTTGATCAAAGCATTCGTACTAAGCAACAAGAAAAAGCAAAAGTAGAAGCTGAACAGAGCAAAGCTGAAGGCGAAAAATACCTAGCTGAGAACGCGAAGAAAGAAGGCGTGACAGTAACTGAGTCTGGTTTACAGTACGAAGTGATTTCACAAGGTGATGGCGAAAAGCCAGTCGCTACTGACGTGGTAAAAGTACACTACAAAGGTACTTTACTAGATGGAACTGAGTTCGATAGCTCTTATTCACGTAATGAGCCAACGACTTTCCCACTTAACCGTGTGATCCCAGGTTGGACTGAAGGTTTACAGTTAATGCCTGTTGGCTCTAAATACAAGTTCACTATTCCAGCTGATCTTGCTTACGGTGAGCGCGACCTAGGTAAGATCCCTGCTAACTCAACGCTTGTGTTTGAAGTAGAACTACTTGAAATTCAAAGCGAAGAAAAAGCAGCTGCTGCAGAGTAATTTTTTACTCAATGAGAAAAGGGCCTAAAGTAGGCCCTTTTTTTAGCTGCTAAATGCTGTTTCTTTCATTTGCAGCGTGCCTTTATCGGCATCAAGTGCCACCATCGAACCGACCGGTAAAATAAACTGGCGTTTAATATGACCAATCATTGCACCGCGATAAGCCGGAATGCCTAATGGCTTAATATAATCAGCAAAGATATCATCCAAGGTTAATGAGCCATAGCCTCGACCAGGCTTACAGTCATTACAATCACCAAATACAAACCCCGCTATTTTATCTAGTGCGCCCATAAGTTTAAGGGTGCTCATCATACGGTCAATACGATAAGGGGCTTCATCAATATCTTCTAAAAATAAAATAGCCCCATTAAAGTCAGGTAAGTAGTCAGAGCCTGCGAGTGCTGTGAGTACAGTGAGATTCCCCCCGATTAAATGGCCACTGACCTGACCCGCATTGATGGTTTGGGTTAAGTATTGGCTGTTGACTAGTTCATCGTCTGCTTTGGGTAAATTTTGGTAGCGCATTAACTGACGTTGTTCAAACATGTTTTTAAATTGCGCAACATGAAATGGATTCCAATCGCTGGTGGCATTAGGGCCATGAAAACTAATAAGCCCGGCTTTAGCGAGTAATGCATTATGTAATGCCGTGATATCAGAATAGCCCATAAGAGGTTTCGGATTATTGCGAATTGTTGCATAGTCTAAAAGTGGCAGGATACGAGCCGCACCCGACCCACCCCGTAAGCACACAATCGCATCGACATGTGGGTCGGCAAATAAGCTGTTTAAGTCACTCGCTCTTTGTGCATCTGTGCCAGCTAAATGACCGCGTCGGGCTAAAATATTAGGGGCAAGCTTTGCTTTATAGCCGAGTGCTTCTATTACACCTTTTGCGAGTATGATGTCAGCGTGCTCAGCGGTTGCCGCTGATGGGCTGCACAGACCAATGGTTCCCCCTTTTTTTAATGGCTTTGGTTTTACTAAAGTGGGAGTTGCAGTGTGTGATGCGCCAATCAGTGGTTGGCTGGTTGCTAAACTTGCACCTGCTGCAAGAACAGAAAGAGATTTTAAGAAAGTACGTTTGTTCATCGTGCGCCTCATTTTTTTACTATGAGTAACGCATTAAAATAATTATTTCAAATTTTTGTTATGAAATGGAATATAACATTCTATTAAGGTAGGCAGATAACAAGACTTTCCAGCAGAGAAAGTGTTCTCTGCTGCCGTCTTACTGTGTTAGCTGGTGTGGTTTGAATAGAGATTATCGATTAGTTCATCTTCTAATTCAAAGCGCAGCTCAAGTGCTTCACCTAGCACTGATAAATCTTTATCAAATTCGTCGAGCAAGTCATCTGAGTCAACTTCAGCGTATTTGTCGTTAAAGTCTAATGCAACATCGGTAGTTTCAGAAATTCGTGGGTAGAGCGCATTGGCTAGCTTTTGGCTTTCTGGGCCTTTTTCTTCACAGGCCTTGGCAATGTCGTCATACACTTCGAAATGTCCCGCTGACAGGTAATCCATCAGTATTTGACAAAAGTTTTGGATTTGCAGTTGATCAGGTAGGGCGTGATCTTTCTTTTCATACGGTGAAAATCCCGCAATACGGCAAAACAACACAAGTAGCTCTTGACGTTCTGTAAGCCATTTATCGATGACAGAATGGCTACCTCCCCACTTTTGTTGAGCTTTTTCCAAACGCGTCAGCATATTTCATCTCCTCGCTGAGTTGGTTTTCCTTCCCTATATAAGAAGGAAATATGACACAAAGATCAACTAAATTCTTAGTGTCTAATTGCAACAGATTGTTAAAAGCCAACTTAGAGGCGCATATTTAAGCAGCGTTTTTCTGCTTCTTCACGCTGTTGTCTAAGGCTGGACTTTTATGCTCTAACAGCAGTGTATGGGAAATAATTAAAAACTACTAGTGTTTATTTTGGATTATCAATCTAATGAGGTAGAGGAGGTATCTTGTTGATTAAGAAAAGAAAAAACCACCAAAATTGGTGGTTTAATTCTTTTTCCGGACTTGTTAAAACAAGCTTTCTTATAGTTATGGGAAGATTTTTATTCTTATTGTTATACAATTTTTATTATTGTTTTTGTTAACGCGGGATAAGTTATACCAAGCTTTTTTCGATGTTGCAAATTTATTAATAAAAAGTTTTAAAATTATTTTAATTTCGTTCAATAATTGTGCGGTTTTATGTGGCGTAGCTAAAAACTATGATCTATGTCTAGGGTCGGTTATCTATCCATAGTGAGCGGCGCAATATGGTGATACAATCAGCGCAATTTCATTCAGTTCTAGGATCTAAAACGCATGAGCGAATTAAAAAACGACCGTTATTTACGTGCACTACAAAAGCAACCTGTCGATGTTACACCGGTATGGATGATGCGCCAAGCAGGCCGTTATTTACCTGAATACCGTGCTACACGTGCTCAAGCAGGCGACTTTATGAGCTTATGTAAAAACGCCGAACTTGCTTGTGAAGTGACTTTACAGCCATTACGTCGTTACCCGCTTGATGCTGCGATTCTATTCAGCGATATTTTAACTATCCCAGATGCGATGGGATTAGGCCTTTATTTCGAAACCGGCGAAGGTCCTAAGTTCGAGCGCCCAATTTCATCATTAGCGGATGTTAAAAAGATTCCTAATATCGATCCAACTGATGAATTAGGCTATGTGATGAATGCGGTAAGCACCATTCGTCGTGAACTCAAAGGTGAAGTGCCACTGATTGGCTTCTCAGGTTCACCTTGGACACTTGCCACATACATGGTTGAAGGTGGAAGCAGCAAAACATTCGGGAAAATCAAAAAAATGGCGTTTGCAGAACCGCAAACACTACACCTATTACTCGATAAATTAGCTGATTCAGTGATTGATTACCTCAACGCACAAGTGAAAGCAGGTGCGCAATCATTGATGGTTTTTGATTCATGGGGGGGAGTGTTAAGCCCGCGTGATTACAATGAATTCTCACTACAGTATATGCATAAAATCGTTGATGGCTTAATTCGCGAGTACGACGGTCGTAAAGTGCCGGTAACACTATTTACAAAAAATGGTGGTCAGTGGATTGAAGCAATTGCAGCAACAGGCTGTGATGCAGTAGGCCTTGATTGGACAATCAATATTGGTGATGCAAAGCGTCGTGTTGGTGATAAAGTGGCACTACAAGGTAATATGGACCCATCAATGCTGCACGGTACGCCAGAGCGTATTCGTCAAGAAGTGGCCACAATTTTAGAAGACTTTGGTACAGGTTCTGGTCATGTATTTAATTTAGGGCATGGTATTACCCCAGATGTTGACCCTGAACATGCCGGTATATTTATTAACTCAGTGCATGAGTTAAGCGCTAAATATCACAAGTAAGTCGCTCTAGTTATAAAAAAGCCCGCAATATGCGGGCTTTTTTATATACGTTCAATCGCTTATTTAAATAAGCGATTTAAACCATTTAACGCAGCAACTCGGTAGGCCTCAGCCATGGTTGGGTAGTTAAAGGTTGTATTTACGAAGTAATCAATGGTGTTACCACCGTTCTTTTGTTCCATAATTGCTTGCCCGATATGGACAATTTCAGACGCACGTTCACCAAAGCAATGCACACCAAGCACTTCTTTAGTATCAACATGGAATAAAATCTTTAAGCTACCTACCTCAGTCCCGGCAATTTGTGCGCGTGCCAAATGCTTAAACTGTGCACGGCCAACTTCATATGGAATTTTAGCTGCGGTAAGCTCTTGTTCGGTTTTACCTACTGAGCTCATTTCAGGAATCGTATAAATACCGGCAGGAATATCAATAATTAGTTTTTCTTCGCAGTTACCACATGCAATGGCATCCGCAGCAATACGCCCTTGGTCAAAGGCAGCACTCGCAAGGCTTGGGTAACCAATAACATCACCTACAGCATAAATGTTATCAACCTCTGTTTGGTATGTTTCATTTACTTTAAGCTGGCCACGGCTATCGGCTTTTAAACCCACAGCATCGAGGTTTAGAGTGTCGGTATTACCCGTACGTCCGTTAGCAAACAAAATACAGTCTGCTTTGACACGTTTGCCCGACTTCAAATGCATCACGACACAGTCATCACGGGTTTCGATGCGATCAAACTCTTCGTTATGGCGAATAACAATGCCGCTATTCCAAAAGTGGTAACTCAGTGCATCTGAAATTTCAGCATCCATAAAGGCTAGTAAGCGATCACGGGTGTTAACTAAGTCAACTTTCGCGCCTAAGCCTTTAAAAATAGAGGCGTACTCACAGCCAATCACACCTGCACCATAAATAAGCACGCGATGAGGGTCGTGTTCAAGGCCTAAAATGGTATCGCTGTCGTAAATTCGTGGATGCGAAAAATCAACGCCTGGTGGCCTGTAAGGGCGAGAACCCGTTGCGATAACAATGGTTTGTGCAGTTAATGTTTCAAATGAACCGTCGATGTGAGTAATTTTCACTGTGTGTTTATCAATAAACTCAGCATCGCCTTGGTACATATGAATACGATTACGGTCGTAAAAGCTACTGCGTAGGTTAGATTGTTTCGAAATGACATTACTAGCATGGCGAAGAATATCAGGGAAAGTGAGGCGGTTAGGGCGCTCGCTGATATTAAAAAGTGGGTTCGCTTTGTATTCAATGTAACGACTAACAGAGTGGCGTAAGGCTTTTGAAGGAATAGTGCCCCAATGGACGCAACCGCCACCTACTGATTCTTGGCGCTCAATAACAGCTACTTTCTTGTTACTTTTAGACAGGTTCATAGCGGTGCCTTCACCGCCAGGACCTGTGCCTATGATAATCGCGTCGTACTGATACGAAGGCGTATCTTTTTGCTTTACGTTTTGTTTGGCCACAGCCGCTCCTATGTTAACTAAAAGAGGCTTTTAATAACCTCGCATTTAGTGCAAGCCAAGCCTGCTTTTGGTTTTCCCAAGCGGCTTCAAGCTCATGATATTGTGTCATTACTGCTGATTTTTCGCATTGTTTTATCATTTTATTTTTTTTGATTTCTAACACGCGTTTTTGCAGGGCACAAAAGTGTTGCAGCTTTTTCAGCAATAATTCGTACTCAGATTGTAATAATGTAAGCTTATCTTGGGCTAAAGGCAATTTTGCGAGCTTATCTTGGGTTTTATTCATCAAGGTTTCTGCTTTCGCTTTTTCAATACGTTCAACAGGTGTACGTTTGAGCTTTGAGGCTAAACCCATCGCGGCCAATGAGCGGATCATCCACTTAGTAGGGTCATAGTGATACCATTTTATGCCGTTACGATAGTCGCTGGCAAAAATATGGTGGAAGTTATGATAACCTTCGCCATAAGTGAATAACGCTAAAAAACCGTTATCACGTGCAGTATTTTTTTCTGTGTATGGACGAGAACCCCAAATGTGCGCCACTGAATTTATAAAAAAGGTAAAGTGTTGGCTTAATACCAAACGTAGCAGACCCGCAAGTAATAGCATGCCCCACACATCACCCAGCATTAAACCCAGCGCAAGTGGAATACCAATATTAGTGGCTAATACTAACTTCATGTAATGGCGGTGTTGCCACATTACCACTTTATTTTTCTGTAAATCTCGGCAGTTGTTGTAGTTGCCATACTCATCACCTTGATAGTCACGTAGCATCCAGCCTATATGGCTATACCAAAAGCCGTTGGTAGCTGCGTAAGGGTCTTTGACAGGGTCGTCGACTTGACCATGGTGAATACGGTGATCACTACTCCAATGCAGTGCGCTGTTTTGCAGTGCAAATGCACCACCAAGGGCAAAAAAGGCTTCAATCACTGGATGAGTATCGTAAGTCTTGTGTGCCCACAGGCGATGATACCCTGCGGTAATCGACATACCCGCATAAAACATACACGCAACGAATGCAATCCAATGTGCGCTGGTAAATCCATAGGTAATTCCATACCATGGCACTAAAGTAACGGCAGCCAAAAAAGTAAGGCTAAAGAATAGGACATTGGTCCAAATAATAGGTGGTTTTTTCATCTTTCAAAATCTGAGCGTACACTTGTACGCTAAAATAGTGTTTCAAACTCTCCGCGTCAAGTATTAGACTGTCTCATTAACCGAAAAATCATTAAAAATTCACGCTGGGAGTTTCCATGTCGGGTGTTAGAGCGCAACAGAAACAAAAAACACGACAAGCACTAATCGAAGCAGCATTTAATCAATTGAGTGCGGATCATAGTTTTTCTAATTTAAGCTTGCGTGAAGTTGCCCGTGAGGCCGGTATTGCGCCTACCTCGTTTTACCGTCACTTTAAAGACATGAACGAACTTGGCTTAACCATGGTAGATGAAGCGGGTTTAACGCTGCGTCAATTAATGCGTCAAGCACGTAGGCGAATAGCCAGTGGTGGCAGTGTCATTACGACATCTATTGTGACTTTTATGGAGTTTATCGATAACTCGAGTAACCAGTTTAGGTTGCTGCTGCGTGAACGTTCTGGCACCTCTAAGGCATTTCGTGCTGCTGTCGCGCGTGAAATTAAACACTTTATCTTAGAACTTGCTCACTACCTTGAAAGCGAAACCCCATGCGATGCCACCCATGCGTATATTCAAGCGGAGGCCATGGTGACTTTAGTATTTAACGCCGGAGCTGAGGCACTTGATATTGAAGGACAGCAGCGAGAAGAGTTAGTAGAGCGTCTAATTTGGCAACTACGTTATATTGCTCGCGGCGCCACAATGTATGTGCGAGACAACAATCATTCTTAAAAGTTAATCTAAACACGGGAGTCGGCTGTAAACGATAAATTAAACGCTGTCGACTTGGGTTTTGGATTGATTATTCAAAATGTGCGGTTTAATGGATTTTAAATTTCTATTATTGTCGCTTTTTAATCTACTTTTTAGAAAAATTATGCTTGCAAGCCTGTTTGTTGAATGTTAAAAATACAGCTCACTGAACACACATTTAGTAAATAAAGATGCAAATGACACGTTTAATTACATTAAAACTGAACCTCTTACTGCTTAAGCGAGTAGGCGGGGCTTAGTGTATTTGCATTTGTAAAACATTATAAAACCCCGCAAGCGCGGGGTTTTTTTTATCTCGCTAATGGGTCATTGGGAACGAGGACAGTTTATGAAAGATAAGGTTTGGATTTTTGACACAACGTTACGAGATGGTGAACAGGCACTTAAAGCAAGCTTGACAGAGGAAGACAAAATTCAACTAGCGCATACTATTAGCCGCTTAAACGTGGATGTAATGGAAGTGGGTTTTCCGGTATCAAGCCCGGCAGATTTTCGCTCAGTACAGCGTATTGCGACTGAAGTAAAAGGGCCAATTATTTGTGGCTTAGCGCGTGCGGTTGCAAAAGACATTGAAGCCTGTGGTGAAGCGCTACGCCCAGCAGAGCAAGGGCGTATTCATACCTTTATTGCAACCAGTCCATTACACCTTGAACATAAACTACGAATGAGCTTAGACGATGCCACCGCTATGGCTGTAAAGTCGATTAAACTTGCTCGTCACTATACTAATGACGTGGAATTTTCGTGTGAAGATGCTGGCCGTACACCACATTGGGATTTATGCCGTATCGTTGAAAAGGCTATTGATGCAGGTGCATCGACCATCAACTTACCTGATACCGTGGGCTATGTAACGCCAGACGAGTATGCGGCGATGATCCATCACTTAATGAATAATGTGCCCAACATCGATAAAGCGCGCTTAAGTGTGCATTGTCATAACGATTTAGGTTTAGCAGTGGCGAATTCAATTGCTGCGGTGCAGGCAGGCGCTCGCCAAATTGAGTGTACGATTAACGGCATAGGTGAACGTGCAGGTAACTGCTCGCTTGAAGAAGTGGCGATGATCATGAAAATGCGTGAAGACCACTTAAAAGTGCATACCGATATTCACAGTGAAGAAATTTACCGCGCTTCTCGTCAAGTGGCGAAGATATGTAATATGCCGGTCCAGCCAAACAAAGCCATTGTTGGTGAGAATGCATTTGCGCACAGCTCGGGTATTCACCAAGACGGCGTTTTAAAAGCGCAGAATACTTACGAGATCATGTCGCCAGAAAGTGTGGGTGTGCCCAGTAATCAATTAAACATGACATCGCGTTCAGGGCGTCATGTTATTGAGCACCGTTTAGAAGAGTTAGGTTATCAAAAGTCTGACTACGACATGGATAGCTTATACGAGAGCTTTTTAGCATTAGCAGACCAAAAAGGCACTGTGTATGACTATGACTTAGAAGCGATGATTTACTTCAATCAAATCAGAGATAAAGACGAGAAGTATCAACTTGAGTTTGTTAACTCAACGTCTAATTCGCAATCGGTTGCCAGTTCTACGATTGGCATGACCATTGACGGTGTATCTAAGCAAGAAGCTGCAACGGGCAATGGCCCGGTAGAAGCCTCGTTTTTGGCAATTGAGCGTTTAACGGGTATGTCGGTTGAGATGATTGAATACAACCTTGAAGCCACAGGGCAAGGCGCAAGTTCATTAGGCCAAGTAAATATTATTGCTAAATACGATGGTCGCCCTTATCACGGTGCGGGCATTGCGGCAGATGTCGTTGAAGCCTCAGTGCGTGCCATGATCCGTGTGTATAACTTAATTTATCGTGCACAAAAAGTGTCTGATTTAAAACAACAAAGGAAAGCAGGATGAGTCAATCTAATTACAGCATCGCCGTATTAGCAGGCGATGGCATTGGTCCAGAAGTAATGGCTGCAGCAGAAACCGTATTGGATGCTGTAAGTGAAAAGTTTGGTTTTACATTGACTCGTCATCACCATGCGATAGGTGGCGCTGCGATTGATGAATTTGGTCAAGCATTGCCGCAAAGTACACTTACTGCGTGTGAAAATGCTGATGCTATTTTATTTGGCTCTGTAGGCGGCCCAAAATGGGAGAACTTACCACCGAATGAGCAACCTGAGCGTGCTTCGTTGTTGCCACTGCGTAAGCATTTTGGTTTGTTTTGTAATTTACGCCCCGCACAGTTGCTACCAGCCTTAAGTGCAGCTTCACCACTTCGTGCAGATATTAGCGCACAAGGCTTTGATATTTTATGTGTACGTGAGTTAACGGGCGGTATTTATTTTGGTGAAAAAGGGCGCAGCGGTGAAGGCGAACAAGAGACCGCATTCGACACGCAAACCTATTCGCGTAAAGAAATTGAACGCATTGCTCGCTTTGCGTTTGAAGCGGCAAAACTACGTAGTAACCATGTTACATCGGTTGATAAAGCCAACGTGTTAGCGTCAAGTGTATTGTGGCGAGAAGTGGTCACCGAAGTCAGTAAAGACTACCCAGAAGTAAGCCTCGATTACATTTATGTTGATAATGCGGCGATGCAATTAGTGAAGCAACCAAGCCAATTTGATGTACTACTTTGCGATAACCTATTTGGCGATATTTTGTCGGATGAATGCGCGATGATCACAGGCTCTATGGGCTTATTACCATCGGCGAGTTTGAACCAGTCTGGCTTTGGTTTGTATGAACCTGCGGGTGGCTCTGCCCCCGATATTGCAGGAAAAGGGGTGGCAAACCCGATTGCGCAAATTTTAAGTGCTGCACTTATGTTGCGTTACTCGCTTGGACAAGATGAAGCGGCACGGACTATCGAAAAAGCAGTGGCTGAAGCGGTTGAAGCCGGTGTGGGTACGCCTGATATCTATCCAAATGCAGGGTATACCACCAGTGATGTTGCTGCAGCAATTGTTGCACGTATTTAATTAAAATTGATTGCGCTGAACTCGTCATTCAGCGCAGCTAAAACGAGGGAATAGCAAGTGGCCCAAACCTTATATGATAAAATTTGGCAAGCCCATGTGGTCGCCAGTATTAATGATCAAACCGATTTACTGTATATCGACCGTCATTTAGTTCACGAAGTAACATCACCACAAGCGTTTGCTGGTCTGCGTGAGAAAAACCGCAAAGTGCGTTGCCCAGAAAAAACCTTTGCAACCATGGATCATAACGTTTCAACAAAAAGCCGTTCGTTAGATGCTGCAAGCGAAGTGTCTAAAAACCAGTTAATGGCACTGGATGCAAACTGTAAAGAGTTTGGTATTCAACTTTATGATTTAAATTCGATTAATCAAGGTATTGTGCATGTAATGGGGCCTGAGCAGGGCATTACCTTACCGGGTACGACCATTGTTTGTGGTGACAGTCATACTTCAACCCATGGTGCGTTTGGTGCACTTGCGCACGGTATTGGTACCTCAGAGGTCGAGCACGTATTAGCAACCCAAACCTTACAGCAGAAAAAAGCCAAGTCGTTAAAAATTCAAATTAATGGTCGTTTACGTCCAACAGTCACAGCGAAAGACCTAATTATGGCGGTCATTGGTAAGCTAGGGACCGCGGGTGGCACTGGGTATGTAGCTGAATTTTGTGGTGAAGGCATTGAAGCACTGTCAATGGAAGCACGCATGACGCTGTGTAACATGAGCATTGAAATGGGCGCAAAAGCGGGTTTAATTGCACCTGATCAAACTACCTATGATTACTTAAAAGGTCGCCCATTTGCACCAAAAGGCGATGACTTTGACGCAGCAGTTGCCTATTGGCAAACACTAAAAACGGACGAAGGCGCGCAGTTTGACCATGTTGTTGAATTACAAGCAGCCGACATTCAACCGCAAATTACTTGGGGCACCAGCCCTGAACAAGTTATTGGCGTAGATGAGTGTATTCCAGACCCAGACCAAGAGCCTGATTTAATAAAAGCCGATGCGATTCGCAGTGCGCTTAAATACATGGGTTTAAAAGCGGGTGACAAGCTGTCTTCAGCAACGGTTGATACGGTATTTATTGGTTCATGTACAAATAGTCGTATTGAAGACTTACGTGCCGCTGCACAGATTGTTGAAGGTAAGCAAGTTGCAGCCGGTGTAGAGGCATTGATTGTTCCAGGCTCTGGCCTTGTTAAAAAGCAAGCAGAAGACGAAGGACTTGCTGATATCTTCAAGGCGGCAGGATTTGAATGGCGTGAGCCGGGGTGTTCAATGTGTTTAGCCATGAATGACGACCGATTAGAAGCAGGTAAACGCTGTGCATCGACCTCAAATCGTAACTTTGAAGGACGCCAAGGTCGCGGTGGGCGCACTCACTTAGTTAGCCCAGCAATGGCTGCGGCAGCTGCAATTCATGGTCGTTTTGTTGATATCAGAGGAGAAGCCTAATGAGCGTATTTTTTAGTGGCTTAATGGCCCCGTTGGATAAAAACAATGTAGATACTGACCAAATTATTCCAAAGCAGTTTTTAACTTCGACAAGTCGTGATGGCTTTGATGCGGCGCTTTTTTATGATTGGCGTTACTTAGATAATGGCGAGCCAAACCCTGAGTTTATTTTGAATCGCCCTTGTTACCAAGGTGCGCAAATTCTTTTAACTCGCGATAATTTTGGTTGTGGTTCATCGCGTGAGCATGCGCCATGGGCATTAAAGCAATATGGTTTTGAAGTCATTTTAGCGGAAAGCTTTGCAGATATTTTCTTTAATAACTGCGGCAATAACCAAATGCTTGCTATCGCATTACCGGCAGAAACACTTGAGCAATTATTTGTACTGAGTGAACAGTATGATGATATTCATATTGAGGTAGATTTAGAAAATCAGCAACTTCGTAGCGATAAATTTGAGACCATTCATTTTGATATTCGTCATGACATTAAAGAACGTTTATTAAGTGGCCTAGATTTTATCGGAGTAACCGAGACGCTTAACGGCCAAATAGATGCTTTTGAAAAGCAACTTGCAGCCACGAGACCTTGGCAATAAACGTGTATTACATGTGGAACCTAAACGCGGCGTAAGCCGCGTTTTTATTTATTACTTATCGTGATTGCTTTCTTTGTCATGTATAAATCGCTAATCTAAAACACGTATTTTTTATTTAAGGAACACACCATGAAATATTTAGTGGCTTCAATGCTAGTGACAGCATCATCAGTGGCAATTGCACGCCCAGCGCCGTTAGTGTCAATACCGAGCCATGATGGCTTTTTTAATAATATTGCAGCGCATTGTGGCAAAGCGTATGAGGGAAAAGTTACGGTTGATAATGCCACTGGGCCAAGCTCGTTTGCAGGTAAAAAGCTTATTATGCATGTGCGCCACTGTAACGAGCGTGAGTTGCAAGTACCATTTCATGTTGGAGATGATGCGTCGCGTACATGGATCATAACTAAAACAGGCAGTGGTTTGAGTTTAAAGCACGACCATCGCCATAAAGATGGCAGCGATGATGCGTCTACAATGTATGGCGGTCATACTGTTGATGCTGGCTTTGTGAATGCTCAGTCATTTCCTGCAGATCAATATTCAAAAGAGTTGTTTGCAAGCCAAGGTATTCCGCAGTCGATGGGGAATACGTGGCAAATGTATATTTACCCAAAACAATTCACCTACCGTTTAGTGCGTGAGGGTCGTGAGTTTCGTGTTGACTTTGACTTAACAAAACCGATTACACCTCCAAACGCTCCGTGGGGCTACACTGATTAACTAGCTTCAAGTAAACTCAAGAAGTTGGCGTTAATAGTAGCCGCTGGATACCGATTTATTATCCAGCCTTTTGGTTAATTAGCGTCGTCTTCACATTGCAATACTACGGTTAAAGGTGGCTGGTAGGCACGTGGTTTCGTAGGAAAGCGCTCGTACTCTTGTACGCCATCAGTCACTCTTAACATAAAAGGTTTGTCCTTACATAACCGGCTAGCATGACGCAGTAAAAAGACGCTTTGATTTTTGAAATGTGGGTAATCATCAGATTGAATTTCAAGATGATAACGACCATCTGCCAATTTGGTTTGATAGTAATGGACTTTCTCATCAAAGTCGTAGAGTTTCTCGGTTTCGCCTTTTGCGGCCTGGGCAGCACTGCACCCCGCAATCAATATCATCGCGCTGAACAGTAGTGCTTGTGTACTTCTAACTCCACTCATAAACACTTAACTCCATGTGATTAATGCGTTAATTCATCGCATCGTTGAACCATGAATTAGCATCCATAGTCAAACTAAGGTAACGTTACATCTATACGTAGTTTAACACCCAAAAGGGACAATGTGATGCTCAGTAAAATAAAACAGCTCTTTTCAGTAATGGACAACAGCCAATCTAACATTAGCGAACATGACCTCAAAACGGCTGTTGCTGCACTATTAATTGAGGTGATGCGCGCTGACAATGAGTTACAAGATGATGAGCAACAGGCACTGAACAACACCTTAAAGAAATACTTTTCTTTATCAGACGAAGAAGTGCTGGAGCTTGTAGAAGGTGCGTCGAAAAACTTAGATGAAGCGATTGATTACTTCCAATTTTCCAAGCAAATTAACGCTCAGTGCAGTGCCGAGCAGCGCATCGATATCATCGAGCTGTTATGGCGTTTAGCGTACGCTGATGGCGAACTTGATAAACATGAAGAATTAGTTATTCGCCGTGTCGCGAGTCTTCTGTATGTGACTCATGAAGACTTCATCGCTGCAAAATTAGCAGCGACAAAGTTGAGCTAAACGCTTACTTATTTAATTTACTGGCGACACTGACAAGTTGCTGTGCAAGGCTGGCAACTTGTTCGGCAGTATCGGCATCGTTAATGCGGCCGTGTTCATCTAATTTCGTGTGGATAGCGGGCACTGCAAGTTGGTCAGCTAATACTAGGCTACCGATGCCGGATAAAATATCGCGTACATGATTTAAACCACGTAGGCCGCCTAAACCACCAGGTGATGACGCAAAAAGTGCCGTTACTTTGTTACGAAATGCAGGCACTGCACCTTGCTCAGTTCGCGAAGCCCAGTCGATGGCATTCTTTAAAGGTGCTGTAATAGAGCCATTATATTCTGGGCTTGCTAATAAAATACCGTCGGCAGCACGTAGTTTATCTTTTAAACGTTGTGCACCTGCAGGTGTACCTTGTGCTTCTATATCTTCATCGAATAGTGGTAAGTCTAAATCGCTTAGTTTAAGCACTTCTACTTCAGCACCGCTTTCAAGGGCGAAGCGTGCTGCTTCATTAATTAGTTTTTGATTAAAGCTGTCTTTACGTAAGCTGCCTGCGAGGGCAATGATTTTTGGTGCTGTCATGATGGCTTCCTTTTAAGCTTCACGGTTGATACCTTAACTTTAGCAAAAAACAGCTTGCAGAAAAGCCAAATAAACGCAAAACTTATGTGCATATACGCACACAAGAGGGCGCTATGGCAATTCAATTTGATGATTGGCAAGATGTAAAAGTTGCTTATGAAGTCGCACGACTAGGCACATTAACTGCCGCGGCAGAATCTTTGGGTGTTCATCACAGCACGGTACTCAGAAGGGTTAATAACTTAGAAGAGAATCTTGATGCACGCTTATTTCATCGCCATGCGCGTGGTTACACCGTGACAGAAATAGGTGCAAAGCTCTTTGCGACAGCGAAAGCGATTAATGCAGAGCTCGAAAAGCTACACAACGATATTATTGCTGCCGACAGTCAACTGCGTGGCAGTTTATTACTGACAACGGTCAGTGGTTTCATTGATGTATTAAGTGAAGTATGCGAACAGTTTCAGAGCCTACACCCGCAAGTACGGCTTGAAGTGATCCTTGACCAAAACCGATTACGTCTTGACCATGGTCAAGCTCATATTGCTGTACGTGCAGGCCCTCGCCCTGATGAAGGAGATTATATTGCTCAGCATTTGGCTGAGTTATCGTCCGGGTTTTATGCTTCAAAAAGCTACATTGAAAAATATGGTTTGCCGAAAACCTTACAGCAGTTAGAGCAGCATAGTTTTGTGTCGGGTGTAGCTGGTTACAACGCTAAAGTGCCTTATTTTGCTTGGGTTGATGAGCACATAGCACCCGCACAAATCAAGCTTAGAGTATCAGAAACATCAGAAGCAACGCGTGCTATTGTTAGGGGGCTGGGCATTGGTGGTTTACAGCATGAGGTCGCAGATCAATACCCAGATTTAGTGCCTGTGCTTGCAAAAGAACTCGTTTGGCCGACCGACCTCTGGTTGGTAACACATCACTTGGTGCACCGCACCGCGAAAGTACAGGCATTTAGCCAGCTACTAAAAGCCTATTTTAAAAAATTAAAAAACTAGAGCGACTTTTTTACGTTAATACCCAAGCGTTTGGCCAGCCTCACAAGGTTGGCCCTGTCGACTTTAAGCGTGCGGGCAGTGGCTGCCCAGTTTAAGTTGTGCTGTTCTAGTTGCTGCATAATCATCTGATAACTAAACGCATCGGTAGCTTCTTTTAATGACAGCGAGGATGTATTGGTATTGATAAGCTGAGTCGTTGTGTGCGTGTTTGTAGCACGTTTTTCTATATCACAGTGCTGTGGTTCAATGGTGATGATTTTCTGTTGCCATTGTTGTTGTTTGGCTTTCAAAGCAGCTCTACTTATCACGTGTTCAAGCTCTCTCACATTACCAGGCCAATCATATTGGCGTAGCAATATTTGCGTGTCGATACCCAGTTTTAGCTGTTTTATAGCAAGTTTGCGCGCAGTTTGCTCAACAAAAAAGCCAGCCAAAAGAATCACATCATTTTCGCGCTCTTTTAGTGCGGGTACGTTAAGTGGGTAAACGCGCAGCCTATGATAAAGATCTGCGCGAAAACGTCCTTCAGCAACTTCTTGTTTTAAATCGCGATTTGTTGCTGCAATAACGCGTACATCAACGTAACGACTTTGATCTTCACCCACGGTTTGCACTTCGCCACTTTGCAGTACGCGCAACAACTTACTTTGCATTGCTAAGGGTAATTCACCAATTTCATCAAGAAAAAGTGTTCCGCCATCAGCGAGTTGAAATTTACCTTGGCGAGTTGAATGGGCGCCAGTAAATGCGCCTTTGCTGTGCCCAAAAAATTCACTTTCTGCCAGATTCTCAGGTAACGAAGCACAATTAAGGTGGATTAAGGGTTGTTCTCGTCGCTTCGAATTGAGATGAATATTACGTGCAACAAGCTCTTTCCCGACTCCAGTATCGCCTTGTATCAGTACGCTAAACTCCGATGCAGCCACTAATTGAATATCATTTTTTAGTATTTGCATACAGTGGCTATTACCAATTATTTCAACACCTTCTCGGGTTAAAGCCTCAAGATTAAGTTGCTGAGCTAGTTGGTGATTGTGCTGTGCATGTTGCTGGTAATGTTGCACTGTAAGGAGGGTTTCAACATGTGCTGCGACTAATTGCATAAGCTGTGTGAGCTGAGTATGGGGGACATCATCAAAAGCATATTCGTTGAGGCTATCAAAGGTTAAAACAGCCAGTAATTGTGAATCTTGCTGTTGACTGTAAAGGGGCAGCCCCATGCATGCATGTACAGGAAAATCCCCCTCACGACTTTGTAATAAACCATCATAAGGGTCAGGAAGCTCACACTCTTTAGCAAACTTGAGCGGTTGGGTGCTTCTGCAAATTTCAAATAAACGAGGGTGCTCGTTTATCTCAAAGCGTCTGCCAAGAGTGTCTTGAGACAAGCCGCGCTGGGCGACGGGTTTTAACGTTTCGCCCTGCTTAATAAGTAGGGCAACGGCATCACAGTGTATCCATTCACTTATACAGCTTAGTAGATCGCTGAAGTCGTTTTTGTTTGGATTTACGTGGGCAAGTGCCAATGCAATATCGAGGATGCTTTTTTGGCTTGTCATGTCAAATTGACCTAAATGTGTTTTTTTGTCTTTTATAATGGTGAGTCATTATGACACATAAGGCAATGATTTGTTTTTAATTGATTGAAAATAAATGGTTTTTATTTTTGGCGTGAACTGTGCAATAGGCTGACTAATTCGGGCAAATAAGGGTTGCAATGAAAGTCATTAATTTAACAGAGCCAATGCCAAAAAAAATCCATGTTTATCAGCTAAGTAAATGGCCAGTATGGGGATTAGCATTTAGACCTTTCTTTTTAGGGGCTGGTATTTTGGCTGTTTTATCTATGAGCTACTGGCTGCTAATTCTGAGTGGCTATGCAAGTTGGCAGTTAACAATGCCTGCTACGCTGTGGCATGCCCATGAAATGCTATTTGGGTTTGCAGGGGTCGTTGCTATGGGATTCTTACTGACCGCAGCGCAAACGTGGACAGGTGTGCCAAGTGTTAGCGGTATTAAATTGTGTTTACTTAGTGTGACTTGGGTTATCGCACGCGGCAGTTTCTTTGTTGACGTAAATGGTATTAGTCAACTTAACCTTTACTTGGTAGGGGGATTTCAGCTTGTGTGGTGGTTGGCTGGTATTGCTATTTTGACTGATATGCTCTTACAGGCTAAAAGCCGTCATAATTATTTGTTCATTTTTATTACCGCCATGCTATGCGCGTGCAATATGATTTTCCTCAGTTTGGTCGTTTTGCAAAAGTTTTCCTTTGCGCTAAGTATTGTTGATACCGCCGTTTTACTCATGGTGTTATTGGTGGGGGTTGTTGCGGGGCGTGTTGTGCCTTTTTTTACCGCACGCGGTCTTAATATTACTGAACAAGTGCGCAGCCCTAAGCTTGATAAGCTACTGCTATTCAGTTCGTTATTTGCCATTGCTTGGTATTTCTTAAGCCAGTTATTTTTTAACACATTGAGTGTTGGCTGGGTATTCGCATGGCTAGCTACCTTGCATTTTTATCGCAGTATTTTGTGGTGGCATGCAGGTGTATTAAAAGTGCCTTTATTGTGGTCTCTGCATTTTGCTTATTGGGCACTGGCAATAGGTTTAGCGTTAATCGCTGTTAGCTTTTACAGCCCACTCATACTCTTTAAAGATGCGTTGCATCTTGTCACTGTTGGCACGATTGGCTTAATGATTCTTGCCATGATGGTGCGTGTATCGCATGGCCATACAAGTCGTCCTTTACAGGTGCCTGTACTCGTGAATGTCGCCTTTATGCTTATTGCAGGAGCTGCCATTGTCCGTGCTCTGCTCCCCGCTATTTTAAACCATCACCTTGCGTGGCAATTAAGTGCATTGCTATGGGTGCTGGGTTTTATTTTATTTTTATTTCATTGTGCGCCCATTTTACTTAAACGTCGTGTTGATGGCCGTCCAGGTTAACTACTCTTGAATAGGAAAAAATATGTTATCTGAAAAAACGATCCAGGTTGTAAAAAGTACACTGCCTTTGCTTGCAGAAGCAGGTCCGCAAGTTACTGAGTACTTTTATGATCGTATGTTTAGTTATAATCCTGAGCTAAAAAATATTTTTAATATGACCCATCAAAAATCAGGGCATCAGCAATTTGCATTATTCAATGCGTTAGCTGCTTATGCTGCAAATATTGATAATCTTGAGGTCTTAAAAAGTGCGTTAGCGCGTATTAACCATAAACACACGAGTTACCATATTTTGCCAGAACACTACTCGATTGTTGGTGGGCATTTAATTGCGACCTTAAAAGAGTTATTGCCAGAGCAATTTACCCCTGAGGTTGAATATGCGTGGCGTGAAGCATATGCATTGCTTGCCGATGTATGCATTACAGAAGAAATGGCGCTATATCAAAAAACTAAACAAGCTAAAGGGGGCTGGTTTGGTACTCGTTTGTTTACGATCACTAAAAAACACGTTGAGTCAGATTCTATTACCAGCTTTACCCTCACTCCTTGTGATGGAAAGCCCGTTGTGTCGCACTTACCTGGTCAATACTTAGGTATAAAAGTCCACTCTAAAAAGACTGAGAATACTCAAATTCGCCAGTACTCTATCTCACAAAAAAGTAACGGTGAAAACTATCGGATCAGTGTGAAGCGAGAAGGACTGGTTTCTAATTATTTACATAGTTTAGATGAGGGCGAGCACATAGAGGTCTACCCACCCGCGGGTGATTTTGTTTTACGTGAAAGTAACAGCCCTGTGGTATTCATTTCTGCAGGGGTTGGTCAAACACCCTTGTTGGCCATGCTGCAAAGCTTACTTGACAAGCAACCTAGTCAGCCTATCCATTATTTACATGCCTGTGATAACGCTGCGCAATATGCATTTAAAGATTATTTGCTGTCAGAAGTTAATACACACCAAGGGCTGAGTTGTTTTACATGGTTTAAAGAAGGAGCCGGAGCCGATTTTACTGGTTTGATGGATGTTGCTTTACTGGCTGAAAAGTTACCGCTTAGCGATGGCGCGTTTTATATCTGTGGACCCATTGCTTTTATGGCTTTGATTAAACAGCAACTTGTTAATTTAGGTGTGGCAGCCGAGCGTATTCATTACGAAGTGTTTGGTCCTCATCAAAGCCTATAATAGCGATATCTGACAAGGGTTAATTATTGACAATTGCATGGATAGCAACGCTATTCATCAGAAGCACTAGAAAATGAAAGGCGCAGTAACATACTGCGCCTTTTTTGCTATTTGACTTCGCATTCCACATTGGGCAGTGGAATACGCAACTCTTTTTTAGGGTAGTAAAGTACGCATTGATCAGCGGCTTTTTGCAATATGAACTTTTCAGATGGAATGCTATGTGCCCCCATAATTGGCATACCATCTGGACCTTTACTGGTGCCGTGATCAATCAATAGTTCTGCGCTTTTTGTAAACACATCATCAGCGAGCGTTACTAAGCTACCACCTTTGGCTGACTGAATCGCTTGTTGCAACTGAGTGATGACACCTGGGTTGACTCGCGTTAGTGTGGCATTTTGTGGTTGTTCGGCTTGGGTACTTTTACACGCCACTAAGCTTGTTAACATAGCGACAGCCAGCACATGTTTTTTACTCATTGCTCTTTCCTTTCGCTGAAACTGGACGAGTTAAATCCATGTTTTCTCTGTAAATAGGACGATTTGGTGAAAGCGATAACCCAGTCTCTTGTTCTGCTTGTGATGCAAAGTTTAGCTGTTTAGTTGCTGATGCTTGCGCCACAACAGGACAGCTATCATTTTCAATATGATAAAGAGCGGCCGCGAGGAGTCCTTCTTGTTGGTCGCCTAAAGAGTGATCAAAGTCATCAGCAACGACACATCCTTTCACATCAGCTGCAAATTGTGGTGTTGGTGTTGGGTTTAAGCCATCGGCGTATTCACCAAAACCTTTAAAGTTGGCACCGGTAAACTGAATGGTGTAATACGTCGTGGCGCAGTTATGCGTTGGGGTAAAGCCATAGGGTTTACCACAGGTTTTACCACCAATTAAAATAACTTCAGCATCAATGCCTTTTAAGCCATTTATAAAAGCTTCTGAGGCAGAACAAGTACTTTCAGTGCTCAGTACATAGACTTTTGCTAAGTTAAGATCTGGCAGGGTATTATTAGTTACCTCAAAAGTTGAGTAGTCCACTTCAATATCAACGAACGGAAATGGGTTTTCAACAGGTTGTTTGTCGTTTTTAATGGTTTGATAGTAATAGTAACCTTGAGTATTAGCAGGGCCTGCGACCATATAAGCAAGCTGCGATGACAGCGCTAACAAGCCGCCACGGTTATATCTAAAGTCGATTACGAGTTCATCAATATTGTCGGCTTTAAACTGATTGACCGCATCAATAAGTCCTTGCTGAGCAATACTAATATGGCTATTAAATTGCATGTAGCCAACTTTGAAACCGTTTTCGGTAGTGATGGTGCCAACGTTTTGCACCGGCGTTTGGGTGATATTTCCGGCGACGATATTAATCGACTTTTCAGTGCCATCATTGCTGCGCAACTTAAAGTTGTGAGATTCGCCAGCTGTTGGACTAAAAAGTACTTCGTTTAATGTATCGACGCCTGCTGCGGTATTGCTATCAATGCTTACATTGTCAACCGATAGAATAGTATCGCCGCGCTGTAAACCTGCTTTAGCGGCTGGCGAATCATCTTCTAGATAAGCAACGCGCAACTCACGCGGAGGAGTATTCTTAATAAATGCCCAGTTAATTCCGTAGCCAGATACGACACCTGATTGCGCTTCTTTAAAGTAATCTTCGGTCGGTTCGCTAAAGTGGAAGTTATCTTTGTTAGCACCTGAGTCTGTTTTTTGGAACGTTTTTAACTGTGCAAAATAAGCGGCCACTGAATTAAAGTTATCTGGGTTATTATCTTCAATTTCATCGTACCAAAGGTAAGTTTCATTGCTCCAAGAGCGTAACCACATTTTCTCTGTAAATTCAGAGCCTGCTTTATCTGGGTATGGTTGGTTATTGTTGTAAGGATCAGTGCCCGTGCGTGGTATTGCACATTGGTCTTTAAATTCACTCGATGAGGCAAAAGTACCCGCAGTCCATGTTGGTCCAGAATTTGTTGGGGGTGGTGTAGGCGTGCTTGTATCTGGGTTGGTTGGCGTTGATGAACCTCCGCCACCACAGCCAGATAAAGAGAGGCCTGACACTGCAAAAAAGATTGCTACTGCGAGTTTGTTATTTTTAAACATTTGTCTACTTTCCTGTAAATAATTGTTTAAAAAGTATCAACAAGAAAGAGGTAAGGCAATAGAGTAAGGTTGTAGTTTTGTAAACAGGTGTACAAATTTTACAGTGCTTTTCTATTGCTTATTTCGGCTATCTCGAGTTTTTGCCATGACTCAAACAAGGTGCGTTGCTTATCTGATATTTTTAAGTCATAGGTTTTTTGCATATAAAAATAGGTGTCTGCTATACGTTTTCTTGCATAAAGTGGAGGTTCGAATACGCGCTGTTTAAAATCTATTTTCACAGGGCATGCGCCGTAGTTGGCGCTACTCGTTGCAACCATTCCATAGCGAAAATTTGAGCGGTCGGCATTTATTTCACCAATTGCAGGGGCTAGATTATGGATGTCAGCCTCCATTTTACGAAACTTTTCACTGACTTTTCGGCAGTTTTTACGCCCGCCATTTTGCCAACATTGTAATTGGTGCCCAAACTCCCACGCAGGGACTATATGTTCCCATTCAATTCGTTTCGCGCGTGCATTTTCTTTACCAGAGCGAGTGATTTCGTTACGTGGTATGTACCCGCAGACGCTCGGGTCGGGCACCAGTTTTTTTCCTTGGCGTTTAATATCACACCCGCAATATAAGCTTTTAGCGTTTTCGGGTAAGGTTTTAATAAGGTATTTTTTGGCGCTAGAAAAGTTTGAAAACTGTTCCGCAGACGCCGTAAAGCATAACAACAGGCATAAAGTTGCTGATAAAAGTAAACGCATATCCATCACATAAGTGAACTACTGGAAACACTATTGTAAAACGCAGAGCTGAAAAGAAAAAGAGCACGCGCCAAAAGTAAACTATAGTCATTAATAAATACAGTCTATGGGAGTTGAACAATGCGGTTAGGTGCGTTTTCTGTGAGTTTAAATGTACAAGATATCCATGCTTCAAAGCTATTTTACGAGAAGTTGGGGTTTACTCAGTTTGCGGGTGAGATAGAGCATAATTGGTTGATTATGAAAAACGGTGAACATTTAATAGGTTTGTTTCAGGGGATGTTTGATAAAACCATGCTGACTTTTAACCCTGGCTGGGACCAAAGTGCGAGACCTTTAAGTGAGTTTAGTGCTTATGATGAACTAGAGGCGCACTTTAAACAACAGGGGCTGGCGGTACAAAAGGTCGGTGATGCCAGTTTTATTGTCACCGACCCTGATGGTAACCCTATTTTGATTGATCAGCACGTGTAATCGGTTTACGGCGTCTGATACGGACATTTTGTAGTAATAAAATAATGCCCGTAATACAAAATAATACGCTACTTGCGGCAAAGCTAATTAGTAATGGGTTGTTGAAATTTTCTCGTTCATCATAATCCATGATATGCAGCATCCAGAAAAAGTCAAAAATGCGCCACAAGGTGCTACGAACACTAATGACTTTACCGGAGTCGCCTTCTAAATAAACGGTTGTATTTAACCAATCGTTATAGCTCACTTGCCACACATTGGAGCGGTGACCGACTTCTCTCGCTCCTTTTTCTAGTAACTGCGCACCCGCGACATCCGCCTTGATGAGTAAGTGTGCATTTGCATTGGCAATAATTTCAGTTTTAGTTGGTGTGCTCATAGCACGACCTGATTGACCGTCAAAGTTAAACACGCCTTTATTAGTCGTCACTTCGATGATGGGAGTGGTTAAAAAATGACGGTATTGAATGCTATCAATTTGCTGAAATTGTTTGGTTATTTGGTCAAGAGAAGCGGGGTAATCATGCAAGGTAAATGGATTATCTAAGCTACGATTGGCTAAATGTTTACCATGTACTTTTTGAAGGGGTATTGAGCTCATTACTAAGCCCCCTAATAACCAAAAAAAGAGTTGTATGGCGAGTAAGTAACCCAGCCACTTATGCCCTTTACGGGCATATTTAAATACGCGCTTATTCATTGATTACCTCTTATTATTTTTTTATTGGGCAGCGGTATAGACAGAGCGACTCAACGCTCTTGCAGCATTTACTGTATTCTAAATTTGGTTTATGTACAAAACTGAGTTAAAGTTTCAGAGATATCAATAGAGGGTAAAAACGAGAGTATGTCGGAAATTCAATTTTTAAATGTAGATCTGGAACTTGAATCAAAACACGATATGAGTGCGCTGGTAGCTGATTTAAAGAAAAACGCCATGGTTTTACATTACGACCAAGATGAATACCGTCAATTAGCACGTATTGAAGCCGCGGCTGATATCAGCACACCAGATAAAGCTATCAACCAATTATGTGAACTTATAGAGTCGTGCTCACGCAATGCATTAAAGCAATGGTTGTCTTGCTCAAAGCGTACTTTCGATATTGGGTTTGAGTCGGGTGACTCACCTAAATGTTTTAATCAAGCCCTGCACGCAGACACCTTATTACGTATTTCAGCGATTGGCGCAGGGCTCGAAATTACTATTTATCCTGTTGAGCGTTAATCACTAACGCTTGACTACCGCTGCGGTCATTCGTGATACGCAGCATAGTTCACCTGCCGCATTCGTTATTTTAATTTCCCATACAGATGTTCGCTTACCTAAGTGCAGTGGCTTTGCCGTGGCTGTTAAGAGGCCTTTTCGAGAGGCTTTAATGTGATTGGCATTTATTTCTTGGCCAACAGCATAATATGCGGTGAAGTCGACCACAAAATTGGCTGCATAACTTGCTACAGTCTCTGCTAAAACAACATTAGCACCACCATGGACCATCCCCATAGGGTTATGATGCTCTGGAATAGCGGGCATAGTGGCCACTAAATAATCGTCGCCGATTTCGGTTATTTCAATGCCCATTGTTTTCATTAATGTGCCTTGCCCAGTAATACCCTGTTCGAGTTCTTTACATAATTCGAGGGTGAATGGTTGATACCAAATGCTCATTGTGTTTCCTTCGCAAACTAACTTCTTAAGTGAAATATCGGTATACAATATGGTATCTATCCCCACCGTTCAATGCTTGTTTTTTATCATGAGAGGAAGGGGAATTTAAATTTGCGATTTTCAGATAACTGTATATACTCACAGTTAAATGTACTGTATGGAAAACCAGTTGTATGCGCCCATTAACAAAACGCCAATCGCAAATTTTAGAACTTATTAAAGTATTTATTAAAGACACTGGTATGCCACCTACGCGTGCTGAAATAGCGCAAACATTGGGATTTAAAAGTGCCAATGCCGCTGAAGAGCATCTAAAAGCACTGGCAAAAAAAGGCATGATTAAAATGAAGCCTGGAGCAAGCCGAGGCATTCAATTAGTCGAAGAAGACGAGCCAGAACAGCTTGGCTTACCACTGATTGGGCGTGTTGCCGCGGGTGAACCTATTTTGGCGCAAGAGCATGTAGAAAGCCATTGTCAGGTTGACCCTGCATTGTTTAAACCCGCTGCAGACTTCTTATTGCGAGTTAACGGCATGAGTATGAAAGACATTGGTATCATGGATGGTGACTTACTGGCAGTACACAAAACGCAAGTTGCAGAAAATGGCCAAGTTGTTGTGGCACGTGTCGATGACGATGTGACTGTAAAACGTTTAGAAAAAGCAGGACGTAAAGTATTTTTGCATGCTGAAAATGAAGAGTTTGCCCCGATTGAAGTGGACTTAGAGCATGAGTCATTTAATATTGAAGGCTTAGCGGTTGGGGTTATTCGCAACGCTGATTGGATGTAGCTTTTTATATTACGCGTTAATCGTTACAAGCAGAGTAATTCCTTTATCTGCTTTGCTAAACTTTTTTGAAACAACGCACCAAATTGATTCAATTTGGTGCGTTGTTTGTTTTTGACCGTTTACCTAAGATTTGTTAACCCTTACTTTCTACATAAAGCCTTATACGGCGCAGTTTTCCTTTCTTTTTAAGTTTTTATACTTGCCTTAAGTATTAATTAACGCGCTGATTATAGTTGTTATTTTTGCACCAAAATAAACATTTATTACCACGAAAACTTGCTTATTGCTCATTTTTTAACTAATTGGTTAAGTACATTGTATTAACACCTATTTACGAAAAAGACACACAACAAATGTGTAAGGGGGTTAAACAATGAGTGTGTCGTTCACTGCGTCGTGATGATACACAGACCCAAGCTGTTTGCAGATGACACATCAACCATCGATTGGTTTGGGTATTTAAACAATAAAAAAAACGAATGGGCACCAGCTGTAACGCCTTTTCGCTTTGCGTCTTGCAATAGCATTAAAAGGAGCTGTCACATGGGTAAACTGCGTTACACCTTGTGGCTTATATTGGTAGCACTTCCGCAACTTGCTTTGGCAAATAGCCAATTCAATATGCGTAAAGGTGTCACTGATATAAGTAATAATGTTTATGAATTACATATGACGATATTTATTATTTGTTGTGTGATTGGCATCATCGTATTTGCGGTGATGTTTTGGGCTTTGATACATCATCGTAAGTCTAAAGGGGCAAAGCCTGCCCAATTCCATGAAAGCACGAAGGTTGAGATACTTTGGACTGCAATTCCATTTGTGATCTTAATCGCTATGGCGATCCCTGCCACCAAAACGCTTATTGCCATGGAAGATGCTTCAAAAGCAGATATTACAATCAAAGTAACAGGGTCGCAGTGGAAGTGGCACTATGAATACATGGGAGAAGATATTGCTTTCTATTCGATTTTAGCGACACCGAAAGATCAAATAGATAATCAAGCCGAAAAAACAGAGCACTACCTACTCGAAGTCGACAAACCTCTGGTGTTACCAATCAACAAAAAAGTACGTTTTTTAATGACCTCTGATGATGTAATACATTCTTGGTGGGTTCCTGATTTTGCCGTGAAAAAAGATGCCAATCCCGGCTTTATTAATGAAGCATGGACACGCATTAACGAGCCCGGTATGTACCGCGGCCAATGCGCAGAGTTATGTGGCAAAGACCATGGTTTTATGCCGGTGGTTGTTGAGGCATTGCCAGAAGATGAGTTTGCGACTTGGCTTGCAGACGCAAAACAAGCGAAAGAACAAGCCGCTGCTGCAGATGCCGCATTACTTGATCAAACTCTTTCGAAAGATGAATTAGTTGTTTTAGGCGAGCAAGTCTATATGGCCAGCTGCGCAGCCTGCCATCAGCCCACTGGCATGGGATTGCCGGGTGTATTTCCAGCCTTAAAAGGCAGCCCAATCGTGTTGGGCGATGTGAACGATCATATTGATATTGTTTTACATGGTAAGCCAGGTACAGCGATGCAAGCGTTTGATAAACAGCTTTCAATAAAACAACTTGCAGCAGTCATCACTTATAAACGCAATGCGTGGGGTAACAATACCGGTGATGTCATTCAACCGAGTCAGATTCAAGCAGCAATTGATGCAGCAGCGGAGGCGAACTAATGAGTAACGTTATTAATGAGCAAGCCACTGAGCATGCGCATCACGACCACCATCATCCAGCGAAAGGTTTCAAGCGTTGGTTATATACAACCAACCATAAAGACATCGGTAGTTTGTACCTGATCTTCTCGTTGACGATGTTTTTAATTGGCGGCGCCATGGCGATGGTGATCCGTGCTGAATTATTCCAACCAGGTTTACAATTGGTTGATCCTCACTTTTTTAACCAAATGACCACAGTACATGGGTTGATCATGGTATTTGGGGCTGTGATGCCCGCCTTTACAGGGCTTGCGAACTGGATGGTACCTATGATGATAGGTGCGCCAGATATGGCCTTACCACGAATGAACAACTGGAGCTTTTGGATTTTACCTTTTGCCTTCCTTATTTTATTGGCATCGCTGCTTATGCCCGGTGGTGGTCCCGCTTTTGGTTGGACGTTCTATGCACCGCTTTCAACGACTTACAGTAACGATAATACCGCGCTGTTTGTGTTTGCAGTGCATATTATGGGTATTAGCTCAATTATGGGCGCTATCAATGTCATTGTGACAATTGTAAACCTTAGAGCGCCGGGTATGACATGGATGAAACTGCCTCTATTTGTATGGACGTGGCTGATCACGGCTTTCTTACTGATTGCTGTTATGCCCGTGCTGGCAGGTGCCGTGACAATGGTATTGACCGATAAGTACTTTGCGACCAGTTTTTTTGATGCTGCTGGTGGCGGAGATCCGGTGATGTTCCAGCATATTTTCTGGTTCTTTGGTCACCCTGAAGTCTACATTATGATCTTACCGGCGTTCGGTATTATCTCAACGATTGTGCCGACCTTTTCGCGCAAAAAATTATTCGGCTATGCGTCCATGGTGTATGCAACCTCATCAATAGCACTCTTAAGCTTTATTGTTTGGGCACACCACATGTTTACGACAGGTATGCCGGTTGCTGGCGAATTGTTCTTTATGTACGCGACGATGCTGATTTCGGTGCCAACTGGGGTAAAAGTGTTTAACTGGGTGGCAACAATGTGGCGAGGCTCTATTAGCTTTGAAATACCCATGATGTTTGCAATCGCCTTTATTGTGTTATTTACGTTAGGTGGTTTTTCGGGGCTTATGCTTGCTATTACACCGGCCGATTTTCAGTATCATGACACCTACTTTGTGGTTGCCCACTTCCATTATGTATTAGTTACAGGTGCTGTGTTCTCCATTATGGCTGGGGCCTATTATTGGCTGCCGAAGTGGACGGGCAATATGTATAACGAGACCTTGGCTAAATGGCACTTTTGGTTATCGCTTGTTAGCGTTAACGTGCTGTTTTTCCCAATGCACTTTGTGGGGCTTGCAGGTATGCCCCGCCGTATTCCAGATTACGCACTTCAATTTGCTGATTTCAATGCCATCATCAGTATCGGTGGGTTTGCGTTTGGTTTATCGCAACTGCTGTTTGTTTTAGTGGTCTTTAAGTGTGCCAGAGGCGGCGAAAAAGCCCCCGCTAAAGTATGGGATGGCGCTGAAGGATTAGAGTGGGAAGTTGACTCACCAGCACCGTATCACACCTTTGAGACGCCACCGGAGATTAAGTAATGAATCACGCACCTTTGCTTAAAAAGCTGTTGTTAGCATGTTTAGCTATGTTTGCATTTGCCTTCGCATTGGTGCCGCTTTATGACGTGTTTTGTGATGTTACGGGCCTCAATGGTAAACCCTCACTTGAACAAGCCAAAGTCAGTGAGCATGTAAATACTGAACGTCAGGTTGATGTGAGTTTTACAACTCATGCGCAAAGTGGCGCCCCATTCAAAGTGGAGTCTGAGCAGTACAGCGTCGCTGTGCAGCCAGGCGCCATGCGAGAAGTTAAGTTTAGTGCTAAAAATACCAGTAATACTGACAAGGTAATGCAAGCTATCCCAAGTGTTTCACCCGGTAAAGCAGCAAAGTATCTACATAAAATTGCTTGTTTTTGTTTTGATCAACAGCCGTTAAAAGCAGGAGAAGAAGTGGAATTCACTTTACTGTTTTATGTTGATACTGAACTACCCGATGACGTGGAAGAGCTAACATTGTCGTACACCGTGTTTGATATTAGCGGGCAAGTTGTGGCCAAGAACGATTAAGCCGCCAAGCTAATTGCTAATTAGGAGCAAACAAAATGAATCAAAATTACGAAAAATATTATGTGCCAGCCGAGAGTCCTTGGCCAATTGTTGGGGCTGTCGCAATGTTTTTAATTGCAGTAGGCGCAGGCCTCACTGTAATGCAAGTAAACGGCGAAGGAAACAGTGGTCAGTTCGTCTTATATCTTGGTATTGCGATCCTCATATATATGGTTTTTAGTTGGTTTAAAAACGTGATTGAAGAGTCGCACAAAGGGTTATATTCAGCACAAATGGATCGCTCATTCAGACAAGGTATGAGTTGGTTTATTTTTTCTGAAGTGATGTTTTTTATGGCGTTCTTTGGGGCATTATTTTACGCCCGCATGATCTCGGTACCTTGGTTAGGTGGTGCGGGGAATAATGCCATGACCAACGAGGTACTTTGGCCTTCATTTGAGGCCGTATGGCCATTGTTGACAACCCCTGCGGGAGAGACAACACAAGCAATGGGTTGGCAAGGCTTACCGCTGATTAATACCCTTATTCTATTAACTTCATCGGTCACTATCCACTTTGCGCATGTTGCCATAGAAAACAATAAGCGGGGGGCACTCAAAACGTTCTTATCACTCACTGTGTTGCTTGGTGTGGTGTTTTTGGCTCTGCAAGTTTATGAGTATATGCATGCATACCAAGACTTGGGTCTAACCCTTGATGCGGGAGTGTATGGCAATACCTTCTTTTTGCTGACCGGCTTTCACGGCATGCATGTGACCTTAGGGACGATTATTTTATTTGTGGTACTGCTGCGAATTTTTAAAGGTCACTTTACCAGTGAAAAGCATTTTGCCTTTCAAGCTGCGGCTTGGTACTGGCACTTTGTTGATGTGGTGTGGTTGTGTTTATTTGTATTTGTGTACGTGCTGTAGCGTTATGAATTGGCGATGGGTTAGTGTGAATAAAGCCCAGTTTTAATGCCGCAATAATGATGATCAGTACCATGGCAGAGAAAAACACTCGTCGACCTAAATAGTGAGACATAGGTCGCGAGTGTTGCTTAGTAGACATCATCACAAATAGCGCCCGAAACAGATTAAACACGATATATAACAATAACAGTGTAATGATGATTTTTATCATTTTAGGTTTCCTAGATGCAGTTGATTTTAAGGCGTAAACAAAAGCTTAGCTCAATTATTGCAATTTGCGTTGTGTCACTTGCGGTGCTGGTGTGTTTACGGCTGAGTGTGTGGCAGTATCAACGTGGTGAGCAAAAACAACAGCAATTAAGCCAGCTTGAGCAGTCAGAACAGCAAGGTGTAATGGACTGGCAGGCATTTCAATTATTACCTAATCAGGTTGATAAAACAGGTTTAAAGCTGACTTTGAATGGGCTCATCAATACGCAGCGTTATTGGCTGTTAGATAATCAGATTTACCAAGGACAAGTAGGATACGACCTACTTGCTGCTGTAAAAATTAATGATGATATAGCGCCTGTCATTGTTAATTTCGGCTGGTTGAAGGCACCGGTTGATCGTAGTCAACTCCCCACCGTAAATTGGCCTCAACCTTCACACATATCTACCACAGTGCAACTCAAACAAGGTCAGCTGCAAGGCTTTACGCTAGCAGATGAAATTGGCGCTGAAGCTGGCTGGCCTAAGCGTATTCAAGCAATTGATTTAGACATTTTTAGTCGTCAACTAGCGCAACCTCTGCAACCGTTTTTAGCCTACCGCCTTGCAGCTGATGACATAGCGACTCCTCATTACGAAAGTGTGGTGATGGGGCCAGACAAGCATTATGCCTACGCTGTGCAGTGGCTGCTCATTGGTGCGGCCTGTGTTGTTATAGCTTATTTTGCGATGAGAAGGAGACGTAATGAAAGTTAATCCACTTAGTTTATTTGCTCTATGTTGCTTTGTGCCACTGGCGTTAGCGTATACAGCATTGAAACTTGATTGGCTGCCCAGCGGTTCAAGTAATTACGGGGAGCTGTTAGAAACAGAAGTAAAGCTTGCAAATT
The DNA here is from genome assembly GCF_003515105.1 of Pseudoalteromonas lipolytica. Classification (NCBI taxonomy): domain Bacteria; kingdom Pseudomonadati; phylum Pseudomonadota; class Gammaproteobacteria; order Alteromonadales; family Pseudoalteromonadaceae; genus Pseudoalteromonas; species Pseudoalteromonas lipolytica. The sequence goes on along the minus strand of NZ_CP032090.1, from coordinate 3,466,218 downwards.
GGCAGCAGGGCGATCCGAAACCATGGACGATTGCGCTTAACTACCCAAAAAGCTGTTACTCGGTTTGTGAAGCCCAGTTAGCTAGCTTAGACAACCTTCATATTGCCTTGGGTAAGAATCAGCAAAAGGTTGATGTTGCCGTTCTTACAAATCAGCAAGATATAGCCACTAGTTGGCGACAATTAGATGAAAACTCAGCGCTTAAAGCGGGAGATTTATATTTGGTCGATCATATGGGCTTGGTGGTACTGCACTATCCTTACACTGATGAGCCAGAACAAAACAGATTAATTCAAAAAGGGTTACTGAAAGATCTAAAAAAACTACTTAATTATGCGCGTTCAAGTTAAAGCTCAGTAAGGATGCAAAAGATGTATAAAAATTATAAATATTTAGTCTTAATTACGTGTTTTATGTCGGTGTTAGTCGTTGGACTGGGGGCTTATACACGGCTCAGTGATGCAGGTTTAGGCTGCCCGGACTGGCCCGGTTGCTATGGGTTTTTAACGGTGCCAAAGCACGAAACAGCATTACTACATGTTGAACAAAACTACCCAGATATGATGTTTGAAGCGGCAAAAGCGTGGAAAGAAATGATCCATCGTTATTTTGCCGGTGCGCTTGGGTTATTTATTTTGGCTTTGTTTGCTTTGGCTTGGTTAAAACGCCAATACCCAACTACCCCAGTTAAGTTAACGTTACTGCTCCTTTTATTAGTGGTATTTCAAGCCGCGCTAGGTATGTGGACCGTTACCATGAACTTACAACCTTTAGTGGTGATGGGGCATTTGCTTGGGGGGTTCAGTATTTTGTCTTTAGTGTTCTTGTTGTACTTGAGGCTAACCACAAAACCCATTGTGGGTGGGGATGCGGGAGCTCGGCCATATTACCGATTAGCCTTGATTGGCTTAGTCGTTTTGATACTTCAGATTGCCTTAGGAGGGTGGCTTGCGGCTAATTATGCGGCACCGCACTGCAATGGGTTGCCATTGTGCAGTTATGCTCAACCTTTCTCGTTAAAGAGCGTTTTTCAACTGCCACTTGAACACAGTACTTATGAGTATGGTGTTTTATCGCAGCAGGCACGTATGTCTATTCACTTATTACACCGTATTTGGGCCCTTGTTACCTGTGTTGTATTGGCACTCATTATGTGGCGTATCTATTCGCACTCTTATTCTCGAAAAATAAAGCATTGCACGGTCACCGTGTTAATAGCCTTACTGTGTCAAATCTGTTTAGGCCTTGCGGTTGTTCATTGGCATTTCCCTTTAAGCGTAGCGCTTGCTCATAACTTAATGGCAGCCATGTTGTTATTAACAATGGTTAGACTATGTTTCCACTTAAAAGCAAGAACTTAGGAGGCGATAATGGCCTTAACATTACGTACTGAAAAATCAATATTTTCTCATGGTCATGCGTTGTTAAAAGACTATCTTGCGATTAGCAAATTTAAAGTCGTTGCGATGCTTGTTCTCACCGCATGGGTTGGTTTAGCACTTGCTCCTGATATGGGGCGAGGTCTTTTTGTTCAATTGGCAAGTTTGTTGGGTATAGGTTTACTCTCAGCCGCTGCTGCGGTGATTAATCATGTTGTTGATAGTGAAATTGATAGCAAGATGGCGCGTACTCGCCACCGTCCTGTCGCTAAGGGGCGTTTGAGCAAGCAACATGCTTTAAGTTTTGCAGCTGCTATTGGTACTGCAGGCTTTATGATGTTGATCATTTGGGCAAACACCTTAACGGCGATACTGACACTTTTTGCGTTAGTGGGTTATGCATTTATTTACACTTCTTTTTTAAAGCGTGCCACACCGCAAAATATTGTTATAGGGGGGCTGGCCGGTGCTATGCCACCCTTATTAGGGTGGGTGTCTGAAACGGGTCATATGGCGGCAGCGCCTTGGCTACTTGTTATGATTATTTTTACCTGGACTCCGCCTCACTTCTGGGCGTTAGCGATTGCGCGTAAAAGTGACTATGAGCGAGCAAAAATTCCGATGTTACCCGTTACCCATGGTATCGAATTTTGCAAAACATGTGTGGTTGCTTACTCTGTTTTACTGGCATTGGTGTGTGTATTACCTTATTTAATTGGTATGTCAGGGGGCATATACTTAATGGCGGCAAGTGCGTTAAATGCCATTTTCGTTTATAAAGCATTAAAGCTAAAACTGGGTGGGAAAGATGATACCGCGATGGACTTATTTCGTTTTTCAATTGTGCATTTAATGCTACTCTTTATCGCCTTATTTATTGATAAATGGTTGCTTTTATGACGCGTTTTTTAGTGGCACTTTGTTTGGGAGTGGTGTTTTTTTTAACGGGCTGTAGCCCCGAAAAATCACCTCCCGATGTGGATGCGCTGGTGTATCAGCAAGCCAAGCCTGTTAAGTCATTTACATTGATTGATCAGCATGGCGACGCCGCCGATAATAGTCGCTTCAAAGGTCATTGGAATTTAGTCTTTTTAGGTTACACAAGTTGCCCTGATATTTGCCCAATGACGTTGGCTAAATTGACCAGTGTGCAACAGCAGCTGAGCCAAGATTACACGGTACAAGTGTGGTTTGTAGCGGTTGATCCAAAACGAGATACCACCGCAAAACGCAAAGCCTATATTGATTATTTTAACCCTGATTTTTTAGCCGTATCAGGCCCTCATAAACAGCTCTTTCCCTTTGTTAGAGATTTAGGGCTCATTTACGCGATTAATGACAGTGATGAGCAAGAATATGCTGTTGATCACAGTGCGTCAGTCGTGATGGTTGACCCCGATGGCGCGGTACGCGCAATTTTCAAGCCCGAGTTTAAACAGGGCAATGTTCCGCTTATTAACGCCAGTACGTTAACAGAAGAGTTTAAAAAAATTGCAGATTATTATCACTAAGTATCTGTATAGACAAGTGTGATTATTTTCGAGGGAGCGATTGCTCCCTTTTTTGATTTCAACATGTAAGCTACTAAAAAATTTTACAATTTTTTAATTCAATTAATGGCAATTTTAATAACTCGGTCTAAGCTTTTGTTATGAATTGTTTTAAGCAGGGAAAGTGCCAGTAATGTTGAAGCTTCCTACTGAATTAGCCATCACTCAAGTCGAATCACTACATCAAGATTTGTTGCAAGAGTTGTCAGCAAACGATGATATTTGCCTTGATATTAGTGAGGTGACTCGTGCCGATACGGCCTCAATTCAGCTGTTATGTTCATTACAAAAGCATTTGCTTTCAGTCCAACACAAAATTATTTGGGTAGGCGAAAGCAAGCCGTTGCAAGAGGCAATAAATAGTTTGGGCTTAAGTCATTATCTTGTACTTGAGAATACCAATTAAGAGGTTTTTATGAAAAGAATTTTAGCTGTTGATGACTCTGCATCTATGCGACAAATGGTAGGTTTTACGCTAAAAAAAGCAGGCTTTGAAGTCACGGAAGCAAAAGATGGCAGTGAGGCGTTGAACATAGCTAAACAGCAAGGTTTCGATGCCGTTATATCCGATGTGAATATGCCAGTGATGGATGGTATTACGCTCATACGTGAATTACGTAGTTTACCAAACTATAAATTTACCCCTTTATTGATGCTAACGACCGAGTCTGGCCTTGATAAAAAATCCGAAGGAAAAGCAGCGGGGGCAACGGGATGGATTGTTAAACCATTTAATCCTGAGCAATTGTTAGCGGTTTTAAAAAAAGTGATTCGCTAACAATAGGAGCGGGGCATGAGTATAGATCTAAGCCAATTTTATGAAGTGTTTTTCGAAGAAAGCTTTGAAGGACTGGATGCTATGGAGGCTGAGTTATTAAACTTAGTTCCGGGCGAAGAAGACTCAGAAACAATCAACACTATTTTTCGCGCCGCGCATTCTATTAAAGGGGGCAGTGGTACATTTGGCTTTAATTCTGTTGCTGATTTTACCCATGTTTTAGAAACGCTGTTAGACCAAATTCGGGAAGGTTCACGAGATTTAACGGCCGAACATGTAAACTTATTACTAAAATCAGTGGATTGTTTACGAGCTTTACTTAGAGCATTGCAAGCAGAACAGCAACCCGACTTAACCGAAGCGGATGAACTGCGAATCAAATTCGAAGAAATACTCGGTATGCGTGCGGCAAGTAAAGTGGCAGAGCCTGTGCAGGAGCCACTCAGCGAAAACAGTATTAATACTTTCCAAATCGATTTTAAACCACATCATCACCTATTTAAAACCGGCAATGAACCGCTGTATATGATCAGTGAATTAGCTGAGTTAGGTGACTTAGAAACTCAAGCGTTTCAAGATGCTGTTCCTGATGTTACCGACCTCGCCCCCGAAGATTGCTTTTTGTCGTGGCGTTTTTTCTTAACCACAGAAAAAGACCAGAGTTGTATCGAAGAAATTTTCGAATGGGTTGAGGATGACGCCGATATTACGATTACCTTATGCGGCGGTTTATTTGGTGATGAAGTCGCTGTGAGCGCGGCGCCATCAACGCAGGTCGAGACTGACAACAAAAATGAAAAAGCAGCCACCAAGCCCGATGCCGAAGTAAAGAAAGTCCCTGCTGTAAAATCAACAACAACCAACACCGAATCCACCTCAATCCGTGTTGGTATTGATAAAGTTGACTCCTTAATCAACATGGTTGGTGAGTTAGTCATTACGCAAGCTATGCTGACTCAATTAGGTGAGCAAGAAATTACTGAAGCCACGATTGCATCGTTGCAAGAGGGGCTTGCTCAACTTGCACATAACACCCGCGATTTACAAGAAAGTGTTATGCGTATCAGAATGTTGCCTATTAGTTTTGTGTTCAGTCGTTTTCCTCGTTTAGTCCGCGATATTTCGCAAAAACTAGACAAACAAGTCGAACTGAAACTACTTGGTGAGCAAACTGAGTTAGATAAAACGGTGATGGAGAAGATTTCTGACCCGATGGTGCATTTGGTTAGAAACTCGCTTGATCATGGCCTTGAAACGGTCGATAAACGTGTTGCTGCCGGTAAAAATCCGGTTGGTACCGTGACGCTTAATGCCTTTCATCAAGGTGGTAATATTGTCATTGAAATTATGGATGACGGACAAGGCCTCAATACCACCAAAATACGCGAAAAAGCCATTAAAAATGGCTTGATATCAGAAGCAGACGATCTATCTGATAATGAAGTTAACGAACTAATTTTCTTACCCGGCTTTTCAACGGCTGACCAAGTGAGCGACTTGTCGGGTCGCGGTGTTGGTATGGATGTGGTTAGACGAAATATTGAAGCCTTGAGTGGTTCCGTTGAAGTGTCGTCTGCCCCAGGTGTTGGTTCAACGTTCACCATTCGCTTACCACTCACGCTGGCTATATTAGATGGTCAACTTGTTCGTGTGGCTGAGCATACCTACATTATTCCACTTATTTCGATTATTGAATCGTTGCAAATCGATATCACGAAGGTCAGTCGAGTTGGAAAAGATTTGGATGTGTTGCGGCTACGCGATGAATACATCCCGATTTTACGTCTATACAGTATTTTTAATCATCAAGGTGCGATTGAAACACTGGATAAAACCTTACTGGTGGTGGTGGAAAGTGATAACCAAAAAATTGGTTTATTGGTTGATGACTTATTATCCCAGCAACAGGTTGTTATTAAGAGCTTAGAGGCGAATTATCAAAAGGTCGATGGCGTCTCAGGGGCAACAATCTTAGGGGATGGCCGCGTTTCACTGATTGTTGATATTAGTGGCTTAATTAAGTTATCAGGGCTTAGAAAGCCCGGCAGTCAAGAGCTAATAATAGAGTCAAAAGCTAACTTGGAGGCGTCATGATTGCAGCACACGATGACCTACATAATAAGCTGAATATTGAGCAAGACCAAGATGTTAAACAGTTTCTAACCTTCTTTATGGCTGAAGAAGAGTACGGTGTAGATATTTTAACTGTGCAAGAAATACGCAGTTGGGAAGAAATAACGGTTATTCCAAACTCACCCGATTTCGTCAAGGGGGTGATCAACTTACGTGGCACGATAGTGCCTATTGTTGATTTGCGGTTGCGATTTGGTATTCCGGCTATTGAGTATGGGCCACTCACAGTGGTGATTGTACTGAAAGTAGAGTTAGAGAACGCAAGTAAAATTATGGGCATCGTTGTTGATGCTGTTTCGGATGTCTATAGCATTGCTGAGCATGAGGCAAAAGCAGTGCCACATCTATCTGACTCAGATAACGCACAGTACGTTGCGGGGTTAGTAAATGTGGGTGAAAAAATGGTCGCGTTACTCGACCTACAAAAAACAATGGACATTTAATTGGGTAGATTAACAAGAAGGTGAAGGGTATGGGATGGTTTAGCAGTCCTAAAAATGTTGAGTCAAATAATGATTTGGTTGTTGCAGCATTAAATAAATCGCTTGCAGTGATTGAGTTTCAACCGTCTGGGTCGATCATTACTGCCAATGCAAATTTTTTAAATGCCATGGGCTATCGGCTAGAAGAAGTTCAGGGTCAACATCATTCAATGTTTATTGCAGAAGAAGATGCACAAAGTCCCGAATACCAACAGTTTTGGCAGCGCTTGCGCAGCGGTGAATTTATTTCGGATGAATTTAAACGGTTCGGTAAAAACGGCAAAGAAATTTGGATCCAAGCAACCTATAACCCAATTATTGATAGCAATGGTAGCGTAGTCAAAGTGATTAAATTCGCCAGCGATATCACTGCACAGAAGGAGCTTGAAAAACAATCTAAACGTGATGCTGACCTGTCAAATGCACTGCGTGTATGCCAAGCAAATGTGATGATGGCTAACAATGATTTAGAAATAGTGTTTGTAAATGAGCAAGTGAAGCAAATGCTCAAAGCACGTGAAGCCGCATTGAAAACAGTGCTGCCTAGCTTTTCTGTTGAAAATTTAATTGGCACCTGTGTTGATGATTTTCATAAGCATCCTTCACATCAACGTGAATTACTAAAGAATTTATCTGAACCCTATAAAACGACACTGCGCTTAGCGGGTCTTATTTTTAGCTTGATTGCAACCCCTTGGGTTAATTCGTCGGGTAAGCGTTTAGGGACAATTGTTGAATGGCAAGATATCACTGACAGTGTCAATAAAGCAGAAGCCGAAAAGCGTGAAGCTGAAGAGAATCTACGGGTACGTCGCGCGCTTGACCGCGTAGGCACTAACACCATGATTGCCGATGCGAATAACGACATCATCTATATGAACGAAGCGGTGCTCAATATGATGAAAGTGGCAGAGAGCGATCTTCGAAAAGACCTGCCTAACTTTAACAGCAGTAATTTACTCGGTCAGAATATTGATGTGTTCCATAAAAACCCTGCACATCAACGTAATTTATTATCAAAACTGAGTGATACCTACAGCACTGAGATTCAAGTAGGTGGACGTACTTTTGGTTTGGTAGCTAACCCTATTTTTACCCCTGAAAACGAACGAATTGGAACGGTTGTTGAGTGGGAAGATAGAACCGCAGAAGTTGCTATCGAGAAAGAAATCGCTGGTCTGGTAACCGCTGCAGGTAAAGGTGATTTAGAGGCACGAGTTGAAATTGCGGGTAAAACAGGCTTCTTCTTACGTTTAGCACAGGGCCTAAATAGCTTAGTGGGTATTGTAGATGATGCCGTAAAAGACACTGCTAATATGCTTGATGCTATGGCTAATGGTGATTTATCTAAGCGTATTGAACAAGAGTACCAAGGTTCATTTGATAAATTAAAACGCGATGCGAATGCCACGGCTGATAAGTTAACGGAGGTTATTAACCGCATAAATACATCAGCGACATTGGTGGCCAGTGGTGCAGAAGAAATCTCGCAAGGCAATGCAGACTTAAGTCAACGTACTGAAGAGCAGGCATCTTCGCTTGAAGAAACAGCATCAAGTATGGAAGAGATGACCAGTACAGTTCGTCAAAATGCCGATAATGCAAAAGAGGTTAACGAGCTTGCCGAAGAGACTCGTAGCAAGGCACAAAAAGGAGGCGAGGTTGTCAACCGTGCCGTAACGAGTATGTCGGCTATTAATGAATCGAGTAAGAAGATAGCAGATATCATCAGTGTAATTGATGAAATTGCCTTCCAAACTAATCTACTTGCATTAAATGCCGCGGTAGAGGCTGCACGTGCTGGTGAACAAGGGCGTGGCTTTGCGGTTGTTGCGGGTGAAGTGCGTAATCTTGCACAGCGCTCAGCTGCTGCGGCAAAAGAAATTAAAGAGCTTATTCGCGACAGTGTCGGCAAAGTTGAAGATGGCACATTATTGGTGAATGAATCAGGTTCAACGTTACAAGAAATTGTCACAGCGGTACAACGCGTAACGGCCATGATTTCGGATATTGCGCAGGCATCGGAAGAGCAAAGCTCAGGTATTGAGCAAGTAAATAAAGCCATTGCACAAATGGATGAAATGACACAGCAAAATGCGGCGCTTGTTGAGCAGGCATCTGCAGCAGGTGAATCAATGGCAGAACAAGCCAATGATATGCGCCGCTTGCTTAACTTCTTCTCGCTATCGAATCAAGAGGAAACAGACATCACAAGCAGAGTGACAGCGTCACCGATTAAACAATCGAGCCCGTCTGGGCGCTCAGCTCCCAAAGGAAATAACTTTGTTGACCCAGGCGATGAGTGGGAAGAGTTTTAATACGCTTGCCGTTTCACCATAGTGAATGTCAATGGTGTGAACTAACAAAGCTTATTGAGCAAAAAGACACGGCAAGGTGACCAAAGTAAGGGGATCATGAGTAACCGCTTACCTGCAGTGGGTTACCTTACGTATCGGTGCAATCATGCTTAACACGCTTATGATCGTCTCGCTGTTTTTACCCGCGGGACTGATTAACCACTTAAGTTAATGGTTTGACTATAATGCGCGCACTCTTTGAGGCTAGTGGGTCCAGACATGAAAGAGTTTTTACTGACAGACAGTGATTTCAAAAACATTTCGTCACAGGTATATGATGCTTGCGGTATTGTGCTTGCTGAACATAAACGAGAAATGGTGTATTCACGCCTAGCAAGGCGTATACGGCTTCATAAGCTTAAAAGCTTTAAAGAGTACTTAGATTACTTAGAAGAGCATAAAGAGCATGAGTTTAGCGAGTTTATAAATGCAATTACCACCAACTTAACCTCTTTCTTTCGTGAGCCTCATCACTTTAGTTACCTAAAAAATACCATTGTACCTAAGCTGCTCGTTTCTAATGCGAAGAGCAAGCGAGTACGTGTTTGGTCGGCTGGGTGCTCTACAGGTGAAGAGCCTTACACAATTGCAATGACCCTAAGTGATTTATTTCCAAAAGATTGGGATGTGAAAATACTGGCCACCGATCTTGACTCTAATGTGCTTGCGAAAGCACAAGCAGGCACTTACACGGCTGCGAATGTAAATGGCTTAGAAGACAGTCAGCTTAAACGTTGGTTTCTAAAAAGCCACGATGGACAGCTTTATAAAGTGAAACCAGCGCTACAAAAAAACATTTTTTTTAAACGCTTAAACTTACTGCAAAGTTGGCCAATGAAAGGTCCTTTTGATGTGATTTTTTGTCGCAATGTGGTGATTTACTTTGATAAGTCGACCAAAGATACACTCTTTCGACGCTATTATGAGTTACTTAGTAACTCAGGCCATTTATTTTTGGGGCACTCAGAGACACTCGGTAAAGATCACAGAGAATTTAAGAATTTAGGCCAAACGATCTACCAAAAGGTGGTCTATGAACACTCATTATAAAGCAGTTTTACCAGGGTTTGAGCATGTAAAACGCTTTTGGGATAACCGCAGGCAAAAGGTGATAGCGAAAGTATTGCCGGGTGAATTCTATGTTTCAAAATCGGATGAACTCATCACCACGGTGTTAGGGTCTTGTATTGCAGCGTGTATCTACGATGATGGGTTAGGCATTGGTGGCATGAATCACTTTATGTTACCGATTGAAAAAGGCGTTGATCCCGCCAATGCGCATAGCCTTAATTGCCGTTATGGCAACTGGGCTATGGAGTACTTGATCAATGAAATTCTGAAAAATGGAGCCTCAAAACGAAACTTAAAAGTAAAGTTATTCGGCGGGGGTAAAATTATTCGCTCAATGACAGATATCGGGGTGGGTAATATTCGTTTTGCAAATGCTTATGTACTTGAAGAGGGTTTAGATTTAGTATCTCACGATGTAGGTGGACCTTGGCCTCGTAAGATCATCTTTGATCCGCAAACGGGAAAAGCACAGGTGAAAAAGCTACGTGAACTACATACAGATAAACTTGAAGAACGTGAAGTTAAATACTTACACGAAATTGAGCAACAAGATGCAAAAACGGATATTGAGCTATTTTAGGAGAGCATATGATCAAAGTCCTTATTGTTGATGATTCTCCTTTGATACGCGGATTGCTTAAAGAGATTCTTGAGCAAGCAGATGATATTCACGTTGTGGGGTCTGCAGAAGACCCCTACGAAGCGAGAGAACAAATAAAACGCCTCAACCCTGACGTGTTAACGCTTGATATTGAAATGCCCAAAATGGATGGTTTAAGTTTTCTTAAAAACTTAATGCGTCTACGGCCTATGCCGGTGGTAATGATATCAACATTAACACAAAAGGGATCGCCCATTACCCTCGAAGCGCTTGAAACGGGAGCGGTTGATTTTATAGCAAAACCGACCGCTAACGTGTCTCAAAGTTTGCAACGGTATGCGCATTTATTACATCAAAAAATACGTACAGCGGCTGGTGCTCGGGTTCGCACATTCAAGGAGCAGAGCCTAGAAGCCGATAGCGCCTTATCAACCTTACAATTTAAAGCAAATAGTGTGCTGGCGATTGGTGCTTCGACAGGTGGCACCGAGGCAATTAAAGAGGTTTTGGTGCGTATGCCTGAGCAATGTCCACCTATTGTCATTACGCAGCACATTCCGCCAGTATTTAGCACTTCGTTTGCTATGCGTATGGATCGTACCTGTAAAATTAATGTCAAAGAGGCAGAGCACGGTGATAAATTACGCCCCGGTTGGGCTTACATTGCACCGGGCGATCAACATTTAAGTATTGTAAAACAAGGTTCTGCTTTGTATTGCCAACTCGATACATCTGAATTAGTTAATCGCCATCGACCTGCAGTGGATGTATTGTTTAATTCGTTATTGGTTGCGTGTCCAAAAGCCACGATTGCTGCGTTACTCACAGGCATGGGGAGTGATGGCGCGAAAGGGTTACTGGCATTAAAACAAGCGGGGGCTTATACAATTGCACAAGACGAGTTATCGTCAGTGGTGTGGGGCATGCCAAAAGCCGCTATCGAACTGGATGCGGCTCATGAAATTGTGCGTCTTGATAAAATTACCGCGCAAATGCTTAAGCAGGCCGTTAAGGTGTGATCACCCAAGGTTGTGAAAACCAATAATAGCTGCCTTTTTTCTCAATCGAAGGGGCCGTACAATTAAAACGTGAACGGCCACTTTTCAATTTAGCTGGCGAGATAATTTGCACCGTGTCTTTGCTTGTCCAATTTAAGTCTGCTTGACCAATCCCCGAGACATAGCACGCAAATTGGCTTTTATGAAAGTCTTGCATATCAAATTGAATGCTTAAGCTAGGTGGATTCTCGTTAGTAACACTGTCTGAGTAATTTAACGCTTTGATAGTGAAAGCCTGTGACGCTAATTTTGTCGATAATGTATCAAGTTTGGAGTAAAAGCCTGATGCAGGGAAGCGTGGTAAACGGGTAAAGTCAGAATGAATACCCACCGCACCTGAGTGTTGACCAATACCAACAAAGCCAATTGACTTAACCAGTGCTTGAAGTGAATTATTAAATTCGCCATAGGGATAGGCTACGTATTTATAGTCATGACCAATCTCTTCTTTGATACGCTTTTGTGCTGCGAGAATGTCGTTTTTAGTCCGTGCTTGCCATTGTGCGTCAGTTTCACCCTGTTGCTTTAAATGCATGTAATTATGCGCTTGGGTGTGATTACTAATAAGTGCCCCTTTTTTAGAAAGCGCTTTTAATTGCTGCCATGTCATGACATAGCTTTTACCTTCATCAATCAGTTTTGGATTAACAAAAATAGTGTAGGGGTAGCCGAACTTCTCAAGAATTGGCGCGGCTTGTTCATAATTGTTTTTATAACCATCGTCAAAGGTAATTGCGACGGTTTTATCGGTTAATTCTTTGCCAGATTGCAGTGAACTAATTAGCTCATTTAATGGCACTACAGTAAAGTGATGATCTTTTAAATACTGCATGTGTTTTATAAATGTTTCACTGCTGACACTGGTGACCGCAGGAAGGGTTTCACTCACATGATGATACTGTAAAATAACGGCGCCGTGGGCACGCATTGATAAACCTAACAGGACTGCAAAAATTACATGAAACATTTTCTTAAACGTCATAAGGCACACCATAAAAGTTTGCTGTTATTAGCCGGTCCAATGATCTTATCAAATATTACTGTCCCACTGTTAGGATTAGTTGATACTGCCGTGATTGGTCACTTAGGAAGTGCTCACTACTTGGCGGGGATAGCATTAGGCTCTACGGTTATTTCGTTACTATTTTGGCTGGCAGGCTTTTTAAGAATGAGTACGACGGGGCTGGTGGCACAAGCTTATGGTAAAAATGACCTTACTTTGCTAGGTGAACTGTTAAAGCGTAGTTTGTTGCTTGCAACTGGGGTTGCGTTGTTATTAATCGCGCTCAGCACACCAATTCAATCCTTAATGGCTTACTTGTCAAATGCCAATCAAGCTGTTTTAGAACAGGCGTATAGCTATTTTTCTGTTCGTATTTTTAGTGCGCCAGCGGCCCTTTGTAATTTGGTGCTATTAGGGTGGATGCTCGGTGTACATTATGGACGAGGTCCATTTTATTTATTATTAATTACCAATATCACAAATATTGTGCTCGATATTTACTTTGTGGTTTTTCTTAATTGGGGAGTGGCGGGCGCGGCTTGGGCCTCGCTTATTGCCGATTATATCGCATTCGGTTTTGCTGTTTTTCTGGTGTTACAACTTGCTAAAAAGCAAGGTATTAATTTGGCCGTTAAAGCATGGTTAAGCGTAGCTAAAATAGGCGAGCTGCTTAATTTAAACCGCGATATTTTCATTCGTTCACTGGCACTGCAATTGTGCTTTAGCTTTATGACTTTTTATGGCGCTAGAATCGGTGAAACAACATTAGCAGCTAATGCCGTATTGCTGAACTTTCTGATGTTGGTGAGTTTTGCTTTAGATGGTATTGCTTATGCGAGCGAAGCAAAAGTAGGCAAAGCCAAAGGGGAGCAGAGTGTTGAACAGATCAAACTTTGGGTGAATTTAAGCTTGTTCTGGGGAGGACTCTTTGCGCTCTTTTATAGCCTGATTTTTTTAGTGTTTGGTGGCGCTATTATTCGCCTTTTAACCGATGTGCCTGAGGTTGTCAGTCTGGCTACACACTACTTACCTTGGGTCATTATATTGCCCATTGCGGCCATGGGGTGCTTTTTATTCGATGGTGTATTTGTTGGTTTAACACGCGCAAAAGACATGCGAAATACCATGCTAATAAGCGCGACATTTGGTTTCTTTGGGTTATTTTGGTTGGTAAGCGACTGGCAAAATCATGGATTATGGTTCGCTATGACAAGCTTTATGTTATTGCGTGGCGTTACGTTATGGCTACGTTATCGCGCAATGGTTAAGCAACAACAGTTGTTAATTTGAGTGGTTATTTCCACAGGTCAAGATCATCATCTTTAGGGGATGTACGCTTAAGCACTTGTGCGAAACGGTTCGCAAAAATACCTAAGTAGCCCCAAAATGCAAAAAACAATGCAACAGCTAAAATGACAAGCCCCACAAGCTGGAAAATTGCGGGTCCATAATAGCCGATAGCAATGAATATCACGGCTAGCACAAACAGTGCTAAGCCGCGAAGAAAGCGTTTTAGGCTTAATTTGGGGTCGCTACCTAAGCGAAAAACCCACTGCTTAAGCATCTTAAGCGCTAATTAGTAGTATGAGTGCTCACCCGGGTTGTGATCAGTAATATCTCTCACCCCTGTGATCTCATCAAATTTAGCGATCATTTCTTTTTCGATGCCTTCTTTTAACGTCACATCGATCATTGAACAACCATTACAGCCACCACCAAATTGCAGTACTGCAATACCATCGGCTGTAATTTCCACAAGGCTTACTTGGCCACCGTGGTTAGCAAGTTGCGGGTTAACTTCGGTTTCAAGCATATGTTGAACACGTTCTTGAAGCGTCGCATCGTCGGTCAGCTTACGTGCTTTTGCATTCGGTGCTTTAAGCGTTAGCTGAGTACCCATTTTGTCAGTCACAAAATCGATTTCAGCTTCTTGTAAGAAAGGAGCACTTTCTGCATCAACAATGGCATCAAAACCATTAAATGGTAAACGAATGTCGCTTGCTTCAACTGCGTCTTCAGGGCAGTAAGAAACACCACACTCAGCTTGCGAAGTACCTGGGTTTACAACAAACACACGAATGTTAGTTTGTTCAGCTTGGTCTGCTAAAAGTTTAGCAAAATGAGATTGTGCAGATTCAGAAATAGAAATCATAAAACGAACTATACTTGACTAAATTACTCGGATACTGCCTATCATACTCCGCTCATCGTGTTGTCGCCAGTGTTGAGCGTAAAAAGTTGCATCTATTTTATCGAATGGTAGCGTGAAAACATCAAACAATAACAGGTGCTATCTATGCGTTTAATAATAACAATATTAACCATGCTAGTGAGTTTTTCAGCATTAGCAAAACCACTTTCCTATTATTTTGAAGAAGATGTGAAATTTGATCCGCTTATTCCAACCCCGCAAGAGGTTTTAGGCTACGAAGTGGGCGAGTGGCATGTACGCCATGATCAACTTGTTCAGTATATGCAAATATTGGCAGACAAAAGTGAGCGTATTAACATTGAAGTAATTGGCCGGACGCACGAGCAGCGACCCTTGGTCATGTTAACGATTACTGCGCCAGATAAATTAGGCCAAGTAGAGCAAATTCGTAAAGCACATTTAGCTCGCTTAAGCGGTGGAAATACTGACTCAAGCAAGCAACCTGCGGTTGTGTGGATGGGTTACAGTGTGCATGGCAATGAGTCTTCAGGTAGCAACGCATCGCTATTAGTTGCTTATTATCTTGCTGCGGCACAAGGGCCTGAAATTGACACCTTATTAAACAACACCGTTATTTTATTAGACCCCTCTTTGAATCCTGATGGCTTAGCGCGTTTTGCGAATTGGGCAAATAGCAATCGAGGCATGAACTTATCATCGGACCCTGAAACACGTGAGCACCGTGAAAGCTGGCCGAGCAGTCGTACTAACCATTATCTTTTTGATTTAAATCGTGACTGGTTGTTACTACAACACCCTGAATCACGTGCGCGTATTGCCCAGTTCCATCACTGGAAGCCTAATATTTTAACTGACTTTCATGAAATGGGCCCAAATAGCACATTCTTCTTTCAACCGGGAATACCAACGCGTAAACACCCAATTACACCAGAAGAAAATGTGACATTAACGAAAGCAATTGCAAATTATCATGCAAAGACGCTTGATGAGCATAATGCGCTGTATTTTACTGAAGAAAGCTTTGACGATTTTTACTATGGCAAGGGGTCAACCTACCCAGATGTAAATGGTGGCGTGGGTATTTTATTTGAACAAGCCAGTTCTCGTGGGCACTTACAAGAAACAATTAACGGCCCGTTGAGTTTTCCATTTACTATTAAAAATCAACTGTTAACGAGCTTATCTACATTCCAAGCAGCGATTGATAATCGCCAAGACTTACTAGACTATCAAGCTGAGTTTTACACTAAAGCTACGGATCTTGCTGGCGATGAAGATTTTAAAGGCTATGTGGTAAAAGGCGGCGCTGATAATAGCCGTATGGCGTATTTTTTAGACGTGTTAAAGCAACACCAAATCAATGCGTATTTGCTTGAAGAGCCCTTAAAAGTGAATGGTCAGAGCTTTTCTGAAAAAAGCTACTACGTGCCATTAGCACAGCCACAATTTCGTTTAGTAAAAGCGATTTTTAGCGAGCAACAACGCTTTGTTGACAATACTTTTTATGATGTTTCGGGCTGGACATTGGCCCATGCATTTAATTTAGAGTTTGCCAAAGTGAGCAGCAATTGGGGCTTAAACATTGCAAAAATGCCGTGGCAGAAAACGGTTAAATCAAGCTTCGCTGCGTTACCACAAAGCTATGCTTATGCATTTAAGTGGGATGACTACCTTGCTCCTAAAATGTTAAATAACTTACTTAAGCAAGGTGTTCAAGCGCGTGTTGCGCTTAGTTCACTTACAGCAAAAACACCCGCAGGTGAGGTTGCTTTTGAGCCAGGCAGTATTTTATTACCAGCCGGTATTCAAACAGACCCTAATTGGGTGCGTTATTTAAACCAAGCACAAACAGATTTCGGTATTGAAATTGTTCCCATCAGCTCTGGTTTAACAGTGAAAGGGGCTGATTTAGGGTCTCGTTCTATGGCTGTTGTTAAAGCACCTAAGGTACTGCTTATTGGTGGCGAAGGAACCAGCCAGTATGAGTTAGGCGAAGTGTGGTATTACCTTGATCGCTTTGTTGATATTGCCCCGAGTATTATTGAAATGGAGCGTTTAGATAATATTAACCTCGATAAGTACAGCCATATTGTGCTTGCGCATGGTAATTATAATCGCCTTGATGATGCGACTAAAATTGCAATAAAAGCGTGGGTTCGTAAAGGCGGGGTAATCTGGGGCCATAAAGGCGGTGCAAAATTCTTAGCGGATCAGCAACTATTAAAAGCGAATTATTTGTCACGCCGTGATGTTGCAAGTGCATTTGATACAAAAGGCCTTACTTATGCCGATAAAGATGACTTAGCAGGGCGCCAACGCATTGCTGGTGCCATCTTTAATACTCACGTTGACTTATCGCATCCACTGACGTTCTCGCTTGAGCGCAATACCTTACCTGTATTTAAAAATAGCACTTGGTTACTTGAAAAATCGGAGGCACCATTTGTTAATGTACTTACTTATACAGACACGCCATTACTTGCAGGCTTTACCGATGATGTCAATGTGGAGCAGGTAGCCGGTGCTGCAGGTTTAATTGCGCACTCTTACGGAAAAGGCAGTGTGATTGGTATGACTGATAATCCCGTTTTTCGTGGTTACTGGTATGGAACAAGCCGATTACTAAGTAATGCATTGTTCTTTGGTCATGCATTTAGTGCATCGGGTGACTAATTAAGGGGAGTCAAACATGTAAGGATTGCCCATACTTGTTTGGCCCCTGCCTGTTTTAATGCCTCTGTTGCTGCGTTTAATGTAGCACCAGAGGTCATCACATCATCAACAATAGCCACCGATTTCCCTGTCAGATCTTGCTGACATACAAACGCATTTTTTACATTCTTTACCCGTTTTGTTTTACTTAGTTTTGATTGTGGCTGGGTGGCTTTTTGTTTATGAAGAGGCGTAATAACGTCTTGCTGTAAGCCCTCTAGAACCGGTAACCACGTTTGGCTTACTTGGTTATAGCCACGCGATAAAAAACGCCTTTTATGTAACGGCATTATGATAAATACATCAGGCCAGTGTGTGTTTGCTGCAAGGGCATGTTGCAGCTGTTTGGTTATGATTTGCTGTAAAGCCACTTTATAATGCTGTTGATTGTTAAATTTTAACTGTATGAGCCATTGTTTATAGGGTGCTTGATACCACGCACAGGCAATGAGATGATCAAAATGACAGTCAGGAAAAGCGTCACAAATATCGGGGCGATGTAAAAGGTTTGGATGACGTGCTAAGTCAAAAAGTGCAAGGTCATCCATACAGTGTGGGCAGAGTGACTGATTACTTTCAATGTGGCCCCTGCAACCCAAACAAAAATTTGGGAACAGCGCATCTAAAGCGACTTTAAACGCCTGAATTAAGCCCGCCATTGCATTCATTCCTTTAAACGCTATTATGAGCGCTAAGTGTGGTTGAGAGTTTATAAATATGCAAAATGAAATGGTGTTGTTACATGGCTGGGGAATGAATCAAGGTGTGTGGCAAGTCATTATGCCTGAACTTACGTTTTTTCATGATGGCGCAGTTCGCTGCTTAGATTTACCTGGGTTTGGTAACGCACAGTCAATACCAACACCTTACACTTTGCATGCTGCGGCAGAGCAGCTCAGTAGCGAATTAAATGAAGGATCAATACTTGTCGGCTGGTCACTGGGAGGGCTGTTTGCTTTGTATATTGCTGCGCACTGGCCTGACAAAGTGGCCAAAGTTGTGCTGGTAGCATCAACCCCATTTTTTGCCCAGCACGATGATTGGCCTGGTATTAAGCCGGACGTCCTGAATGCGTTTAAAGATCAGTTAGTGAGCCATAGAGAAAAAACCATAGAACGCTTTCTCGCTATTCAAGCTATGGGCAGTGAGTCTGCTCGTGATGATATAAAACAGCTAAAATTATTATTGAATGAATACCCCGCTCCCAAAGAGCAGGCGCTAAGTGCAGGACTCGATATACTACAGCACGATGATTTACGCGCTATGTTTGCACAGTTAACGGTGCCTATAGTCGGCATTTTTGGTCGCTTAGATGCGTTAGTGCCTTATCGTGCTCTTAAGAAAATGCAGGCGCTGCAGCCTAATTTTGACTACGAGGTAATTGATAAAGCATCCCATGCCCCGTTTATTTCTCACAAAGAGGCATTTATAACAGCTCTTAAATCAGTGTGTTAAACAAAACCTAGCTTGAGGCCATAAAAATAGCGGGATTATACTTTATTTTGTTCGTTTTGTGAGCGATAATTACGGTTAGATCTCACTGTTGGAGACCATCATGGCAATCGGTTCTGTTTTTAATAATGCGGTAGAAGGTTATAACCGTGCTAGCCAAGGTATTGAAAAGGCAAGCGCAGAGATTAGCCGTGCCTCAATAGATCAACAAGATGATGCTCAGCTTGCGCAGCAGCGCCAATTACAAGCCGCTCGCCCCGATGAAGCAGTCACGCCTCCAGTATCACAACCCGCGCGTATTGATGAGTCGTTGGTCAACTTAAAAGTAGAAGAGTTTAATGCCAAGGCGAATATCAATAGCATTCAAACCGCGGATGAGGTACTGGGCACTTTAATCGATATTAAAGTATAAATATCATGAACATCGTTACTCCTTATCCGGCCATTAACTTAAACACTGCGAATGTGCATACAGAAAGTGCGCGCCGTGATAACCAGTTGCGCGAGGTAATCCCCGCACCTACGGCAACCAAACCCAGTAACGCTGAAAATAAAACTTTAAACGATGGCGAAAAAGCCAGACAACCAGGCACTGACGCTGGCACTTATGATGCGAAAGGCCGTCTTGATGACAACACCGTAGTTCAAGAACGCCAACAAGGCGATTCTGAGCAATCGGAACAAGAGCAACAAGAAACAAAGCAAGAACAAAAAAAAGAGCAACAAGTTGCTGAACAAGAGCAGCAAGATGCGGAACAAATAAAGGAATTAAAAGCCCGTGATACTGAAGTGCGCATTCACGAGCAAGCACATGCATCTGTCGGTGGGCAATATGCGGGTGCGCCAAGTTATGAGTATCAGCGCGGTCCCGATGGTACTAATTACGCTGTTGGTGGAGAGGTTCAAATCGATGTTGCACAAATCGAGGGGGATCCAAAAGCCACCATTGAAAAAATGCAAACTGTACGAGCAGCAGCGCTTGCTCCACAAGAACCCTCAGGTGCTGACCGTGCTATAGCGGCAGATGCAACGCAAAAACTTGCGGCGGCTCAAGCTGAGTTAGCGACTCAGTCTGATGACGATAAGCAGCAAAATGGGCAAGCGTCATTTAGAATTAACCGTGAATTTGCTAATGATGATAGTTCGCAAGTGAGTGCATCGGAGACTAAAACAGCAAAGCGTGACGTGGAAGTAGATCAACGCGCTCAACGAATTGCTAATTTCTATCAAGCGGCAACCTCTGCTGCGGCTCAAAACCAATTTTCTGCGGTTATTTAACCTCATATTTTCTTACACATCACTTACTATAAATAGGGTTGTTCCTATTGTGGTAAAAAATTAGCTCTGTTAGATTGTCCACGATTTTAAATAAGGATGATTTAACATGAAATATGCTGTACTTATCGGTGCACTTTCACTTGTATCAACAGCTGTTATGGCACAAAACACCACACCTCTTAGCTATGATTATGTTGATGCTGGCTATCAGAAAATGAAAATTGATGATGCTGATGATCTTTCTCTCACGGGCTATGGTATCAACGTCAGTAAACAATTTGCACAAAACTGGTATGTGCAAGGCCACTACTCAAAAGTATCTGATGACTTTACAGAGTTAGATATCTACGACAATGTGACTGTTTATGATATGAACAACAACCCAGTCGGTACGGGGCAGACCGAATATCTTTATCGTACAGAGTTAGATATCACGCGTTATGAGTTAGCTTTAGGCTATATTTACTCTCTGTCTGATGTGACTAAAATTGATTATTCAGCGAAGCTGGGCCAGCTAAAATTTGAAGGTGACGTACTGTACAAGCAAGATATCACTTATCAAGAACAAGTACTCGATACCAACTCTGAGAGATATTCTGATTCAGATACAGCTGATATTTTATCTGTAAATGCACAAATTAGGCACTTATTAACCGATTCAATAGAGCTAAATGCGGGTATCGGTTACGAGCGTCTGCATGATGAAGAAAGCGAAAATAATACCGTGCTTCATGTCGGTGCAAATTATGCGATTACAGCTGATTGGTTAGTGACCGCAGCGTATCGAGATGTAAACGACTATTCAGATCTTACCTTCTCAATTCGTTATAATTTTTAGTTAATTAGCAAGCTAGCGAACCTTTCGCTAGCTTCTTTTTATATATTATTTCTGTTCCTGCAATAGTGTTTTCTACAAAAAGCTACATTTTGTATAAATAATCCGCAACGCTTTATATATCAGCACTCTTATGTTTACATGGTGTTAATTTTGTGTCTGAAATGTATACCTCACAGTTTGACCCTTCATAACGCCGCCTGTATATGTCTGTCTGCTAATAGAATTTAGTGTCTCAGCTTTTGCGTAAGCAAAGCTGTTTTAAATTAAATCAGTGGGAATCATATGCAACCTAGCAATAATAAAATAGCACACTTGAAAAAGAGCTCAGTTGCAGTACTTACAGCATTGTATGTAGGTACTTCAGGTTATGCTGCGGCAGAGCCGGGCTTTAATAAAGTGTCAGACAAAGGCTTT
Organism: Pseudoalteromonas lipolytica; assembly: GCF_003515105.1. Lineage (NCBI taxonomy): Bacteria > Pseudomonadati > Pseudomonadota > Gammaproteobacteria > Alteromonadales > Pseudoalteromonadaceae > Pseudoalteromonas > Pseudoalteromonas lipolytica. The sequence continues at coordinate 3,444,939 of NZ_CP032090.1, read as the reverse complement.
TATCAGCCAACATTTACAGCTGAAGATATCGCAAAGTATCAAGAACAAAAACAAATTGCTGATCATCCAAGCTTATTAAAGGGCAGTGTTGAGCGTTTAAATCAACATTATCAAAATCAACAACCAGAACATGTGTTCCAGCCTCAAGAGGGTGTGACAGGTGTTCAAACTTATATCGTTCAAATGACTGAAGAGCCCGTCGCGAGTTACCAAGGTGACATTCAGGGCTTTACTGCAACAGCGGTTACTGAATCTCGTTCGTTAATGGTTAATGAGCGCTTGGATACATCGGCACATAAGGTGCGTGCTTATCAGGGTTTCTTAAAGCAGCGCCAAACATCTGTATTAGGCAAGGCACGTGCCGTGGGTGCTAGCATTGATGTTAAAAAGCAATTTACGTTAGCAAACAATGCCGTTGTTGTCGAAATGACGCAGGCGGATGCTGAGCTACTGGCTAAGCAATCGGGTGTGAAACGCATCACACCAAACCGTATTTTCGAACTACGTACAGACCGTGGCCCAGAGTTTATTGGCGCAGATCAATTATGGCAAGGCGCTACACCTGCATCATCAGTGGGTGTTAAAGGCGAAGGCATGGTTGTAGGTATTATTGATACAGGTATCAATACTGACCACCCTGCGTTTGCAAGCGATGAAGAGTACAGCAAATCAAATCCATTTGGTGCAGGTAATTTCGTTGGTGATTGTGAAGCTGATCCTACGTTATGTAATGACAAGTTAATTGGTGTTCGCTCTTACCCTGAAATTACGGCTGCGAATTCAGACTATCGATTTGCACGTGCTGATCGTCGTCCAGAGAATGGTGAAGACTACAACGGTCATGGTTCACATACTGCAAGCACAACCGCGGGTAACTACATAGAGAATACGCCACTTCAAGCAGCCACAGGTGAGAAAGTGAGTGATGGTGAAAACTTACCATTTACCTTTGATCACACCAGTGGTGTTGCACCGCGCGCGCACATTATTTCATACCAAGTATGTCACGCGGGCAACTCAGGCGACTTATACGCTGGTTGTCCTGAGTCGGCGATTTTATCTGCTTTTGAAGATGCAATTGAAGATGGCGTTGATGCGATTAACTTCTCAATCGGTGGCGGTGAAAGCTTCCCGTGGGAAGATCCAATGGAAATGGCATTTTTAAGCGCACGTGAGGCCGGTATTTCTGTTGCTGCTGCTGCGGGTAACTCAGGTCCGTACTATATGTCTGCGGATCATACATCACCTTGGGTGACGACAGTGGGGGCATCAACGCATGATCGCGTGATGGAATTAGGTGTTAAAACCATTAACAACTTCCAAGGTACACGTGCACCTTCTGTTGGTGAGTATGCAGGTAAGAGTTTCGCTGGTGGAATTACTGGTGAGGTTGTTTTAGCTGAGAATTACGACGACCCTAATGCTGACGATGGCTATGATGCAGCTAGCTGTAATGCCCCATTCCCTGCGGGTACTTTCACCGCAGACCAAATAGTGGTGTGTTTACGTGGTGATATTGCGCGTGTTGATAAAGCGAAAAACGTAGCTGCGGGTGGCGCAGGTGGTTTTATCCTGCAAAATATTGCTTTTGGTGAGAACGTTGTTGCAGATAACTATGTGATCCCAGGTATTCACTTATCTTCAAGTGCGCGTTTTGCTATTCGCAACTGGGTGAATGCTAACCCTGATGGCGCTGCAATTGCGACTATTGGTGAGCCGCAAAATAACTATTCGTTTGACGAAGAAGCTGGCAACCAGCTCGCTATTTTTAGCTCTATGGGCCCAAGTTATTATATTAACAACCTTGTTCCTGATTTGACGGCACCAGGTGTTGATATTTATGCTGCGAATGCTGATGACCAACCATTCACTGCCAATCCTAGAGCATCAGACTGGACATTCATGAGTGGTACGTCAATGGCTACTCCGCATGTAACCGGCGCCATGACTTTATTGATGCAAATGCACCCAGATTGGACGCCTGCTGAAGTACAATCGGCTCTGATGATGACGGCGAATAAAGTGCGCATTTCTAACGGTGTTACGTTAGTTGACCCTTACTACAACTTCATGACGGGAAGTGGCTCAATTGATGTTGCGCAAGCGGCAAATGCAGGTCTTATCATGGATGAGACAATCGAAAACTATCACAATGCTAACCCGCGTAATGGCGGTTTAGTGGAGTGGTTAAACCTGCCGACATTAGTAAACCAAGACTGTGAACTGACCTGTTCTTGGATGCGCACAGTGAAAGCGGCTAAAGATGGTTCGTGGGATGCAACAGCCTATGGTTGGGGTATTGAAGGCGAGCAAGAAAGTGCGGGTGTCGAAGTGAGTGTTACACCAAGTAACTTCACACTTAAAGCGGGTGAAACACAAGACGTGATGGTAACGATGAATTTACCGAATATCATTCAGTCTAAACTAGACCCAGCAGAACCCGGCGCACCATGGGACAGCATTATAAACAAAAATGCGTGGTTTAACGGTAAAGTACTTTTTAAAAATACCGATGGTAATTCACCTGATGCTCACTTCACATTAGCGGCTAAAAATGTCATTGATGAGCTTCCAGCCATGGTTGATATCGATATGGCTCGTGCCAATGCATCAGAGTCAATCGTTGTGAATACTGACAGCTACAGTGAGTTTACACCAACTTATTATGGCCTTGTAAAACCGACTGAAGTAACAGCCAATATCTTAGGTGTATCACCTTATGTAACGAAAGACCGTGTAGAAAAAGCATGGGATATTCAGGCAATTGAGGTACCTGAAGGTACAAAACGCCTGATGATTAAAGTGGCATCAACAGAGCAAACGACTGATTTATCAGATATCGTTGAACCGCGTTGGCAAATTAAAAAAGCACACTTAGTGGTGGGTTATGATGCGAATGGTAGTGGCTCGTTCATGGTGTCGGATGAAGACATTGCTGAAGATCCAAATGCATTAATTAAAGCACTGAACGAAGAGATGATTTGTTATTCTTCAAGCAGTGTTGAGGATAACTACTGTAATATTATCGATCCTAAGCCTGGTAAATACTGGTTCGCTACCGCAGCGTTAGCTGGTTTACGCGATGTGGGTTATCAAACAGTGACTCACTATGCATTTGTGAAAGAGCAAAATACGGGTGAGTTCAGTGTGTCGGCTCCACAACAACATTCAGGTAATGGCAACTATGAAATTGCGATTAATTGGAACCTACCAGAAGCGCAGCTAAACGATGTGTATTACGGTGGTTTTGAACTGGGTGATTCAGAAGGTGCTGAAGGGACTTTAGGGTTTACATCAGTTAACTTTAAACGTGACGCTGAAGCGTTAACCCTTAATATTGATCAAGACTCAGCACGCGCTATGGATCTTGTAAATGTTAACGTGAAACTCAAAGCTAACTATGAATCTGACGCGCGCGATTACACTTTAGCGTTAACCATTCCTGAGGGCATGGAAGTTTGGCCTGATACATTGACTTCTAACAACGAGTCAGTTGCTGCTTCATTGGAAGTAGAGGGCAACACTTTAACAATTAAAGGGACTCAAGAGGCTACTCGCAATGTGAAGCGTGATTATGTTGTCACGAATAACATCACCAATGAAATGTGTAAAACGCCAATGATCGATGAGTACTCAACAGGTGGCTACATCGATTTATGGGGTGACTTCCGCATTCAACCAGATGCTTCTTGGTATGAAGGTGGCTCAAATGTTTACTTTGATGTACCAATTGATTGGTTATTCTACAAACAAGGCGCTAAGTTTGAAGTTTATAATCAAGCAAACAACAACGAAGTACGTTTACACCCAACAGGTGCTATGCAATTTACACCAATTTGGTGGATGATGAGTGCGCACCGTGGTCCAGGTTTCTTAGTTGAAGCATTAGCCCCGTTCTGGCGTGGTTCATTTGAAATCACTAATCTACGTGATCCAAGCGATCCAACAGGGTTAACAATTGCAAGTCAATATGCAGAAGAACGTCCTGATCTTGGTGACCTTCTGTTCATGGAATTTGATAATGTTACCGACAAGAATACGGGTGATACTTATGATTATGAAGTGATCTTACGCAGTGGTATTGATGACCATGAAGGTAAGTTTGAAGCGATTTTTGCATACGACAATCTAGGTTCTGATATTGATACAGGCACTATCTTTATTGAAGGTGGTGACAGTGTTTATGCTACAACCGCGGGCTACAAAGACGGTGCTCTAAGCAATGTGATCGGTTTCGATGACCTTGGTAAAATCTTACAAGATGACTTAGTCATTTGTTTTGATTACGTGGGCCCTGAGCAAAGTGAAGTTGAATTTAACTTTACAGCGACAATAAAGCCAGAAGCGAAAGGTACCATGCAAGACATCGCGCTTGATTATCTATTAGGTAGTCAAGAGTCAGGTACATTAATGCACTCGATTGGTGTACAAAGCAATCTTAAAATGGCAGATATTGCTGATATGACGGTTGCTGAAAATGGTCGTATTGATGGCATTGAAGTGATGGTTATTGATGCTGATCAATCGCCAAATGAGCTAGTAATCACGGGTGAACATGTGTCAGCTGAGGTGAACGGTATGTCGTTTAACCTGATCCCTGAACCTTATTTCTTCGGTGAAACTTTTGTAACTGTTACAGTGCAAGACAAAGCAAACCCAACAGATAAAGTAAGCAAAGAGTTTTTACTGACTGTTGAGTCTGATGGTGAAGAAGCCCCCGTGATGGTTAACGACATTGAAGATATGACTGTGATGCAAGGCGATATGTTAGAAAGTATTGCTGTTTCTTTATCACGTGAAACAGAAGAAGCGTTCACTCTTACTGTAGACGCTGATAATGCGACATCAATGGTTGATGGCATGACATTTAGCCTTAAACCTGACGCTGACTTCTATGGTGAGATCCCTGTAACAGTGACATTAACGGGCACAGATACTACTATCTCAACTGACTTTATGGTTACAGTAACCGCCGTTGATCTTGCGATTGTTGCGCTAGAAGATATGTCGGTGATGGAAAACGAGTCAGTTGACAATATTATGGTTAGTTTAACGCGTGAGACAGCTGAAGAGTTCACACTGTCTGTTGATGCTGACAATGCGACGACATCAGTCGATGGCATGTCATTCAGCGTAACGCCTGATGCTAACTACTATGGTACAACGACAGTTAAAGTCACTTTAACCAGTGGTGAAAAATCATTGATGGAAGAATTTGCACTTACAGTTGTTTCAGACGGTATTGAATTAGGTTGTACAGATACCGCTGCAACAAACTACGATGCGAATGCTAATACTGATGATGGTAGCTGTGTATACCCAGAAGTAGAAGAAGATGATGACAGTGGTTCATTCGGTCACTTCATCCTGTTACTCCTTCCATTACTTGCACTACGTCGTCGTAAGTAATCGCTTTAAAGGCTCATTTTAGTGAGCCTTTAAAAACAAAAAAACCGCGTAAGCTTAACTTACGCGGTTTTTTATTAGCCTAATATAATGGCTACTTTTTAACTTTAGCGTTGGCAAAGGCATCGGCAAAGGCATTGCCCATGGCTGCATTACCAAAGTCGCGTTTTGGTTTAGAGGTGTTTTTTACCTTTTGAGCCGCGGCAGGTTTGCTTGTAGTTGCCGCTTTATTGCTGGTATCAACATCATCGTCTAAGCGCATGGTAAAGCTAATACGTTTACGAGCAGCATCCACTTCAAGCACTTTTACTTTTACGATGTCACCCGCTTTGACTACTTCACGCGGATCTGAGATAAACTTATTCGTAATAGCAGAAATATGCACCAAACCGTCTTGGTGAACACCTACATCAACGAAGGCACCAAAGTTTGCTACGTTTGACACCACACCTTCTAGAATCATGCCCGGTTTTAAATCGTTAATGGTTTCAACACCGGCTTTAAACTCGGCCGTTTTAAATTCAGGGCGCGGGTCGCGGCCTGGCTTATCAAGTTCTTTAATGATGTCTGTGACGGTTGGTAAACCAAATTTGTCGTCAATATAGTCGTTCGCAACAAGCTTGTTTAGTATATCTGAGTTACCAATTAAGCTATTGACATCCAGGTTGTTCTTTTCGCAAATACGCTTAACAATCGGGTAGGCTTCAGGGTGAACTGATGACTTATCAAGAGGGTCTGTACCATTAGTGATACGTAAGAAGCCCGCGGCTTGTTCAAATGCTTTTGGCCCTAAACGCTCTACTTTTTTAAGCTCAGAACGCTTGCTGAATGAGCCATTCGCATCACGGTAGTTAACAATGTTCTGTGCCAGAGTTTTGTTTAAACCCGATACACGAGTAAGTAACGGCACTGAAGCCATATTTAAATCAACACCGACAGAGTTTACACAGTCTTCAACCACCGAAGTCAAAGTTTGCCCTAACTGACTTTGTGACACATCGTGTTGGTATTGGCCCACACCAATTGACTTAGGTTCAATTTTAACAAGCTCTGCAAGGGGGTCTTGTAAACGACGCGCAATTGAAACAGCACCACGTAACGATACATCGAGATTAGGAAATTCATTCGCAGCAAACTCAGAGGCAGAGTAAACAGATGCTCCAGCTTCACTGACCATAATTTTGTTAAGGTTAAGCTCGCTGTTTGCTTTTATAAGCTCTGCGACGAGTTTGTCTGATTCACGTGATGCGGTGCCATTACCAATAGCGATTAACTCAACTTTATGCTGGCGACATAATTGTTCAAGCGTGCGCAGTGATTTTTCCCAATGATTTTGAGGGGCATGTGGAAAAATAGTTTGTGTCGTTAATAGTTTACCAGTGCTGTCTACAACAGCTATTTTACAGCCTGTGCGTAAACCTGGATCTAGGCCCAATGTTGTACGAGGACCAGCCGGAGCTGCCATTAATAAGTCTTTTAAGTTCTTTGCAAATACGTCAATGGCACCGGTTTCGGCTTTTTCGCGCATCGCCCCTAAAAACTCATTTTCAAGATGTAAGCTTAATTTAATTTTCCACGCCCACTGCACTACGCTCATTAACCATGCACTCGCTGCTGAGTTGCTAACATCTAAGCGATAATGATCGGCAATCATTTGTGCGCAGATTTGTGCAGGATTTTCAGCACTGGGTTCAGGGTTAATATTGAGCTGCAATACGCCTTCATTTCGTGCTCTTAACATGGCTAAAGCACGGTGAGAAGGCACTTTTTTTAGTGGCTCTTGGTGTTCAAAGTAATCACGGTATTTTGCGCCATCATTTTCTTGGCCAGCAATAACGCGGCTCTCAATTTGACCATGTTGACTTATATGACTGCGGAATTTTGCAAGCAACTTAGCATCTTCAGCAAAGCGCTCCATTAAAATGAACTTAGCCCCATCGAGTACGGTTTTCGTATCAGCAAAACCAGCATCGGCATTGATGTAGTCAGTGGCGTGTTGTTCAGGGTCTAAGTTTGGATCATTAAACAGGGCATCAGCAAGTGGTTCAATACCTGCCTCAATTGCAATTTGCCCTTTGGTACGGCGCTTAGGTTTGAAAGGCAGATATAAATCTTCAAGCTCCGTTTTACTGTCCGCGTTATTAATATCCGCACTGAGCTCGGTTGTTAGTTTTCCTTGCTCTTTAATCGTGGCAAGTATAAAGCTACGGCGCTCTTCTAGTTCACGTAAATACGATAGGCGTTGCTCAAGTAAACGCAGTTGCGTGTCGTCTAAGCCACCCGTTACTTCTTTACGATAACGCGCGATAAAAGGTACTGTGGCACCTTCATCAAGTAATTTGATTGCAGCAACAACTTGTGGTTGCTGGGCATTTAGCTCAGTCGCTAAGCGTGCAGAGATATTGCTCATGCATAAACCTTTTTAAAAAATAGAAAATCAGTAAAACTGAAGATTAATTGCCTGAATAATATCACAATAAGAAGGCCTTAAAAGCACTGCTTTTAAGGCCCGCTGAAATAGTTCTTCACAACGCAAATTTTAATACTTAGTGAGGGTGATCGATGTGTTGCATCACTTCACTGAAGCTATTAGCAATGGGGTTGATATTAACAGGAATATGTAACTTTTTAGCAATTTGACGCGCAGAAATTAGCCCACAAATTTCATTCTCTTTACTGGTGACTAGCAAGAACATCATACCTTGATGCTCCATTGTTTGTAGTACATCGCCAATGCATGCGTAACTAATGCTTTGTAAGCTTGCACCCGCTAAATTACTAAGCGGTGTCATTACATCGTGTAATGTAATCTCGTCACGGTGCAGGTTTAAGCGCTGTGCAAGCATCATAATCTTAGAGCTTTGCAGGTCAGCACTTGATGTAATACCCAGTAACTTATCTTCACTATCAATTACTAAGATAAAGTCAGAACAGTGATTGCTAGTTTGTTTCAGAGCATTAACAATCGTTGTGTCGTAATGAGCGCGTAACGGGTCTTTACTGGTGAAGCTATTTAATACTTTAAGCGCCGGAGAGGTTAGGTCTAGGGTTGGCTCAACTTCATTTACAGCATTAGATAATGCGCCATTTGAAATGTCTTGTAGACGTAATTCTTTGAAATTATTCATTTTGATCACCATACATTTTAATAAAACTTTAATTGAAACAATTTTGAGTTAATTAAAAAGCAGGGGGACCTCGCTGATGCGCGCTGAACACAGAAATAACAGAACAAGGATTAACATACACCGCAACACGGCCATCTGGCAGTGGTTGAGCTGCACTGGCAATCAGCGATGGGGTATGTTTGTCAAAGTCAGTATCTGTATTGGCTGGGTCTGTACTGTCGCACGCAATGTAATGTGCGGTTGGCGTAACACTGTCTGAGTGGCTTTCAATGTCATTGGCGTAAGATATCAAACTCGCACTCATTAAAAGCGCGAATACAATGGCATTACTCATGATGCGATGTATTAGGTTTGACATACTTACTACCTTCTAAAACCTCAAGCACTAAATGCGTCTTGAGTCTCTTTAGTTATAGAACACATTTTTAGAGTAGACAATCACTAATTAATGTTTTCTGAATATTTAAAGATAAATTAGGGTGCGTTAGGGTAAGTTATTTCATTGACGAACCATTCTTTTGTGCCTTCGGGTGTGATGACCGAAAATTCGTCATCCACTTCTTTACCTAATAGCGCACGCGCCATAGGTGCGTCGATAGAAATATAATCTTTACGCTCATAAATTTCGTCTGGGCCCACAATACGAAATCGTTTGATGTCGCCTTGTTCATTTTCAATTTCAACCCAAGCGCCAAAAAATACTTTGCCTGCTTGTTGCGGATTGTAGTCAACAATTTTTAGGTCTGGCATACGTTTTCTTAGGTAACGTACGCGGCGATCTATTTGTCGTAAAACACGTTTATTGAATTGATAATCGGCGTTTTCAGAACGGTCACCTAAGCTTGCTGCCCACGTGACAATTTTGGTAATTTCAGGACGCTTCTCATGCCACAAATAGTCATGTTCTTGTTGTAATTGTTGATAACCTTCACGCGTAATTAAATTTGTTTTTGCCATTTTACTTAGCCTCACAAGAAAACCTGCCGCACGGTATAAAAGTCTTTTGTCTTTGTCGAGTAGGATTTTGAAATGTTCCGTAACAATCTAAGCGTGCAATTCGATTTTTATTCTTAAGTTTTTCATTTATATTAACAAGTAACACATTACAACAAGAATGAAAGTTATGGGACACGAAACGACAAAGGTATTAGTTGTTGATGACGATATGCGTTTACGCAGTTTGCTTGAACGTTATTTGGTAGAGCAAGGGTTTATTGTTCGTACAGCAGCAAATTCAGAGCAGATGGATCGCTTACTCGAGCGTGAAAATTTCCACTTAATCGTACTCGATTTAATGTTACCCGGCGAAGACGGTTTATCCATTTGTCGCCGTTTACGACAAAAAGAAAACGATATACCCATTGTGATGTTAACAGCTAAAGGTGACGAAGTAGACCGTATAATAGGTCTTGAGCTCGGTGCTGATGACTATATTCCTAAACCGTTTAACCCACGCGAACTATTGGCACGCATTAAAGCGATTTTACGTCGTCGCGCTAAAGAAGTACCAGGCGCGCCTGCTGCAGAGGAAAACGAAATTAGTTTTGGTGAATTCACACTAAATTTAGCCACGCGTGAGATGACGCAAGGTGATAACACCATGTCATTAACCAGTGGTGAGTTTGCGGTATTAAAAGCGCTTGTCACACACCCGCGTGAACCGTTAAGTCGTGATAAGTTAATGAACCTTGCGCGAGGCCGAGACTACAGCGCACTTGAGCGTAGTATCGACGTACAGGTTTCGCGTTTGCGTCGCATGATTGAGGTTGACGCTGCTAATCCTCGTTATATTCAAACAGTATGGGGCTTAGGCTACGTATTTGTACCAGACGGTGAAAAGTAGCAATAATGGGCATGTTTCCGCGAAGCGCATTTGGACAAACCGTCTTTTTAGTCGCAGCGTTGCTTTTAATCAACCAGATCGTGTCTTATATCACGGTCAGCTTTTATGTTGTAAAGCCAACCATAGAGCAAGTAAATCTGATCCTCGCTAAGCAAATTAAAACAGTGTTTATCGAGTGGGAAGAAGGCGTTGAAGTGAGCAAAGAAGCCTCTGAAAAGTTCTTTGAAATAACAGGGATAGAAGTCATGACTCAGCGCCAAGCAATGCGCGAAGGGCTGGCTGAAACACGTGAGTATTCAATGCTTTCGCGCAGCATGTCTAAAGAGTTAAATGGTTCAGCACGTGTGCGCATTAGTCAAACGGATCCGCTTGTATATTGGGTTGAAGCACCGCAAGCCCCTGGTTATTGGGTGCGCGTACCCTTAACGGGTTTGCAAGAAAACAACCTGAAATTTTTAACTTTTTACTTGTCCAGTATAGGTTTTTTAAGTGTGCTAGGTGGCTGGTTGTTTGCGCGTCACTTGAACCGTCCTTTAAAAGCACTGCAACAAGCTGCTGTAAAAGTGGGGGTGGGCGACTTCTCCACCAAACTCGAAGAGCAGGGCTCAACCGAAGTCATTGAAGTAACGCGTGCTTTTAATCAGATGTCTCGGGGTATTGCGGCATTAGAAAACGACCGTCGTTTACTAATGGCGGGGGTATCTCATGACCTTAGAACGCCGCTTACGCGCATTCGTTTAGCTACAGAAATGATGTCAGATGATGAAGACTACCTTCGCGAAGGGATAATCCATGATATCGAAGATATGAATGCGATTATTGACCAATTTATAGAGTACTTGCGTCATCACAAGCGCGAAGAGCTTGCGCTTGAAGATTTAAATGCGATTGTTGCAGAAGTCGTCGAAGCAGAACAAAAGCATCATCGCAGCATCACCTTTAAAGAAAACCCCAGTATTCATGATGTACCAGTGAGCATGGTGGCAATAAAACGTGTTGTCACTAATATGATTGAAAACGCGATACGTTATTCACAGGGTGATATTGAGGTTGAAACTCGCCTGAGTAGCAATAAAAAATTCGCGATGGTGGTTGTAAATGATCAAGGCCCTGGTATTCCTGAGAGTGAACTTGAAACCGTGTTTGAACCGTTTAAACAAGGTGATGCGGCGCGTGGTAGTGAAGGTAGCGGTTTAGGGCTGGCAATCATCAAACGTATTGTTGATATGCATGGCGGAAAAGTGCAGTTGCTTAATCGCCCCGAAGGTGGCTTAAGTGCACAAATCTATTTACCGTTGTAGATGAAATAACGTGACAGATTAAGACTGATTGCTTAAAAAGTGCGACAGGGGTGTCGCACTTATCTTATTGAACGTTATGACTGTGGTTGGCCGTAAATTTGCTCGGCACGATTAAACAATATCCACGAGGTCAAAATATACTTATCGTTTGAGATTGGCTTATTGCCACGGTGAGTGTGGGTAAAGTAGCCAGGAGCCACCACCATCGTTCCTTTCTTGGGCGATATTTTACGTTGTTGATAGTAAAATTCGGTTTCACCACCTTCCTCTACATCGTTTAAGTAAAACATAAACAACAATACGCGATGAAGCGCTTCGTTATGACCTACTTGCGGGTATACCTCACTGTGCCAGTATGGATAGCCCCCTTTATTGATGTCGTATTTTTGCGCCTGAATGTTACCCATTCTAAAAATTTGCTGGACTAGTAAAGGCAGTTGCGGCTTGCCGACTTCTTCAAAGTTGTCTTGGTTTAAGTCAACGGGTTGACCGGTTTTTGGGTGATAGACTTTTAATCCAAACGCGCCAATCATCATAAAAATATGCTCTTCGAGATACTTAAAGATGTACCCTGCGGTGGTTTGTTGAATATGTTTTAATTGTTCGGCGTATTCTGGGTGATTATTTAGGTATAAATCGCGGCTGTCTTTTTTAGATAAATCAACGCCACCAGAGGTAATGCCTTGTTTTAAATGCGGGCTTTGTTCAAATACCGTGATAAAATTATCGCAAAATTCTTTGCTAAGGGCGTTTTCGTATACGCGAATAAAGTCCGTCATGAGCTACCTTTAGTTTATATTTTTTATAGGGTTACTATGTTTATTGAATCAATCACGCCCCGATTTAGCGAAACGGATGTCTTAGGGCATATCAACAATACCGTACTCCCCGTGTGGTTTGAAGCCGCCCGTGCGCCTATTTTTAGATTTTTTACACCGGATTTAAATCCACATCAGTGGAAATTGATTATAGCTAAGGTTGAAGTAAGCTTTGTCGGAGAGTTGTTTTATGGCCACGATGTTGAGATAAAAACGAGTGTTGAGCATATTGGTTCAAGCTCCTTTGTATTACGTCAAGAAGCGTGGCAGCAAGGCACATGTTGTGCGGTGGGTAAAACGGTCTTGGTACGGTATGATTTTGCCAATAAATGTTCGCAAAAGTTAGATGAGCAAGAAAAAGCAGCACTTTCTGCACACTTATTCGTTTCTGAGTAGCCGTTTTTTGCCGACATTTCTGGGCGCTTGGGGTAAAATGTCGCTTCATTATTTTGACTGAGTAATTTTGGGTTACACGCAATGCTGTTAATGATCGACAACTATGATTCGTTTACCTACAACCTAGTGCAATACTTTCAGCGCTTGGATCAAGAGGTATTGGTTAAACGAAACGATGAGATAAGTGTTGCCGACATCAAGCAATTAAAGCCCGAACATATTGTCATTTCTCCTGGGCCTTGCTCACCAAATGAAGCCGGTATTTCGCTGCAAGTGGTTGAAGAGTTTAAAGGGCAGCTGCCTATTTTAGGTATCTGCTTGGGACATCAAACAATTGCGCAAGCATTGGGAGGTGAGGTCGTACGAGCACGACAGGTTATGCACGGTAAAACCTCCTTAGTGCACCATACAAACCAAGGTGTTTTTAAAGGCTTAGTCAACCCATTGACGGTATGTCGTTACCATTCGCTGGTGGTTGATAAACAGAGTCTTCCCAGTGAGCTCAGTATTACAGCGTGGACCGAACACAATACGCATTTTGATGAAATAATGGGAATAATGCACAAGGATCTCGCACTTGAAGGTGTGCAATTCCATCCTGAAGCAATTTTGACGCAACAAGGGCTTGAATTACTTGCCAACTTTTTAACTCGCTTCTAATCTTAAGCTAATTATTTACAAATATGAACGACAATACTGCTGTGCAAATGACCGATGAAATCCGACAACAAAGGACTGCGATGGTGCTTAATGAGCGTGCGCATGATCTTTTGCTTGGCCACAGTTTTGCACAGCGTCAGATTGGCTATATTCATACTTTAGAAATTGATTATGGCGAGCAAATGGAGCAGCGAACTTTATTAGAAGTTGAAGTTGCAGCGCAAAAGAAACGCCAAAAAAGCAGTACAGCGCACCATAAGTATCGTGCTCAAGCGAGTCAGCAATTACATCAAGTGATTGAAAATGCGATGAACAAGCAGCTGGAAGATATTGATTCAGTGGTACATGAAACCATTGGCATTCAAGACAGTGTGCCCGCTATTTTAGATATTCTTGCGACACGTTCAGCATCGGTAGGTCGCTTAGAGCCGTTAATTAAAGATTTAACCTGGCTTGGGCGTGAGCTCGTCGCGTTTGTTAATTTGCCATACTATCGCCAGCAACGCAGTAAACACACTTCCGTTAAAGTTGATAACCCGTTACTCGCATTGCGTTATATTGGTCTTGATAACCTGAAATTTGTGGTCCCGACATTCGCAGTACGTCACTGGATGCCTCACAGCACAGAACCCTTTCCTTTATTAAAGCGCCGCTTACGAGATAATTCAATGGCATGCGCTATTGCAGCACAAGAAATAGCAAAGCTAAACGGCGTTAATGAAGAACACGCGTTTACTTTAGGCATGTTATTGGATGTAGGGAAAATTGCCTTAGTAAGGCTCTATTTGCGCACTTTTGAGCGAGTGTGGCAACGCAAGGTGGCAATGGCGCGCGAAGAACAAAAGAAAGATTTGCATACTGCATTATTAGAGTTAAAACCCGATCCTTTATTTTTAAGTTCGTTATTAAGCAAATTGTCACTTAAAGTGACAGCCACCGTGATTGAGCAAATGGCATTTCGGTATTTGCCGTTTAACGCCGTTTTGCAGCAATTAACGACACCCCTTGCTAAAAATGATGAATACCTTCCTCTGACCCAAGTGATTTTAAAAGCACGGTGCTATGCGCAGTTTTTAAGCTTGAACGAACATCAGTTAGTTGAGAAAGATGAAGTTCAACGCTGGTTTACGCATTATGGTTTTACACAAAATGAGCTTGATGAACTGGCAAAATGCAACTTTGAGAACTTCCATATCCAAATTAATTAAAATAATTGTTAATTTTTTTGCGACTATTCATTCATTGTAAATGCTGAGCGATAGCAATATTTAGATAACGTGCCCATGCGTGGTTTGCTAGCAGCGCGCCTTTTAAGTGTATTTTGTATAAAAAACACCCCTCAAATAGTTATTCACTATCCATGAAAAAATATCTCAAACCCTTTATTTTCAAGGGCTGCATGAAAGTTTTCTAAGAGACAGATGGATTTTTTTCTGAAATAATGGATGAATGAAAATTGAACCAAAGAGTAATTAAGGTGATTTTACTCTAAGCTCAATTAGCTTAGTAAAATAGCTTAGTTTAGCTTTATAGCGCCGCTTAAGATGGCGTGTGCTTACGATAAAGAGGATATAAAATGACAGTCAATCGCGAATTATTTGATCACGTAATGGTTCCTAACTATGCACCATCAAGTGTTATTCCTGTGCGAGGCGAAGGCTCTCGAGTTTGGGACCAAGAAGGTCGTGAATTTATCGATTTTGCAGGTGGTATTGCTGTTAACTGCCTTGGCCACTGTCACCCTGCCTTAGTAAGTGCATTAAAAGAGCAGGGCGAGAAAATCTGGCATCTATCAAATGTGATGACCAATGAGCCAGCACTGCGTTTAGCTAAAAAGTTAACCGATGCAACGTTCGCAGAAAAAGTTTATTTTGCTAACTCTGGTGCAGAAGCAAACGAAGCTGCATTAAAACTTGCGCGTCGTTTTGCACTTGATAACTTTGGTGAGCAAAAATCACAAATTATCTCATTCAATAAAGGTTTCCACGGTCGTACATTTTTTACTGTAACAGTAGGTGGCCAGGCTGCCTATTCAGACGGCTTCGGTCCTAAGCCGGGCGATATCGTACATTGTGATTACAATGATTTAGCGGCTTTCGAAGCACTGATCAGTGACAATACATGTGCAGTTATGATGGAACCTCTACAAGGTGAAGGCGGGATCATTTCACCAACAAAAGAGTTTGTAAAAGGTGTACGTGAGCTGTGTACTAAGCACAATGCACTGCTAATTTTTGATGAAGTACAAACAGGTGTCGGCCGTACTGGTGAGCTTTATGCGTATCAAGGTTTAAATGTCACGCCTGATATTTTAACCACAGCTAAAGCGTTAGGTGGCGGTTTTCCTATTGGTGCAATGATCACCACAACTGATATTGCTCAGCACTTAAAAGTAGGAACACACGGTTCTACTTATGGTGGTAACCCACTTGCGTGTGCTGTTGCAGAAGCTGCATTTGATACGGTGAATACACCAGAGGTGTTAAGTGGCGTTAAAGAAAAATCGGCTTTATTCCGCGAACTATTAACTGCAATCAACGACAAGTACAACGTATTTAGTGAAATTCGTGGCGAAGGTCTACTACTGGGTGCAGTGGTTACTGAGCAATTCAAAGGCCGTGCAAAAGAGTTTTTAGTGGCAGGGACCGAAGAAGGCGTCATGTCATTAGTAGCGGGTGCAGATGTTGTTCGCTTTACTCCTTCACTTGTTATTCCTGACGCTGATATCCGCGAAGGTATGGCTCGTTTCGAAAAAGCAGTTGCTAAAGTCGTTAACGGCTAATCATTCAACTGACATATCAGGGCAAGCACTGCTTGCCCGCGTTCATAATTTACCGTTATTTATAAGGGAGCAAGCGGACTCATGATGATCCTTCGCCCAATCCAGCAAAGTGATTACCCAGCATTACTTAAAATTGCCCATGAATCAGGGCATGGTTTTACATCTTTGCCTAATAATGAAGAGTTGTTACAAAAGAAAATCGATCATTCACTGAGCTCATTTGCAAAAGTAGCCCAGCAGCCTGGTGATGAAGGTTACCTGTTTGTTCTTGAAGATAGCGAAACAGGCGAAGTAGTGGGTACTTCAGCCATCGAAGCCGCCGTGGGTTTAGATGACGCGTTTTATCATTATCATTTAAGTAAAGCGATTCATTCATCGCGTACACTTAACGTTTATAAAGCCGTTGATATCTTAACGCTATGTAATGATTACACCGGTGCAACAGAGCTATGTACATTGTTTTTGAGAGATGGTTACCGCAAAAATAACAATGGTAAATTACTATCAAAAGCACGTTTTATGTTTATTAATCAACATAAAGAACGTTTTGCTGAAACAGTTATTGCAGAAATGCGTGGTGTGTCAAACGAGAATGGCGAAAGCCCATTTTGGCAATGGCTTGAAGAGCACTTTTTCTCAATGGATTTTCCAACAGCCGATTACCTGACGGGAATAGGTCAAAAAGTATTTATTGCCGAGTTAATGCCTAAATACCCAATTTACGTGAATCTATTAAGCAAAGATGCGCAAGCTGTTATTGGTCATGTGCATGATAATACTCGCCCAGCTATTGAGCTGTTGAAGAGTGAAGGTTTCACTTTTAACGGCTACGTTGACATTTTCGATGCGGGTCCTACGGTTGAAGCTAAAGTGGATAATATCGCTACGATTCGTAATTCAAGAAAGGTGCAGGTCGAAATAGGTCAAAGCCAAGGCGACACCACCGTGATGCTCGCTAATGATAAACTGACTGACTTTAGAGCCACAGTGACACAAATTAATCTACCGTGTGATGTCGATACAATTACCCTTTCAAGTGAGCTTGCAAAAGCCCTTCACTTAGAAGCTGGCGACACCGTATCAGTTGCAAAACTATAGAATTTAGGAGACACAGTAATGACGCATGCAGCGCAATTTATTAATGGTCAATGGCAAGCAGGCCTTGGTCATGCATTCAACTCTGTAAACCCTGCAAATAATGATGTTATTTGGCAAGCAAATACAGCCACGGCTGAGCAAGTAGACAGTGCTGTAAATGCCGCGCGCCAAGCTTTTTATAGTTGGGCGGATAAATCATTTGCAGAACGTTTAGCTATTGTTAAAACGTTCGCTGAAACGCTTAAAGAGCATAGTGAAGAGTTAGCGCTGATCATTGCGCAAGAAACAGGTAAACCGTTGTGGGAAACTCGCACTGAAGCAGGCGCCATGGTGGGTAAAATTGCGATTTCTGAAAAAGCGTTTTTAGAGCGTACCGGCGACGTTGAAAACCCCATGCCACAAGGCCGTGCGATGATCCGTCATAAACCACATGGTGTTGTTGCCGTTTTTGGTCCGTATAACTTCCCGGGTCATTTACCAAATGGGCATATTGTTCCAGCATTACTAGCGGGTAACACGGTTGTATTTAAACCTTCTGAGCTCACTCCCGCTGTTGCAGAGCTGACTTTAAAACTGTGGCAAAAAGCAGGTTTACCTGATGGGGTTATTAACCTTGTTCAAGGTGAAGTTGATACAGGCAAAGCGCTTGCGGCGCATAAAGGCATTGACGGCTTATTCTTTACGGGGTCATCGCGTACAGGTCATATCCTACATGAACAATTTGCAGGTCAACCGGGTAAAATCCTTGCTTTAGAAATGGGGGGGAATAACCCGCTTATCGTGACTGACGTTGCGGATACTAAAGCTGCTATTCACGATATAATTCAATCTGCGTTTATTTCTTCAGGCCAACGTTGTACCTGTGCGCGTAAGTTATTCTTACCTGTGGGCGAGCAAGGTGACGCCATCTTAGCGGGTCTAATAAAAGCAACCAAAGCGATTAAAGTCGGTGAATATGATGCTGATGACCAGCCATTCATGGGCTCTATGATTTCAGCTGCGGCTGCCGCGGGTATGGCTGCAGCACAACAGCAATTAGTAGAACTAGGTGCTGACGTATTAGTTGAGTTAACGCATACAGAAAATACCGGCTTTGTAACGCCAGGCATTTTAGAGTGTACAAACGTGACTAATTTCCCTGATGAAGAGCACTTTGGTCCACTTCTTAAAGTTTTCCGCTTTACTGATTTTGATGCTGCCATTGATAAAGCAAATGACACAAGCTTTGGTTTATCAGCGGGTCTATTAAGTGACAATGCAGCTGATTACGACCACTTCTTACGTCGTATTCGTGCTGGTATTGTTAATTGGAACCGCCCAATTACGGGTGCATCGAGTGCGGCTCCGTTTGGTGGCATTGGTGCGTCTGGTAACCACAGAGCAAGTGCATATTATGCAGCAGACTACTGTGCATACCCTGTTGCGTCAGTTGAGCTTGAAAAAGTGGCTATGCCAGCCACATTAAGCCCTGGCTTAAAAATAGACTAAATCAGTATTAATGATTATAAAAAGCAGCTTCGGCTGCTTTTTTTGTATTGGCTTTATAGCAAAGGTAGCAATTAAAAGCGCTTTCTGCTTAAATCTATAGAGTTAGTCATTTTATTAGGTGTGCAGTCGTATGGTTTTAGATAGGCAAGGGTACGATGATCTTGTCATGTATCTCACTCAAAATTTAGCGCTATTTGAGAAGCCAGGTCAAATAAAGCCAGGAGCTCCAACGGTGCTAGAGCTAATTGAAGACGTGATTGCCGAGAATGTCATGCTGCTTTGCGAACAGCATACAGAATTGAATACCGAACAACGCAGCCAAATCGTTCGCGAAGTCGATGGCATCGTTTATGACTTACAAGAAGTACTAAGCAGTGTCACAAATCAACCTGTTACTGTTGAGCAACACGCCTTTATAGATGAGTTTGCTGGACTTGTAAAAAACTTATTCGATACAGCCGTTGCTGAAAGTGCGTAATCTCCTTTAACACCTAATATCGTTTTTCGATTGCATCTGAGTGTGACTTGCTTACAATCAAGCAAAATAACTTTTAGAGATAAAATAAATGCAAGCGAATGTAAAATGGGTAGAAGGTGATACCTTTATTGGCCTTTCAAATTCAGGTCACAATGTCGTTTTTGATGCGGGTAGTGACAGTGCTGCACCAAGTCCAATGGAAATGGTATTAATGTCGGCAGGGTGTTGTTCATCTGTTGATGTTGTTAGTATTCTTAAAAAAGCGAAGCAATCATTTTCTGACGTGCAAGTAAAGCTCAGTGCTGAGCGTGCTGAATCTGCTCCTCGTGTGTTTACCAAGATTCATCTACATTTTGTGGTTACTGGCGATAACGTGTCTGAAAAACACCTTGCGCGTGCTGTTCAATTGTCTGCAGAAAAGTATTGTTCTGTAGCCTTAATGCTTGATAAAACAGTAGAAATTACACATAGCCATGAAGTTGTGGAAGAACAAGTAAAATAACGCTTTTTCCAAACGCAAAATTCGTATAAAATCCGCGAACTTTTATTTCTGCTGGTGCAGGTTTCACTCGTTTAAAGGTTGGTTTAGCATGAATAAACCCTTCGATAAAATTAAGCTTCATGGCTTTAATAATTTAACTAAGAGCTTAAGCTTCAGTATTTACGATATTTGCTACGCGAAGACTGAACAACAGCGTAAAGAATATATTGAATATATCGACGAACAGTACAGTGCTGATCGCCTTACCGATATTTTAGGTGAAGTAGTGGACATTATTGGTGCAAACATTTTGAATGTTTCTCGCCAAGATTATGATCCGCAAGGTGCCAGTGTAACAATTCTGATCTCAGAAGAGCCAATTGAGCAGCAAACAACGTACGACGTTGATGAAGCGCCGGGTCCACTTCCTGAAACTGTGGTAGCACACTTAGATAAAAGTCATATCTGTGTTCACACGTACCCAGAAGCGCACCCTGATGATGGTATTTGTACTTTCCGTGCTGATATCGAAGTATCAACGTGTGGCATTATTTCGCCACTGAAAGCGTTGAACTTCTTAATTCACAGCCTTGAGTCAGATGTAGTAACAATTGACTACCGTGTTCGTGGTTTCACGCGTGATGTTGATGGTGTGAAACACTATATCGACCATGCGATCAATTCTATTCAGAATTACATGACTGAAGATACAAAAGAAGCGTACCAAATGATGGACGTAAACGTGTATCAAGAAAACTTGTTCCACACTAAAATGATGTTAAAAGAAACCGACTTAAATACCTATTTATTCGGTGTATCTACATCTGATTTGTCAGAAGACGAAGAAGAAGAGATCCGCTCTAAGCTAACACGCGAGATGCAAGAAATCTTCTACGGTCGTAACTTACCTGACACTGAGTAGTCACTGGTAACGTATTAAAAAAACGGCGCATAAAATTATTATGCGCCGTTTTTTATTTTATAAGCAGTAACTCAGTTTGTCTGCCATTTAGATACCACACCCCTGATTTATCGAAAAACGCATCTTCTTCGAGCATAATTCGAATTTCTTTATTCCATTGTTTTATAAAAACGGCGTTGTTTAATTCAATCGAATACGCGGTATTTAAGTGCAGTGGATAGTCGCCATCGCCAGCAACCCCTTGTTGTGAATCCCACATGCCCAGCGTTGTTCCCGCAGCATGGCCATGGTAACCAATAGGGTGGGTGTATATTGTGGGCTTTAACCCTTGAGCAATCGCCTCTGCACGAGACTCTTTTAGTACTTCATTACCCGTTTTACCGGCTGCAAAGTGTGAGGTGAAAATATCTTGTAATTGATTGCCACTTTTTAAGGCATTCACTAAATAGTCTGGTGCCTGCGTTTCGTTTTCTTTTAACACGTAAGCATGTTGTTGAGTGTCAGTGTTCAAGCGCAAATAGGTAATGCCAAAATCAACATGCAGTAGATCACCCGCTTGAATAATGTGCTCATTATCTTTGCTAAAGCTTGTTTCATGATCAAACGTTTTTTTATCGGCACGCTGTATACTGACACTGGGGTGAAACCATGTTTGCAGTTTTAATTCTCTTACCCGCTCTCTAAACCACCAGGCTAAATCGTTTGTGGTTGTTTCACCTACCTTTATCACTTTGCTTGAGAAGCCCTCAGCAATAATTTGATGCGCAATAGCCACTGCCTTTTTATACATGTCTACTTCTTCAGGTAAACGTTGCTCGAGCCACTCAATAGCGAGAGGTTCAGCAGAAATGAGCTTATCAAGGTATTTTTTAGGGAGTGCGCTTTTAAGATTATTAAAATCACCGACGACAAGACCATCGGCATGTGCCCAGTTTTGAGAGGTGTTTAGGGCAATATTTTTAGGTTGGTATGTTTCAATTATGTCATTTAGAGCAAGCCATTGATCAGGTTGCTTTTGTTTATCCCATGACTTTTTGAATACCTTGCCGATTTTATATGGCGCGATAGCGTGCGCATCAACCCCACCTTGTTGGTTTCGAGCAAACACCAAAATGGTGGTGCGTCTGGCTGATAACCAAGTCGCAGGCAGCATTGTTTTTAAAATAGGATCTTCGTTATATTCTCTACTGATTAGCAGCCACATATCAATATTATGTTGCTTCATTAAAGGGGGCAGTAACGTTTTTACTCGTAATTCAGTCATTTTATCAATAAATTCAGCGCGCGCTTTCATTGGTAAAATATCGACCGTATTTGCGCTTAATGGTAGGGCTAATAAGGCACAAAATAATGAAATAACCGTTTTTTTGTTATTAGTCATGGGTTAACTCTTTTTATTGTCAGTGTCTTTAGAACATAGCAATAATAAATAGACAAGACGATAAGATTAAGATGAATAACAGGTTTCTATCTACGGGGTTGCTTGCTACAGTAAATTGATAGATTGCTCAAGAATGACTAAACCAATGATTGAACATCAGTTATTTAAAGCCGAACAAATAAGAACGAATGAAGCCATTGCGGCTAAACGCTGCGGTGTTGAGATGTACACGCTTATGGAACGTGCTGGTCAGGCTGTGTTTATGCATAGCGTGAACTACTTTGCGGACGCGTTGCATTATGTGGTGTTGGTCGGCGTTGGAAACAATGCAGGTGATGGCTACATCGTTGCAAATTTGGCTAAACAAGCAGGAAAAAACGTGACAGTGATAGCCGCTGTACCTGACAAACCCTTGTCAGGAGATGCACTCACCGCACAACAAGCTTGGTTAGATGCCACAGGCGAAATCGTGACAGACTTTGCTGTGCTTGAACAGGCTGATGTTATCGTTGATGGTTTGCTTGGTACGGGTATTCAAAGTGACGTTCGCTCGCCATTTAGTGAGCTGATAAACGCGGCGAATAATAGCCAAGCGCCCATTATAGCTATCGATCTACCCTCTGGTATTCATGCCGATACTGGCGCCGTTCAAGGTATTGCAATTAAAGCGACTGTTACTGTGACCTTTGTGGGTATTAAACAAGGTTTGGTAACGGGGCAAGGGCGCGCGCATGCAGGGCAATGTGAGTTTGCAGATTTAGGCATTGCTGATGCATTTGCGTTGCTGTGCTCACCCTGTGCTTTGCTTATTAATCAGCAAACAATCAACTCACTACCAGCGCGTGATAACAATAGCCACAAAACCAGCCATGGTAAGTTATTGTGCATTGGCGGTAATGCAGGTACAGCAGGTGCTATTCGCTTAACGGCAGAAGCGGCACTGAGAACAGGTGCGGGTATGGTTAAGGTGTATACGCATACCAGCTCAATTCTCAGTGTAAGTATGGGAAGGCCAGAGTTAATGGTCACAGACGCTAATCTAATTGCTTCTCTTGAATGGGCAAGCTGTATTGCCATAGGCCCCGGTTTGGGGCTTGATAGTTGGTCTGAGGCTACCTTTGAAACAGTCATGCAGTACTGTTTCACCAATAATAAACCCTTAGTTATTGACGCCGATGCACTTAATTTAATTGCCCAACATGCGTCGTCATTTCCACTGACAAACACGGTTATCACTCCTCACCCCGGTGAAGCCGCACGGCTGCTTAATTGCAGCACCTCAGACATAGAAACTGACCGTTTTGCAGCGGTCAAACGTTTAGCGCACAGCTATACCACAACCTGCGTACTAAAAGGGGCTGGCACATTAATTAGCAATAACAATAAAACCTGGGTCTGCACAGATGGTAATCCAGCCCTTGCTGTTGGGGGGAGTGGAGATGTACTCACTGGCGTTATTGCAGCCCTAATTGCACAAGGGCTAGATACTCAGCAAGCAGCCTGCCGAGGGGTCTGCTTACATGCAAAAGCGGGTGATATCGCCGCTGAGCGTGATGGTGAGCGTGGTATGTTGCCAAGTGATTTGTTTATGATAGTCAGAGAGTTAGTTAATTCACCTTAACAAGCCATAAATTAAAGGGCCAATTTCATTTATGCCTATTCGCCTCATAAACAGCTCACAATCGTTGAGTATTATTGCGGGTTGTATCAGAGTGTTTCAAAATGATGGGCTCTTGTGTCGACAGTGTGGGTTTTATTTTTTAGTCATTAGTTATAAATTAAACAATATGTAGCACGGTTAATAGTCGCGTTGCTATTACATGTATACCCACTGTTTGGATTAAAATAATTAAAAGGATTTATATGAATAAAGCGGTTAATTTATACTTGCCTCTACTCGTGAGTGGCATAGCCTTAGTCACTGCAAGTGTGAGTGTGCAAGCTGACAGCTCTCACCCAGTACAACACTTTCCAAAAACAGCAACCCAGTGGAAAGCCACTACACAAAAAGATATTGAAGCTGCTTATCAGCAATCAGTCGATAATCACCCCGGCATGTTTGATAGCGATAACCCAGGGTTTCCACAATTACTGTTTAATGCCAAGCAACACGCTTTAATGCTTGCCGACCAAGTAGAAAATGCACAAGGTTACGCAGCCGCAATTGCACGTTTTAATTCGGTTTTGCAAGATGGTCACGCTGGGGCAGTTGCACTGTTACCTGACGACGTTAAGTTGCCACGACGCTGGCCCGGATTTTCTGCAGTATGGCGTGGTGATGGCTTAAAAGTGTATTACAGCGAGCATGATAAAGTAACGAAAGGGGATAAAATAGTGCGCTGTAATAACACGCCTATTGAACCCTTAATGCGCGATACCCTGTTTAAATTTTATGGTGAAGTTGATCAACCCGGTCATTGGTGGAACCAAGGATGGCGATTATTAGTGGATGATGGAAACCCATTTCTAACCCCCTTTAAAAGTTGTGATTTTGTGAAAGTCAGTGGCGCGACGTATAGCGTTAGACTTGAATGGTCTGAGCGACCAAAAAATGTTCGCCAGCACTTAGTAAATGCTTACAATGGTGATGAGCTCGAGGTAGGCCTACACTGGGCAACTCAAGAGATTGCTTGGGTAGCAATGCCTTCATTTTCACCAAATGAAGAACAAAAAGCACGTTACCGACAACTCTTCACTGATTTAGCCGAGCAGCGTGAACAGTTGCTAACGGCTAAAGCGGTGATATTAGATCTTCGCCATAATCAAGGCGGCTCAACATATTGGAGTATGAAAATTGCTGAGCAACTTTGGGGGCCGCAGCATGTGACATCGCGAAGAGAGCAGTTAGCTAAAAATACACGCGTTTGGTGGCGAGCATCCAAAGATAATACGCAATACCTTGAGTCATTAAAAACAAAAGTGCAAGACCAGCCCGAGGTCTTCGCTATAGTAAAACAAGTCTCAGCAGGTATGCAGACGGCGTTAGATATGGGTGAACCTTTTTATATTGAGAAGAAGCCAGCAACGACACCGGTCTTAGATGAAATATCTGAAAGCGATTTTAACACTAAAGCCATCGTTATAGTGCCCGGACAATGTGCCAGTGCGTGTCTAGATGCAATCGATACTTTTAAGTTATTTTCAAATACAGTGTTATTTGGTGCGCCGAGCAGTGCTGATTCAACCTATATGGATGTTCGATTTGTTGATACTCCCTCAGGATTAAGCAAAGTGATAATCCCTAACAAAGTTTATGTAAACAGAGCGCGCGGTAAGGGGGATTTTTACTGGCCTGATATTCCATACCATGGCGTTGACTGGACAACAGAGGTTTTATTAGAACACATTGAGCGTGTTATAAAGTAAAGTGATCTGTAGAGATAAAAAACCCAGCCGAAGCTGGGTTTTTTAAGCGAAGTGCTTGGAGTGGACTACATCATGCCGCCCATTCCACCCATGCCGCCCATGCCACCCATATCAGGGGCACCAGCGTCATCTTTTGGGATTTCAGCAACCATTGCTTCAGTTGTGATCATAAGACCCGCGATTGAAGCAGCGTACTGTAGTGCAGAACGCGTTACTTTAGTTGGGTCTAGGATACCCATTTCGATCATGTCGTTGTATTCGCCAGACGCTGCGTTATAACCGTAGTTACCTTCACCGCCTTTCACATTGTTAACAACAACAGATGCTTCGTCGCCTGCGTTTGTAACGATTTGACGCAGTGGTGCTTCCATCGCACGAAGTGCAACTTTAATACCGTGACTTTGGTCTTCATTGTCACCAATTAAGTCTACCAGCTTGTTTGCAGCGCGCACTAATGCAACACCACCACCCGGTACAACACCTTCTTCAACCGCTGCGCGAGTTGCGTGTAATGCATCTTCTACGCGGTCTTTCTTCTCTTTCATTTCGATTTCAGTTGCTGCGCCAACTTTGATTACTGCAACACCGCCAGCTAGTTTAGCCATACGCTCTTGTAGTTTTTCTTTATCGTAGTCAGACGTTGCTTCTTCGATTTGTGCTTTGATTTGTGCAACACGGCCATTGATACCGTCTTCTTCACCTGCGCCATCGATGATTGTTGTGTCATCTTTAGTGATCACAACGCGCTTCGCTGTACCGAGGTCTTCAACTGTTGCTTTTTCAAGTTCTAAACCGATTTCTTCAGAAATTACAGTACCACCCGTTAAGACTGCGATGTCTTGTAGCATTGCTTTACGACGGTCGCCAAAACCAGGTGCTTTAACTGCAGATACTTTAACGATACCGCGCATGTTGTTCACAACAAGCGTTGCAAGTGCTTCACCTTCAAGGTCTTCAGCAATAATTAATAAAGGCTTGCTTGCTTTAGCAACCGCTTCTAATGTAGGTAGTAACTCACGGATGTTAGATACTTTTTTATCTACAAGTAGAATGAATGGGTTATCAAGCTCTACAGCGCCTTTTTCTGCGTTGTTGATGAAGTAAGGAGACAGGTAACCGCGGTCAAACTGCATACCTTCAACAACGTCTAATTCGTTTTCTAGTGACTGACCTTCTTCAACAGTGATAACACCTGAATCACGACCCACTTTTTCCATTGCTTCAGCAATAATGTTACCAATTTCGCTATCAGAGTTAGCAGAAATAGTACCTACTTGGGCAATCGCTTTTGTGTCAGCACAAGGAACAGACAATGCTTTAAGCTCTTCAACAGCTGCTGTAACCGCTTTGTCGATACCGCGCTTAAGATCCATTGGGTTCATGCCTGCAGCAACTGCTTTTAAGCCTTCGTTTACGATAGCTTGCGCTAATACGGTTGCAGTTGTTGTACCGTCACCTGCAGCGTCATTCGCTTTTGACGCTACTTCTTTAACCATTTGTGCGCCCATGTTCTCGAACTTGTCTTCAAGCTCGATTTCTTTTGCAACAGACACACCATCTTTAGTGATGACTGGCGCACCGAATGATTTGTCTAAAACAACATTACGGCCTTTAGGGCCTAAAGTTACTCTTACTGCGTTTGCTAAAATATTTACGCCTGTTAGCATTTTGCCACGTGCGTCACTTGCAAAAAGTACTTCTTTTGCTGCCATGATTTAATTCCTCTTAAATTCTGTAAACGGGTTGCTAAACGAAAAGTAGGATTAACCTACAATGCCTAGAATGTTATCTTCACGCATGATCAGGTACTCTTGACCTTCGATCTTTTCAGCTTTTTCAACATAAGAGCCAAACAGCACAGTGTCACCGGCTTTTACTTCTAATGCTCTTACCTCACCGTTGTCTAATACACGGCCATTACCAACAGCGATAACTTCTCCGCGCGTTGATTTTTCAGCTGCAGAGCCAGTTAAAACAATACCGCCAGCAGACTTAGTTTCTTCTTCTAGACGCTTAACGATGACGCGATCATGTAAAGGACGAATGTTCATTTATTTAGTTCTCCTAACAGTTTCTGAACAGTACAGAAAAAATCTTGTGTTATGCAGGGGAGTGCTAAAGCCACCCGTTGCGTTTCATTGCCTTCAATAATGGGGGTGGCTTAAAAAAATCCAAGTATAAAAATTAAAAATTTTTAATCTTTTCGCTCAAATTCGCCATCAATGGTTGTTGGCTGGTGAGTTGGCTCTTCATGTTGGCTGGTTTTACTATGATATTGAAAGTGTGCAGCGCCTTGATTCATTTGTGAGCTCATACGCACAGTCGCTTGACTGGCAAGGCCTGCCGCCAATTTATTGCGCACTACTGGCGTTAATAATAAAAAGCCAAACACGTCGGTCATAATACCAGGGGTCATCAGTAAGACACCGGCGATAATCACACACAGACCGGTAAATAACTCTTTTGCAGGCATTTGCCCTTGCGCCATTTGCAGTTGTACGTTTTGAATAGCACCGATACCTTGCTGCTTTACAAGTTTTGCACCGACAATCGCGGTGACAATGACAAGCGCTATGGTTGCAAAGCCGCCAATGACTTCACTCACTTGAATGAGCAGTGCAATCTCAACAATCGGCACTAAAATAAATAATAAAAACAAAAATCTAAACATAACGCTCTCTAAAAATGTCGCTCTTTTTTGAGTCAGTGAAATATAAATATGGGTGATCAGGTCTTTTTTCAAGGTAGAACCAAGGATCATTGAGGCCGCTACACATTGTAGTGACTATCGGCTACTATGGTGCGACTCATGTAATCAAATAAAGGTTCCTTATGACTACGCATTTTCGACTAATTTTTACTACCTGTGCAAATGAGAATGAAGCGCGTCTGCTGGCTCAGCACCTAGTTAAAGAAAAGCTAGCGGCCTGTGTGAACATTTTGCCGACCATTGAATCTATTTACATGTGGGAAGGTGAAGTGACTCAAGCCAAAGAGAGTAAGTTACTGATCAAAACAAAATCAGAAAAAATGAATGAGGTGATCCAAACTATCAAGAAGTTGCATAGTTATGAGGTGCCAGAAATTCAGGTCGTTGATGTCGCAACAGGCAATTTAGCCTATTTTAATTGGATGGATGAGGTACTTAATTAATGCGATCGTTCTTTTTATTACTCTGCGCACTGTGGTTATTGCCAGCCAGTGCAAGTAATAGCAATTTACTCGGAAATTTACTGCAACAACCAGCAGAACACACTTTTCTTCCTGTGGATCAGGCCTTTGTTTTTGATTTTGATCAGCAAGGTAACACCCTCTTCATTGGCTGGGACATAGCGCCAGACTATTACTTATATAAAAAGAAAGTCGAAATAATTGCCAAAGGAGCTGATATTGAAATTCCAGACCTTGGCAAAGGTGAAATAATCGAAGATGAGTTTTTTGGCAGAACCGAGGTTTTTTTTGATTCCTTAAGTATCATCTCAAAATTAAGCAACGTGACAGAAGATGCCGTTGTAAAAGTGCGATTTCAGGGCTGTGCAGAGGCTGGCTTATGTTATCCGCCAGAAGTTAGAACCATCCCTCTTTCAGTCATCGCCGGTGAGCAGGTTACCGACAGTGCATCTGCGGGTAATGCATTAGCGGCATTAACAGCCAATACTGAGTCTTTAGAAAATGTAGAGCCTTCGAAAACAGAACAAAAAAATACATCTGCAGCTCCCAAGGGGGAGCAGTCTTATACAGATAAATTAGCCTCACAGGGATTACTGACTAATTTAGTGATTTTCTTCTTGGTGGGTGTGGGTCTGGCCTTTACGCCGTGTGTTTTTCCGATGTTTCCAATTTTATCGAGCTTAATAGCAGGCCAGCAAAACCTTTCAACGAAAAAAGCATTTTCATTATCTTTTGTCTATGTACAAGGTATGGCGGTGACATATGCTGCGTTAGGTTTGGTGGTTGCTTCACTGGGTGGACAAGTTCAAGGGTATTTACAGCACCCAACCGTACTGATTAGCTTTAGTATTTTGTTTGTATTGCTGGCCATGTCGATGTTTGGTTGGTACGAAATTAAATTGCCAAGCGGCATGATGAATAAGCTCACTCAGGTGAGTAACCAGCAAAAAGGCGGCAACTATGTTGGCGTGTTTATGATGGGGGTGTTGTCGGGTTTAATCGCGTCACCTTGTACCACGGCACCGTTATCAGCAGCCCTGCTTTATGTTGCACAAAGTGGCGACTACTTGGTAGGCGGCTTGACGCTTTATGTACTCAGCTTAGGTATGGGCTTACCGTTATTATTACTTGGCACGTCAGGTGGTAAATTACTTCCTAAAGCTGGCGGTTGGATGGAACAGGTTAAAATCTTGTTCGGCTTTATTATGTTGGTTGTGCCACTCATTTTATTAGAGCGAATTGTTGATATTGAAATCATTTGGTTGATGGCCGGTTTACTTGCACTTGCAACCGCGTTGTATTTACACCATTGGCAAAGTGGTCAGTCGCAAAGTAAGCTAAAAACGGTTTTATGGTTTGCGGCAACGTTATTAGTCATTACAGGGGCTTCGTTAACGAAAAACTACTTTTGGCCGACTAAAGCAGTGGTTACTAATGTGGCAGAGCAAAACCACGGCTTTACACAAGTGGCTAACCTAGCAGAGCTTAAAGATAAAATTAGTGATGCAAATAGCCAAGGCCGTTTAGTGATGGTGGACCTGTATGCCGATTGGTGTGTTGCGTGTAAAGAATTTGAGCATTACACCTTTCCAGATGCCAATGTGCAAAGTGAGTTTGCTCATTTTGAGTTAATTCAAATTGATTTAACCGAAAGTGATGCAAAAACCATTGAGTTAATGGAAGAGTACACGGTGTTTGGTTTACCAAGTATTTTGTTTTTTGATACCCAAGGTAACGAGTTAGCCGAGCAACGAGTCACGGGCTTTTTAAATGCGAAAGACTTTGCCGAACATTTAGCAAAAGTACGAAATAACGCAAAATAAACGGTTAATTGCATCGAACAAGCTGAACGCCACTCAATTGAGTGGCGTTTTTATTTTTAAAAGAGCACTTCATGTAAAATCTAATACATTAGGTTTAATTTTAAACGGTTTGAATAATTAATCACCCTAATAAAACAACAAGGATAACTTGTCGCAGCTCCTTGTCACACGTACGATGCGCCTTGTTTAAGAGTGATTAGACCAGTATTTTGCTGCTATTTACGTCGAAATATCTATAATAGGTGGTTAACGTGAGAAATAGTTGCTATTTTACATTTACCCTCTTAAGTTAAGCAGGGGTTTATGTTGAATATGTTTAAACTAGTTACTTAAAGGATATATCGCGTATTATGGCTGCAAAATTCAGACTTTTAGTTATAAATGGGCCAAATTTAAACATGCTTGGCAAGCGTGAACCTGAAAAGTATGGCACACAATCTCTTGACGAGATTATGGCTGAACTAAGCACGGTCGCGACGCGTTACCATGTTGATTTAACGCATTTTCAAAGTAACAGTGAAGCGGCGCTTATTGAGCGAATTCATGCAGCGTGGCAAGCGGTTGATTGTATTATTATCAACCCTGCAGCATTTACACATACAAGCGTTGCCTTACGAGATGCATTACTCAGTGTAAACATTCCCTTTTACGAGGTGCATTTAAGTAATGTACATGCACGTGAAGCATTTCGTCATCATTCGTATTTTTCGGATGTGGCACAAGGCGTTATCGTTGGATTAGGAGCAATGGGTTATAAAGTAGCACTTGAAGCTGCGGTTAATCGGTTGCAAAACACACATTAATTTTAAATAAACTAACAGGCGGGTCGTTTAATGGATATTCGCAAGATCAAAAAACTTATCGAACTAGTAGAAGAATCTGGTATTGCTGAATTAGAAATCACTGAAGGTGAAGAATCAGTACGCATTAACCGTAATAATATGAGTGCAGGTCCTGCAATGCATTATGCACCTCAACATTTTGCGGCACCAGCGCCGGCAGCAGCACCTGCTCCAGTTGCTGAAGCACCAGCGGCAGAAGCAGCACCAGCAGCACCAACCGGTCATCAAGTTAAATCACCAATGGTAGGTTCTTTCTACTCAGCAGCATCACCAGAAGCAGCGCCGTACGTAGAAGTAGGTTCAAAAGTAAATGTTGGCGATACACTGTGTATCGTTGAAGCAATGAAAATGATGAACCAAATCGAATCAGACAAAGCGGGCACAGTAAAAGCTATCTTAGTTGAAAACGGCGAGCCAGTAGAATTCGATCAACCTTTATTCATCATTGAATAATAGCGCAACAAAAGGCCAACTCTATGTTAGATAAAGTAGTCATTGCAAACCGAGGTGAAATTGCACTTCGTGTATTGCGCGCCTGCAAAGAGCTTGGGATCAAAACTGTTGCTGTGCACTCAACGGCAGACCGTGATCTTAAGCACGTGTTACTGGCAGACGAAACAATTTGTATTGGTAAACCTGCTGCGTCTGAAAGTTACTTAGATATTCCGCGCATTATTGCGGCGGCAGAAGTAACGGATGCGGTGGCGATTCACCCAGGTTATGGTTTTCTTTCTGAGAATGCAGACTTTGCTGATCAAGTAGAGCAAAGCGGCTTTGTATTTATCGGTCCAAGAGGCGACACAATTCGTCTAATGGGCGACAAAGTATCTGCAATTGAAGCAATGCGTAAAGCTGGCGTACCATGTGTACCAGGTTCTGATGGTCCATTAACGGCTGATAATGAACGCAATATTCAAATCGCTAAGCGCATTGGTTACCCTGTAATCATTAAAGCAGCAGGCGGCGGCGGTGGTCGTGGTATGCGTGTTGTGCGTAGCGAAAAAGAGTTAGTAGATTCAATCGCATTAACACAACAAGAAGCGAAGCAGTTCTTCGGTAATGGTATGGTTTACATGGAAAAATTCCTAGAAAACCCACGTCATATCGAAGTACAAGTATTAGCTGACGGCCAAGGTAACGCTGTTCACCTTGGTGAGCGTGACTGTTCAATGCAACGTCGTCACCAAAAAGTGGTTGAAGAAGCACCCGCACCGGGCATTACAGCTGAAATGCGTAAGTTCATCGGTGATCGCTGTACACGTGCATGTATCGAAATCGGTTATCGCGGTGCAGGTACTTTTGAGTTCTTATACGAAAACGGTGAGTTCTACTTCATTGAAATGAACACCCGTATTCAAGTTGAGCACCCTGTAACAGAGATGGTAACAGGTGTTGACTTAATTAAAGAACAGCTAAAAATTGCTGCGGGTCAACCATTATCATTCACACAAGAAGATGTGGTTATTCGTGGTCACGCCATTGAGTGTCGTATTAACGCAGAAGACCCTGAAACCTTCATTCCTTCACCGGGTAAAATCACACGATTCCACCCAGCTGGCGGTTTAGGTATTCGTTGGGACAGCCACATTTATGCTGATTACACTGTACCACCTCATTACGATTCAATGATTGGTAAGTTGATCTGTTACGGTGAAAACCGTGATGTAGCGATTGCGCGTTCACGTAATGCGTTAAACGAATTAGTTATCGACGGCATTAAGACCAACACCCCACTGCACAAGAAAATCTTGGCAGATGAAAACTTCCAAAACGGTGGTACTAATATCCACTACCTTGAGAAGAAACTCGGTCTTTAAACATAATAATGTTTACCTAAAACAAACCGGCAACTTTGCCGGTTTTTTTGTGTCAAATTCAAGGCATGGCTGATTCTCGCCTTACATAAATAATCTGGTATGATTAACAAAGTAGTGTGTTTTTAGTTTTTCATGAGGTAATAATGACCGACAGTGTTGGTTTTCCACTGGCTGATGAAGCTGCAACGGTAAACATGGGTAAGCAACTTGCGGCGTTAATGGAGCAAGGCGCGGTAATTTATTTGCACGGCGACTTAGGAGCCGGCAAAACGACTTTAACGCGTGGTATTGTTCAAGGTTTTGGTCATCAAGGTAAGGTTAAGAGTCCGACGTATACATTAGTAGAGCCTTATCAATTAACGAAAGCAGATGTCTATCACTTTGATTTATATCGTTTAGGTGACCCTGAAGAACTTGAGTATATGGGAATTCGTGACTATTTTTCACCACAGGCAATTTGTGTGGTTGAATGGCCCGAGAAAGGGGGCGAGTTTATCCCTACGCCCGATTTAGATGTCACGTTACGCTATGAAGGTGAGGCACGTGCTATTGAAATAAAGAGTTTAACTGAGCGTGGTCAGTCTATAGTTAGACAATTAAAGAGCGCGCAATAATAAAATAAATAACAATAAAAGGTGTGTTATCAAAAATGGGTTGTTGTACATTTAAACTATTAATTTTTTGGATGCTTTTGATTGTTAGTGACGTTGCGCTGGCACAAAATTCCATTAATAGCGTGCGTGTGTGGCCCTCTCCAGACAGTACTCGGGTTGTGTTTGATTTAAACGACAAACCCGATTACAGCTACTTCATGCTGAAAAACCCTTCGCGTTTAGTGATTGATCTCAAAGACACCGATAAGTTAGATACACTGCCAAGTATTCCAAACAAACACCAAATAGTTTCTAAGCTGCGTTATTCGAAACCAAAAGACAGCAAAAGTGTGCGCTTTGTCTTTGAATTAACCCGAGCGACGAAGCCCGTGGTATTTGCATTATTACCTACCGACCCTTATAAGCATCGTTTAGTTGTTGACCTTGTTGATAAAACACCAAAAGCGGAGCCGATAGCGAGTACGAATAGCAGTGTCAAAAAGCGCGAGCTTAATCAAGAGCGTGATATTGTGATTGCGATTGATGCAGGGCACGGTGGGGAAGACCCCGGTTCAATAGGGCCATCAGGCACCTATGAAAAAGACATCACGTTGCAAATTGCTAAACGCTTGGAGCGAATGATTGATGCTGAGCGTGGGATGATTTCACGTATGATCCGCCGCAGTGATTATTTTGTAAACCTGAATACGCGTACCAATATTGCACGCGAGAAAAAAGCAGACTTTTTTGTGTCTATTCATGCTGACGCCTTCACCAGTCCGCAACCTAATGGAGCCTCTGTATGGGTGTTGTCGCTGCGCCGTGCAAACTCAGAAATTGGTAAATGGATTGAGGATAAAGAAAAGCATTCGGAGCTTTTAGGCGGTGCAGCTGGGGTGTTAAAAGACACCGCTAGTGAAAAGTATTTAGCGCAAGCATTGCTTGATATGTCGATGGACCACTCAATGAAAACGGGTTTTAACGTCGCTGAAGAGGTGGTGAGAGAGCTTAAAAAAGTGGCTAAATTACATAAAAAAGAACCACAAGCAGCGAGCCTTGCAGTGCTTAAATCGCCAGATATTCCCTCTATTTTGGTCGAAACAGGGTTTATCTCGAATCCGCGTGAAGAACGTTTACTAAAAACAGCCAATCACCAAGAGCGATTAGCTAAAGCAATCTTTAAATCAATTAAAAGCTATTATTTACAAAATCCACCTGATGACTCTTTATTTGCTAAATTAAAAGCGCAATACCCAACCAAGCATAAGGTACGCCCGGGTGAATCGCTAAGCATGTTGGCGAGTCGTTATGGCACATCTGTGAGCAAGCTTAAAACGGTAAATAACCTAAAATCGAACACTTTGTTTATCGGGCAAGAGCTTGATATTCCCCAAAGCTAGTCAATTAGCGTGTTAGGAACACTATGAGTATAGAAATATTACCCGCGCGACTGGCTAACCAAATTGCAGCGGGTGAAGTGGTTGAGCGTCCCGCGTCAGTCGTTAAAGAGCTGGTTGAAAATAGTTTGGATGCCGGTGCGACGCGAATCCAAATAGATATTGAACGTGGTGGTCATAAGCTTATTCGGATTCGAGATAATGGCTCGGGTATTAATAAAGATGAGCTCACGTTGGCATTATCTCGCCACGCAACCAGTAAGTTAAAGTCACTCGATGATCTGGAGAATATTTGTTCGCTAGGTTTTCGTGGTGAAGCGTTGGCCTCGATCAGCTCAGTATCACGTTTGACATTGAGCTCGAAGCCAAAAAAGCAAGAGGCTGCATGGCAAGCGTTTGCTGAAGGCCGTGATATGGCGGTGCAAGTCAAGCCAACAGCCCACCCCGATGGCACTACCATTGAGGTGAAAGACTTATTTTTTAACACCCCAGCACGACGTAAATTTTTACGCACCGAAAAAACCGAGTTTTCGCATATTGATGAGCTCATTAAGCGAATCGCTTTAAGCCGCTTCGATGTGTCGATTACGTTAACGCATAATGCCAAGGTCGTGCGTCAGTACCGTGCGAAACCAAACCCTGAGGATGCGATTACCCGTGTTGCGCAAGTCGCTGGTAAAGCATTTAGCGAACACGCTTTACATATTCAATCTGGTGAAGCGGGGCTGATGCTGCGAGGTTGGGTTTTACCTGTAGGGTCAAGCAACAGTACGCAGTACACCTATGTAAATAATCGCATGATGCGCGATAAGTTGATTCTGCATGCAATTCGTCAGGCCTTTGAAGAGGTCGCAGGGTCTGAGGAGCTACCAGGCTTCGTTATTTATATTGATATTGACCCGCGCCAAGTTGACGTTAACGTGCACCCGGCCAAACACGAAGTGCGTTTTCACCAAGGGCGCTTGGTTCATGATTTTATTCTACAAGCGATTAAACAAGTGGTCGTGCCGCTTCAGCATGACGTCGATTTTGAGTCAGGTGTTAATAACACGCACTCTGTTGCAGACACGCCGCTTAATTTCACTCAATCAAGTACGTTGCCAGTGAGTCGCCCTGCTACAAGCTATTCTGAGCAGTATGATTACCCTAAGTCGGCATTACAGCCAACGCGTCACCCTTCGTATTCATCGTCGGGTGGGGCATCGCGTGCAGGGGGCAGTGCGCCAAGTGAGCCCCGAACTAAAACGACTCATCACGATGTTAATGCGTTTTATCAAGGAATTAGCGAGCAACACGCGGCACATTTTGACCGTGTTAGCCCTGAGCCCAGTGTTGCAGCGGTAACCGATACACAACCCGCATTGACCCAGCTTATGCATGTGAAAGAGGGGCAGTGTGTATTTTGTGAAGATAACCAGTTATTTGCAGCTCACTTTAAGCATGCACTGAGCCTCGACTGGCACACTCAGGTTGAACAAGCAGGAAACCTTGAAGGCAAAGCATTGCTGTTGCCTGTGCGTGTTAATGTGAGTGATGATGACGTCAATGCGCTTAATGCGCAGCAATCTTGGTTTACGTTATTAGGGTTTGACCTCGTCATTGAAAAACATTTTGTGATGGTGAAAAAACTGCCGCCCTGTTTGTATTTATTAGATGTGAGTGATGCAATAGCACGACTTATTAGTGCCTGTCAGAGTGTTGATAGCACATTAGACGGTTGGCTTATTTGGCTTGATAGCCAAATACCGACCCGGTATTTTGCAAGCCAAGTCTTTTTGGAACAAATATCGCGACTAGAAAATAATCCACAAACAATGCAACGTTTGCGTGAAAAAGCAGTTAAAATAGAACTATCTCAGTTTTTAAACGAAGCAAGGTAATCAGGCTTGAATAACTTACCCGTCATTTTTTTAATGGGACCAACAGCTGCAGGGAAAACCGAACTGGCAATTGCATTATGCGAGCACCTTAACACTGAAATTATCAGTGTTGACTCCGCACTTGTATATAAAGATATGAATATTGGTACGGCTAAGCCCGATGCTGATGAATTAGCGCGAGCGCCACATCATTTGATTGATATTATTGATCCAGCAGAGAGTTATTCAGTCGCAGATTTTCGTCGCGATGCAATTGAAAAGATTGATCTATTTCATCAGCAAGGTAAAGTACCTGTACTGGTTGGCGGTACAATGATGTATTTTAAATCATTACTTGATGGCTTATCACCGCTACCAGAGGCATCACCCGAAGTACGTGCTGAGCTTGAAAAAGAAGCAAAGCAGTTTGGTTGGCCGCATTTGCACAAAGAGCTTATTAAAATTGATCCTGATGCTGCGAGCAAAATGAGTGAAAATGATTCACAACGCATTAATCGTGCGCTCGAAGTGTATCGTATAACAGGTAAAACAATGACAGAGCTGCAAAAACAAAAGCAGCCTGAGTTACCATATACTTTCCATCAATTTGCGATTGCACCTGATGATCGCAGTGAATTGCATCAGCGAATTGAGAAAAGGTTTAAAATAATGCTCGACCAGGGGTTTGAAAATGAAGTTTCATCCCTATATAAACGTAAGGATTTACACCCCGATCTGCCATCAATTCGTTGCGTAGGTTATAGACAAATGTGGGATTACATTGCAGGCGAAACTGACTATGATGAAATGGTCTTTCGTGGTATTGCAGCCACACGGCAGTTAGCCAAGCGACAGCTAACTTGGTTAAGAGGTTGGCCAAATGTTACTTGGTTAACCACGGGTGATGAAGAAAACTTGCAACGTGTAGTAAGTTCGCTAAGCTAGTAGTAGTTGAAAAAATTTAGCTTTGTTAAATGAGTTCAGCTACTTAATTATAATAACACCTAGAACGAAGGAAAATAACATGGCAAAAGGCCAGTCGTTACAAGACCCATTTTTGAATGCGTTACGTCGTGAGCGCATTCCAGTATCAATCTTTTTGGTTAATGGCATTAAACTTCAGGGTAAAATCCAGTCATTTGACCAATTTGTTATTTTACTAGAAAACACCGTAAATCAAATGGTGTATAAACACGCTATTTCTACCGTTGTTCCAGCGCGATCTGTTAACTTCCAAGGTGTACAAGGAAGTGATGATGCAGAAGAGCAAGAAGCTGGAAACTTTTAAATTTAGGAGCGTAATGCTTGTTTGACCGTTATGAAGCCGGCGAACAGGCAGTTTTAGTTCATATCGACTTACCTAAAGAGGGGGATCGCGAAGATCTTCACGAATTAGAGTTGTTGGTATCTTCTGCTGGTGTTAGTAGTTTGGCGATTGTGCAAGGCAGTCGTCAAGCACCACATCCGAAACTATTCGTCGGGACCGGAAAAGCAGAAGAAATCGCTGAAACTGTCAAAATCCACAATGCAGATGTCATCATTTTCAATCATCAACTTAGCCCGTCACAGGAGCGCAATTTAGAGCGCGTTTGCCAGTGTCGTGTACTTGATCGTACGAGTTTGATCTTGGATATTTTTGCGCAGCGAGCGCGTACCCACGAAGGTAAACTTCAAGTGGAGTTGGCTCAGCTTCGCCATATTTCTACTCGCTTGATCCGTGGTTGGACCCACCTTGAAAGACAAAAAGGCGGGATTGGTTTACGAGGACCGGGTGAAACTCAACTCGAGACAGATAGACGCTTACTGCGTGCAAGAATTAAGAATATTCGTGCCCGTTTAGATAAAGTCGCTGTTCAGCGTGAGCAGGGGCGACGTGCGCGTACTCGAAATGAAATCCCCACGGTGTCATTAGTTGGGTATACCAATGCGGGTAAGTCGACACTCTTTAACCGTATAACAAATTCTGATGTGTATGCAGCGGATCAGCTGTTTGCAACACTTGATCCAACGTTACGTAAGTTGGACATTGGAGACATTGGCCCCGTTATTTTGGCCGATACGGTGGGCTTTATTCGCCACTTACCACATGATTTAGTGGCTGCCTTTAAAGCAACATTAACAGAAACGCGTGAAGCCGATTTACAGCTTCATGTGATTGATGTGGCAGACCCCCGCCGTAAAGAAAATATTGAGCAGGTGCAATCGGTACTCAAAGAAATTGAGGCAGACGATGTGCCACAATTATTGGTTTATAACAAAATTGATGCGCTAGATGACGTTGCGCCACGTATAGATAGAAACGACGAAGGGCAACCTATTCGCGTTTGGCTTTCGGCACGTACGGGGGTCGGTTGTGAGTTGTTGTCTGAGGCAATTAATGAGTTACTTGCCAAAAAAATGTTTGCCGATGAGCTTAAATTACCGCCACAACATGGGCGTATTCGTGCCGCATTATTTAATTTAAATGCTGTGCATGAAGAGCAATTTGATGAGCAAGGCAATTGGCTTTTGTCAGTACGTTTGCCTATGGCGGAATGGAATCGTTTGAAAAAAGAAATGGGGCATGACCTCGATTCTTTTGTAGCGGCGAACTAAAAATCAGCAGCATTTGTCATTTTTAGTATGAGAAATGCTGTATATTTGATAGATTTAACCTAATTCATTTAGATAACAATGGAGTATAGCTATGGCCTGGAATGAACCGGGTAATAATGGCAATGATAAAGATCCGTGGAATAATAAAGGCGGTAAAGATCAAGGCCCACCTGATTTAGACGAGGTACTGCGTAAGTTCTCCGGCAAGTTTGGCGGTTTATTTGGTGGTAACAAACCAGGTAACAACGGCGGCGGACTTGGTGGCGCAGGCATTTCTTTCATTTTAATCATTGCCGTCATCGTATGGGCATTGAGTGGTATTTACACCGTAAAAGAAGCCGAGCGTGGTGTGGTTCTACAGTTTGGTCAATTTGACCGTATTGCTGAACCTGGCTTACGTTGGAAGATGACGTTCATCGAACGTGTTATTCCTGTTGATATTGAAGCCGTTCGTTCATTATCAGCAAAAGGGTTTATGCTCACCGAAGATGAAAACGTAGTTAATGTTGAGTTTGAAGTTCAGTACCGTGTAATTGACCCACATCTTTACAAGTTTAGTGTAACGGATGCTGATCACAGCTTACAACAGGCACTTGATAGTGCACTGCGTTATGTCATTGGTCATGTGAAAATGGACCAAGTACTCACAACAGGTCGTGAGGTAGTTCGTCAACAAACATGGGATGAACTAAACAAAATTATCGAGCCTTATAACCTCGGTATTATTGTCAGCGATGTGAACTTTAAAGACTCTCGTCCGCCGGGCGAAGTGAAAGATGCCTTTGATGATGCGATTGCAGCGCAAGAAGATGAAGAACGTTTTATTCGTGAAGCCGAAGCATATGCCCGTGAAATTGAACCGCGTGCACGTGGTCAAGTCACACGTATGACACAAGAAGCAGAAGCGTATCGCGAACGTATTACCCTTGAAGCTCAGGGTGAAGTGGCACGTTTTGAAAAGTTATTACCTGAGTACCAAGCAGCAAAAGAAGTCACGCGTCAGCGTTTATATATTGATGCAATGGAACAAGTGTTAGGTAACAGCTCTAAAGTGTTAGTCGATGTGAAAGGTGGCAATAACATGCTGTATTTACCACTTGATAAAATCATGGAAAAGCAAGGCACAGCAACGCGAGTTGCACTTCCAAGCTCAAGTGATATCAAGGACCTTCGCAATAAGATAAACACATCACGAAACAGCACTGTTAATCCAAGCGGTGATCGTTTCGCTACTGACCGTTTTAATGAGGGGAGATAAACAAGATGAAAAACTTTAGTTTAGTCATACTCGCCCTTGCTCTTGTATTGTCGTTCTCAGCAGTATTTGTTGTGCAAGAAGGCGAAAAGGCAATTGTGCTGTTATTCAGCAAAGTGCAAAAAGACGACAGTGATAACGCGGTGGTGTATGGGCCTGGTTTACACCTTAAAGTCCCATTTTTTAGCCAAGTACGTCGCTTAGACGCACGTATTCAAACGCTAGATGGTGCACCAGACCGCTTTGTAACCAGCGAGAAGAAAGACTTAATTGTTGATTCGTACGTAAAATGGCGTATTAACGATTTTAGCGCTTTCTACTTGCGTGCTCGTGGTGATAAGCAATACGCTGAAACACTCCTAAAGCAAAAAGTTAATAACGGACTGCGTACTAACTTCGGTTCGCGCACTATCAGAGAAATTGTCTCTGGTGAGCGAAGTGAGCTGATGGAAGAAGCATTAGTACAAGCATCAGAAAGTGCGCAAGAGTTAGGTATCGAAGTACTTGATGTGCGTGTTAAGCAAATTAACTTACCACAAGAAGTGAGTAGCTCTATTTTCCAACGTATGCGTGCTGAACGTACTGCAGTGGCAAAAGAGCACCGTTCTGAAGGTCAGGAAAAAGCGGAAACAATTCGTGCAGAAGTCGATCGCCGAGTCACCGTTATGCTTGCTGATGCAGAGCGAAATGCACGTACTGTGCGCGGTGAAGGTGATGCGAATGCCGCAGCTATCTACGCGAACGCATACAGTAAAGATGCTGAATTCTTTAGCTTTGTTCGTAGCTTAGAAGCATACAAAAATACCTTTAAAGATAAGCAAGACGTGATGGTTCTATCACCGGATAGCGATTTCTTTAATTACATGAAAGGTTCTAAAGCACAGTAATTTACTGTCGCTGCTAAAAGCCCCGCCTATTTTGCGGGGCTTTTTTGTTTCTGAGATTGCTTAAAACATAGACTGTCTGTTTTTATAAACCTCTGTTCTGCCTGTAATTGTGCTATTAAATAAGATGATAAAAATTCAGCCGCAGAAAAAATAAGCTAAACGGGGTGATCTTTCACCTCGTTTTCTGGTAAAATCTCGTCCTAATTTTTTCTAAGTGAATTTGCAATGGGTAAAAACGTTGTTGTACTAGGCACCCAATGGGGTGACGAAGGTAAGGGTAAGGTAGTTGACCTCCTTACAGACAAAGCATCTTTAGTAGTTCGTTATCAAGGTGGTCATAACGCAGGCCATACTTTGGTGATCAACGGTGAAAAGACGGTTTTACACCTTATTCCATCGGGTGTATTACGTGACAATGTTAAGTGTGTGATCGGTAATGGTGTTGTTTTATCACCAGAAGCATTAATGAAAGAAATCGGCATGCTAGAAGAGCGTGGCGTACCAGTACGTGAACGCTTATTAATCAGCGAAGCATGTCCGCTAATTTTACCTTTCCACATTGCATTAGATTTAGCCCGTGAAAAAGCACGTGGCGATAAGCCAATCGGTACGACAGGTCGTGGTATCGGTCCAGCTTATGAAGACAAAGTAGCACGTCGTGGTATACGTGTTGGTGACTTATTCAACCCTGAACAGTTTGCTAGTAAGCTTAAAGAAGTATTGGAATACCATAACTTCACGTTAGAGCATTACTACAAAGTAGAGCCAGTGGACTTCCAAAAGACATTTGACGATGCAATGGCAATCGCTGATATCTTAAAAGCAATGGTTGTTGATGTTACTGAGCTTCTTGATCAAACACGTTTAGCGGGCGACAACATCTTATTTGAAGGTGCGCAAGGTACGTTACTTGATATCGACCACGGTACATACCCATACGTAACATCGTCTAACACTACTGCAGGTGGTGTAGCTACCGGTGCGGGCTTTGGTCCATTACACCTTGATTACGTATTAGGTATCATCAAAGCTTACACAACACGTGTAGGTTCAGGTCCATTCCCTACCGAGCTTTACGACGGTCTAGATAAACAAGACCCAGTAGGTAAGCACTTAGGTGAGAAAGGCCATGAGTTTGGTGCAACAACGGGCCGTTTACGTCGTACAGGTTGGTTAGATGCAGTGGCTATGCGCCGTGCAGTACAAATCAACAGCATCTCAGGTTTCTGTTTAACTAAACTAGACGTACTAGACGGTTTAGAAACACTGAAAATCTGTACTGGTTACCAGTTAGAAGATGGCACAGTAACGAACGTTACACCATTAGCTGCTGAAGGCTACGAGAAAGTAACACCAGTATACGAAGAGATGCCTGGTTGGTCTGAAAACACAGTCGGTGTTACTTCAGTTGAAGAGCTGCCAAAAGCAGCGATTGACTACATCAAACGTATCGAAGAAATCACTGGCGTGCCAGTTGATATCATCTCAACAGGTCCAGACCGTGTTGAAACAATGGTATTACGCAACCCGTTTGCATAATCACGATATGTTTAAAAAAGCTGCTTCGGCAGCTTTTTTTGTGCCTAAAATTTATTCTGGAATGAAAATTGTATATTATTTACTAAGACAGATTTTCATTAAGTGATTTTGATGCGTGTTTTATTGCCTTTAACATTCCTCTTTTCAAGCCTAGCCATGGCTGAAGAGCCTATTACAGCAGTCCCTTTGTATACTGAGAGCGAGTTAATTGGCTTAATTAATAAAAATGCACATTTGGCACGGGTAAAGGCTGATGATTGCCAGCTAGTACAAGATATTGAAGCGCGAGCCAATAAAATGGCGTTGCCATCGTATCAATTCCTGTATGGTGATATGTTAGCGTATGCGGTGTGTGTAGACCGCAATGTTGAGCTGGGTGTTTATTACATGCGCCAAGCCGCACAGCAAGGTTTCGCAGCGGCACTCGAGCAGCTTGGTCGTTACTATGATGTCGGCCAATTAGTACAGAAAGATAAAGCCATGGCGGTCACCTACCTCAGAGAAGCGTCGGCACAGGGAAACCTTAAAGCACAAATTCGCTTGGTTAACCTATTCAATCAAGGCTATGGCAGCCCTCGTGACTATGAAGACGCCTACCGTTGGTTATTTCACTCAATGGTGGCTGACAAAGCACAGCATAAAAAAGTAGAACAGTTACTGGCTAAATTGGCAGAAAAAATGCCCGACAGCGTTGTCGCCCGCGCCCGTCTACCTGAATAAACAAAGGCCAGCAAATGCTGGCCTTATCGTTATTATTAGTCTTCTTTTTTCTCTTTATTTTTACCGTTATTCGGATCTTTTAAAACAGAAAGTTTAGGAGGCTGTAGTGCCACGACTCGTTCACCAACTTGAGGTGTTTTTTCCATGTGGGTGGTGAAAGGGCGAAGACGTATAGGTGAATCATCGTCATCATCTTTTTCACCATTTAGAATAAACAATGGAATTGCTTCACTGTTGACTTCTTGGTACTGCTCCCAGCTAAACTCGTCAGAAATACGCGTTGCACTCACTTTACCCCCTTTCGCGATTAAGCTACTTAAACGAGCATAGGCCCCGTTATCACCAAATAAAATTTGTCGTGATAAGAACGTCGCACTGTCTTTATTCGCTTTAGCGTGGTTGGTTGATGAGCGCAGTGAAAATACATTTTTTTCATCCAATAGGTGAGAAAAATACTGTACGCCCAAGGCATTATGATGACGGTTTG
The DNA here is from genome assembly GCF_003515105.1 of Pseudoalteromonas lipolytica. Taxonomy (NCBI): domain Bacteria; kingdom Pseudomonadati; phylum Pseudomonadota; class Gammaproteobacteria; order Alteromonadales; family Pseudoalteromonadaceae; genus Pseudoalteromonas; species Pseudoalteromonas lipolytica. The sequence goes on along the minus strand of NZ_CP032090.1, from coordinate 3,400,406 downwards.
GCGACAGTGCCAACACGTTTCTAATTGTGGTTAGGGGTAAGTAACGCTCAGCATGTTCTGATTGCGGGTTACCGTAATAACAGGGTAAACCATCCATGCGCGCCATGCGACAGTTTTCCCACGCGGGGTCAGATAAATGAACAGGAATGTTTTGTTCTTTTAAACCACAGGCGATAGCACGTGCAACATGGTTTGCACCTATGATAAGAATCGTATTAGGTGACGGCTGACGTACTTTTAATAATTTAGCTAAAGGCGTTGCCGTTAAACTCTGTAAAACCACTGTGACGATAATGACTGTGAAGATAAGTGGCACTATTTTTTCTGCATCCGCGATACCGGCTTCGACCATGCTTAGGGCAAACACAGAGCCTACTGCTGCCGCGACAATACCGCGTGGGGCTATCCACGATAAGACGAGACGAGATTTTAAGGGTAAATCACTTTTAAACGTCGAAATTGCGATACACGCAGGACGCGCCACAAATAAAACAATGGCTAAAAAGATAAACACGTCGCTGTGCAGCATCATTAAGTCGGATAGCTGCAAACGTGCAGCCAGTAAGATGAACAGGGATGAAATGAGAATCATCGACAGGTCTTCTTTAAATTCAAGCACAGAGTCTATTTCTAAGTCGTCCTGATTAGCAAGCCATATACCAAAGACGGTAACAGCAAGTAGTCCTGATTCATGGCTTAAGTGGTTAGAAACCGTGAAACTAATGAGCACTAAGGCTAGTATGCCAAACTTATGTAGTTCGAACGGTAACCACTCTCGGCGAATAAGTAGGGTTGTTAACCAGCCAGCGACGACACCGATTGTTAAACCAACGCCTAAGGTCTTGAATAAAGCAATGATCGTGTGGCTGAGTACTTCGCCCTGACCAACAAGCATGACGGCTTCAAATACAAGCACTGCAAACAAGGCACCAATGGGGTCAATAACAATACCTTCCCAGCGTAATATACGGTCGATATCTTGCGTAGGCCGCATTGAGTTTAATAAAGGGGCAATAACCGTAGGGCCGGTAACCACTAATACTGCCCCCAGAACTGCTGCAACACGCCAGTTTAGTTCTAAAATCCAATAGGCACTGAGGCTTATAATTAAACAGGTGGTGATCATACCGATGGAGCATAGGTTTCGAACAACTTTGCCTATGCCTTTTAACTCTCGAAAATGAAGCGTTAAGGAGCCTTCAAAAAGGATCACTGCAACACTCAATGACACGACAGGGAAAAGCAAGTCGCCGAGTAAGGCATCGGGGTTTAAAATGCCGCTAAATGGGCCAAGTAATAAACCCGTTAGTAGTAAAAATAAAATAGCGGGTACACGAAACGCCCAGGCTATCCACTGTGCTAACACAGAGCACAAGGCGATCCCTGCTATATAAATTGCTGACATAGAATAAAGTATCCTTTAGTTACTACTATTTAAAAACACCAACGAGATAGGTAATCGCGTTTGAAAACGATAAACAGTCGTTAACTTTTAAATAAAATTGCTTACCTATTAAAGCCTACTCACCGTCATAGACACAAGCAAACTTGTTGCTTCACATACGATTTTAGTCGTTATTACTACTTTTTGGGCTGCTTTCGACAACAAAATCCTTAAAAGTTGATAAAAAATCATTAATTGATAAATGCTAGGTCTTAACTTTTTGTTATTTGAGCTCTATTTTTCAAGGTTATGGTAAGTATAAAAGGTATGATTGCTTTTCAGACTTGATCTTACCCCCATGTTTACCGTATTATATTTCGTGTTCAAACAATTTGATATCTAAATGATTGGTAACGAAAACCCTTTCTACTTAGAGCTTAAGCTCTATTTAATCAATTGTTTGGCGAGCTAAGTGTGTATTTTACACTTTGTTTTCTAATTAAATAGAAATGAGCTTGGTCCTATTCAGTGTGTATTTATTACGTGTTGAATAGAATATAAGTTCATTGTCTGGTCAATGTTTAGTTCCCATCGTGGCTGCTAAATCTCGGTCATACAGTCTACACCCTATCTGTTGGTGTACCAGACTGTATAGGCTCTATGTATGTTGTTATTAATAAAAGCCGCACACAGCTTTTTACAGCGATACATAAACAACACTTATCTTTTTATAACAACTTATGGTTTATAACCGTTTGGTCTACTGACTGAATAAAAGTTGTGCTATATCTAATCGCATTACTTGCGTGGCTTAGCTGTGTGCTCAGATAAGTGGTTTGACAGATTAATTATGATCAGTGCGTTTAGCTCGGCTAAACGTGAGTCTTTTAATCAGTGGCATTTTGACACTGAACAGATAGTAAAATGGAAAGTTGAACAGTTATGCAAAAGTTTAAATGGCAACGTATAGTACTAAAAGTTGGTAGCGCCTTAATCGCACCTGATCAAGATGGGTGTCGTTCTCGCTATTTACTGACCATTGCACAGTTCATCGTTCGTTGTCGAGCGCAAGGTATCGAAGTTATTTTAGTATCGTCAGGTTCGGTGGCTGCTGGTTCGCATTTATTCCCAGAGCAAGAGCAACGCTCTGTGACGATGAAAAAGGCAATGGCAGCGGCTGGCCAAACAGAAATGATGGCCATGTGGGATCGCTTTTTTGATTTCCCATCGGCGCAAATTTTATTAACGCATGGTGATTTGCGAGACCGTGAACGCTATACAAGTATTAGAGAAACAGTATTTACTTTACTTGAGCACGGTGTATTGCCCATCATTAATGAAAATGACACGGTAACAACCGACGATTTAAAAGTAGGTGATAACGATAACTTATCAGCCATGGTTGCGGCTGCGGCAGATGCGGATGCCTTGATGATTTTCTCAGATGTCGATGGTTTATATGACAAGAACCCTAATTTACATGAGGACGCTGTCTTATTACCTGAAATCGAAAGCATCGATGAATCAATTTATGCTATGGCTGGGTGTGCAACCAGTGCTGTAGGTACTGGCGGTATGAAAACGAAAATAGAAGCAGCAGAAAAAGCGACTTCACATGGTATCACCACCTATATTTTAAACGGGTTTAAAGAAGAAACATTTAACCGTTTATTAGCAGGTGATAATCCAGGCACTATTTTCACCCCATACGAAAAACCAATGCAAGAAGCGGTGCATTGGATGACTCACACTGCCAATGAGCAAGGTGAAGTTGTGGTTGAAGGTTCAATTAATGAATCATCAAACCGAGAAAATGGGTGTATTCGCAGTGATGAAATTCTTGCGGTACACGGAGAATTTGGCGTAGGCGATACTATTTTAGTACGCAGTGACGATGGTACGCGCCTAGCAAAAGCAACAGCGAATTACAGTAGCTGTTTATTAAGTTTTATAGCTGACAACGAGCAAAGTGAATTTAGCGAGAAAATGCAGGATTCAATTGGCCCCGTTGTTTCAGAGAAAGATATCGCATTATTGGAGAAGTCATGAGTTTAATTACGGATATTTCGAGCCAAGCAGCACACGCTGCTACCCAGCTAGCCTTACTGGATACAGCCACTAAAAATCAGGTTTTAACTGAGATGGCACAGGCACTTCGTGAAAGTAAAGCGTTCATTATCAAAGAAAATGAAAGCGATTTAGCTGCGGCGCGTGATAATAATCTCCCTGGGTCAATGATTGATCGCTTAACGTTAAATGATGAGCGTATCGAAGCCATGGCTGAAGGGATTGAGGTAATTGTTAGCCTTGACGATCCTGTGGGTCAACTACGTGAAATTACTGAGCGCCCGAATGGCATTAAGATCAGTAAAATGCGTGTGCCTTTAGGTGTGGTGTGTATGATTTACGAAGCGCGTCCTAATGTAACAGCGGATGCGGGTGCATTGTGTTTCAAATCAGGTAACGGTGTCATATTACGCGGTGGTAAAGAAGCGCTTAAAAGCTCGCAAGCGATTGCCAGTGTGATGCACAAAGTATTAGAAAAGCATGGCCTGCCAACAGCGTTAATTTCGGTGATTCCAGACCCAGACCGCGGTTTACTCATGGAGCTGATGCAGCAACGTGACACCATTGACTTAATCATTCCACGTGGTGGTGAAGGCCTAATTAACTTTGTAACAGAAAACAGTACGATTCCTGTTATTCAGCATTTTAAAGGCGTATGTCATCTTTATGTAGATAAAGACGCCGACTTAAATGTGGCTATTAATCTATTACTTAACGGTAAAACGCAGCGTACAGGCGTGTGTAATGCACTTGAAGGTTTAGTTGTTCACCAAGATATCGCTGATGAGTTTTTAAACTTATGTGCAGTGGTACTGCGTCAAGAAGGCGTAAAAGTGAATGCAGACGCAATAGCCGCAGCGTATTTTGACAACGCGACTGTACTGGGCGACGATGAGTTTGGTGAAGAGTACCTCGATTTAGAAATCGCGATTAAAGTTGTTCCTGATTTCGCGGGTGCGATTGACCACATTGCTAAATTCGGTTCTAACCACACAGAAGTGATCTGTACAAAAGACCAAGCTGCTGCGCAGTTATTCCAACGTAGTGTAGATGCTTCAGTGGTTATGGTTAATGCATCGTCTCGTTTTTCTGACGGCTCGCAATTAGGTTTAGGTGCAGAGATTGGTATTGCAACAACCAAGCTGCATGCTTATGGCCCAATGGGCTTAGAGTCACTCACGACAGAAAAATACCTAGTGAACGGCGAAGGTCAAATTCGCGAGTAATTATTTACAAAATAAAACATGAAAATGCCGGGCTCTGCTCGGCTTTTTTTTATGTGAATAAAATTAAGACGGCAAAAAATAACGGATAAACTAGATAATTTTTTTAGATAAGTTTGATATTAAATTTGGCAGAGTGCCTAAGAAAAGTAGGAAGGTGGTGGAGCTAAGCAGGATCGAACTGCTGACCTCCTGCGTGCAAGGCAGGCGCTCTCCCAGCTGAGCTATAGCCCCACATTCCTAAATACAGGATGCTTAAGTCTTACGTCTTAAGCGGGGTGAACTTTAATTATTTTTACATTCGCGGTCAAGTGTTTTTTAAAAAATGATCGAATTTTTACCCTCCGCTTTTATTTTTGATAGACTAGGTCGCATCTACTGTTCAAGGCTTATCCAATAATGAAAAAAATAGCATCGCTTTTGGTTGTTTTATTAGCTGGTTGCGCAAGCCAAGGGGACGCCCCTCCTTTTGAAATTAATAACAAACAGTTTTATGGAAAAAATGATGAGCAGGGAAATAAAATTTTTGCTTATGTTGTGTCAGTAAAAGCGCAAGGCCGAAAGCCTATTAATTTAGATAAGCCGATGACGCGTCGACAATTTAAAGATTTTGCCGAGCAAGAGTACTTTGAAGAGTCGAGCAACTTAAAATTACTCTTAGAAGATCAAGCTGTTGAATTATTAAATGAAGAACTCAAAGAGCGTTCGTATTGCGACGACAAACATGTAATTGACGAAGTATTATGGCGTGATTTGAGTGTGCAATTACGAGGACGTTGTTTGTAAATGTATGCCGATAAAACCAAGCTGGCAGCGGCACTTGCTCAGCTCGCTATTGAATACGAAGAAATAGAACACCCACCATTACATGGCAGCCTCGATGCTGATACGTTTATGGTTGATAGGCCTGGTACGCGACTGAAAAACTTATTTCTGCGTGATAACGAAGGTAAACGTCATTTTTTGGTGATAACAGCCCACGACAAACAGCTTGATTTAAAAGCGATTGCAAAGCAGCAAGGACTTTCGCGGATAGGTTTTGCCTCAGATGAGCGACTTGCACGTTATTTAAAAGTGCCGCCTGGCTGTGTGTCTATGCTGGCACTTTTAAACGACAAACAAAATAATGTCACGTTGTGGCTTGATCAAGAAATCTGGTTTAATGCGCTTTTTCATTGCCATCCGTTTGAGAACACCGCGACTTGGTTAATGAAAAAAGACGACTTAGAACGCTTCTTTGCCAGTACAGGGCATCAGCCTCGAGTCGTATTCCTTCCTGCTAAATAAACCAACGCGAGCCCTATTAAACATACCAGCAGCAGTACTGCCATAAAGGCAACTTGACCATGTTGCTGGTATATCAGCCCCGGTAACAGCGAACCAAGTGCACCACCACTGTAATAAAACGATACATAGCCGCCATTCGTCACACTGGCAGGGGCGGTGCTAATTTTATTAACCAATGGTGCGGCACTTGAATGAATCACAAACATAGCGCCACAAAAACCTGTAAATGCGATGACAAATAACAGCAGCTGTTGACTCATCAACAGCAACATTGTGAGGCTATAAAATAAAAATACCCCAGTGAGCAAGCGCCAAGGAGATGAAGACTTTCTCAGTAACCAAGGGGTGGCTATTGACGCAAGTGCACCGACTAAGTAGCCAGTATAAACAAGTCCGATTTCGCGCGTGTTAGTAATGGCAAAGCTATCTTGCAGAATAAAGGGCAAATAATTTAACAGCGCTGCAAAGCAAAAGAACATACAAAAAACCGCCCCATAGAGCTTCAAAACTAATGGGCTTTTTAATTGCTTTAAATATAAAAGGGGTGATTGTGGGGTATGAATTGCGGTTGTCTTTTGGGGTTTAGGGATAGCGAAGGCAAGACAGACTAAGCCAATCGCTATCACATAGTAAAAGCTTTGCCAGCTTAAAAAATCAGTAAATAAGGCCGCTAACATACGACCAAAATAACCACCAACAATCGTACTACCAATATACAAGGTCATATTACGCTGTAGTAGGTCGGCTTGGTAAGTGACACCAATATAACTGGTCATCGCGGTGAGTGCGGCTGGCAGCGTAATACCTTGAATAAAACGTATCAAAAGTAACACGTTAAAGCTCGGCGCAAAGGTAAAAATAACGCAGCTAATAGCCAGTATAACCATAGCGATTTTTAAAATAACCAGCGGGTTACGCTTTGCTAAAAATAACCCATACACTAATGGAGCGATTGCTAGCGGGAGCATTGTGGCTGTCATTAAACTGCCGGCGGCGGCTGGCGACACAGAAAAATGGCGAGCAAATAATCCAAGTAGGGGCTGGGGTGCGTATAAAACAAAGAAAATAAATACAGAGCAAAGTAACAAATGTCGCAGCTGCATTTTTAGCTCCGTGAAGAAAAAGTATTAGCTTATAGAGTGCGAGTAATTTTACAAGTATCATAATGATTAAAGTAAGAAATATTGCGTTAAATCAAAGTGTCATGATTTCATCGCGTGTTAATCTGCGTGTAATAATATAAATAGCAAAGATTCAAATGGGTTCAGTACTGTTATTTGTTTGCATAGCTGATTAAAATAGCCCTTATACGCATTTTAATTATTGGAATTTAGTGATGGGTTCATTACAAGATCAGCTACTTAAAGCTGGGCTCACTACCTCGCACCAAGCGAAAGTAGCTAAAACTGAAAAACGTAAGCAGCAAAAGAAAAAAAAGAAAGGGGCTACCAGTAACCCAAGTGATTTGCAAAAGCACATTGAGCAAACCAAGCTCGAGCAGCAGAAAAAAGCAGATGAACTAAATAAAGCGCGTTTGGAAGAGCAAAAACAACGTGAGCAAGTTGCTCGCGTTAAGCAAATTTTAGAGCATAATAATCAGGATGAGATCCGTGGCGATCGCACCTTTAATTTCACTTATGAAAATAAAGTGAAAGAGCTCGACGTAAATGAAAAAACACAAAAAGCGTTAGCGGGTGGTCGCTTAGCAATTTGTGTTTTAGAAGGCCAATTTTTTGTTCTGGAAGATGAACCAGCTCGAAAAGTCGCTGAAGTTAGCGAAGAATATATAGTGTTCCATGTCGAACCTGAAGATAAGCAAAAGGATGAAGACGATCCCTATGCTGATTTTGAAGTGCCTGATGATTTAATATGGTAACCCGCATAACTGCATAGCATTTAGGTTGCTGTAACAATTTTTCGGGGGCAATTTGGGTGCAATATTGTTAAATCATGGTCTACACTAAAGAAAATGTTTTCTAACCCGTTAAAAAGAGAAGATACAAATGAGCAAGATAACTAAAATTCTATGTGGGGCTGGCCTTGCAATGGCTGCAAGCCTATCTTTCAATACAATGGCTGCTGATGGCGCAACGCTATACACAGCAAAACTTTGCCAAACGTGCCACGGTGCAGAAGGTAAAGCACCCATTATGCCGCTATACCCTAAGCTAAATGGTCAAAATAAAGAATACTTACTTGCACAAATGAAAGACATTAAGTCTGGTGCACGTAATAACGGTATGGCTTCTGCGATGAAAGCAATGGTTGCGAACGTATCTGAAGAAGAAATGGCAGCAATTGCAGATTATTTATCACAAGTTAAATAATCCGCTACATTTAATAAAAAAGGCCACATCAATTGATGTGGCCTTTTTGTATCAGCTATTGATCATCGGTTAATAGTAATTTAGACTTCTATACATCTATTTATGCTTGTCGCATATACAAGGTTTTCCATGTTTGACTTACCAAAACTCGATTTAAAAAATAAAGTATCTGAACAAGAATGGCAGCTTCGCGTAGATTTGGCTGCATGCTATCGTTTGGTCGAGCATTTTCGTTGGGGTGATTTAATTTATACCCATTTATCTGCACGCTTACCGGGCACAAATCAGTATTTGGTCAATGCATTTGGTTTAAGCTTTGATGAAGTAACCGCGTCAAACTTAGTGAAGGTTGATTTAGAAGGGAATATTCTCGACGATACACCGTTTAAAATTAACCCTGCAGGTTTCACTATTCACAGTGCTATTCACGAAGTACGCGATGATGCGCATTGTGTTATCCACCTTCATACCAAAGAGACTATTGCAGTAGCAACGCAAGAAAAAGGTTTACAACCGTTAAGCCAATACTCGATGTTTTCATTGCCGTCACTGTCATACCATGGCTATGAAGGCTTAGCCGTGAACAAGGATGAAAAAAAACGTTTACAAGATGATTTAGGCACTACAAATCATATGCTTTTAGTAAATCATGGCGGTCTAACTGTGGGTCCAACGGTGGGGGATGCATTTATGCGCTTCTATGATTTACAGCGCGCCTGTGAAATTCAATTGGCGATTCAAGCCAGTGGTCAAACAGCTATTCCGGTGCCTCAACCTATTATCGATAATATTTATAATCAAGCGAATGTCGTGCATAGCGGCAGTACTGGAGGCCAATTAGCGTGGCCTGCGATGCTGCGTAAGGCTTATCGCCTTGATCCTAGTTTTGCTCAGTAAGGAGTAACCATGAAAGTTAATCGCGTCGAAGTGTTCGATATTCATTGTCCAGACAGACCTGCTTGGACACCTGTGTTTGTGCGTATTCATACAGATGAAGGTATTAGTGGCGTTGGTGAAGCCGGGCTTGCTTATGACTTAGGTCACAGTGCAGCCGCTGCGATGATCAAAGAAATGGCTGACGCTTTTTTAATAGGCCATGATCCGTTTCAAACTGAAAAGCTATGGTCACGAATGCTACGCGAGAGCTTTTGGGGATTAGGCGGAGGACCAGTGGTCTACGCTGCGATGAGTGCGATTGATACTGCACTGTGGGACATCAAAGGGAAAGCATTAGGTTTACCTGTTTATCAATTGCTAGGGGGTAAAGTTAACGACAAACTTCGTACTTACGCATCGCAATTACAGTTTGACTGGGACAGCGAGTTTAAAGCACTTATTCATCCAGAAGAATATGCAGAAGCGGCATTAAAAGCGATTGCTGAAGGTTACGATGCAGTGAAAGTTGACCCTATCCAATACGATAAGCACGGCAATACTTATTATGACCGCACTAATATTATTTCTCGTGGTGAAATGAAGTTATACCGCGCGCGTATGCAGGCTATTCGTGAAGCGGTGGGTGATGAAGTTGATATTATTTTTGAATGTCATAGTTTGCCAGGGGCAACATCTGCAATTCAAATTGGTGAAATCGCCGAAGAATTCGATTGCATGTATTATGAAGAGCCAGTGAACTACCTAAACCATTCATTGCATGCCAAAGTCGCTGATAAAGTTGCAGTGCCCATAGCCGGTGGCGAGCGCTTGTATAATCGTTGGGGTGTACGTCCTTATCTTGAAGATCAAAGCATTGATGTGCTTCAGCCAGATCTTGGTTTATGTGGCGGTTTCACCGAGACGAAAAAGGTCTGTGATTACGCTGATATTTTTGATGTGCGTATTCAAGCGCATGTATGTGGCGGTCCAGTTGCAACAGCGGCATCGTTGCATTTAGAAACAGCCATTCCTAACTTCTTAATTCATGAGCATCACACTTACGCGATTAAAAAGTGGAATCGTGAGTTATGTATTCAAGACCCACAACCTAAAAATGGCTTTTTCCAAGTATCCGAAGAACCCGGCATTGGTATTGAATTAAACGATGATGTTGTGATGCGTTCGCAACGTGTCGAAATAAAATAAATAGATTCAGCAATAAAAAAGCCCGTAAGGGCTTTTTTTATAGGTGTTTAGGTATATGTGAGGCTTAGTTAACCGCTTTACACTTTACCAGCGGCAGTGGCTCTGTTGCTTTGCTGTCTAAATGACGAACAAAGCACATTTTATCTTTAATGAGTAATTCAAAGCGATCGGGCATAGAAAGCTGCTTTCCCATGATTGGATTGCCTTGCGCATCTGTGATGCCCATGCTGTCAGTAACGAGGATACTGCTATTGATAAAGGCATCATCGGCGACTGCAATAGGCTGACTGTGCATTAATCTGGCAATACCTTGTGCAATCAAGGTGCTTTGCGGTGTTGTTAACACCGCATGTTGTAGCTTAGGAGTCGGCTCTTGGCTTTGTGCACTACACCCAAGCAAAGTCACAAAGTATATTGCTGTGACTACTTTAAAGTTCATACACGCCTCTAATTCTCAAGTATTTTGTTTTGCTCAATAAGCGTTGTTGCTCGGTTGTCCTGTACTTTTGGTGTATCAGTGAACAGCGCTGGTGCAAAACCCTGTTTGCTGGTCATTGAGCTTGCTACAGGGCATGTGCCAGTCGCTCTGTATGCCAGTGCAGCACTAAGTAATGCTTCATTTTCGTCGCCTAGCTGATGGCTAAAATCATCGGCGACTGCACAACCTGGGACTCGCACGGGTTGAAACTCACTGCCAGTGCTGTTTTGGGGGGCAAAACCATCGGCATATTCACCAAAGCCTTTATTGTTAACCCCTGTAAATTGAATGCTGAAGTAGGTCGTATCACAGTTATCGGTTGGATAAAAACCATAGGGTTTACCACAGGTATTTTCCCCTATTTGAATGACTTCAATATTAGCCCCTCTTAAGCCATTAATTACGGCTTCACTGGCTGAACATGTACTGCCTGTTGTTAACACAAAAACACGTTTTAGGTCTAAACTAGGCAATGGTGTGCCAGGGTTGATTGCTGGGTTTTCTGCAAATCCGACAAATTCATCGGTAAACGGCACGGGCTCCAAACGCTCCCCAGTGATTGGGTTAAAGGTTGGGTGTTGATCGTTAAAGATAGTCTTTTCGAAAATTTTGCCGTCAGTATTTTCGGCACCTGCAATCATATAAGCAACTTGACTTGCCATCTGTAGGAAACCGCCGGGGTTGTATCGCATGTCGATAATCAGGTCTTTCACATTACGTGCTGCTAATGTATTAAAAGCATCAAATAAGGGCTTTTCTGCAATCGCATTGTGGCGATTAAATTGGAAGTAACCGACTTCTCCATTTGCGAATGTTTTAATATTGCCTACAGCTTGTCCCGTAATAGTTTGGGCTGTCATGGTGACTTCGCGGGTTTCACTGGTGTTGATATCTTTAAACACAAAGGTCGTTACTTTCCCGGATTCAGACGGAAAAAGACCCGCATTGAGTACGTCGACTTCAGCTTGGGTGCTGGCATTTACAAAGTCTACACCATCCACTTCTAACACTTCAAAACCACGCGCTAGGTTTTGTGCTGCCGCGGGTGAGTTGGGTTCGGTATAAGTTATAATGGCTTGACGTGGGGCGCTGGCACTTATTAAACGTATTTTAAAGCCATAGCCAAAGGTTTGTCCCGACTGGCTTTGTGCTCGCCATTCATCGGTGGGTAAACTGGAATGAAAGTTGTCTTTTTTAGCCCCTGAATCCGTGGTGTTTTCGGTTTTTAGTAACGCAAAATAATTGAGAACCCCATCAGTGAGAGCTGGATCACGGTCTATTATTTCATCGTACCAAAGGTATGTTTCATGGCTCCATGAACGCAGCCAGTGCTTTTCATTGAGTGCCTGACATTGTTGATCAAACTTACTCGATGGCTCAAACACACCTTGTGTCCACGTAATGGTGGCTGGGTCTAGATTGCCTGAATCGGAGTTGTCACTCCCACTGCCGCCACACCCAACAAGACTAAATACGCACGCACCTAAAATGGCCGCTTCTTTTGAAAAAATAAACATAACCACTAACCTAAACCGCTTTTATTTAACTAAATATAGCTAGTTTTTAATCAATTTGATAGATTTCGTGGGCGTTTTTGTAGCTTAGACGATGCCATACGCTGTGCTGGTTACACAATGAAAAGTAATGCTGCCAGCATGTCTCGTAGTGTGTCTTTATTTGGCAAACAGGAAAATTACTGGCAAACATAATACGCTGCTCGCCAAAGTATTGCAGCAGTGTATCAAGCAGCCATTGGTGCTTACTTGCAGCCAGTTTGCTGAACTCTAAGCCTGAGAACTTAATCGCAATATTATCACAGCGGCTTAATTTAATAACCGCGTTTAGCCATTGTTGTTCATCGCATATAAAGCCTAAATGGTTAATTACGACTCGTAATGAGGGAAGGGCATGGCAGTATTTTATGAGCTGCTCGGTAATGTGTAGGTTTTCAATTTCAAACTGTGCTTCAAATCGCAAGTTTTGCGCAGCAAGATAGGCTAAGTTTTCAAGGCAATTAGGTGCGAGTAAACGAGTCGCATCTTTACCTTCAGTAATATCGCGAATACCCACAAGGTGTGAATGTGTTAATGCCGAAAGCGCCAGACTAAATTCGCTCAAGGTAGCGTCTATTCGACTATAACTAATGGCTTTGTATTTGTAGCCGTTTAAATGCTGTGCTAGCCAGTTGAGCTCTTTAATAGGGTCATTATTATCGTACCCTGCCTCAATATGAACAAGTGCTTCTAATTGAAATGGGCATGCTGATTTTAGTTGCGCCATGCTAATAGGAGCTTTGATCTTATCGAGGTGAGGCCACGCAGGTGGTTTCTCGCCTTGCAACCAAGTGTATTGACCCTCAGTGAGGTTAAAAAAATGCACATGGGGGTCAATAATCTTGTCGCTCATTGCGTGGTATACCCACCATCAATACTGTGTAGGCTACCAGTGATAAAGCTTGCCTCAGGGCTAACTAAAAAATTAACCAATGCAGCCACTTCCTCTGGTTGACCTAAGCGCCCTAATGGCTGTAATGCAGCTTCTTCTGCGACGACGGCAGTTTTATCGGCGCCGCTTCGCTTGCAGTAAGCGTCAATTGCATTATGAAATAAAGGTGTTTCAATGGTGCCTGGGCAAATAGCGTTAGCGCGAATGTTAAATGCGGCATAATCCAGAGCGGTTGTTTTTGCCATTGAAGCAAGTGCATGCTTTGTTAAGTTGTAAGCAAAAGAATTGGGCTTACCAATAAGCGCTTGATCAGAGGCAATTAAAACAATACTACCTTGCCGTTTTGCTTTCATGCTGGGTAAAACTGCTTGAATTGCCGCATACGCGCCTTTTACGTTGAGCGCAAAAAGAGCATCAAACGTTGCCTCGTCAGTATCTTCAATGGTGGCACTTAAATGACGACCAGCATTAGAAATAAGCGCATCGATACGGCCTGTTTCTTGTGCTATATCAGCAATAACCGCTTTTACCTGCTCAACATTACTGACATCACAGTAGCGGTAGCGACCTTCTGATGGTGTAATATCAAGGTTATACACGATGTATGCTTCGCGCGCTAAGCGCTCAACAATGGCCTTACCTATCCCTTTACTGCCACCTGTGACAATTGCAACGTTTGTCATTATTTACCCTTAGTGGCTATGACCACAACCGCCTTCACCATGTACGTGACCGTGCGCTAATTCTTCACGTGTCGCTTCACGGACGTTGAGTACTTCAACGTCAAAAGTCAGTGTTTTACCTGCAAATGGGTGGTTTAAGTCACAATCTGCATTGAAACGACCTACTTTTACAATCGTCACTTGATGACGGCCTTGGTTTGAGTGAACAATCGCAGTCATACCCGGTTTCCACACTTTAGTGTTACCTTGTAAGTGCTTAAGTGGAATACGCTGAATAAGGTCATCAACACGCTCACCATAAGACTCGCTTGGCTCAAGTGTTACACTAAAGCTATCGCCAGCGCTTTTACCTTCAAGGGCTTTTTCAAGACCCGGTAGCATGCCTTCTGTACCATGGATATATGAAAGTGGCTCGCCATCTTTGCTTGATTCAATTTGCTCGCCTGCTTCACTTAATGTGTAGTGGAACTCAACGGCAGTGTCTTTGCTGATTTGCATGTTTTTTCTCTTGTAAACTTAGAATATAAACACTGATTTTACGCTAACCACAATGACACAGCAATCAAGGCTTTTTCAAAGAGCTTTCAATACCCGACAGCATAGCCTCGCTGGCGGATGTTTGAGGGGCTGGTGGCTTTGCTTGAGGGATATGCAAAGTTAGTATGGTGCCTGGTTTTAGTAGGCTAGACGCGCTGAGTTTATTCCAAATAGCCACGTCTTTATGAGGGACATCAAAAAGCTGACTAATGCTCCAAATAGAATCCCCCGGCTTTACTTGATAATCGACAGCAACAGTTGAAACAACGTCTTCTTGTTGCTCTAAATACGGGCTGATATTGTAATCAACTATTAACGATCCAGGCATCGTTTGAGGTTTACTTAGGCGCAATTGCTCACCCACTTTAATGAGATTCGAGGTTTTATTATTGAGCATTTTTAATTGGCTTATAGGCATATTAAAACGTCTTGCGATGCGATAAAGCGTATCGTCCTTTTGAACGGTGTACTCGCCAATAAAGTTATTACGAAATAGCTTACTCTGTAATAAAGTTCGCTGCTCTATTGGTAATATCAGCGTGTGGGGGCCATTAGGAGAGCTTTGATTCTTTAAATAGCCAGGGTTTAGTTTATGTAATTGGTTACGCCCAATCCCAGATAAACTCGCAATTACCGAAAAATCAAATTGCTGGCCGACATTAAACTCCGTTGTGAGCGGTTTATTAGCGAGTTTTGGGCGTTTTAGGCCTTTTTCAGGGTGTCTGATTAAGTGGCTGAGTGCTAATAATTTAGGGATATATTCAGCGGTTTCTTTTGGTAATGACAGCGACCAGTAATCGGTTTTCTTACCGAGTTTTTTATTCTTCTCGATGGCTTTCTTAACACGCCCTTCACCACTGTTATAGGCCGCGATTGCGTGTAACCAATCGCCATCAAAGCGTTTGTGCAAATAACTGAGGTACGCTAAGGCAGCATCGGTTGAGGCGAGAATATCTTGGCGGCCGTCATACCATTGGTCGCTCTGCACGCCAAAGTGATAGGCAGTTGCCCCAACTAACTGCCATATCCCCACAGCTTGCTCTGATGATTGAATAGTGGGTCTAAAGTCACTCTCTACGAAGGGGAGTAATGCAAGCTCCATCGGTAAATTCTGTTTTTCGACGCGTTTGACGATATGGTAAAGATACGGTGCAGCGCGTCGGTTCACTTTTTCAAGGTAGGCTGGTTGCTTTAAGTACCACTTTATCCGAGCTGTCGTATGCTTATTGGTTTGAAATACCAACGATAGATTATTTGCAATGTGTTGCCACAAATCAGCCGCTCGCGGTTTAGCGAGTGGCGTATCTTTATAAGGTTGAAGTTTTACAGGTTCAGCAGTCTTATCGGCTGTAGCAACAGGTTGCTCAGTCGGCTGTGTTTGTAAGCTTAAATCAGGCTTGAAATGGCTAAAAATCTCTGGCCGAGCCTGTTGCTCTTGTTGTGTATCTTGCTGAGTTGTTTGGCATCCTTGTAGGCCAATAAAAAAACTCAGCAATAGTAAATATTTCAAACGCATTAAAGCCATGTAATAAAATCCCTTTACTATTTTAGCGCTATTTTGACGATTTGGCCTGCTTAAGTCCAGCTTCTAGAAACATGACGAAAGCGCGTTGACCGACTTCATCAAGGTGATAGTCTTGTTTTATTTGCTCAGGAAACAGGGGAATTAACTCAGCAATAGGCTTCTCGGGCTGTGCATTTGCAAGTGTCAAAATAGCAGATAAAAATGTTTTCGGCTGATTAAGTTCTGCAGGAGTTAGTTGTGCACCATGACCCGGTAAAATTGTTGTGATAGCACTATTTTGTTGAATCTCAGTTAACGCTGCGAGCCAATTATCTATTTGCCCATGCCCTGGGTAAGGTAACCAATCGGTTATATCTCCACCAAGTAATACCCGGCCATGATCGGCTGTTAATACTAAGTCGCCATGCGTGTGTGCTTGATACGGCATAACAGTAATCGGGTAATCACCAAGGTCGAGATGCGTTTCTTTAGCAACACGGATAGCGGGGGGATTGAGTGTTAATTCGCGCCAACGAAATAGGCGTTGTTTAGCAAGTGATAGTTTTTCTCGCCAAACAGCTTGTTGTTCTTGTGGTTGGCTTGCTAAACGTTGATAACTTAGTTCTATGCTTTTTTCATAGCCATCAAGTTTATCGCTTAAGGCTTTTTGATAGTGTGTAAATTCATTCGCTAGTTGCTGATGAACAATCAATTTTGCATCAGGGAACGTGGCTTGTAACACTGCAAGACCCAGCAAGTGGTCATCATGATAATGACTCGCAACCAAGTAGCATAAAGGTGTTTTTAAGCGCTTTTTCAAACGCTGTGCGAGTTGCTCAACCGCGGCAAAATCACCGCTGGCATCAAACATAAGTGCACACGTTTTACCTTCAATAAGGACCTGGTTTGAATCGTAAAAGCGCAGCGATGCCTGTTGTTGTAAAAATTGAATCTCAGGGCTGATAGTCTGCCATGTAACCTTGGCTTTAGATGAGAAACTTGCTGTTAGTAGCGCTAAAAAAGCCCACATTGATAAAGCATATATGCGCATTCTAATTTGCTCGGTTATTATTCAGGTTGAGCATTGTAAACAAAAAAAGCGCAAGATGCGCTTTTTATATAACCAATACCACTCACGGCGTGTTAAGTCGAGTGAGTTTGGTCTAAGTACTGGCTAAGTTTATCGATTAAAGAGTCATGCTGTTGCTCTTGTTTTGCTTGTTGCGATTGTGCTTCGAGCAATTCATGGCTTAAGTGCAGCGCTGCCATTAATAACGCTTTTTGTTCATTACGAACAGAAGAGCGTTGTTTCATTTGGTCCACTAAGTCATTCAAATGTTGTGCAGCAGCAACTAGGGCGTTCTCTTGACCCGGTGGGCAAGAGAACTCATGTTCTTTACCTAGTAGCTCTACGGTGACCCGCTGACTTTGTGGGCTGCTCATTAGCTAGCCTGATGTACGCTTTGTAATTTCTCAAGCAGGCCAGTTAATGTGCTGCTTGCTTCTTTTTGTTTTTCTTCGCTATCGAGTACTTCAAGTTGAAGCGTTTCGTTCTCGTCTATTAATTTGGCAGTTTGATCTTTTAAGCTTTTCACTTCGCTTTCAAGTTCGCTGTTTCGGTGGATTAATTTGTCGATCAGTTGTTCGAGTTGGGAAAGGGTTTCGTTATTCATAAATGCGCTCATAAAACTGTGATTATTGTCATGCAAATGTAAAGGAAAGTGTGTTGATATGCCAGCATTTACGCCTGTTTTAGCGTATTTTTATTTAAAATTAAGGTGTAATTCAGCGTAGCTGCATTTTTATTCATTTATGGTTCACTCTGCGCTTAGATTTTAGGATTATTCACTATTTATCATGTACAATATCTTCATCTATTTTTCATGCAGCACTGCATTTAGCGATTTATAAATATGCTTAGTTACCGACACTCTTTTCATGCAGGCAATCCTGCTGATGTGCTTAAACATCTGGTTTTAGCTGAAGTTCTTAAATACCAAACAATTAAAGATAAGCCTCTCGATTATATTGATACCCATTCGGGGGCGGGCTTTTTTGAACTAGCGGGCAGTGATGCACAAAAAACACAAGAGTATTTAGATGGCATAGCAAAGCTTTGGCAGCACCAGAGTGAGCATGCACCGTTAAATGAATATATTGAGCTGATTAAATCGTTTAACCAGAATGGCGAATTAGATTTCTATCCTGGCTCGCCAAAAATTGCTGAACACTTTTTGCGTCGCCAAGATAATGGCTGGTTTTTTGAGTTACATCCTCGCGACTTAGCATTACTTAAGCAGAATATGATAGGTAAACGCTCTATCCGTGTGCGTGGCGAAAATGGTTTTCAAGGGTTAGTTGGTCTGCTGCCACCGCCATCGCGTCGTGCATGTGTGCTGATTGACCCTCCATACGAAATTAAAGATGACTATGACACGGTGGTAAAAACCCTCGTTAAAGCGCACAAACGCTTTGCAACGGGTACGTACATGATTTGGTATCCGGTTGTTGATCGTGAGCGCATAGATAAAATGGAAGCAGGTTTAATCGCATCTGGCATGCGTAATATTCAATTATTTGAATTAGCCACCGAAGCAGATACTGAGGTACACGGTATGACGGCCTCAGGCATGATAGTGATCAACCCACCATGGAAACTAAAACAGACAATGGACGCGGTTTTACCTGAGCTTGTTTCTGTATTAAGTGACAGTAGTGGCTTTTATCGCAGTGAGCAATTAGTTGAAGAGTAATGCTGCAACAATGTGCCTATTTAATAAAGGGTATAAATAAAAAACGCCCCGCAATTGCGGGGCGTTTTCGTGTTAACTGTCATTAATTCATATAGGTTGCTGCAAATGTAGCAAGGGGTTCGCTGCTGCCATCTAATAGCGTAAGCTGCTCACCATTAATTGAAAATTGCGCTGTCGCAGTGAGTAGAGCTGACATTGCAGCTTCAATATCCATTTGCTCGATACACATTTTCTTAGTGCTGGCTAACGGGTTGAAGGTGAGTGATTGATTATTCACGTCATAGCTGCCTGAAAAGCTATTACAGCCAAGGAAACCATGCGTTGAGCCATCTTCTTTAAATTGAATGAAAGGCTCTTTTGTTTCTACTTTAACGGGTTCACCGTTAATCGTGACTGCTTTCCAATATGTATTAGTTAACGTTACATCGGGCTTTTTCGCCGACACTTTAGATACCGTCACTTTATACACATCATTCTGAGCACCTTCAGCAAACGGGTTGTTGTGAGTGGTGCTAATGTATAACAGCTTGCCTTGGTTTTCGATTCGAGCGCCGACGCTATAACGATGGCGATCAGCAATTTTACTTTCATCATACTCAAGTGCGACGTTATAAGGAGGCGCCCCTTTTAACGCAACTTCTTGTTCGCTGATCACGTCTGCTTTTGCATCCATTTTTGATACATCGGCTAACTGCACTTTCAATACAGAGCCTGGTGGCAGCATGCTACGGTCTAAATAAGTAATTTGCGTATTGAGCGTTTTCATTGTTGATTGCTCTGCTTGAGGCGCGGCAGAATCTTCGCCACAACCGGTAAGAACTAAGCTGCTTCCTAAGATCATTACGCTGCAAAGTGAAGCACGTTTTAAAGATGAAAAGGTATCCGAAGCCATGATATTTTCCTTGCGTTTTTAGTGTTATACACTGAGATTATTGTATTAGCATAAAGTTCGCTGACTTAATCATAGCTTAATTGAGTCAAAGTGGGCGCAAGGCCCATTTTTAATAAGAAATTATTTTTTCACGTATTTTGTTAGAATAACGATACGTTGCCCATCGACACGTCCTTCAATGTGTTCAGGGTTACTGGTTAAACCAATATTTCTTACGGCGGTGCCGCGCTTAGCAACGAGGCTGCTCCCTTTTACATCGAGATCTTTGATTAGCGTTACTGTATCGCCCGCTTGCAGCACAACGCCATTACTGTCGATATGTTTAATGTCATCATCTTCAGCAAGGGCTGTTTGCGCCCACTTTAGCGTGTCTTCTTCAAGGTAAATCATGTCTAGAGCATCTTGTGCCCAGCCATTATCTGCCGCTAAACGTTTTAACATACGATACGCTACCACTTGAACAGCAGGCGTTTGACTCCACATGCTGTCATTTAGGCAATGCCAGTGAGTTGCAGTTAATTCCGCGTTATTTTCGATTTGGTCTTTGCAAGTCTGACAGACATAGATACATTTATCAGAGTGAGCTTCCGTGACAGGAGGGACTTCGTATACAGATAAATTCTCTGTTGCGGCGCACAGTTCACATTGGTTATTACTGCGTTCGATAAGGGCTTGTTCAATGCTCATAGGAGGCTCTTTTAAGTTAACAAGAAAAACAGCGCGCAGTATAGCAAATGTAGCCCCAAAGCGGAATATCCCTAATTATTGTGGGGGTATGTTTTTTGTGTATTTATTGATGATGGTATCAATCGTGCCATTATTTTTAAGTTGCTCAATAGCTGCATTTATATTCTTGAGGAGCGATTGGTGTTCTGCTCGGATACGAATTTTCATATTACCTTGTGAATGAAGGGCGCCAAGCTGCGTATTGATATTGAACCAGTTTGACCAGTATATCGCAGAGAGCTTATCAATAATTGCTACCTCTATTCTGTTGAGTTGTAATGCTTTAACCAGCTCTTTTTCGGAGTGAAAATCAACGCGCGTGAAGCGCTCATCATCATAATAGTAATAGCCAAGTACCGTGCCGACAGGGTGCTTTTTTATTGCCTCTAAATCTTGCCATTTGTTGATATTTTTACTCAAGCTAACAAGGTATTCTTCGACGGTAAATAAATTATCTGAATAGCGGAACATGTCATTTTCTCGCTCTTTCTCACTGAGCCATTCAGGGCTGATTACATCAAAATCGATGTGACCTAAATGAAGATACTTAACCGTGCGTTTGGCTGGCAATTCAATGTGTTGTGCATCAATGTTGGAAAGAGTTAGCACATGTTGGATGATTTCTGGCAGGATACCGGGCGAGTTTTCGTCATCAATATAGTATGGGTAATAGCTTCCAGAGGCCGTAATATTATACTTTAACGCAGGGGGCGATGCCGCATGCGCAGAGCTAAAAATAGCACCGTATAAAATTATGAAAAATAACGAAAAAATTAAGTGCAATGGACTATGTTTAAAGTTATTCATAAATTTAGTTTGGTCGGGTTTTTCTTTTTTAGCAAGGAAAACATCTTTCACTATACTTATAACAATTGTAATGTGGCTTTAGTTACATTTAGTGAGAAGTAATATGTCAGAGTTAAATATGGAAGGTAAAAAAAGTCAAAACGTGACTCAGTATATAGCCAGGCAGCCAATATTTAATGCTGATAGAAGTGTGTATGCGTATGAATTGTTATACAGAGAATCGAGCGATAATGTTTTTCCGATAGGAACCAGTGATGGCCAAGCCACCGGGCGACTCTTTTTTAATGCATTGATGTTAATGGGACTTGAAAAGCTTACAGGGTTTCAACCTGCGTTTATTAATTTATCGACCGATGCCATTCTTGATGATTTTCCGCGACTGCTCCAACCAAGCAGTGCAGTACTCGAAATAGTTGAGCGAACGACAAGTATCCCAAAAGTTGTAACACGTGTTAAACAGCTCAAAAAAGAGGGCTATTTTTTTGCCCTTGATGATTATGATGGCACTGAAAAATGGCAAGACATACTTCCTTTGATGGACTTCATCAAGTTAGAGGTTGAGCATCCTATTATTAAAACCAATATGATGATCAAAAAGCTAAAACGCAGTTACCCAGATGCAATCATAATTGTTGAACGCATCGAAAATTATGATGACTTTAAACAGTTAAAAGACGCGGGATGTGATTTATTTCAAGGTTTCTTTTTTGCAAAGCCAGAAGTGCTTAGCTTTGGTAATGTTGAACCGTCGAAAATGGCAGTACTTGATTTACTAAGCTGTACAGCAAGGCCCGATATTGACTTTGATGCGGTGCAGCAACGCGTTGGTCGAGACCTTGGTTTAACAGCGCGTATTTTAAGATTGGTAAATGCACGCTCACCTAATTCACAACAAACGATAAAATCAATCTCACAAGCGGTTATTTATTTAGGTGAAGATGCGATTCGTCAGTTTGTCCGTGTTTTAGCATTAAGTGAATTGGGGAATGATAAACCACAAGAATTAACCAAGCTTGCGCTTACACGTGCAAAGTTTATTGCGCTGATGCTTGAACCCGGTGGTAAAGAGCTATCAGAGCAAGGTTATTTAGTCGGATTGCTGTCTGTGCTTGATGCCATTCTCGATATGGAATTAGATAGAGTTACAAAAGAGTTTTCACTTGGCGCAGAACTTTCCAGTGCATTGTTAAGCTTTAATGGTATGCAAGGTATTAGCCTGCGACTTGTAAAAGCAATCGAAGAAGAACAATGGCAAGACGTGCGGTCATTTTTAACCATGATTCGGCCAGCTTCACACATGGACGTTGTATTTAAAGCAATGTACAGCGCACGTGCTTACGCAGATGAAGTATTGACGACCTTGTCATCAATTGCAGACTAATGATATTGAGTTGGTTATTATGTTCGCACTGTTAGTGGATAAGGTTTGTATACCATGCGTTCAATATTTCCAATTGTGACGATTATTTTTGCCCTCGCTTTACTTGTCCCAGGGGTTACTCAGCCCGTTCTCACGTTAGAAGGTAAAATAGATAAATCTAAGTTAGCTAAAACAGGCATTGAAATGTTAGCAGATGAAGGTGACAGAAATACGCGCAGCGTATTGATGATGGCCTCCAGTATGTTAGGTCTTGATAAGCTTGAAGGCGAAATAGACGCGTACAAAAAAACGCGCAGTATTTGGGGCACTGTGAACGAGCTTGCTAACAATAAAAACTACTTAGTAGCGGTACTCGTTGCGGTGTTTTCGATTGTTATCCCGACAATAAAATTATTGATGCAGTTACTGTATTGTTTTCTTCCCGTGAATAAATTTAAGCAGTTACTCGGTCAACTTATTCAGCAACTCAGCAAATGGAGTATGGTTGATGTGTTTGTCATTGCATTAATCGTTGCTTATTTAGCAGGCAATGCCGATGGTCAAATGGGTGAGTTGATAAAAATGCACGCAGAGCTGGGGGTGGGTTTTTGGTATTTTACTGGCTACTGTTTATTTGCAATAGCCGCTAGTAGCAGTATAAAAATAGAGAAACCCTTGTAGTTGGCGTAATTTTCAGGCTACAATTTACACGATTAATATTTAAGGTATGTTGATGACGCGACTTTCAAGCTATATGTTAATAGCCATGATGCTGCTCACATTTGTGAGTCAGTCAGTTGCGTCTGTGTCAATGGTCTGCGATATGCCGCATGCTTCAATGGCTATGAATCATCATGCCGATATGGACAATGATAACGACATGTCTGACATGGACTGTTGTCATGAAGATACCATGGACAGTGCCGACTGTGCGTGTCCATTTAATGCGTGTACTGCGCATTCACTCCTTCCTCTTAATAGCACAGTGATGAATGCTAACAAACAATCTGAAAAAGTACGTTTGTTTAATGTTAGCCAACGCAGCTACCCTATAAGTTCTTTATATCGCCCACCTATTACTGCTTAAGCAGGATAGGTCTGTCAAAAATTCAGCTAAGCGCTGCTTTACAACCCATTCTGCCCCTAACTCTATTGTTTTTTAACTTTCTAGAATTTTAGTGGAGCATGTGATGACTCACAGCAAATTTTTAAAGGCATTTTGCCTTGGTGTATTAGTAACGACTTCCAGTATGGTTCAGTCTAATCCATTGACACTGAATGGCGTGGTTGAATACGCACTGACGCATGAACCTTGGCTACAAGCAAACAAATATCAGCAAGAGGCAATTGAAGCGCAAAGTATTGCCGCAGGCACCTTGCCAGACCCTGTTCTGACGGTAGGGCTAATGAATTTACCGACGGATGGTTTTGCCTTTGATCAAGAAGGCATGACGCAATTTAAGGTCGGTTTATCACAACAGTTTAGCCGCGGTGATAGCTTGGCATTACAGCAACAAGCGTTAAGGCAATCGGCCGAGCAATACCCATGGCAACGTGCTGACCGACAAGCGCAAGTAAAGGCTATTGTTACTGAAGCATGGTTAAATGCCTACCGAGCTCAGCAAAGTATCCAATTAATTAACCAAGATAAAGCCTTATTCAACCAATTGATTGATATCACAGAAGCAAGCTATGCAAATTCTTTAGGGACTACGCGCCAGCAAGATATCATTCGTGCTCAGTTAGAGCTTACACGCTTAGAAGATAAATTGGTGATGCTTGAGCAGCAATTCGATAGTGCGAAAAAGCGCTTAGCACAGTGGTTGCCAATTGACATGCTAAGTGGTCCTGTCAGCAGTGATAATGGTGATGTGGCGGCTTTAATGCCATACCAAAATATGCAACCAACAGGCGTGACCGAAGTGCTTATGGGGCATCCTGCTGTTGTGGCTATTGAGCATGCCTTACGTGCAAAAAGCACACAAATCGAAGTGGCAAAAGAAGCCTATAAGCCACAGTTTGGTATGAATGTTGGCTATGGTTATCGTGATGATACGCCGATGGGAAGTTCGCGCGCCGATTTATTCTCGATAGGGGTCAGTGTTGATTTACCATTATTTACAGATAACCGCCAAGATCAGCAAGTTAATGCGGCTATTGCAAGTGCTGAAGCAGTTAAAACCACAAAGCTGATCACGTTACAAAAACTGCAAGGTCAATACTTTAAAGAGCTTAGCCAGTTAAGTCGCCTAGCCCAACGTCGAGCGCTTTATGTCGAGCAGCTTTTACCACAAATGGCAGAGCAAGCCGAAGCCACATTAAATGCATATACCAATGATGATGGGGACTTTTCAGAAGTCATGCGTGCTCGTATCAGTGAGCTAAATGCAAAAATAGATGCCCTAAATATCGATATCGACACACAAATTACGCTGGCACGTTTAAATTATTACGCAGCAGCAAAAGACAGCCAAATTAATGCAGCACAAAGCCAAGGAGCACATCATGAATAATACCGTTAAATTAGGAGTGGCTTTGGCAGTGGGTGCCGCTTTGGCAACCGTAGTAAATCAGCTTTCTACTGCTGATCATTCCGCTATGCCAAGTGCAGAAAAGAAACCTCTGTATTGGGTTGCTCCCATGGATAGCAACTACCGACGTGATGAGCCAGGATTGTCGCCAATGGGCATGGAGTTAGTCCCAGTGTATGAAGAAAACAGCGCCGAAGACAGCCCCGGAACAGTTAGAATATCACCTGCCGTTGTCAACAATTTAGGTGTTAGAACCGCACCGGTACGTTTTAAGTCACTGCAAACTACCGTTGATACTGTGGGCTACGTGCAATACGACCAAGATCAATTAGTGCATATTCATCCACGTGTTGAAGGCTGGATTGAAACGCTGTTCGTGAAAGCTGCGGGTGATCAAGTAAAGCAAGGTGAACCCCTCTATACCTTGTATTCTCCACAGTTGGTGAATGCGCAAGAAGAGTTACTACTTGCCCTAAAGCGCAATAATAGTGTGCTTATTCGTGCTGCCAAAGCGCGTTTGGCCTCATTAAATGTATCGAATGATTTTATTGAGCGCTTAGAGCAAAGTCAGAAGGTCAGACAAAACATCACCTTTTATGCCAAGCAAAGTGGTGTACTGGATGAGCTAAACATTCGAGAAGGCTTTTATGTGAAGCCCGGCACAACCATGATGAGTATTGCTCACCTTGAAGAAGTATGGGTTGAAGCTGAAGTGTTCGAGCGCCAAGCTGGGCTTATCAGTAAAGGTTTGCCTGTAACAATGACCTTAGATTATTTACCGGGCCGTCAATGGCACGGCAAGGTTGATTATATTTATCCTACACTCGATGAGAAAAACCGTACATTACGTGTGCGCCTCCGGTTTGTGAATGATGAGGGCTTATTAAAACCGAATATGTTTGCTGAGGTTAGTATTACGACTAAGCCAACAGAGCCACAGATAGTGATAGCGAAAGAAGCGGTGATCCGCACAGGTAGCCAAGACCGAGTGGTGGTTGATTTAGGTGAAGGGCGCTTTAAGTCCGTCGCTGTGACCATTGGGCGCAGTGATAATCACGACATTGAAATTTTATCAGGCTTACTAAAAGACGATAACGTAGTGACATCAGCGCAATTCTTGATTGACTCCGAATCAAGCAAAAGCTCTGACTTTATGCGTATGCAAGAGCCTGATAGCGAGAGTGCCATGGTCAATGGGGTGATCAACAGTATTGATCGCAAAGCCAGAACCGCGGTGATCAGCCGTGAAGCAATTCCAAAATGGGGCCGTGAGGCAGCAACCGTGGAGTTTCATTTTTCGCCGCGTATCGATTTATCACACCTACAACCTAATGACGAAGTACATTTCACGTTTAAGCTGGTAGAGGGTGAATTTATGATTTTTGACATCATGACCTTAAGCCATCCAATGCAAGGAGAGATGAAATGATTGCAGCAGTCATTCGCTGGTCAGTCGGTAATCGTTTCTTTGTATTACTGCTGTCCGTCATGCTGGCAGGCTTTGGCATTTTTTCTTTGAAGAATACGCCAGTTGATGCGCTACCTGATTTATCTGACATACAGGTCATCGTTAAAACATCCTACCCCGGGCAAGCGCCACAAGTAGTGCAAGACCAAGTAACGTTTCCAATTACCACCGCTATGCTCTCGGTACCAGGGGCACAAACGGTCAGGGGCTTTTCATTTTTTGGCGATTCGTATGTTTACGTCATATTTAATGAAGACACCGATTTATACTGGGCACGCAGTCGGGTGCAAGAGTACTTAAGTCAAGTGAGTGCTCGCTTACCCGAGTCGGCTCGACCAGAGCTTGGTCCCGATGCAACAGGGGTCGGTTGGATTTACCTTTATGCATTAGTTGATAAAACAGGAAAGCACGATATTAGTCAGCTACGTAGCTTACAAGATTGGTTTTTAAAGTTTGAATTGCAAACTGTACCAGGGGTGTCAGAAGTTGCATCGGTCGGTGGCATGGTTAAGCAATACCAAGTCAATGTAGACCCCGATAAACTGCGTGCTTATGGCATTCCTCTGAGCCTGATTCAAACAGCAATTAAGCAAGGTAACCAGGAGCGAGGTGCCTCTGTTGTTGAAATGGCCGAAGCGGAATACATGGTATCAAGCACCGGTTATATTAAAAGTGTGGCCGATTTAGAGGCTATCCCGTTGGGGACTAATGCCAACGGCACACCGCTGCAGCTTCGCAATGTTGCCGATATAAAATTAGGGCCGCAAATGCGCCGCGGTATTGCTGAGCTTAATGGTGAAGGCGAAGTGGCTGGGGGCGTTGTTGTGATGCGCTTTGGTGAAAATGCACAAGCCACAATTAAACAGGTAAAAGAAAAGTTAGACTCTTTGAAAAAAGGCTTACCCGAGGGCGTTGAAATTGTGCCTGTCTATGACCGCTCTAACTTAATCACCAAAGCGCTGGATAATTTGACCTCAAAACTGATTGAAGAATTGATCGTTGTAGCCCTGGTGTGTGTGGTGTTCTTGTTTCACATTCGGTCATCAATTGTGGCAATTATTACTTTACCAATGGGCATATTAACCGCATTTGTGGTTATGTATTGGCAAGGTATTAATGCCAATATCATGTCACTTGGGGGAATTGCGATTGCGATTGGCGCAATGACGGATGGCGCGATTGTTATGATCGAAAACATGCACAAGCACATGGAAAAAACCCCACTTACCGACGAAAACCGTTGGCAAGTGGTGATGGACTCGGCTTCAGAAGTGGGCCCTGCATTATTCTTTAGTTTATTAATTATTACTGTCAGCTTTATGCCGGTGTTTATTCTTGAAGCACAAGAAGGGCGTATGTTCTCTCCGCTTGCTTACACCAAGACCTATGCCATGGCAGCCTCCGCAGGCTTAGCAATAACCTTAGTGCCGGTGTTAATGGGTTACTTTATTCGCGGAAAAGTTATTTCTGAGCAAAAGAACCCAGTCAACCGTTTACTTGTGGCAAGTTATAAACCGTTATTAAATGCGGTTCTTAAAGCGCCAAAAACCACGCTAGTGATGGCTATCATTTTGGCTGTAGTCGGTTTTTATCCGGTTAATAAGATTGGCAGTGAGTTTATCCCTCCGCTTGATGAGGGGGATTTAATGTATATGCCCACAACCTATCCGGGTATTTCAATCGGTAAGGCCCGAGAACTCTTACAGCAGACCGATAAACTTATAGCCAGTGTGCCAGAAGTCGAGAGTGTCTTTGGTAAAGTAGGGCGGGCTGAAACAGCCACTGATCCTGCGCCACTCACCATGATTGAAACCTTTATTCAGCTTAAGCCTAAATCACAATGGCGTGAGGGAATGACAACCGAAAAGCTTAAAAAAGAGCTTGATAGCTTAGTGAAGTTCCCCGGCTTAACGAATGCGTGGGTTATGCCGATTAAAACGCGTATCGATATGCTTGCCACCGGTATTAAAACGCCAGTGGGTATTAAAGTAGCGGGCCCTAAGCTGAGTGAAATACAGAAAATTGGTGAGCAAATTGAAGTGATATTAAAAGACTTACCGGGTACTGCGTCTGTGTATTCAGAGCGAGTAGCGGGTGGGCGCTATATTAAAGTGGATATCAATCGCGACAAGGCTGCGCGTTATGGTCTTAACATTGCCGATGTACAACAGGTTGTGGCGACTGCAATTGGTGGTATGAATGTAACCGAAACGGTTGAAGGACAAGAGCGATACCCGGTTAATTTACGTTATCCACAAGATTACCGTGATTCGCCAGAAGAGCTCAAGCTGCTGCCTATTGTCACTGCAAGTGGGCAGCGAATTGCACTGGCTGATGTGGCTGATGTCTTTATCGAAGACGGTCCTCCGGGGATAAAGAGCGAAAATGCGCGAATCAATGGCTGGAGTTTAATTGATATTGAAGGCAGTGATATCGGCAGCTATGTTGAGCGTGCCCAAAAGGCACTGCATGAGCAGCTAGAGTTGCCTGCTGGCTACTCAATTACGTGGGCAGGTCAATACGAGTACATGGAGCGCGCTAAAGCTAAATTGAGTTATGTGCTACCGCTAACGCTCGCTATCATTGTGGTGCTGTTATACCTTAACTTTAGAAGCTTTATTGAAGTGGCGATGATCATGCTAACACTTCCTCTGGCGATGATTGGTGGTATTTGGCTGATGTATATCGAAGGTTTCAACTTCTCTGTTGCTGTCGGGGTTGGTTTTATTGCGCTTGCAGGGGTTGCCGTAGAAATAGGGGTGATCATGCTGGTGTATCTTAACCAAGCTTATCTCGAGGCTAAACAGCAAGCAGAGCACTTTGGTGTCGTTGAACTTCGCCAAGCAATCATCAATGGTGCAGGATTAAGGGTTAGACCTGTGATGATGACCGTAGCCACTATTATAATTGGTTTGTTACCGGTGCTTTACGGTACTGGCACCGGCAGTGAGGTAATGAGCCGAATTGCTGCGCCTATGGTCGGTGGGATGTTCAGTGCCGTGGTACTGACCTTACTGGTGCTACCTGCTTTGTATTTTATCTGGCGTAAACGAGACCTATAAATTTTACAGCCAGTGTGTAACTTGTACGCTTTTTTTGCGTACAGGTTACACATAACACAGTTTATTTATTGATTTAAAAGAGTTTTTAATCTGGATTGATTTATGCATTTATTTATTAAATTGACTTTAATAAGGAATGCACATGCAAGTTAAAACAATACAACAGGTTTATGATTGGACCGTTTTATTTCACACCCAAATGGCGGCCAACTTCCATAGTGTAAAAGACTTATTGGATGAACATAATCAAATGCTGGTGGAGTATTATCTCAACTATGAGAAAAAGCTCGCCGAAGATTTGGTTGGCTTTAAAGCCATTACCGAAATAAACACCCTTGATACTTACTGCTATGAATATTTTGCAGACAACCCTGAACTGATCACATTCAGTGACATCAGCACTGATCAGCAAATAGACGAAACAGCCATTCAAGTTTACCTATCAACTCAACATAAAAAGGTGATCGATTTATACGAGTACCTTGTTTCGCGAGCAGAAACCCAAGACACGATTGAAAAGCTTGAGCGCTTACTCGAACTTGAGCATCAAGGCTTAAAGCAAATGATGCAAAGTGCTAATCGTCATAGGGATATGTAATACCATTAATCCGCAATAATACTTAATCATTTTGGGTGATTAAACCAGTTGCTACCTGCGTTAAAAATGTCTGATTTACGACTGCATGGATGCAGAGCAATGCAATGCAAGAGCAATGGCCGAGAACAACTAAATAACGACATTTTAGCCTTGTTATCAACGCGGTTTTATTGCCTCAAAATAGACCACTAATTAAGCAGAGCGGTATCATTAATGAAAATCGAGCAAAAAGCCGACTTTTTTAAGGTATTTTTGTTCTTGCTGTAAATCGGCCAAAAGCAAAGTATGTTCCTTCAGCCACGTGTCGTTGAATTTTAAGAACATGCTATTTTGCTTGGCCGTTACCGTTAACGACACGCCTTGATCTGGTGTGCGTTTTTGATTTAAAAGCACGGCAAGACGCAAAATCACGATCAGCTGTAAAATTTGATGGTGTTGCACTGTGTGTAAAGTGGGAAATTGGTCTAAACGAATCTTTTTACGGTAAAAGCGGATCATACAGCTGAGTAGCGTTTGCTGTTGCTGTGTAAAGCCCGGAAGCTGACTATTTGCCACAATATAAGCACTGTGTTTATGTAAACCAGATGAGTTTATGCCCAGCCCTATTTCATGTAACTGTGCCGCCCAATTAAGTAAATTTAAAAAATCGGGATGGCTGAGCTGCCAAGGTGTTTTAACGTGTTCAAATAACCATTCAGCGGTGCTAGATACGCGGTTTGCGTGTTCTTTATCGATGGTATTGCGATCGCTTAAATTATGAATGGTATTGGTGCGAATATCTTTGTGTGCGAGTTTTTGCTGCATTTCATGCAAGAGCCCTTCACGCAGTGAAAAGTCACTGTATTGCATCGCATCGATGTCGAAAAGCGTAAAGAGTGCAATTAAAATCGCGAGCCCACCACAAATACTCTCTTGTCGCTCAGGTGTTAAACCTTCAATGTGTAAATTTTGAATCTGTTTAGCGGCAATAAATTGCGTTTTAAGCTCATGCAGTCTTTCAAGAGTAATCAGCTCTTGCTCTGCGTCATTTGCATTAATCATTGCCAAAATTGATTTTATTGTACCCGATGTCCCCACGACAGACTGCCAACCTGTGTTGATGTAGTTCGCAAAGATAACTTCAAGCTCTTGCTCTGCGCGTATTTGTGCTTTCGCGAAGCGTTTGGCATTAATTTGTCCATCAGCAAAAAACTGCTTTGTATAGCTGACACACCCCATGTTTCGGCTTGAAAGTAAGCGATGCTTAAAGTGTTTACCGATAATTAATTCGGTGCTTCCACCGCCGATATCAATGACTAAGCGATTATTATCATGATGAATGTAATGCGCGACACCTTGGTATATCAAGCGCGCTTCTTCTTGTCCTGAAATGACTTCAATCGGGTATGGAAAAACGTCACTGGCTTGGGTTAAAAACGAGTGAATGTTTTTGGCACGTCTTAGTGTATACGTGGCGGCAACCTTCACGTTCTCAAGTGGAAAGTCCTGTAATGTGGCTGCAAACTGCTTAAGGATAGCTAAAGCGCGTTCGATTGCCGCTTGGCTCAAATGATTTTTATCATCTAAGCCATCCGCTAAATATACCCGCTGCTTTTCTTTATGGAGTATTTGCAAAGAGCCATCGACTTCTCTTGCGACCACTAAATGAAAACTGTTTGAGCCTAAATCTACTGCAGCAATTGAAGGATAATCATTCATTATTATAGTTACTTTCCCATTTCTTTAAGTGATCGTAGATGGCAATTTGCGAGCGAATTTTCTTGCGATTACCTCGGCGAACATAGTGATTTTTCTGCTCACTGTCGATCAAACGTGCTTTAGTTCGGTCTTTAAACTGTAGCTCAAGAATATCAATAATGAGTTGCTTAAGTTTTGCATCAAAAATAGGAACGGCCACTTCGACACGATGGTCTAAATTTCGGGTCATCCAATCGGCAGAGGAAATATAGACTTTTTCATCACCATTGTTATGGAACACCATCACTCTGGGATGTTCTAAAAATCGGTCAACAATGCTTATGATACGAATATTGTCATGCGCACTGGTGGTTGTAGGGACTAATGAGCACATACCGCGAACGATAATACGTATTTTAACACCGCGTCTTGCAGCAAAATAAAGGTGATCGACAAGCTGCTTATCAACTAAATTATTCACTTTTAAGGTAATACGGCCCTGTTTTCCACGCTCTACGAGGGCGATTTCATCATCAATGAGCGCCATAATTGTTTCGCGCGCATTGACAGGCGAAATCATTAAATGTTCAAAATGAAAAGGTCGGTAGCTACTTTCAATAAATTTGAACACGCTGTCACACTCTTCTGTGATCCCCTCGTGTTTGGTGAATAAGCTAAAGTCGGTATAAATTTTTGCGGTTTTTTCATGGAAATTCCCCGTCCCAATGTGAGCATACTTCACGACGGTGTTTTTTTCTTTACGGTGAATAACGCACAATTTACTGTGCACTTTTAATGCGGGAATACCAAAAATAACTTTAACCCCAGCATTACTAAGCGTTTTCGCCCACTCAATATTATTTTGCTCGTCAAAGCGCGCCTTTAACTCAACCATAACTGTGACATGCTTGCCATTTTTTGCAGCATTAATCAGCGTTGACACTAAGCGCGATTGGCTCGCAACGCGATATATATTTACTTTAATTTGCGTAACATCAGGGTCAAACGCAGCTTGGCGGACAAACTCTAATAAATGATTAAAGGTGTGATAGGGGTAGTAGAGTAAAATATCGTGTGCTGAAATCGCGTCAAACACACTTGAAAACTGATTAAATGCAGCACTTTTTAACGCCGCCAATGGTTTATTTTCTAAGTATTGGCGACCCACATTCGGAAAGGCGATAAAGTCTCTAAAATTGCGATAGCGTCCTGCAGGAATAAGCGCATCATGCTGGCTTATATTGAGGCGTTTTTTCATGACACTGAGCATGTCATCGGGCATGCTTTCATCATAAACAAGGCGTACAGGCTCGGCATAAATCCGCTGTTTTAGCCCCTTCGACATTTTATCGAGCAACCCTTCTTCAAGTTCATCATCTAGATTGTACTCAGCATCACGGGTTAATTTAATTGCATAGCACTGAATATCATCAAAGCTAAAAAAGCTGCTAAACACATCGCGAATAAAATAAGCGATGATGTCATCCAGCATCACAATGGTTTTATGGCGACGAGTTTTCTCTGGCGGCAAAATAATAAAACGCGGCACTCGGTCGGTAGGGACTTCAAGCATTGCGTAATGGCTTTTTTGCGTACTCATTTCGACAAAAAAGTAGGTCATTGTGTCGTTAATTTGATCGGAGTAGTCTTTTTTCTCTGTGATCAAAATAGGTAAAATATGTTGCAATACACTGTCGTGAAAGAATTTTTCTAGCCAGTTTAAATGGAATTCGCTTAACTTTTCGGGTAATTCAACATGAATATTGTGCTCATTTAAGTCGGCTAAAATATCCTTATGAATTTGATTAAATTTCTTACCTAGTTGCAGTACTTTTTTTTGTATTTGCTGTAACAGTATTTCGTCTTCTTCAAAATTCGCGTCAGGCAGTTTGTTAAGTAGAATACGACGCTTAACATCGGCGACACGCACACGGAAAAATTCGTCCATGTTGTTTGAATAAATCCCTAAAAAGCGCATTCGTTCGATGATTGGGTTCGACTTGTCTTTTGCTTCTTGCAGTACGCGCTCATTAAAAGACAGCCAACTAAGCTCTTTGGCAAAGTAAGTGACGGCGTGTGAAGAGGAGTGACTTGCGTTCATCTGTTTTTCCAACGTTTCTGGCTAGTTAGAATATAGAGGATGCAGATGACGGTTATGTGACATACGTGTCACTAATGTGACACGTCGTTAGGTATCAAGGGTTATTTGTGCCCTTATAGTCGTTGATTAAGCATCTTCTATATCAACAATAAGATCGGTGGTAATCGATTCAAGCGCACTGATGACTTCGTCTTTGTTCATCCCCACTGGTAGCGCAACGGTGGCCACCGCGCTAAAAATAGGCACTCCCCAATTTGGCGCACTCTGTTGTTTTGAATTGAGATGCGTAATGTTAGCGCCTTTGTGGCGAATGACACTGGCAAGCTCTTGCACGATGCCTGGTCTATCGTTACCGGTGATCACAAAATTAATTTCTTCAGAAGGCACGTCAGGTAAGGTATCAGTGCCGCGCTCAATCCTTACCTCTAAATGCGGTAAGCTGTGCAGCGCATCTTGCAATTCTTGCAAGTGTTCTTCAGGAACTGCGGCTTCAATAATGCCCGCAAAATGGCCCGCTAAATGACTTAAGTTACTGGTTAACCAATTGCCATGATGGCTTAAAATCGTGGCTGAAATATCTTCGACGAGGCCCGGTTTATCGGGACCTAAAATAGTAATTACTAACTGCTTCATATTTAATTCTCTATAAAAAGCCTCTGAAAAATGCAAAAAAGGAAGGAGGCGTTGGGTTAAGATGATTCTTATTATTGAAAAAAATAAGTCACAT
Source organism: Pseudoalteromonas lipolytica (assembly GCF_003515105.1). NCBI lineage: Bacteria > Pseudomonadati > Pseudomonadota > Gammaproteobacteria > Alteromonadales > Pseudoalteromonadaceae > Pseudoalteromonas > Pseudoalteromonas lipolytica. The sequence goes on along the minus strand of NZ_CP032090.1, from coordinate 3,365,687 downwards.
TGAGTATTAATGCTGATTTAACGTTTGTCCAATTTTTTCCATAGAGTAATAAAAAATTAGCGATAACAAATTGTTAGCTTAATTCCTTTGGCATTCTTAGAGTATTGTTTTTGGTAGTATTTTGGTCATGTTTTAGGGATAAACCCCGTATCTAAAATACCTGTTTTATTACACTGAAATATGACGTTTGTAACAATACTGTCATCTTGGTGAAATATAATGCGCCCAACGTTAAGATTTAAGGGTGTTTTGATGACTTCCAATCCGAATAAACCGACCTTTCATACGGATAGAAGCCGTCTATTTAAAGATCGGTTTGCCAAGTGGGGTATTTCCGCAGGTGGTGTAATGGTGCTTGTCGCGCTGTTACTAATTTTCTTTTACCTTCTTTATGTTGTTCAACCTATTTTTGAATCAGCAAAAGTAGAGACACGTAACAGTGTAAAACTACAAAATGCGTCAGAAATTGTTGGGCTCGGTATTGAAGAACAAACCGAAGTTGCCTTTTTACTAGGCGAAAAAGGCACGGTTGATTTTTACAATGTTGAAAAACAACACTTCGGTAAAAAAATCACCACTCTTAACACTGAACTCCCCAGTGATGTAAGCAGTTTTGCAAGCTCAGCTCCTTTTCAAGGGCAATACGCTTATGGCCTTGAAAACGGGTCTGTTATGGTTGTGGTGCCGAAGTTTTTGGTCACATTCCCTAACAATGAGCGTCAATTAACGCCTCGTTTAGATTACCCTCTGGGTAAAGTGGCGTTAGAAGTTGATGAGCAAGGCGCTGCCATTAAGAAGTTTGCATTTAGCCATTACGAAGATAAAACCGCGGTGGTTGCGTTAACTGCGGATAAACGTGTTTTATTTAGCAGCTTTTTAGCTGAAGAGAACATGTTCACTGGCGAAGTTGAATGGAGCGTTGAGCGCACAGAGCTTGATATTGATGGCCGTGTTGATGAGTTATTAATGTCGCCAGATACGACGCGCACCTTTATTCGCTCAGCTAACCAAATTTATGTTTACGATACGCGCTATCCGTCTGAGGTAGAGCTTATTCAAGTACTTGCTGCAAACGAAGAAAACGCAAACCTCGTTTCTACGCAATTACTTGCCGGTGCAAACTCATTGATGCTTGCCAATGATAATGGCGAAGTTTCGCAGTGGTTTGAGGTGAATACCGACGAAGGCCGTGAGTTTCAAAAAATTCGCGCGTTTGAAACCAGCAAACAATCAAAGTTAAGTATTTTCACTGAATTCTATCGCCGCACTTTCTTTACTGCGGGTGCCAATGGCGAACTAGGCATTTACTACACCACCAGTGAAGCAAAGCTGTGGCAAGGTAAAGTCAGTGACGGCCCAATTGATAATTTCGCAATTGCGCCGCGTTCAAATGCTGCACTTATTCTTGCTGATGATGCATTGAAAGTGATTGAAATCCATAATGAGCACCCAGAAGTAACGTGGTCTGCATTATGGCAAGAGGTTTGGTACGAAGGTTACCCTGAACCTGCATACATTTGGCAGTCAACTTCAGCGAGTGATGATTTTGAGTCTAAATTCTCGTTAGTGCCAATTTCATTCGGTACCATTAAAGCCGCACTATACGCGATGTTATTTGCGGTACCAATTGCCTTATCTGCGGCTATCTACACCGCATACTTCATGTCGAGTGAGCTGCGTAAAGTCGTAAAGCCAACCGTTGAAATCATGGAAGCGTTACCGACCGTTATTTTGGGTTTCTTAGCCGGTCTTTGGTTAGCGCCGTTAATTGAAGAGCATTTACCAGCGATTGTGGGCTTACTGCTGTTACTACCGATTGGTATCTTACTGACTGCATTTGGTTGGAATAAGCTGCCAGCTTCTATTCGTCACCGTGTGCCTGAAGGTTCGCACTCAATCTTATTGATTCCGGTTGTGCTGTTTATTGGTTGGTTGTCATTTGCGATGAGTGGCACAATTGAATCATGGGTATTCGATGGTAATGTTCGTCAGTACCTCACCAATGAATTAGGCATGACATTCGACCAACGTAACTCGCTCGTTGTCGGTATTGCGATGGGCTTTGCGGTTATCCCCACTATTTTCTCGATTGCAGAAGATGCGGTGTTCAGTGTTCCTAAACATTTATCGAATGGTTCACTGGCACTCGGTGCAACACAATGGCAAACACTGGTACGTGTGGTTCTTCTTACTGCAAGCCCAGGTATTTTCTCCGCAGTGATGATGGGTCTTGGCCGTGCAGTGGGTGAAACAATGATTGTACTTATGGCAACAGGTAACACGCCTATTATGGATTGGAGTATTTTCCAAGGTATGCGAACACTTGCAGCGAATATCGCGGTTGAAATGCCAGAGTCAGAAGTAGGCAGCTCGCATTATCGCATTCTATTCTTAGCAGCGTTTGTACTATTCATATTCACATTTATTTTCAACACAGTGGCTGAGTTTGTTCGTCAGCAACTGCGTGATAAATACAGTTCAATGTAGGTGGAGAGACACGACATGGTAAAGCAGTGGTTTAAGTCTGGTTCTCCTTGGATTTGGATGACCGGTGGTGCGGTGAGCATCAGTTTAATCTCAGTTCTTGGTTTGTTAGCCATGATTGCTTGGAAAGGTTTAAGCTTTTTCTGGCCATCAGAAGTTATTCAACTTGAGTTACAAGGCTCAGTTGCAAAACAAACTGTGATTGGTGAAGTTTATGATCGTGAGCTCGTTGCAAAGTCACGTATTGAGGCAACAGGCGTTGATTTATCTCATTACGACAAAGAGCAGTTAGAACGTTTATTAATTAAAACCGGTAACCGTGAATACGTTGATTTAGATTTCCGTTGGGTATTAGAAACCGATATCAAATCACGCACAGCGCCGGCTGAACTTGCCGTATTTGAGCGCAGTAAAAATGGTAATTTTTACGGCTATGTTGACCAAGTTATTAAAGACGGCGAAGTTATCACAGAGAACAAAATAGACGTACTCTATGATCTTGTTGAGCGTGCTGTTGAGTTAAATGACCAAGCACTTGATCTGCAAAATGGCGACATTGGTCACATTAACTACGAACTTGAGCGCTTACGTTTAAAAGAAAAAGCGTATCAGCTTGATAATGAACTTACCGATGAACGTGTTGCAGAGCTGGCAGCTGCCCGTGCTGAGCTACGTGAAGAATACTCGGTACTTGAAAAACAACTTTTTGCGCTACGCAAAGAAGCAAAGCGTGACCAAGTAACCGTAAAAGATATGCGCGGTGAGGTTGTTACATTACCACTTTATCAAGTGCTTGATGTGTGGTTCCCAAATGACATGGGGTTCTTTGCTAAGTTAGGTCATTACTTTGTACAGCTAGGTAAGTTTGTGTCAGACGATCCGCGCGAAGCAAACACCGAAGGGGGTGTATTCCCTGCGATTTTCGGTACCGTGTTCATGGTATTACTGATGGCCGTTATTGTGACGCCATTTGGTGTGGTTGCGGCAATTTACTTGCACGAATATGCAGCCAAAAATGCTGTTACGAAGATGATTCGCATCGCCGTTATCAACCTTGCGGGTGTACCATCTATTGTTTACGGTGTATTTGGTCTGGGTTTCTTCGTTTACATGTTGGGTGGCAGTATTGACCAATTATTTTACCCTGAATCATCGCCAAGCCCCGTTTTTGGTACGCCAGGTGTGATATGGTCGGCATTGACCCTTGCGATTTTAACCTTACCTGTGGTTATCGTTTCAACAGAAGAAGGTTTATCACGTATTCCAAGTACTGTTCGCCACGGTTCATTAGCACTGGGTGCGACAAAAGCTGAAACCTTATGGCGTATTATTATTCCAATGGCCAGCCCAGCGATTATGACTGGATTAATTTTAGCGGTTGCACGTGCCGCGGGCGAGGTTGCGCCACTTATGTTAGTGGGTGTGGTTAAAATGGCGCCTACATTGCCACTAGACGGCAACTTCCCATACGTACATTTAGATAGAAAATTTATGCACTTAGGTTTCCACATTTATGATGTTGGTTTCCAAAGCCCGAACGTAGAAGCGGCACGTCCGCTGGTATATGCCACGGCATTCTTACTGGTTTCAGTAATTATCGCCCTGAATATCACCGCGATTGGTATTCGTAACCATTTACGCGAAAAGTTTAGAGCTCTAGAGCATTAATACAGAATTTTTATAGGTAGACAGAGATGATTACAGTTGCACCACACGTAAACCAAGCGAAAAGCGCGGCAAAACTAGACTTAGAGAATCTAACCGCAGAGCAAACTGCGTTAGAGATTAAAGATTTAGATCTATACTACGGTGATAAACAAGCGCTTAGCGGCGTAAATATGAAGATTCCCAAAGGTCAGGTAACAGCGTTTATCGGCCCATCGGGGTGTGGTAAATCAACGCTGCTTCGTTGTATTAACCGTATGAATGATCTAGTTGATAGCTGTCGTATCACCGGTGAAATTTTACTACATGGTCATAACATCTACGATAAAAGTGTCGATGTTGCCGCACTGCGTCGTAATGTTGGTATGGTATTCCAACGTCCGAATCCATTTCCAAAATCAATCTACGAAAATGTTGTTTATGGCCTACGCTTACAAGGAATTAAAGAAAAGCGTAAATTAGACGAAGTCGTTGAGCAATCTTTACGTGGTGCTGCATTGTGGGATGAAGTAAAAGATCGTCTTCACGATAGTGCATTTGGCCTATCAGGTGGTCAGCAGCAACGTCTTGTGATTGCGCGATCAATTGCGATTGAGCCAGAAGTGCTCTTGTTAGATGAGCCAACATCGGCACTCGATCCAATTTCTACATTAGTTATTGAAGAGCTCATTAACGACTTAAAGAATAAGTTTACCGTGGTTATTGTTACTCATAACATGCAACAAGCCGCGCGTGTATCAGACCAAACAGCGTTTATGTACATGGGCGAATTGATAGAGTATTCAGATACCAACACCTTATTTACGACACCAAGTAAAAAGAAAACAGAAGATTACATCACTGGCCGCTACGGCTAGTCGAATAAAACACTTGGTAACGTAAACGAATTTTATAGAGGTAGACAATGGAACATAATATTAATAAGCATATTTCAGGTCGCTTTAATGAAGAGCTTGAAAATGTTCGTAACCATGTACTTAGCATGGGTGGCTTAGTTGAGCAGCAGTTAAATAGTGCGCTTGATGCGGTTAGTAAAGGTGATGCAGAATTGGCGCAAAAAGTCCGTGAAAACGACTACAAAGTAAACGCCATGGAAGTCAATATTGACGAAGAATGCACACGCATTATTGCACGTCGTCAGCCTGCTGCCAGTGATTTACGTTTAGTTATTGCGATTGCGAAAACAATCGCCGATTTAGAGCGCATTGGTGACGAAGCAGAGCGCATTGCAAAAGTGGCGCTTGATTCATTTACCAAAGATCAACAAGATCTTCTTGTTAATATTGAAAATATGGGTCGCCAAGTGTCGAAGATGCTTCATGATGTACTTGATGCATTTGCCCGTATGGATGTGCAATGTGCCTTCGAAGTTCATAAAGAAGATGCAAAAGTTGACCGTGAATATGAAGCAATTACGCGTCAAATTATGACATATATGATGGAAGATCCACGCTCAATCCCTAAAATTATGGATTTAGTGTGGTCAGTTCGTTCACTTGAGCGTATTGGCGACCGTTGTCAGAATATCGCAGAATACATTATCTATTTTGTGAACGGTAAAGATATTCGTCATACATCTCAAGCAGATATCGAAAAGTCGCTGTAAATTTTTAAGCACTTTTCATTTTTAAACCGAGCGGCTTTAGGCCGCTTTGTCTATTATTGGTGATGTCAGGCAGAAAAAGCGTTCAAAATCGTACACAATGCTGTAAAATTCGAACCTGCCAAAGCATACTAATTTATAAAGGGTCAGTTATGCCTACAAATGCATTTTTAGGGGTTTTTGCTAAATCTCCTATTAAGCCTATGGAAGATCACATTAAGAAAGTACATCAAGCAAGCAAAGCCTTGATCCCTTTCTTTAATCACGTTTTTAAAGAAGAATGGAAAGAAGCGGAGGAAATCCGTCTAAACATTCGTAATTTAGAACGTGAAGCGGATGACATGAAACGTAACATTCGCCTTCAACTACCGCGCGGCTTATTTATGCCAGTTGAGCGTACCGATTTGTTAGAGCTTGTTACCCAACAAGACAAAATTGCGAATAAAGCAAAAGACATTGCAGGTCGTGTAATTGGTCGAGAAATGACGATTCCGGTAGAAATTCAAGAAGATTTTCTTGCTTATGTAACACGTTGTGTTGATGCGACAAAACAAGCATCAAAAGCAATTAACGAGTTAGATGAGCTACTTGAAACGGGCTTCAAAGGTCGCGAAGTGACTTTAGTAGAAAAAATGCTCGTTGAATTGGATGCAATCGAACAAGACACGGATGACATGCAAATCAAAATACGCCGTCAATTGCGCGCCGTTGAAAATGAACTAAACCCAATTGATGTGATGTTCTTGTACAAGATCATTGAGTGGGTCGGCGATCTAGCTGATATTGCAGAGCGCGTAGGTTCTCGTCTTGAGCTGATGTTAGCTCGTTAATTTAAAATCAGTTCAAATACGAAAAATTAAAGGTTTCACACAATGGATATCATTGCAAATTACGGCACTTTTTTAGTTTTAATTGCCGCAGCAGTCGGTTTCTTCATGGCTTATGGTATTGGTGCAAATGACGTTGCCAATGCGATGGGTACATCAGTAGGTTCAAAAGCACTTACTATCAAACAAGCAATTATTATTGCGATGGTGTTTGAATTCGCAGGTGCTTACCTTGCCGGTGGTGAGGTTACATCAACTATTCGTAAAGGAATTATCGACGCCACGCCATTTATTGATATACCTGAGCTTATGATCTTAGGCATGATTGCCGCGTTATTTGCTGCAGGTAGCTGGCTATTAATCGCCTCTTTCCTTGGCTGGCCTGTATCGACTACTCACTCAATTATCGGTGCGATTATTGGTTTTGCTTTAGTGGCTGTTGGCAGCGAAGCAATCCAATGGAATAAAGTACTGGGCATTGTGGGGAGTTGGATTGTAACACCTGCAATTTCGGGCTTTATTGCTTACCTTATCTTTATGAGTGCACAAAAGCTTATTTTTGATACCGATGCTCCACTTAAAAACGCTAAGCGCTTTGTCCCTGTGTATATGGGTCTAGCGGGCTTCATTATGTCTTTAGTTACGATTAAGAAAGGCTTGAAGCACATTGGTATTAACCTAGGCGCTGTTGAGGGTTACGCACTTTCTATCGCGATCGCTGTCGTGGTTGGTATTATTGGTAAGTTTGCTATTTCACGCTTAAAAATTGATCCTAAAGCTGACAAGAAAATGCAATTTAATAACGTTGAAAAAGTGTTCGCGGTATTAATGGTATTAACAGCTTGTTGTATGGCATTCGCCCATGGTTCGAACGATGTTGCAAACGCGATTGGTCCACTAGCTGCTGTTGTAAACATTGTTGAGCACAACGGTGAAATTGCTAAGAAAGCCGCTATCGCATGGTGGATTTTACCACTGGGTGGTTTGGGTATTGTTGCTGGCCTTGCTATTTTAGGTAAGAAAGTAATCAAAACAATCGGTGAAGGTATTACTCATTTAACGCCTAGCCGTGGTTTCGCTGCTGAGCTTGCTGCTGCATCAACGGTTGTTATTGCATCAGGTACGGGTTTACCAATCTCTACAACACAAACGCTTGTAGGTGCTGTATTAGGTGTTGGTATGGCACGTGGTATCGCAGCGCTTAACATGGGTGTTGTAAGAAACATTGTAGTTTCTTGGGTAATTACATTGCCAGTTGGCGCAGCCCTTGCTATTGTTATTTTCTACGTACTGAGAACAGCCTTCGGCGTTTAAAAAGTACTAACAGACTTTTAGCTTGAAAAGATCTCAATGCCCTAGGTATTGGGGTCTTTTTATTTGCAGGTAGTAAAAAAGAGTATGAATAACTTACCCAGTATTAAACAACTACAATATTTACTCGCCGTTCATCAGCACCAACACTTTGGTCGTGCCGCAAGTGCCTGCTTTATTGGTCAGTCCACGTTAAGCAGTGCGATTCAAAACTTAGAAGAAACCTTAGGTTGTCAGCTTATCGAGCGTGAAAATCGCAGCTTAATGTTTACTGCCATTGGGGAAGAGGTCGTAGAGAAAGCACGTAAAATCATTGACGATACGCTAAGTTTGAAAGAACTCACCAAAAGCTTTTTAACCCCGTTAAGTGGTAAGTTAACCTTAGGCGTGATCCCTACCATCGCCAGCTTTATCGCGGCGCCGTTGTATCACTTTTGCAAGCAAACATTTACCGAGCTTGAGTTAGTACTTGTTGAAGATACCAGTGAAAAGTTACTGGATAAGCTTGAACACGGGCAAATTGATATCGCGTTGCTTGCGTTGCCGTTCGATACCGAAAAGTTTCACACCCAAGTGCTCGCTAAAGACCACTTTAGCTTAGTTCACCATAAAGATTATATGCCAGCGAAAGGTGTCGAAGACTTTAACTTGTTGCCCGATGCCAGTGTGTTTTTGCTAGAGCGAGAGCACTGTATGACAGGTCATGCCTTAAGTGCTTGCCATTTAAATCGCTCAAGTTGCATTAACCCGTTTGAAGCGGCCAGCTTACATACGTTACTGAGCATGGTTGAGCATCAACTGGGCGTTACTTTTTTACCGCAAATGGCGATTAACGCCGGCATTCTAGAGAAAAAAGACATGGTGGCAACGCCATCACAAAGCGACGCATACCGAGATATTGGTATTGTGTGGCGTAAAACCACCGGGCGAATCCGCGATTTTAGGCTGTTTAGTCAACAGTTAGAGCTGTTTCTTGCCAAGCAATGCAGCTTACATACCCAATCAGCAGAATAAATTGCAGCCCCAAATAAAAATTTGGGGTTTTTTATTATTAAAGCAAACTATTTTTTTCCTTCCTTCGACTAACTTTATACATTACCCCTTTTTACGATAGATAAATAACATGACGAGGCTACCGTGTTTTTTCAATCACTCGACACATTAATTGCCAAGGCGCAACAAGGCAATAAACGGGCATGGTTGAAATTAGTGAAGCAACATGAAACGCAGGTCTATAACTATTGTTTGCGAATGTTGAGTCACCCTGATGATGCAATGGACTTAATGCAAGAAGTGTTTATTTCTGTGTATAAGAGTTTGCCTAGCTTTCGGGGAGATTGCAGCTTTAATACTTGGCTTTACCAAATCGTGCATAGACGAAGTGTTGAGTATTATCGTCGCCGTAAGCACCACCAAAGCCTAGATGCTTTACCCGAAGAAGCCTGTGAGCGTAGTGAAATAGAAGCGAATCAACAGCAATCTCAACAGCATAATGAGCTTAAAAGTATGATGAACAATTTGCCGTGGGAGCAGCGTTTGGTTGTAGAGTTAAAGTTTTTTCAGCATTGCACATTTGAGGAAATTGCTGAGCAGTTAGGTATTTCAACTAATACTGCTAAATCAAGATTATACAGTGCGTTAGGTAAGTTAAAAGTGCATTTGGAGGCAGTAGATGGCTAATTTAGAGTCGTTATTTACAGCATGGCTAGAAGGTGAAAGCTTAACGGAAGAGCAAATTAGGTTGCTCGAAAGTAATCCTGACTATGCCTTGATGATGGAAAATGCGACAAAGTGGCAGCAGCATAGTCTTAACTATCAACCGTTACCAGTACCTGACTGGGATCGTGGTTCTTGTATGCCACAAACGCACAAGCAGGCTGTGTATTTTGGTTCTGGTTTATGGGCGATGGCTGCGTCTATCGCATTGTGTGCCTGGTTATTAATAACCAGCCCAGAACAAACAGACTCACAGTTGCTTGAGCAAGTGGCTAAGCAAACTCGTTTATTAGAGTCACAACAAAAACAAATAGATCAATTGCAGAACATGCTAACAGCACAAAATGACATACAACAACAGCATATGTATCAGCTAGCGAAAGAAGCGATTAAAACGGGTCGTGTAGAGCGACAAGAAGATATTGCCAGTGTGCTTGCTTATATCAAAACGCAGCGCGCCCAAGACCAAGCATACTTGCGTATGCAATTGAATGATTTAGCAGAGCAAGTGGATGGCCGACCCATGCCAACCGTTGCCAACAACGTGGAGTATTAAAATGCCAAAGAACATGATAGCCAGTGCGGTGTTATTGCTATGTGGTGTAGCAACAGTGAACCCTGTGTTTGCACAAAGTAGTGATGAGTTAGATAAAATTCAGCGTGAAGTAGGAATTATGGAAAAAATTCTTACGGCTGCTTTAAAGCAAGATACGGATAACAAAGTGAGCAACGTGTCAGCAAGTTATTTACAGCACCAAGGAGTGGTGTTTAGTTTTGACGTGCGGGGGTCGCGATGGTCAACTATTTTTGCATCGGTGCCTGATGCTCCTTTGCCACCTATGCCAGATATTAATTTTGATGAAATAAGCGACATTGAGATTCTTGGTGACCATGTGCAGGTGATAAGCGACGCTGTGGTCGTTAAAACGCAAGAAGCGTATCAGCACGCGATGGAAATGATGCGTGAAAGTGCAGAGCAAGTCCGTGAAGTGGCTGAGCAAGAGCGTGATATTAGCCGTGAAATTCGTGATCTTGAACGCGAAAAACGTGATATTGAATTTGAGCGTCGTCATGATAAGGAAGCTGAAAATCAAGCACTTGAGCAACGTAAAAAAGAGTTACAAGCCTCTATTAAAGAGCTTGAAAAAGAGCAACAAACGCTGTCATTGAAGCAGCAAAGGTTACGCAAACAACTTGCAGAGAAAAAGCAAGCGCGCGCAAAAGAGCAGCAGCAGCAAATGATGGCCCTAACAAACAGTGTAAATAACAGTATTGCATTATCGTTGTGTGATTATGGCAGTGGTTTACGAAGCTTACCCGACGATGAGCACGTCAGTGTTGTTATTCGCGGACTCGATCAGAGCAAAAAGGATCACATTAAAGTGTTTAAAAAAGCAGATATTAAACAGTGTGTAGTGGGGAATATTAAATCGTCGCAACTACTCGAACGTGCATCAAGCTATGTATTTTAATTAATTGATTTTCCAACCAAAAAAGCAGCCTATAAGGGCTGCTTTTCATCCATTGAAAAAGGCTTTAAGCTGGGTAAAAACAATAAGTAAACCCAAACAACCAGATTAAAATAAGGCACTAAGCCCAACCCTGTAAATACTTTTACCGGGTACCCTTTGAAGGTCGCATTACGGTAACATTGATATGCTATCCCTAGATTAACGATCAGTAACAATACGATTAGTTGTGTCATCACTTTTCTCCTAAATACCGCTAATACAAGAACTTATAGATGTTAAGTTGTTTTCAGTATGTGTAATATAAAAGGTAATGTCATGTTTTTTTTAGATTATCACTATAAATACGCGACATTATCTCTTGGCGTGAATTAATTATAGATGAGTATTCTCAGGATGGTAGATAAAAAGTTAATAAAATTGTTTAAAAATGTATCAATATTCGGGGCGAATTAGCTAGTCAGTTGTTAGCTAAAAAGTTTATTGTTAGAGATTCTTTCAAGCTCACTGCTAATTTTTTCAACGGGCATGGGGCGTGCAATAAAGTAACCTTGCCCGTAATCGACGCCTATCTCTTTTAGTGCTAAAAATATTTCTTTATTTTCAACGTATTCAGCAACAGAACGCTTATCTAAAGAGCGGCTAATATCGTTTATCGCCTTCACGAGCGCAAGGTCGATAGGGTCGTTCAACATATCGCGAACAAACGAGCCATCAATTTTTACATGTTGTGCTGGCAGCTGTTTAAGGTAGTTAAATGTACTAAAGCCAGTGCCAAAGTCGTCAATCGAGAAATGGCAGCCTAAGCCATTGAGGCGCTCTATCATTGCGCGGGTGGCCGCTAAATTATTGATACTGGCTGACTCGGTTATTTCAAAAATAATACGCGTGGGTTCAACGTTATACTCTTGTAGGCTTGATTCTATATGCGGTAATAATCGTTCATCTAAAAATGACTGTGCCGATAAATTAATAGCCACTTGGTTGAGCTCAGGAAAATCAGCAACACTTTTAATCGCATTACGAATAACACATTGGTCCATCAGGTATGTGTCGTTTAGTAACTCTAATGCGGGGATAAATTGATTCGGGTAAATAAGCTCATTATCAAGCTTTAAACGCAGTAAGGTTTCAAAGTAAGCCACATGACCACGTTTAAAATCCCAAATTGGTTGGTAATGTAATTCAATTGCATCGTGTTGCAGCGCTTGGCGAATGCTGTGGCCCCACTCTAACCCTGCTTGTAGGCTATTGTGGTGAGTGTCTTCTTTTGAATAACAATGAACCAGATTACGGCCTAAGCTTTTTGCAACATACAGCGCAATATCAGCTTGCTTAAGGCATTCGTTGGGATCATTATTTTGTGCGGTAATTTGTGTTAGGCCAATTGAGCAGCTAATCGAATATTCTTGGCCTTCTGAATGAAATTGATGTTTTTCAATGGCCATACAAATACTTTCTGCGACTAAATGGGCATCAAGCAAATTGGTGTTTTTCAGAATAACCGCAAATTCATCACCGCCAATACGGCAAATTAAGTGCTCGTCGCTAATATTGGCAGTAAAGAGTTGAGCGACTTCTTTAAGCACAATATCACCTTGTTGATGACCTTTACTGTCATTGATGATTTTAAAATGATCTAAATCGATATAAATAAGCGCATGTTCTATATCGCCATTGGTGTATTTTGCTTGGCAAATACGTTGCAATTGTTGATCAAAATAATAGCGGTTATGTAATTCAGTTAGCGTGTCATGCAATGCTAAATGACGAAGCTGTAACTCAGCTTGCTTACGTTCGTGAATGTTATCGATAGTGGCTGTAATCGTTGCAGAGTTACGGCTGTTTTTTATTAACTGCATTCGGCATTCAACCCAAATGGCATTGCCGTTTTTATGACTCAGTTGTATCTCAACTTGCTGTTGTAGCTCCCCCCCGTGCAAAATACTTTGAATCGTATCTTGTAACTTGGACTGACACTCAGGCAAACAAAAATCAGTTAACGACTTAGATAAACTTGATTTAATGCCGTATCCCGTGAGGTTTTCCCATGCAGGGTTAATAAAGCGAATATTTCCTTGCTGATCAAACTCCAATACCACGGTGTTTAAATGCAATAAAATACGTTGGTGAGCCGAAAAAAGCTCTTTATAGCGGCTTTGGCTTTGGCTTAGTTGCTCAACTTTTTGTGCAAACTCTGCATAACTCACCATAAAATCTTCACGGCGTGCGGCATGGTCACATACTTTGCTCAGTAAAGACTGATCATAAGGGGCGCGTATAAAATCGGTGACACCAGAGAGCAACAGTTGCTCGGCATAATCAGCATCGTTGTTATCAATGATGGTAACAATGGCTTGTTTAGGATTATGCTGCAATATTTCGCTAATCAGCGCGCCTGCGGGATCTGATTGCGATTGCGTTGCATCAATCAATACAATTGCAAACTTTTGTTGTAGATACGTCGCCAGTGCTGCTTTTGTCGATGTCGTGTGTGTAACAGCAAAACTGAGTTTGAGTTGTTCGTTGATGTTATTTGCTTTGCTGTTATTCGTTTCAAGCAGGAGTAAATTAAGGCGGCTGCTTTTTTCTAGGTGTGTCGACAGGACATTAGCAAGGACTTGCGGCAGCATATCTTGGCGTTCAAAAGGCAATACAGCATCAATACCATAACTGCGGGCTGTTGTTTCAGCAATACGCTCACAATAAATGGGGGGAGTTAGCAGTATAGGTGTATTTTTTGGGGTTTTTAATAACCCCGAGCGAATCATGCGCGAGAAGCGCCAGCCGTCAATTTTGCCGACTTCAAGGCCCGTAATAATAATATCCACCGGCTGGCTTTTAAGTATTTTTAACGCCTCTTGCGAGTCGTTGGCTTCAATAAACGTAAAAACATTAAGTTTGTTGAGTGTTAACTTAATTGTTTCACGCTCAGCAACGCTAGCGTTTAAAATTAGCAGTTGCAACTGCTTTGCCATGGCGCTACTACCTCTTAACTGAACCCATGCTTAGTGAATGGGTTAGAATAATGACATTTCTATTATTCTACAAGCAAACTTTACCTAAAAACGGTTATTAGCCTGTACCAGCTTACACGGTTAGGTTGTTTGTTCTTGAACCGAGGTGCTTTGCTTGAGGTGGCAAGCGTATCAGAGTAAACTTGGCGCGTTTTTATTAATGAGAGATATGCTCTATGCGCGTGGCTGATTTTAGCTTTGACCTTCCTGATGAATTAATTGCTCGTTTTCCAAAAGCAGATCGAACAAGCAGTCGTTTATTAACGCTCGACGGCCCAACAGGGCAAGTTGAACACAAAGTGTTTAGTGATATTTTATCTCTGGTAAATGAAAATGACTTATTAGTGTTTAACAACACGAAAGTGATACCAGCACGAATGTTTGGCCAAAAAGAGTCTGGCGGTAAGCTTGAAGTACTCGTTGAGCGCGTATTGGACGAGCATCGTGTACTGGCTCACGTACGTGCGAGTAAATCACCAAAACCGGGCTCTAAAATTATCCTTGAAGGCAAAGCCGAAGCAACCATGGTAGCGCGTCACGGTGAGCTATTTGAACTTGAGTTTGCTAAAGACGAAAATGTATTAGATATCTTAAACGATATTGGCCACATGCCATTACCACCATACATAGACCGCCCAGATAACGAGGCTGATCGTGAGCGTTATCAAACGGTGTATGGTGAGAAACCCGGTGCTGTTGCAGCACCAACAGCAGGGCTTCACTTTGACGATAAATTAATGGCGGCTTTAAAAGACAAAGGCATTAACATGGCGTTTGTTACTTTGCACGTGGGTGCGGGTACATTCCAACCTGTGCGTGTTGATTCAGTTGATGAACATGTTATGCACTCAGAATATATCGAAGTTCCTGATGAGGTTGTAAAAGCCGTAGCCGAAACCAAAGCAAAAGGCGGGCGTGTTGTTGCGGTGGGCACCACTTCAGTACGTTCTTTAGAGTCGGCTGCCAAAGTACATGGTGGCAAGCTTGATACTTACTTTGGTGATACTGACATCTTTATTTACCCGGGTTATCAGTTCAATGTGGTGGATGCCATGGTCACTAACTTCCACTTACCTGAATCAACGTTGATTATGTTGGTGAGCGCGTTCGCAGGCCAAGAAAACATTATGGGTGCTTATCACACAGCAATTGAGCAACAGTATCGCTTTTTCAGTTATGGTGATGCCATGTTCTTAACGCGTAAATAAGCGTTAGTCATCTTTTATATTACCCCGTAAAAAGCCCAGCATTTCACTGGGTTTTTTATTTTCAGCCATTCTTACTATGCTATGCGTTGATATGAAGCCGCTGTGCAACGCTGAATTCTGCATGGTGGGGAGAGTTTAGCTAGCGGGCTTTTTATTTTTGAATTTAGCCCAATTAATAGTAATAAATGCGCAAACAGGTTAGAATCGAGCGGTTAAATTATAGCTTGTTGGACTGTTTTTCCGACACTAGAGGATAATATGAAATTTGAATTAGACCGTACTGACGGTAAAGCGCGCCGTGGCCGCTTGATTTTTGAGCGTGGTGTTGTAGAAACGCCTGCATTTATGCCTGTAGGTACTTACGGCACGGTAAAAGGGATGACTCCCGATGAAGTAAAAGACACGGGGGCACAAATCTGCCTTGGTAATACTTTTCACCTTATGCTGCGTCCTGGCACAGAAATCATTAAGCAACACGGTGATTTACACGACTTCATGAATTGGGATCGTCCTATCTTAACTGATTCAGGCGGTTTCCAAGTATTCAGCTTAGGTGCAATGCGTAAAATCACCGAAGAGGGCGTCATGTTTAGCTCGCCTGTGAATGGTGAAAAAATCATGCTTTCACCAGAAAAAGCCATGCAAGTTCAGCGCGACTTAGGCTCTGATATTGTGATGATTTTCGACGAATGTACGCCATATCCTGCCACTGAAAAAGAAGCCAAAGACTCAATGGAGCTCTCGCTGCGTTGGGCTAAACGTTCAAAAGAAGGGCATGGTGATAATCCAGCTGCACTGTTTGGTATTATCCAAGGGGGTATGTACCCTGAGCTTCGTGCACAATCGCAAAAAGGCCTAGAAGACATTGGTTTTGATGGTTATGCACTGGGCGGTTTATCAGTGGGTGAACCTAAAAACGAAATGATCAATATTCTTGATCATTGTGCGTATAAAATGCCAGCCGACAAACCACGTTACTTAATGGGCGTTGGTAAACCAGAAGACTTGGTTGAAGCGGTGCGTCGTGGTATCGATATGTTCGACTGTGTAATGCCAACCCGTAATGCACGTAATGGTCACTTATTCGTGACAGGTGGCATTGTTAAAATCCGTAACGCAGTACATAAAACAGACACCGGTCCACTTGATCCAGAGTGTGATTGCCATACATGTAAAAACTATTCACGTGCGTACTTGCATCATCTTGATAAATGTAATGAAATCTTAGGCGCACGTCTAAACACGATTCATAACTTACGTTATTATCAACGTGTAATGGAAGGCTTACGTAATGCCATTAGTCATGGCAAACTAGACGAATTTGTTGCAGATTTTTATGCACGCCGCGGCCAAGAAGTGCCAGAGCTTGCAGATACATCAGATTAAATTTTTAGAAAAATTAAAGAGGAAGTGTAATGAGTTTATTCATCTCAAACGCGCACGCAAGTGCGGCAGGTGCAGCACCAGCAGGTGGTGGCATGGAAATGCTAATCATGTTGGGTATTTTTGGTCTGGTATTTTATTTCTTAATTTACCGTCCGCAAGCTAAGCGTGTAAAAGAGCATAAAGCCCTTATGAGCGCGATGGCAAAAGGTGACGAAGTGCTTACGCAAGGTGGTTTAGTTGGTAAAATTGCTAAAATCGCTGATGACAAAGACTTCATCGTTATCTCATTAAACGACCAAGCAGAAGTAACAGTACAAAAATCAGCTGTTTCTGCAGTATTGCCAAAAGGCACTATGAAGTCGCTATAACAATAAAAATAAGGACTCACACGTGTTAAACAAGTTTCCATTATGGAAGTATTTACTTGTTCTTGTTGTGTTAGTCGTTGGTATTTTATATGCCTCTCCTAACTTGTATGGTCGTGACCCGGCCATACAAGTATCGGGCACTAAAGGTACTGATGCTGACCTAAGCGTACTCGATAAAGTAAATGCGACCCTCAAAGAACATAACGTTACTGTTAAATCAAGCAAACTTGAAGACGGACAAATCCTTGTACGTTTTAAGAATGTTGAAGATCAACTTAAAGCGCAAGACCTACTGCGTGATTCCCTTAGTGAAGATTACATCTCTGCCATCAACATGGCTCCAGCACAACCAGAGTGGTTAAAAGCATTGGGTGGTAACCCGATGAAGCTGGGTCTGGATTTAAGTGGTGGTGTTCACTTTACTATGGAAATCGACATGGCGACGGCGGTTGATACACAGCTTGAGCAAATGGAACAAGATTTTAAAAGTGATTTACGTGAAGAAAAGCTGCGTTACCGCACGATTCGTCGTGTAGCTGGCAGCGAGCGTTTACGTGTTGAAATGCGTAACGAAGAAGATAAAGACGCAGCAGAGCGCTTTTTATCAACCCGTTACCCGCTCAATGTGTACATTGATGATAGCAGCAGTGATAACGCTTTTTACGCCAGTATGAGCGAACAAAAGCTTAAAGAAATTCGTGATTACGCTATCAAGCAAAACGAAACGATTATCCGTAACCGTATCAACCAAATCGGTGTTGCTGAGCCAAACGTTCAGCGTCAAGGTGCTGAGCGTATCATCGTACAGCTTCCTGGTGTACAAGACACAGCCCGTGCCAAAGAAATTTTAGGGGCTACGGCAACGCTTGAGTTCCGTGAAGTAGACGAAGATGCTGACCCAAGTGCAGCCTTACAAGGGCGTGTACCACCAGGCACCGAAGTGATCATGGCGCGTGACGGTTACCCTGTGGTACTAAAAAAACGCATTATTCTTGAAGGTAGCCACATCACTGGTGCGCAATCAGGAATGGATGAGTATCAACGTCCGCAAGTAAGCATTAGCCTTGATAGCAAAGGTGGCGCAAAAATGAATGCGTTCACCAAGCGCGCGATTGGTAAGCGCATGGCAACCGTATTCATTGAGTACAAGCCATCGGGTAAAACAGATGAAAACGGTAAAGCACTTCCTCCAATTAAGGTCGAAGAAGTGATTAACGTGGCGACAATTCAAGCACGTCTTGACCGTTCGTTCCGAATCACGGGTATTGATAACCCTGCTGAAGCCCATAATCTGAGCTTATTACTACGTGCAGGTGCACTTGTTGCTCCTATTCAAATTGTAGAAGAGCGCACGGTAGGGCCAAGCCTAGGTCAAGAAAACATCGAAGCAGGTATGACGGCAGTGGTACTAGGCTTTGCATTTGTGCTTGTATTTATGCTGGTTTATTACAAAGGGTTTGGCATGGTGGCAAATATTGCCCTTGGTGCGAACTTAGTATTAATCGTGGGTGTTATGTCATTAATTCCAGGTGCGGCATTAACCTTACCGGGTATTGCAGGTATCGTACTGACCGTGGGTATGGCCGTTGATGCAAACGTGCTTATATTTGAGCGTATCCGCGAAGAGCTTGCCGACGGCCGTAGTCCGCAACAAGCCGTTCATTTCGGTTACGACAGCGCATTTAGCACAATTTTTGATGCAAATATCACCACGTTAATCGCAGCAGTGATTCTGTTTGCAGTGGGCACGGGTCCAATTGCTGGTTTCGCCGTGACACTTGCGATTGGTATTATCACCTCTATGTTTACAGCCATTGTTGGTACCCGTGCGGTAATCAACTTGTTTATTGGCGGTAAGCGTATTGATAAGTTGTCGATTTAGGAGTCAGCATGCAAATCTTAAAACTCGGTGGTAAAACACTCCCGTTTATGAAGTTCCGCAAGTTTGCCATGACATTATCAACATTGTTGATTTTGGCTTCTTTCGTATCGTTTTTTACAAAAGGCTTAAACTTCGGTTTAGACTTTACCGGTGGTACAGCGGTTGAAGTTGGCTTTGCACAACCTGCAGATCTGAAAAAAGTACGTGAAGCAATTACGGCAAGTGGCTTTGAAGATTTCTCTGTTCAGCTATTTGGCTCAAGTAAAGAAATTCTTGTGCGCCTTGCACCGCAAGGTGATGGCGTGAAAGCAGAAGTCATTGGTAACCAAATCATTGATGCCTTAAAACAAACTGATTCAAGTGTTGAAATGCGCCGTATTGAGTTTGTGGGCCCAAGTGTAGGTGAAGATTTAAAAGAGCAGGGTGGCTTGGCCATGTTAACTGCACTTATTTGTATCTTGATCTACGTGGCATTTCGCTTTGAATGGCGTTTTGCGGTTGGCGCGGTATCAGCACTATTACACGATGTTATTATCACATTAGGTTTATTCTCAATACTGGATCTTGAGTTTGACTTAACGATTTTAGCAGCGATTTTGGCGGTGATAGGTTACTCACTCAACGATACCATCGTTGTATCTGACCGTATTCGTGAAAACTTCCGTAAAGTGCGTATCGATGACACCATAGAAATCATTGATATTTCACTTACGCAAACATTGAATCGTACCCTTGTAACATCAATCACCACAATTCTAGTATTGATTGCGTTGTTTGTATGGGGTGGTCAAACTATTCACGGCTTTGCGACAGCATTACTATTTGGTGTGTTCATCGGTACTTACTCATCTGTGTATGTTGCATCAGCAGTGGCGATTGCAATGGGTGTAAGTAAAGAAGACTTAATTCCAGAAGTAATCGAAAAAGAAGGTGCGGATCTCGATCCTATGCCTTAATAAGCCATGCTTAAAAAAGAACCGCCCTGTTTGGGCGGTTTTTTTATGGAAGAAATTATGAAGTATCTAATAAGTAATGTATTTATTATTTTTTTACTGCTCGGTTGCAAAGAGCAACAGGTTGCCAAGCAAGCTGAGTCAGCACCAAAGCCACCCACAATAACGCCAGAACAACAATTAGGTGAGTACCAAAGTTTGGCGTGGCAGGTTGTGACAGCACTGCAAGGGCAGTCAGATACGCAGCAAGTTAAATCCATGCTGTTGTCGTTGGTTCATTCATCACAGGGATTATTTTTAGCGTTTAATCAGGTGTTTCCAGAGTGTAAGCAGACATTAGACGCTATTACTGAATATGTTGAAAGCACACCGCTTACAGCAATCTCTAGTGACAATGAGCCCCTTAATTTACAACCTGAGTTACCCGATTTTACAGGGCCTAACTGTTATCACATACAACAGCTGTTACTTAATCCGTTAGCCGTTTTGGCGATGACGACACAACAACAAATGAATCATGTTGATATTGAACAGGCTGAACTAAAAATGATCGATAGCTTAGCGCGCATTAAGCAATTGGAATTAGTGGGAATAAATGAACAAGAGGTGAATGAAGCGCAGCGCTTGCCATAAAATTGTCATACTAGATTGCTAATTTAGTCATCTATTTGTATGACAGAAACTAGGTGAAAGGTGAGTGCACAACTACAGCGAATATTAGAAAACAGTGACATTAAAACGCTGTTTCAGCCCATCTTTGATGTTTCTAATCAACATATTTTGGGTTACGAGGCTTTAAGTCGGGGGCCAAAAAGCTCTGAACTTGAGATGCCCAGCGCTTTATTTTCTGCTGCAATTGCCTGCAATAAAATTTCAGAACTTGAGCTTTTGTGTCGCAGTAAAGCCATTGAAAACTTTGTTAAGCTCAACCTGCAAGGTAAGTTGTTCTTAAATGTCAGCCCTAAAACACTGCTCGACCCATGTCATCCTAAAGGCGAAACATTACACCTAGTTGAACATTTTGGGCTGGCGGCTAATCGCGTTGTCATTGAAGTAACTGAACAAGAAAAAGTAGACGACGGATGTTTACTGTTAAAGACCATCGCGCATTATCGTCAATTAGGCTTTTCAATTGCCATTGATGATTTAGGGGCAGGTTATTCGGGGTTAAAGCAGTGGTCTGAGTTATGCCCTGAGTTTGTAAAGATTGACCGCTACTTTATTGATCACTGTGACCAAAGTGTGGTGAAAAAAGAGTTTCTAAAATCAATCATTGTATTGGCTAAAGCCACGAATACCCAAGTGATTGCCGAAGGTATCGAGCGCGTAGAAGAGTTACGTTTACTCGAAAGTTTAGGAGTGCAGCATGCACAGGGCTTTTTATTAGAAAGACCGAGTTTACAGCCCAGCTACCAAATTAATCTGCATTGCTTAAAACACCTTGAATCATCAGACAACAGCAGCAGCTTTGAACAATCAATGGCTATCGGTTGGCTTGCTGTTGAGCATGCCAGTATTGAGGCGAATACCCGATGTAAAGATGCGCACAGTATTTTTGAGCAAGATAAAACACTCACCAGTCTTGCTGTCCTTGAACAAAATAGTCCCGTAGGCTTATTACACAGGGATCAACTTACCGAGGTGTTTGCAGCTCCTTATGGTCACGCGCTTTATGATAAGCAGCCTGTTACCGCACTAATGGATAAGCAACCGCTAGTGGTCGATGAAAACGAATTGCTTGATACGGTTAGTCAACAAATCACCGAATTTGAATTCGATATTCGCCGCCATATCGTCATAACACGCAACGGCGACTACTTAGGATTGGCACCTTTGCGTAATATTCTCAAACACATCACCGAAGAAAAAATACGCCACGCTCAACACGCAAATCCATTGACCATGCTACCCGGTAATGTGGCAATAAATGAAGCCATCGAATTAAGGCTGCGCAATAGTTATGCGTTTTCGTTAGCGTATGTCGATTTAAATCACTTTAAGCAATTTAATGATTTATATGGATACGCCAGTGGCGACAGTGTGATCAAATTATTAGCTGAAGTGATCGTTGATGTTTGTAGCAAAAGCAAAGGCTTTGTTGGTCACATTGGTGGCGATGATTTTATGGTGGTATTCGATAAAGACGATGCAGAGCATAGGTGCCATGCGATCATTTCAGAATTTGAAGAAAAATCACGCGCCTTTTTTACCCCTGAACACATCTCGCAAGGGGGGTATTGGGCGAGTAACCGCGAAGGTAAAAAACAGTTTGTACCTTTGCTAACGCTGTCGATTGGTCTCGTTAAACCTGACCTTGAGCAATGCATTAATAGCCACCAAGTTGCAGCACTCGCAACTGATGCGAAAAAAGAGGCCAAACGCTTCAAAACGAGTCACTTATTTGTTTGTAAGCGTCGTTGTCCGGCCCCGGCAGTGGTGAGGCTAAGTGTCGCCAGCGATGACACCCTGCAAATCGGGTTATGAAGAAAATTTGAGTTCGGCCAATTTCACTTGTGTCTCACTCTAAGCCAGTGTAGGTTAAAAAAACACGTTAAGAATAATAATAATGAAGCGACTATGTAGTGCAATCCTTGTTGTGCTAAGCCTAGGATGCAGCCTGCCTATTGATGCCAAAAATGTGGTGAACTTAGCCATAGAGCAACGTCCCTTGTATCAGCGCGATCATTATTTACACGCGCTGCTAGGTGCAGCGTTTCGTGCCGCAAAGTATCCCACCGTTATAAACGAAGTACTGGTGCACCCTCATCAACAGCGCACATTACTCATGCTCGACGAAAACCAAGCCGATGTCTACTGGAGTATGACCAGCCCAGAGCGAGAGCATCTAGCGATTGCTGTTCCAGTCCCTTTATTTAAAGGGTTTATCGGTAAACGCGCACTGCTTACAAAACGTGAATTTTTACCGCGGTTTAAAGAGGTAAAAACTAAACAAGACTTAATGGCGTTTACCGCTATACAAGGTCATGACTGGCCTGATACAAAAATATTGGCGCAAAATGGCTTAGCGGTTCGGCCACTGGCGAATTATCAAGCAATGTTTAACTTAGTTATAAGTGGCCGGGTTGATTACTTCCCGCGTTCATTTATCGAGGTGACTTCAGAGCTTAAGCAAATAAATAGTGAGCAACTGGCGATTGTGCCCAATGTCTATATTAGCTACCCGAGCGCTTTTTATTTTTTTGTTAGCAATAACAAGCCAGAGCTAGCCGAGGTATTATTAACAGGCTTAAACGCGATGAAAAGCTCAGGTGAGTTTGATCAGCTGTTCAACAGTTACTTTGCTGAAGACTTAGCCGGTCTGCCGTTTACAGAAAAGAGTGCCATAGAAATAAAGTTGGAGAATGACTATTTTCAGCCACAAAAAAAGGAGCCGTAGCTCCTTTTTGTCATGCTAATCACGCGTTAGAACTAATGGGTCATTAGCGAAGTAGTGACTCAGTTAATACTGGACGAATTTCACGAATGATTGCTTGTGTTAATTTAGGCGCGCCACAGATAATGTTGCCGCTTTGGTTGTAGTTAATACCGCCTGCGAAATCAACAACCATACCGCCCGCTTCTTTAACTAAAAGCTCACCAGCGGCTGTATCCCAAGGTTTAAGGCCAATTTCGAAAAAGCCATCAACACGGCCAGCTGCAACATACGCCATATCAAGAGCAGCAGAACCTGCACGACGAATATCAGCCGTGTGAATAAATAAAGCTTTGAATGCCTCAGAGTATGCGTCTAAGTGATGCTTTTGTTTAAACGGGAAACCTGTAGCAAGAATAGAACCTGCTAACTCGTTAGTTTTTGATACACGTAAACGCTTGCTGTTAAGCTGTGCGCCTTGACCGCGAGACGCTGTGAATAATTCACCACGAATTGGATCATAGATAACAGCTTGGTCTAAACGACCTTTTACTTTAAGTGCGATTGATACTGCGTAATGAGGGATACCCTTGATGAAGTTTGTTGTGCCATCAAGTGGGTCAACAATCCATTGGTAATCTGCATCTTTGCCTTTGTGCTCACCTAGTTCTTCACCAACGATACAGTGATCAGGGTAAGATCTTAAAATAGTGTCACGGATTGCGGCTTCAGCTTCTTTATCGATGTTAGTCACTAAATCGTTAGTGCCTTTTTGTTGTACATCAACTTTTGATAAGTCTTCACTTGCGCGAAGTAAAATTTTGCCTGCGTTACGCGCAGCGCGAACCGCAATGTTTAACATTGGATGCATAGCATTACCTTTGGGTTGTAAAAGAACGAATATATTTAAGCCGGCGTATTCTAGCGGTTTTTACTGCAAAGTAAACAACAAAGCGGAAATACTTTTGGTTGTTTTTTGTACTGAACTGATTTTAAATTAAATTTCTATCTGACTATTTTTAAAAGCTAAAAATTATACGGGGCGTTTCATACATAAATCTGATACTAAAAATAAGGATGTACTAGTAAAAGAAAAACCCCTAGCACCGCCCATGATCTGTGATCAATACTGATTGATCGCGTGATCTGTATAGCCTCCAGAATAGCTTTCATGGTAGAATTCGCGCAATTTTTGACATTCAGTAAGTAACAACGCAATGACACTTGATGATATTCGTATCGTATTAGTTAACACATCTCATTCTGGTAATATTGGCTCAGCAGCACGTGCTATGAAAACGATGGGCTTATCAAACCTTTATCTTGTTGACCCTGCATGTGAAATTGATAGTCATGCCAGTGCGCTTGCTGCAGGTGCAACCGATGTTTTAGGCAAAGCCGTGGTTGTTGATACCCTTGCTGATGCGATTGCTGATTGTAGTTTAACGATTGGCACCAGTGCTCGTTCGCGCACCTTGTCTTGGCCGATGGTTGAGCCACGTGAATGTGGTGAAAAATTAGTGGCAGAAGCGGCGAATGGCCCGGTTGCACTCGTGTTTGGTCGTGAAAATAGCGGTTTAACCAATGAAGAGTTACAACAGTGTAACTATCATGTGTGCATTCCTGCAAACCCAGAATACAGCTCATTAAACCTTGCTATGGCAGTACAAACTCTGTGCTATGAAACACGTATGGCGTATTTAAACACCCAGCCAAAACAGCAAGAACAAGACGACGTTACTTACCCTAACGCAAAACAAACTGAGTTGTTCTATGAGCATTTAGAGCAAACATTAAACGACACCGGGTTTATCATCAAACAGCACCCAGGTATGGTGATGACTAAATTACGTCGTTTGTTTAATCGTGCGCGCCCAGAAGAAGCCGAAATGAATATCTTACGCGGCATTCTGACTTCAATTAATAAGTCTATAAAATAATCACAGGTTATAAGCATAATACTTGACTAAATTACTCAGGTAATTACAATAGACATAGTACTTGACCAATTTAGTCGGGTATTCGGTTTTATCAATGGCAAGTATCAATTTTTATCACGTGATAATACTTGACTATTTTGGTCTGGTAATTAAAATTTGCACACCTTAGCGTGCAGTAACATCGGGGGCTCCATGAAGTTAACATCAAAAGGCAGATACGCAGTAACCGCCATGTTGGATGTTGCACTCCATACAAATGTGGGTGCAGTGCCCCTTGCCGATATTTCTGAGCGACAAGAAATTTCGTTGTCTTACCTCGAACAATTATTCGCCCGTTTACGTAAAAATGGCCTTGTGACTTCTGTGCGTGGCCCAGGTGGTGGATATTTATTAGGACGTGGCGCGAATGAAATTTCTGTTGGCGATGTTATCAATGCCGTTGATGAGTCTGTTGATGCAACTCGCTGCCATGGTGCAACGGGTGGCTGCCAAAGTGGCATGCGCTGTTTGACTCATACATTGTGGTCAGATTTAAGCGCGCGTATCGAAGATTTTTTAAATAGTATTACCCTTGCTGAATTGGTAGAAAAATCAGATGTGAAAGAAGTCGCATCGCGCCAAGATAACAGCATCAACACTGCAATTAAGCAACTGGAAAACATTCAAGTAAGCTGTCAACTGTAGCTTGACGAAAGCGGAGAGAGAAATGAAGTTACCGATTTATTTAGATTACGCAGCAACCACGCCTGTTGATGAACGTGTGGCAAAAGAAATGATGCAATGCCTGACTATGGACGGTAATTTTGGTAATCCTGCATCACGCTCACACCGTTTTGGTTGGCAAGCAGAAGAAGCGGTTGATCAAGCGCGTACAGACATTGCTGATCTGATTAACGCTGATCCACGTGAAATTGTTTTCACTTCAGGTGCTACAGAATCAAATAACCTCGCCATTAAAGGTGCTGCACAGTTCTATAAAAAGAAAGGCAAGCACGTCATCACGGTTAAAACAGAGCACAAAGCAGTGCTTGATACATGTCGTGAATTAGAGCGTCAAGGTTTTGAAGTAACCTACATGGACGTTGAAGAAAACGGTTTACTTGACCTTAAAAAGCTTGAAGCCGCTATGCGTGACGACACGGTACTTGTTAGTGTCATGCACGTTAACAACGAGCTAGGTGTTATCCAAGATATCGCGACAATCGGCGAAATGTGCCGTGAGCGCAAAATTATGTTCCACGTTGATGCGGCACAAAGTGCAGGTAAAGTACTTATCGACGTGCAACAGTTAAAAGTTGATTTTATGTCGTTCTCTGGCCACAAAGTATATGGCCCGAAAGGTGTTGGCGCATTGTATGTTCGTCGTAAGCCACGTGCTCGTTTAGAAGCACAAATGCACGGTGGTGGTCATGAGCGTGGTATGCGTTCAGGCACACTGGCTACTCACCAATTAGTGGGTATGGGTGCGGCATTTAGAATCGCAAAAGAAGATTTCGAAAAAGACCATGCACATATCAGCGCACTTCGTAAGCGTTTGGTTGATGGCATTATGGCTGATATGGACGAAGTTTACTTCAATGGTGAACCAAGTCAGTCAGTTCCGGGTATTGTAAACATCAGCTTCAACTTTGTTGAAGGTGAGTCGTTATTAATGGCTGTTAAAGACATTGCTGTTTCATCAGGTTCAGCCTGTACCTCAGCAAGCTTAGAGCCTTCTTATGTACTACGTGCGTTAGGCCGTAACGACGAATTAGCACACAGCTCAATTCGTTTCAGCATTGGCCGCTTTACGACTGAAGAAGAGATTGATTATACCGTCGAACTAATCAAAAACTCGATTGGCCGTTTACGTGAGATGTCTCCTTTATGGGAAATGCATCAAGAAGGTATTGATTTA
Organism: Pseudoalteromonas lipolytica; assembly: GCF_003515105.1. NCBI lineage: Bacteria > Pseudomonadati > Pseudomonadota > Gammaproteobacteria > Alteromonadales > Pseudoalteromonadaceae > Pseudoalteromonas > Pseudoalteromonas lipolytica. Next base: position 3,338,588 of record NZ_CP032090.1, on the reverse strand, counting down.
GATTCAGTTGAGTGGGCGCATCACTAATCAGTGATCGCCGCCGCTAGCAGGTAGTGAGGATAGTATTATGGCTTATAGTGATAAAGTAATCGATCATGTTGAAAATCCACGTAACGTGGGTTCTTTAGACAAAAATGATCCATCTGTTGCAACAGGTATGGTGGGTGCACCTGCGTGTGGTGACGTAATGAAATTGCAAATTAAAGTATCACCAGAAGGTGTTATTGAAGATGCAAAATTTAAAACATATGGTTGTGGTAGCGCAATCGCCTCTTCTTCACTTGTAACAGAGTGGGTGAAAGGTAAAACATTAGACGAAGCTTCAACAATCAAAAACACTGATATCAGTGCAGAGCTTGAATTACCACCAGTGAAAATTCACTGTTCAATTTTAGCAGAAGACGCGATTCAAGCAGCGATTGCTGATTACAAAAGCAAACAAGCGAAGTAAGAGATAAATTCATGGCAGTGACATTGACAGATGCGGCAGCAAACCGCGTAGAATCATTTTTAGCAAATCGCGGTAAAGGCATTGGTCTTCGCGTAGGCATTAAAACGACGGGCTGTTCAGGTCTTGCTTATGTTCTTGAATTTGTTGATGAGTTAGCAGATGGCGACGAAGTTTTTGAATGTCGCGGTGTGAAAGTAATCGTTGATGCAAAAAGCTTAGTGTACATAGACGGCACTGAACTTGATTACACTAAAGAAGGTTTGAACGAAGGGTTTAAGTTTAACAACCCAAATCAGGCCGATGAGTGTGGTTGCGGCGAAAGCTTTACCGTTTAAGCTAGCACGTTTTCCTTGCTTGAAGCCCTACCTGTGTAGGGCTTTGTTCTTTTTCTGTTTACCGAGTTGGATTATGTAATGCGTTACTTTGAGTTATTTGCGATTCCAGTAGACTATAACATTGATTTAGCGACTATTAATAAACACTACCTCGAGCTGCAACGTGCAGTTCATCCAGATCGTCATGCCAGTGCTAGTAGCCGCGACAAACTACTTGCTGTGCAAAACGCGGCTGAAATCAATGATGCATTACAAACGTTAAAGCACCCGGTAAAGCGTGCTGAATACATGCTTAGTGAGTTGGGCGTTGATATTCGTGCTGAACAACAAACATTACAAGATCCGCTATTCTTAATGCAGCAAATGGAGCTTCGAGAAGAGCTCGAAGAGCTTGAAAATGCCGCAGATCCTGATGCAGCAATTGCCCAGTTTGAAACGCAAATTAAACAGTTAGACACGCAATACAGCAACGAACTGGCTGCTCAGCTAGCAAGCAATGATGAACAGCAATGGCAGGCAGCGGCGGATAATATTCGTAAGTTAAAGTTTGTTTATAAACTACGCGAAGAACTTGAGCGAATTGAAGACAGTTTATTTGATGATTAATCGTTAGTTGTAACTTAACAGCTATTTAAGAGTTTAAAAGAGCATTATGGCATTATTGCAAATTGCTGAGCCGGGGCAAAGCGCGGCACCACATGAGCACAAATTGGCAGTGGGTATTGACCTAGGTACAACAAATTCACTTGTTGCGACTGTCCAAAGTGGCGAAGCTCGCACACTAACAGACCTTGCAGGTAATGCAATGCTGCCGTCGGTTGTTCAGTACCAAGCAGACAGCATATTAGTGGGTGAACAAGCGGCTGCAGCGGCTACACAAGACCCAGCAAATACACTCATTTCAGTGAAGCGCTTCTTAGGCAAAACACAAACCGAAATTGAGCAAAGTTACGGTCAATTACCGTATCAGTTTTGTGAACATAATGGCTCACTTGCCATTAGCACTGTTGCTGGCCCAATCAGCCCGGTGTCGGCATCAAGTGAAATATTAAAAACCTTAAAACAACGTGCTGAAGAAAGCTTTGCCGGCCAAGATATTATGGGCGCCGTGATCACTGTGCCAGCGTACTTTGATGATGCACAGCGTCAAAGCACTAAAGACGCGGCTGAACTTGCGGGTATTAATGTTTTACGCTTACTCAACGAGCCAACAGCGGCGGCAGTTGCCTATGGCCTAGACTCAGGTCAAGAAGGCATTATTGCAGTTTACGACTTGGGTGGCGGTACTTTCGATATCTCTATTTTACGCCTGCATCAAGGGGTATTCGAAGTCATGGCGACAGGCGGTGATTCGAGCCTAGGTGGTGACGATTTCGACTCATTACTGGTTGACTACTTTAAGCAGAAAACGGGTGTTAACGAGTTATCGGCATCGGTTTTACGTTTATTCATCAATAAAGCAAAAGCCTGTAAAGAAGCATTAAGCCAATACCAAACAGTGAACGTTGGCTTAGAGTTTGATGGCCAAAGCTACACAGTTGAAGTAACGCGCGAAACCTTTGATGAATTGGCGCTAGGACTTGTAAAGAAAACGCTTCGCTCGTGCCGACGTGCGGTAAAAGATGCCGGCATCGAAAACCAAGAAGTACTGCAAGTTGTTATGGTGGGTGGATCTACCCGCATGCCGATTGTACGCTCTCAAGTTGCGGCATTTTTTGATAAAGAACCACTGACCTCAATTGACCCCGACCGCGTTGTGGCCCTTGGTGCTGCACTGCAAGCAGATGTGTTAGTGGGTAATAAGCCTGATTCAGACATGTTATTGCTCGATGTATTACCACTTTCGCTTGGTCTTGAAACCATGGGCGGTTTGGTCGAGAAAATCATTCCACGTAACACCACAATCCCGGTGGCACGTGCACAAGAGTTCACCACCTTTAAAGATGGTCAAACGGCGATGTCATTACACGTGCTGCAAGGCGAGCGTGAATTAGTAGATGATTGTCGATCGCTGGCTAAATTTAGCTTAAAGGGCATTCCAGCTATGGCGGCAGGTGCTGCGCATATTCGTGTTACTTTTAAAGTTGATGCAGATGGTCTATTGAGCGTATCAGCAATGGAAAAATCAACTGGTGTGCAAGCTGAAATACAGGTAAAACCTTCATTTGGCTTATCGGATGACCAAGTTGCTAATATGCTGAAAGAGTCGATGACAAATGCCAAAGACGACATGGAAGCGCGAATGCTCAAAGAGCAGCAAGTTGAAGCATTACGTGTTGTTGAAGCACTTAAAGCCTCACTCGCAACCGATAGCCAATTGCTTGATGAACAAGAATTAAGTGTATTAAAAGCAGAAATTGCTAAACTTATTGCGGTACGCGAAAGTGCCACAACACCGGCAGAAATTAAAGCAGCGATTGAAGCTGTAGATAATGCAAGTAGCGAGTTTGCTGCGCGTAGAATGGACGCATCAATTAAAAAAGCGCTGCAAGGGCAGTCAGTAGACGAAGTTTAACGAGGTAAGGTATGCCACAAATTATTTTTCTTCCACACGAAGAGTTATGCCCAGAAGGCGCAGCAATTGAAGCACCTGCAGGCGAAACTGTATTAGATGTTGCGCTTAAAAATGGCATTAGCATCCCACATGCCTGTGAAAAATCATGCGCGTGTACGACATGTCATTTAATTATTCGCGAAGGGTTTGACTCTTTAGACGAAAGTGATGAGCTAGAAGACGACATGTTAGATAAAGCATGGGGACTTGAACCAGAGTCACGTCTTGGTTGCCAAGCAATCATTAAAGATGAAGATCTTGTGGTTGAAATTCCAAAGTATAATCTCAATATCGTTAATGAAGAGCATTAATTCTTAACGGCTTTGAATACCTAAAAACCGCTGTAGTTGCTTGGTCTCTACAGCGGTTTTTTGTTTTTTAGCTGTCAGATAGTAGATTTCAGATGATAGTCGTCAGATTTCTGATTTCTAGTGTCTTTAACTTGGAGGTTCTATGTCTGATTTGGTTTTTTCTGATTCATTTATCGACGGTGACTTTTATTCTACAAGCCAGCGTTTTAGTGTCGATAATCCCGCAACCGCAGAGGCGATTACCCATGTCTCTAATATTGATAAAGCCGGGGTTGAACTGGCTATAAAAAGTGCCGACGAAGCCTTTAGCAAACTAAAGCAAACAACGGCGACTGAGCGCAGTGAAACGTTGCGACGTTGGTACGACTTAGTCATTGAGCATAAACAACAACTTGCTGAGTTAATGACCAAAGAGCAAGGTAAACCTTTAAAAGAAGCATTGGGTGAAGTGGAGTACGGCGCCGGGTTTATTAAATGGTTTAGCGAAGAAGCCAAACGCAGTTACGGCGATAGTATTCCTGCGACGGATAGTCAGCATCGTTTATCAACAATAAAACAGCCCGTGGGTGTGGTGGCAGGTATTACACCGTGGAATTTCCCGATTGCCATGATCACGCGTAAAGTTGCCCCCGCATATGCGGCAGGCTGTAGCTTTGTTATTAAACCTTCTGAGCATACGCCATTGTGTGCAATTGCACTTGCATATCTCGCTGATAAAGCCGGTTTCGTGAAAGGTGCCTTAAATGTGGTGGTATCTGAAAACGCAAAAATGGTCGGCGAAATCATGACAGAGTCTGAGCGCGTACGTAAATTTACTTTCACAGGTTCAACTGGGGTCGGTAAGCAATTACTCGCTCAGTGTGCTTCTACAATTAAGAACACATCGATGGAGCTCGGTGGTAATGCTCCCTTTATTATTTTTGAAAATGCCAATTTAGATGACGCCGTTACAGGGCTCATGGGCGCGAAGTTTAGAAACGCAGGGCAAACCTGTGTCGCTGCAAACCGTATTTTTGTAGAGCGCTCAGTGCTTGAAACCGTGCTTGAAAAACTCACTGACAAAGTAGCAGAGTTAAAAGTAGGCAATGGCCTTGATGAAGGGGTGGATATTGGCCCATTGATTTACCCAAAAGCAAAAGAGAAGGTACAAAGCTTAGTCGAAGATGCGGTGAACAAAGGGGCTTCTTTAATTGGCGATAATAAGGAGCTTGAGGGCAGTTTTCAAGCGCCACTCATTTTGACTGATGTCACCCCAGAGATGGATATTTATCATGATGAAGTGTTTGGTCCTGTAATCAGCATTATTGCCTTTGATAACGAACAAGAAGTACTGAAACTTGCCAATGATGTGCCTTATGGCTTAGCTGCTTATTTTTACAGTGACAACATCAAGCAAATTTATCGCGTAAGTGAAGCACTTGAATACGGCATGATAGGCATCAACGAAGGGCTTATCTCAAACCCAGTTGCCCCATTTGGTGGTGTGAAACAGTCGGGCCTGGGTCGTGAAGGTGGTCATCAAGGCTTAGATGAGTATCTAGAAGAGAAGTATCTTTGTATGAAGATTTAAAAGCCGCTTTAACCTCTGCGCGCGAAATAAATTTAACGCCTACAACAAACCGTAGGCGTTATGTTTGCATGGCGCATTTAGGCAGCAACATCTCTTTTAAAATTCGCGGCTAAAGCGCCTCCTACAAATGCCCTCCTACAAAAGATGCACATCACACACGTAGGAGGCGTTTTAACGCCGAAAAGCAAACCTATTAACTGGCATTAAACAGCCATCTCGATTTAGCTCGCATCTCGCACCTCGCTTCTCGAAGCTTATTTATCTCGCATCTCGTTACTTATAACCTCTTCGCGCGAAATAAATTTCACGCCTACAACAAACCGTAGGCGTTATGCTGGCATGGCGCGTTTGCGCAGCAACATCTCTTTTAAAATTCGCGGCTAAAGCCACTCCTACAAAAAATGCACACGACACAAGTAGGAGGCGTTTTAACGCCGAAAAGCAAACCTATTAACTGGCATTAAACAACCTTCTCAGTATAACTGTATTAGCTCGTATCTCGCTTTTCGATGCTCGTTGCTTATAACCCTTTCACGGCTAAAGCCACTCCTACAAAAGATACACACGACACACGTAGGAGGCGTTTTAACGGCGAAAAGCAAACCTATTAACTGGCATTAAACAACCTTCTCAGTATAACTGTATTAGCTCGCATCTCGCATCTCGCTTTTCGTAACTCGTTGCTTATAACCCTTTCACGGCTAAAGCCACTCCTACAAAAGATACACACGATACACGTAGGAGGCGTTTTAACGCCGAAAAGCAAACCTATTAACTGGCATTAAACAGCCATCTCGATTTAGCTCGCACCTCGCACCTCGCACCTCGCAACTCGAAGCTTATTTATCTCGCATCTCGCCCCCGTTGCTTACAACCTCTTCGCGCGAAATAAATTTCACGCCTACATTAAACCGTAGGCGTTATGCTTGCATGGCGCGTTTGCGCAGCAACATCTCTTTTAAAATTCGCGGTTAAAGCCCCTCCTACAAAAGATACACACGACACACGTAGGAGGCGTTTTAAGGCCGAAAAGCAAACCTATTAACTGGCATTAAACAACCTTCTCGATTTAGCTGTATTAGCTCGCATCTCGCACCTCGCTTCTCGAAGCTTATAACCCTTTCACGGCTAAAGCCACTCCTACAAAAGATGCACACGACACACGTAGGAGGCGTTTTAACGGCGAAAAGCAAACCTATTAACTGGCATTAAGCACCCCTCTCGGTTTAGCTCGCACCTCGCAACTCGTATCTCGAAGCTTATTTATCTCGCATCTCGCACCTCGTTGCTTACAACCTCTTCGCGCGAAATAAATTTCACGCCTACAACAAACCGTAGGCGTTATGCTTGCATGGCGCGTTTGCGCAGCAACATCTATTTAATAAAATTAGCGTTAAAACGCTTCCTACGATGAAGCTACCCGCTTATTTTTAATAAAATGATAGCGCTGTCATTTTAGTTTTTATATGATAGGTATGAATAATAAACAAAAATGACAAATATTACGGAATAAATACCGTAAACTCAGGGCTTAAACGAGGAGAAAGTAATGGATTTTAAGAGGTCAATACTCGCCGCGATACTGGTAGCATCACCTGTAGTCGCACATGCGACACTGACGCAATCACAGGTTAATCACTTTGCTAAAGACACTGAATTACTATTTTCGGTAGAAGATAATTTCCGTAATAAAGACGCGGGGTTCTTAGGTCAAATTACGCTTAATAATCGCTCTGACGTGGCTTTGCCTGCGGGTGAAAGTGATTGGCAGCTTTATATTCACTCTGTTCGTAAAATTTCGACCGAACATGTCGCAGGCTTAAATATTGAACATGTTAATGGTGACTTACACCGTATAGTGCCAACGAGCAGCTTTAAAGGGTTAGCAGCGGGTGAAAGCCTAGAACTGCCTTTTGATGCACAAGTATGGGTTGTTGCTTACAGTGATTTTATGCCGCGTGCATTTTTTGTTTCAGGAAAAAATAAGCCAGCGGTATTTGCAAACACAGATACCGAAGACTTTAAACAATTTGTAATGCCTTTTACGCGCGATAACCAATTATACCGCTATAACGAGCCGAAAGATTTATCTGTGCTTGCAACGCCTAAAGTACGTTTTGAAAGAAACAATGCAGATAACGTTGCTGTAAGTAAAGAAGATGCACTAAAACGCATTATTCCAAAACCACGCAAAGTTGACTTTAACCGGGGTACAACAACCATCAATAATGATTGGCAAATTAGTTATCAAGGTCAGCTCAAGCACGAAGTAATGGTGTTTATGCAAGACTTACAAGATGACTATGGTATTAGCCTTAAAGCGCAGCCTGACCATATTAACCTTGGTAAAGAGAAACTTATTCGTCTTAAAGTCGACCCTGCACTGAATGCCGGTAAAGCTGAAAGCTACACCCTCGAAATTGATGATGAAGTCATTAACATCGTCGGCAGTGATAATGCTGGTGTGTTTTATGCGATGCAAAGTGTGCTTAATTTGATGCCAGCAGCAACCCAAGGCTCAGCAAGCTTACCTCAGCTTGAATTAGAAGACTCACCTCGCTATGGCTGGCGTGGTATGCATTACGATAATGGCCGTAACTTTCACGGTAAAGAAGCCATGTTTAAGCTCGTTGAGCAAATGGCGCGCTATAAAATGAATAAGCTACATTGGCATTTTTCTGAAGATGAAGGTTGGCGACTCGAAATACCTGGCCTACCGGAGCTTACCGAGGTAGGTGGATACCGTTGTTTTGATTTAGAAGAGCGCACCTGTTTATTAACGCAGCTAGGTACGGGACCATTTAAAACAGGTTCGGGTAATGGTTACTTAAAACGCGAAGAATTTGTTGAACTGTTAAAATACGCAAAAGATCGCCATATTCAGATCATCCCTGAAGTAGAGGGACCCGGGCATGCGCGTGCTTCAATAAAAGCGATGGAGGCACGTTATCATAATATGCTCGAACAAGCCGAAAAAGCAGCTAAAAACAATATAAAAACTGGCTCGGCCAAGCAAGAAATACAACAAGTGGATATGGGTCCTGCAACACAGTATCTACTGACCGATCCGAAAGATACCTCAGTGTATATGACGGTACAAAATTACAAAGATAATTCGATGAATGTCTGTATGGATTCAACCTATGCATTTTTAGATAAAGTAACGTATGAATTACAACAAATGTACCGCGAAGCGGGCGTACAGCTGACAAACCTACACATTGGTGGTGATGAAGTGGGGGCTGGTTCATGGATTGGCTCACCTGTTTGTCAGGCGTTATTTGCCGAGCCGAGTAATGGCGTGTCGGGCCCCGCTGATCTTAAACCATATTTCACGCAACGCGTCGCGACACTATTAGAAAAGCGCGGTATTTCCCCGGGAATTTGGGAAGACGGCATCATGTATGACCGTGAGAATTCATTTAAACGTGATGAATTCCCAAATAAAACCTTTACGGTTAATACATGGGATAATATTTGGGAGTGGGGCGTTGCAGACAGAGCATATCGGTTAGCAAATGCCGGCTACCAAGTGGTGTTATCACATGGCACGCACTTATATTTCGATCATCCCTATGAAGCCAGCCCAGAAGAGCGTGGTTATTATTGGGCAACCCGTTACACCGATACTAAAAAAACCTTTAACTACATGCCAGACGATGTATACGCGAACGCAGACTATACCCGTACTCGCGAGCCAATTGTTAATTTAGAAGCCTTGGTTGGTCGCCCGTTACCTAAGCTTGAGAAACCTGAAAATATTCTGGGTATGCAAGGTCAGGTGTGGTCTGAAACTATCCGCACTGAAGATCAGGTGTTAGCGATGATTTTTCCGCGTATTTTGTCAGTTGCAGAACGTGCGTGGCACAAAGCTGAGTGGGAAGGTGAAAATGTCGATACCAAAAAGCAAGCGAAAGACTGGGCTGAATTCTCAAGCGCTGTGGGTTTAAAAGAGCTCGAAAAGCTGGCCCAAGATGGTATCAATCTGCATTTACCTGTGCCGGGAGCTGTTATTGAAAATGGTACGTTAAAAGCCAACACAGCGTTTAACTATTTAAGCATTGAATACAGCCTAGATAATGGAAAAAATTGGCAGCTTTATGCTGATCCGATCAGTGTTGAAAATGATGCGAATGTAGCCTTGCGTAGCCGTTTAAATTCGCAGCAAACAAGCCGAATAACCTATGTAAATTAATAGATTACAAGCAAACTAAAAGGGCCTTTGGCCCTTTTTTATTATCTTGCTTTTAACGAAAGGCATCGTATTATGACTACAATTTGATGTCAGTTTAATGGCAGCGCTGTCATTTTTGTTGCGTTAGTGTTATAAATATTTCATCAAACGTATTTATAATCATCTTGAACAAATAGCGTTGATAAATTGAGTCAATGCTATGAATGGGAATTACCATGTCAGAAACGAATAAACAAAGCAGCCTAATACCTATGGCTATCGTTGCCACGCTGTTTTTTATCTTAGGCTTTGCTACTTGGTTAAATGGCTCTTTAATGCCTTTCCTGCAGCAAGTTTTGCAGCTTTCGCCGTTTCAGGCGTCGTTGATTATTTTCTCGTTTTATATCGCGGTAACATTCACTGCGATTCCATCAGCGATGATTATTCGTAAGGTGGGTTACAAAAATGGTATGGCCCTTGGCATGGCAACCATGATGGTTGCAGGGTTGTTATTTATTCCTGCTGCAAAAACACAAGTGTTTGCACTGTTTTTATTTGCGCAACTCGTTATGGGCGCGGGTCAAACATTACTACAAACAGCGGTGAACCCGTATGTGGTAAGAATTGGTCCCGAGGAATCAGCCGCAGCCCGCGTAAGTGTTATGGGTATTTTAAATAAAGGTGCAGGGGTTGTAGCCCCGATTGTGTTTACCGCACTCATATTGAGTGATTTTAAAGGGTTTGTTGGTAAAGAGCTCAGCCAAGCTGACATCGATGCCATGGCCAATGGCTTAATATTACCGTATTTAGGGATGGCACTTTTTATTGGTATACTTGGCTTCGCAGTGACCAAAATGCCGTTACCGGAACTAATTGATGATGCTGATGAACAGCAGCCTGGGCAAGTTAAAAAAGCATTGGCACATCCGAGCCTTGCGTTAGGGATTGTGGCGTTGTTTGTGTATGTGGCTGTCGAGGTAATTGCTGGTGACACCATTGGTAGCTTTGCTCTGTCATTGGGTGTTGAGCAATACAGTGTGATGACATCATACACCATGGGTTGTATGGTACTTGGTTACTTTTTAGGTATCTTATTGATTCCACGTGTGTTGTCTCAGCAGGCAGCACTGACTATTTCAGCGCTGTTAGGCTGTGTGTTAACGCTTGCAATAGTAACAGGCAGTAATGAATCGGTCTTTATTTCTACATTGCTTGGCCTAAAATCGGTACTTCCTGATACCTTATTGCTGATTGCTGTGCTAGGCTTTGCCAATGCAATTGTTTGGCCAGCAGTTTGGCCGCTAGCGCTTTCGGGCTTAGGTAAGCTTACCAGTGTGGGATCGGGCTTGCTTGTTATGGGTATTGCCGGCGGTGCATTTGGTCCGTTATTTTGGGGCCTGGCAAGTGGCGGCGTTAAAAGTGCCGAGGCGCAACAAATGGCTTATATTGTGATGTTGCCTTGTTATTTATTCATACTTTTCTATGCTGTGAAAGGGCATAAAATGAAAAGTTGGAAGTAATTAAAAAGCGTGAGGTAAAGACGAGTAAATCGTCGGCCTTGCACTTGATGTAAAGCATTTCTAGTAAATAGAAATAATCCCGTGTGTAATGCCACCGAAAGGTGGCATTTTTTTGTCTTATTTAAACCGTTGGCGTTATGCTTGCATCGCGCGTTTGCGCAGCAACTTACCTTTAAAAATTCACGGCTAAAGCCCTTCCTACAAAAAATGCACACGACACACGTAGGAGGCGTTTTAACGCCGAAAAGCAAACCTGTTCAGCAACATTAAACAACCATCTCGGTTTAGCTCGCATCTCGCTTCTCGTACTTCGTAGCTTAAAACCCTTTCACGGCTAAAGCCCTTCCTACAAAAGATGCACACGACACTCGTGGGAGGCGTTTTAACGCCGAAAAAGCAAACCTATTCAGCAATAAACAACCACCTCGATTTAGCTGTGCTAGCTCGTATCTCGCTTTTCGATGCTCGTTACTTATAACCCTTTCGCGGCTAAAGCCCTTCCTAGAAAAGATGCACACGACACACGTAGGAGGCGTTTTAACGCCGAAAAGCAAACCTGTTCAGCAACATTAAACACCCACCTCGATTTAGCTCGCACCTCGCTGCTCGTACTTCGTAGCTTAAAACCCTTTCACGGCTAAAGCCTTCCTACAAAAAATGCACACGACACACGTAGGAGGCGTTTTAACGCCGAAAAAGCAAACCTGTTCAGCAACATTAAACAACCATCTCGGTTTAGCTGTACTAGCTCGTATCTCGCTTTTCGATGCTCGTTACTTATAACCCTTTCGCGGCTAAAGCCCCTCCTACAAAAGATGCACATCACACACGTAGGAGGCGTTTTAACGCCGAAAAGCAAACCTGTTCAGCAACATTAAACACCCACCTCGATTTAGCTCGCACCTCGCTGCTCGTACTTCGTTGCTTAAAACCCTTTCACGGCTAAAGCCCTTCCTACAAAAAATGCACACGACACACGTAGGGGGCTTTTTAACGCTGAAAAGCAAACCTGTTCAGCAACATTAAACAACCATCTCGGTTTAGCTCGCATCTCGCTGCTCGTACTTCGTAGCTTAAAACCCTTTCACGGCTAAAGCCCCTCCTACAAAAGATGCACACGACACACGTGGGGGGCTTTTTAACGCTGAAAAGCAAACCTGTTCAGCAACATTAAACAACCATCTCGGTTTAGCTGTGCTAGCTCGTATCTCGCTTTTCGATGCTCGTTACTTATAACCCTTTCACGGCTAAAGCCCTTCCTACAAAAGATGCACACGACACTCGTGGGAGGCGTTTTAACGCCGAAAAAGCAAACCTATTCAGCGACATTAAACAACCACCTCGATTTAGCTCGTAACTCGCACCCCGCATCTAGTACCTCGTTGCTTATAACCTCTTCACGACTAAAGCCCCTCCTACAAAAGATGCACACGACCCACGTAGGAGGCGTTTTAACGCCGAAAAGCAAACCTGTTCAGCAACATTAAACACCCACCTCGATTTAGCTCGCACCTCGCTGCTCGTACTTCGTAGCTTAAAACCCTTTCACGGCTAAAGCCCTTCCTACAAAAAATGCACACGACACACGTAGGAGGCGTTTTAACGCCGAAAAGCAAACCTATTCAGCGACATTAAACACCCACCTCGGTTTAGCTGTACTAGCTCGTATCTCGCTTTTCGATGCTCGTTGCTTATAACCTCTTCGCGCGAAATAAATTTCACGCCTACATTAAACCGTAGGCGTTATGCTTGCATGGCGCGTTTGCGCAGCAACTTTTTAAATAGCTTTATGGTTAAAAATAAGCAAGGTGAAATGTATAAGATGTGCTGAATAAAAACAGAGAGTTAAAAACAAAGGCTAAAAATTGAAATAAAATAATGCTAGGGTAACTAAGCTAAGAACAAATCTATAAAGGAACAACAAAAGAAATACAAAAGGGGGGGAGTGGGGCGACTGATGGGGCTTGAACCCACGACAACCGGAATCACAATCCGGGGCTCTACCAACTGAGCTACAGCCGCCACTGAGATACACCATGTTTGGTGTGGCGCGCATATTACATAATTAACGTGGGCTTGTGAACCCCTAAATATAAAAAAAGATAAAAAAGTTGAAAGAGTAAGAAATTTCAGAAACTTAACACTGGTCAGCTGGCGTTCAGTTTCGGGGGCTAGACTCTCGCTTTTGCAATTAAGCAATCACTCATTGATTAATCTGCATGTTATTTAATGATTTTTTAACCAAAGATCATATATAATTTCAACAGCGTTACGCTAAAAATGAACTTCAGGAGAGAACATGGATACAATAATGAACTGGATCAATGAGAATTCAGATTTAATAATACATTACGCCGTTCAGGCTGTTCTGGCGCTAATTATCTTCTTTATTGGTAGCCGCATCGCCAAATTCTGCGAAGGGTTAACTGAAAAAGCATTTGATAAGAAAAAAGTAGATAAAGCGGTAGGTTCATTTGTAGCGAGCATTGTTTATGCAATCGTTTTTGCTGCAACAATCTTAATGGCTCTATCTCAACTAGGTATCGAGACAACATCATTCATTGCTATCTTAGGTGCTGCGGGCTTAGCTGTTGGTTTAGCACTTCAGGGTTCATTATCTAACTTTGCTTCTGGCGTATTAATTATTTTACTTCGTCCGTTCAAATCAGGTGACTATGTTGAAGCTGGCGGTAAAGCGGGTACTGTTAAGAAAATTGAAATTTTCTCTACAGAAATGCGCACACCAGACAACAAAGTAATTGTAATGCCTAACTCAAAAATCATGGGCGATGCAATTGTTAACTATTCACGTGAGTCTACACGTCGTATCGACTTAGTAATTGGTGTTGGTTACGACGCTGATCTTAAAGAAGCAAAAGCAGTGCTTAAGTCAGTACTAGACAAAGAAACGCGTTTATTAAAAGATCCTGCATACACAGTAGCTGTATCTGAACTTGCCGATTCAAGCGTAAACTTTGTGGTTCGTCCATGGGTTAACTCTGCTGACTATTGGCCAACATATTTCGACTTAATGGAAAACATTAAGATTGCACTTGATGATGCAAACATCACTATTCCATTCCCGCAAATGGACGTTCATTTGCACAAAGAAGACTAAATTGTCTAATTAAAAGTAGTAAAGGTTATTTTTTAATGAAATTAAAAGCTTTATCAATTCTAGTTGCAGCATCTGCTGCAACTAGCGCATTCGCAGCCGATGAAACGAAAACGTGGGACGTTACGAGTGAGTTAGGTGCCATCATAACCAGCGGTAATACAGAAACAACCACTCTAAAAGGTGGCATAAAGGTATTACATAACCTTGAGAGCTGGAATAACGAATATAAGCTTGATGGTCTTTATAAAGAAGACGAGATCGAAAATGATGCCGGTGTTAAAGAAACACAGCGTACTAACGAAAAGTACTCTTTTTCTGCACAGGGTAACTACAAGCTAAACGAAAAGCACTCACACTTATTCATTTACGGTTCGCACGTATCTGATTACTTTGGTGCTTACCGTAATGAGACTGTAGTTTCAGCGGGTTATGGTTTACGATTAATCGACCGTTCTGATATGTGGTTAAATGCAGAAGTGGGTCCAGGTTATAAATACTTCCAATACCCAGACACAAGCACAGAAGTTGACGAAAACGGTAACTCACTTGCGGGTGAACGCGAAGGTGAAGTAATTGCGTTAGGTAAACTTGACTACAATTGGCAAATTTCAGACAGTGCGCGTTTCACTCAGCTAGTTTCTGTGGAGTACGGTGATACCAACACCAAAACACGTTCTGAGTCAGCCATTCTTGCTAAAATTAATGGTTCACTGCAAATGAAAGTGGCGTACAACATTACTCACAACTCTGATGTAGCTGACGACAAAGAAAATACAGATACTGAAACGTCATTAACGTTGGTTTACAGTTTTTAACTAAATAAACCGGAATATTGATGTTTTTATGACAGAAAGGGACGAAAGTCCCTTTTTTATTTTTTGTCATTTCAGGTAGAATAGACAATCTTTTTGACTGTAGAACTATGGAAATCCCTACTTGTGATGTTATTTAAAAGACTCTTTATTACTTTTTTGCTATTAACTTCTGCATCAGTATTGGCATTTACCCCTACAGCAGCTCAAATTGAGCAATTTAAAAAGCTTCCTAAAGCTCAGCAAGAAGCGCTTGCTAAGCAATATGGTGTCGATTTATCCACCATAACAGGCAAAACCTCTAATAAAGAATCTGTTGAACAAGAGTCAACAATTCAACCTCGCTTTGAAAAAGAACAAGAAGAACTCACAGACGATGAACGTTTTGCGCCGAAAGTCGATGAAGTAAAACCTTTTGGTTATGAGCTATTTGCTGGTGAGCCAACCACATTTATGCCCAGCGAAAATGCCCCAGTCCCAGATACTTATCTAATTGGCCGTGGTGATGAGCTTACTATTAACTTTTATGGTAAAGAAAGTGAAAGCTACGATGTGATGGTTGATCGTGAAGGCCGTATAAGTATCCCAAATCTTAGCCCAGTCCAAGTTGCAGGGCTTACATTTGCAGAAGTAAAAGAGCTCATTAAAGCCAAAGTTGAACAGGAAGTTATTGGCATTAAAGCGTTTGTATCGGTCGGTAAACTTCGTAGTATTCGTATTTTAGTGTTAGGTGAAGCTTATAAACCGGGTAGTTACAGTGTGTCATCACTGACTACAGTATCGCATGCTTTGTTTGTGAGCGGCGGGGTGTCAGAAATAGCCTCATTACGAAACATACAAGTTAAACGTGCCGGTAAAGTTGTTGCAAATTTTGACTTGTACGATCTGCTTATTAAGGGTGATAGCAGTAACGATATTATATTAAAGCCAGGTGATGTTGTTTTTATCCCGCCTGTTGGTTCGCAAGTTGCTGTTGAGGGACTTGTAAAACGTCCAGCAATTTTTGAGTTAAAAAAAGGCGAAACGGCAGAGCAGCTTTTAAAAATGGCTGGCGGTTTAAAGCCACAAGCATATGCTAAAAAAGCGTTGGTTGAGCGCTTTAACAATCACAACATGAAAGAAGTATTATCTGTTGACTTTAGCTCAGATAAAATTATCTATATTCCGCGTGATGGTGACCGTATTCGTTTTAACCCTATCAGTTTACAGTATCAAAATAGTGTTAGCTTAATTGGTGCTGTTGCGCGTCCTGGTCATTACCAATGGCATCAAGGTAAACGCATTTCAGATATTTTCACTTCAGTGCGTGGCGACTTACTGCCACAGGCCGATCTTGGTTATGGCTTACTGGTACGTGAAATAAACGTTGCCGGTGATATTGAGGTTTTTCAATTTGATATTGCCCAAGCTATCGTGAAAGCTCAAGGTCATGATTTAGAGTTAAAAGCAAACGATAAACTGTTTGTTTTTAGCCGTTATCAAGAAAAAGAAGCTGAAGAAATTGCACTTGCAAATATGGCGTTAAGCGAAGAGCAACAGCAACAGCAATTTAAAGTGAAGCAATGGCACGAATATCAAAATAAAGAGTTTGAACGCTATATTGGTGTTTTAAAAGAAGAAGACCCTTTCAAGCTTGAGGAAGAAAAAGTACTCACCATCGCAGAAATATCGAAGCGTAAAGCAAAAGAAGAAGAGCAGGAGTTAGAACCTGAAGATTACGCAGTCTTTAGTCGCTATAACTTATTAAAACCAATTATAGCAAAGCTTAAACAGCAAGCTTCTGTTAATACAGCAATGCAACTTGTTGAAATTAATGGTCATGTTGCGTACCCAGGCGTTTACCCGTTAACGGTTGGCAGCGAAGTAAATGAACTTATTGCAGCAGCCGGTGGCTTACTTGAGTCAGCTTATACAGAACAAGCTGAAATCACTCGGATTGTTGCGGGTGATGCGTCAAAAGTTGAACACATCAAGTTTGACCTACATGCAGCCATGCTAGGTGAAAAAGCTGAAAATAAAATATTGCGTAGTAAAGATAGTATTAATATTTTCTCTATTCCTAATTGGCAAGAAAACGTAAAAGTTGAGCTAAAAGGTGAAGTTAAGTTTCCTGGTGTATACACCATTCGACGAGGAGAAACCCTTACTAACCTGCTTGAAAGAGCTGGGGGTTTTTCTGACTTTGCAGAACCCGATGCAGCTATCTTTACTCGTGAGTCAATACGAAAACAAGAACAACAACAGTTAGCAAAACTATCAGAAGACTTACGTCGAGACATTGCCACAAAAAGCTTTGAAAAATCCGTAAGTAGTAACACCCTTTCTTATGAAGAAATGAACAAGTTACTTATTGATTTGGCAAATGTTGAAGCTGTAGGACGTTTAGTTATTGACCTTCCACTGATTGCAGATAACAAACAAAAACTAGTTTTACAAAATGGCGACACGCTTTATGTCCCAAGCAAACGTGACTCAATAAGCGTTATTGGAGAAGTAAACTACGCGACTTCTCACTTGTTTAAACCCGGTATTGACGTTGAAGATTACATCAGCCTCAGTGGTGGTTTAAAAGAGCGTGCCGCTGATGATCGAATCTATATCATTAAAGCAAATGGTTCAGTAAAAATTCCAAATAGCGGCAGCTGGTTTGCAGTTAATGATTCACAGCTCTTAGAAGCGGGCGACACTATCGTTGTACCAATGAATGCTGATTACATGGACAACTTAACCTTGTGGAGCACCGCAACGCAGATTGTTTATCAGCTTGGTGTAGCCGTAGCAGCGATTAGTAGTATTTAAATTAAGCTCTTGTGCAGTTTGATATTTCACTGAAAGAAAAACATTAGGTAGCAATAGTGTGACAGAAAAAAAATTGAGCCCACGAGATGATGAGTATCTCAATATTAGTGAGTTTGTACTTATTATTTGGCAAGGTCGGTTGAAAGTATTGATAATAACAATCTTGTTTGCATTATCAGGAGTGCTAATTTCACTCCTATTACCAAATGTATATAAGTCATATGCAGTTTTAGCTCCTGCAGCTGATAATGATACAGCAAGTGGGTTATCAGCTTTAACAGGCCAATTTAGTGGTCTCGCTAGTTTTGCAGGTATTAACCTTAATGCCAATAAAGGCGGCGATAAGGTACAATTAGCTATTGAGATTATTAAGTCGAGGCAGTTTGCTAGTGAGTTTATTAATTCACATGAGCTTTTAGCTGATTTAATGGCAGCAGAGTCTTGGGATAGTGCCAGCAATAAAGTTTTATACAATGAGGATCTATACGATAAAGATACTCAAAAGTGGGTTCGTAAGGTTGAGTGGCCATTAAAAGCAAAACCATCAATGCAAGAAGCTTACAAAGAGTATACAAAAATTGTGTCTATAAATGTGTCAGAAGAAACAGGAATGATCACTCTTTCTGTAGAGCATTACTCCCCATATGTTGCTGAAAAGTGGGTTAGATGGCTAGTGCAAGATATCAATAAAAAAATGAAACAACGAGATCTTAGTAGCTCTGTTAAAAATATTGAATACCTTAAGCAACAGATCGAGCAAACGAATGTAGCTGACATGCGGGCGATCCTTTATAAACTCATTGAAGAGCAGAGTAAGACTATAATGTTTTCTGAAGTTAGAGATGAATATGTATTCAGGACTATTGATCCCGCTGTAATACCAGAAGAAAAGTTTAAGCCAAAAAGAGCATTGATCTGTATTTTTATGACTTTAATTGGCGGTGTAGTGGGAGTCGCACTCGTTTTCTTGAACTACATTCTTAGAAGAGGTAACTCAGTTTCCCCTAGACACTTTGAGGTTAAGTAATGTTATTTAACTATCCATACTTAACCAAATCACTTTAGAGAGAACAAAATGTTAAATAACAAAACAGTATTAATCACGGGTGGCACGGGTTCATTCGGTAAGAAATTTATAGAGACAATTTTAGCGCGTTACCCTGACGTGAAAAAGATTATTGTTTTTTCTCGTGACGAATTGAAGCAATCAGAGCTTCGTATGAGCTATCCGCCACAACAGTTTCCCCAGTTACGCTTTTTTATTGGTGATGTACGTGATAAAGAGCGTGTAAAGCAAGCGTGTGAAGGTGTTGACGTGATTATTCATGCTGCTGCAATTAAGCAAGTAGATACAGCAGAATATAACCCAACAGAATGTATTCGTACTAATGTAGATGGCGCAGAGAATGTGATTCATGCGGCACTAGAATGCGGCGTTAAAGACGTTGTTGCATTGTCAACAGACAAAGCATGTGCCCCAATTAACTTATACGGAGCAACAAAACTTGCATCAGATAAGTTATTTGCAGCGGCGAACAATATTAAAGGCTCAAAAGACATTAAATTTAGCGTTGTTCGTTATGGTAATGTTATGGGGTCACGTGGCTCGGTTATTCCATTTTTCTTGAATAAGCGTCAAGACGGTATTCTACCTATTACGCACGAAGAAATGACACGTTTTAATATTTCCCTTCAAGATGGCGTAGATTTGGTTATGTTTGCGATTGGCCATCATTTAGGTGGTGAAATCTTTATTCCTAAAATTCCTTCATACAAAATTTTAGATGTTGCTACAGCCGTGGCTCCAGAGTGTAAGACTGAAGTTGTTGGTATTCGCCCTGGTGAAAAGTTACATGAAGAAATGCTCACTGAAACCGACTCAATTAATACCATTGATTTAGGTGACAAGTACGCGATTCTACCGTCAGTTTCTTACATGTACACTGAAGCGCAATTTCTTGAGCACCATAAAGCGAAGAAAGTTCCTTTTGGTTTCAAATACAACTCAGGTACAAACACCGAGTGGGAAACCGTTGAAAGTTTACGCCACTTAGTCAAAGAGCACGTTGATCCTACGTTTGAAGTATAAGAGAACGCATAAATGATACCGTACGGAAAGCAATCTATCACAGCAGAAGATATCAACGCTGTTGTTGAGGTATTGAAGTCAGACTTTTTAACTCAAGGGCCACAAGTGCCTGCATTTGAAAAGTCGTTAATGGATGCCACCGGTGCACATTACGCATTAGCAGTTAATAGTGCCACCTCAGCATTGCATATTGCCTGTTTAGCCTTGGAGCTAGGGCAGGGTGATGTTCTTTGGACAACACCCGTCACATTTGTTGCATCAGCTAATTGTGGCCTTTATTGTGGTGCGACGGTTGATTTTGTCGATATTGATCCACAAACGTACAACCTATGTCCTACTGCATTAGAGGCGAAGTTACAACGCGCTAAAGTTTCGGGAACGTTACCAAAGGTGTTAGTGGCTGTTCACCTGTGCGGTCAACCTTGTGATATGAAAGCTATCCATGCGCTATCACGCGAGTATGGTTTTAAAGTAATAGAAGATGCGTCGCATGCGATTGGTGGTCGTTACCAGTCACAACCGATTGGTGCGTGTGAATACAGTGATATAACCGTCTTTAGTTTTCACCCTGTTAAAATTGTCACGACGGCAGAAGGGGGCGCAGCACTCACAAATGATAAAGCGCTGGCCGATAAAATGGCACTGTATAGAAGTCATGGTATCACTCGAGATGAAGCCTTGATGGAAAATCCATCACACGGTGGCTGGTACTATGAGCAAGTTGACCTAGGTTTTAACTACCGTATGACAGAGTTACAGGCGGCACTAGGAGTGTCGCAAATGTCACGCTTAGAGTCGTTTGTCGCTGCTCGCCATCAGTTAGCTAATCGTTACAATGAAAAGCTTGCACATTTACCGATTACTTTGCCGTATCAGTTGCCTGAGACGTATTCTGGTTTGCATTTATATGTAATCCGTTTGAATTTAAGCGCCATCACCAAATCACACAAGCAGGTATTTGATGAGCTAAGAGCAGCGGGTATCGGAGTCAATTTGCACTATATTCCGGTGCACTTGCAGCCGTATTATCAGCGAATGGGTTTTAACGTAGGTGACTACCCAGAAGCTGAGCGTTATTACGCAGAAGCGATTTCTATCCCGATGTTTCACGGGATGACCCATGAACAGCAAGATGACGTTGTGAAGCAATTAACAGCTGTTTTGAGTGAATAGTCGTGAATATAGCAATCATTCCAGCGAGGGGTGGCAGTAAGCGCATTCCGCGAAAAAACATCAAACTGTTTCATGGTAAGCCAATGATAGCCTATTCGATAGAAGCGGCTATCAAAAGCGGGTGTTTTGACAAGGTGATAGTGTCAACAGATGATGCTGAAATTGCCGATGTTGCACAGCAGTTTGGCGCACAGGTGCCGTTTATGCGACCAGCAGATATTGCGGATGATTACGCAACGACTTTGGATGTTATGAAACATGCGCTTGAATGGCTTGAGGCACAGGGTGATGCTGTTGATAATGTCTGTTGTCTTTATGCAACCGCGCCGTTTGTTTTGCCAAGTAACCTAAAACAAGGGTATGAAGCATTGCAATCGGGTGAGTTGGATTATGCATTTAGTGCAACGAGTTATGCATTTCCTATTCAGCGAGCGCTAAAACTGAATGCCGAAGGCACGGTTGAAATGTTTCAACCGGAGCACTTTAATACCCGTTCGCAAGATTTAATTGAAGCATACCATGATGCGGGCCAATTTTATTGGGGCACAGCGGACGCATTTAAAGCTAAACGGCCTATATTTGGGGTTAAGTCAAAAGCTGTACTTTTGCCACGAAAGCAAGTGCAAGATATTGATACGCCAGAGGATTGGGATTTAGCTGAAGCGTTATTTCAGGTTATCAAATGCTAAAAATTGCTTTTCGGGTTGACGCATCCATTCACATTGGTAGTGGTCATGTTATGCGCTGTTTGGTTTTGGCGGATGCGCTGTCAATCAATGGCCACCAAGTTGTTTTTTTGACTCGTCCACAAGCTGGTGACTTAATATCATTTATTAAGCAGCGCGGTCACAATGTTTGCCCACTTTCAGCGCTAGCGTGCCCAGTTGAACCTGTTAGTACAGATGACTATCAAGGCTGGCTTCAAGTCCCAGAGCTTGATGATGCAGCAGAGTGTGCTGATTTAATTAAATCGACAGACTTAGTCATTGTTGACCATTATGGTATTGGTGCTTTATGGCACAAGCGAGTAAAAGAAACGCATGATTGTAAAGTGGTTGTAATTGATGACTTAGTGAGAGCGCATAACGCTGAATTAATTATCGATCAAACATTACAACGACACGCAGCGGAGTATAACCGAAAAAATGCCAATGCATTGGTACTTGCAGGAACGCAATACGCACTAATTGCGCCTGTTTTTGCGACATATCACCAACAGTGCCAAGTAGAAAAACAGCCGCCTTTGCGACAGCCGCCTCGCATCCTTCTTTCGATGGGAGGCATTGATGCACCAAACGCGACACTTCGAGCTCTGCAGGCTTTACAGCAGCTTGACACAAAGCCACTTGTCACCGTTTTATTAAGCCCCCGTGCGCCAAATTATGAAAGTGTAAAGGCATTTTCGTTACAACACTCACATTGGGTAACGCATATTGATTTTGTAAGTGATATGGCAGCATTAATGGCCGAGCATTCACTTGCAATAGGTGCACCGGGAAGCACCTCGTGGGAGCGAGCATGTGTTGGGCTACCAAGCATTATTATTGCCCTGGCTGAAAATCAGCAAACAATTAGCCGTAATTTGGCATTGGTAGGTGCTGCAAAACAAGTAGACCTATCTCGAATACAGACAGATTTAGTGCCGACGTATCATGAATTACTCAGTCAGTATGAAGAGATACGGAGAATTAATTTACAGCTGTGTGATGGACAGGGAGTACAGCGAGTGGTGAAAGCCATTAACCGACTGAGTGAGTTTAGGTTAAAGTTACGGCCCGCTATCACCTCAGATATTGAACAAGTTTACGAGTGGCAGTGTAAGCCAGAAACACGAAAATATGCATTAAATAAAGCGGTGCCGAGTTTTTCAGAGCATCAAGCATGGATGACAAAGAAGCTCGCAGCAAACAACGACTATTTTTATATTATTGAACTTGTTGACGAAAATAACAAAGAAACGGCACCTGTGGGTGTGGTTCGCCTTGATAATAGCGCGCAAGGTCAATACACGATTTCAATTTTTATTGACGCTGATTATTTTGGCAAGGGCATAGGAAAATATGCCTTACAGCAAATAGATAACTTACACCCTGATGTGATAATAAATGCCACGGTATTAAAAGAAAACGCGGCATCACAAGCGCTTTTTAGTAGCGCAGGGTATCAGAGAGTCAATTCAGAGCAATTTACTCGACCAGTTGTGGAGTGAGGAATAATGACAAAATTTATTACGATAGATAACAGAAAGATAGGCCCAGATTACGCACCATATATTATTGCGGAAATGTCAGCAAACCATAATGGCAACATAGAAAACGCTTATAAAATAATGGAAATGGCAAAAGAATGTGGCGCAGATGCAATTAAGCTGCAAACTTACCGTCCCGATACAATCACGATGAAAAGTGATAACCCTGAGTTTTTAATTAAAGGCGGGTTATGGGATGGCAAAATGCTTTATGACCTATATGAAGAGGCGCACATGCCATGGGAGTGGCATAAACCTTTATTTGAGAAAGCGAAAGAGCTTGGCATTACAATTTTTAGTTCGCCATTTGATTTTACGGCAGTGGATATGTTGGAAGAGCTTGGTGCGCCAGCTTATAAGATAGCCTCGTTCGAAGCCATTGATTTACCCTTAATTGAGTATGTAGCGAAAACGGGTAAGCCGATGATAATTTCGACGGGCATGGCAAACGAAGAAGAAATACGTGAAGCAGTAGAAACAGCGAGAAATGCAGGGTGTAAAGAATTGGTTGTTTTACACTGTGTGAGCGGTTACCCAGCGCCAGCAGAAGACTACAACTTAGCAACGGTTGCAGATATGGCAACGCGTTTTGATGTGCTAACGGGGCTATCTGACCACACAATAGATAATACAACAGCTATTACGTCGGTCGCGTTGGGGGCATGTTTAATCGAAAAGCACGTTACGCTAGACAGAAATGGTGGCGGACCGGATGATAGTTTTTCGTTAGAGAAGCCAGAGTTAGAGCAGTTATGCAGAGATAGTAAAATAGCATGGCAGGCGCTAGGAAAAGTAAATTATGAGCGAAAAGAGAGCGAGAAAGGGAATGCAATCTTTAGGCGTTCATTGTATGTAGTAAAGGATGTTGCAGAAGGTGACGTGTTTACACATGAGAATGTAAAGAGTATTAGGCCAGGCTATGGCTTAGCACCAAAGTATTTACATGATGTAATAGGCAAGCAAGCAAAGTCTTCTATTAAGTCTGGTACAGCTCTTACAAATAGACTGGTTGATCTTTAAATTTGAAAGCTTTGAACCAATTTATAAAATTAATTAGCAATAAAGAGGTAGTGATAAATATAGCATTACGCTTGAGTGTGCTTGTAAGTAAGTTTTTCTTTATTTTTCTTGCTGCGAAATACCTATCCCTATCAGATATGGGGGAGTATGGTATTTTTATTGCTTCTGTAACTTATTCAATATATTTGATCGGTTTTGATTTTTATACTTTTTCGAATCGAGCTTTTATACAAAGTGAAAGTGAGCAAGCTTTAATCGCGTCTAAGCAGTTAAGTTTTAATTTATTATCGTTATCACTTGTAACAATTCCTTTTTTACTGCTTTTCTTTTTAGATGTGTTCTCAGTAGATATTTTGCTTATATTTTGCATGGTTGTAATTAGCGAATATCTGGGGCAGGAAATAGGTAGATTACTTATTGCATCAGGAAGAGTCATTGCAGCAAGTTGGACGTTGTTTATTCGAAGTGCTCTTTGGTCATATATTGTTGTGTTCTTAATGGTATTTAACCCAGATTATATTTCTCTAAAAGTCATTCTAGGCTTTTGGCTGCTCTCTAGTTGGTTAGCACTTTTTATAGGTGTATATTATTTAAGAGATATATTTTCTCTTGCACCATTTAAGTTCAATATCGATTCAAAGTGGATTATTCGAGGGATAAATATATCTATAATTCTATTTTTTGGCACTTTGCTAGCTAGGGCTGTCTTTACTGGTGATAGACTGATACTGGAGCTTTTAGGCCATAAAGAGTTAGTTGGAATATATGCTGTGTATGTTGGGTTATGCAATGTTTTTATGACATTTGCTGATTCTGCTGTATTTCAATTTAGTTACCCAAAGCAAATAAAGAATTTTAAAAATAAAAATATGCACGCAATCTTAAATCAAATGAAGAAAGATGCAGTTGCAATAGTGTTTGTTTATATATTGATCATCTCCGGTTACTATGTTTTGTTAGAGTTTTTGTTTAGCTATATAGGTAAGCAAGAGTACCTGAATTACATAAACTACTTTTGGGGATTGCTTATTGCGTATTTTTTCATTGTTATTTCATATATACCCCATTATGTAATTTATGCTGCAAATGAAGACAGAAAGATACTAAAAACCCATTTTTTTCAATTTTTAGTTTTTTTCGTTAGTGTTTTTGGGCTTTACGTAGCAACAGATATTAATGTGTTCATGAATATTGTATTGGCTATGCTTTTATCATCAGTGATTACATTCCTGAGTAAAGCTTTCTATTGTTACCAAGTGTTGAAATAAAGAGTTGGTTTTGAAAAGTATTTTAATATTAATTAATACAGCAGCATTTTCTAAGTACTATCTAAAGTTGGCAATTGAGCTTAAACAGCGAGGCAACAATGTTGTCATAGCAACAGACTCTAAGTTTACTCAAGAATTATTTCAACTAGATAAAAGTGGTATCCCTGTTGAGGTGTTCGAAAATGATCTATCAATAGACAGTGATCTGGTAAGTAATTTAGATACTTGGTGCTTGCATCCAGATTTTGACCGAGGCAACTATTATGGTTTTTCTGGCGAGTTTTCAGGACATAAGTCAAGTCAAGTCGTCGAAAGATTATATTGCTTTTTTAAACGAGTCATTCTTGAGCATAATATATCAACATGTTTTTATGAAAACGTGTCTAATGGGTTTGCTTATATTGCTTGGAAAGCTATCGAATCTGAAAATGGTAAATATTTAGGCCTAACGTCTTCAAGATTACCATCTATGTGCTGTTTTTCGACTGATGATAATGAATTAGCAGATAAGATTGAGCAGGCTTTATTATCGAATACTTTTAGAGCAGATGATTTAGATTTTGCTAAAAATTATTTATCTCAGATTAACGAAGTTGAGCCAGATTACATGAAGAATAATGGGTTAAGCAAAGTAAGTGCTTTACCTGCATTAAAAAAAGTGGGTATACACAGTCTTAAAACTCATATCAAATATTCATTGGGGTCTAATAGTGCAGGGTTTCAGTTAGGTAAGCCTATTGTATCTTCAATCCGATATAGATTACGAAATGTTTATAGAAAGCTTAACTCATATAGAATAAAAAAATATTTTACTAAATTTGAGCCATTAGATACCCAAACTTACTTTTTATATCCTCTACATTATCATCCCGAGTCGTCGACCTCTTTGTTAGGACGATTTTATGATGAGCTAAATATCATTAAAAATATTGCTTTTAGCTTAAAAAAAGGGGAGTTACTAATAGTAAAAGATCATAAAAGTGCTCATGCGTTTGAGGATAAGCAGTTTTATAAAAAGCTCTCTAATTTACCAAATGTTCTTTTGGTTCGTCCTGAACTGAATGCAAAAAAGATTATTGATGAATGTTCTGGAATCTTCACTTTAACTAGTACGGTAGGCTATGAGGCGGTTCTTAAAAATAAACCAGTTTCGATGTTTGGGGATGCATTTTATAAGAAGCATTTCTTAGCAAGAAAACTGAATGGGTTCGGTGAGATTAGAGATGCAATAGAGTGGATGAAAAGCCGACCCCAAAATAGCTTGCCGGCAGATTATAATATTAATTTTGTCGCTAGCTATCATAAAGTTTGCTTCGAATTTAAGCTTAATTTAGCGGATAAAGAAACAGCTGAAGGAATCGAAGAGTTAGCAACATTAGTAGAAGAAAATATATGAAAATTATGTTCGTTAATCATGCCATGCATTGCGGTGGTACTGATAATGTAGTTAATAAGCTTATAAATATTTTTTTAAACGATAAAAATATTCAGTGTGAGCTAGTTACATTTAGAAGTCCAGATGAAGATTTCTTTAAAATTCCAAGCGAAGTAAAGAGGTATTCATTAGGTTTTGATAGTGATGACAGTGAAAATTCAGGTTTAAGCTATTTCTCTTCATCAAATGCTAAGATGTTATTTTCATTAAGAAAAATAATTAAAGACTCAAACCCAGACTTCATTGTTACTAATTGGACATCTACAAATTGTTTCACATTACTTGCGTCCTTATTTCTAGCAAAAAAAGTAATATGTTACGAACATATTCACTTTGACTCGCCGAGTATCGTGTGGCGCGTGTTAAGAAGACTGTTATATCCATATGCTCACAAAGTGCTATGTTTAACAGAGTCTGATCAAAAGAAATATCAAAAGTTTTGTACATCGATAAAGACAATAAATCCAATCACTCTTGTTAAGCCGAAAAATATTCCTGCTTATGAGGATAGGCAGAAGCAATTCTTGGCTGTCGGTAGATTAGACCCACAAAAAGGTTTCGATAATTTATTAAAAGCATACTCTTTGATACATCACAAATGCCCAGAGTGGAAGCTTAAAATTATTGGTGAAGGTAAGGAAAGAGCGAATCTCGAAGCTCAAATTTCTGAGCTTAATTTATCTAGTCAAGTCGAGTTACTTGGTGCTCAAAATGATGTATCTAAATATTACTTACAGAGCAAAGCATTTATTCTTTCTTCAAGATATGAAGGGTTTGGACTAGTGATTTTAGAGGCTCAAGTTTGCGGTGCTGCAGTTATTTCGTTTGACTGTAAAACAGGCCCGTCAGATATTATTACAAATAATTATGATGGTATCCTAGTTCAAGATCAAAGCATTGAAGAGCTAGCTAGGGCAATGCTTGATATAGCTGAAAATGATAAACTGGCAAAAGAACTCATAGGTAATGGTTTAGAGACATCAAAAAGCTATGATGATTTACACATTCTTGAACTATGGCAAAGCAAAATAATCAATGAATAAATACTATGAAAGCATGTTGCTATATTTTATTTTCATTTTCATGTACGTCAGTAACTTTTTTAGTTACATGCTTTTATTTCAAGATAACAAAAACCTTCTTATAGCAATTCGGTTTATCTGCTTTGCTTTATCTTTCCTTATTTTATTGAAGTCAAATGTATTGATAAAGAAAAAGTTTATATCAAAAATTTTACTTTTTTTATTTATTTGTCTCTTATATTTACTAATAACAAAAAATTTATTTTATTTTGACGTTATGAGTGTCGTTATATTTGCTTTATTTTTAAGCTTTTTCGACTGGAAGTCTAAGAAACTGAATCTGTTTTTTCTTTCATGCATACTATTAACTTTGTTTGTATTAGTTTCATTACTTGCACTAAATGGGTTAATTGAATCTAAAAGTTTCATGATGGCTAGTAGTTATGGTTTTTCGATAAAACACTCACTTGGTTTCTTAAATCCTAATATTATATCAATGCTCATACTTTCAATTACCGTTTTAATCTATGTGTATGATCAAAAAGCATTATTTTTTATTTCAACTTTAATTTTCTTAGCGTTTTCAGTTTGGTTAGGTTCAAGAACATATATGCTTGCCTCTGTTCTTTCTATAGTTTTGATTCCCTTTGTCGGTATGCTGCACCGATTTAAATTTTTAATTTTCTTGTACCTTCTCATACCTTTAATTCTGTATGGTTTGCTTTACTCTCAATCATTTAAGTTAGTTACAGATCTTTTAAATTATGCTTTAAGTGGTAGGCTGACTCTGATAACAGAGTACATTAATGCAACAAGTTTCATAGGCTTACTTTTTGGAGGAGTCACTTTTGAGAAGGTCGATATGGCGTTTTTTAATCTCATTTTCTCATTTGGAATTTTGGGGTATATGCTTTTTATGATGCTGGTATTAAATACATTTAAAAAAGCTACAGAAAAAGAATTGTACATGTTATTTGTAATTTTATTTGTAATGATGTTTGAAAATGTAATTAGTTTTAACTGTATATTAATGGCTGTTTTTTTATCTGATATTTTCAATAAGTATGGTGTTAAGGTAAGTAAAAGTAATGTATAAAGCATAAAGGTATTGCTGGTCGTGCAATATTGTTACGAGTCAGTATTGCCCTCAATATAGGTTCTAAGTATAATATCATCCTTTTCGTCCCTCTAATTCAGAGGGTTGTAATCAGAGTTAAGCTAAAAGATTGTAACGTGTATAAACTATTATCAAATTCATTTGTATGTCACACACTGGGATTGTTGTTTACGGCATGCTTGGTGTTAGCTTTTTCTGCATTCCCTTACTCTACGGAATCTGTAAAAAACTCTTTAATGCTTGTTGAGGGAAGTTACCTAGCGACAGCCTTCACTTTGCCTTTAGTGGCGAAGTATCTTTTAGTTGATCGAAAATACTACATAATCCCGTTAATTTTTTCAGTGTTTAGCATAGCACTTTCGTTAGTATTGATTTTGCGTTTTGATTACTCTTTATTTCTAATTTTTGTCGGTGCTGCATCAAGCTTTGCTTGGTTATTTACAACAACGATTTTAAGAACAAATCATAAAAAGTTAATGTTGCATGTGATTGATAATTTTGATTATTCTGACTTGGAATCTCATAGTAACATTGAAACGATCTTACTATCTGAACCTTATGATCAAACTGCTATTAAGCATGGTTTAGTTGTTGATTTACACCAGAACTTAACGCCTTATCAAGAAAAGTTTATTGCAGATTGTAGCTTGAACGAAATCTCAGTTTTTCATGCCGAAAGTATAAAAGAAATGATCAAGGGTAAAGTACAAGTTCATCATCTTTCTGAAAACTCAATAGGAACTCTGCAACCAAACCCTATTTATCAGCTTTTTAAGCGTGTATGGGAATCAGCTATTATTATTTTAACGTTGCCTTTTTCACTTTTTGTAATGATAGTAACGGCGATATTGATCAGGTTAGAAAGTCCCGGCCCAATTATATTTACGCAAGAGCGAGTTGGCCAAGCTGGTCGAGTTTTTAAAATTTATAAGTTCCGAAGCATGACCGTTGAAAAGTTGTGTGATAAAGATAAGTTTGCAACGGATGAGCAAGCTCGAATTACTAAAGTTGGAAAATTTATTCGAAAAGTTCGAATTGACGAGTTACCTCAGTTTTTTAATGTACTAAAGGGAGATATGGCGCTTATTGGTCCAAGACCCGAGCAAGAGTCTTTCGTGAGGTTATTTGAGCAAGATATTCCATTTTATGGTTATCGTCATATGGTTAAACCAGGCATTACTGGGTGGGCACAAACAGTCCATGGCTATGCAGATGATACTGACTCTACAAAAGAAAAACTTGCTTACGATCTTTATTATATTAAACATTTGTCTTTTTGGCTTGACGTAAATATTGTGTTCAAGACTTTAAAAACTATGCTGACAGGCTTCGGGGCAAAATAATAATGTCGTTGGTTTCCATTATTATGCCTGCGTTTAATGCTGAAAAAACGATAGAAAACAGCATTCGCTCAATCCAAAACCAATCCTATACAAATTGGGAGTTGCTTGTTACAGATGATAGCTCAACAGACTCAACTGCTAAAATTGTACAAGAGCTTGCCTCCAATGATAAACGTATAAAGTATACCTTGAATAAGGGAGCATCAGGGGCTTGGTCAGCTAGAAATAACAGTATAAAAGTGGCTCAAGGTGAATACATTGCTTTTTTAGATAGTGATGACACATGGTTACCTAATAAGTTAAAAGCTCAAATTGAAGCGATGAACATACATAATGTAAACGCTTCACACAGTGCATACTATCGCGTAAACGAGTCTGGCGATGTTCTTAATATAAAAAAAATAAAGTCACGTGTAACTCTTAAGGATATGCTAAAACAAAACTGTATAGGTAACTTAACAGGCATATACAACGCTAAATTGCTTGGTAAATTTTACCAACAGCACATAGGGCATGAAGACTATGCTATGTGGTTAAATATAATAGAAAAAACAGACTCTATAGGTATTGAGGAGCCCGTTGCAAATTACTTAGTTGCTACGAATAGCTTATCAAGTAACAAGTTTAAGGCCGCAATGTGGCACTTTAAGATACTTAAGAGTAGTAATAAGGTTGGCCCTTTGAGTGTTTGGTATTATTTCCTATGTTATGTTGTGAACGCAGTTGAGTCTCGCGTGTAAAATACATTCTTCTCAATCCGCAATGTTTAATCTACCTTCTTTCTTTTTACCTTTTCTAAACTGGTTTCATTCAGCAATTTCAAGATCATAGACTTACCGATTAAAATTAATAACGTTTACTGGTTGTTTTAAAAAAGTAGCTTGATAATTAAATCGTCACAAAAATAAATTAGCGTAGTAAGTAAATACAGCAGCGCGTTGTTTTTTACTTACGAGCAATTATGAACATAACAATTGTGGGTACTGGTTACGTTGGTTTGTCTAATGCGATGTTGTTGGCTCAGCACAACAATGTAGTCGCTTTGGATATTGTTGAAGAAAAAGTAGCATTACTGAATGCGAGTAAATCACCCATATTAGACACCGAAATAGAAAATTTCCTTGCGAATAAAAAATTAAACTTTACGGCAACAACAGATAAGTTTTTGGCTTACGAAGCAGCTGATTTTGTAGTGATAGCAACACCGACAGATTACGACCCCGATACTAATTATTTTAATACAAAGTCAGTTGAAGCAGTTATAGCTGATGTGCAAGCTATAAAACCACATGCTGTTATTGTGATAAAGTCGACAGTACCAGTTGGCTTTACCGAAAGCATAAAACAAAAGTTTAAAACAGATAACATTATTTTCTCGCCAGAATTTTTACGTGAAGGCAAAGCGCTTTACGATAATTTGCACCCATCGCGTATTATTGTGGGTGAGCGCTCAGAGCGTGCCGAGGTATTTGCCAACTTGTTAGCTCAAGGGGCCATTAAAGAAAATATTGATATTTTATTTACCGATTCAACCGAAGCCGAAGCGATTAAGCTATTTTCGAATACCTACCTTGCTATGCGTGTGGCTTATTTTAATGAGCTTGACAGTTATGCTGAAAGTCATGGATTAAATTCTAAACAAATAATTGAAGGTGTATGCTTAGATTCACGCATTGGTAGTCATTATAACAACCCCTCTTTTGGCTATGGTGGCTATTGTTTACCCAAAGACACCAAGCAATTATTAGCTAATTACCAAAACGTACCTAATAACATGATTCGTGCGATTGTTGATGCAAACTCAACACGTAAAGACTTCATAGCAGAGTCAATTATTGCTAAAAACCCTAAAGTTGTGGGTATTTATCGTCTTATTATGAAAACCGGTTCAGACAACTTCAGGGCATCTGCTATTCAGGGTGTAATGAAGCGTATTAAGGCTAAAGGGATTCAAGTCATTGTATTTGAGCCTGAGCTACAAGAAAGTACTTTTTTTAACTCTAAAGTTACACAAGATCTCAATGAACTAAAAATAAGTGCAGATGTAATTATTGCAAATCGTATGGTTAAAGAGTTGCAAGATGTTGCAGAAAAAATATATACACGAGATCTGTTCGGAAACGATTAGGTTAATGACAGAAAAAGCATGAAATATTATAATAGACACGCCAGAACTCTATGCGTATAATCGCCGACTCATAAAAAGCAATCCTTTTGGATTGGATTTAAGGAAAATGAGCATTCTGGGTGTGACTATGGAAAGTTGGTACTTACTTTTTTGCAAAGCAAAACAAGAGCTAAGAGCTCAAACAAACCTACAAAACCAAGGTTTTGAGGTATTCTTTCCCGAACATAAAATAGAGCGAATTATAAAGGGACGCCGTTCTATTAAAACATCTCCTCTTTTTCCGAACTATTTATTTATTAAGTTAAACACACAAAATTGTAATTTTTCTGCGGTAAAAAATACGCGGGGCGTAAGCGGTTTTGTAGCTTATGGCAGCAAGTTTCAAATTGTTCCTGAACAGCTTATTTCTCAACTCCGCTCTTTTGAAACAGCGTGCGAAGTAAAATCAGACTTACCTAAAACGGGTGATGTGGTTTATTTAAATACCGAGTCGTTTAAAAATGTTCAAGCCATATACCAAGAACCCGATGGCGACATGCGCAGTATTTTGTTAGTTAATTTATTGAACAAACAAGTCACCGTAAGTGTAGATAACAAAGAAATTAGTTTATAAGTTCTACGAGTAATCTTGTAGGAATGGCCGCAGGGACCATGCTTGCGTGGCGCGGAAAATTTATAAGTCGTGATTCAACACGACATTAACGTAGGAACGGCTTTAGCCGTGAATAAGGTAAAAATGTTCGGCGTTAAAACGCCTCCTACGGTGTAGGCATTATGCTACAACGCGTAAAAACAAAAACTAGCAATAAAATCAGTACGTAGGAACTGCAACCTAGGGGCGGAAGCGTGTCCGAAGGACTAGACAAGCAAAAAGTTTTGCTTTCAAGCGTGAGCGAGAGGAGCTCTGCGACGAACTGGAACGGAAGCGTGTCCGAAGGACTTATACAGCTTCGAGCCACGAAGTACGATATGCGAGCTAAATTGAGCTGGTTGTTTAATGTCGCTGAAAAGGTTTGCTCTTTCGGTGTTAAAACACCTCCCACGTGAGATTTGTATCACTTGTAGGAGGGCTTTAGTCGTGAAAGGGATTATAAGTAACGAGTTACGAGAAGCGAGATGCGAGCTTGTTTATGTAGGCGTGAAATTTATTTCGCGCGAAAACGCCAAATGTGGTTCGGCGTTAAAACGCCCCTACGGTGTTTGAATATCGCATGTAGGAACTGCTTTAGCTGTGAAAGGGGTTATAAGTAACGAGTTACGAGAAGCGAGATACGAGCTAAATTGAGCTGGTTGTTTAATGTCGCTGAAAAGGTTTGCTCTTTCGGTGTTAAAACACCTCCCACGTGTGTAGTGCGTGTCTTTTGTAGGCGTGAAATTTATTTCGCGCGAAAGTATCAAATGTGGTTCGGCGTTAATCCCCCCCCTACGGTGTATGAATATCGCGTGTAGGAACTGCTTTAGCTGTGAAGGGATTATAAGTAACGAGTTACGAGAAGCGAGATACGAGCTAAATTGAGCTGGTTGTTTAATGTCGCTGAAAAGGTTCGCTCTTTCGGTGTTAAAACACCTCCCACGTGTGTAGTGCGTGTCTTTTGTAAGCGTGAAATTTATTTCGCGCGAAAACATCAAAAATAAAGAAAAAAGCAATCGGTACAAAAGAACCTCGATGCATTCGTTAACTATTTTGCAAAAAACTGTCACAAGTGAGCGTTTACTAAACACTCAGTCTTGCGAACCAATGGTTGCCATGCTTTAATTAGGCAGCAAAAAAATAAACAGTTGTGGGTTTATTTAAACTGGACGTTTTAAAAAATTATTTGGGAAATAACAATGGCGCTTAGCTGTAAAACAATTGTGACGTCATTTGCGTTACTAGCAATGACTGGCTGTACAATCATCCCCGGTAGCCATTTTGAAGGAATCGAATCGGGTGAAAAAGTAGATAACCTTGAGAAGGAGCTCGATAAAGTCAATATTCAAATCATCGACTCTTCTTTAATTAATCAGCAAAAACAATCTCAAGTTACACATACTAAACCAACAAGCTTAGACGGTGTTGATACTTCTGACTACCAATACAGATTAGGTATTGGTGATGTACTAACGATAGGTGTATGGGATCACCCAGAGCTTACAATACCAGCGGCTGTTCAGCGTACTGCCGAATTTGATGGCTTTCGTGTTCAAGCCGATGGCACAATTACGTATGCATATGCACCAAATATTCAAGCGGCTGGCAGAACAGTACAA
Source organism: Pseudoalteromonas lipolytica (assembly GCF_003515105.1). Taxonomy (NCBI): domain Bacteria; kingdom Pseudomonadati; phylum Pseudomonadota; class Gammaproteobacteria; order Alteromonadales; family Pseudoalteromonadaceae; genus Pseudoalteromonas; species Pseudoalteromonas lipolytica. The sequence goes on along the minus strand of NZ_CP032090.1, from coordinate 3,303,851 downwards.
GAAGTACACGCAGAACTTGTTAAGCGCTTAAGCCGCGTTATCGAAGACCCACAGGTCGATATTAAAATAGTTGGTTTTAGAAGCCAAAAAGCCTATGTCACGGGTGAAGTAAATAAACCAGGCGTACTACCAGTAACCGAAATTCCACTTACATTAATTGATGCATTAAACCAAGCCGGTGGTTTAACTGAATCTGCCGATTGGCGAACAGTGACTTTTACACGCGGTGATAAAACCGAAGTTATTAAATTAGATGACTTTTACGCTAAAGGTGATATTTCACAAAATCGTTTATTAAAACATGGCGATATTGTCCACGTAAACCGTAACGATATGCAAAAAGTGTTTGTATTAGGCGATGTTAAGCGCGCTGGTACAGTGGGTGTTAATCGTTATGGTTTAAATTTAGCGCAAGCATTAAGTGATGCCGGTGGTTTAAACGAAAACACGGCAGATGCTAACGGTGTTTTTGTACTACGTAAACGCAATTTAGAAACCGATGGTGTAATTGCCGATGTATATCAGCTACATGCTAAAAATGTGGCGGCTTTAGTGTTGGCCGAGCAGTTTAAGTTACAACCTCACGACATTGTGTATGTAACAAGTGCACCGCTTGCGCGTTGGAACCGTGTAATAAGCTTACTACTGCCTTCTGTTAGCACAGTAGATGCAATAAACGACGTAGCAAACACAAACTAAGGGTTAAATGGTATGTTTGATTCAGTATTAGTTGTGTGTGCCGGTAATATATGCCGCAGCCCAACCGCCGAATATGTATTAAAAAGCAAACTGCAAGGCAAAAATGTAACTGTATCGTCGGCGGGGTTAACCGCCCTTGAAGGAAAACCAGCCGATGCCCAAGCTCAGCTAATTGCAAACGAGCATAATATTGATATGAGCGCGCATCAAGGCAGGCAAATTAACTCAAACCTTGTTGCAAATAATAGCGTAATACTCGTGATGGAGCAGCGCCACATAAATGACTTGTGCGCGCGTTACCCACAGGCTCGCGGTAAAACATTTTTGCTTGGTAAGTGGGTAGGCGATAAAGAAATACCCGATCCTTACCGTCAAAGCCAAGAGGCTTTTAAGCATGTTTACGAATTAATCGATAGCGCATGTAGCGCTTGGCAAAAGTATTTATAAGGAAAGGCTAGTACATGAATGCTCAGCCCACTGCATTAGCAGCAAATAAACAAAATAGAACCCAACAAGAACAAGCAAGCCAAGAAATCGATTTAATGGCATTATTAGGCGCGCTAATTGACCGCAAATACTTTATAGCGGCAATTACGGCAGTCTTTATGGCTGTAGGTGTGTTTTACGCGGTTTTCTCGACTCCGGTTTACCAGGCAACGGCCATGATACAAGTTGAAGACGGTGGTGCATCGGTACCAGGCTTTGATGACATGGCCGGCATGTTCGAAAGTACCTCGGCTGCGGTAACCGAAATAGAGTTACTAAAATCGCGCTCTGTCATTGGCGAAGCCGTCGACACATTAAAGCTCGATATTATTGCTGAACCAAAGCTGTTTCCTGTAATTGGTAACAGAGCGTTCCGTAAGTTTACTCCTGTAGAAAATGGTGACCTAGCAGAGCCTAGTTTTGGGGCAAGCAGCTATGCCTGGGGTGGCGAGAGCATAAATGTATTTAGGTTTGACGTACCGCGTTCAGCTATTGGTACTGGTTTTACCTTAGCTGCTGGTGAAGGCACTGGCAATAATAAACAATTTACGCTTTTAAATGGTGACGGCGACGTTATTTTAAAAGGTAAAGTGGGCGAAGAGCTAACAAATGGCAAATTTAACCTAACAATTCGCAGTTTAATTGCCCGCCCTGGCACAGAGTTTACGCTTGTGCGCAAAGATCGTTTAAATACAATTTTAGACTTGCAAGCAGCAATTAGCGCAGGCGAGAAAGCAAAAGACTCAGGCATTATTAATTTAAGCTTACAGAGCGAAAGCGCAGCATACGCCGAAAAAGTGCTCGATAAAGTGGCCGCTATTTATGTACGCCGTAATGTTGAGCGCAATAGCGCCGAGGCACAAAAATCGCTCGAGTTTTTAGAGGTACAGTTACCCGAGGTTAAAAAGCAGCTTGAATATGCCGAGCAACGCTTTAACGACTACCAAATAAAACGTCAATCAATCAACATTACTTTAGAGACGCAAGGCGTGCTAGAGCAAGTGGTAGAGCTTGAAACTAAATTACAAGAGCTAGAGCTAAAGCGCTTAGAGCTAAGCCGTAAATTTAAAGACAGCCACCCAACGTACCAAGGGGTGCTTGAACAAATAGAAGCGGTCGAAAAACAAAAGCAAAACCTAGTTGGCGAGGTAGGCAACCTACCCGAAACACAGCAAGAGTTACTGCGTTTAAAGCGTGATGTAGAAGTAAGTAACCAAATTTACACGCTACTGCTAAGTAAAACACAAGAGCTTGACATTGTGCGTGCAGGCACAGTAGGTAATGTGCGTATAATTGACTACGCCGAGGTTAATACCTCAAAACCAGTTAAACCTAAAAAAGCACTGATCGTAGTTATGGCAACAATGCTGGGGGGGATGCTAGCTGTAGCGATTGTATTAATACAAAAAGCGATACATAAAGGTGTCGAAGACCCTAACGAAATTGAGGCGCTTGGTCTGCCGGTTTACGCAAGTGTGCCGTACTCAGACTATCAAGATAAACTTACCGGTTTTAGCAAAGCTAAAAAAGGCCGTAACAAGCCTAAAACCATACTGGCGGTTGATAACCCAGCTGACTTATCAATCGAGGCATTACGTAGCCTACGTACTAGTTTGCACTTTGCGATGATGGAGTCTAAAAATAACCTGATTGCTATTTCGGGCCCAAGCCCGGGGGTAGGTAAGTCGTTTATATCGGTTAACCTTGCAACGGTACTGGCGCAAAGTGGTAAAAAAGTACTGATTATCGATGCCGATATGCGTAAAGGTTATTTGCAAACCCAATTTGGCATGCAATGGGACGATGGCTTAAGTGATTATCTATCGGGCCGTTTAAACCTTGAGCAAGTAACAAAGCACTCGCAAGTGCAAGACCTCGACGTAATTACACGGGGCCAAATACCGCCTAATCCGTCAGAGTTACTAATGCACAGCAACTTTAGTAAGCTAGTCGAAGAAATAAAAAGCAAGTACGACATTGTAATAATTGATACACCGCCTATTTTAGCGGTAACGGACCCAGCTATAGTCAGTGCCCACACAGGTACAACATTGCTCGTAACACGTTTTGGTCAAAACCATGCTCGCGAAATAGAGCTTACTCGTAATCGTTTTGAACAAAATGGCATTGATGTAAAAGGCGTGGTATTTAACGGTGTAGTTAAAAAAGCTAGTAATGCCTATGGCTACTACGGGTATTACAATTACGAGTATAAATCGGGCAGTAACTAAGTAGTGACTCTTTGTTATCGCAATTATTAGTTTTATCAACGTTAAGGCGTGCAATAAATTGCACGCCTTAAAAATAAATGAGTATCAAGCTAAATGCAGTTATACAACTGCACTAAGCTAAACGGTTTAATAAACTAATAAATAGTTAAAGTTTTAAAATGTATACAAGTTGATACAACAATGTAATACAAAAGAGTTTAAATAATATTAATTTTATATTCATCAAGGATTTTTACGTGAAAGTTTTAACAGTATTTGGTACCCGCCCCGAAGCAATAAAAATGGCTCCGCTTGTACACGCTTTAGCAGACGACAGCCGTTTTGAGGCTAAAGTGTGCGTAACAGCACAACACCGCGAAATGCTAGACCAAGTACTCGAGCTATTTAAAATTACCCCTGAGTATGATTTAAACTTAATGAAAGCAGGGCAAACGCTACCAGAAGTAACAAGCCGTATTTTGCTTGAGTTAACGCCGGTTCTTAAAGAGTTTAAACCAGATGTTGTTTTAGTGCATGGTGATACCGCAACAACGTTTGCAACAAGTTTAGCGGCGTATTACGAGCAAATAGCTGTTGGCCACGTAGAAGCGGGCTTACGTACCGGTAACATTTACTCGCCCTGGCCAGAAGAAGCAAACCGTAAACTTACGGGGGCGCTCACTAAGTATCACTTTGCACCTACCGAAACATCTAAGCAAAATCTGTTAAACGAAAATTATGCAGCTGAAAATATCAGTGTTACTGGTAATACAGTGATTGACGCATTATTGATGGTTAAAGATCAAATAGAAAGCGATAGCGACCTAAATAACACGCTTGCTGCACAGTTTCCAATGCTTGACGCTAGTAAAAAACTTATTTTAGTAACAGGACACCGCCGCGAAAGTTTTGGTGGTGGGTTTGAGCGTATTTGTGAAGCATTAGCACAAACAGCAAACGCACACCCAGATTGCCAAATACTTTACCCGGTACATTTAAACCCAAATGTACAAGAGCCAGTCAATCGTATATTAAGTAATGTTGCTAACGTTCACTTAATTGAGCCACAGCAGTATTTACCTTTTGTGTATTTAATGAACCAAGCTCACATTATTTTAACTGACTCGGGGGGTATTCAAGAAGAAGCACCAAGTTTAGGTAAACCAGTACTTGTAATGCGTGATACCACTGAGCGGCCAGAGGCTGTTGAAGCTGGCACTGTTAAACTAGTTGGTACTAATGTAACAAAAATTACCTCAGCATTAAGTGAATTACTAACCGATGCGAAAGCATATAAAGAAATGAGCCGCGCCCATAACCCATATGGCGATGGTAAAGCGTGTAAACGAATTTGCGATATTTTAGCGGAAAGCTAATTTGTAGCTGTAATTTATATCGCAAAAACTTTTACTAAAAAGTATAAAAATAAAGGGAAGGTGTAAAAATTTTCTCTTTATCAAGTTTAGAATAACGTAGCTCGTAGCGTAGCTCGTAGCTCAAATTTAAGTCAAAGGATTATCATGTCATTTAATACTATTTCAGTTATTGGCCTTGGTTACATAGGTTTACCTACAGCTGCAATGTTTGCATCGCGCAAAAAAAAGGTAATTGGTGTCGATGTAAATCAACATGCGGTAGACACAATAAACCGTGGTAAAATTCATATTGTAGAGCCAGATTTAGATATGATAGTTCATGCAGCGGTAAGTGAAGGTTATTTAAAAGCAACGCTAACGCCAGAGCCAGCCGATGCATTTTTAATTGCGGTACCTACACCGTTCAAAAATAACGATTCTACAATCCCTGAGCCAGATTTAAGCTATATACAAAAAGCAAGTAAGGCAATTGCACCTGTACTTAAAAAAGGCGATTTAGTTATTTTAGAGTCTACATCACCAGTAGGTGCAACAGAGCAAATGGCTGAATGGTTAGCAGCTGCGCGCCCAGATTTAACATTTCCAAATCCACACGACGAGTCTGCAAGTCAGTTAGTTGATGTAAATGTAGCACATTGCCCAGAGCGTGTATTACCAGGGCATGTAGTAAGAGAGCTTGTGGAGAACGACCGCGTAATTGGTGGTATGACAGCAAATTGCTCTGCGCGTGCAGTTGAGTTATATAAAACCTTTGTGCAAGGCGAGTGCGTAATTACCAATGCGCGAACGGCCGAAATGGCAAAGTTAACAGAAAACTCATGTCGCGATGTACAAATAGCCTTTGCCAATGAGCTATCGATCATTTGTGACAAGCTAAATATTGATGTGTGGGAGCTTATTTCGTTAGCTAATCGTCATCCTCGTATCAATATTCTACAACCAGGTCCTGGCGTTGGTGGTCATTGCATTGCCGTAGATCCTTGGTTTATTGTGAGCAAAACACCTGAAGAAGCCCAAATTATACATACAGCACGTAAGGTGAATGACGCAAAACCGCAGTGGGTAATTAACAAAGTAAAATTAGCAATAGCTGACTTTTTACAGGCAAACCCAGATAAAACAGCTAAAGACGTGACTATTGCGTGTTATGGCTTAGCATTCAAGCCAGATATTGACGACTTGCGTGAAAGTCCTGCGTTAAATATTACTAAACAGGTGGCTACAATGCATGTAGGTAAAGTACTAACAGTTGAGCCGAATATCGAAAAGTTGCCGACGAAACTTGCTGGTTTATTTGAGCTGACAAGTTTTGATATCGCAATCTCAAATGCTGATATTCATTTATTGTTAGTCGATCATAAACAATTTAAAAGTACAAAAATATGCATTGAAAATTTAATTGATACAAAAGGTATTTGGTAAATGAAAATTCTACTGACCGGTGGTGCTGGCTTTATAGGCTCAGCGGTTGTACGCTATATTATCAACCACACAGAAGACTCAGTTGTTAATTTGGATAAGCTTACTTATGCTGGCAATTTAGAATCGCTGAAGACAGTGGACACAAATGAACGTTATACCTTCGAAAAAGTTGATATTTGCAATCGTGCTGAGCTTGGTCGTGTTTTTAAAGTATATAAACCAGATGCTATAATGCATTTAGCCGCAGAAAGCCATGTAGACCGTTCAATAACAGGCCCCGCAGAATTTATTCAAACAAATATTGTTGGTACTTATACATTATTAGAGGCTGCTCGTGAATATTGGAATACATTAGACATAAATAGTCAAAAAGCTTTCCGCTTTCATCACATATCAACCGATGAAGTTTATGGTGATTTACCTCACCCATCTGAACATGAAGGCGAATTACCTCTATTTACTGAACAAACTGCATATGCACCAAGTAGCCCCTATTCAGCGAGTAAGGCATCGAGTGATCACTTGGTAAGAGCATGGTTAAGAACATATGGACTTCCTACAATTATAACCAACTGCTCAAACAATTATGGACCATATCACTTTCCTGAAAAACTTATTCCGCTTGTTATTTTAAATGCGCTTGATGGTAAAGATTTGCCTATTTATGGTAAAGGTGATCAAATTCGTGATTGGTTGTATGTAGAAGACCATGCCAGAGCTTTGTATAAAGTAGTGACAGAAGGCGAAGTAGGTGAAACATATAACATAGGTGGTCATAACGAAAAGCAAAATATTGAAGTTGTTCAAACAATTTGCAGCATTTTAGATGAGTTAGTGCCTAAAGGAACTAAATATGCAGAGCAAATTAAATTTGTGAATGATCGACCAGGGCATGACCGTCGCTATGCAATAGACTCTTCAAAAATGAGTAAAGAACTAAACTGGACACCGATCGAAACTTTTGAATCAGGTTTAAGTAAAACAGTAAAATGGTATTTAGATAACCAAAGCTGGTGTCAAAATGTGCAAGATGGCTCATATCAACGAGAACGTCTTGGCGAAATAAGCACGGTAAATCAAGGTAAATAAAATGAAGGGAATTATCCTCGCTGGTGGCTCTGGCACTCGTCTTTACCCTATAACTATGGGGGTATCAAAACAGTTATTGCCAATTTACGATAAACCAATGATTTATTATCCACTATCAGTTTTAATGCTAGCGGGTATTCGTGAGGTACTCATTATTACAACCCCAGAGGATAGTGCCTCATTTAAACGCTTACTAGGCGACGGTTCACAGTTTGGTATTGAGATTAGTTACACTGTACAGCCAAGCCCAGATGGGCTAGCGCAGGCGTTTATATTAGGTGAAGAGTTCATTGGTAACGATGATGTATGCCTTGTATTAGGTGATAACATTTTTTATGGTCAAGGTTTTACTCCTAAATTAAAGCATGCAGTACAAAATGCCAAAAATGGCCATGGCGCAACTGTATTCGGTTATCAAGTAAAAGACCCTGAACGTTTTGGCGTAGTTGAGTTTGATGAAAACCAAAAAGCAATTTCAATTGAAGAAAAACCAGTAAAGCCAAAGTCAAACCTTGCTGTCACAGGGCTTTATTTTTACGATAATTCAGTTGTTAAACTGGCAAAACAAGTCGAACCTTCACATCGCGGCGAGCTTGAGATAACGTGTCTAAACGAAATTTATTTAAAACAAAACAAGTTGAATGTAGAAATTCTTGGTCGTGGTTTTGCGTGGTTAGACACTGGAACACATGAAAGCTTATTAGAAGCTGCACAATTTGTAGAAACAATTGAAAAGCGTCAAGGTTATAAAATAGCTTGTTTAGAAGAAATAGGATTTAATAATGGGTGGTTAACGAAATTTCAACTGAAAGAGCTTGCAACACCTATGTTAAAAAATAGCTACGGACAGTATTTAATGGACTTAATATCATAATAATGACTAAACTATTTACAAATAAAGTGTGGGACAGTGATTTTTTTAAACGTACTATTTTGACAATTGATCTAGATTCCCTTGGGAATAAAGTTGAAAGTTGGCCTAAAAATTCACTTATTACAGTTAAGGTTGACGCTAATAAATATCAAAGTTTAGAACATATAAATAAATATGATTTTAGTTTTGTTGAAGGTGAGCTTGTTTTTAAAAAGGCAGTGCCTGTAAATTTAAACTCAACTTCTTTAACAGATTTTGATTCGTACTTAGCAACAGAAAGCTCTCTTGATGAACTTAAACTTATTGTAAGTGATTTATATGTAAATAGCCGATTTAGAGAGCCGTGGTTTACCTTATTAGAAAGAGATCGTTTCTATCAAAAATGGATCGAAAATGCAGTCTTAGCAAAATTTGATGATTGCTGCTTAGTTTTAAAAGAAGAAAACACTATTTCTGGTTTTGTAACTGTTCGTATTCGATGTTCTGAAGCAACTATTGGGCTTATTGGTGTTGCTACGCCTTTTCAAGGTAAAGGGGTTGGTAAAAAGTTACTTGAACTAGTTCAAAACTATAGTACGGCAAAAAAAGCGAAAATAATTAAAGTAGCTACACAAACAAGTAATATTTCAGCTGCAAATTTATATGGAAAAAATGGTTTTACTATCACAGATATTTCATATTGGTTTTATAAACAGGTTTAAAGATGATCCCTTTTAATATTCCCCCTAAAATAGGTAATGAGTTAAATTATATAGAGCAAGCTATTCAATCTGATAGACTATGCGGCGATGGCCAGTTTTCAAAAAAATGCGAGGCATGGATTGAGGAAAACTTTAACACAGCCAAAGCATTGCTTACGCCCTCATGTACAGCATCACTGGAGTTGGCTGCAATATTAATTGATATAAAAGAAGGTGATGAGGTTATTATGCCATCATACACATTTGTATCAACAGCTAATGCATTCGTCTTACGTGGTGCAAAAATAATTTTCATTGATGTTCGCTCAGATACCATGAATATGGATGAATCATTAATTGAAGCAGCTATAACTTCTAAAACCAGAGCTATTGTTCCCGTTCATTACGCTGGTGTGGCATGTGAAATGGATACTATATTATCTATTGCAGAAAAATACGGCCTTTGGGTAATCGAAGATGCTGCGCAGGGAGTAATGTCTACATATAAAGGGCAAGCATTAGGAACTATAGGTCACATTGGTTGCTATAGCTTTCACGAAACTAAAAATTATTCATCGGGTGGTGAAGGGGGAGCAATATTAATAAATGACCCTAAACTGGTTACTCGAGCTGAAATTATACGCGAAAAAGGAACTAACCGTAGCCAGTTTCTTCACGGTATAGTTGATAAATATACTTGGCAAGATGTAGGCTCTAGTTTTTTACCGAGTGAGTTGCAAGCTGCCTATTTGTATGCACAACTAGAGTCGGCAAATATGATTAATGATTCTCGGCTGTCATTATGGCATAACTATTATAATGAGCTTAGTAAGATATTACAACCAGAGCAACTTCCACATATTCCCAATCACTTAAAACACAATGCACATATGTTTTATATAAAATTAGCGTCTAGTGAAGTAAGGGCTAAGTTCATATCTTTTATGAAAGCACAAAATATTATTACCCCTTTCCATTATATACCTTTGCACTCTAGTCCAGCAGGTGAACAGTTTGGAAAGTTTATTGGTAAAGACTGTCACACGTCAACTGAAAGTTCAAAGTTAGTGCGTTTACCTCTGTATCTTGAAATGAGTAAAGTTCAACAAGGCGTGGTGATTAAAGCTGTGAAGGAGTTTTTTTTTGAGGAATAAAAAAATATTGCATGTAGCAGAATGTGATAAGTTTATTCCGCCTTATATTGACTTTATTAAACAATATTTAACGTCTAATGAAGAGCATGAATTCTTACTTAAAAGTGGAATGGCTGATAGTACACTTAGAAAATATGACAATATATTGCTAGAGAAGAAATCAAAAGTATCAAAGTTTAAGTATTATTTTAAACTTATTATAAAAATGCATTTTGCAGATAAAGTTATTCTTCATAGCTTAATAGATATAAAAATTGTTCAAATTTTATTTTTTACCCCATGGTTGCTGAAGAAATGTTATTGGGTTATCTGGGGAGCTGATTTATATGCTTATAATCAACGTGATAAGACTTTTAAATGGAAGGTTAAAGAGTTTTTTAGACATTATGTAATCAGCAATATGGGTCATTTGGTCACATATTTAAAGGGAGATGTTGAGCTGGCTCGACGGTGGTATGGCGCAAAGGGTAAACATCACGAGTGCTTAATGTATACAAGTAATTTGTACAAGGAATTTCACTTACCTGAAAGGAAAAAAGCTACATTAAATATTCAAATAGGTAACTCAGCTGATCCGAGTAATAACCATATTGATGCTTTAGAAAGGTTGTTACCATTTAAAAAGGAAAATATATATATTTTCGTACCTTTAGCATATGGACAGCAAGAATATGCTCAAGAAGTTATAAAAAAGGGGAAAGAGTGGTTTGGAGACAAGTTTAAGCCATTACTTGAATTTATGCCTTTTGAGGAATACTTATCATTTTTAGCTTCAATAGATATTGCTATTTTTAACCATAAACGTCAGCAAGCAATGGGGAACACTATAACTTTATTAGGTCTTGGTAAAGTAGTTTACCTACGTAGAGACACTACGCAATGGGATTTCTTTAAAGAGAAAAATATACATGTACGCGATATAGAGAAACTTACTAAATTAGAAAGGGAAGAAGTGCTAGCTAATGCTGTGAATACAAAAGAATATTTTTCTAAAGAAAATTTTAAACAACAACTAAGTAATATTTTTTCCTATTAAGTTTTTGTATTTCTTAGTTGCTTTATTCATTGTGATAAATTTATGGAAAGAAAATTAATGGTTGAAAAAGAGGGGTTATGAATCCAAGGAAAATTGCAGCATTTGCATTAGGCCCAATTTTAGGCTCCGCTTTAGGTTTAATAACCCTACCTATAATTACATGGTACTTTTCCCAAGAGGACATCGGGCGGTTAGCTATGTTAAATGTAGTTATTAGTTTTAGCACGTTATTCTTTAGTTTGGGTTTAGATCAGGCTTATGTTAGGGAGTATCATCAAACAGAATGTAAATCCTCTTTACTGAAAGTAACTATTTTGCCTGGCTTATTACTTTTGCTTGTCACGCTTGGTGTTTTGCTTTCTTTAGATAATATTATTTCAAATTGGTTATTCGAATTAAAAAGTCAAATACTAAGTATATCAGTTGCAGTAGCTGTTTTATCTGCTTTTTTAGCGCGCTTTTTTTCTCTAATATTAAGGATGAATGAGCAGGGAATAGCTTATTCTATGAGCCAATTACTTCCTAAGTTGCTTTTAATCGTAATAATAGGAAGTTATGTACTCTTTTCAGTGAAAAAAAATCTTACTAACCTTTTATTCGCAAATGTGCTTGCTACGTTATTCGTATGTCTCATTTTTGGATGGAATACCCGAAATGAGTGGCTATCAGGGATGAGAGAAAGAATCGATTTTACATACTTAAAGAGCCTGTTAAACTTCGGTGTGCCACTTATATTTGGAGGTTTAGCTTTTTGGGGATTAACCGCAACAGATAAAATTTTGCTAAAAGAATTTTCAGATTTTGAACAATTAGGACTATATTCTGTATCTATTAGTTTTGCTGCAGTAGCAACTATTTTTCAAAGTGTTTTTTCTACAATATGGGCACCAACTGTTTATAAGTGGGCTTCAAATGGAGACTGTCTTGACAAGCTACATAAAGTAAGTCGCTATGTATTATTAGCCGTTATTGTACTATTTTGTTTCGCTGGATTATTTTCTTGGGTAATAACTTTAGTTTTACCGAGTAGCTATACCTCTGTCCAATGGATTTTAATTCCGTGTATAGGGTTTCCTTTGTTTTATACTCTTTCCGAGGCGACATCTGTAGGTATAGGAATTTCTAAACGTTCAAGCATGTCAATGATAGCTACGACGATAGCATTTTTAATTAACTTACTCGGTAACTGGTTTTTGATCCCATCTATTGGTGCTGCTGGTGCGGCTATTAGTACTTGCGTTGCATTTGGTTTTTTTCTTGTAATAAAAACAGAGCTATCAATTTACGTTTGGAGACCTTTTCCTCGGTTAGCTTTGTATAGTTACACTATTATTTTAATTTTTGGTGCAATAGTTAGTTGCATATATGGAAAAAGTTATCAGTCTTCTCTAATTATATTTTGGTCTTTACTATTTTTTAGTGTTTTTATCTTTTTTAGAGAAGAACTTAGTGAATTATATAACTGGGCTCGTAGTTTATTCGCGGGTGTTATTGTATGAATTTATAATTTCAATTTGCTTATTCATTATACGTGAGATGAAACCTATTTTTTATTAAGCTTTTGTGCGATAAAAATTTATAAACTTTTCTTTTTTAACCTGTTTTAGTTGATTTTATGGCTTTACAAGCAACCCTAAATGTAGGTGGGTTTGAATTGTATTTGAATTAACATGGGTTTTATGAGGGTGAGTAATGCAAGGCTTTCAACTAGAAAAAGAATTTGTATGATTTGATACTTGTAACTTTCTAGCTCAATGATGTTCAGTTCTTTCGTATATTCGAGCTTGATTTGTATAACAATTATGAGGTGGTTTTGTTTTATATATCCTATTTAGCTGTTTTATCTATTTGCATTCTAATTTTCTTAGGGGTGTTAGATTTTAAAAATAAGAATAAAACAGAATGGCTGATGTATTTGTTTTTATTTTTCTCGATATGCTTAATTAATTCTTTCTGCGTATATAATAATGTTTGGCCTGCATTTCACCAGAGTGATGAAGAGTATTTTTATAAAAGTGCTTTATATGTCATTGATTTGGTTGAAGGTGGCGCATCTCTAAACGAAGCTTTAGTAAATTACACATGGAACTATAAGTATTATGGCTTTATTGTTTTTGATGGTTTATCAATAATCGGTGCTGCCAATACACCTGAAGCGCATAAGATATCAATTACAATAGTGTTGTCGTCTTTATATTTAATAGCTATTAGGCTTTGTATATTAAAGGGTTATTTCGATAGAGTGTCTTTAAGGTTGGTTGTTATTCCAATTATGCTCTATCTATCACTACTTAACTATCGAGATGGTTTAATCTCTATTGTTTGCTTTTTTATGTTGCTATCATTAATAAATAAGAAGTTCTTAACTTTTTTTGTTTATCTAACTTTTTTATATTTTTTGAGGGTGGAATTTATATTTATTATGTTGATTTCTACCTTTTCAAGTCTGTTTATATCTTTTTTTAAAAGAAATGCTTTGTTAAATGCTTCTTTTTTGTTGGCTGTTTTGGTTGTTTTGATTCTTTTTAATAATAAAGAAAGCTTTAATGTTTCTAATTATGTTTTGTTACCATTGTCTTTTAATGGTGTTTCCATATTTCAGGAAATTTTCTTGTTTTTTGAAGGTTTACATTATTATCAAGATTTCTTCTTGGTGTTTATGTTGGGGGTTATAATATCCTTTCCTTTATTTGTTTTGAAGACTGTTTTTATTTATTATCTTATGTATGGATTTAACTCTGTTAACTATAAGGATAAATTTATTGTTAATTTTATAGTTCACTTTTTTTTAATTTCAATGTTTATTTATACATTTATGTTGGAAGGTATGCAAGATAGAATAAAGTTGTCTTTTACCTTTCTCTTGGCTTTGCTTTTTAATATGGTATATAAAGATTTGTTTTCGGATAGGCGTTTTAAATATGTTTTATGTATTTCATTTGTGCTTAGTTTTATTATAGCTATACGTAATGTGAGGTGGATTTATTGATGCTACTTACTGTTTATGTATTTTTATATGTATGTGGAAGAAGTTTAAAATGTAAAAAATAAAAGCTTTTATCGCTTTTGTTGTGTTTGTAAGTTTTTTATTATTGAATTTATTTGGTTTCTATAATCTATTTTTGTAAGTAAAAGCTGTTAAATAGTATGGTTAATTATAGAGCTGCGGAAGTTGCAATATTAGTATGGCTTTCCTGCTGAGTTAATTAAGAGTTAAGGCAGTAAAGATTGCATTTTATTTAAGTTTTATTTTTAAGAAGAATTAAATTGAAAGTTTTATTTGTAAATACACAATTGTCTACAAAAGATGCTAATATTTTAAGATCACAACTTTTCCCTAAATCACTTGTTTTAAGTGATATAGGGTTAAGTTGTTTTTATTTTGGTGTGGATGCATTAGCTTACAAAAGAAGCGATTACTCTTTTTTGAAATCATTTTATAATTTCAAGAATTATATTGTTTTCTTTAATTTGCCTGCAGGTGGCTTTCTATCTTTATTTAGAGCAACATTTGGTTTACGTAAGGAGTTCAAAAAGTATTTGGAAAATGATGAGGTTGACTTTGTATATTTTAGAAACTGTATTGACTTTTTTATTCTGAGTCCTGTAGCGAGAGCTAAAGGGGTGAAAATTATTTATGACTCCCGTTCTATTTTATTTTCAGAAGTGAGTTCTAAAGCAGGTATTAGTAGTTCTTTTAAGTCATTTTTTATTAAATTAATAGAAGGTTACTCAATCAAAAAAGCTGATTTTTTATTTGCTGTTTCAAATAGTATGTCTTCATGGATTGAGGAAAATATGAGTCGTAAGCCTGACTTAGTAATTCCTTGCACATGCAATACAGATATTTTTAAACCCTCCTCAGAAGTTAAATACACACTCCGTGAGAGTGTTGGATGGAATCAAGTTGACACGGTATTAGTTTATAGTGGTGGTCTAAGTCATTGGCAGAGAAGTGAAGATATAATAAACCTCTTTTCTTCTTTATGTAAACTAGATTGTAATTATAAAATGTTATTTCTTACTAATGATATTAATGCCGCTGAAGCTTTATTTAATAAATATGAGATTTTAAAAAGTAGTTATCTGATAAAAAAGGTTCCACATAAAGAAATTCCAAAATGGTTAAATGTAGCTGATTATTCTTTAGTTTTGAGAAGTAAGAATTTGTTGAATTTTGTTGCGTCTCCTATAAAAATTGCAGAGTATCTTGCTTGCGGTATACCAGTGATTTACACAAGTCATATAGGCGATTATTCGCAACTTATTGCAAAGTCTGATGCCGGTATATTATATGATGAAAATCCGGAAGAACTTCATTTATCTATATTAAGGAAAAAATCATCTTATAATAATATGTCTAATGAAGCACGTTTACTTTCTTATAAGTTTTCCAAAGAGGAAGAGTTTAAGATTTTGAGTGATTTTTTTAAGGAGTTAAATATATGAATCCAATTAGACTTTATCGCTTTGGTAATTATCTCTATAAAAATAAAATGTACTTACTGTCAAAGCTGGTTACGCTTGTAAGTCGGTTTGTTTTCACAGCATATATTCCTAGTTCCTGTCGAATCGGACAAGGTATTGTCTTGGGGTATGGAGGCATGGGTATTGTATTACATAGTCAAGTCTCAATTGGTAATAATTGTCATATCTCCCAGCATGTAACCATTGGTGGCACAAGTAAAAAATTAAACGTTCCAACTTTGGGGAATGATGTTTATGTCGGGGCAGGTGCAAAGATTTTAGGGGATATAACAATCGGAGATAATGTAGTAATTGGTGCTAATTCTGTCGTTGTTAAAAGCATTCCACCCAATTCATTGGTTGTAGGTATTCCAGGAAGAGTTATTAAAACTGGAATAGAAAAGAAAGATTACGTTTAGGAGTCATTTTTTTGAATGATAAAAAAGTAAAGCTAAATATTATTGCTTCATTCCCACCTCCTGAAGGAGGGACTACAATTTTAGTGAAGCAGTTATATAATGAAATAAAGGAGTTAGATAGTGGTTATGATGTGTATAAGTCTGATTTGTCATTAAGTAACGCTTCGATATCCTCTTTTTTTAATTTTATTATTAATTTTTTTAAATGCTCAATTAATTCAATTCATGTAAGTAAAGGTGGAGCTACGTTCATAGCACCAATTATTATTATTCTATGTAAGCTTTTTTTTAAAAAATCAGTTTTCAGAATGTTTGGTGGACAGTTTGATAAATATTATACTAACTCAAATATTGTAAAAAAAATGTTAGTTAGTTTCGTTTTAAAAAATGCAGATTTGATATATTTTGAGACCCATGGACTTGTTGATTTTTTCGCAAAGAAATTTCCGGATTCAAACATTAAGCACTATGCGAATTCTAGGAAGGCTATTGGTAATAGAATCGTCAAATCGAAGTTTTCTAATAAGATAGTATTTGTAGGTGTACTTAAGAAGGACAAAGGAGTTGGCGTAATTCTTGAAGCAGCTAAACTTTTTCCTGATATCTCTTTTGAATTTGTAGGTCCTAGTGTTGATGATTGCCTCCTAGATGCTATGGGTAAGTTGAGTAACTGTAATTATCTAGGTGCAGTCCCATCTGAAAAAATATATACATTAATCAAAAATGCTGACTATTTAGCGCTGCCTACTTTTCATTTTGGTGAGGGATACCCCGGTGTTATATTAGAGGCTTACTCAATTGGTGTGCCTGTTTTGTCAACATGCTGGCAGTACATTCCTGAAATAGTGATCGAGGGTGAAACTGGTTTTCTTTGCAAACCCAATGATGTAAATAGTTTTCATCAGCTACTAAACCGTGTTAAATCCGTTAGTTTTAGTGAGTATTCTGAAATGTCTGAGTGTTGCTATTCACTTTTTAATGAAAATTACATTTCTACACAATTAACAAAGCAATTCATAGACCAAGTTGGGGATTTACAACGTGCAAATTAGCAAGGATTCCTTAATTTTTGTAGGAGATGTTTCTTTATCGGGTCAAAAAGGTATCAGACTCACTGCTCCAAGCTGGTTTTTAGATATGCCTATTATTGTTAACTTAGAAGGTGCTTTAGTTACGGATACTCGTAAATACTTATCAGATAAGTTAGTTGTAAATTCGTTCAAATGCATTGATTCATATTATAAAAATTTGGATGTTTCATTTAATTTAGCAAACAACCACATTCTTGATAACAAAGATATTAGTGAAACTTTAAACAACTTAAAGAAACTTCGAAAACCATATTTTGGTGCTGGGGAATGTCTTGAAGATGCCTCTAAGCCATTAATAATGAATGAGTTAATTGTTTTGACGTTTGGTTGGTCTGTTATTGAGTGTCCTAGTGCTTCAAAAAGAAAACCAGGTGTTAACCCATTAAAGGAAACTCATGTTAAAAGTGAGCTTTTGAAATATAAACAACAATTCCCGAATAAAAAGGTTGTCATATTATTTCATTGGGATTATGAATTAGAAAAATATCCAATGCCATCGCAGCGTAGGTTAGCATTTGAATTAATTGATCTTGGTTGCGATTTAATCGTAGGTGCTCACCCTCATAGAGTTCAGGGTTATGAAATATATAAAGGAAAACCAATAATTTATAGTATTGGAAACTGGCTTTTTGAGCAAAATGTTTTTGTTAATGGAAAATTGAAGTTTCCTGATTTTTGTAACTTACAATTGGCGTTTGAATACAGTTTATCTGGAGATCATATGTGCCATTTTTTTGAGAACGATACAGAAACTTCCGAAGTTAAGTACTTATTTTCAGAACCTTTAGATAGTTCCGTTACATTGAATGAACTGTCTCCTTTTAAAGGAATGTCTTTTTCTGACTATGATAATTTTTTTAAACGTGAAAGGCACCACAAAAAGCTAATACCTGTATACTTCTCAAATAATAATAAATACAGCATACTTTTTAAGAATGCATTCAATTATTTTAGGACTCTAGGTATAAATTGGCTAGTAAGAGTGGGGTTGAAATGAGCAAGTTGACTTTTTTATTAAAGAATAATTTCAATAAACTCCCAATAGGCCCCTCTCTTGGGAAGATAATTTCGACTATTCCATATTCAATTAGGCCGGGGATTTCCTCCTCTTATAATGTGGGGCAAGCTGATATAAAGTTATATGAAAAACTTAATTATAATGAGCGTAAAAAGTTTATTTTTGAAAGGTTCAAAAAGATAGCTATGCATGCTTATGAGAATGTTTCCTTTTACCAAAAATATTATAGTGAGCAAGGCTATGATATCAACAGCCTTAGAAGTTTTGAAGATATAAAAGATGTGCCAGTTATATCAAAATCAATATTAAAGCGTTTTAGTTTGGATGAGCTTAGCTATGAGGAACCTGGAAGAGCTTTAGCAAATACAGGTGGAAGTACAGGAGAGCCTTTTTACTTTTTTACATCTCCGCAGGCAATTGGGCATGAGTGGGCTCATATCCATAAAATGTGGTCACTGCTTGGTTTTAAGCAAAGCACTTTTAAAATGAATTTTCATGGAAGAAGTAATATTTCTGACTTTATAGAGTATGACCCGTTAAGAAATTCTTTTAGTGTGGATATATATAGTGATTACAATAAGTGCACTAATAAGATTTATAAGGTTTTTAAGAATAATAATATACAGTACCTACACGGCTATCCAAGTGCTATTTATGAGTTTGCAGTTTTTTGTTCGGGCGAATCACAGCTTTTAAAGCTTATTAAAAGTAAACTCCGTGGTGTTTTTTTCAGCTCGGAGCATCCGCATCCTCATTGGAGAGAATTTATTGAAAGTACTTTTTCAGTTAAATCTCAAGCATTTTATGGTCACTCTGAAAGGTGCATAATGGCATATGAAGATGATACTCCTTTTCTTTATAAAACAATGCAAACTTATGGTTTTGCAGAGACTTGTGATTCTAAGCTTATAGGTACTTCTTATAATTCGTTTGCAACTCCTTTTATTCGGTACAATACAGAGGATGAAATTTCTGACCCAATAATTATTGATGGGGTTCTTGATTCATTCTGCATGAAGAAAGGCCGAAGTGGTGAATTTATTGAAGATATTACGGGCAAGAAAATACCTTTGACAGGATTGATTTTTGGTCGACATCATGAACTCTTTAACTTCTCTAAGACAATACAAGTATTTCAAGAGCATAGAGGTTTTGCGACAATTTTATACGTTGCTGACGGTCATTTAGATCCTAAGCAAGCAGAAAAATATTTTGACTCTACTAATGTTGGAATTCAGTTTGAGTTCAAACAAATTCCTTCAGCTATAAAAACCGTCTCTGGAAAGGTGAATTTGAAAGTTCATGAGCTTGATAAATAAGTTTTCTAATTTTTATTACACTATTAAATATCTTAGATATGAACAGTTTTATTTTAGGGCTCTTTATAAATTAAAGAAGCCAAAAGTAACGTATCATACTGTTGAAAGTTGCAATAATTGGCATTGGGGGGGGCTATCTCTCATGAAGCAATGTATCTTTGCCAATAATAAAGTCCTCTTTTTAAATGAAGAAGCTGTTATAGCTGAAAAGGCGGATTGGAATAACCCTTTACGTGAAAAGCTATGGTTATATAACCTGCATTATTTTGATGACTTAAGCTCAAATACATATAAAGAACGAGAGGAGTTACATTACGCATTTATCAATAAATGGATTAGTGAGAATCCTCCTTGTTTAGGTAATGGTTGGGAGCCATATCCTTTGTCTTTAAGGTTAGTTAATTGGGTAAAATGGTTTAGTAAAAAAGATAACGTAGAACAAAAATATCTTAATAGTATTGCACAACAAGCAAGCGCTTTATCTCAGCAGCTAGAATACCATATTCTCGGTAATCATTTATTTGCCAATGCTAAAGCTTTAACTTTTGTTGGAACTTATTTGCAAGGTCAAGAGGCTGATCACTTTTTAGATTTAGGCTTAAAGGTACTTGATAAAGAGCTTAAAGAGCAGTTTTTAGTCGATGGAGCTCATTTCGAGCTATCTCCTATGTACCATGAAATTTTGCTATGGGATCTGCTTGAGCTTATAGACTTAGCTAATGTTAGCCAAAACAGTAAATTAATAATGCGCTTAGAAAGCTGGTCCAGTCTTGCAGAAGTTGCACTTGACTGGTTAGTTTCGATGATCCACCCCGATGGAGAAATTAGCTTTTTTAATGACGCTGCTATAGGCATTGCTCCGGCACCAAAAGATATCTTTAACTATGCCAATAAGCTTGGCATTAATTATTCTAGTTCGGGAAAGACTTTAATAACCAATTCTACAAGTGGTTATAGTCGTGTTAAGTATGACAATTACACTCTTATATTCGATCACGCTAATGTTGGACCTGACTACCTTCCAGGGCATGCACATGCCGATAGTTTAAGTTTCGAATTTTCAGTAGGTTTACAACGAGTTTTTGTTAACTCGGGTACTTCTTTATATGGTGTAAGTCGTGAACGTTTACGGCAAAGAGAAACCGCCGCACACAATACTGTTGTTGTTAGCGATGTTAGTTCATCAGAGGTTTGGTCTGGGTTTCGTGTAGCCCGTAGAGCATATACAAAGTTATTAAAATCAGATTGTGACTTTTCTGGTGTGACCCTATCAGCTTGTCACGATGGATATGAGCGATTAAAACCAAAAGTTACTCATACTCGCACCATAAATGCTTCTGAAACTATTTGTATAGTAACTGATGAATTATCTCATAAAACACCGGCGGAGTTTAATCTGCATATTCATCCGAATGTTGAAGTGATACAGGAAGGTAAAAAAATAATTAAGCTTCAATTGACTAATGGTGAAAGTTTGTTCTTTACGAGCTCACATGATGTAGTATTGGAAGAGAGTACTTGGCACCCTGAATTCGGTAAAACAATTGCAAATAAAAAAATACGTATACCATTTGTCGATGGCCATTTAATTACAAAAATAGAGTTTAGAAAGGAAATACATTGAAAGTATTAGTACTCTCATTTTACTATGCCCCAGACCTATGTGCAGGCTCATTTAGGACTACAGCATTAGTCGAACAACTAAAGCAAAAGAGTAATGTTGAAATTGATGTAATTACAACTATGCCTAATCGGTATGCTAGTTTTGAAGCCAGCGCTTTGGAGCATGAACAAAGTGATAATGTCTGCATTAAACGAGTTTATTTACCGTCTCATAAAAGTGGGATGTTCGACCAAATAAAATCATTTATTTCTTATTACAAACAAGCTAAAAAGCTTACAAAGAATAAAAAATATGATTTAGTTTTTGCTACTAGCTCACGTTTATTTACAGCTTTTTTAGGAGCAAGAATCGCGAAAAATAAGGAGTTACCGCTTTATTTAGATATACGCGACATTTTTGTAGATACGATTAAGGATGTATTGAACCCTAAATTGGCATTTATAATGAAACCTTTGTTAACTGTGGTAGAAAAATATACTTTTTCAAATGCAGAGCATATAAACCTTGTATCAAAAGGGTTCGAAGACTATTTTTTAAGCCGTTACAAAACCCCCAAATACTCATTTTTTACGAATGGTATTGATAACGAATTTTTAAACTTTAAACACACAAAACAAAATTCTGAGAACTCAAATAGCGTAAAAACAGTGTTATATGCCGGTAATATAGGCGAAGGGCAAGGTTTAAATACAATTGTTCCAAAGCTTGCAATGTTAACTGGCCCAAAATATCACTTTAAGATTATTGGAGATGGTGGGCGTAAACCAGCGCTTGTTGATAGCTGCGAAGGCATTAAAAATGTAACGTTTCACCCTCCTGTAAACCGAGAGCAATTACTTAAAGAATATGCACAAGCAGATGTTTTGTTTTTACATTTAAATGATTACCCAGCATTTGAAAAAGTTCTGCCATCTAAAGTGTTTGAATATGCAGCTACTGGTAAGCCAATACTTGCAGGAGTCAATGGTTATGCGGCTAAGTTTGTAGGTGAAGAAGTAGTTAATGCTGGAGTTTTTTTTCCTAGCGATCATAAAGCTGCATTTAATTCACTAAATAAATTGAACTTTGAGCAATCAAATAGAGAGTTATTTATAAAGAAATATACTCGTACAAATATTATGAATGAAATGGCTGAATCAATCATGTCTTACCGAGGCCAAAATGCATAGTTTATTAGTAACTGGCTACTCAGGTTTTGTTGGTGGTTTGCTTTGTAAAGAGTTAAAAAAGTCATATAAAATCAAGCTTCTTGGCCGAAAAGAGTCTGATTTAGGCAATGTTCATAAACATAACATAGACGCGAATTCGAATTATAAAGAAGCACTGCAAGGTGTAAGCTGCGTAATTCATATAGCTGCTCGTGTGCATATAATGAATGATACTTCAGCGGATCCTTTAACTGATTTTAGAGCTGTAAATAGTATTGGTACACTCAACTTAGCTAAACAAGCTGTAGAAGCAGGGGTCAAGCGCTTTGTTTTTGTGAGTTCAATAAAAGTTAATGGTGAAAGTACAACAAATAGATCACCATTCTGTGCAGGTGATAGCCCTGCACCTGAAGATCCTTATGGTATATCAAAGGCAGAGGCTGAACAGCAATTGTTAGAGCTTGGCAAGCAATCAGGTATGGAAATAGTAATTATACGTCCTCCGCTTGTGTATGGCGAAGGTGTTAAGGCTAATTTTGCTTCATTAATGAAGTTAGTTAGCAAAGGACTTCCGTTACCATTTAGGCTAATTAACAATAATAAACGAAGCTTAATATCAGTTTATAATTTAGTCGATTTAATACAAGTGTGCATACGCCATCCGAGTGCCGCTAATCAAGTATTTTTAGCAAGCGATGATCACGATTTATCAACAGCTGAAATGGTTGCATTAATGGCTAAAGTACAAAATAAACCTAATTTAGCATTACCTGTGCCAGTTTGGTGCTTTAAATTAGCTGGTAAACTACTGGGTAAGTATGCGGTGATTGATAGATTAACTGGCTCCCTGCAGCTAGATATAACGCATACAAAAAACACTTTAGGTTGGGAGCCACCTCATTCAGTTGAACATGGCTTCAGACTTGCTGCTAAACGCTCTTAACAAGAAAATAATGGATATATAAATGATACGTTTACTCGACTTTTTATTTGCTTTATTTGGTTTGCTTATAGCTTTACCATTTTTAGTTATTTTATACGTTATAGGCCTGTTTGATACAGGTTCTCCAATTTTTACACAAGAGCGTGTAGGGCGACATAAAAAACCATTTACTCTTGTTAAATTTAGAACAATGAAGGTTGATACAGCTTCTGTTGCCAGCCACTTAGCAAGTACAGCCTCAATTACACCTTTTGGTGGTTTTTTGCGTAAAACAAAGTTAGATGAGTTACCACAACTTTGGAATGTACTGAAAGGTGAAATGAGTTTGGTTGGCCCGCGCCCAGGTTTATTTAACCAAGAAGAGCTAACACTAGCACGCGAAGCTAAAAATGTTTACTCTGTCCGCCCAGGTATTACTGGTTTGGCTCAAGTAAACGAGATCGATATGTCTACCCCAGAACTCCTCGCAAAAACGGATCGTGAAATGATCGACACCCTTACTCTATCGAGTTATTTTAAATATATTTTAATGACGGTAACGGGGAGTGGGAGCGGTGATCGTGTTAAATAGTAACCAAAGTTTAGGTGGCCACTGAGGTGCAAGAGGACTCGCGCCCAAGATTTAAATCAAATTTTTATAAAAATCAATAGCTAATGATATTGTATTAGTTTGGTGGCTAGATTCATTTGGTTCAGCTATAATTCATGAAAATTTAACAACTGTTAAGCAGCCAGTCAGCTTAGGTTGGTATGTTAATCGGCAAAAACAAGACAGGGAACTTGTTGTGGATAATATTATTCGCTCTATTTTAAACTCTTCGCGTGCAACTAAGCGCATTATTACTCTTTTTATCGATTCGCTATTTATAATATCAGCGTTTTGGCTTGCGTTAATAGTTAGGCTCGATAGCATTGCACCGCTTAGCAAAGCAGACAACTGGATGTTGCTTTTACTACTTGTGCCAACAGCACTGTTTATTTTTATTAATTTAGGTTTGTATCGTGCAGTGCTGCGTTATATGAACTCGCAAGCTTTATGGGCAATTGTAATTGGCACCCTTATTAGCACGATTGCTTTGGTACTTTTTGCTTTTTTTATTGGTGTAGAAATACCGCGTACTATGCCGTTTATTTTTGCTTGGCTGTGCTTACTTACAGTGGGGGGGGCACGTATTGTTGTACGTGCGATGATTGGTAAATTAACAATAGCAAATAAAGAGTCGGTTATTATTTACGGTGCGGGTTCGTCGGGTCGCCAATTAGCCACAGCGTTAGGCGCTGGGCCTGAGTACTTTGTTCGCGCTTTTATAGACGACGACGAAACAAAGCAGGGCTCTATTATTCAAGGTATTCCTGTTATTGCCTTTAAAGATATTTACGACCTAATTAACAGAGGTAAAGTAAGTAAGGTTTTACTGGCAATGCCTAGTGAGAGTAGAGCGCGTCGTAAACAAATTTTAGCGCAGCTTGAGCCGCTTTCTATTAAAGTGCTTTCTATTCCAGGTATGGCCGATGTAATAGAGGGTAAAGCTAAGCTTTCTGAGTTTAGAGATGTTGAAATAGAAGACTTATTAGGTCGCGATTGTGTGGCACCTAAAGCACATTTATTGGCCGCTAATATTAAAAATAAAGTGGTTATGGTAACCGGGGCCGGTGGCTCAATAGGGTCTGAGTTATGCCGCCAAATTGTTAAGCAAAAACCAACTAAGCTTGTGTTGTTTGAGTTAAGTGAGTTTGGTTTATATTCAATAGAAAAAGAATTAGCAGAGTATATAGCTAATAATCAACTTAATGTTGAGCTAATCCCAATTATGGGCTCTGTACAGCGCATTAACCGTATTGAAACAGTAATGATAGCGTTTGGTGTACAAACTGTTTATCACGCTGCAGCCTACAAGCATGTACCTTTAGTTGAACACAATGTTGTTGAAGGTGTACGCAATAATGTTTTTGGCACTTATTACACTGCTAAAGCCGCTGTAAATGCCAAAGTTGAAACTTTTGTACTTATATCTACCGACAAAGCAGTGCGCCCTACTAATGTTATGGGGGCTACAAAGCGTATGGCAGAGCTATGTTTGCAAGGCTTGGCCCAAAATAAAGGTAAAAACCATAACACGCGGTTTTGTATGGTAAGGTTTGGTAATGTTTTAGGCTCTAGTGGCTCGGTAGTGCCATTGTTCCGTAGGCAAATACGTGAAGGCGGCCCAATAACGTTAACTCATCAGGATATTACTCGCTTTTTTATGACCATCCCTGAGGCCGCACAGCTAGTAATTCAGGCTGGTGCAATGGGCAAAGGGGGCGATGTATTTGTACTTGATATGGGCGAGTCGGTAAAAATTATCGATTTAGCCACAAAAATGATTCGTTTATCTGGTTTCGAAGTAAAAGATAAAAACAACCCGCATGGTGATATAGAAATAGTGTGTACAGGCCTTCGCCCTGGTGAAAAACTGTTCGAAGAGCTATTAATTGGTGACAATGTAGGCGAAACCTCGCATGAGCGCATTATGACAGCAAATGAAGTTATGCTGCCTCTAGCAGAGCTAAATGTATTTTTAGAGGCGCTTGATATCGCTTGTCATAACTTTGACCACGAAACCATAAGACAATTATTGTTAGATGCACCAACTGGCTTTAACCCAACCGATGGTATTTGTGACCTGGTTTGGAATGCTAAACAAAAATCAAGCCATAATATCAATGACTTTGCAGAGCAAGGCAAGGTAGTTAATTTAAAAAATTAACAAGGTTTATTTGATAATTTTTTATAATAAAGATTGCTACGCAACGCGCCATGCAAGCATAACGCCTACGGTTTAATGTAGGCGTGAAATTTATCTCGCGCGAAGGGGTTATAAGCAACGAGTTACGAAAAGCGAGATTCGAGCTTGTGTAGAGAAGGTTGTTAATGCCTTGAAAAAGTTTACTTTTTCTGCGTTAAAACGCCTCCTGCAATGTGTGATGTGTATCACTTGTAGGAGGGGCTTTAGCCGCGAATTTTAAAAATAACTTCCGATGCAAACGCGCCATGTAAGCATAACGCCTACGGCTTAATGTAGGCGTGAAATTTATTTCGCGCGAAGGGGGTGTAGGCAACGATTTACGAAAAGCAAGATACGAGCTAGTACAACTAAGTAGATAAGGTTGTTTTATGCCGCTGTAAAGGTTTGCTTTTTCGGCGTTAAAACGCCTCCTACAATGTGTGATAAGTATCACTTGTAGGAGGGGCTTTAGCCGCGAATTAAAAAAATAACTTCTGGTGCAAACGTGCCATGCAAACATAATACCCAAGGTTTTTGTGGTTTGCTCTTTGAATATTATTATTCCAAAATAATATTGTTCGCATCTCGTACCCTAACAATCATTCATTTTATATCAAGCTTAAAACTGTTAATTTCAATTTAAATAGAATTAAATTCAAACAAGGACTTACTATGAAAGCCGTTATTCCTGTTGCAGGGCTGGGCACTCGCATGCTGCCAATGACTAAGGCTATTCCAAAGGAAATGCTGCCATTAGTAGATAAACCACTTATTCAGTACATTGTGAATGAATGTGTGGCTGCGGGTATTAAAGACATTGTACTCGTAACGCATAGTTCTAAAAATGCTATTGAAAACCACTTTGACACGAGCTTTGAGCTTGAAGCAACACTCGAAAAACGTGTTAAGCGTACATTACTTGATGAAGTACGCTCTATTTGCCCTGAAGATGTAACCATTATGCATGTACGCCAAGGCGAAGCTAAAGGATTGGGCCATGCAGTAATGTGTGCTAAACCGATTGTTGGCGATAACGACTTTGTGGTTGTATTGCCCGATGTTATTTTAGATGCGTATACGGCAGATCAAAAAACTGAGAATATTGCAGCTATGATCACGCGCTTTAAAGCGGTTAAAGCAAGCCAAATTATGCTTGAACCTGTCGCCTTTGATGATGTGAGCAAATACGGTATTGCCGACATAAATGGTGTAAAAATTAAAGCGGGCGAAAGCGCCCCTATTAAAACCATGGTTGAAAAACCAAGCGCAGAAGATGCACCATCTAACCTTGCTGTTGTTGGTCGTTATGTATTGTCGAAAGCTATTTGGCCAATACTTGCTAAAACACCAGCAGGCGCTGGCGGCGAAGTTCAATTAACCGATGCAATCGACGAGCTAATGAAGCATGAAATAGTTGAAGCTTTTCACATGAGTGGTCGTTCACATGATTGTGGCGATAAGCTGGGTTATTTAAAAGCCATTGTTGAATACAGCATGCGCGATGAAAAACTAGGCGCTGAATTCACTGATTTTGTGACGCAAATGGTTAACCCTACAGAAAGACACCTTAAAGCGGTTTAACAAAAAGATTTCAAATATAAGAAGTTAGATATTAGATTTCACAAGTCAGATCACACATACATTTAGTGGTTAGAAGTTAGTTAATAGCTTTTAACCACTTGTTTTATCCTCTCCCCAAATAAAATCTTGTTCAACTCGCAACTCGCAACTCGCAACTCGCAACTCGCAACTCGCCACTCGCCACTCGCCACTCGCAACTCGCCACTCGCCACTCGCCACTCGCCACTCGCCACTCGCCACTCGCAACTCGCCACTCGCAACTCGCAACTCGCAACTCGCAACTCGCAACTCGCAACTCGCCACTATTTAATTCGTACTATCTTCTTGTTTTTTGATTCTAATGTTATATTTACTTTAATTAAGGATTTTATAATTTTAACTCGGACTCACCTATGCCTAAATTTAATACCTTGTTTTTAAGCTGTGCTGCTGCATTAAGCTTGCCGGCTGCTGCAGAAGACATTAAAGCGTATCAATCATTCTCTGGTTACACAGGTTTAATAAATACTCCTAATGCAGAGGCACAATTAAAAGGTACCGCCGATATTGGTTTTAACAATCAGTTAGATTTACGTGGGCGGGAATATGTAGATGGCCATAACTTTATATTTTCAGCAGGGCTATTTGATGGCTTAGAAGTCAGTGGTCAAATAGCATCAAGTACGATGCACGATAATTTATTTGCTAGCGAGGGGCGTGGGCAAATTCGTGATTTATCATTTAACGCTAAGTATCAATTACCTTATATTCCAAAAAACTGGTTTAGTGTTGCTGTCGGTGCTAAAGATATTGGTGGTGCAGCCAATAACTACGAAACCTATTATGTAGTGGCATCAAAAGAGTTATGGGATTTTAGATTCAGTGCAGGTGTTGGCCGCAGTGACCGCCGCACAGGTGAAATGGACGGTGCCTTTGCGGGTGTTGAGTGGCAACCACTCGAGTGGTTTAGTGTATTAACCGAGTACGATGCTGAGGCAGTAAATGCAGCTGCACGTATTACAGTACCTAAAAAGTGGCTTTACGATATTGGTGAGCTTACTTTTACCAGCCGCTTTTACAGCAGTACCGATTTTTCTGAAGAAAAAGACACCTATTGGGGTGTTAACTTTAGCCTACCATTGTCTGATGAAGCTAAAAGTAATTATAAACCTGTTGAACCAGCGCCATATGTTGCACCGGTTAGCACTAAGCCAATGGCTAAAGTGAATGACCATGGTGTAGGGTTTATTCATACTGCCATGGCTCCAGAACTTGCAGAGCAACCTAAGGCATTAACGCTTGCTAAAATTAATAAAGCACCTAAAGAGCTGTCTAATGCAAATTTAGGTGACCAAGTTCAGCAATTAAAAGATGCTTTATTAAATGACGGCTTTGAAAATGTGGTAGTTGGTTTTAACACCAGTACAATTTTTATTAATTTTGAGAACTCGGTATTTAACCGTAACAATGTAGACGCGATAGGTGTTGTACTTGGTCGCATTACAGAAAATGTTAGCATTGCAAACAAGCACTTTAGTGTTCAATTATCTAAGTCGGATTTACCACTAATCGCCATTGAGGGAAATATTGATAACTACCGTGCCTTTATAGAGCGTGGTATAAGCCCTGACTTAAATATTCAACATGGTCGAGCGAGTATCCCCGAGGGTGTTGTGTGGGCAGGTAAAGCACAAGCAAGCCCATACTTTAAGCCTCGTTTAACAGTAAGCCCAGTGCTTTCATCAACATACGCTACTGAGTTTGGTGTTTTTGATTACTCGGTAGGTGCACGTGCAACACT
Organism: Pseudoalteromonas lipolytica; assembly: GCF_003515105.1. Lineage (NCBI taxonomy): Bacteria > Pseudomonadati > Pseudomonadota > Gammaproteobacteria > Alteromonadales > Pseudoalteromonadaceae > Pseudoalteromonas > Pseudoalteromonas lipolytica. The sequence continues at coordinate 3,274,667 of NZ_CP032090.1, read as the reverse complement.
TGATATACCGCTTTGGAAAGGAGCGGGTATTAATGTGGCTGCGCAAACTATCATTGAAGAAAGTGACGACTTTGAAGATCGTAAAGTATTTGATAATTACAGCCTTGACGAAGGCATTGTAAATGCAAGTTTGTATCAAACCTTTGCGTTACCGTTTGGTTTTTATAACCAAACGCAAATAGGTTTTTATAAAGATTACTTTGATTACAAAGCGATTATTAATGAAACAGCATGGCTCAGCCCTGAAGGTCGCCATAAAGTAAGTGCAAAATTAGGCTATTTTGATTTTGCTGATTACAGAGCGACTCGCGAGTATCAAACGCTTTCTTATCAATACAACTGGGTAGAACACGATATTACTTTACACGCCACCGGCGGTAATTATTTTTACGAAGACAGTGGCTATAAGCTAGAAAGCCGCTTTTGGTTTGGTGACAGCTACGTAGGTGTATATTATCAAGATACTGAATCGCAAAAAATAGGTGTCGCAATTAGCATTCCGCTTACTCCACGTAAAGACATGAATGTTACGCGCTATGGTCAGTTAAAAGGCCAAGCTGCGTGGCGTACTTCTGTTGGCACACGTATCGGTAATGATGTAAATACCCTGGTATTTAATGAAGCTTATGCGCCTACATCATCAATCACACTCGATAATACGGTGTTTAATAAAGGCCGCTTAAATGCAAGCTACATTTACAACAACCTAGCGCGCATGAAAGAAGCGTATGAGAGTTATAAATAACGACCTTTAGAAGTTAGATATTAGAAGTTAGTGGTTAGAGCCACTAGCTTCTAGTCTTTTATCAAAGCGTTGTTTTAGGCCCGTTAGCATTGCACCTAACTCTTTTGTTTCTTTGATCCAAAGTTGTGCTTCATCTCGGTTTATATAGCCTATTTCTATACCAATATAAATTTGTGTTCTTGCTTCAGCAAGAGAAGCTCTCGCAATATCGATAAATCGACTTTTTTCTTTAAAACTTTCGCGACTAACCCCCTCTGCAATGTTGCTAGGTACAGACAAACCTGAACGCGTTAACTGGTCTCGAAAGCTAAAATCTTTAATCTTAGTTGTTGATTTATAAATATCTGCACTTAACCGTGCCGAACGTTTCCATACATCTAAGTTTTCAAAATTCATAACAAATTCCTTGTGCTATTTTAATCTAGTTTCTAACCTCTAACCTCTAACCTCTAACCTCTAACCTCTAACCTCTAACCTCTAACTTCTAACCTCTAACCACTATTTCTATTCCTATTCCTATTTCTTTTCCTAAAACCTGTTCGAGTTTTTTTGCTAATGTCTGTTTTGCTTGTTCATCGCCATGAACGATTTTAATTAAACGGGGTTTTTTACGCATACCGGTTACAAACTTAATTAATCCGGTTTGATCTGCGTGGGCGCTGTAGCCGCTAATTGTGTGTATTTGTGCGTTTATGGTTACTTTTTCGTTATTTATAAATACATAACCACCGCGTGGGCCATAGGTTTGAATATCGCGCCCAAGTGTTCCTTCTCCTTGATAGCCTACAAAAATGACGTCGGTTGTTTTGTCTGGTAAAAAGCGAGCTAGATAATTCACAATTCTGCCACCGCTGCACATGCCACTTGCTGCAATAATAATGGCAGGCTGTTGTTTAGAATCTAAAAAGTTAATAAGTGCTTGATGCTCTTGGTGAGTGTCGATGGTATGTAACTGGCTAAAATCGAGCGGATGGCGGCCTTGGTTTATTCTTTTTTTAGCTTCGTCGTCCCACAGTTCTTTAAAGTGCAGGTACTCAGTAGTGAAATTTGCCGCCATGGGTGAGTCTACAATAATTTTTAGTGTATGCCACATGGAGCGTTTACTCGCGGCATGAATAATTTGTTCAAGCTCGTATAGCAGCTCTTGCGTTCGGCCAATACTAAAGGCAGGTATAAGCACCACTCCGTTGTCGCTTACAGCTCGCTCAATAACCTTTTTAAGCATTGTTACTCGTTCTTTTCTGCCTTGATGGTTTTTATCGCCGTAGGTTGACTCAATAACGAGAGTATCAGCTTTATAAGGTGGCTTAGGAGTAGGTAACAGTGGTGTATAGGGAGCGCCTAAATCACCAGAAAAAACGACGCGATGTGTATTTGGTTTACTGCCAAGTTCAATTTCAATATAAGCTGAGCCTAAAATATGCCCAGCACGCTGCAAACGAAACTTTGTTTTTAGTTGTAAGTCATCGAGAACATGCCACTGATTAAAATCAATCGCAATAATTTGTCGTTTAAGTAATTTAAGGCAAGTGCGGATCATGCTTTCATCGCGGGTGACGCCTACTTTTAAAGCATCTTCAATCACCATGGGCAGGAGTTTAGCACTTGCTAAAGAGGTATAAATAGGCCCTCTGAAACCTGCTGCGAGTAGATATGGAATACGACCAACATGATCAATGTGGCAATGGGTAACAAGAAGCCCTTTTAATGTTGAAATATCAAATTCGATATTAAGATCGTGTTTGCTTTCTTCTCCCTGAAACAAACCACAATCAACAAGTAAAGAAGCCGAGTCGTTTATGAATAGCTGGTGGCATGAGCCAGTTACGCCGTTCACCGCTCCATGGTGTTTTATATGCATAATATACCTTCGGTATTAATGGGGTAGTTTTCAGCATAGAGGTTATTGGTTGTTAGAGCAACGGATGATAAGGCATAGGTAACCATAACGAGCAACGAGTAACGAGATGCGAGCTAAACCGTGAAGGATGTTTTATACCACTGAACAGGTTTGCTTTTTCGGCGTTAAAACGCCTCCCACATGTGTGATGTGTATCACTTGTAGGAGGGGCTTTAGCCGTGAAAGGGTTATAGTAACGAGTTACGAGTTACGAAGTACGAGATGCGAGCTAGTACAGCTAAATCGAGAAGGTTGTTTGATATTGCTGAATGGGTTTGCTTTTTCGGCGTTAAAACGCCTCCCACGTGTGAGATGTGTGTCACTTGTAGGAGGGGCTTTAGCCGTGAAAGGGTTGTAAGCAACGAGTTACGAGAAGCGAGATGCGAGCTAATACAGCTAAACCGTGAAGGTTGTTTAATACCGCTGAACAGGTTTGCTTTTTCGGCATTAAAACACCTCCCACATGTGTAATGTGTATCACTTGTAGGAGGGGCTTTAGCCGTGAAAGGGGTGTAAGCAACGAGTTACGAGAAGCGAGATGCGAGCTAAACCGTGAAGGATGTTTAATACCGCTGAAAAGGTTTGCTTTTTCGGCGTTAAAACGCCTCCTACGTGAGAGATGTGTATCTTTTGTAGGCGTGAAATTTATTTCGCGTGAAAGGGTTATAAGCAGCGAGTTACGAAAAGCGAGATGCGAGCTAATGTAGGCGTGAAATTTATTTCGCGCGAAGATGGCTAACCTCTAACCTCTAACCTCTAACCTCTAACCTCTAACCTCTAACCTCTAACCTCTACTTCAGTTCATCCCTTATTTATCTCTAAAATCGCTTTAAGGGTATGTTCTTTGGCGAGAATATCGCGGTATAGGGCAAACTGGTTGCGGGCACGTTCAAGGTTATGGTGTGCGTGCTTGGTGGCAAAGTAGTTATCACCATCGATAAAGTCGGTTAAAAAGCGCAGGCCTATCATAAAGGTCATGACTTTTGTACCAAGCCAAAAGCTTTCTTTTTCGGCGTCGGTAATAACCTCTTTTAACGGTTCTACATAACCTTTTACGATAGCGGCGAAGATCTCTTCGCGAACGCGCACGTTGCTTAAATTCGTAGAGTCTTCTTGTTCTGGTGAACAGAATGTACGCACCATGTCACCAAAATCAAACAACCAGTAGCCTGGCATGCAGGTATCTAGGTCGATAACGGCTTTGGCATCATCTGACTGCTTACAAAAAAGCATGTTGTTTATTTTCGTGTCGTTATGGCAAGGTCTAAGTGGAATTTTACCTTCAAGCTCTTTTAGCTCATCGACTAGCGTATATTGGTTTAAGCAAAAATCAATATCGCTTTGGCAAAGCGCAACTCTGCTTGCAGGGTCATGTTCGATGACCTTTTTGAAAGCATCAAAACGCATCGCTAAATTATGAAAATTAGGAATGACATGATGCAGCTGGTCAGCTTCAAAGTCTTGCAATGCTAGAGCGAATTGTCCAAATGCATTGGCTGCAGTTTGTGCCTGCGAAATAGTTGCAACAACATCTTCGCTGTAACTGCCGCCAATAAATTCGAGTGCACGCCACACACCGTGATCGTACTCAACCAAAAAGTCATTTTTTATTGTGGGTACATGGCGAATAATGTCTAAATCATACTCACCTTTTTGGTGTTTTTCTGTTAAATGCTGTTCAATCAAACGTGCGTTTTCGACCAGTTGCTCTGGGTGTGGAAACACATCGGTATTGAGCTTTTGCACAACTAGCGCATGTTCATCTGTTTTTAAAAGCATTGTGGTGTTGATGTGGCCGTTGCCAATTGGTTTTAGACTTACATCCACTTTGTTTAGGCCAAAACATTCAGATAAATGCGCTGCAACTGGGTTAGACTTCATAGGAAATTCACTTTTAATTTGCATTTGAACAGGTGTGCTTGTTGTTAGTTCGTCCGTGATGTAATTCATAAAGCTTTTTTGAAACCTTTTCTAGCTCTGATCTGTAAGTAACACCATACCAAGCAGATTGAGCCTGGTAGACAGCCACTGATTGAAATGTGTTTTTGATTGCTTTTTGGATTTGGTCAGGCAAATAATACTCTTTTGTGACACCGTTGTCATTATCTTCTAGAAACTCAGAAAAACCACTCTCTAAATACTCAAAAATACGCGGTGTAATTCCCCAAAAGCTCATTGAGCCTAGTGCATCATTCGCTATTTCGCACTGTTCACCGTGTGGGTTATTACCATAAAGCGTGTTGTTCTCACGTTTTATATCTAAATACTCGACCACATCGATAAGATAACCTTGCTGATCTACTTTACATACCCCTCGGTTAACGCCACCTTGCTTTGAAAGCGTGTCTTTAATTGGGTAGCCAACCATTGCCCACTGCGAGTTGTGTTTAAAATGTTCTGCGATAATCTCGAATGATGAAGCACCGTAATAATCATCGGCGGTGATCACAATGGCAGGGTTATGAACAAACGGTTTTGCACATAAAAGTGCGTGACCTGTACCCCAAGGTTTAGTGCGCGTTGTGGCTAGAGAGCTAAATTTAGCGGGTATCGCTGTGATTTCTTGTTCTACGAGCACAATATCGAGTGATTTAGGTAAGCGAGGTAAAATGGTAGCCTCGAACTCTGCACGTATTTTTTTATTAATCACGATGACAACTTGGCTTACCCCCGCGTTTACTGCATCGGCAATACTGAGTTCCATAATGGTACAACTAAGGCCAGGGATCTCAGCAATTTGCTTATTTCCACCAAAACGGCTACCAAGTCCGCCCGCCAATACGATTAAAGTTAGAGAGTGTTGTGTCATTGCGCATTCAGAGTGAAAAAACAAAGGAAAAGTTTACCAGAAATATTTACGGCGTAGGAGGGGCTTGAACCTTGAAATTATAAGTAACGAGATAAATAAGCAGCGAGTTACGAAAAGCGAGATGCGAGCTAAATTGAGCCGGTTGTTTAATGTCACTGAACAGGTTTGCTTTTTCGGCGTTAAAACGCCTCCTACGTGTGTAGTGTGTATCACTTGTAGGAAGGGCTTTAGCCGTGAAAGGGTTATAAGCAACGAGTTACGAAGTACGAGATGCGAGCTAGTACAGCTAAACCGTGAAGGTTTTTTATGTCCCTGAAAAGGTTCGCTTTTTCTGCGTTAAAACGCCTCCCACGTGTGAGATGAGTGTCACTTGTAGGAAGGGCTTTAGCCGTGAATTTTAAAAGAGACGTTGCTGCGCAAACGCGCCATGCAAGCATAACGCCTACGGTTTAATGTAGGCGTGAAATTTATTTCGCGCGAAGGGTTTATAAGTAACGAGCATCGAAAAGCGAGATGCGAGCTAAATTGAGCTGGTTGTTTAATGTCGCTGAACAGGTTTGCTTTTTCGGCGTTAAAACGCCTCCTACGTGTGTAATATGTATCACTTGTAGGAAGGGCTTTAGCCGTGAATCTTATAAAAGATGTTGCTGCGCAAACGCGCCATGCAAGCATAACGCCTACGGTTTAATGTAGGCGTGAAATTTATTTCGCGCGAAGGTACTCTTAGCTCGTATCTCGGTTCTACATCTTGTTATTCTCGCTTTACCTTGGCGGTCGGTGGTATATTCTCTTTGGTAGGTAATAAAACCGTTTAGGTAGATAATTATGGCAAAAGATAGATACGCGCCAAAAGCGCTTGGCGATATTATGGCTGGCTTGAGTGGCCGTCTTGCGTCGTATGCTGGAAAAACGCAAGGTCTTTCGAGCCAACAAGCTATTCTTGATGAGTTTTTAGGGGAAATACTGTCTAAAAAATGCCGCGTAAGTAACTATCGTGATGGTACGTTAATGATCGAAGCTGTTTCTGCGCCTATTGCGCTGCGTTTAAATTATTTAAAAATGGATATGCTTTCGCACTTTCGTGCTGCGGGTATGGCAGAGCTCGGGCAAATTAAAATAACAGCGAATCCGCAAGCAACCCAACGTTTATCAGCCTCACCAAAACACGACAATAAACCCGTTTCTAAGCGCAAAATGAGCGAGCAAACAGCTGATTACTTAACGGCTATCGCCGCTGATGCACCGCCATCGCTGAAAGAAAAACTTGAGCGCTTGGCATTGCACGGGCGAAAGAAGTAACTTGTAGGCGTGAAATTTATTTCGCGCGAAGGTTTATAATAGAAGTTAGAAATTAGAAGTTAGATATTAGAAGTTAGAAATTAGAAGTTAGATATTAGATATTAGAAGTTAGATATTAGAAGTTAGATATTAGAAGTTAGATATTAGAAGTTAGATCACGCAGCTTGCTTGAGATTAAAGTGGATTTATTTTGTTCTAACCACTAACCACTAACCACTAACCACTAACCACTAACCACTAACCACTAACCACTAACCACTAACCACTAACCACTAACCAAATCGCCTTTTTTCACCCCACATCTTGATTTTATTTCGAATGTCGCCATATCTATCGGGTGGTTTAATTTTCGTGTTTTTTTGCGGGGTTAAACTAAAGTTTACGGCTGATTTTTAAATTTTCTTGCTGAAATTCCATATCTTCACGCTGAGATGGTTTGATGTTGCGCAGACTCTGGTATGATAGCGCACGAAATAAGCGGTGTTTTGAACAGCGTACAGATAAATTGTTAATTAATATGCTCTACATCATAAGCATAAGCGCATATTAATTATCAATTGTAGAAAGTGGGTTAGCTAACGAGTAGCTAACAAAGAATATATTGTAACGGTTTTATCATGATATCTAATTTATTTACCAAGATTTTTGGTAGTCGCAATGACCGCACTATTAAAAACCTAAGAAAGACGGTCGCACTGATCAATGCGCTTGAAACGCAATTAGAAGCGCTTTCTGATGAAGATCTAAAAGCAAAAACAGCAGAATTTAGAGAGCGTTACGATAACGGACAAAGCCTAGATGATATTCTACCAGAAGCATTTGCTGTGGTACGTGAAGCATCTAAGCGTGTAAATGGCATGCGTCATTTCGACGTACAGCTACTAGGTGGTATGGTATTACACCAAGGCCGTATCGCAGAAATGCGTACCGGTGAAGGTAAAACACTAACGGCAACATTGCCTGCATACCTGCGTGGTTTAACGGGTAAAGGTGTTCATGTTATTACCGTGAACGACTACCTTGCAAAGCGTGACGCAGAAACCAACCGTCCATTATTTGAATTCCTTGGCCTAACCGTAGGCTGTAATGTGCCAGGTATGATGCCACAGCAAAAGAAAGTGGCTTACAGTGCCGACATTACTTACGGTACAAATAACGAATTTGGCTTTGATTATCTTCGCGATAACATGGCATTTAGCATTGACGAGCGTGTTCAACGCCCACTTTACTACGCTGTAGTGGATGAGGTGGATTCAATCCTAATCGATGAAGCGCGTACGCCGCTTATTATCTCAGGCCCAGCTGAAGACAGCTCTGAGCTTTACATCGAAATCAACAAGATTGTGCCAGAACTTGAGCTGCAAGAAAAAGAAGACGAAGAAGGCGTTGAAGGCGACGGCGACTTTACTATCGATGAAAAGTCTAAGCAGGTTCATTTAACTGAGCGTGGCCAAATTAAGGTTGAAGAACTACTGATTGAGCGTGGCTTAATCGAAGAAGGTGATTCACTTTATTCAGCTTCAAGTATCACATTATTAAGCCATGTTTACGCAGCACTGCGTGCGCATAAGCTTTATCAAAAAGATGTTGATTACGTTGTTAAAGAAAACGAAGTAATTATCGTTGATGAGCACACAGGCCGTACAATGGAAGGCCGTCGTTGGTCAGAAGGCTTACACCAAGCTGTTGAAGCAAAAGAAGGTGTACGCATTCAAAACGAAAACCAAACATTGGCATCAATCACATTCCAAAACTACTTCCGTTTATACGACACGTTAGCGGGTATGACGGGTACAGCAGACACAGAAGCGTTTGAGTTCCAGTCTATTTATGGTTTAGACACGGTTGTAATGCCAACTAATAAACCGATGATCCGTGATGACCGTGCCGATCTTGTGTATTTAACACAAGAAGAAAAGTACGAAGCCATCCTTGCCGATATTAAAGACTGTCAAGAACGTGGTCAGCCAGTACTTGTGGGTACTATTTCTATCGAAAGTTCTGAGTACTTATCGCAATTCTTACGTAAAGAAAAAATTAAGCACAATGTACTTAATGCTAAATTCCACGCGCAAGAAGCCGACATTGTTGCTGACGCGGGCTTACCTGGCACAGTAACGATTGCCACTAACATGGCCGGTCGTGGTACCGATATCGTGTTAGGTGGTAACTGGCACAGCGAAATTGAAAAGCTAGAAAACCCAACTGATGAGCAAATCAAAACGATTAAAGAAGAGTGGCAAAAGCGCCATGATGCAGTAATCGAAGCTGGTGGTTTACACATCATTGGTACTGAGCGTCACGAGTCGCGCCGTATCGATAACCAGTTACGTGGTCGTTCTGGTCGTCAAGGTGACGCAGGTTCGAGCCGTTTCTACTTATCAATGGATGATGCGTTAATGCGTATCTTTGCGGGTGAGCGCATGACTAACATGATGCGTAAACTGGGCATGCAACGTGGCGAAGCAATTGAGCACCCTTGGGTTAACCGTGCAATCGAAAACGCACAACGTAAAGTTGAAGCGCGTAACTTCGACGTACGTAAACAACTTCTTGAGTACGATGATGTTGCAAACGACCAACGTCGCGTAGTTTACTCGCAGCGTAACGAACTACTTGAAGAAGGCGATATTTCAGAAACTATCACTGCAATCCGCAGCGATGTTCTTAATGGCATGATTGACCAATACATTGCACCGCAAAGCTTAGCGGAAATGTGGGATATTCCAGGCCTAGAAGAACGCTTAAAGCAAGATTTCTTAATTGAACTGCCAATTTCACAATGGCTAGCTGAAGACAGTAAACTTTACGAAGAAAAACTGCGTGAGCGTATCGAAGAAGCCGTTGAGCAAGCATACAAGCAAAAAGAAGAGATGGTGGGCGATTCAGTACTACGTCAATTCGAAAAAGCGATTATGCTACAAAGCCTAGACCAACACTGGAAAGATCACTTGGCTGCAATGGATCATCTTCGTCAAGGTATCCACTTACGTGGTTATGCACAGAAGAATCCGAAGCAAGAGTACAAGCGTGAATCATTCGAGCTATTCTCTGAAATGCTTGAAAACTTAAAAATCGACGTAGTGAGTATTTTAAGTAAAGTTCAAGTACGTGCAGAAGAAGATGTTGAAAAGGTAGAAGAGCAACATCGTCGTAGCGAAAATGCACCACGTGAATACCAACACGAAGAAGCTGAGCACATTGGCGGCGAAACGCCACAAGGTGCTGTAGTTAGCCACCGTGCAGAGCCTAAGGTAGGCCGTAATGAGCCGTGCCCATGTGGTTCAGGTCAAAAGTTTAAACAGTGTTGTGGTAAATTAAAGTAACCAAAACACTGGGATAAAAAGCGACGCTTGCGTCGCTTTTTTTATGATTGAGGAAATATAAAATGACTAAGAAAATAGTGCATGTCGCAGTCGGTGTAATTTATAAAGACCAACAATTATTTATTTGTAAGCGCCCAGACGATAAACACCAAGGTGGCTTATGGGAGTTCCCTGGTGGCAAGGTCGAGCAGGGCGAAAGCGTGTTTGCAGCGTTACAACGTGAGCTATTAGAAGAAGTAAACCTGACGGTTAATGGCAGTGATGAATTAATGGTTATCGAACACGATTACGGCGATAAATGTGTGCGTTTAGATGTTCATATAGTTGATAACTTTACAGGCGAAGCCCATGGCGCAGAAGGTCAGCAAGGTAAGTGGGTACCCATTAATGAGCTTGATTACTACGTGTTCCCAGCCGCCAACGTCGAAATAGTTGAAAAGATAAAGCAACGTTTTAAATAAGCAACGAGATAAATAAGCAACGAGCTGCGAAAAGCGAGATACGAGCTAATGTAGGCGTGAAATTTATTTCGCGCGAAGGGGTTATAAGCAACGAGCTGCGAATTACGAGATACGAGCTAAACCGTGAAGGTTGTTTGATATTGCTGAACAGGTTTGCTTTTTCGGCGTTAAAACGCCTCCCACGTGAGAGATGTGTATCACTTGTAGGAAGGGCTTTAGCCGTGAAAGGGTTATAAGCAACGAGCTGCGAAAAGCGAGATGCGAGCTAAGCCGTGAAGGTTGTTTGATATTGCTGAACAGGTTTGCTTTTTCGGCGTTAAAACACCTCCCACGAGTGTGATGTGTATCACTTGTAGGAAGGGCTTTAGCCGTGAATTTTATAAAAGATGTTGCTGCGCAAACGCGCCATGCAAGCATAACGCCTACGGTTTAATGTAGGCGTGAAATTTATTTCGCGCGAAGAGGTTGTAAGCAACGAGCTGCGAAAAGCGAGATGCGAGCTAAGCCGTGAAGGTTGTTTGATATTGCTGAACAGGTTTGCTTTTTCGGCGTTAAAACACCTCCCACGAGTGCAATGCGTATCACTTGTAGGAAGGGCTTTAGCCGTGAAAGGGTTATAAGTAACGAGTTACGAGTTACGAGAAGCGAGATGCGAGCTTGTATAGTTAAAACGCCTCCCACGTGTGTAGTGTGTGTCACTTGTAGGAAGGGCTTTAGCCGTGAAAGGGTTGTAAGCAACGAGTTACGAAGTACGAGATGCGAGCTAATGTAGGCGTGAAATTTATTTCGCGCGAAGGGGTTATAAGCAACGAGCTGCGAAAAGCGAGATGTGAGCTAAGCCGTGAAGGTTGTTTGATATTGCTGAACAGGTTTGCTTTTTCGGCGTTAAAACACCTCCCACTAGTGTGATGTGTGTCACTTGTAGGAAGGGCTTTAGCCGTGAAAGGGTTATAAGCAACGAGTTTCGAGAAGCGAGATGTTGGATGTGAGCTAAACCGAGAAGGTTATTTAATACTGCTGAAAAGGTTTACTTTCTCGGCGTTAAAACGCCTCCCACGTTTGAAGTGTGTATCACTTGTAGGAAGGGCTTTAGCCGTGAATCTTATAAAAGGTGTTGCTGCGCAAACGCGCCATGCAAGCATAACGCCTACGGTTTAATGTAGGCGTGAAATTTATTTCGCGCGAAGAGGTTGTAAGCAACGAGCTGCGAAAAGCGAGATGCGAGCTAAGCCGTGAAGGTTGTTTGATATTGCTGAACAGGTTTGCTTTTTCGGCGTTAAAACACCTCCCACGAGTGCAATGCGTATCACTTGTAGGAAGGGCTTTAGCCGTGAAAGGGTTGTAAGCAACGAGCTGCGAGAAGCGAGATGTTGGATGTGAGCTAAGCCGTGAAGGTTGTTTAATACCGCTGAAAAGGTTTGCTTTCTCGGCGTTAAAACGCCTCCCACGTGTGAGATGTGTGTCACTTGTAGGAAGGGCTTTAGCCGTGAAAGGGTTATAAGCAACGAGCTGCGAAAAGCGAGATGCGAGCTAATGTAGGCGTGAAATTTATTTCGCGCGAAGGTGGCTAACCTCTAACCTCTAACCTCTAACCTCTATTTTCTATCTTTTAACCTCTAATTTTTTGTTTCATCGTTCAAATATGCAGCTCATCCCTTTTTGATAAAAATTGTTACATATTCGATTTTATTGTTTTGCATATGAGGTTTATTATGGGGGTAGCGAAAAACTACCTGCTATTATGGTTTTTCAATAGATACTTCAAAAACAATTAAGTACAGGACTCCCATGAAAAAAGTAACACTTACCGCTGCAAGTATTGCGCTTGCACTTGGTCTTGTTGGTTGTGGTGAAAAAGAACAAGAAATTAAAACACCTGCAACGGCAACCGTCACTGAAGCAAAAGCACCTTTAGATTCAGGTATTGAACTGGCGAACATGGACAAGTCTGTTCGTGCACAAGACGACTTTTACTATCACGTTAACGGTGAATGGCTAGAAAAAACAGAAATTCCAGGTGATAAATCAAACTACGGTTCATTCACTCAGCTTTATGATGATTCGCAAAAAGCGATGAAAGAAGTACTCGAAAAAGCCGCAGCAAATAAAAATGTTAAGCCAGGCTCTGACGAAGCTAAATTAGCTGCTTTCTATAACAGCTATATGGACGAAGCGGGCCGCGAAGCTGCGGGTATCAAACCATTAACGCCAATTCTTGAAAGTGTTGACGCAGTTAAGAATAAATCAGACCTCGTTACATTAATGGCTGAGTTACGTATTAAAGGCGGAAGCTTACCATTTGGTTGGTACGTAAATAACGACGCGAAAAACTCAAGCGAAAACGCGATGTATGTTTACCAATCAGGCCTAGGTTTACCTGACCGTGATTACTACTTAAAAGATGATGAAAAATTCACCAATATTCGCGCAGCCTATGAAGCATACATTACTGCTATCTTGAGCAAAGCGGGTGTTGCTGATGCAGAAGCTGCTGCAAAAAATATCATCGCACTTGAAACAAGTATTGCAGATGCACAGTGGAGCCGCGTTGAAAGCCGTGATGCAACCAAATCTTATAACAAGATGAGCATTGCTGATGCGAATAAATTGACGGGTGAGTTCGATTTAGCTGCGTATTTTGATGCATCGGGCGTTAAAACCGACGACGTAATCGTTCGCCAGCCTAGCTACCTAGAAAAATTTGCAGGTATTTATAACGATACTGATTTAGCAACATGGCAGAACTACCTTAAATTCCATTTTGTGAGCAATTACGCAGGTCTTTTAAATAAAGAGCTAGTAGACCTTAACTTTGATTTTTACAGCACAACACTTCGTGGTGTGACAGAGCAATCACCTCTGTGGAAAAAAGCAGTTGATGCGTCTAACGGTGTGTTAGGCGAAATTCTAGGTAAAGTATACGTTAAAGATAACTTCCCGCCTGAAGCAAAAGCACGTATGGAAGAGCTGGTTGATAACGTAATTAAGGGCTACGCAGTTGCGATTGAAGGTCTTGAATGGATGAGCCCTGAAACGAAACTTGCTGCGAAAGAGAAGCTTGATAAGTTCACGCCTAAAATTGGTTATCCAGACAAGTGGAAAGACTACTCATCGCTTGAAATTAAAGGTGATGACCTCGTTGGTAACTACATTCGCTACAGCGAGTGGGAATTTGCAGACATGACTGCAAAAATAGGTAAGCCGGTAGACCGCTCTGAGTGGCACATGACACCACAAACGGTTAACGCTTACTACAATCCAGTGAATAACGAAATTGTATTCCCTGCAGCTATTTTACAACCGCCATTCTTTAACCTAGAAGCCGATGACGCAGTAAACTATGGTGCTATTGGTGCGGTAATTGGCCACGAACTGGGCCATGGTTTCGACGACCAAGGCGCAAAATATGATGGTGACGGTAACTTACGTAACTGGTGGAGCGAATCAGATCTTAAACAGTTTGAAGAGCGCACAGGTCAACTTGTTGCTCAGTACAATGAGTACAAGCCGTTTGAAGATGCAAACGTAAATGGTGAGCTGACACTTGGTGAAAACATTGGTGACTTAGGTGGCTTAACAGTTGCTTATACGGCCTATCAATTATCACTTGGAGATGAAAAAGCGCCAGTGATTGACGGCTATACCGGCGATCAACGTTTCTTTATGGGCTGGTCACAAATCTGGCGTCGTAAATATCGTGATGAAGAGTTACGTAACCGTCTAATGACAGACCCTCATTCACCAAGCCACTACCGTGTAATCGGTATTCTTTCAAACATGCCTGAGTTCTATGAGGCATTTGACGTGAAAGAAGGCGACAAAATGTATATCAAACCAGAAGATCGTGTGAAGATCTGGTAATAAACCACGGTTTGAAAAGAAGGCTCTGAGTGTTTGCTCAGAGCCTTTTTTGTATGTATATCATTGTAGGAGGTGTTTTAACGCCGAAGTATTTATGGTTATTGTATTTAATGTTCACGGTTAAAGCCGTTTCTATGTATATTTATCTTGATTCTGTTATATCTTTGGCTAGGTTTAATACAGTGAATGGAGGGTTATGGATGACCGCACATTATCAAAATCTAAGAAAACATAGGGTATCAATTCCCTTTCATTACTACAGTGTTACAACTTCAACTCTTGATAGAAACTGTTATTTTTCTGACTTTAATAATGCTCGAGTCTTAATTAATACCTTAAAGGCTATAGAAGATATTAAAACCAGAACAATTTGCTTCGTTGTAATGCCTGATCATCTACATTGGTTATTTCAGTTACAAGATAAAGTACCTTTAGCGACATTAATGAGAGAAGTTAAAGGGAAAAGTTCATATTTGATAAACAAGTCAGCAAGCCCAAAAAGAAAAATTTGGCAGCCAGGATATTATGATTCTTTGATCCGGAGTGAAGAGCATTTACGAGACGTATCGCGGTACATTATTGCAAACCCGTTGAGGGCTGGAATTGTTAAAAATGTGCGTGATTATCCTTATTGGGATTGTATCTATTTATAGTTAAATTTTACCATACACGGCTAAAGCCGTTCCTACAGGAATTGTAGGAGGCGTTTTAACGCCGAAATGGCTATAAAAAAAGCCGCATAATTTACATTAAGCGGCTTTTTATATTAAAAGAGACTTAAACCATAATCGCATCTTTTAGATACTGGAATAACTCTTTGTAACTCTTTGCCGGTTTTTCGGCTTTAACTTCCTTGGTTGCATTACGCACTAGTTGACGCATTTTTTGACGCTCAAGCGATGGATACTGCTCAATAGTCGGGTTGATTAAGTCATCACCTTGCTTGATCAAGTCATCACGAAGCTTTTCTATTTTATTCATTAATACGTCAGCTTGGTTATTCTTGTTCAGCATGATGTCAATCATGGCTTGAATTTCATCAACGTTTTCAGTGGTACGTAGTACTTTTGCAATATAGTTTAAGTTACGACGGTAAGCATCGCTTTTATCGCTAACTTTATCTGCAACGACGAGGGCTTCTTTAAGCTCGTCGTTTAATGGTAAGCGGTCGCGTTGCTTTTTAGCCATCCCTGCGATTTCAGCGCCAAGATCGTGATATTGCATTGCCTCACGCTTTAATTCGCTTTTTGATACGTAAATAATTTCTTCTTCAATTGCAGGCTTTTTCTTCTTCGCCATAAGGATGCTCATCCGGTAAACTTAACTATTCACTATTATACGCCATTTAGTTAATGATTAATATTAGCTGATGCACGTCTCGCAGTGTGTTAGCATTCGCTACACTATAAAAAATATCATAGCCTAGGACACCGAAGATGAAAGATCCTATTTATCAACATATTTCACAAGTGAAAGATGCCGTAAGCGAAGTTCTTGAGCATGCTAAAAAGCTCGGAGCAACCGCTGCAGAAGCTGCAATGTCGAGCACGTCAGGTTTGTCTGTTAGCACGCGAATGGGAGAAGTTGAAACAATAGAGTTTAACCAAGATGGTGGCTTAGGTATCAGTGTGTATGTGGGTAATAATAAAGGCTCGGCATCAACCGCCGACTTAAACCCAAAAACGTTACGTACTGTGGTCGAAAAAGCAATTGATATTGCTAAGTTTACATCTGACGATCCATTCAACGGTATTGCCGATAAAGAACTACTTGAATTTGCACCACAAGATTTAGATTTATATCACCCGTGGGATGTCAGCCCAGAGCAAGGTATTGAGTTGTGTCATCAAGCAGAGCAGGCCGCATTAAATGCTGATGAGCGCATTGTAAATTCTGATGGTGCGAGCTTTTCGTCTCACCAAGGGCTTCGCGTATATGGTAACAGCCATGGCATGATTGCTGGTTACCCGCGTACTCGCCACAGTATAAGCACCATGGTGATTGGCAAAGAAGGTGAGCAAATGCAGCGTGATTCTGCATACACTGTTGCTCGCCATAAAGACGATTTAAACGATGCTGCAAAAGTGGGTCTTGAAGCGGCTACAGAAACACTCGCTAAACTCAATAGTCAAAAACTCGGTACCATGAAAGTGCCTGTTATTTTTAGAGCAGATATTGCCAACTCGTTATTTGGCCATTTAGTGTCGGCGATTGGCGGTGGTGCACTTTATCGTAAATCGAGCTTTTTACTCGATAGTTTAGGCACCAAAGTGTTCAGCGATTGTGTGAATATTTCTGAGCGTCCGCATTTATTAAAAGGCCTTGCTTCATCACCGTTTGATGCGGAAGGCTTAAAAACAGTCGACCATGAAATTATTCAAGGCGGTGAGCTGCAAACTTACCTATTAGCAAGCTATGCGGCTCGTAAATTATCAATGGCACCAACCGGTCATGCGGGCGGGATCCACAACTGGTTAGTTGAGCAAACGCACGCTGATTTAAAAGCGCTGTTAAACACCATGGGCACCGGCTTATTAGTCACAGAACTCATGGGACAGGGGGTCAACACGGTAACAGGTGATTACTCGCGTGGCGCAGCGGGCTTTTGGGTAGAAAACGGCGAGATTCAATACCCTGTCAGCGAGATAACAATCGCAGGCAACCTTAAAGATATGTTTAAAGCGGTTGTCGGGCTGGGTGGCGATATTGAGCGTCGTGGCGGGATTCAAACGGGCTCAGTGCTAATTGAACAAATGCAGATAGCAGGAAGCTAACACGCAACGAAGCAGCATAAAGCCTCACTTAATAAAGTGGGGCTTTTTTATTAAAAAATGCTTTACCTCAACTAAACTTTAGGTTTTATCGTACTGGCAGTTTCATAATTTAAAAGGAAATTCGCTATGCATTTAGAACACATAAACCTAGTCGTAAGTAATGTTGACGCCATGCTGCATTTTTATAAAGCCGCGTTCCCTCATTGGCGAGTAAGAAGCCAAGGCGACAGCACCTGGTCTGGAAAGCCGCGTAAATGGCTGCACTTTGGTGATGATTACCAGTACATCGCATTCAGCGATAATGGTGAAGATGAAAATCGCGATTTATCGGGCCATCAAGTGGGCCTTGCTCACTTTGCTTATGTGACACACGATATTAATGCCGTGATTGAACGCCTTGTAGATGCAGGCTACGAAGTGGATAAATTAGGCCCTGAAAACCCTTACCGAAAAAACGTGTATTTTATTGACCCCGCAGGCTTTGAAGTCGAGTTTGTCGAATATTTCAGTGACATCCCAAGTGAAAGAAATAACGATCTTTAGTGATGAAAAAAACGAGCAGCGAAGTACGAGCGAAATAAGTAACGAGTTACGAAAAGCGAGATGCGAGCTAAACCGTGAAGGGTGTTTAATGTCGCTGAAAAGGTTCGCTTTTTCGGCGTTAAAACGCCTCCCACGAGTGTAGTGTGTATCTTTTGTAGGAGGCTTTAGCCGTGAAAGGGTTATAGGTAACGAGCTGCGAAAAGCGAGATGCGAGCTAAATCGAGATGGTTGTTAATACCGCTTAAAAGGTTTGCTTTTTCGGCGTTAAAACGCCTCCCACGAGTGTGATGTGTGTCACTTGTAGGAGGGGCTTTAGCCGTGAAAGGGTGTAAGCAACGAGTGACGAATTACGAGATACGAGCTATACGGTGAAGGGTGTTTAATGTCGTTGAAAATGTTTGCTTTTCGGCGTTAAAACGCCTCCCACGTGTGAGGTGTATATCACTTGTAGGAGGGGCTTTAGCCGTGAAAGGGTGTAAGCAACGAGTGACGAATTACGAGATACGAGCTAAACCGTAAAGGTTGTTAAATGTCGCTGAACAGGTCTGCTTTTTCGGCGTTAAAACACCTCCCTCGTGTGTGATGTGTGTCACTTGTAGGAGGGGCTTTAGCCGTGAAAAGGTTATAAGCAACGAGTTACGAAAAGCGAGATGCGAGCTAGTACGGCTATACCGAGTTGGTTGTTTAATGTCGCTGAACAGGTCTGCTTTTTCGGCGTTAAAACGCCTCCCACGAGTGAAGTGTGCATCACTTGTAGGAAGGGCTTTAGCCGTGAAAGGTTATAGGCAACGAGTTACGAAAAGCGAGATGCGAGCTTGTATAGTTAAAACGCCTCCCACATGTAGTGTATATCACTTGTAGGAGTGGCTTTAGCCGCGAATCTTATAAAAGACGTTGCTGCGCAAACGCGCCATGCAAGCATAACGCCTACGGTTTAATGTAGGCGTGAAATTGATTGTGCGCGAGGGGGTTTCGCAACTCGTATTTCGTCATTGCACTCTATTCATTTCTTTCCAACTGGCTTTTAGGCTGTTGGCAAAGCTGATGAACTTTTCTTTCATGGTGCGTTTGACTTTAATCTCTACTGAGCCTAGCCAAACATTACCTTCAATCGTAATTGTGGGGCCTTGCCCTTTATTGAGTGCAACCGATTTATTTTCAACGCTACCTACCACACTAAACAATTTTGACACTACATTTACATGCTCTGGCACGTAGATTTCGTCGCTGCCTAAAATACAGTTTACGTAGATGGTGACATGCTGGTGCTGAAAAACGGCTTCACTAAAGTCTAATTCAATTGAGCCTAAACAGTTCGTTAGGTGAATTTCTTTCGGGACTAGCCATTGGCCGCTGCGCTCGTTGGAACCTAAAATACTGCGTAGTTGCAGGCTTTCTGCATCGCTACCATGTGCATAGTGAGGTTTAAACTGCGCGTGTTTATGTGACTTGTAGTCAATATCTGCTGTTAACTCTAAGTCAGAAACCAGCTCAATTAACACTTCATTGCTGGTGGCTTCCATTGCTTGGTCTAGTCTTCGTTCAAATGCTTCTGCTGAAATAACTGCATGACTGTAGTTATAGATAAGTTGATCGATTACTTCTTCTCTTACTTGCTCGATGGGGCGATCTTCGAGTTTGACGGCCATGATAATTCCCTGTTGAGTTTTAAAGTTATGTTAATCACAAAGCAAAGTGTAGGCCAAAAATTATTTTATTAATATTCATTGGTTTATGTTTTTTGATGTGGGCTTTCATTCGTTAAATTAACCATAGATTAATAAGATTGACAATTAATTAGTCATTTTTATAACAGAGTGAACTTCTTACCGAATTGTCTGTAAATAATTACCGAAACGAATATAAATCATGGCTGAATATCAATTTAACTTATTGAATAATATAAAAATAAAAAGTTGGCATCGTAGTCGCATTAGTTATCTCGTCTTTAATCAAAAGGAGAAAGATTATGAATACATTCAACAAGACTATGATTGCTGCGTTAGTAATTGGTGCAACAAGTATGAGTGCTCAGGCAAGCAACTGGGAAAATGAAAGTAAAGATGCTTGGATTGATGGTAAGGCAGAAACAGTGCTTCTTATGAACACTAACCTAAATAATTTTGATATCAACACAGACGTAAAAAACGGCAAAGTTGTATTAACCGGTAAAGTTGATAGTGAATTAGACAAAGAGTTAGCCGAAGAGCTTGTACTTAGTCTAGACGGTGTAACTGCTGTTGATAACAAATTAACGGTTGTGAAAAACATGAAGTCTAAGGCAGCGAGTGCAGATAAAGGTGACTCAGTAGAAAGTGACTTAACTGATGCGAAGATCAGTACAGTGATCACCACACGTTATTTATTTAACTCTGAAGTAGGCGGCACTGATATTGATGTCGATACAGATAAAGGCGTTGTTACACTAAAAGGTACGGTTAAGTCAGATGCAGAAAAGCAATTAGCAGTGAGCATTGCTGAAAATGCTGAAGATGTGCGTAAAGTCATCGATGAACTTAAGATTGTTGCTGAATAATAGCACGCCCTATAGCCCAGCTTTGGCTGGGCTTATCTTTTTCAAGGAGTGAGTTATGGATTTAATACGCATTATTTTCTCGGTTTTAATTCCGCCTCTTGGCGTATTTTTACAGGTAGGTTTGGGGGCACAATTCTGGATTAATATTATTTTAACCTTATTAGGGTACATTCCAGGTTTGATTCATGCTGTGTATATTATCGGTAAGCGATAATAATCACGGTTCAAAGGAATGGGTGTACGGCAAGGAAATGCACACGTAATAATGGATGACAACACTGCAAGGAGATTTACAGTATGGAAAATGTAACACAGCACAAAGGACAGCAAGGAAGTAACAAGGCGTTATGGACAAGCGCACAATGGCAACGCTTTATGGATAAAGTGAAAGGATAAACACCAAGGATTTTGGTTTAGGCTAGGAGCCAAATATGGATGAAGCTAGCGTAAGGAGGTGACAAAATGGAACAAGTACAAGCGCAATTATTACACGGACTGAACAACAAGGGAGTTGCTACATGGAATGAGCAACAGTGGCAACTATTTATGGAACTTACTAAAGCGGTTACGCCACAGGTAACAAGGAAGGCTGACGATAAAAACCCGATGTCATCTTCAGGTGACATCGGGTTTTTAATTACATCTGCAATCTATCTCAATACCAATTCAAATCAGTGTGAATGATTTAGACCTGTCGTTTGCAGCGTTAAAAATTTCTTATTGACGACTGCATGGTGCCTGATTTGTTACTTATAATAAGTAGCAAGAACACACACCTAGAACAATTCAATGACTAATCACAACTTAAATTGATTAACCGTTTTATTAAGTGAAATAGCTAGCTCATTGAGATCGCGTGCTTCGTCTGCTAACTCATGTGCATGATCTGCTGTACTATTTACTAAATGGTTAATTGCCGCGAGGCTATTGTTAATGTCCTCAGCAACCACCGTTTGTTGCTCAGTTGAGGTCGCAATTTGATGACTCTGGTCTTGTACATTCGTCACTGAGCCTGCAATATCTTGCAGAGCTTGCAGTACAATTTGAGTTTGCTCTACAGAGCCTTCTGCACGCTCTTGACCCTGCTGCATCATGGTGGATGCTTTTTGAGCTATTTGCTGTAAACGCGTGATCATATTACGAATATCATCGGTCGACTCTTGTGTACGACTTGCCAGTGAGCGTACCTCATCAGCAACCACCGCAAAGCCTCGCCCTTGCTCACCTGCACGCGCCGCTTCAATGGCTGCATTGAGTGCCAGTAAATTGGTTTGTTCTGCAATTGAGTTGATTACATCGACAACAGCGCCAATATTGCCGCTTTCTTGCTCAAGCCCAGCAACAACTTTAGATGCCTCACCGATGTGGCTGGCAAGTGCGGTCATCACCGATTGCGCCTGCGTTGAACGCTTGGTGCCATCGGCTGTAATGCTTTGCACTTCTTCGGCTGCATTGTTGGTGTGTTGCGCATTTCGCGAAATTTCGAGTACCGTAGAGGCCATTTCTGTTACTGCGGCGCTAACACTGTCAACTTGTTGTTTTTCTTGCTGAATTTCGTCGTTGGTTTTTTTGGAGACGATTTTAAGCTGTGAAGCCGCTTGGCTTAACTGCTCAGCTTGGGCTGCTGTATTAAGCATCATGGCGCGTAATTTATCGATAAAGGTATTCATGTGGTGAGCGAGCTGACCAACTTCATCTTGACTCTTTATTTCGATTTTTTGGGTTAAATCACCATCACCTGAAGCAATATCACGCATGATATAAGTAAGTTTTGTCAGTGGTTTAGTGATCATTTGCGTAGCCCAGAAGATCATCGCAATAATAATCGCTAAAATGATGATCACAGAGGTCGTTGTTGTCATGACTGCATCATCTACTGGCTCTTCGATCATGCTGGTTGGTATTAAAATACCCACATACCAATCAAGGTATGGGCTTTCTAATTCAAGGCGGTTGTATACAACGTAATATTGCTCGCCTTTTAGGGTGACAAAACCACTGCCGTCTTTGTTGCTTTTCATGGTGCGGTTTAATTCGCTGAAGCCTGATGTGTCACTAAATTGTTTTTCGAGGGCATCAAGACCTTCTTTGCCGTTTGGACCTTCGTCTGTCACAGACAGTTTATGGCCGGTGCGCTTAGATAAGTGAACCACCTTTTGGTTGCCATCAAGTAAAAAGCCAAACCCTTGTCCGTTAAAGCGAATATCTTCAACCATGTCGTTGATATTGTTAAGTTGTAAATCAACCCCCCCAAAACCAACCAGTTTGTTTTGTTTATTATAAACAGGTTGCTGTACTACAGCTGAGGCGTTGCCTGTGGTTAAATCAACAGAAATAGGACCAACATACAATTTGTTGATCTTTAAGGCATCTTGCCACCAGCCACGTTTATAAGCGTAATAAGGCTGGCCATTGTAGTGGGTGGTGCGTTCGTTTTCTTTAAAGTACTCACCGGTTGTCGCCGATGCGAAGAAGGCAGATAAAATATTGTCGTCGTTGCCACTAATACGCACAAAGTCTTGGTTAACGCTGTCGTATCCGGGTTGGTTCTCAAGGCTTTGATCGCGCTTGTTCCAATTATCAAACCAATTTACTAAGTGCGGATTGGTTACAAAGGTTTCAACTACTTTACCGTATTTGGCAAAGTAACTTTGCATTGAAAGCCGCTCACTTTGTAAGTAGCTATCCGCTTCGCGTTGGATAGCCTGCCGTGATAGGTCAGCAATATGGCTCACAAAAAAACTAGACGCGATGATAAGTAATACACTTATCGTTCCGCCGATGAGTAATAATATTTTTTTACGTAAAGAAAGGTTATTTAACATAGGTGCACGTGTTTTTATTATCGGGTAGAGTTAGTTATCTAATCATATTTGCACCTAAATCGCTACATTGCATAGTGAAGCTTATTAATAAAATATTACATATAGATAAGGCGATATTATTAAATGGTTAATTTTGATAATAAAATAGTTGTACTTGGTGCTGGGTGGCTTGGTCAGGCACTTTGCTTTGAAGCCAAAAAATTACAGTGGGATGTGCAAGGCACACATCGAAGTAGTGAACATCAATTTGATTTTCATAGACAATTCTTACTTGAACAGGGAAAAGTTAAGCATGATGTTAGCCTTGAAAATGCATGGTGGGTATGTGCTATTCCTCCACGTAGTAGGCAACAGCAAAGTAATTATTTAGAGACCTTAAATGCAGGACTGGCTCTTGCCGATTCATTGCATTGCAAAGGCTTTATTTTGTGCTCGTCGACAGGGGTTTATGCTAATGATAATGGGCTTTACAGCGAAGCAAGTATTATTGAGTGTCAAACAGACCGTCAGCAACAGCTATACGATGCAGAGCAAGCCGTATTAAAAGCAGGTGGAAAAGTATTACGTTTGGCTGGTTTAGTTGGTCCACAACGTGAGCCGGGACAATTTGTGGCAGGTAAAGAGTTGTCTAGCTCAAGTGAGCAAATCGTTAATATGGTTCATCAGCAAGATGTAATTAACGCAATATTTAGTGTTATTACGCATTGGCCTGTGGCACAAAGTGTTTATAACGTCGTTAACCCTGCTCACCCAACTAAAGCTGATTACTATCGAGAAAAGTGCCGTGAGAAGGGTAATCCAGCGCCTACTTTTACCAGCAATGAGGTGGGGGAGCGAATTATTAATGGTGAAGCCATTAAAGCGCTCAACTTTAGTTACCAACACGCTATTTAGCTATTTTTTAAAGGTTAAATGCCCGCCTAATCGGTATTTACTGCCGGGTGAAACAAGACGTGCAAAGCTCACAATACCTTGTGATGACCATGTTCGGCGGATTACTTGCAAACAAGGCTCTTCGTTATATAAGTTGAGCCATTCACACATTTCAGGGTTGGGCATAACGGCTTCAACCGTGTGGCGTGCCTCGGTGAGTGGGGCGACGCGCGATAAAT
Organism: Pseudoalteromonas lipolytica; assembly: GCF_003515105.1. Classification (NCBI taxonomy): domain Bacteria; kingdom Pseudomonadati; phylum Pseudomonadota; class Gammaproteobacteria; order Alteromonadales; family Pseudoalteromonadaceae; genus Pseudoalteromonas; species Pseudoalteromonas lipolytica. Next base: position 3,250,476 of record NZ_CP032090.1, on the reverse strand, counting down.
ATTCATGCGGTGTTTGGTTGTGAAAATCTTGCTGTAAGTAGTCTTTGGCAAGTAAAGGGTTCACGAAACGCTCTTCAACTTGCAGTGGTTGCTCGTTTTCATTGTGCACAATAACACTGCGATACACATGGCTGTCTACTTCAACACTCAGTGCAATGGCAATAGGGGCGATAGCACGTATCGATTCCATAACCAAAATAGTGCAACTGTAGTGACTATTTCGTGCTTTTACCTCGTCGGCAATGTTTTTTATTTCTAGCAATGAAGATTGCGATTTGAAGCTTGCTACAAATGTGCCTAACCCTTGATTGCGCGTTAAAATACCGGCTTCGGTGAGTTCTGATAAAGCGCGTCTTGCTGTCATTCTACTCACTTGAAATTGATTAGTTAGCTCATTTTCTGACGGTACACGGTCATTTTCTTGCCAGTGACCAGCGCGGATATTTTCAAGAATAAATTGTTTTATTTGCGCAAACTTAGGAACACTCATGCTGAGAACGTTATTGGTAACTTTTTAGTGTGTTTCAAGGTGGCATAATTTTCTTGTATATACAAGGTGAGTTGTTAAACTTTAAACAATTTCAAGTTACAGGGTTCAAACGACCAAACCCGACGCATCAGTATAGGTGAAAAATGCACACAACGAATAATGATCACGCACACTGGGATTTATTGATCACAGATGCCAATATCGCGACGATGGACCCTGCAATTGATGCACCATATGGTGCGCTTGAACACGCTGCAATTGCTGTAAAAGACGGCAAAATAGCATGGCTAGGATCACAGGCTGACTTGCCACAATTTGATGTGTTAGCAACCCCAACAGTATCTGCAAAAGGGCAATGGTTAACACCTGGGTTAATTGATTGTCACACTCACCTTGTATTTGCTGGTAGCCGTGCAGAGGAGTTTGAACAACGTCTGCAAGGTGTGAGTTATGAGCAAATTGCAGCAAACGGTGGCGGCATTGCCAGTACGGTTCGCGCCACACGCGAAGCCGACCATGAAACACTATTTGTTGCAGCGAAAGAGCGCTTAAATGCGTTGTACGGCGAAGGGGTGACTACCGTAGAAATTAAGTCTGGTTATGGTTTAGATTGTGAAAACGAAATTAAATTACTTGAAGTTGCTCGCTTATTAGGTGAAAACCACCCTGTCGATGTGAAGACAACATTCTTAGGTGCTCATGCGTTACCGCCAGAATACAAAGGCCGAAGCGATGAGTATATTGAGCTTGTCTGCGGCGAGATGTTAGAACAAGTGGTTGCAGGAAACCTTGCTGACGCCGTTGATGCTTTTTGTGAAAATGTAGGTTTCAGTAACGAGCAAACTCGACGCGTTTTTGAAGCGGCTAAAAAGCATAACCTGCCAGTGAAGCTTCATGCTGAGCAGTTATCTAATCAACATGGTGCTGCGTTAGTCGCCGAGTTTAATGGCTTATCCGCTGATCATATTGAACACCTTGATGAAGCGGGTATTAAAGCAATGGCTAGCGCTGGCACGACGGCGGTGCTCTTGCCGGGTGCCTTTTACTTTTTACGTGAAACAAAATACCCGCCGATTGAATTACTACAGCAATACCACGTGCCTATCGCAATTTCTACTGACTTTAACCCAGGTACTTCACCTTTGTGTTCATTGCACTTAATGATGAATATGGCATGTACTATTTTCCGTATGACACCAGAGCAAGCATTAGCTGGGGTAACACGTAATGCAGCGGGGGCATTAGGTCTCAGTGATCGTGGTGTGCTTAAAGTTGGTGCGCGTGCCGATATTGCCCATTGGCAAATATCCCATCCTGCGCAATTAAGTTACCAATTTGGCGTAAATAAACTGTTAAATCTGTGGATTTTGGGTAGACTAAGTTAGAGAGAGTTTTTACACATTTTGGATTACATGTCATTAATTGCCAGTTTAGCGAGCAGTACTGCGAGCCTCGTAAATTTAAGTAGTGATGTTGTACCAGTTTTTTTAGCTGGTGCCGTTTTTATGGCAATGATATGTGCCTTGTGTGTAACCCATCATCCCGTATTAAGGTTAAGCCTAGTCGTTAATGGCGTATTAGGCTTAGCAATCCTGAGTGTAGGGTCACCTTGGCTTATTTTATTACTGGCCATAAGTCTGTGCTTTCATCTGTGGCAAGCATTTAGAACGACCAACTGGTTAGCAATCACACTCAGTGTGTCGGCAGCACTCTGTTTTGCCGTGTTATTTTCTGCGCATTTTTTACTTGATATTGCCTTTTATTGGTTAGTATTGTCGGTAGTAATACTCAGTGTGTCAGGCTTTTTTAATTACGAAGAGCCCGCAGAAGACGAAGAAGTTCCCGTTGAGCCTAGCCGCCACGACGATTTAGATAAAACCCCGCTAAAAGAGCTTCCCGATCGCAAAGGATTAGAAAAAAGCTTCGCAGTATACAGTGAAGCGCATTCAAAAAACTGTGTGCTGGTTGTGATTCGCCTCGAAGGATTCGAAACCGTTAACCAGCACATAGGTCGTGAATTTGGTGATTTATTACTGGCTCAATCGGCCAATCGTATCAAACAGCAGCTCACCTCAGATGCAGTTCTGAATATGAAAGGGCGCTCAGGGGGCGTCGATAAGCTGGCTCATTTAGGTGGATTAAACTTTGCGTTTATTTGCGCGGTTGAAGAGCAAAAGCACCTTCATGAACAATTAATTAGCCAAATAAGGCAAGTGACATTAAAGCCGTTCAATGTGGCCAATTGCACCATTGAAGTTAAAGTGCGTGCCAGTTATGTGAATTGTAACGACCCTGATCACAGTTTTGATAATTTAATCTCTTTTGCTTACCTTGCACTTGATTCAAACCCAGATAAAGCGATAGTGCCGTATCAATCACAAATGATGATCGAACAGTTAGAGCAACAAGCCCGATTACGTGAACTTGCTCATCTTGATTTTGCCAGTGAGCTTGAACTGTATTTTCAACCCGTGATTCGTAATAGTGATGAGCATATTGAGTTTTTAGAACTCTTACTGCGTTGGCAACACCCCAAACAAGGCATATTAGCGGCCAATAAGTTTATTGATGATATTCGCGTTGCGGGGCTTGGGTATCCGGTTGCTGCGTTTGTCATTGAGCGTGCCGCAGAGCTTGCAATGGCCTTACGTATGGAAGGCATTCAATTACCATTGAGTATCAATGTGTTTGGCCCTGAAATGCTTCATGAAGAGTTTATAGAGTTTGTAGACCGCATCGCAACTGAGCATTGCTTAGAGCCCGGAGATTTAATTATAGAGTGTCCGTTAGACTTATTCATGGGGTTAGATGACCAAGGTAAAGCCATGGTCGCGCGGCTTAATAGTATTGGTATAAAAGTGTGTGTTGATGGCTTGGGAGACAGCCCCGTTTGGTTGGCTAAGTTACCTAACCTTAATGTTGAATACATTAAAGTTGCACCGTCATTAACCGCAGACTTTGCGCATCAAGCCCAAGTGCGCAGCTTAGTATCGGGTATGGTCGATATGCACACGCAAAATAATGCTAAAGTAATTTGTGAAGGTGTTGAAACACTCGAGCAACTGAAGTTTGTTAAATCACTTAATACATATGCCGCGCAAGGTTATTATTTTAGCTACCCGCTGAGCAGTGTGGGAATGATGTCTTGGCTAAAACAATGGCGGCTAGAACGTGAATAGTGCAAACGCGCCATGCAAGCATGCCGTCTACAGTTTAATGTAGGCGTGAAATTTATTTCGCGCGAAAAGTGTTATAAGCAACGAGTTACGAAAAGCGAGATACGAGCTATACCGTGAAGGTTGTTTAATGTCGTTGAATAGCTTTACTTTTTCGGCGTTAAAACACCTCCTACGTGTGTGATGTGTATCACTTGTAGGAAGGGCTTTAGCCGTGAATCTTATAAAAGATGTTGCTGCGCAAACGCGCCATGCAAGCATAACGCCTACGGTTTAATGTAGGCGTGAAATTTATTTCGCGCGAAAGGGTTATAAGCAACGAGTTACGAAAGGCGAGATAGGAGCTAGTACAGCTAAATCGAGATGGTTGTTTAATGCCAGTTAAAAGGTTTGCTTTTCGGCGTTAAAACGCCTCCTACGTGTGAAGTGTGCATCACTTGTAGCCGCGAATTATATAAAAGATGTTGCTGCGCAAACGCGCCATGCAAGCATAACGCCTACGGTTTAATGTAGGCGTGAAAGGGTTACAAGCAACGAGTTACGAAAGGCGAGATAGGAGCTAGTAAAGCTAAATCGAGATGGTTGTTTAATACCGTTGAACAGGTTTGCTTTTCGGCGTTAAAACGCCTCCCACGTGTGAAGTGTATCACTTGTAGGAAGGGCTTTAGCCGTGAATCTTATAAAAGATGTTGCTGCGCAAACGCGCCATGCAAGCATAACGCCTACGGTTTAATGTAGGCGTTAAATTTATTTCGCGCAAACGCGCCATGCATGGCGCCTAAAAACGAGGTTACTCACCCGGCTCTTGGCGCGTTTTATTACAGGCTTTCTCTTGCTTGCAAGTAAGCATTAACTAATGCGGTAATGATTTGCCCAGCATCGTTTATTCCTGCCTCTAACCCTACGGGGTGTTGCGATGGTGCACCTTCACATAAATGCAGGTAGCTGGCATGAACATGCCTAGCAGCTAAATGCACAAAATGCTCAGCATCACTGACACTAAAACCACAGTTTGTGTAGGCGCTTACCGGCATGAGTGAAATACTATCAAGGTCTACTTCCACGCCAAGGGGGGCGCTGTCAAAGCGAGCAAGCGCGTGTTTGCATGCCGTTGAAAGGTCGATAGTGCGACGCACTTGAATATCTTGGTAGCTATTAAACAAGAAGTTCGCGTCTTTGAGAGCATTCAGAATTGCTTGGTTATTTTTAAACTCGTGCAAACCGATTACATGATATTGCGCAAGGTGACTTTCAGAATAGGCGTACCTGAAGCCGTTACCACTGTGGCGACCTTCACACTCTCTAAAATCTGCATGTGGGTCTAAGTTAATGGCATTAACAGGCTTAGCGTGCTGTTTACTTAACGCACGTAAAATTCCTAAGCAGTTATTATGGCCCCCACCAATGACAATAGGTTCTAAACCTGCAGCAAAGATCATCGCCAGTACGCGCTCAACGCGGGTGTCGATATCTGCGCAAAGTTGGCGCAGCTGAGCTAAGTCAGCGTCGTTTTTGTTATCGAGGTGAGCGGCTTGCTGGTTTATATCATCAAGTTCCACTTCGCCGAGTAATAACACGCGTTCATGATTTAGAAATTGATTATGAGTTTGATTAAGAAAGCGTTTTAAAAAAGCTTGCCATGCTTGATGCGAACCGCCATTGCCTAAATTAGCACGGGGACCAATATCTTCACACACGCCAACGAGTACATAGCGAATGCCGAATTGTTTTGCATCGATAAGGGCTTGAGGTGCGTTTGTGTGTGTATCGAGGAGGGCGAGGGCTTGCCACGCTTTCTGTTCGTTGGCGCGGCGGACACATAAATGTTTAACCGCCGCTTCATCATAAATTTTAAGGTAGTCAGTCACCGAGTTTAGTCTTCTTCTATTACGTCGAACTCTAATTCATCAGCAGATAATATAATGCCGGTGCTATCAGCGTAAACAAAGTCACCATCAAAGAATGAGACACCCGCAAAATTAACGCCAATGCCGTCTTCACCGGCTCCTTCACTGTCGGCAGCAACAGGAATAGACGCAATTGCTTGAATGCCTAAATCTAATTCTTCAAGGTCATCAACATGGCGAATAGCACCATATACAATGATACCTTGCCAGTTATTTTCTAATGCGATTTCAGCCAGCTCAATATCAATTAGTGCGCGGCGGGTTGAACCACCACCATCAATTAACAGTACGCTGTCGGTACCATCTGTTGATAATATTTCGCGGATCAGCTCATTGTTCTCAAAACATTTTACGGTTCTAACTCGACCACTGAAACTTGGGCGTCCACCAAAATTGATAAACATAGGTTCGAGCACATCAACCACATCGGCAAAGTGGTCGCATAAATCAGAAGTGCTGTAATCCATTTTTTCATCCTCTAAAGAGACTGTCTGTTTAGTACTCAGTATACCCTGATACAACTCAATAACAACGACTTAATACGTGTTTATTACTTTAAATCAAAGGAATCAAGTCACCGCAACATTAGTGTCTCAAAAGCGTCACCTAATTGTTATTTTTAACACCTAAGCTGAGATGAGTAGCCCTCTTATAAAGAGGTCATGTTTGTATTAAAAACAGACACAAAGTATGACAAGGAGCTTGGCCATGGCAAATAACATACTGACGAAGTTAGCAAAAGTAGATGAACAGTTGTTTTTAAGCGTATTTAACGATGCATCGCCTAATTGGCTTAGACGCTCAGCAATCGGTCTATCAAAAACCGGAGATGGTGGGCTATACCTGATGTTATTTGTGGGGTTTTGGTGGTTCAGCGAACAATTACATTTCCAGCAGTTTGCCTTGAGCCTGTTGGTTGGCTTTGCTATAGAGCGACCCATTTATTTTTTGGCTAAAAAACGCATTGCTCGAGTCAGGCCTTGTGATTGTTTAGTGCAAGGGGCTTACCTGGTGCCCAGTGATAAGTTTAGTTTGCCCTCGGGGCACAGTGCTGGTGCGTTTGTTGTTGCGACTATTTTAACGATGTACTTCCCTGCTTTTATGGCTGTGTGGTTTATCTGGGCGGCAGGCGTTGCGGCTTCACGGGTTATCGTGGGCGTGCATTATCCAGCCGATGTGATTGTTGGTGCGGTGATAGGGTCGAGTTGTGCTGTGCTTGCTGTGATGGTGGTGGAATATATATGAGAATTTTGTACGGTATTCAAGGTACAGGGAATGGTCACATAACACGTGCTCGGGTTATGGCAACAACATTCAATGCATTAGGTGTCGATGTTGATTATGTGTTTTCGGGCCGCCGTGAGCACGATTACTTCGATATGGATGAATTTGCTAACTATCGAGCGTTTCGTGGTTTATCGTTTACCAGTAAATCGGGGCAAGTTGATAGCTTAAAAACACTCAAAAATGCTCGGCCATTGCAGTTAATCAAAGATATAAAAAGCCTTGATTTACGTCACTATGATTTGGTGTTTAATGATTTTGAGCCGATCACAGCATGGGCGGCTAAACAACAGGGGGTGCCGGTTATTGGTATGAGTCATCAGGCGGCATTTTTGTCAGATAAAGTGCCGATGTTTGGTCGCTCATTTTTCAGAAGAGCGTTAATTCGTCATTATGCGCCCGCTAATGTTTATTTAGGCGTGCATTGGCAACCTTATGCAAAAAACATTATTCCTCCGTTTATTGCGGCTCATCAGCATAATAATCCTGTCATGGTTGAAAATAAGGTATTAGTTTACTTACCATTCGAAAACTTAGACAGTGTAGTCGACTACCTAAAAGACTTTCCCGAGCGCGAATTCTATTGCTACCACCCTGATGCAGAAAACTCATCAATTGGAAATATTCACTTAAGATCACCATCACGCGTCGGTTTTTTAAATGATCTTGCCAATGCGGGGGGAGTGATAGGAAATGCTGGATTTGAACTGGCCAGTGAGGCCTTGCAATTGGGTAAAAAGCTGCTGTTAAAGCCGCTTGGTAAGCAATTTGAACAAGGCATAAATGCACAGACTTTATTGTCAATGGGGGCGGCGCATGTCATGAGCTATTTAAATCCCTATGCCATGGATGACTGGCTGCAATCAGCACAAAACAGAAAACTGAATTTTCCTAGCGATCCGGCTCCTTTGGTTGACTGGTTACAAAAAAGACAATGGCAACAACTAGATAAATTGCACTACCACTTGTGGCAACAGGTTGATATTGAAAAAAAAGTTATTGTTTAAACCATTCGTATCAACGACAATGCCCGGCAACATTAGCTACTTTTATTAGCTGCTTTAAATAGTTTAGCTATACTCTTATATGTATGTATCTATAGGGCGCTCTGAATGAATGTATTACAAAACTTAACTATAAAACGTCGTTTACAATTAAACGCGTTAGTTGTTGGTCTTGCAATGATTGTGATGCTATGTGTCATTATCTTTGAGTCTCGCACGATGCTAAAACTCAATGAGACAATTCAAAACGCGGAGGAGCTTGATATTCATGAGCTTTCTATGCGTAAGCATGAGAAAAACTTTCTGTTTTACAAAGATGTAAACAGCCTTAGCTTATTTGAAAATGAGTACACACAACTTAAAACAAAAATGGCGCGATTAGATGAATTGCTAAACGATTTATCGATGAACACAGATAAGTTAGGCGAGTTTAGACGTCTAGCTAAAGTGTACTACGATGATTTTAACAGCGTTGTAGAGTTACAAAAACAAATAGGTTTACACCCAAAAGATGCGCTTTATGGTGATTTGCGTAACGCTGTGCATCAAGTCGAAACACTATTAAGTGAGCGCGAAGATTACCGTTTACTCACTTACATGTTGCAGTTACGCCGCGCCGAAAAAGATTTTATGCTGCGATTTGACACAAAATATCTGACCAAGTTTGATGAATTAGTCGCTGATTTTGAGTCCGCCATTAAAGTAGCTGAGCTTGATGGTAACTACGAAAGTCAATTACTGGCTCTTTTGTCGACCTATCAAACTAAATTTAAAGCACTCGTCGATGCACAAGTCTTACTCGGTCTAGACTTAGATTCGGGTGCCTTGGGTAAAATGAAGCAAAGCGTTGAGATGAGTGATGCCATTGTTTCTGAACTGACCGATGAGACAAAAACATTTGTTGAATCAAGCGCATCGCAAGCACAGTTAATTGCTTTAATGGTGTTTATTATTGCAAGTGCTGTTGTGATGATTTTGGTTTACTTTACCAGCCGTTCAATTATTCAGCCTATTGAGCGTGTATACCATACAATTAATGAGATTCGTCGTAGTAACGATTTAAGTATTTCGATTGAGCAGTCGGGCAAAGACGAAGTGACGATTATGACGGTTGATTTTAACAGCTTAATTGGTGATTTTAAAAAGCTGATTTACGAAGTTAACACGGCACTGAGTACGCTTAATATCGCGACTGAACATTTATCAGAAACCACATCAGCAACCAGTTCGGGTATGCAAGAGCAGCTGCATGAAGCCGATATGGTTGCAACTGCTGCAACTGAAATGCAGGCAACCATTCAAGATATTTCGCATAATACCGAAGCAGCGGCTAAAAAAGCAGAGTCAACCAATTTAAGTGCCCAACAAGGTCGCTCAGAAGTTGAGTCAACGGTCGTACAGATTAATCATTTATCTGAGTCGCTTGGAAATGCTTCGAGTGTTGTGTCGCAATTAGAAAAAGATGCCGAAACGATTGGCTCGGTGCTTGATGTGATCCGTGGCATTGCTGAACAAACGAATTTACTCGCACTGAATGCTGCAATCGAAGCGGCGAGGGCCGGTGAACAGGGACGCGGTTTTGCTGTGGTTGCTGACGAAGTTCGCTCGCTTGCACAACGTACACAAGACTCAACTCAAGAAATTGAAAGCATTATTACGACCTTGCAAGGGCGTACCCGAGAAGTTGTCAGTATTATGCAGCAGTGCCGTAATCAAGGTGGCGAAAGTGCCGCTCAGGCAACGAAAGCAGGTGAGTTACTACGCTCTATCACTGAAGACGTGCAAACGATTATGGATATGAGTACGCACATTGCGACGGCGATTGACGAGCAAAGTCAGGTGGCTTCTGAGGTTAACAAAAACGTGGTGCGTATTCGAGATATTGCTCAACAAGCCTCTGGACATGCAGTCACTAATGCACAAACCAGCGAGGAAGTCTCTGAGCAGGCTCGCGTGCTGTACCAAGCAATTGATAAGTTTAAAGTGTAGGGATTCAGTAACAGATAAATTTAAAAGCGCGCAATTTTGTCGCGCTTTTTTGTTTTAGGTGGCGCTAATAAAACTAAGGTACAAACTTTATTGGTACGCTGTCTTTATTCGCTTCGTGCTCATGGACACGGGTTTGGTATTGTTGCCAAAGTGAGTCTTTATTAGCCTGTAAATCGGCTAAATAATGCCAGCTGTATAAGCCGCTGTTGTGATTATCGCTAAATACTAAACGAAGCGCATAATGACCAACTGGCTCAATTTTGCTAATGCTTACTTGGTGCTTATTTAGTACCAGCTTCATGGGCTCATTACCATGGCCTTGTACTTCGGCTGAGGGTGAGTGAACACGTAAGAACTCTGCACTAAAGCAAGCACTCGACTCATCGTCAAAGTAAACGTCTAGTACTTTGCTTACGCTGTGATAATGCACTTTCGTCACTTCTTTCATAGTAAACCCTATCATTGATTTTTAAGCTAACAAAAAAGCCTCCAACAGGAGGCTTTTAATTATAACGATAATTTAGTGATTAAAGAATAAAGCGACTTAAATCTTCGTCTTCAACCAATGCGCCTAGGTGCTGCTCGACGTAATTAGCATCAATTGTGAGCGTTGAACCCGCTTTTTCAGAAGCATCGAATGAAATTTCTTCCATTAGCTTTTCCATCACAGTGTGTAAGCGACGTGCACCGATGTTTTCGGTTTTTTCGTTTACTTGCCATGCGGCTTTAGCAATACGCTCAATTGCGTCTTCAGTGAAATCAACGTTAACCTGCTCTGTTTTCAACAGTTCGCGTTGCTGCTCTGTAAGCGATGCATGTGGCTCTGTAAGGATACGTTTAAAGTCATCGGCGGTTAACGCTTCTAGCTCTACGCGAATCGGTAAACGACCTTGTAGCTCTGGGATCATGTCTGACGGTTTTGCCATTTGGAATGCACCAGATGCAATAAATAACATGTGGTCAGTCTTAACCATACCGTGTTTAGTGCTCACTGTTGAGCCTTCGATTAATGGCAGTAAATCGCGTTGAACACCTTCGCGGCTTACATCTGGGCCTGACGCTTCGCCACGCTTACAGATTTTATCGATTTCGTCGATAAATACGATGCCGTTTTGCTCTACAGCAAAGATAGCTTGCTCTTTTAACTCTTCAGGGTTAACAAGTTTAGCGGCTTCTTCTTCAACTAATAGCTTGAAAGCTTCTTTGATTTTCAGCTTGCGCTTACTGCGCTTATCACCGCCCATGTTTTGGAACATGCTTTGTAACTGGTTGGTCATTTCTTCCATACCAGGCGGAGCCATGATCTCAACGTTAGGCTGTGCTTGTGCAACATCAATATCGATTTCTTTATCGTCTAATTGGCCTTCACGTAACTTTTTACGGAACGACTGACGTGTCGAAGAGTTTTCATCAGAACGTGATTCACCAAACGTATCACGTGCTGGTGGTAGTAGGGCGTCGAGAATACGCTCTTCTGCCGCTTCTTCAGCTCGGTGCTTGAATTTTTTGGTTTGTTGTTCACGGGTCATTTTGATTGAGATATCAACTAGATCACGAATGATCGTCTCAACTTCTTTACCAACATAACCCACTTCAGTGAATTTTGTTGCTTCGACTTTAATGAAAGGCGCATTAGCTAGTTTAGCAAGGCGACGTGCAATTTCGGTTTTACCGACACCGGTAGGGCCAATCATTAAGATATTTTTTGGCGTAACCTCAGCGCGTAATTCGTCGCTAAGCTGCATGCGACGCCAGCGATTACGCAGTGCGATTGAAACTGCTTTTTTAGCTTTTGCTTGGCCAATAATGTGTTGATCAAGCTCGTGAACGATTTCTCTTGGAGTCATCTCAGACATGGCAGTTCCTATTACAATTCTTCAATAGTTTGGAAATTATTCGTGAATACACAGATGTTGCCTGCAATTGTTAGGCTTTTCTCTACAATTTCACGGGCACTTAGGTCGGTATTTTCAAGCAGGGCTGTCGCAGCAGATTGTGCGAAGTTACCACCACTGCCAATGGCGATAAGGTCGTTCTCTGGTTGTACTACGTCACCATTACCGGTGATGATCAACGAGGCGGTTTCGTCAGCAACGGCCAGTAGCGCTTCAAGCTTTCTGAGTGCGCGGTCACTTCGCCAATCTTTGGCCATTTCTACTGCGGCCTTGGTGAGGTTACCTTGGTGCATTTCTAGTTTGCTTTCAAAGCGTTCGAAAAGGGTGAAGGCATCAGCAGTACCGCCAGCAAAACCAGCGATTACTTTGCCATTATAAAGACGTCGAACTTTGCGGGCGTTGCCCTTCATTACGGTGTTACCAAGTGAAACCTGGCCATCGCCACCAATAACGACCTTGTCGTCGCGGCGAACACTTACAATAGTAGTCATGATTATTCCTCATCATCGAGCGGCGAAGCCGCTCGTAAAAAGCGATTGATGAGGTGTTTATATGGGTGAATGAGCTAAAATCAAGTCCAAAGCCAAATTCCACAGCCCATTATTTTAATGCGCTTGAGTTTGTTTTTGTCGCTTTCTGCCAGACGTTTGGTTTCGTAAGGGCCTAAACGCACTTTATACCAAATGCCATTACTGCCTTCTACGCGTTTAACTTCAGACACTAAGCCTGCAAATGCAATCTTCGCTTTTAAGGTTTGAGCTTGTTCCAGCGTTCTAAAAGAGCCGCATTGCATTACATAAGGGCCTTTTTGCTCAATCTCTTTTACTTCAACCTGAATTTCGTGTTCTTTTATTTCTTTAATAAACTCGGGTGGTTTCGGTTTTGGAATAACCTTTTCTTCTTCTGATTTTGTTGGATTAGCTTGCTGCTCAACAAGTTCAGGATCGGCATTATGTTTGATATACCATAAACCATACCCAAACCCACCCAGCAAAATAAGGGCGACAAAGACAAGAACAATAGGGAACGGCTTTTTTGCCGGGGCTTGTTTTTTATTATTTCGATTTGATGGTTTTTTATTTATGTAATCGTGTTGTGCCATGACTTTTTTATTGGCCTTTAAATCATATCTATTGGATCAACGTCTAAGCTCCAACGCACCTTTTGCGCTAATTTACTGGTGCTTATATAGTCAACCATTTGCGCTAAATATTGGTGTAAGTGGGAGCGCTCCAGCGCTTGAATATGTAACTGAAACCGATATTTACCTGCTACACGCTCCAATGGCGCAGGGATCGGTCCGAGCAATTGTATACCAGATATGTTCTGGACAGGAACCAAATCAGTTAAAAAATCCATGACTTGATTTATGTTATGTCCTTCGGCACGCACAATTGCCATGTTTGTTATGGGGGGGAGCTGAGCATCTTCTCGTTCTGCAAGGGCATAGCGCGCAAAATCTTGATAGCCATTATTCACTAAATCTTGCAATAGTGGGTGCTCAGGAAAGTGAGTTTGTAACAGTACTTGTCCCGGTTCACCACTGCGTCCTGCACGGCCTGCAACCTGAGTGACAAGCTGTGCTAAATGTTCTGTAGCGCGAAAATCACACGAGTACAAACCACTATCAACATCTAAAATAAGCACTAAACTGACATCGGCAAAATGATGGCCTTTCGCAAGCATTTGCGTGCCCACCAAAATACGCGCCCCCCCTTGATTTATGTCGTCGAGGGCTTTTTCTAAGCTGCCTTTACGACGAGTTGAATCTCGGTCAATGCGGCTAATGGGTATATCAGGGAAAGTTTCTGCTAAAAACTCTTCAATTTGTTCCGTGCCTTTACCATTAGGAAAAATCTGTGTGCTGCCACAATCGGGGCATTGATGGGGCACTGCATGCTGCTCGGAGCAATGATGGCAGATCATTTGTCCAATTGCTTTGTGGAATGTGGCACTGGTACTGCAACGTGAGCACTCACTTAACCAGCCACACTCATGACATATGAGTGTGGGAGAAAAGCCGCGTCGATTTAAAAACACCATGACTTGCTTGCCGCGCTCAAGATGTTGACGCATATAGGCCAAACTTGCATGGGCAATACCGGCTTGTTCGGGTTGGCCTTTCATATCCATTAAGTGAAATTGGTTATCAGTGCTGGTTTGCGCACGCTCCGTTAAGCTCAATAGTTGGTACTTGTTATTTATTGCTTTATGTAACGTTTCGAGAGCGGGAGTTGCGCTACCTAGTATCAAGGGTATTTGCTGTTGATAAGCTCTGTAGGCTGCTAAATCGCGAGCATGATAACGCAGCGTATCTTGTTGCTTAAACGAGCTGTCGTGCTCTTCATCAACAATGATCATACCAAGTGATAAAAAAGGTAAGAAAATACTCGAACGGGTGCCGATAACAATGGCGCAGCTGCCTTTTTCGCAGAAACGCCATGTTTGCAAGCGCTCGTTGTCGGTTAATGCTGAATGCCAAAGCATAATAGGGGTATCGGGAAAGCGACGGCGAAAACGATTAACGGTTTGTGGTGTTAGCCCAATTTCGGGCACTAACACCAGTGCTTGCTGGCCTTTTTTTAGAACCTCTTCAAGGCACTGTAAATACACTTCTGTTTTACCACTGCCGGTAACGCCTTCAAGTAAAAAACAGGTGAACCCACTTGCTTGATTAATCGTTGTGCATGCAACGGCTTGTTCTTTGTTTAGGGTTGGTTTACTGCCAATTGTTGGGGCGCGTTGCTGCCATTGGTTATCATGTTCGATAAACTGTTTAATGAGTTCTTTTTCGAGCAAGCTATCAATGGTTTTTTTATTAAAGCCGAGTGCTTTTAATTCGGTTAAAGATGACTTGCCTGACTGCGCTAGCTGCTTCAGCAAATTAAGTTGTGTTTTTGCTTTGAGTGAAGGTAATTTTGCACCTTTGTCGGTGAGTTCAACCATATTTATACTGGTTTTGTCTGGGCATTCACCTTGGCGTAGTGCCGCTGGAAGCGCTGTATGAATTGTTTCACCAAGTGGGTAGCAGTAATAGCGAGCAGTAAATTTTAGCAGTGCTAAGTGTTGCTCAGATAAAATAGGGGCATCGTCTATAACATCAATAATGGCTTTAATTTTATCTTCGGGTACATCGGTACTGGTTTTGATTGCCAGTACGACTGCTATCTTTTTTTGAGAGCCAAAAGGCACACGCACACGCATGCCTACTCGCAGCTCAGGGCTATGTAGCAGCTGCTCAACTTTATAATCGAAGGTACGCTGTAAAGGGACTTTTATGGCAACTTCTACAAAGTGCATAACAACTCAACTGAATTAAGAATAGAAAAAATAGCGTGTGTTGCTAATGTACTAAAATTAGTGCTAAAAACCTACCAACAAATACTGAACGTTTGATGACTTGTTTATTTTTTTAGCTAAAGATGAATTTAAAGCTTGTCGAGAGGCTGCTTGAGCTATAAAATACGCGACCTATTAATTGTATTAACGACGTATGGTGCCAGACTTCGGGTTTGGAGAGCGATGCGGCCTTAACTAGAGGTTCCTATGAAAGAAGGTATTCACCCTAAGTACGAAGCTATCACTGCAACTTGTTCATGTGGTAACAAATTCGAAACTAGCTCTACTTTATGTAAAGACATCCACTTAGACGTATGTTCTGAGTGTCACCCGTTTTACACTGGTAAGCAAAAGATTTTAGACACTGGCGGCCGTGTTGATCGTTTCAACAAGCGCTTCGGTGCACTTAGCAGCAAGAAGTAATATCTGCTGTTTAGTTGAAAGAAGCACCCTTTGGGTGCTTTTTTTATGCCTGAAATTCAGAACCATTCTTTTTTATATCCCATGCCTACACGCTTTATGTGCATAACTATTTCTGCTTGTTATGCCCAATATATCGCTAATAATGCAGACAAATAGTGATCCCTTCGCTATATTTTGAATGATATAAATGATTCCAAAAGTTGTAAAAAGTAACAATTTATATGAACTTCACCTATAAATGCTGTTAAGTTCGTTAAAGTTGCTCATTTTGCTAAGTTTCGGTTATTTGCTGTGTTCGTGCCTATAAAATACAAAAACAGGTGCTTAAATGGCCACAAATAGATGAATTTTTATCTGTTGTGAATTAAAACTATGTGCAGAAATTGTTGGGAAATCCTTTAAAATTAAGCGATATAGCATATAACAGGATAGACCTGATAATACTTGGAATTTTTATATATTACAGGTATCGTACAGATGCAAGCCCTCTCACTTTTTAACTTATTGCAGGATACTATCGCGTTATGTCAGATTTTCGTGAACAAGCATTACATTACCACGCTCACCCCGTTCCAGGTAAAATTAGTGTAGAACTAACTAAACCAGCAGAAACGGTTAATGATCTCGCTCTAGCATATAGTCCAGGTGTCGCAGAGCCCGTCCGTGAGATAGCAGCCGATCCAGCAAATGCCTATAAATACACCGGCAAAGGTAATATTGTTGCGGTTATTTCAAACGGTACCGCAATTTTAGGCTTAGGCAATTTAGGTCCGCTTGCATCAAAACCTGTGATGGAAGGTAAAGCACTTTTATTTAAACGCTTTGCAGGTTTAGACTCGATAGATATCGAAGTAAAACACCGCACGACAGAAGACTTCATTAATACTGTTGCAAATATTGCCGATACGTTTGGTGGTATCAACCTAGAAGATATTAAAGCGCCAGAGTGTTTCGAAATTGAAAAAGCGCTTATTGAGCGTTGTAGCATCCCTGTTTTCCACGATGACCAACATGGTACTGCAATCGTAACAGCAGCAGGCATGCTAAATGCGCTTGAAGTACAGGGTAAAGATATCGAAGACGCGATTATCGTGTGTTTAGGTGCCGGTGCAGCAGCGGTTGCATGTATGGAACTACTTATTAAATGTGGTGCATTGCGTGAGCACATTTATATGCTTGACCGCAAAGGCGTGATCCATACACGTCGAGATGACTTAAACGAGTATAAATTGCTATTTGCTAACAATACCGATAAGCGCACTTTGCAAGATGTGATAGCCGATGCTGATGTATTTGTTGGTGTATCTGGCCCTAACTTATTAACCGCTGAAGATTTAAAACTGATGGCAGATAAGCCGGTGGTTTTTGCATGTTCAAACCCTGATCCAGAAATCGCGCCAGCTGTTGCACACGGTGCACGTAATGATTTAATTATGGCAACAGGGCGTTCTGATTACCCTAATCAGGTTAATAATGTATTGTGTTTCCCATTCATTTTCCGCGGTGCGCTTGATGTGCGTGCGACATCAATCAATGATGAAATGAAAATTGCAGCGGTGCATGCTATTCGTAGTATTGCGAAAGAGCCTGTGCCTAACGAAGTGCTTAAGGCGTCGGGTGTTGATTCACTTGAGTTTGGTGCTGAGTACATTATTCCAAAACCAATGGACCCACGCTTATTACCACGTATTGCACGTGCTGTTGCAGAAGCAGCCGTTGAGTCTGGTGTGGCGCAAATTGACATGCCAGAAAACTACATGCGTTAAATAATTAGGTACCTATTCGTTTGATTAAGCGGGTAGGTATAACTAACTGCAAATAAAAAACTCAGCCAAGGCTGAGTTTTTTTATGTCTGAGAAATCGGCTACGATCCGGTGGCCGAAATATTTACTCTGAATCAAGTACGGGGATATCTAACCCCATTTCTTGCATAATTCTTTTTACTTCTTCAGGTACTTTTTCAGGGTTATCTTTACGAAGGTCGTCATCATTCGGTAATGGTTGACCTGTAAAAGCGTGTAAAAAGGCTTCGCACAGTAGCTCACTGTTAGTGGCATGACGAAGATTATTAATCTGACGACGCGTGCGCTCATCAGTTAATACTTTTAATACGTTCAGCGGAATTGATACGGTAATTTTTTTTACTTGCTCTGATTTTTTACCGTGTTCTGCATATGGGTGAATGTATTCACCGTTCCATTTAGCCATAAGTTGTTTCGTTGCCTCGGTTGTCAGTTGTTTACGCCTTATCCACAGCGCAAGATGCGGAAATTCTATCGCTTTAAAAAAGATAGTCAAATACTAGTTATTTAGCCATCTAGTCGTGTAAATGTATAAACTTCTATGTAATGGCGATAAATGCTTTGACTTCTCATATTTGATCATCTAACCTTTTAGACGTCTAAACATCCAATTCTAAGTAGGTGATGAAATGAGTGAAAAAAATAAAGCGACGATTGCTGTTCGTCATGGCATTGAAGCCGATAAACACCACGGTGCAGTCGTTCCACCAATTTACTTATCAACCACTTATTCGTTCGCTGATTTTGATACTAAGCGCCAATATGACTATGGCCGCAGTGGTAACCCTAACCGTGATATTTTAGCCGAAACACTCGCTGAACTAGAGGGCGGAGCTAAAGGCATTATTACTGCGACAGGCATGGCGGCTGTTCACTTAACGACACAGCTTTTGAATAGCGATGATACCTTGGTTATTCCACATGACTGTTACGGCGGTAGCTATCGTTTATTTACCTCATTAGAGAAGCGCGGTTTACTGAAACTAAAAGTGCTTGATTTAACAAAAGCTGAAAATCACCAAGAAATCTTAGCGATAAAACCTAAACTGATCTGGATTGAAACACCCAGTAACCCCATTTTACGCCTAACAGATATTAAAGCGATTACCGCCATTGCTAAACAATCCGGTGCACTTGTTGCGGCTGATAACACGTTTTTATCGCCGGCCTTGCAAAACCCGATTGAGTTTGGTGTTGATATAGTCGTGCATTCAACGACTAAATACATTAACGGTCACTCTGATGTGGTTGGCGGTGCTGTTATTGCAGCAACGCAAGAGTTGGGTGATGAACTGGCTTGGTGGGCAAATAATATTGGTATTACGGGTGCACCGTTTGATAGTTATCTTACTCTGCGTGGTTTACGCACTTTAAATGTGCGTTTAAAACAGCACCAAGAGAATGCGTTTGCAATTGCAGAATATTTAGAAGATTCACCGTTTGTGAGCCAAGTATATTATCCCGGTCTCGCTTCTCATCCTCAGCATGCGCTCGCTAAAGCACAGCAACGCGGTTTTGGTGGCATGGTGAGTTTTGATATTAAAGGCGACATTAATGATGCTGCGGCTTTTCTAACAGGCCTTAAAGAGTTTAGCTTAGCCGAATCATTGGGGGGCGTTGAGAGTTTAATTTGTCACCCTGCGACCATGACTCATGCTGGAATGGAGGCAAAAGCTCGCTTAGAAGCAGGGGTGGGTGATACGTTAATTCGTATCTCTGTTGGCATTGAGGATGTAAAAGATTTAATTGCCGATTTAGACCGTGTTTTCAATTTAGTTAAACCAGGTCAGGGGCAGCAAGCCACTCAGAGCAACGCGAAGCAAACGCACACGCAAGCCAATACGCAACAAAGCAGCACTTTTAAGTTAACGCCAGCACATACGGCATTGTGGTAGAAAAATGGTAAATATTGTTCATAAATTTGGTGGCTCAAGCTTAAGCTCTGCAGAGCGTTATCATGCTGTGGCAAATATTGTTTTAGCAAATACGCAGCAAGGTGATTGTGTGGTGGTGTCTGCATCGGGCAAAACAACCGACACCTTGGTAAAACTTTGGCAAAGTTATCAACAGCAAGATAACCAAGCGGTTAGTGATATTTTATTGCTGATTGATAATAATCAGCGCGCCTTAATAGAGCAGCTGTTAGTAGCAAAAAACAAGCAGCAGGCATTGGCACAATTAAAAGATGAGCTGGCGCTATTAAATATACTTATTGCTAAACAGCAACTACAAGAAGCCGTGTTGCTAGCACATGGAGAAGTATGGTCTGCGCGTTTATTAGCGGGCTATCTAAATCAGCTGGGTGTGGCAGCACAGGATGTGGATGCACGGCAGTTATTTACATTAAATGATGGCCAACTATTGCATCAAAAGAATCAACAGCAATGCACCGATGCGATCAGTAAAGTAAAGATCAATGTGGTGACAGGCTTTATCGCTGCAGATTGTCAGGGTAAGACGGTAACACTGGGTCGTAATGGCAGTGACTACAGTGCGACCTTGTTAGCAAGCTATACCTTTGCCAAGCAAGTGTCTATTTGGACTGATACCCAAGGTGTATTCAGTACAGACCCTCGTAAGGTGAAAAACGCCGTTAAATACGCAAAAGTGTGCCGAGAGCAAGCTAATTTATTGGCTCGCTTAGGTAACCCTGTTTTACATGCAAAAACCTTATCACCGCTTAAAGACAGCGACATTAAACTTGTTGTAAGAAGTAGCTTTGATTGTGATGCCAGCCCAACTGAGGTTGTAAAAGAAGGGTATAGCAAGGCGAAGCGTTTTATTACGACCTTAGATAATATCGATTTACTGCGTGTTGATACGCTAAGCACAGGTGAAGTGGGGGAGCTGAGTCAGCTAATTCAGCACAGTTTGCATCATTTTGTGAAAGAAGGTGATACCTATTTGCTGGTACCAGGGCACAGTACTCATCAAGTGGTGAGTCACCTTGCTGGGCGGGCTAATATTGTTGAATCTAATTTAAGCGGCTGCGCGGTTGTGGCACCAAGTAGCGATGTGAGCCAGTTAGCTGAACAAGCAATTTCGCTCCTTAAAGAGCAAAGTATTCATCCACGCTTTGTACAACAAGATCAGCAGTATGTGTTGCTACTAAACGATCAAGCTATAGACAGCGATGTACTGACCCTGTTGCATGATAAATTGGTCAACAAGGGTCAAGAACTGGCTATTATCGTGGCTGGGCTGGGTAATGTTGGTGAAGTCTTTCTATCACAGTTACAGGCTCAGTTTGTTAGGTTATCAGCTCATTACCAGATTAAAGTCGTGGCATTATTACGCTCAAAACAAATGCTATTTAGTGCCAGTGGCTTGAACACAGAAACGTGGCAAGCGCAGTGGCAAAGTGAAGCCCAACACTACGATAAAGAAACACTGCTAACACGTATTAGCGAACTTGATTACGAACACAAAGTGGTGATTGATATCACCGCCAGTGAAGCGTTTAGCCAATTATACCCAGCACTCGTTGAGCTTAATTGTCATTTAATTAGTGCCAATAAATATGCAGGCACAGCGGCAAATGATTGGTATCAAACATTGCGCTCTAATTTAGCTGAGCGTAATTTGTTGTGGCGTTATAACACCAGTGTAGGGGCCGGCTTACCAATTAACTTTGCATTGGCAGACTTACAAAATAGTGGTGATAGTATTCATCGTATAGAAGGGGTTTTTTCGGGGACGCTGTCGTGGTTGTGCAGTTGCTATGATGGTAACGTTCCGTTTACTGAACTTGTGCTACAAGCGCAGCAAATGGGCTACACCGAACCTGACCCGCGTGAAGATTTATCTGGCCGAGATATGCAGCGCAAGTTACTTATTTTAGCCCGCGATTTAGGGTTAGATTTAGAGCTTGATGACATTGCATTAACGCCATTGATGCCTGAAGAACTGGCAACAGGAAGTTGGCAAGACTTCCTTGCGAACAGGCATTTGCTTGATGCATTCATCGAAGAAAAGGCTGCCATTGCACAGGCCGAAAATAAAGTTGTTCGCTACACCGGTGCAATTACGCTCGTTGATGGTAAAGCGAAAGCAGCCGTTGGCTTAGTGAATGTTGCACACGATGATGTATTAGCTAGCTTAAAGCCGGGTGATAATATTTTTGTGATTAATTCGCAGTGGTACACAGACAACGCGCTCGTCATTCAAGGCCCTGGTGCAGGAAAAGAAGTGACTGCTGCGGGAGTTCATTCAGACCTTTACTGGTTAGTGAATAACTTAAAATAATTTTGCTGATCTTAGTTTAAATAGCTAAGCAAAAAGCGCCCAATGGGCGCTTTTTTATTAGTCTAATAAAGGTGTTAAAGACTGTTTAGAACAGCTCTTCCTCTGTAGAAAGTGACTCTTCAAACACATTAGTCGGTTGCTCAAGGACATACTTCGTCGGAGCGGTGCCTTTAATAAAGTACTCAAAGCGACTGGTGTAATCATTTTTATGGCTCAGTAACCCTGTTGCTAAATCAATGCGCACAGACACTAAGCCTTCTGGAAACTCAATCGGTGCCTCAGGCATACCATCTAAAGCAACTCGCATAAAATCAACCCAAGCTGGTTGAGCCGTTTTTGCGCCTGATTCAGCCCCTGATATTTGTGACTTATCAAGGTTACTGTTGTAGGTTGAACGACCCAGTGGGTTGCCTGGGTTATCAAAGCCAACCCACACAGAGGTCAGTACATTGCGATTAAAACCACTAAACCATGTATCAACAGAGTCATTCGTGGTTCCGGTTTTACCTGCTAGATCACGGCGATCAAGCGCTTGTGCACGCCAGCCAGTACCACTCCAACCTGTTTTATGTGCCCAGCTTCCGCCACCCCAAATTGCGCTGTGCATTGCTTGCGAAATTAAGAAAGCATTTTGTTTTGAGATGATACGAGGCGCGCAGCGAGGCTGAGCATTGTGTTCTAATTCTGTGGCCACCAGTTGGCTATCATCAAGTGTTGCAAAATCGGGCGTGACCTTTTGCTCTGGGGTATCACAGGCAAGCTCTGGTGTGGCTTTATATAAAGTTGTTCCAGCAGAATCTTGAATTTCAGAGATGTAATAAGGCGTAATTAAGTGCCCTCCATTTGCAAAGGCACTCATGCCGCGTGCAAGCTCAAGAGGCGTAATAGAGGCACTCCCTAATGCCAGCGACTCACTGCGGTTAATGTCGCTATTCAAAAAGCCAAACTTTAATAAATGATCTGCTGTGCGCTCTAAACCAACACCGCGTAATAACCGAACTGAAATAACGTTTTTAGATTGTGCTAAAGCACGACGAATACGAATAGGGCCATTGTAAACTGCTGGGCTATTTTTAGGACGCCATGCAACACCTTGGCTTTTGTCCCATTGGTTAATGGGGGCATCATTTAAGATTGAGGCTAAGGTATAGCCATTTTCTAACGCCGCTGAGTAAATAAATGGTTTAATATTCGAACCTACTTGGCGCTTAGCTTGTACTGCACGATTATATTGGCTTTGCTCAAAACTATACCCTCCCACAATGGCTTTTATGCGACCATCTTGAGGGTCAAGTGATACTAAGGCGCTTGATGCTTCGGGTACTTGGCTTAAAATATAACTGTCATCTGGATTCTTACGTAGCCAAATTTGTTCGCCAGCATTGAGAATTTCGGTGGCCGTTTTCGGTGCAAAACCTTGGCGATAACGGGTAATGTATTTACGTGCCCATTTTAGGCCATCCCACTCAAGGGTTATATGCTCGCCATTTTTTAGTAATACCTGCGCAGATTGCTCAGCAACATTAGTGACTACGCCCGCACGTAAAGGGCCAAACTCTTTCACGTCTTTTAGTTTATCTAAAATAGCGTCTTCGCTAAGCGGACTATCCGTATTGCTATCCCAAAGCTGCGCGGTGGCGCCTCGGTATCCATGGCGCATATCGTAGGCATGTAGATTGTCGACGAGCGCATCTTGGGCTGCTTGTTGAATATTAGACTCAACACTGGTGTATACTTTAAAACCGGTGTTGTATGCACGTTCGTGGCCGTAACGGGCCACCATTTCTGCACGCACCATTTCAGAGATATACGGTGCATAGACTTCAATTTCTGCCCCATGAAATTTAGCGGTAATTGGTGCGTTAATGGCTTCTTCGTATTCACTCTGGGTAATATATTTTTCGGTTAACATACGGCCAAGAACAACATTTCGTCGACTTTTTGCGCGTGCAGGGTTACGAATGGGGTTTAAAGCCGAAGGCGCTTTGGGGAGACCTGCAATCATTGCCATTTGAGGCAGTGTAAGCTCATTCAGTTCTTTACCGTAATACACTTGTGCAGCAGCACCTATACCGAATGCGCGGTTACCTAATTCAATTTTATTTAAATATAATTCGAGAATTTCATCTTTGCTTAATATGCTTTCTATGTGCAAAGCAATGAAGATCTCTTTCACTTTACGGATGTATGCTTTTTCACGAGTTAAGAAGAAGTTACGGGCAAGTTGCATTGTTATAGTACTTGCGCCTTGTTTCTTTTCTCCTGTAGATATGAGTACAATGGCTGAGCGGATGATACCGATAGGGTCGATACCAATATGTTCATAAAATCGATTATCTTCAGTTGCTAAAATAGCATCGATTAAAGGCTGGGGAATTTCATCGATTGTGACCGGAATGCGGCGTTTTTCACCGAATTGGTTAATCAATAAACCATCTCTAGAAAATACTTGCATAGGTGTCTGTAATTGAACGTCTTTCAGTACCTGAACGCTAGGAATATCAGGTTTAACGTAATAGTATAGACCGACTAAAGTGATTAGTCCTAAAAATGAGCAGATGATAATAAATTGTAAAGTTCGTTTTAATAAAATCACTTATATTTTCCCTAAATGGACTCCCAATTAGAATCGGAGACTGCTAGTATATATTGATTAAAAAATGAATAATATTTTTTCAGATAAAAATTATAACTTGTTTATTATTAAAACAAAGGCCAAGTTGCAAACATGCTAAGTCAGCTATTTAAAAAGCCTTCATCTATGATGGTAGGGATCGACATTGGATCGCACTGCATTAAAGCAGTGTTGTTGCAGGAGACAGACACAGGTTTGCGACTTGAGGCGTTAGCTATAGAGCCAATGCCAAAGGGAGCAATGTCTGAGCGTACAATTCAAGACATTGAAGCGATTGGCAATGTTATCGCTAAATTAAAAAGGAAAATACCTAAATCTGTTCAGGCTGCGGCAGTAGCCGTGTCTGGTCAAACCGTGATCACCAAAGTGATTTTCATGGATGTATCATTAACTGATGCTGAATTAGAGTCGCAAATTGCAATTGAGGCAGATAGCCTCATACCGTACCCACTTGATGAAGTAAATATAGACTTTGAAAAACTCGCCATTAATGAGGCCGATCCGAGCAAGGTTAATGTATTGCTCTCAGCTGCCCGTACAGAAAGTGTTGAGGCACGCGTTGGTGCTTTAGAAACGGCTAATTTAAAAGCTAAAGTGGTCGATGTAGAAAGTTATGCACTTAGTCGAACGATGGATGTGTACTACCAGCAGTTGCCAAGCGATGCGTACAATAAGTGTGTTGCTGTGGTTGATATTGGTGCCGTGCTGATGTTAGTGAGCGTGGTACAAGCGGGTGAAACTATTTATACCCGTGACCAAGTGTTCGGTGGTGATCAATATACAAATAGCATTGTTGCTTACTACAACAAAAGTTTTGATGAAGCTGAAATCGGCAAAACAACCGGTGATTTGCCGCCTAATTACACCTTTGAAGTATTGGCACCTTTCCAAACATCGTTGCTACAGCAAGTAAGACGTGCGGTGCAAATGTTCTTAACCACAAGTGGCAAAGATCATGTTGACTATATCGTTTTAACCGGTGGCACGGCGATGATTGAAGGGTTAGATCGCTTACTCATTGAAGAATTAGGAATTCATACTGTGGTTGCTGATCCTTTCGCAAACATTGAGGTTTCTCCAAGAGTTGATCGCAATGTGCTGCAGCGTCACCGAACGCAGTTTGCGATAGCTACTGGGTTGGCGTTAAGGAGCTTTTCATCATGCCACATATAAACCTACTGCCTTGGCGCGAACAACAACGTAAAGAATCACAGAATAAATTTGTGACAGTACTTTTTGCAGTTGTGGTTATCAGTTTCTTAAGTATGTATATATTAAGCTCTTTTTATAGTGGTTTACGCGAAGGGCAAAATATAAAAAATGATTTCTTAAATACAGAAATTGCCTTGCTTAATCAGCGTATCCGCGAGATTAATGATCTTGATAAGAAAAAAGAAAGCCTTCAACAACGCATGCGACTCATTGAAGAGCTACAAAGTAGTCGTAACCTTGGTACGCAGATTATGGATGAAGTGGCAAAAATAGTGCCAGCGGGTGTCTATCTTACCAAGCTTGAGCGCCAAAATGACCGTATTCATGTGATTGGTCGCAGTGAATCTAACAATCGCTTATCGACGATGTTACGACAAGTGCAAAGCTCTTATTTGTTAGAGCGACCCGTAATGCAAGGCATTGTTGCAGGTGAACAAACATCTAGGCTATTGAGTGATTTTAATATGGATTTTTACGTTAAACCGTTTGATAAAATAGGAGAAGCACCTAATGAGCCTTGATATCAAATCGTTAACTGAAATAGATTGGAATGAAATAGAACTCGAAAACATGGGCGATTGGCCCATTGCTGTAAAAGCACTGTGTTGTGCGTTTGTTGCGGCAATCGTGTTGTATTTCAGCTATAGCTTGTTAGTGTCAGACGAAATAACCAGCTATCACGCCGCGGTTGCAAAAGAAACCGAACTGCGCAATACGTACAAACAAAAATACGCTTTAGCCAGTAAATTAGAGTTATATCGTCAACAAATGGTCGACATGGAAGAAAAGTTTTCACAGCTTTTAAAACGCTTACCAACGTCGAATGAAACACCGGGGCTCCTTGACGACTTATCGTATGTGGGGACAACGAGCGGCTTAACCTTTTTGAAGATTGGCTGGTTGCCGGAAATTAAAAAAGAGTTTTACACCGAATTACCCATTAAAATTGAGGTAATAGGAACCTATCATGAGTTTGGTGACTTTGTTGGCAAAGTGGCACAGTTACCACGTATTGTGAGTTTGCATGATTTTACCATTCAAACGTCTAACGAGAATGAATTAACCTTTAGCGTTGTGGCAAAAACCTACCGTTATGAAGGGGGGCCTAAGAAATGAGAAAGCTCCCGTTAATTATTGTTATGAGCTTGCTTCTCAGCGCCTGTAATGATGATACTTCAGAACAAAAAGAGTTTATTGATCAGGTAAAAGCGAGCACGACCCCTGAGGTTGAGCCTATTCCTCAAATGGCAAAGTTTGAATATTTTGAATACAGTGCAGGTGAGTTACGTAGTCCGTTTGTCGCTCCAAAACCAGAAATAATTCAAAATAACTTGGTTCAAGTTAAAAACTGTTTACACCCAGACCCTGACCGTGTTCGTCAACCACTTGAAAAATACCCGCTCGATAACTTGTCAATGAAAGGCACTATCGGTAGTAAAGGGAGAACCTGGGCATTGATCAAAGCCGCTGACGACACGCTATATCGTGTCACAGAGGGTAATTATCTAGGTTTGTATCATGGTGAAATAAAAGAAGTGCACGACAATTATATACAATTATTAGAATTAATTCCTGATGGGTCTGGTTGTTGGAAAGAGCGTCTGACAAAACTAGAAATGTTAGAGGCAGATACAAATGGTGCAAGTTAATCGTATGAAAGGTAAAAATAAGATGCATAAAGGAATGGCTTGGTTAGTACACATGCACAAATTTATGTTGGCGGCATTGGCACTCTTAATGACGCAGACAGCGATTGCTGCTCCTCTTCTCTATGATGTGCGTTATAACCCCTTGATGAAAGGCGAAACGCAATTACAGTTAGTGTTTGATGAGGCCCTTACCTTTGAGCCAAAAGTGCAAGTGTACAATTCGCCTGCACGCATTGAGATGTTATTTAGCGATGTCGGTGTAGATAACAATGTCCGCGATGTTGAAATAAATCAGGCGGGTATTAAACATGTCAGCAGCACAATGACATCACAAGGCTTGAAAGTAACCGTTTCTTTAGAGCGTTTAAAAATTTATAAAACGACTGCGAAAGATAACATCGTCACTTTACACGTATCAGACAACCCAATCACCACCGATGAGTCGGCTGATCCGCTATCAGCAAAAAATAATTACATTAATACGGTGCAATCAATTGATTTTCGTCGCGGTGATAAAGGCGAAGCGCGCTTACTTGTGTTTTTACAAGATACGCAAGCGGCAATCGATGTACATGAAAGCGGTGGTAAAATTGTTGCAGAATTTCACCATACAGACATTTTAGACGATTTATTATATCAATTAGATGTTCTTGATTTTGGCACTGTTGTTAGCACGATAGAAACGTTTAAAGAAGATAATTTGACGCGCATTGTAATTGAACCTAATGCCGCATTTAAATTTACGCATCAGCAGATCGAAAATATCTTTACTTTGACCGTCGAAAAAGATGACTCACAACGCGCATACCTTGATGGCGGTATTGAATACCAAGGTCGCCCAATGACCTTAAACTTTCAAGATATTCCGGTCCGTGCTGTGCTGCAAATTATCGCAGGCTATAACGAGTTTAACCTTGTCACCAGCGACTCAGTGTCAGGTAACATCACATTACGCCTAGAAGGTGTGCCATGGGATCAAGCACTCGACGTGGTGTTAAAAGTGAAAGGCTTAGACAAACGCATGGATGGCACCATTTTAATGGTGGCACCGTCTGAAGAATTGGCTGCTCGCGAAGCGAAAGAGTTAAAAGCAAAACAGCAAGTTGAAGACCTAGAGCCTTTATACAGTGAATATATTCGTCTTAACTACGCGAAAGCGGAAGAGTTCGCCGATTTATTAAAAACCGACACTAACAGCATCATTTCTGCACGTGGCAGCGTGTCGGTTGATAAGCGCACCAATACACTATTAATTAAAGACACCGCTAAGAGCATAGAGAGTGTTCGCCGTATGGTTGATACGCTTGATATTGCGGTGCGACAAGTTGTTATTGAGTCTCGTATGGTGACGGTTCGTGATAACGTACAAGAAGACTTAGGTGTGCGTTGGGGCTTTAGTGACCAGCAAGGCACTGATGGCTTAGCGGGAACACTTGAAGGCGCTGAAACGATTTCAAATGGTTTGATCCCGAACGTCGCTGATCGTCTAAATGTTAACTTACCAATCTCAAACCCAGCAGGGAGCATTGGTATGCATGTTGCGAAACTTGCCAATGGCACTTTAATTGATCTCGAGCTGACTGCGCTTGAAGAAGAAAATAAAGGTGAAATCATTGCCAGCCCTCGTATTACCACAGCAAACCAGCAAAAAGCCCGTATTGAGCAAGGTACTGAAATTCCCTATGTAGAGGCTGCTTCAAGTGGTGCAACAACGGTGAGTTTCAAAAAGGCGGTATTAAGCCTTGAAGTGACACCGCATATCACGCCAGACAACAAGGTGATTCTTGACCTTATTATCACTCAAGATACACGAGGCGATACGGTACAGACTCCAACAGGCCCTGCAGTCGCTATTGATACGCAACAGATCCAAACACAAGTGTTGGTTGAAAATGGCCAAACCGTCGTACTCGGTGGTATTTTTCAACAACAAATTGTGAACTCAACAAAGAAAGTACCTCTACTAGGTGACATTCCATATTTAGGTGTGCTGTTTAGAAGTACGAGTGAATTTAATGAAAAAAGAGAGTTGCTAATCTTCGTAACACCAAAAATTCAGATAGATTAAGTGTTTTTTTCTTAAGCAACGAGCAATTCGCAGGTTTAATTGCTCGTTATGAGGCTTTTTACGCTAATTGACTTGAAATGACCAATCAATTACTGAGATAATCCCCTCCTTAATTTTGGGGCCAGGTCGTTAGGCGGGGTTTTATTTCAAATTTTAGAGTTCGTTTGTACTAAAAAGATATGGCTGAGAAACGTAATATATTTCTAGTGGGCCCTATGGGGGCTGGCAAAAGCACAATTGGTCGTCACATTGCTGACCAATTACACCTTGAATTTTTCGATTCAGATCAAGAGATCGAGCGTCGTACAGGAGCAGATATTGCTTGGGTATTCGATCTTGAGGGTGAAGAGGGCTTCCGACTTCGTGAAGAGACTGTTATTTCAGACTTAACTGAGATGCAAGGCATTGTTCTTGCTACTGGTGGTGGTTCTGTGATCAGTAAAGAAGTTCGTAATAAGCTTTCTGCTCGAGGTATTGTTGTATACCTAGAGACACCGATCGAAAAGCAGGTTGCACGCACACAGCGCGACAAGCGTCGCCCATTATTGCAAACAGAAGAAGCACCGCGCGATGTATTAGAGCGCTTAGCTGAAGAACGCGAACCGTTATACAAAGAAGTGGCTGATTTTGTTGTCCGCACTGATGAGCAAAGCGCTAAAGTTGTTGCTAATCAAATCATTGAGAAATTAGATTTTTAAAAACCAATAATAAAAAGGAAATTAGCGATGCTTGAATTAACTGTTAATTTGGACGAGCGAAGTTATCCTATTTATATTGGTCAATCTGCACTTCAACAGACAGGTCGACTCCGCGAGCACATTGGCGATTGTCGACCTATCATTATCACCAACGACACCATTGCACCTTTGTATTTAGATGATGTAATGACGTCGTTGGCTGATCTTAATCCGTTATCTTTTGTTATTCCTGATGGTGAGCAATTTAAATCACTGGATTGGTTTGAAAAGATTTCAGCGTTTTTACTTGAGCATAACTGTGGTCGTGACACCTGCTTAATTGCATTAGGCGGGGGTGTTGTAGGTGATTTAACGGGCTTTGTAGCTGCGTGTTATCAGCGTGGTGTGCCGTTTATTCAAATACCGACGACATTGTTGTCGCAAGTAGATTCATCTGTGGGCGGTAAAACAGCGGTTAACCATCCGCTGGGTAAAAACATGATTGGTGCTTTTTACCAACCGCAAGCTGTGTTTATTGATACCAAATCATTGCATACTCTGCCAGAGCGCGAGTTTGCAGCCGGTATGGCAGAAGTAATCAAGTACGGCTTAATCTACGATACAGAGCTATTTGCTTATCTTGAGCAAAATATCGCAAAGTTAAAGTCACTTGACGAGCAAACGCTTCAGCATGTGATTTATCGTTGCTGCGAAATCAAAGCACTTATTGTTGCAGAAGATGAAAAAGAAGCCGGTTTACGTGCACTCCTAAACCTGGGCCATACTTTTGGTCATGCTATTGAAGCACAAATGGGTTACGGTAATTGGTTGCATGGAGAAGCCGTGGCGGCAGGTATGGTGCTTGCAGCCCGACTGGCACACACGCGAGGCGACTTATCAGCATCTGAGGTTGAGCGTATTGTGCAGTTAATATCACAGTATGATTTACCTGTGGATATTCCAAGCGAGATGACCAGTGAGCAGTTTCTGATTCATATGCGCAAAGATAAGAAAAATAAAAAAGGCACCATTCGCTTTATTCTTCCTACACAATTTGGTCAATGTGCGCTGGTCAGTGATGTAACCGATCAGCAGGTCTGTGATTTAATAGCGCGCTAATGCAATCACAAATATTGCCTAGCCGTGCAGCGCTAGTTGATCGTATTGCCCTCCAATTCGAATATGGGCAGAACCTAATATGCTTATTAGGCGCATCAGGATTAGGAAAAAGTTATTTGTTGGAAACGTTTATTACCGACAAATATCTTGAGTTCAACAAAGCATTTGTACAACTTTCTGGCAAGATGACTGATCAACAGTTCATCACTGAACTACTCGAACAAAACTTTCGTAACCCACTGATTGATCACACCCTCAGTTTATCTGAAAACTTTTATCAGCTTTATAAACAACAACCCTGCGGTAATTGTTTGTGGGTGATTGATGGCGGCCGTCATTTATCAGATGAAATGATCCAACAGTTAGAAACGTTAGCAAAACAAAGCCCAACAACCTTATATATTTTGCTTGCCTCACAATCATCGGGGCAGTTTACGCAAGCGGTTGAAATTCATCTTGAAGCATTGAACATAAGTGAAAGTAAGCAGCTAATGCGCTGGTTCTTTGATAACTTACCTGTTGAGGAAGACCCTGTATTCCGTACTTTTTTACAAGAAGCACAGGGCAATCCTGCGTTGCTACTTGCATGGCAACCTGAGCTACAAACCGCTGATATTCGTGCGCCAGAAAAAAGTTATAAGCTGCTGTATATCATTTTAATGTTGTTAACGACCATGCTGTTGATTATTGGCTTTTTATACAAAGCTGATATGACGCAGTGGTGGAAAGCGCATTATCAACAAGATACCGCCTTACCGGTGGAAACGGCACTTTCTACTGACGCTGTTGTTAACTCGCAAAGAGATACCGAACTTAACGCCGGTAAGCAGCCAGAACCAGAACGAGCACCTGAGCTGCCATCGCCAACAGTTGAAACCGCAGAGGTTATTAAGCAACCCAATGAAAAGCATGAAAATAATGTTGCTGCAATTGTTGATAGCCTCGCGCCAGATAAAACGATTGAGCAACCATCACAGCCAATAGAAAAGCCAAGCAGTGATGAAATTGCCGCTGCGCTTACCTCTGATGCGAAAAATACTGATAACATTGATTCATTCATAGAAGAGCCTGTGAATGACAAACCGCCACGACTTAGCGGTAATGCTTGGTATTTAGCACAGCCAGACAATAATTTTGTTATTCAGCTATTGGCTGTCACGAACCCACAGATCAGCGAGAAATTTATCGCTGAAAATACCTTACAAGGGCAAGTGAATACTTATAAAAGCATGCGCAGTGGCAAGCCATGGTGGATTGTCACTTATGGCAGTTTTTCGACCTTAAGTGATGCTAAGAAAGCAGCCTTATCACTTTCTGAAAATGTGCGTAAAAATCAGCCTTTTTATAAAAAAATAAGTAAAATTAAACAAGAAATCGCTTCACTAGATCAGTAAATTAAAACTGATTAGTGTAAAATCGCGCAACACTGAATTGAAGTTAAGAGCAGATGCAGCAAAAGACCAGGGCCTTCCTTAAATGGGCAGGCGGAAAATACAGCCTAGTTGAGGACATTCACGCCCGTTTAAAACAAGCGAGTTTGGATGCAGACACCTTAGTTGAGCCTTTTGTTGGTGCGGGTTCAGTGTTTTTAAATACTGATTTTAAGCATTATATTTTGAATGATATCAATGCAGATCTCATCAATTTATACACTGAGTTAAAGCGCTCGCCAGATGAGTTTATTAGCGACGCTAAAAAATTGTTTGTTGAATTAAACAACCACCCAGAAGCTTACTATGAATATCGTGTGCAGTTTAATCAAAGTAGCGATGTGTATGAGCGTGCTATTTTATTCTTATACATGAATCGTCATGGTTATAATGGTCTATGCCGTTATAACTTGAAGGGGATTTTTAACGTCCCCTTTGGAAAATATAAACGTCCCTATTTCCCTGAAAAAGAAATGAGCTTTTTTGCTGAGAAAGCACAGCAAGCTACGTTTACCTGCCTAGGCTATGACGAAGTCTTTAAGCTTATTCCTGAAAACGCTGTTGTGTACTGTGACCCACCGTATGTGCCGCTCAGTAAAACCGCGTCTTTTACGTCATATGCCAAAGGGGGGTTTAACTTAGATGATCAAGCAAACCTAGCAAATTTAGCCGAGCAAGCTGCTTTTGAAAACAATACACCAGTGCTTATCTCGAATCATGATACGGTCTGGACGCGTAAAATATACAGCCAAGCATCATTAGACGAAATTCAAGTTAAGCGAACAATCAGCCCTAAAGGCGGTTCACGCAATAAAGTCAATGAGTTAATGGCTATGTACTTAGCACCAAAGACACGGTGAAATAGATAGCAGCGACGAAAAGAATAAATAAGATGAGGGCAATCACAGCGAGGGAGCTGAGTGAATGCTCTTTGAAATCAGCTTGACGTTTGTCTTCTGATTGAACACCAAAAAATGCCGCAACGACACTTTGTAATGCACTAAAGAATTTTTTCATGCGATTTAGAACGTTGAGCCTAAACCGCTAACTTTCTTTGATTCTTCGCTGCTAGTTAACAGTTCAAGTAAATCTAAGTAATGAAATTGAGCACTACGGCTATCGCCCGTTATCCACGAAAACCAACCCGTTTCTTTATTAGTTTGAATACATTGATTAGTCGAAGACGATACAGTAATCGTATTGCATTGACAGTCTGATGTGGCTGCTAGAAATGTATCTTCATCATTTGAAGAAAGTGATACAAAAGCAGTAACTGAAAGTGCGGACGCGATTAAGATCCCAGTTTTAAAAGCACGCATTGTAATAACCTTTGTTTGTGTTATTTAGACAAGCATACATAAAAGTTGTTCAAATAACAAACTTAATTAATGCTGAATTAGATGATTTTTTAGTAAAATTAGCAGCTTGAAGTAAATGAAATGTTTAATTTTTGTTTGTTTTTAGTTGTTATTAAAAAAGAGGTTATACGCAATGGGTTCGTTCTTTTTACCTAGATTCAATAGTCTAAAAGACTGACTCTATTATTTTGTCGGGCGCTGCGCTTTCGTGCCGGTGTTTAAATCAGCTAACGATTGGGTTACATTAAGCGCACTTTCATTGCTGTAGCAAATTTTAAGGGATCTCTCATGCTGGAAACATTACAAAAGTATTTAATTGCCCCGTCTATTTTATCGGCCGACTTTGCGCGTTTAGGCGAAGATGTCGATCGCGTCTTAACCAGTGGTGCTGATGTTGTACATTTTGATGTAATGGATAACCACTATGTGCCAAACCTGACCTTTGGCCCCATGATTTGCAAAGCATTACGTGACTACGGTGTTACCGCACCGATAGATGTGCATTTAATGGTGAAGCCGGTTGACCGCTTAATTCCTGATTTTGCTGAAGCTGGGGCATCAATTATTAGTTTTCACCCAGAAGCCAGTGAACATATTGACCGCACCTTACAGCTAATTAAAGATTGTGGTTGCCAAGCGGGATTGGTGTTTAATCCTGCAACCAGCCTGAGCTACCTTGAGCATGTTCTCGACAAAGTTGATGTGATCTTATTGATGTCGGTAAACCCCGGTTTTGGCGGTCAAAGCTTTATTCCACATACCTTAGACAAGTTACGTCAAGCGCGTAAAATTATTGAACAATCAGGTCGAAATATTCGCCTTGAAGTGGATGGCGGTGTTAATGTGGATAACATTGCAGAAATCGCTGAGGCAGGAGCCGATATGTTTGTTGCCGGTTCTGCTATTTTCAACCAACCTGATTACAAAGAGGTGATCGATAAAATGCGTGCAGAGCTAGGAAACGTTAATTCATGAGATACGATGCTGCCTTTTTTGACCTCGACGGCACATTAGTCGACAGTGTTTATGATTTGTATATTGCCATGAATTTAACGCTAACAGATTTAGCGTTCCCAGTGGTCACACAAAAATTAGTGGAAGGTTGGGTTGGTAATGGCATAGAAACGCTTGTTAAGCGAGGCTTGAGCGGTGATATGCAAATAAGCGAGCATTTAGATGATGCGTTGGCGCAGCAAGCTATCACTCTTTTTTATCAGCATTATGATGAGGTTGTTGGTGATTATAGCGCGCTTTATCAGCACGTTGAGACAGGTCTTGCAGCGCTGGCAAGCATACCCAAAGTCATCATAACCAACAAAGCACGCCGCTTTACTGAAAAACTACTTGATAAGTTGGCACTTACTCATCATTTTCAGTTTATTGTTTGCGGCGATGATATGACAAAAAAACCATCAGCTGAACCGTTACAATTTGCTTGCAGACAACTTAATGTAAGCCCAGAAAAAGCCATTATGATCGGTGACTCTAAAAGCGATGTATTAGCAGCTAAAGCCGCTAATGTTGATGTTATCGCGCTCGGTTATGGTTATAACCAAGGTGAAAACCTTGCTGATTTCAATCCAGAGTACCTCTGTGATAATTTCTTAGATATAATACCTGTTCTTACGCAAAGGTAAGTGCATTTTAAATTTAGTCTTATTAGTTTAGTAAAATAAAGGAACATCATGAGTAAACCAGTAGTGTTAAGTGGCATTCAGCCAACCGGTGGTATGACAATAGGCAACTATGTTGGCGCTATTAACCAGTGGCTTAAGCTACAGGAAGACCACGAAAGTTTCTTTATGCTGGTTGATTTACATGCCATTACTGTACGTCAAGATCCTGAGCAGCTGCGCTCACGTGTTTTAGATGGTATTGCATTGTATGCGGCGTGTGGTATCGACCCTGAAAAATCTGCGTTATTTGTTCAATCTCAAGTGCCAGAGCATGCTCAGCTTAGTTGGGTGTTAAACTGTTATGCGCAAATGGGTGAGCTTAACCGTATGACGCAGTTTAAAGACAAGTCATCAAAGCATGCTAATAACGTAAACGTGGGCTTATTTTCATACCCTGTATTACAAGCCGCTGATATTTTGTTGTATCAAGCTGATCAAGTGCCAGTAGGCGAAGACCAAAAGCAGCATTTAGAGCTTACTCGTGATATTGCGACGCGTTTTAATAACCTGTACGGAGACGTATTTAAGCTTCCTGAGCCATACATTCCTGAATTTGGTGCACGTGTAATGAGCTTGCAAGACCCACTAAAGAAAATGTCTAAGTCAGATGAAAATCCAAACGGCTACATCATGTTGTTAGATGAACCGAAGAAGATTGAAAAGAAACTGAAAAAAGCCGTTACTGATTCAGACGAGCAAGCACGTATTTACTTCGACCGTGAAGAAAAACCAGGCGTATCTAATTTACTTACCTTGTTATCAGTTGCCACTAAACGTTCAATCGAAGACTTAGTGCCTGAGTACGAAGATAAAATGTATGGTCACCTGAAAAAGGATACAGCAGCAGCCGTGGTTAGCATGATTGAGCCTATCCAAGCGCGTTTTCATGAAATTCGTGATGATCAAGCGTTACTTAATAGCATCATGAAGTCTGGCGCTGAGAAAGCGAGTATTCGTGCTGAAAAAACATTAAAAGCAGTGTACGACGCGGTGGGTTTTATTCCTCGCCCGTAGTCATATAACAACGGCTTTTAAAGATATAAAAATACCGC
The DNA here is from genome assembly GCF_003515105.1 of Pseudoalteromonas lipolytica. NCBI lineage: Bacteria > Pseudomonadati > Pseudomonadota > Gammaproteobacteria > Alteromonadales > Pseudoalteromonadaceae > Pseudoalteromonas > Pseudoalteromonas lipolytica. The sequence goes on along the minus strand of NZ_CP032090.1, from coordinate 3,214,045 downwards.
TTATAAGCGGTATTTTTATATCTAAGCGTCTAACAGAAACTCAATGCCATTAAGACGCTAAATAGGCAAATGAGTGACACAGCATATTTATCTGTTTTTTCCATTCTACGTTCCTCATCACATTTAAAATATGACTCAATTTTCATCAAAGCTGGTTGGGTATATCTTCAGGCATAAAGGTTGGTGACCTGTTGATAGCGCTACAATAACGGCCTTAGAGGGGGGATGTCGCTTATCAAGATATGAGCAATTTGTTTGATAAGGTTTTTTAATTGATATCTTTTATTTATCAGTGGGTTATATTTAAACCTTATGAAAGGAAATAAGCTTTTAATCAGTACTTTTTAGTGTTTTTTATTGCTTAGTAGGCTTTGGTTTAGCTGCGCTTTCTTTCATTGGTTTCAAAAAACGCAGTAAGCTAAGTGAGTAGCGTGTTTGAGCCGCTATTTTTTAACGGGCGTAACGCCAGGCGAATCACAAGCGATCACCGAAAAGCGATAGCCATACGGCGCATTGTGATCGGGGGTAATTTGAACAATCTCATAATCATTCAATTCCACAGCTTTACTCTTCTCATCTTTTAAGCAACGAGAGTAACTATCAGCCTCAAAGCTAAAAGCAAACATGGCAATGAGACGTTTGCTGCGCTCAAAGTAGCCCTTGGTATTTAAAAATTGACGTAAGTTTTCAACGGTTTCACTCTCACCATCACTCTCACTGTCTACCTCAACATTGCGCTTAGATGGGGGCGTTTCTGCGCTGCTCTTTGGAAGGTGTTGTTCTATTTTTTCACTGAGTTCTTCAACGGCTTTTTGTTGCTCAGTGGGTGACTCTTTTGCTATCGCTTGGCCATCAACAAAGCTTGTAAGAATATTATCAAGCACCTCTTCAGGTGGTTTGTCATTAATGAACGAAGTCAGATTAATAAAGACCACTGACGCTAATATAAAGCGCACTATAGCCGTTAATAATGGTGAATAACTTTGACTAATAAATTTTATCCGCTCTGAGCCAAACGGTTTTATTAATAATAAAATGAAGATATAGAAGGGTAAAAAAAGTTGAAACAACAACAGGGTACCTAATGTGATCCCCATTGCCCAAGGGGGCAAATACAGTAAGGTGGCAAAGTTATGGGTATAGTTAAAGTGGTTGGCCGACACATGGGTAACGTCGTTAACAATGCCACTGGCCCCAGCTAATACAAAGTTCGCGATACTGGCATAGAAAATTAAGATGAGTGCTTTGCCCGCTAAAGAGTGCCACAGCTGATTAAACTTAGGCCAAAATTCAATAACGAGGGCAATGATAGTGATGGTGGCACTGAGCCAGCCTGATTGCAGAACAATCAGGCTGCTTAATGCTAAAAGGTAGAGCTTTTGTGCGGTACTTAAGTTAAACCAAATGGCTTGTATGCGTTCAACCAACCTTGTTTTATGGGGTTGCCAGCTACGCTGCTGTTGTTGAAACTGTTTATTAGCGCGCCACTTTGCTATTTTTAAATACCTACGCACCCAACGTCCTTTTTTATAGTAGTGGTTTTAAGTATCTGCCTGTGTGTGAACGTTCGCAATCGGCCACTTCTTCAGGCGTACCCGAAATTAAAATTTCACCGCCGCCAGAGCCCCCTTCAGGGCCTAAATCGACAATCCAGTCAGCAGTTTTGATCACATCAAGATTGTGTTCAATCACTACAATGGTATTGCCATGGTCGCGTAAACGGTGAAGCACCACTAATAATTGCTGAATATCAGCAAAGTGTAAACCTGTTGTAGGTTCATCAAGTATATAGAGTGTTTTACCCGTGTCGCGTTTTGATAGCTCTCGTGCCAGTTTTACACGCTGTGCTTCACCACCCGATAAGGTTGTCGCTGCTTGCCCTAAACGGATATAAGACAAGCCAACATCCATTAGGGTTTGTAGCTTGCGGGCAATCGCGGGAATTTTATCAAAATACTCGCGCGCATCTTCCACGGTCATTTCTAATACTTGGTGAATATTTTTACCTTTGTACTGTACTTCAAGTGTTTCACGGTTGTAGCGCTGGCCTTTACATACATCACACGGCACATACACGTCTGGTAAAAAGTGCATTTCTACTTTGATTACGCCATCACCTTGACACGCTTCACAACGACCGCCTTTCACGTTAAAGCTAAAGCGACCGACTTTATAACCTCGTGAGCGGGCTTCTTGGGTGCCAGCAAACAGTTCACGAATACCAGTAAAAATACCGGTGTATGTGGCAGGGTTTGAACGTGGCGTACGGCCAATCGGGCTTTGGTCAATATCAATTACTTTATCAAAGTGTTCAAGACCACTAATCGATTTATACGGTGCGGCCTCTGCGGTCGTTGCACCATTAAGTTCAGTGTGAGCGAGTTTAAATAAGGTGTCGTTGATAAGCGTTGACTTACCAGAGCCTGAAACACCAGTGATACAGGTCATCAAACCGAATGGAATTTTTAAATCAACATTCTTTAGGTTATTACCCGTTGCGCCGAATAGCTCAAGCCATTTGTCGTTCGTTGGATGACGAGTGGTTGGTACTTCAATTTTTTTCACACCCGATAAGTATTGCCCGGTGATAGAGTCTTTGCTCGCTAAAATATCGTCATGCGTACCTTGTGCGATAACATGACCACCATGAACACCGGCACCTGGACCAATATCGATAATGTGATCTGCAGCGCGAATTGCATCTTCATCGTGTTCAACCACTATCACGGTATTCCCTAAATCGCGAAGGTGAATAAGGGTTTTTAGCAAGCGGTCGTTGTCGCGTTGGTGTAAACCAATTGACGGTTCATCCAGTACATACATAACGCCAACAAGCCCAGCACCAATTTGGCTTGCAAGGCGAATACGCTGCGCTTCACCGCCCGATAGCGTGTCTGCACTGCGCTCAAGTGATAAGTAGTTTAAGCCAACATTTATTAAAAATGATAAGCGATCACGGATCTCTTTTAAGATTTTATCGGCAATCTGAGCACGCTGACCTGTAAGCGCTAGGCCTTCAAAAAATGCCATACTTTCACCAATACTCATGGTGGTGATGGCTGGCAAATTAGTTTGACCTATGAATACGTGACGAGCCTCTTGGCGTAAACGAGAACCATGACAGCTTGGACATGCTTGGCTGGTTTGATATTTTGCCAGCTCTTCGCGAACTGAGTTTGACTCGGTTTCGCGGTAGCGGCGGTTCATATTATTTAATACACCTTCAAACTCGTGATTACGAGTAATAAGGTCGCCGCGGTCATTTCGATAATTAAAGGCGATTTTGGTTTTACCCGATCCTTCAAGAATGACTTTTTGGGCATCTTTACTTAATTCTTGAAACGGGGCTTCTAGATCAAAGCCATAGTGTTCAGCCACTGCTTGCAGCATCTGAAAATAATAAAAGCTGCGTTTGTCCCAGCCCTTAATCGCACCGCCCGATAAACTTAGCTCTGGGTTTTGCACCACACGATTGGGATCAAAGTACTGGCGAACCCCTAAACCATCACAGCTTTGACATGCACCAGCAGGATTATTAAACGAGAAAAGGCGAGGCTCAAGCTCGCTCATAGCGTAGCCACATGTTGGACAAGCAAAGTTTGCTGAAAAAAGCATGTCTTCGCTAAGTGAGTCATCCATTGCAGCGACGTGCGCAACACCACTTGAAAGATCAAGGGCTGTTTCGAATGACTCGGCTAAGCGCTGCTGCTGACCATCTTTCACTTTAAAACGATCGACAACCACTTCTATCGTGTGCTTTTTATGCAGCTCTAACGTGGGAGGATCTGATAAGTCACATACCTCACCATCTATACGGGCACGAATGAAACCTTGACTTGCTAGTTGCTCAAGTAGCTTTACATGCTCACCTTTACGGTCTTTAACCACGGGGGCGAGTAGCATGAGTTTGCTGCCCTCTGGCAGAGCTAAAACCGTGTCGACCATTTGGCTAATTGTTTGTGCTGCCAGTGGTAGGTCGTGGGTAGGGCAACGAGGCTCACCAACACGGGCAAAGAGTAAACGCAGGTAATCGTATATCTCGGTGATTGTGCCAACCGTCGAACGTGGATTGTGCGAGGTTGATTTTTGTTCAATAGAGATAGCCGGTGAAAGACCTTCGATATGATCAACATCAGGCTTTTCCATTAACGATAAAAATTGTCTTGCATAGGCTGAGAGTGATTCTACATAACGACGTTGCCCTTCTGCATACAATGTATCAAACGCTAAAGACGATTTCCCTGAACCAGATAGGCCAGTGATAACTATCAGCTTATCACGGGGAATGGTTAGGCTGATGTCTTTTAAATTGTGCGTACGGGCGCCTCGGACTTCAATGTTTTCCATGCTATCTCGTTTTATTACCAAGTGATTATTTCAGTATCTCACAATACGCGACAAGATTAATCCTTGATCAAAGAAAAAATCCTCACTTACAGGTGATTATTTATTTTTCGCTTGTGGTAGAATCCACGCTTACATTTTAATAGACAGCAAGATTCAGTAATTCATGACAGCATCTTCACTCAACTCCCGAGAAAAACGCGCTGCCGTTTCGTTAGCGAGCGTGTTTGCGTTCCGTATGCTTGGCCTATTTATGTTGATGCCAGTTCTGGCTATTTATGGTCAGCAATTGGAAGGTTTTTCGCCGCTATGGATTGGTTTTGCAATCGGTGCGTATGGTTTAACGCAAGCCGTGTTACAAATTCCAATGGGGTGGTTGTCGGATAAAATAGGCCGTAAAAAAGTGATTATTGGAGGCCTGTGCGTGTTTGCGCTTGGTTCCGTTATTGCTGCCACCGCCGAGTCGGTACAAATGGTGACGTTTGGCCGTGCATTACAAGGTATGGGCGCGATTGCCAGTGCGTTACTTGCTTTGGCTTCAGATTTAAGCCGAGATGAGCAGCGTCCAAAGGTGATGGCTGTTATTGGTATGTGTATTGGTATGAGCTTTGCTGTTGCGATGCTACTAGGGCCAATAGTTGCGGCATCTTGGGGTGTTGCTGGCGTTTTTTGGCTAACAGCTGGGTTGGCCATTTTAGGTATTTTTATTGTCTTGTTTTTGGTTCCGAATGCTGTAAACAAGGCACCCAAAGGCGACACGCTTGCCACCTTAGATGACATAAAACAATTAATTAAACACCCGCAATTAGCGCGTTTAGATTTTGGGGTTATGTTACTTCATCTTACGTTAACCACGGTGTTTGTAGCCTTACCGGGGCAATTAATTAAAGATGGATTAATTGCTGATCATCATTGGTATTTATATATTCCAGTCTTATTTTTAGCGTTTTTCTTAATGGCGCCAATGATGATAGTGGCTATCCGCAAAGAAAAAGAAAAACAGGCGTTTATTGGTTCAATCGCTTTATTAGTATTGAGCATGCTGGCGATGTCATTCTGGGTTGATTCTGTGATTGGCATCGGTGTGTGTATGTTAGTTTACTTTGTCGCATTTAATTTTTTAGAAGCCACTATGCCTGCATTAGTGTCTCGTATTGCCCCTGCAAACCAGAAAGGCTCTGCCATGGGCGTGTTTTCGTCTACGCAGTTTTTTGGTGCCTTTTTAGGTGGTTTATTGGGGGGCTATGTTGCACAAGCGCTAAGTGCGCAAGCAGTGTTTGCGGCGGCGGCACTTGTTGGGGTAATATGGCTTATCCTTGCTTGGAATATGCAAGTCCCACCAAGAAGTAAAATTATTAGCTTAATGACAGAATTAAGTTCAGAGCAGCAGGCACAAGCGCTTGCTTCTCGTCTAGTTGCTTTACCGGGCGTAATAGAAGCAACGGTTGTTTGCGATGAAAATCGCAGCTATTTAAAGATTAATGATAAAGAATTTGACCTAGACCAAGCACGAAAAGCGGCTGGTTTAATCTAACGTTTAAAGGAGAAGTTCCATGGCACGCGGTGTGAACAAAGTAATCTTGGTTGGTAATTTAGGCCAAGATCCAGAAGTACGTTATATGCCTAATGGCAATGGTGTAGCGAATATCAGCATTGCTACGACTGATAGCTGGAAAGATAAAAACACAGGGCAAATGCAAGAGCGTACAGAATGGCACCGTGTTGTTTTATTTGGCAAGCTAGCTGAAGTAGCGGGTGAGTACCTTCGTAAAGGTTCACAAGTTTATATTGAGGGTCGTTTACAAACACGTAAGTGGACTGATCAATCTGGCCAAGAAAAATTTACCACTGAAATCGTGGTAGACATGGGCGGTCAAATGCAAATGTTAGGTGGCCGAGGTGGCGACCAACAGGGTGGTGGTTATCAAGGTGGCCAATCACAAGGCGGTTACCAAGGTGGTCAACAACAAGGTGGCGGCTATGGTGGCGGTTCGCAGCAAGCGCAAAGCAACAGCTATGCACCTCAGCAGCAGTCAGCACCGGCGCCAGCACAACAACAGCGCCCACAACAACAGCCTGCACCTGCACCGCAGCAAAATAACAACCAATACGGTGGTTATGGCCAACAGCAAAGCAGCGCACCACAGCAAGGTGGTTTTGCTCCTAAGCCACAAAATGCACCACAAGGTGGCGCATCAAACCCAATGGAACCACCAATCGATTTTGACGACGATATCCCGTTCTAGCACCGGGGAAAAGTTAAAGTATTAAGCAAGATACTTTATATAAAGATCGTATTAAGAACCCAGCCTTGGTGCTGGGTTTTTTATTGCTCAAAATAGACCACTTAATTAAGCACAATGGTATAAACGAATGGGGATGGCTTCGGATATGTTTCGGTTACAAAATAATTCTCATTAAGACATTTTGCTAGGTGTTTAAATTTACGTAACTTTTGACAGCGTTGGTCAGGGGATGAATCAGAAATTTCTTTAAATCGCGCTGCAGCCTTGTATTTATAGGGTTCTTGAACAACACTTTGTGTATATTTGGGCAACTAACTTGTGAAATGAAAAAAGACCTAACATCACAAATAAAGCAACCGGAAGTCATTTATGTGACGGCCGCTTTTTTGTTATTAGTTGTTTTTAATATTTTTTTAAGTGACGTATTACACGAGAAAGTGCATCGCACAGGTACTGAGCTTGCAAGGCAAGTATACGACTTAAACTTAGACCCTATTGCGTCAAAAGATATCATTGCAACCTTAGTTGAAAGTAAAGGTTTTGCTATGAACGTGACAGATGTGCCACATAATTTTGCCAACTTTATTGATTTAGAGCAGGAGGTATTTAGTTATCACACTGTGAGTTTGCGCCTTTTTCACTGGCCTTCATGGGTCGTTGAAAGTCATTTATTTATCTTTTTGAACTTAATTCTAATTGGGGCTGGGTATTGGGGATTCCGCTGGTGGCGAGTACTGTCTAAAAAAGTATTGGTAGCCGCAGCACCGCCAGTGAAGCCTATTGAAAAACAGGTCAAGCCGGTACTTAAAAAAGGAGAGCTGCCAAAGCCGCTGCCTCATCAAGATTTAAATATTTTGTATGGGGTACCAACAAACTACAATCATTTATTTGCTCTGTTTTTTTGGAAAACCCCGTTTCCGGCGAATCTTGATGTCGATAATTACTTTAAAGTAGTGATTGCCAAAGGGTTTGGGGAACTTGTTAATCGCTCGGTAAAACTACTTCCCTCGGGCGGTATAGCTGTAACACTAAACAGTGTGCCTGCCACCGAAGTTGATAAGTACACCAAGCGTTTGCATCACGTTGTATATCAAGCGTGCCTTAATTATCGCAGCGATTTATCGCGTGGTGATATAAAAATTGGTGTCTGTAATTACCGTACTGGGGCTGATCAGGCTGTGGTGTATCAGCTTACTAAATCGGCACTGACTTTAGCTAAGCAAAGTGCATGGCAACACATTCACCGCTTACCGTTTGGGCATACGCAATCTAGTATGCTCACTGATAGTAATGAACACCTGTTTGAGTACATTAAGAAAAAGCATTTTATGTTGTTCTTTCAACCGTTGTTTGATTTAGAAACGGGGGATATTTTGCAGCATGAAGCGCTTATTAGAATTCGTCATAAAAGCTTAGGATTACTTGCTGCTCGTCATTTCATTCCACAGATGACCAGCAAGAAAGATGTTTTATTGTTAGATCAGACCGTAGTGACACAAGTACAAAAAATGCTTGATAACGAATCAGGTGCGATGATGGTAAGTATAAACTTACATGCGATGAACTGGTTTAATGATGAGTTTTGGCATTGGTTTAAAGCGCAAATGCAAGGCTTTGATGCAGCTAATAAATTACAATTTGAGCTCAGTGAAGACGATTATTTAAAACAGCATAAACAATTAAGCTCGCAGTTTGCTTGTTTAGAAAAATTATCCGCAGGTATTGTGATTGACAATGTTCGCAGTGCCGAAAACCTTGTTGAATACAAGCAACTTAATAATGTGTGTAGTATTAAATTGGCATACGAGCTTATTCATAATATTGATACTAATACGCAGCAACAAAAAGTGGTTAGACAGATTATAGCGAAAGGCAATGAGCTTAATTTTCCTGTTTATGCTGTAGGCGTTGAAACACGCAACGAGCTTGCAACATTAAAAAACTTAGGCGTCATCGCAGCGCAAGGTTTTTACTTTGCTGAACCCCTACAAAAGCTTGCCGATATTACGCCTTTTAGTTAGATTACACGACGGTACTTTAAGCCGTCTAACCCTTGCAAGCCACCAGTATGGATAGCCATGATCCGCGTGCCTTCTGCAAAGAAACCTTGTTCTATCAATTGCCACAGCGCATACATCATTTTACCGCTATAAATAGGCTCAAGTGGGATGGCGTGTTGTTGCGTAAATGTCTGACAAAACTCCCACAGTTCATGACTGAATTTGCCATAACCGCCATCATGATGTTCAAGTAATAGCTGCCAATTTTGTTGTTGTCTTGCTTTACGGCTCAGTTGCTTAATGTCATCAATTAAATATTCGGCTTGTTTTAATACTGCAATACCGAGCACGGTTGTGGAGTGTGGGCTGCCTTCAATTAAGCCTGCCAGCGTGCCACCACTGCCTGTTGGGCAAATAATGACATCGCTCGTCGGTAAGCTTTGCGCTAATTCTTGGCACCCCAGCAGCGCCGCAGGGTTAGTGCCTCCCTCGGGTAGAATATAAGCATGCGGGAACTGCTTTTGTAATTCTGCCAAATAGCCGCTTTCGCCTCTTAAACGGTAAGTAATACGGTTAACGGGGTGCAATGTCATCCCACAGCGTTTGGCGTACTGCAATGTGGGGTTGTGTTCATCAAGCTCAGGTCCGCGAATAATACCGTGCGTTTTAAACCCAAATAACTGACCCGCAGCTGCTGTGGCATGAATATGGTTTGAAAATGCGCCGCCAAAAGTGAGTAGCTCAGTTTTTCCCTGTTGTTGCATAGCCTGTAAATTAAATTTTAATTTACGCCATTTGTTACCACTAATTTGTGGGTGAATAAGATCATCACGTTTAATCTGTAATGTCAGCTTTTGTGCTGATAACAGTTCGTGGTTGATGGTTTGAACAGGCGATTCAGAAATAATAGTCACGGTTTAATTTACGCTAAAAAAGACGCTTAATTGTAGCAAAGTCGTCATAGAGATAGAAATTAGTCAATTAAACTAAAATGATTTTGTTATTTACTGGCATCAACTAAGGTAATAGTTGTAAACTCAGATAATAATTGAACAAAGCTTGTGTTTTGCCTTGCAAGTACATAGCATAAGAGTTTAATTATAAAAAATAATAATGACCAAATAATTGCCGCTTTTTGGGAATGGAATATATGCGAATTGCTCCTTTATCTCTGTTAATTTCAGTTAGTTTGCTAGCATCGAGTGCATTTGCACAAGATACTGCTACGGTAACTGGCATTGAATCAGAGATCAGTAAAAAACAAGCCGAATACGATAACTCGACCTTAATACTCGAAAAACACCTAAAAGAAGAAAGTCAGTTACAAAAACAACTCGAATTATTGCGCGCCCGCTCAGCTGAGCTAGACAAAGAAAAAAACCAAGCGCTTGATGCAATGAACGAGATGTATCGTCGATTAATTGATGACCCCACTTTAGATATTAGCAATGCACAAACGCGCTATCAAAAAGCAGTGGTGGATCACAAACAGAACAAAGATGACATTTCGATGCAATTGGCGGCAATTGCATCGCATAGAAAAGATATTGAGCAAATTCGTGTTGCTAAGCATACCCAACTAAACACCTTAGAGAGCTTAAAAGAGCAACTCGCAACAGCACGTGTTGAACGTTTGCGCAATGAGTTTACGCGCGAAGGCACACTTGAAGTTAATCATACGATTAATTGTAAGCGCACTGAAACATTAGCAGCGTGTGAGCAACGTGGTCAGCAAATGGGATTACAAAAAGCCACCAAGCGCTTTGTAGATCAAATTTTTGCTAACTTAACAGAAGAACGTTTAGTTGAGCCGAAACGCAATTTAGCGGGTGCACAAGTTAAAATTTTAAGTAGTCATGTTGTAAATAGTGCCTTTAGCGGACAAGGTAACTATAACGTGAACTTAAGCGTAACGATGCGCGGTGATGTGAATAGCAGCCGTTTATGTAGTCTGCTTAACTTAGACAACCGTTTTTGCGCAGATTATGGTTCACCGCTTGCTGGAAACTATCAACCCAATTACACCACCACTTACTCTGATAGTCAGTTAACATTCAGTGACTCTCAGGATAATAATCAGGTGGTATCGGTTTCGCGTATGAGCGAACAACCTGTAAGTGATTACTCAGTAAAAAAGCCAGTAAGGGTTGAACCATTACCTGATCTAAAAAAATCTAAAATGGTTGAATTAACGCTTCGTTCAAATGTTTATGATGATGAAGTGTTTATTGATGGTGTGAGCTTTGGGTCAACCAAGCTAACGACATCATTACCAAGAGGTTTTCATGATATTGAGATACGCAAGCGTGGTTATAAAAGCTATAAAGCGCGTTTAGACTTGCGTAAAGCTCAAACTATTAATGCAAAATTAGTGAAAGAGCCTGAACCAATTGTCGCTGCCGTTGTCGCAACAGAGCAACCTACAGCAGCGCCAGTGGCAAGTATTGTTAATAAAACCAATACAGCGAGTATTGTGGTTATCCCAGCGGGTACATTTAAGATGGGTGACATTAACGGTAATGGCTTAGCTAATGAGCGCCCTGTTGTTGAAAAAACCATTGCTAACTCATTTGCCATGCAAAGCAAAGAAGTCAGTGTGGGTGAATATGAGCAATTCGTTGCTAATACAGGTTATAAAACAGAAGCCGAAAAGAATCGTGGCTGTGCTTATTACTTAAATGGTGAGCCAGTATGGGAGGCGACCTTAAACTGGCGCAACCCAGGATTTGAGCAAGACAGTGATTTTCCGGCTGTTTGCTTAACGTATAATGATGCCAAAGCATATGCAGATTGGTTATCAGGGCAAACAGGGCAGTTGTTTCGTTTACCGAATGAGGTTGAGTGGGAGTACGCTGCACGCGCAGGTAAAGAAACTGAATACCCTTGGGGTAACGAGATAGGTAAAAATTTAGCGAACTGTGGCTGGTGTGGTAGTGAATGGTCAAACAAAAGCGCTGCACCAACCGGGTCGTTTTCTCCTAATGCATTTGGTCTGTATGACACAGTAGGTAATGTATGGGAATGGACAAACAAAAAACCGGGGCAGTCTGATGTGACTGTTCGTGGTGGGGCATGGAATTTCGCTCCGAGCCTAGCACGTGTATCAACACGCTTAATTTTAGCGCCAGATTTTCGTGCAAACTATATCGGGTTTCGTTTAGTACGCGAGCGATAAAAATTTTTAAAGGAAGCAAAGCAGGCTTCCTTTTTTAGCAATTTAATAAAGGCAGTTGCGCTTTATTGTGCTTAGCATGGTAGAGTGAGAGCAGCTAGTATAAGAACGTATTATCAAAGGTCATCCAGCCTCATGTTTAAAAAACTTCGTGGTATTTTTTCAAACGATCTATCGATCGACTTGGGTACAGCCAATACCCTTATTTATGTAAAAGAAGAAGGTATCGTATTAAATGAACCTTCAGTAGTTGCTATTCGTCAAGAGCGAGCTGGTGGTCCTAAAAGTGTTGCGTCTGTAGGTACGGAAGCAAAACAAATGTTAGGCCGTACACCGGGGAACATTAAAGCTATTCGTCCAATGAAAGACGGTGTTATTGCCGACTTTTATGTCACCGAAAAAATGCTCCAGCACTTTATCAAGCAAGTACATAACAACAATTTTATGCGTCCTAGCCCACGTGTCTTAATTTGTGTGCCGTGTGGGGCAACACAAGTTGAAAAACGCGCTATTCGCGAATCAGCAATGGGTGCAGGTGCACGTGAAGTGTATTTGATTGAAGAGCCAATGGCTGCGGCAATCGGTGCAGGCTTACCTGTATCAGAAGCAACGGGTTCAATGGTTGTAGATATCGGTGGTGGTACGACAGAAGTGGCCATTATCTCGCTTAATGGCGTGGTTTACTCATCATCTGTGCGTATTGGTGGTGATAAATTTGATGAAGCTATTATCAACTACGTCCGTCGTAACTTTGGTAGCCTAATTGGTGAAGCAACAGCTGAAAATATCAAGCATCAGATCGGTTCGGCATTCAAAACCGATGAGCCTGTTGAGATTGAAGTACGTGGTCGTAACCTTGCTGAAGGCGTGCCGCGCTCATTTACACTTAACTCACATGAAATCCTAGAAGCATTACAAGAGCCTCTAATGGGGATTGTAAGTGCGGTTATGGTGGCACTTGAGCAATCACCTCCTGAGCTTGCCTCTGATATCTCTGCACACGGCATGGTATTAACAGGCGGTGGTGCACTGTTAAAAGATTTAGATCGTTTATTAATGGAAGAAACAGGTATTCCTGTTGTTGTTGCTGACGACCCACTAACGTGTGTTGCTCGTGGTGGCGGTAAAGCATTAGAAATGATTGATATGCACGGTGGTGACGTATTTAGTTACGACTAATGAAGTTAATGTTTGGTCGTACCATCTCTTTGCAACTGCGACTCTTTGTCGCAGTGCTTTTGAGTGTCGTATTGATTGTGGGCGATCGATATACACAAGGTGGTACAACAATCCGCACCAGTTTAAATACACTGGTTAGCCCACTCATCTATCTTGCCAATTTGCCGTATGAGCTATTTAGTATTGGTGCGAAGAATCTTCATACTCGCGATCAGCTTCTTACTGAAAACGAAGCACTGAAGAAAAAACAGCTTTTACAAAGCGAACAACTACAACAGCTGCAATTTTTATCGCGTGAAAACGACAAGTTGCGTGCGTTACTCGGCTCGTCTGCAAAGCAATCAAATCGTAAAATAATTGCCCAAGTGCTCTCTGTTCATTCAAATCCATACAGCCATCAGGTTGTGATCAATCGTGGCACTACAGATGGCTTAAGCGAAGGCCAAGCTGTGATTGATGAAATGGGGGTTGTCGGGCAAATTACACAAGTGGGTTCAACCACTTCTCGCGTTTTGCTTATGACCGACACAACCCATGCGACACCGGTACGTATTTTACGCAATGATGTTCGCACTGTGGTTGAAGGGATTGGCAAAATAAATGTCGTGAAGCTGTCGCATGTGCCGCATAGCCTTGATGTACGTATTGGTGATATTTTAGTGACTTCAGGTCTTGGGGGGACTTTCCCTGAGGGGTATCCTGTGGCCGTGGTAACCGAAATTAATCGTGATGAAGGGCACCCATTCGCACAAGTGTATGCTGAGCCAATTGCCCAACTTGACCGAATTCGTTTATTGGTTGTGCTGTGGCGTAATCAGCAGGAGAGCATAAGCAATGAATAGCCGTCACTCTTTGCTGATTGCAATTAGTATCTTTTTTGCACTGGTCATGGCATTAATGCCGTTACCTATCTCATTTGAGCCATACCGCCCAGACTGGGTGTTACTGGTGCTTATGTACTGGTCGTTAGCGGTGCCGCACCGTTTAAACATTGGCACAGCGTGGGTTGTGGGTTTATTAATGGACTTAGCATCGGGCTCTCCACTGGGCGTGAACTCGCTGACCTATTCGGTGTGTATTTTTATTACCGCCAGTAACTTTCAAAAAATTAGAAACTTTTCTTTATGGCAGCAAAGTATATTAATTGCTTTGTTTTTAACGCTTTACCACTTAATGCAATTTTGGCTTAATCACTTTTTGATGGGAGTTTACTTCAGCCCTCATTATATGTGGCCCGTGCTGACTGGCATGCTGTGTTGGTGGTGGATTTTCTTAATTTTGCGTAAATACCGCCGTCATTTCAGGATTAGATAATGCAAACCGCAATTTATTTGGCGTCTGCATCACCGCGCCGAAAAGAGTTGCTCAGCCAACTCGGCGTTGAGTTTTCTCAATTTAGCGTTGATGCAGATGAAAGCCAATTTCCGAACGAATCGCCACGTCATTACGTAGAACGTTTAGCCAAACTCAAAGCACAATCAGGCGTTGCAATGGGCTATACCGACAGGCCCGTGTTAGGCAGTGATACGGTTGTGGTTATTGATGACACAGCCCTTGGCAAACCGCTTGATAAAGCCGACTTTGTAGCAACGATGCAACGTTTGTCGGGCCGAACTCACCAAGTTATGACCGCCGTTGCAATTGCTGATACACAGCACGTAAAAAGCTGCCTTGTAATTACCGATGTCACTTTTAAACAGCTTAGCGATGATGAAATCGACGCTTATTGGCACTCTGGTGAACCGCACGATAAAGCGGGTGGTTATGGCATTCAAGGCCAAGGTGGACGGTTTGTAAGTCATATTTCTGGTAGCTATTTTGCAGTAGTAGGCTTACCTTTATATGAGACTGAGCAGTTATTAAATGAATTTTTAAGAGGGTAACATGAGCACTGAATTACTGATCAACGTTACACCGAGTGAAAGTCGTGTTGCGCTTATTGAAAACGGCGTACTACAAGAGATCCAGCTAGAAAGAATCGGCAACCTAGGCATTGTTGGCAATATTTACTTAGGCAAAATCAGCCGTGTATTACCGGGAATGCAAGCCGCATTTGTTGATATAGGCTTAGAGAAAGCAGCGTTCTTGCACGCATCTGACATTGTAAATAGTGCTTCAATTGTTGAAGGGGTCGATGAGCAGCCCATTAAAAAGGTGCAAGATATCCGTGAACTAGTGCGCCAAGGTCAATACATTATGGTGCAAGTAGTGAAAGATCCTTTGGGCACCAAAGGGGCGCGCTTAACGACTGATATCACAATTCCATCACGCTATTTAGTGTTCATGCCTGACGCGACCCATGTTGGCGTAAGTCAGCGTATTGAAACCGAAGAAGAACGTACCAGACTGAAAAAAATAGTCGCTGAATATGGCGATGAAGATGGCAGCTTTATTGTGCGTACTGCTGCCGAAGGCGCTTCAGAAGCTGAGCTGCGTCACGATGCAGAGTTTTTGAAAAAACTGTGGCAAAAAATTGTCAATAAACGCAAAAAAATCAGTAAAGAGAGCATCTTACACGAAGACTTAACGCTGGCGTTTCGTACCCTGCGTGATTATGTTGGCGAAGACATGGAGCGCATTCGTGTTGACTCAAAGCTGACATACCAAGAGTTAAAAGAATTTACTGAAGAGTTTGTGCCCATCTTATCTGGGGCGCTTGAATACTACCCAGGTGAGCGACCTATTTTCGATTTGTTTGATGTCGAAACCGAAATTCAAAAAGCCCTTCACCGTAAAGTTGAGCTTAAATCAGGTGGTTATTTAATCATTGACCAAACCGAAGCAATGACCACCGTTGATGTAAATACCGGTGCATTTGTTGGGCATCGCAATTTAGAAGAAACCATTTTTAACACCAACATCGAGGCAACATCGGCAATCGCACGACAACTGCGATTACGTAATTTAGGTGGCATTATCATTATCGACTTTATCGATATGGTAAGTGACGAGCATAAACGTCGCGTTTTACACTCACTTGAGTCGGCACTGGCAAAAGACCGCGCAAAAGCCAATATCAATGGCTTATCTGCTCTAGGTTTAGTCGAGATGACTCGTAAGCGTACCCGCGAAAGTTTAGAACATATTTTATGTGACGTGTGCCCTGCGTGTTCAGGCCGAGGGTCGCAAAAAACCGTTGAAACGGTATGCTACGAAATTCTGCGTGAAATTGTCAGGGTTAACCGTGCCTACGCAGCCGATAAGTTTATGGTGTATGCAGCGCCTTCGGTAAGCGAAGCGTTGATCAACGATGAGTATCATAACCTCGCCGAGCTTGAACTATTTATAGGTAAACAGGTCAGTATTCAAACAGAGAGTTTATACAATCAAGAACAGTTTGATGTGGTAATGATGTAATGAAGGCAAAAACGGTCTGCTTTTTTTGTTTACGTAAGTTATGGCAAGTTTTTGCTATTACTATCGTACTGCTGGCCGTTATTGTCTCTGTTTTAAAGTATACCCTGCCATATGCCAATGACTATAAAGGCGACATTGAAGCGTTTTTGTATGAACAGTTCGATGTAAATCTTTCAATAGGTGCTATCTCAGCCAGTTGGCAAGGTAAAGGCCCTTCCTTAGTCCTTGAAGATATTTCTTTTGAGGACAACCAGACTTCACCGATTGCACTAACCATAGATAAAGCCAGCCTAGAGGTAAATCTGTGGGAGTCGATTAAAACTCGTCAACTTAAATCAAGTTACTTTGTGATCAATGGTTTTCATGCCGATGTTGATTTGCCAACCATGCTTAAGTTTGGCAACAACAAGCAAGCAGACAGTTTTGAGCAAAAAGAGTTAATAGAAAGCTTGTTTTTGGGTGAAACGGGCCACTTTGCGATTCAAGACAGTAGCATTAATTTTATGCTTAATGATGGCAAAGAGCGTACGTTAATTCTTGAAAATATTGTGTGGCAAAATACCCCAGAACAGCACCAAGGTTCAGGAAGCCTAGCCTTACCGGGGATTTCTGTCGGCAACTTTGATGCCCGCATGGCACTTAATGGTTCAACGCTTGAGACCATGGCTGGCGATATTTATGTGCAAGCTGCGAATGTCGATGTCTCAAAATGGTTGGCACAATACATCAATACAGACAAACAACAATTGCACTCCGATATGAACTTGCAAACCTGGTTTAGCCTTGAAAAAGGACTGATCAGTGACGTAAAAGTGCAATGGTTACCCAGCTACATAAATTGGCAACAAAACCAAGAAGCGCATCAAATTAGTTTAAATGAAGGGGGCTTTCACTTATTCCCTTGGCAGAATGGTTGGCGTTTAAAAAGTACCGGACTTGCTTTTGAAAGTGATTTAAAACAATGGCCAACATTGCAGTTTGAAGCCCAGCTTGGAGATACAAATAAGATTTGGCTCAAGCAGTTTGACTTTGCATTGTTATCAAAATTATCTCAATTGAGTAACTTTGAAGTATTAGCGCCATTTTTAGAACGACAGCCTAATGGCCAATTAAGCGAAGCGTATGTTGAATTTGGTGCGCAAGATAACTGGCAGTTGTGGTTTAAGGGTGAACAGCTCAATTGGTTATCCTTACAAGGGATCCCTGGTGGGCAAGCTATTCGGGTTGAGGGAAATATTAACCAAGCAGCGGGGCGAATAACGTTATTTGGCGAAAATAACCGTTTGTTAACCAATGGCAGTTTTAGCCAAGACATTCCTTATAATCAGTTAAATGTTGAACTTGATTTACGTCATTACGACGATGGCTGGCGTATTAGCAGTGACAACATTTGGCTTGATAATGACGAAGTAACCGTTGCAGCAGAAATGATGCTTAGCCTAACTGCAGAGCCGCGCCTTGATTTATATGCCGAAGCGTACGCACCTGATGCCAACGTGGCGGGGCATTATTTTCCATTACCGGTAATGAGCGAAAACTTAGTTAACTACCTAAACGGCGCCATTAAAGGCGGCGAAGTTGATAAAGCACAGGTGTTGTTTTCGGGGCCGTTTAGCGGTTTTCCGTTTAAAGAGCAACAAGGGCAGTTCGAAGTATTGGCAAATGTGAACAATGCCAAATACCAGTTCACACCCAGTTGGCCCAGCGTTGAAAATGCCAATGTGATTTTGCATTTTGAAAATGAACGCATGGATATTTACAGCAAGTCAGGCACACTTGTAAACTTATCACTTGGCGACAGTGTACACGTAAGTATTGCTGATTTAATGCATGCCGATACACTCAATGTAGCGATAAATAAACGTGCCCACGGCAATAAATTACAGTCATTTTTTGCAGCCACACCGCTCGCTAAACCGTTAGCAAGTGTTTTTGAAGTAGTACAAGCGCAAGGTGAAGCCACAGCAAATATTAATTTGCTTGTCGATTTACATTCAGGCCATGTTGATACCCTCGGCGAAGTTGAGCTTGCTAATTTACCTGTTTATCTTGCTCAGCCTGGCATCACACTTAATCATATGACAGGCATTGTTAAATTTAATAACGACAAAATTGATTTAAAAAATGCCAAAGCTGATTGGTTAGGTATGCCGTTAACAGCCAGCTTTAATAGCGAAAATGTGGCTGATAACTACCGCGCAGAAATTGCGATTAAATTGGCCTTAGATGCAGAACCATTAATTGAGCAAGGGCAGGGTCTGCTCGAAGGTTATTTAACGGGGCAAAGTGACGTTGCTATTAATGTCTCCCTTAACTTTTTACCCAACGACTTTAACTATCGCGCTGATATCAGTGGTAACTTAGTCGGTATAACCAGTCAATTACCCGCACCTTACACAAAAAGTGCTGACAATGCTTGGCCTATCAAAGCGGTAGTGCAGGGCGATCATATTTCTAATTTGATCACTGCAAATATCAATGAACAGCTGTTTTTCAATGCTATTTTAGATAATGGCAAAAAGCAGTTTAATAACGCACACCTTATTTTAGGTTCAAAAGATTTAGGCCTTAACCGAGATGGTTTTGCGGTATCGATTGACCTACCAGAAACTAAGCTTGTGCCATGGTTTGGGTTGATTGAGCAAATTATCGATTTGACCAAGGCTAAATCAGGCGGTCCTGGCGTAATGCCTGCATTTAACAATGTAACGGGTCAATTTAATAAGTTAGCGGTTCAAAATATCGATTTTAATGATGTTGAGTTTAGGCTAGCACCAAAGCAAGCCGATTTAGAGCTTAAACTAAATGCCAAAGAGCTTAGAGCTGATGCACTCATTCCGACAGGCGATACACGTAGACCTATTCAAATATTTACTGATTATTTACGGGTTAACTTTAATGACACCGCGACGGAGTCTGCACACGAAGTTGAACAACCTGAAGACTTAAGCTGGTTAACACGTATTCCAGCCATCGAATTTAACTGTGAAGATTGCAAACTAGCCGAGTACCAACTTGATAAAGTAAAAGCCACGTTTGGTGGTGATAATAATAGCTTGATATTTACTGAGCTCGTGATAGATAAAGGCGACCATATACTGAGAGCAAAAGGGCAATTTGCTGATGGCTCAACGCGTTTTAACGGTCATCTACAAAGTGATGATATTGGCGACTTATTTGATGAGTTTGATATTACTACTACTGTAAAAGACTCCGATGCCGACATAAAATTTGCCCTCGCTTGGCAAGGTGCGCCGTATAATTTTGATGTGCCTACGCTAGCAGGCGAGTTAGATTGGCGTTTAGGTGAAGGGCATTTAGCGGAAGTGAGTGACGGTGGTGCTAGGGTGTTTTCATTGCTTAGTCTCGACTCACTGGTACGTAAGCTCAAACTTGATTTTAGAGATGTATTTTCAAAAGGCTTCTTTTATAACAAGATGCAAGGCACGATGCAGTTAGAGAAAGGGATTGCTTACACTCAAGATACCAAGCTTGATGGTGTGCCTGCCGACTTAACGATTAAAGGCCACACTAACTTAAATACCTTTGAAATAGACTACGATCTAGCCGTTGCCCCGCAGGTTACCTCAAGTATTCCAGTGATCGTGGCATGGATGGTCAACCCGGTAAGTGGCCTTGCGGCGCTTGCAATCGATAAAGTAATTCACTCTGCGAGAGTGATCTCAGAAATCAACTTTAAGGTGACAGGCAGTATGAATGATCCGGTTGTTGAAGAAATTGATCGTAAGAGCCGTGAAGTAACCTTACCGCAAGCGGCACAAAGCCAGCCGCAGTCATCAACAAGGCTTAAATTAAAAGATGCAGCCACCTCAGCGAGCTTCGATAACAATGACAGTTAATACTCAGCCGCAGGTTGTAGCAGTGCAAATGTGCTCGGGAATGAATGCGGAGCAAAATTTGGCTTTTTTAGCAGACACGCTTACGCAATTGCCCACGACACGTCCGCTGCTTGTATGCCTACCCGAAAGCTTTTTAATTTTTAGCAAGCACACTCAAGCAAGTTATCAGCTCGGATTACACATTGAACAGTACATAGCTGCACTGGCTGCGCTTTGTAAACAACATAATATTTGGTTGGCTGCTGGGACAGTGCCGGTATCACAACCTAACGGTAAATATTTAGCCGCCTCGTTTTTATTTAATAACCAAGGTGAGGTGGTTGCGCAGTACAATAAGATCCACTTATTTGATGTCGATGTTGCCGATGGCACGCGTAATTATCGGGAGTCTGATGCCACCGAAGCGGGCAAAGATATTGTGGTGGTTGATTCACCCTTTGGTAAAATCGGCTTAGCAGTATGTTATGATCTACGCTTTAGTGGTTTATTCACTGCGATGCAGCGCCAAGGGGCTGAGCTCATCTTAGTACCCAGTGCCTTTACCACTGTAACAGGAGCCGCTCATTGGCATACCTTGTTGGCTGCCAGAGCGATTGAAACGCAATGTTATGTGGTAGCCGCTGCACAGTGGGGTGAGCACGAAAATGGCCGACAAACATATGGCCACAGCATTATTATTTCGCCATGGGGAAACACGCTCAGTGAGCTTGCCTCAGGCACTGGTTTTATCAGCCATGAGCTTGATTTAAACCGACTGAATACAATTCGCCAAGACATGCCTGTGCAGTCTCAGCAACGATTTAGAGAGCATTTATTATGAACACGGTTGAACAGCATTTATTACATGACAGCCAGCTAAATAGAGAAGAATTAGAAAAAACGCTCGCTTTTATTCATCAGCATCAAGTGGATTATGCCGATCTGTATTTTCAATCTAGCCACCATGAATCATGGGTGTTAGAAGATGGTCTCGTAAAAGAAGGCTCATACAACGTTGAGCGTGGTGTGGGTGTGCGCGCTGTAAGCGGTGAAAAGACGGGTTTTTCGTACTCAGATGCAATCAATCTTGAAGCGCTGAATAAAGCCGCAACAGCAGCACGAAGCATTGCTAATGCAGGCGAAAGCAAAACGATTCAAGTATTTAGCGATGTAGCAGCAAAACAGCAGTATGCACCGCATCAACCAATTCAAAGTATGAGCGATAACGACAAAGTGAGCCTATTGCGCGAACTTGAAAACTACATTCGCGAGTTAGCCCCCGACGCAGAGCAAGTGATTAGCTCTATGTCAGCAGTGTACGAAGAGGTACTCATTGCAGCAAGCGACGGCACCTTTGCCACCGATATTCGCCCGCTTATTCGTTTAAATTGTTCCGTATTACTTGAGAAGAATGGTCGCCGTGAGCGCGGTGGTGCAGGCGGCGGTGCGCGTTTAGATTACGGCTACTTTAAAGAGTTAGTTGATGGTAAGCCGCGCTGGATGGAATACGCAGAAGAAGCTGTACGCCAAGCTAAAGTGAACTTAGAAGCCATTGATGCGCCAGCAGGTAGCATGGAAGTGGTACTGGGGGCAGGTTGGCCGGGTGTGTTACTGCATGAAGCCGTGGGCCATGGTCTTGAAGGTGACTTTAACCGTAAAGGCGCCTCTGCGTTTAGCGGTAAAGTCGGTCAAAAGGTGGCTTCCGAGCTGTGTACTGTAGTGGATGATGGCACCATAGCCGACCGTCGTGGTTCACTGAATGTAGATGACGAAGGCACACCTGCTGCGTATAACGTACTTATTGAAAACGGTATTCTAAAAGGCTACATGCAAGATAAGCTCAATGCACGCCTAATGGGTGTAAACCCAACAGGTAATGCGCGTCGTGAGTCGTATGCTCATTTACCTATGCCGCGTATGACTAATACCTACATGCTGGGGGGCGAGCACAGCCAGGCTGATATTATTAGCTCTGTGAAAAAAGGCATCTTTGCGCCAAACTTTGGGGGTGGTCAAGTTGATATCACCTCAGGGAAGTTTGTATTTAGCGCTTCTGAAGCGTATTTAATTGAAAACGGTAAAATTACTCAGCCTATCAAAGGCGCAACACTGATTGGTAA
Organism: Pseudoalteromonas lipolytica; assembly: GCF_003515105.1. NCBI lineage: Bacteria > Pseudomonadati > Pseudomonadota > Gammaproteobacteria > Alteromonadales > Pseudoalteromonadaceae > Pseudoalteromonas > Pseudoalteromonas lipolytica. The sequence continues at coordinate 3,191,788 of NZ_CP032090.1, read as the reverse complement.
CGGCCCAGAAGTGATGCAGCAAATTTCGATGGTAGGTAACGACCTTGCGCTTGATAAAGGCGTAGGGGTATGTGGTAAAGACGGTCAAAGCGTGCCGGTAGGGGTTGGTCAACCAAGCCTTAAAATTGACAACTTAACGGTCGGTGGTACGGCTTAGTCGCCCTCTTTTTCCCGCTTCAGTAAGGCAGGTTAAATTTTTAACCTGCCTCATTTCATAACACTTCACTTTGCAGTAAAAATGTATCAATATAGGTACCATCAATACCACTATATTCGTTACTGTTCGCAGTAAATATAATAATTTTAAGGTGAAAATATGAAAGTAACGCCAATTTTATTAATACTACTCATGCTTACCGGCTGTGCATCACAGGAAGTAAGAGAGGGGTCTGCAAATGAAGTGTATGCCGAGCACGAGTGTTTAGGCGGTGAACTAGAAACCGATTACAGCTATACCATTTTTAGTACAGACGAAGATGACAGCAGCAAAGGTTCAGTGACGTCGACTTGTCATCCGGTTAAAACAGAAACTGAGTTTGAGCGTGACTTACGCAATGGCGGGTAGCACGCCCATTACAGTGGCTTAACGTCTTATTAAGCCACTGAAAATTATCACCTAAAGCTTTAGCATAAATGGCTAAAGTGTACTCAGCATCCAGATACCTGCCGCTATCATAAATAAGTTTTCGCTGAGAGAAATAAAGCCCAGCGGCACATTGCTGTCGCCACCCACACAGGCACATTTTAGCTCTCGCTTATCGATATAAACGGCCTTAAACACCGATACCGCACCTATGCCACCAATAAACAACGAAAATGGCGCGACAGCTAAAGCTGGCAGCTTAGCCACCATACCTATGGCAACGTAGGCTTCAATAAACGGGTAAACATAGGCATAAGGCACAACACGCATTGCCAGTAAATCATAAGTAATGAATGAGTTTGAAAAGCTGTACAGATCTTGTAGTTTTTGAATAGCGAGCACCGCCATTGTCAGTGCAACAAACAGCATTAAGTTTTGCATCGACAGTAAAGCTGTGCCGCTGGCGTAGCTAAACCCGCAGCTTAAGAGCAGGGTAACCGCAAAAATCGCTAAAACAGGGGTATAAGTTGTGCCTTGTTGACCCGCTTCGGGCAGATTGAAAAAGTCGCGCAAATCATCATACCCCCCAATACGCTTATTATCGATAAAGGTTTGTGGCGTGGTTTTTACTTGATGCTGCTCTTTAAATGCATCTGTTTCTTCGCGGTTAGTGAGGTGGCGGTCATCAACCTCGTAACCATTGCGCTCTAACAAATCTTTAGATTTTAAACCAAATGGGCATATATGCTCATCGGTTACCATGCGATATAAAATTGCAGACTTAGACACAGTGCCTCCTTGTAAAAATGCCAAGCTTATTGCGTAATCTTTACTCGATAACACAGTAAACAATGGCAAAATCTTGGTATAACGTCGTAGCTACAAGGTTTGTGCCGACTTTCTACAAGGCATAAAAAAACCTTGCGGCAGCACCACAAGGTTTTTAATGTTTTCTCGCAACGCGAGTTTATCTCATCGTCACGAACTCTTCTGAGCCAGTAGGGTGAATCGCTACTACGGCATCAAAATCTGCTTTGGTTGCGCCCATTTTCATTGCGACTGCAAAGCCTTGGATCATTTCATCAACAGTAAAGCCAATGCCGTGTAAGCCAACAACTTTTTCGTTATCACCTGCACATACAAGCATCATGTTGCATGCTTGGCGGTGTTGAGTAACTGCTGTGTACATAGCTGCAAAGCTTGATTTATAAACCTTTACGTTTTCAGCACCATATTGCGAAATTGCTTCTTGCTCTGTTAAACCAATCGTGCCGATTGGTGGGTGACTGAATACAACAGTAGGTACTAGCTCGTAGTCCATTTTTAAATCGTTTGGTAATTCGTTATTGAATAAACGCTCTGATAAAATACGGCCCGCTTTTACAGCCACGGGTGTGAGCTCTATTCCGTGTTCGATGATGTCGCCAACGGCATAAATGTTTTTAGCGGTTGTATTTTGATACTCATCAACTTTTACGTAGCCACTTTCGTTAAGCTCAACGTCGGTCGCTGTGATATTCAGTTTATCGGTTGTTGGTGTACGGCCAATTGCCCAAATAACTTCATCGACATTTTGGCTGTGACCATTTTCAAAGTGAATAGTTAAACTGCCATCGCTTTCTTTAATCACTTCTTTTGGTGTGCAGTCAGTGTGAAGTGTCGGGCCTTCTTTCGCCATAATGTCGACAAGCGTATCAACAATGTAAGGGTCAAAAGTACGTAATGGTTTATTTTTACGAACAAATAAATGCGTTTCAGTGCCAAGGCTGTGAAGTACACCTGCGATTTCGACAGCAATGTAACCAGCACCCACAACAGCAACACGCTTAGGTTGGGCATCTAGCTCAAAAAAGCCATTTGAATCAATACCTAGTTCAGCACCTGGGATGTTAGGAATCGTTGGACGACCTCCCACGGCAATCAGAATATGGTCAGCGGTGTATAGCTCACCGTTAACTTCAACGGTTTTGTTATCAACAAAGGTCGCGAAACCGTTGATTACCGTTACGCCATTGCTTGATAAGTATTTGTTATACCCTTGGTGGATACGGCCAATGTAAGCTTCGCGGCTTTCTACTAATTTAGCCCAACTAAAACTTTTTAATTCGACATCAAAGCCGTAATCGGGTGCGTATGCATTAATTGCTTCAGCAATTTGTGCGCCATGCCACATTACTTTCTTTGGAACACAACCTACATTCACACAGGTGCCACCCATGTGTTTTGCTTCAATAAGTGCGACTTTTGCGCCACGCATTGCTGCACGGTTTGCAGAGGCAATACCGCCACTGCCACCACCAATTGCAATGTAATCAAAATGCTGAGCCATAGTTTGTCCTCAAAAACAGATAGTTTTTTATTAATTAATCGATTTATTAATAAGTTGATAATAGCATAATAAAGACCGAGGTTAAGCCCCTTGTATTTCATCAATTCGCCCCAACTTCAACACCATATTCGCATAAAAATTGAGAACGAAAATGACAATTGCAGAAAATAACCCACTTATTGGATTAGAAGGGCTTCCGCCGTTTTCTAAGATTAAACCAGCCCATGTTGTGCCGGCATTAAAAGAAGCGATTGCACACTGTCGTGCCAAAATTGATGAGGTATTGGCAAGTAAGTCATACACTTGGAATGACCTAGTTCTTCCACTTGAAGAGGCTGATGACAAGTTATCACGACTATTTTCGCCAGTATCGCACATGAATTCGGTGGTAAATAGCGACGAGCTACGCGAAGCTTATGAGCAATGTTTGCCGTTGTTATCTGAGTACTCAACCTTTGTTGGTCAGCATCAAGGTTTATACGATGCCTATAATGCTTTACATAGCAGCGAAGAATTTAAAACACTCACCACTGCACAGCAAAAAACCATTACTAATGCGTTGCGTGATTTTGAATTATCGGGCATTGCCTTAAAGCCTAAGCAACAAAAACGATACGGTGAAATTAGTGCGCGCTTATCAGAGCTTGCCTCTAAGTTTGGCAATAATGTGATGGATGCGACACTCGCTTGGCAAAAACACATTACAGATGAAAGTGAATTAGCAGGCTTACCTGAGTCAGCACTGGCACTCGGTGCCGATACAGCAAAAAGCAAAGAGCTTGATGGTTGGGTATTCACCTTAGATTTCCCTTCTTATTTGCCTATTATGACCTATGCCGATAATCGTAAATTACGTGAAGAAACTTACACTGCGTTTGTAACTCGTGCGTCTGACCAAGGCCCTAATGCAGGTGAGTTTGATAACTCAGATATCATGAGCGAAGAGCTTGCACTTCGTCATGAGCTGGCCGAATTACTCGGTTTTAGCAGCTACGCAGAAATGTCATTAGCAACTAAAATGGCCGAATCTGAGTCGCAAGTGTTCTCGTTTCTAGAAGATTTAGCGGCTAAGTCAAAGCCACAAGCTGAGCAAGAGCTTGCTGAATTAACAGCCTACGCACAAGAAAAACATGGTGTAAGCGAGCTTGCAGCATGGGATTACGCGTATTACGCAGAAAAATTAAAGCAAGAAAAGTACGCAATTTCTGATGAAGTACTGCGCCCATACTTTCCTGCCGATAAGGTCTTAAACGGGTTATTTACCACAGTAAACCGCTTGTTTGATATTAGCGTGAAAGAAGTGCATGAGTTTGATAGCTATCATCCTGATGTGCGCTTCTTCGAGATTTACGATAGCAGTAACACGCTACGCGGCCGTTTTTATCTTGATTTATATGCACGTGACCGTAAACGTGGTGGCGCTTGGATGGACGATTGCATGGGGCGTAAAGTGCGCGCCAATGGCGAATTACAAACGCCTGTCGCTTACTTAGTCTGTAACTTTAATAAAGCAGTGGGTGATAAACCTGCGCTGTTTACTCATAACGAAGTGACAACTTTATTCCATGAGTTTGGACACGGTATTCATCATATGTTGACCCAAGTTGATGCTGCGCCAGTGGCGGGCATTAATGGTGTGGCATGGGATGCTGTAGAGCTGCCAAGCCAGTTCTTAGAAAACTGGTGTTATGAAGAAGAGGCCCTTAACTTTATCTCGGGTCACTATGAAACGGGTGAGCCGCTGCCAAAAGAACTGCTTGATAAATTATTGGCTGCGAAGAACTTTCAATCGGGCATGCAAATGCTACGTCAGTTAGAGTTTTCGCTGTTTGATTTTACCATTCACCATGATTACAAAGCGGGTGAACCTTGTAATATTCAAGCCACGCTTGATGAAGTTCGCAGTAAAACTGCGGTTGTTAAAGCCCCCGCCTTTAACCGTTTTCAGCATGGTTTCAGCCATATTTTTGCCGGTGGTTACAGTGCCGGTTATTACTCATATAAATGGGCTGAAGTTCTGTCGGCAGATGCTTTCTCTAAATTTGAAGAAGAAGGTATTTTTAATAAAGAAACGGGTCACGCTTTCTTAAAGAACATTTTAGAGAAAGGGGGCAGTGAAGAGCCGATGGAATTATTTAAAAAGTTCCGAGGTCGTGAACCACAAGTCGATGCACTCCTCAGACACAGTGGCATTGCAGCCTAAGTTATTATTAAATGAAAGCGCCGTAAGGCGCTTTTTTTATTAATAAATCTTAGCAAAATCAATCTTGCGTACTATGCTTTTTAGAAAAGCATTTACAGGAATAAAGCATGTCAAAACTGGTGTTAGCCATTGATGATGATAAATACGTACATCATGTCATCGAAGAGTCGCTCTCGGGCTTTTGCACATTGATCCATGCTAAAAATGGCGAAGAAGGATTAAGACAGGCACTTAAATATAATCCAGATATTATTTTGCTGGATATTGAAATGCCCGGCAAAACGGGTTTTGAAGTATGCACTGAACTTAAAGCACACCCACAAACGAAAGATACACCGGTGATGTTTTTATCGGGTAAAACCGAATTGCCCGACCGGGTTAAGGGCTACAATGCCGGTGCAGCCGATTACATTGTTAAGCCGTTCAACGCTGAAGAACTTATGGCGCGTATTCGCGTGTTATACCAATATCGTCAGCACTCTAAAAAGTTAAAAAGTGATGTTGAACGTGCGCAGATCACCGCCGAAATAGCCATGACAGACTCGGGCGATATGGGGCGTATAATGCGTTACGTAGGGCAAAGTTATCATGCGCATGATATTAAAGCGTTGTCTGAACACATGTTTGAGTTTTTTAATCCGATGGATCTCGATGTGGTTCTTGCATTCTGGTATCAAGATATCGGCGTATTTTGCAGTGCAGAAGGTGGAGTATGTCCGCTTGAGCAAGAGCTACTTGAAAAACACCGTGACGCAAACCGCTTTGTTGATTTTGGGCATCGCACCATTGTTAATTACCCAAAAATATCGATGTTAGTAAAAAACATGCCATTAGACGATGCGCAGCTTTATGGGCGTTACAAAGATTTGTTTCCGCATATTCTCGAAGTGACTAACGCCAAAGTACAAGATATGGAAGTGAACGAGCGCGCGTTAGCCCAAGCACAGCAAATTGGTAATGCTTTTAATGAGCTGTCGGAACAGATGTATCAAAATAGTGACTCACGAGAGCGGGCTGTCGAAAAGTTTGCCGCACAATTAGTTGAGCTAACTAAGTCAGTGGAACAAAGTAACGTATCAAGCAGTGATGAAGTGGTCTTTCACCTTCAGCAGTTACAGCAAACCCAGTTGTTATTTGCATCGCTTAATGATGATTTAGCATTTATTAAATATCAGCTTAAACACATTATTGAATCGCGTAATGAGTTACTAGAAAACCTGCAAAAAATTGCAGAGCCACGCCATACTGAAGATGTCACCTCGCAAACAGATATCGAGCTATTTTAGCGATTTAAATAGTGACGTAACTTTTACTTTGCACACCTGTGAACCATGTATCTTAAATACGTTTGGGTATATACTTGCGTTGCATTCGGTTCACGGAGTAAATTGTGGTAATTCATTGTCCTTTTAAAGAAATGCGTCCTTATTTAGACGCCATAGAGCAACGTTTCGGTTTAGCCGAATGGGCTAAAAATAATGATGGCTTTTCATTGCACTATGACGATCAGGGCCTAAGCCTTAAAAAAAAGGATGAGCCGAAGCTGGGCGCTATTCATGTTGATTTTGTGAGTGGTGCGGCGGCGCATCGTCGCAAGTTTGGTGGCGGTAAAGGTCAAGCGATAGCCAAAGCGGTGGGCTTAAATAAAGGAGCCACTCCCGTTGTGCTTGATGCAACAGCAGGCCTTGGCCGAGATGGCTTTGTGCTTGCGTCGTTAGGTTGTCATGTAATTTTGCATGAGCGCCATCCTGTGGTTGCTGCGTTATTATACGATGGCCTAGAGCGAGCCTATAACGATGCTGATATTGGTCCATGGATGAAAGAAAAAATGAGCTTAGTGTTTGGCTCAAGCCACACATTACTGGCTCAGTGTAACAACGTACCAGATGTTGTTTATTTAGATCCTATGTTTCCACATCGAGAAAAGTCGGCACTGGTTAAAAAAGAAATGCGTGTATTCCAAGAGCTGGTGGGTGCGGACAACGATGCAGACGATTTACTCGAATTTGCGTATCCATTAGCTACTAAGCGGGTTGTTGTTAAGCGACCTGATTACGCGCCTTTTTTAAATGACAAAACCCCCAGCATGCAAATCAAAACCAAGAAAAACCGCTTTGATGTGTATGTAAAAGCTGCCATGGTGTAGTGCAGTTATTAAGTATTAATTTGTGATTACATTTGACGTTAATTTGGATGGTTTACATCAAATTGTCATAAAAGGTTAATATTCTACGCGCGTAACGACTTTTGGGAATGTAGTTCATGCGCGTGTCATCATTTACTCGGTTATTAGCCGTTTTACTCACTCTTGCCAGTATCTTACTGGCGGCCACCTTGTTTTGGGCAAGCCAAACCTTACTCGGCTTAGAGCAACAAGATAACGCTTACAACAAGCTAAAAAACACCATTATTATTGATTTAAAAAGCCACCTTGATGATTATTTAGAGCAAGGTGATAGCCAACATTTAAATCAAGCCTCTACCCTGATCAGCGATGTTAAAAAACAGCATTTAGCAAGCTTACCAAACGAGCTCGCAAGCCAACTAACGGCACAACTCAGCGAATTAGATAAAGACATTAACGGTAAATACCGAGCACTGGGGAAACTTTCAGGTAACGAAATGGCGCTGCTTGATAATTCACTCAGGCAAATGGCAGGGTCGGCATCATCGTTAGTGGGTTATGCAACACAAGCCAAGCCACAAACTGCATTAGCGCTTGAGTATTATCAACTTGCAAGTGATTACTACAGCGAAGTAACGACCCTTGCCTTATATACTTACAAACTCATTGTTAGTTTTGATCAAGACACCAAAACCAGCCTTAATCAAAGTGTGGCGAACCTTAACACCCTTGCCAATAAAATAGCGCAACTTGATAATTTAGGGGTCATGAGCGAGGTTGACGAAGACGCCTTATTTTTTGGCGAAGAGGCTGAAGACTTAGCAGGCGACATAAAAGCAGAGCTAAGCAGCTGGCCTAAGCGCTTTCCGCGCGACTTAGCGTCGACCATCGCGCAAGCAGAGCAACGCCAAACAGGCATGCAAGCATTACGTGCGCAAATAAACGCGCTGTCTAGTACGGTACTCGGTGCCGAGCAAAAATTAAAAGAGCAACAAGGGCAACTTAAGCAACAGGTTTTTATTGTGTTTTGCTTTGCTATTGGCATGTTAGTGGTGTTAGCGGCTGGCGTGTACTTTGTACAGCGTAATCAAGTGCTAAATCCACTGCGTCAATTACGTGATGGGTTTGCATTTTTAATTGAAAGCAACGAACTAAAAAATATTCAAAGTAATAACCCCAAGACAGAAGTGGGCGAAATAGCACATTACTTTAACCAGCTAATTGAGCGTCAACGCGGTGAAGCCGAAGAACGGGCGCAAATGCTTAAAGTCATTAATGACTTTATGCTAGAAATGAGCGAACACCTCCACACGATTGGTCAGCAAACTGATGCGAGCCGAACACAGGTCGAGCAAAATCAAGCTTTACTCAATGATATTCAGCATATCGGCGAGCAAGTTAACAGTATAAATAGCCAAGTGGCCGACAATGCCAAGCACACATTTGATGCCATGGAGCAAAGCTTAGGGTTTGCTGACAACATGCTCATAGCCAGCTCACACACTGAGCAACGTGTAGAGCAAGGTTTAACAAGTTTAAAAGCACTATTAAGTGGCGTAAATGATGTTGGCCACGTGATCGAAGTCATTAAAAATATTGCCGAACAAACTAACTTACTGGCACTTAATGCCGCCATTGAATCGGCGCGGGCAGGAGAGCATGGTCGCGGCTTTGCCGTTGTCGCTGACGAAGTGCGTAAATTAGCAAGACAAACCCAAGGCTCACTGGATGATATTAACAGCCAGCTTAATCGCTTAAGTGAAAACTCAACCATGGTATCAACACAAATTAGTGCGCTTGCGAGTGATGCCGAGTTACAAACGCAAAATGCCCAAGAGTTAAAGCGCAACTCAGAAGGGGTTGCCGAAAATGCACAAGACGCCAATAAAGTCGCGTTTGATGCCATGGAGCTTGCAAAGCAGCAAAATGCTTTGCTCGAAAACTTTAGTCAGTCAATGCTCAGCATGAAAGGCCAAGTAAGCGAATCAAATGTTCTTGTGAGCGATATTCAACAGCGCCTACAACAGCAAATGAATACCATTAAACGTAGCTTAGGATTGTAATTAGCCGAAAATGGCTTCGCAGATATCACGCACTTTTGTGTATCGTAAAATGAAGCATGTGCTGCAATGTATCGTTTGGGTATATACTCTGAACTCATACTAAAATTTCAAGGAATTATGATGATTGAACAAGGCCAAACTTTACCAACAGCAAGCCTAACAGAACTAACGAGCGAAGGAATGCAAACGCATTCAACAGAGTCTTTGTTTGCAGGCAAAAAAGTGGTTTTATTTGCAGTGCCAGGTGCTTTCACACCAACGTGCTCAAATGCACACTTACCTGAATTTGTGGCACTTGCCGATAAAATTATGGCGAAAGGTGTTGATGCTATTTACTGCGTATCGGTAAACGACGCGTTTGTAATGAAGGCATGGGGTGAGGCGCACAACGCTGAACACATTCGTATGTTAGCTGATGGTGATGCCAGTTTTACTAAAGCGCTTGGTTTAGATAAAGACACCGCGAGTTTTGGTGGTATTCGTTCGACGCGTTATGCAATGATCGTAGAAAACCAAACGGTAGCAGGCTTATTTGTTGAACAAGATAAAGAGTTTGCAGTAAGTCGTGCTGAGGCTATTTTAGAAAAGCTATAAGTACAAAAAAGCCGGACGAGAGTCCGGCTAAAAGTCCCAGGGGAAACGGGAGTATTCAACCATTAAGGCTGATATTGTGCATCAAGTGTTACACCTGAAAAGGTGCGATACGCATTTAAGCTTAAGTGCCACGTACCTGCTTGTGGGTTACTGAATGTACATGTTTCAGCATTGCCATTTTTGTACGGGCGACAGTCATAACTTGATGTTGTAGGCTGGCTGCCAAATTTAACAAACAAGTCAGCATCACCAGTGCCACCAGATGTCGTGACAGTGAAGCTTGCCATGCCTGCTGGTACTTCTAGTGTGTAGTGTTTCCACTGACCCGCACTTGCAGAAATATCAGTAACCGTGCCGCCACCTGCTTGAGGTGCACCTGTACCACCAGATGTTGTTAAATCGCCCACTAGGCTCACACCTGAATAAGCAGAGTAGCCGTTAAGCATAACGTGATAAGTGCCTGCAGTTGGGTTATCAATCGAACATACTTCTTCATTACCCCCTTTGTATGGGCGACAATCGTATGTTGATGTTGTTGGTGCGCTACCTGCACGAACGTAAAGGTCGGCATCACCTGTACCACCACTCATCGTGAATGTTACGTTTGTAGCACCTGCTGGAACTTCCATTGTGTAGAAAGTTTGGCTGCTAGCCGCACCACTAAGACCCGTAAGAGCTTGACCATCTTCTAACACGTTACCTGTTGGCGGTGGAGGTGTAGTACCCGACGCCGCAGCAACCGCTGCTGCCGCATCTACAATACCAGTACCACAGCTAGTACATGTTGCTGGGAAAGCACGAGTTGTTGATTTTAAAATGCTTTCTATTTCATCAGGTGTTGCAGAAGGTTTCGCTTGCTTAATAAGCGCAGCGACACCGGCAACGTGTGGGGCAGCCATCGACGTACCTTGTGAATAGTGATAGCTGTCGCTTGAAGGGCTAGTTGAGCCTGAGTTGTGAGTTGATAACACACCTTCTGAATCGTTAGCAAAGCTTTGCGCGCCACCCGGTGCAGCAACATCAATATTACTACCGTAGTTAGAGTAATAAGCACGGCCACCGTTACGGCCAACTGACGCAACGTTTACTACGCCATTACAGTTACCAGGATTATAGTTAGCTGAGTTGTCGTTATCGTTACCTGCTGCAATTACAATCACAGTGCCGTTATTACGAGCTTGGTTGATAGCACTTTGTGTTGTAGAGCTACATGAACCGCTGCCACCTAAACTCATATTGATAACATCAGCAGGGTTTGCATTCGCAGGAACGCCAGATACAGAACCACCTGATGCCCAGATGATACCGTCGGCGATGTCTGATGTTAAACCACCACATTTACCAAGTACACGTACAGGCACAACTTTGGCGTCATACGCAACACCCGCAACACCTTCACCGTTGTTAGTCACAGCAGCGACAGTACCCGCAACGTGCGTACCATGCCAGCTTGAGCTTTGTGCGCCGTGTGTATAACCACACTCATTAGCACTAATTGCGTCACCTGGGTCACGTGCATCGCTATCGCGACCGCCACCGTCATTTGCTACCGATAGGTTAGAGATCATGTCGTAACCCGGCAAAATGTTGGCATTTAAATCAATGTGTGGGCGGTAACCCGTATCAAGTACCGCAACCACAACGCCACTCCCTGTTGCTGTATCCCATGCTGTAGGCAGGTTTAAACCACCAGCTTGCTCATAATAATGCCACTGATCTGAATAACGTGGATCGTTAGGCGTTGCAAATGGCTTTAACATTTGGTCAATTTCGATGTATTCAACGTTACCCGTTGCAACCATTTCTTGCATAAACTCTTGAGCTTCTTCAGCTGATAGCTTTTTATCAGCACGCATAACGTGGTGATTGCTCATTGCCATTGCACGCACGTATTGTGCTTTCACTTGGCCTTTTTTACTTGTGAAGTTTTTAACAAAGCCCTGCGCTTTTTTATTCATTAGCATCGGCGTTTGTTCTGCAGCCGACATAGTCATCATTTCATCATTGTTATTTTTGTATTTAATGATGAATTGTGTACCAAAACCGTCTTGGCCTTGTAGCTTAGCGGCTGTTTCCGCCATAGACGGTGACATCATTTGGTTTGGCGTTGCCATCGCTGCCGTCGTCCCAAACAACGCAGTGAGGCTCAGTGCGATTGCGCACTTTTTTAAGTTATTGTTAGTTGTCATAATGATCCCTAGATTGTTATAAGTTTCTTCGCAATGTTTTTCGCGAAGGGGGACAAAGGTAAAATAAATGTAAATTAAGTTAAAATATCGTTTTGTTATGTTTGTCTCTATTTTAGTTATAAACAAGTGTATAGATGGCTAAATCTGACTTTTAACTGGGTTTTAAGGTGGTTTTCTCATTCTAAAGTTTTAATTTTTCTATTTAGAGTTTTTGCTTTATTTCGTTTTTTAGGTTTATCTTTTTTGTAAAAACACCTTTCTGTTAACACCGCGTATAAAATAACTTGTTATAATCAGCTAAATTTTTTAATGAGTATGAGTAATGACCCAAGTAGATGTAATTGTGATTGGCGCCGGTGCCGCAGGTTTAATGTGTGCAGCACAAGCAGGTTACCGAGGCCGAGCGGTTACAGTGCTTGATATGGGTAAAAAGCCGGGCCGTAAAATTTTAATCAGCGGTGGTGGGCGGTGTAACTTCACCAATGAAAATGCCAGCCCAGATAATTACTTATGTACAAACCCTCATTTCGTAAAGTCGTGTTTAAGTCGCTATACCCAACACGACTTTATTGAGTTGGTAGACCGCCATGGTTTGGCGTATCACCATAAAACACTGGGTCAATTATTTTGTGACAATAGCGCTCAAGATATTGTTGATATTTTATTGACTGAATGTGAGTGGGCGGGCGTGAACATAGCCTTGCGCAACGAAGTGCTTAGCGTCACAAAAACTGATGCAGGGTACGAGGTAATAACCGAGCAAGATACTTATCAATGTGAATCGCTGGTGGTTGCATCGGGTGGCTTAACAATGCCAAAACTGGGTGCATCGCCCATTGGCTACAAAATTGCTGAGCAATTTGGCTTAACGGTTTTACCCACAATGGCAGCGCTTGTGCCATTCACTTTGCACCAGCACGATAAAGACCGTTTTGATGGACTATCGGGGATCAGTATTCCGTGTGTGGTAACAAGTGAAGACGGTACACAATTTAAAGAAAACATACTCTTTACTCACCGAGGTTTGTCGGGACCTGCTATTTTACAAATTAGCTCGTTTTGGCGCGCAGGGCAGAGTGTGTATATTAATTTATTACCAGCGCTCGATTTAAAACAGCAGCTTGAAGAGTGGCGTCAAAGCCAAGGCCAAAAGTCGCTAAAAAATACCCTCGCGACGATATTGCCAAAGCGTTTTGTAGAGATGCTGCACGACACCAAAGCTATTCCTGATTGTAATGTTAATCAGCTAACCCACACGCAAATAGATGCGCTGCACGACTACATCCACAACTGGCAAATAAAACCTAACGGCACCGAAGGGTATCGCACAGCAGAGGTCACGCTAGGCGGTGTAGACACCGATGAGTTAAGCTCAAAAACCTTCGAAGCCAAAAAGTCACCCGGCCTTTACTTTATCGGCGAAGTTACCGACGTGACAGGCTGGTTAGGCGGCTACAACTTCCAATACGCTTGGAGCTGTGGCTTTGCAGCAGGGCAGTATTGTTGATAATAGACTCTAGTCGCTCGGCTTTGCGCCAATTCCGCTTTTGCTTATTAGTTGGGCTTAGTATGTGCGAAGTGCTTTAAACGTGCAGTTGTATAAAATGACCGACGGTGAATAACTTGTTCATTACCGTTATGTGAACTCGCTTACACCGCTACTTCAACACAGTTTCGGCCATTGTTTTTTGCTTTATAAAGGGCTTTGTCGGCAATTGATAGGGTTTCTTTTATTGTGGTTGAGGCATGGGCAACGCTGTGAACGCCTAGGCTTACGGTAAACTTTACGGCTTGAGCATCATTGCTTTTGATGCGGGTGTTTGCTGCTTTTTCGCGGATGCGCTCGGCCACGGATTTGGCGTCGTGTAGGCTGCAATGCAGTAAAAGTACAAATTCTTCACCGCCGTAGCGGCAGGCTATATCGTCTTTTCGTTGTTGTGTAGTGAGTATGTTTGCAAACTCAATAATAACTTTATCGCCAATATCATGGCCATAAGTGTCGTTAATGGCTTTAAAATGGTCGAGATCGGCGATGATCAGCGTTAACTCTTGATGATTGCTTGCCATTGCAGCAATGAGCTCTTCACTTTTTCTATCAAAGTAGCGTCGGTTATACAGGCCTGTCATTGGGTCGGTATCGACAAGGCGCGTTAATTCTTTTTGCTGTGCTTTGATTTTTTCGAGCGTTTTTATACGGTAAGACAATATAAACGCCATCATTAATGCTTCGAGTAAAATACCTATGCCGACGCCATGACTGTTTATCACGTTCGCGTCGGTGATGCCTTTGTAATAAAGCACGGCCAGCATATTGAATATAACGAACAGTGAATGGCCAAGTAAAAAATATTTGGCGAGTGGATCCCCTTTTCGCCACAGTGAAATAGAGACACCAAAGGTGACGGTCATCATCATTGCAGCAAGGGTGCTGGCTGGTTTTAGTGCGCCAACGACATCGAATAAACTGTAGATAAAGTCGCCAACTAGTAATACGAGAATGAGCGACAGGGCTATATGCTCTTTTGGGTAATGCTTTTTAGTTTCGAAAATTAGCATCACAAAAATTACTAAAAAGCTGGGCATACTGAGCAAACTAGAATTAAGTTGCAGTACTTCAGCACTAAAAATGCCAAAAAAGTTAGCAGCTACGCCATACGAAAGCGCCACCCATACCGTGCCCGATATTAAATACAGGGCGTAAACAATATTTTCTATTTTACGTGCCGATAAGTACAAGAAAAAATTATAGATCATCAGCGCTAGCATCATGCCAACCAGTAATGCAATGTAGTTGCCGTTGCCAACTAGGGCGCGTTTTGAATGCTCTTCATTATAAATATTTAGAGCAAACCATTGATGCGAAAAAGTAACGCTTTTTACATAAATAGTTTTTTGCTGCTGTGGGGCAATATAGAACGAAAACACAGCACTGCCGCCGAACATATTGGCTTTTGGACCCGATGTATCTAGTTGAATTTCAGATTGATTAATGAGTTGCCCATTGTGGGTTTCGTAAAATCCTACCTCTTCTAGATGGTAAGCATCGGGGTTGTGAATAAATAAACGTAAGGTATCGCTGTCGTTGTTTTTGACGGTTATTTTTGACCACGTTGTTTTGGCATTAGTGCCCAGAGTGAGCTCATTTTTACTGGCTGTGAATGTTTGATTTTGTATTTGCGATAGTGTCATTTTTCCTGTTTTATCAATAAAATAACTCATATCGAAATGTGTTAAGTTAACCTGTTCATTGTTAAGCGATATAACGGAGTCAACGGATGTGGTAGGGCTATTTTGTGCAAAGGCAAAGAAGGAGTGGCTGATAAAAAATAGCAATAATAAACGTGCGATCATCCTTGGTGCCTATGTCTAAATTGTTTAGTAATAAAGTGTTATTTTTAACGTAATTAGCTGCATTGTCGAGCACATTTTAAACTGAACATAAAAAAGCCGCTGTAAAAGCGGCTTAATGGGTTGCGAAAAATGAATACCAACGCGCAATAATACTGAATTAAGCGAGTTGGTATAGGTATTAACGTAGGTCGAATCTGTCTAGCGTCATTACTTTAGTCCATGCTGCAACGAAGTCGTCAACAAACTTTTGTTTAGCATCGTCAGATGCATACACTTCAGCAATAGAGCGTAGCTCTGAGTTAGACCCAAAGATTAAGTCTACCGGTGTTGCTGTCCACTTAAGCTTGCCTGACTGACGGTCACGGCCTTCGTAAACACCTTCTTCAGATGACTTAGACCACTTCGTTGACATATCGAGTAGGTTAACGAAGAAATCGTTGCTTAATGTGCCAGGTTTTTTCGTGAATACACCGTGTTGTGTTTGGTTAGTATTAGCGTTAAGGGCACGCATACCACCTAGTAGTGCTGTCATTTCTGGCACCGATAAGCTTAGTAAATCAGCACGCTCAACTAACATTTCAGCAGGTGATTTCCATGCTGAGCTGTAGTAGTTACGGAACGCGTCTGCCGTTGGCTCAAGTACTTCAAACGATTCAACGTCAGTCATTTCGAGTGATGCGTCCATACGACCTGGCTTGAATGGTACTGCAATAGAAAAACCTGCATCACTTGCTGCTTTTTCGATAGCAGCCGCGCCACCCAGAACAATCATATCTGCCAGTGAAATTTCTTTTCCACCTGCTGCATTTTTATTGAACTTAGTTTGGATTTTCTCAAGCTTGCTCAGTACATTTGCCACTTCTTTCGGGTTGTTTACTGGCCAATCTTTTTGTGGAGCAAAACGAATACGTGCCCCATTTGCACCACCACGCATGTCAGTATCGCGGTAGCTTGCTGCTGATGCCCACGCCACACGTACCAGTTCAGATACAGATAAACCCGAATCTAAAATGCTTGCTTTAAGTGACGCGATGTCTTTGCTATCAACTAGCTTGTGGTCAACTTCAGGAATGTAATCTTGCCAAATTAGCACTTCTTCTGGCACTAAGTCACCTAAGTAACGAGCGCGTGGGCCCATGTCACGGTGGTTTAGCTTGAACCATGCTTTAGCAAACGCTAGTTCGAACTCTTTCGGGTCGTTTAAGAAACGCTCTGAAATTTTACGAAACGCGGGATCTGCCTTTAACGCGATATCAGTTGTGAACATGATAGGCGCATGACGCTTACCTTTAATGTGCGCATCTGGCACTAGGTTAGACGCTTGACCATTTTCTGGGATCCATTGTGTTGCGCCTGCTGGGCTTTTTGTTTTAACCCACTCAAATGCAAATAAGTTTTGTAAGTAGTTGATTGACCATTGCGTTGGCGTCACGGTCCATGCACCTTCAAGACCTGAAGTAACAGTATCTTCTGAGTGACCTTTACCGCACTTGTTTTTCCAACCTAAACCTTGCTCTTCGATAGCGGCTGCGGCGGGTTCTTTGTCTAAACAAGTCGCTTTTTTCGCACCGTGTGCTTTACCAAAACTGTGACCACCTGCGATAAGTGCAACGATTTCTTCATCGTTCATTGCCATACGACCAAACGATAAGCGAATATCATCAGCCGCAAGAAGTGGGTCTGGGTTGCCATGTGGACCTTCTGGATTCACATAGATTAAACCCATTTCAACCGCTGCTAATGGACCTTTTAGTTTGCCTTTTTTGTCGCGGCGCTCGTCAGTTAACATTTTGCCTTCAGGGCCCCAGTAAACGTAATCTGGCTCCCAATCGTCTTCACGACCACCGGCATAGCCGAATGTTTTGAAACCCATTGATTCAAGTGCCACATTACCTGTTAGGGCCATTAAATCTGCCCATGAGATGCTGCGACCGTATTTTTGTTTAATAGGCCAAAGTAAGCGACGCGCTTTGTCTAAGTTGGCGTTATCTGGCCAGCTGTTTAGTGGGTCGAAACGTTGTTGACCACCGCCAGCGCCACCACGGCCATCGAATGTACGGTAAGTACCTGATGCGTGCCACGCCATACGAATGAAGAATGGACCATAGTGACCGTAGTCGGCAGGCCACCAGTCTTGAGAGTCAGTAAGCACTTTTTCAATATCGGCTTTCACTGCATTAAGGTCTAACTTTAAAAATTCTTTTTTGTAGTCAAAGTAAGGACCCATTGGGTTTGATTCAGCGCCGTGTGCGCGCAGTTGACTTAAGTCGAGTTGCTCTGGCCACCAAAATTGGTTTGATTTGATGTCGTTAGTGGCGTGTACATTTGTTGCGATGAGTAATGAAACAGCAACAGCGACTTTTGAAAATGCTGAGGTTGATTTTTTTAACATTGTGTTGTCTCCAGTTGGAAGTTGCGTGAAATATAGAGCTGTTCTGGTTAACTTTCCACTTACAAACTGGGGTTTAAATCGATTGATAAAATCGAAAAAATAGATGGAATGATTGATTTTATAGAACAAAGCCAGCAACAATGCTGGCTCTGGAAGGGGGGCAGATAAGCTGATATTCAGCTTATTGGTTACTCTTCAATAAAGGGCACGCCGTTTTTGATCCACTCAGCGGCGGGTTTACCTTTTAGATAATGGTCAAAGTACTCCATCATGCGAATTGAAAAATCCACTTGGTTAGGGAATTTCTTCAAGTGATGTGGCTCACCTTCATACTGTAAGAATGTAGCATCTTTACCTGCACGACGCAGTGCCAAATAGTACTGTACGCCTTCGTGCCAGGGTACGGCGTCATCTTTGTCACCAAACATAATTAAAATAGGTGTGTTTACTTTATCTGCAAAGAATACCGGTGAGTTCTCGATGTAAAGTTCAGGTGCTTCAAATAATGTTTTACCAATGCGGCTTTGCCCCGTTTCGTATTGGAACTGACGCGCAAGACCTGATTTTAAGCGAATACCGCTGTAAGCACTGGTCATGTTAGATACAGGTGCACCCGATACAACCGCCTTAAACATATCTGTTTGGGTGATCATAAAGGCGCTTTGGTAGCCTGCCCATGAGTGACCTTGTAAACCTATTTTATTAGGATCGGCAATGCCTAAATCAATCAGTTTTTGAGTCGCGTTGATCATGGTTTGGGTCGATGATTTACCTGGGTGACCAAT
The DNA here is from genome assembly GCF_003515105.1 of Pseudoalteromonas lipolytica. Classification (NCBI taxonomy): domain Bacteria; kingdom Pseudomonadati; phylum Pseudomonadota; class Gammaproteobacteria; order Alteromonadales; family Pseudoalteromonadaceae; genus Pseudoalteromonas; species Pseudoalteromonas lipolytica. Next base: position 3,173,174 of record NZ_CP032090.1, on the reverse strand, counting down.
TTCAAAGCGGATATCCGGTAAGAAAATGGCGTAACCATTCGAAGTAAACATAGGGAAGTTAGGGCGATGATTTAACTCCATTTTCGGGAAGTCATACATGCGCTGGCTCATATAGCGATAGAAGTACACAACGACGGGCACTTTGTCGCCTTTTTTGTAGCCTGCCGGCTTGATTAGAACACCTTGTAAGTCTTCACCATCAAAGCCTTTATAGCTAATAAGTTCAGGTTTTTCGCCCCAAGCAAAGTTGCTAATTTGCGGGTTTAGGTTCGTCACACGCTGTGGGTTTTTGAAGCTAAAATCTGCTTGGTAGTAATCAGGGAATTGTTGGTACGTTTGCGCAGTAAAGAGGTATTTGTCGGCATTTTTAGCTTTTTTCACCACATCATAGCGCTTTTTACCCGACAGTACTTTGCTTACTTTATTGCTTGTTAAGTCAAGCTTGGCAATTTCGGTTTGCTTATCTTGTAAGTTAGTTGCGCTTAGTAATAATGTGTCGTCTTTAGCAAAGCCAACGTGGTCTTTATCAAGTTTAATAACACGATATTGGGTATTTGTTTCTTTACCTTGCGTTAAGCGCGTTGCCTTTTGTGTTGCGACATCAAAAGCCCAAATATCAAATTTGCTGTAAACCAGTACTTGGCTGCTGTCGTTTAACCAGCCTGCAAAACCATAACCCGGTTGAGGTGATGGGTAGTCATGCTTATCATCGGCAAAAATAGCGTTAATTGCCTTAGATAACGTCGAAACTTTGTTGTTACCTAGGTCTTTTAGCTGAACGTGGCTGTCTTTAAAAAATGCCGCGTATTGACCATTTGGCGCAAGGCTGGGTCTAAAGGGGTAGTCACTGACGATAGGTGTTTGTTTACCTGTTTTAACGTCAACACTGAAGTAATCAGCAAAGAAACCACCATACATAACACGCTCTAAATACGGCAGGTCTGAGTAGCCTAAAAGCGCGTCACGATTAGTGTTAAGTGATACCTCGGGCATATTGGGTGTACTTAATTGTACAACCTGTTTACCGTTTACGTGGTAAACCGCTTGGTAGTGACGAAGTTTGTTAGCCTCATTCCACTGTTGTTCTTCACGAGGTTTAATTTCAACGTCTTTATTGTGCCAAACATTTAAGCCCTTATGGTCGCGAATTGTATCGAAATTATATAAAGAGGCTTCGTCTGTATACTCTTTGGCTTTTACTTTATCAGCCAGTTTTGGGTGATTCTCGAAATATAGACGCTTACCGTCTTCAGACCATGTGAGTGAGGCTGTTTTACCGATAGTCCAGCTGCTATCTGCAGAGTTAATGGTTGATAGAGCCCCGTTTTCTAAAAGCTGTAAGCTGTGGTCGCGACGTCTTGTATCATCGTTCACATAATTACCCACTAAAAGCGCTGCGGTATTGCTGTTAGGTTGCCATGCAATTTTGTTTGCAACCACACCTGGCTCATCAATTAATACACTGGTATTAAAACTATTTGTTAAGTCGACTAATACGATTTGGTTGTCGGCACCATCACTAAAGCTTTGGCTTGCTAATAATTGCTCGCCAGTGCTGCTAATCGCATAGCTAAATACATTATTTATAGTGTGAGTGGTTTTGTCTTGAAGGTTAACAAGCACTAAATCAAAGCGTTTATCTTTTTTGTCTGGCTTGATTTCGCTGCTGTTTTCGTCTTTTTCTTGGTCGTCTTTGGCCTCAGTTTTATCTGCTTTTTGATCAAGACGGTAAGCAAGCCATACGCCATCATCTGATAACGTATAATCTTTTACATCGTTAAACGTTTGTTGTTCACCGTCTTTAGTATTCACTAAAACTAGGTTGTTTTTTAGCTCATCTTTTTTCTTGGTGGTTTCTTTTTCAAGTAGGGTTGGTACTTGTGTAAACGCGACCCAGTTTGCTGCTTTATTAATAGTAGGGCGCGTACCGCGTTCAACGGTGCTTAGTAAGGCATTGTTATTAAGCGTGTATACTTGGCCTTGTGCATTGCCGCGATAAGGGTCTGCACTCAAGGTTAAGATACGACCATCTTCAGACAGTTGTGTGCCTTTTGCGTATTTAAAATCAAACACGTCTTTAAATTGCAGGGCTTCCTTAGCACTGACTTGTGTGCTGCCTAGGCTAGTCACCAAGGCTAAGCTCAAAAGTGATAATTGCGCTTTCATTTACCTTTCTCATTGTTTTTAAGTTTATGCCCCAGTGTAGCGTTTTTAATAAACAATTCGAGTAGATACGATAAGTTGCCAGTTTCCTAAGGTGGGTTAAAGTTATTAGTTACGTGAAACGCGCTACGAGAAATGAGCTACGAGGACTCGCTTATGGGGGACAATCAAAAGGTGGGGGATTAAGCGCGATATGACATCGCGCTTATAAAGCTTGTTTTACAACCAGATTTTTTGTAATTCTGGCCATTGCTTTTCAAATTGTGAGCTTGGCTTTGCTTTAAAGTCGCTACGCACGAATTGATTCATCTTACCTTCGACATAGGCAAGTAAGAAATTGGCTAACGTGGTTTCGTCTGATTGAAATGCTTTGCCTTCACGTAGTTTTCGCTCACGCAATACTTGCTTAAATTGTGTTTCAAGCTTTTCGAATAAGCCTTGCACTCGTTCGCGTAAACGCTCTTGCTCACCTTGCAGGGCATCGCCGGTTAATATGCGAGTAATTCCTGGGTTTTTCTCAGCAAAGGCTAATAATAACAGCAAGATATTATAAACACGGGTTTGGCTTTCTTTCTCATTTTCTAATATGAGGTTAATGCGTGATAACAGCGTATCTTCAATAAATTCTATTAGGCCTTCAAACATCCGTGCTTTACTCGGAAAATGACGATATAACGCAGCTTCAGACACGCCCACTTCAGCCGCTAATTTTGCGGTGGTGATACGTTGACCTGGGCTGGTTTCTAACATTTGTGCGAGTGCTTGCAGAATCTGCTCTTTGCGATTACTTCTTTTTGTCGCAGGCATGACCATTCCTTTCTTATAATTTATTACTTGTGCTCAGTAGAGTCAGACAAGCCATTTTTTGTGCAAATGAGGCGCTTATGTTAATGTTTTATTCAGCTTCTTTCCAGCATTTTTACACACGCTTGGCAAGCTCAGTCATTACGCTCATCGCGAGATCCTTTTTACTACCCATGGCTAAATCTAGCTGCTCATTATGCCAGAACAGTGTTAAAGCATTATGATCTGAATTAAAGCCAAGACCTTCTTTTGACACATCATTCGCGCAGATCATGTCGAGGTTTTTGTTTTTTAATTTACCTTGGGCGTAGCTAGCCACATCTTGCGTTTCTGCTGCAAAGCCAACAGTGTAAGGGCGGTTTTTACTAAGCCCAGCTACGTTTGCGATCACATCAGGGTTTTTGACTAAAGTGAGCGTGAGTTCGTCACCTTGTTTTTTCATTTTTTGATCTTGAATTGCGGCTGCGCGGTAATCGGCGACTGCAGCACACCCAATAAAAACATCAGACTGCACCGCAAGTTCCATCGACGCAGTTAAAAGTTGCTCTGCGCTTTCAATATTGGTGAGCTTTGCATTCGCGGGTGCTGTAATTGCGACGGGCCCTGAAATAAGGTTGACCTTAGCACCTAAAGCAAGCGCTGCTTCTGCAAGGGCATAACCCATTTTGCCTGAACTATGATTCGAAATATAACGCACAGGATCGAGGGCTTCACGCGTGGGGCCAGCGGTAATTGTGATTGTTTTACCTGCCAATAATGGCTCAATGTCTGGTTGCGTACACAGCGCCACTAGTTCATGAGGTTCTAACATTCTTCCGGCACCTACATCACCACAGGCTTGTTCACCTTTACCGGGTCCCCAAATTGCGACGCCGCGATCTTTGAGAGTTCTAAGGTTTGCTTGAGTCGCTGGGTGAGCATACATTTGTTGGTTCATTGCAGGAGCAACCGCTACTTTAGCAGGTGTGGCTAACAATAACGTAGTCAGTAAATCATCGGCAATGCCCATCGCCATTTTCGCTAAGATATTGCTGGTCGCGGGGGCGACTAAAATCAGGTCAGCCCATTTGGCAAATTCAATGTGTCCCATTGCTGCTTCGGCTGCAGGGTCAAGTAATGAATCAGAGACAATTTCTCCACTCACAGCTTGCATTGTCAGTGGTGTTATAAAATGTTTGGCTGAGTCGGTCATGACCACTTTAACGTCGCAGCCCGCATCTTTTAAACGACGAACAAGTTCTGCACATTTATAGGCTGCAATGCCACCACTCATACCTAACAGGATTTTTTTATTAACTGATTTTGTCATTACGTGAAATTTTACCTTTGTCGATATGGGCTAACGATAGCAAATCTTTGCCGATTGCATGAAGTTTTCTTTTTTAAAGACAGGAAAAAACTGGATTTTATATTACAGTTTAATGACCAAAGTAATGTTTTTAGGGACAAATGATGCCATTAACGGATTTACCATTGGCAGAGAGACCACGTGAGAAGCTGCTTTTACAGGGAGCTAAAGCGCTTTCAGATGCTGAGTTATTAGCGATATTTTTACGTACTGGCGTGCCGGGCATGAACGCGGTTGAGTTGGCTGAGCATCTATTGCGTATAAATAGTACATTGCACAACTTGTTTAATGCCACAGAACATGAGTTTTGTGCACAAAGGGGCCTAGGTGCTGCAAAGTATGTACAATTACAAGCCGTGTTAGAGCTTAGCCGGCGATACATGCTCGAGCAATGTCATAGAGAGGCTGTATTTAATTCGCCTCAGTCGGTGTACGACTACCTAACAATTAAACTACGGGGGTTACAGCAAGAAGTGTTTATGGTGCTGTACTTAGACAGCCAAAACCAGTTGATTAAAGATGAAGTGCTATTTTATGGCACAATTAATGCCGCATCTGTTTATCCTCGCGAAGTGGTTAAAGCCGCATTAAGAAATAATGCAGCGGCACTTATTTTGGCTCATAACCACCCAAGTGGTGTGGCAGAACCCAGTCAAGCCGATAAGTTCATAACGCAAAAATTACAGCAAGCGCTGTCGTTGGTTGACATAAATGTGCTGGATCACATCATTGTGGGCGGTAAAAATTGTGTTTCTTTTGCCGAGCGAGGGCTTATATAAGGCTGTATGCCCGAGAGAGTGTGTTAAAAATGAGCAGTTTAGGCTGTTTTTAGAAATTAGTTTAATTTAAATGCAGTTTTTACTTTCCCTAAGGGCTTTCGATCATTATAATTAGCCGCTATCAAATTTACACATGAGCTGATTGGATAAGATCTGTTACTTGATCTTTGCCTGTATAAGCTGTATAAAGAGCGCCCTTCGATTTATCCCGGGGCACAAATACATGGCCTAAGGGAAAATTAAGCTCGAGCGAAGTTATTGGAGATATATAGACATGTCTAAAGTATGTCAAGTTACAGGTAAGCGTCCAGCGGTTGGTAACCACCGTTCACACGCGAGAAACGCGACTAAACGTCGTTTCCTACCTAACCTACAAACTCACCGTTTTTGGGTTGAAAGTGAAAAACGTTTTGTAACATTACGCACTACGACTAAAGGTATGCGTATTATCGATAAAAAAGGCATCGACGCGGTTCTTACAGAAATCCGTGCTCGTGGCGAAAAAGTTTAAGGAACTGAATCATGCGCGATAAGATCCGTTTAGTTTCAACTGCTGGTACTGGTTTTTTCTACACTACCGACAAGAACAAGCGTAACATGCCTGAAAAAATGGAAATCAAAAAATACGATCCTAAAGCTCGTAAACACGTGATTTTCAAAGAAGCTAAAATCAAGTAATTTTAGTTTTTCAGAATCTCAAAAACCCAGCCTCGGCTGGGTTTTTTGTTTTATGCTTAACTACCTTAGAAAATTAGGCTATTGCAAATATTTATAAGATTGTAACTTGGCTTGCTGTTTTATCTTGCTTAATTATCAATCTAAGCGTAAAATGCGCGCTCATTTCGGCTTATTAAATTTAATTCCTTGCCTTAAACCGACTGGCCGAAACGGTAGAAGGCTCTATTAACCGTAAGGAATATCCATGCGTCATTACGAAATCGTATTCATGGTTCACCCTGATCAGAGTGAGCAAGTACCTGGTATGATCGAACGTTATACTGGTTCTATCACTGAAGCTGGTGGTACTATCCACCGTCTTGAAGACTGGGGCCGTCGTCAATTGGCTTACCCAATCGACAAGCTTCACAAAGCTCATTATGTTCTTATGAACGTTGAAGCACCTACTGAAGTAATCAGCGAGCTAGAAACTACTTTCCGCTACAACGATGCAGTGCTTCGTAACTTAGTTATGCGTACTAAAGACGCTGTAACTGAAGCATCTCCTCTTGCGAAAGAAGAGAAGAAAGAAGCACCAGCTGCTTAATCGTTTTGAGTCCAAGCATGGCGCTTGCAGTTGAGACACTAAGATGAGCCAACCGGTTAATCCTTTTATGAATCAGCTGACGTTATCTGGGGTTGTATGTAAAACCCCAAAATATAGTCAAAGCCCTGCTGGTATACCGCATTGTATTTTTGTTCTTGAACATAAATCGATGCAAGTTGAAGCAGACCTTAACCGTAATAGTTATGTCAGGCTTCAAGTTGTTGCCAGTGGCACGCCAATGCAACAACAGACTCAACAATTGCACGTTGGGCAACAAGTGCAAGTGACGGGTTTTTTAAACCGACACGAAGGCCGAAATGGTTTAAGCCAATTGGTCTTGCATGCTCAGCATATAGAAAGAATTTTTTGAGGAATTAAACTCATGGCACGTTATTTCAGACGTCGTAAGTTCTGCCGCTTTAAAGCGGAAGGCGTACAACAAATCGATTATAAAGATCTAGCTACTCTTAGAAACTATGTTACAGAAAGTGGCAAAATCGTACCTAGCCGTATCACAGGTACTAGCGCTAAATATCAGCGTCAGCTAGCAACTGCTATCAAGCGTGCTCGCTACTTAGCCCTTCTTCCATACACTGACTTACATAAGTAAGCAGCGGATTAACAGTTTTTAAAAGGTGTAGAGACATGCAAGTTATTCTACTAGACAAGATCGCAAACCTAGGTGGCCTAGGTGACCAGGTTGTAGTTAAATCTGGCTTCGCACGTAACTTCCTTTTCCCACAAGGTAAGGCAGTTCCTGCAACTAAAGCTAACATCGAAACTTTCGAAGCACGTCGTGCTGAGTTAGAAGCTAAGATCGCTGAAGATCTAGCTGCTGCTCAAGCTCGCGCTGACAAGTTAGAAGCATTAGCTGAAGTTACACTAGTTTCTAAAGCTGGTGACGAAGGCAAGTTATTCGGTTCTATCGGTACTCGCGACATCGCTGAAGCTATTTCAGCTGTTGGCGTTGAAGTTGCAAAATCAGAAGTTCGTTTACCTCTAGGTACTATCCGTGAGACTGGCGAATTTGACGTTGCAATCGCAGTACACTCAGACGTTACGGCTACTATCAAAGTAATCGTTATCGCTGAAGCTTAATAGCAATATTAAGTAGAAAAAAAGCCGTGCTTTATTAAGCGCGGCTTTTTTGTATCTAAATTTTACTTACTTACTTACTTACTTACTTACTTACTTACTTACTTACTTACTTACTTACTTACTTACTTACTTACTTACTTACTTACTTACTACTCTTTTTGCTTTGCTTCCCTGTCAATAGTTGTGCTATTTGCATTAATGTTTAATGGAATGGGGTTTTGTTTACCTATTTTAAACACAAACAGCCTTTTGTCTTAATTTTTTATTTTTAGTTAGTATAATCAGGCTAGTTAGTTAGAATTGGTTAAATTGACAGCGACAGCGCTGTCATTTATAGTGGTTTCATAAAAAAGTTGTAAGGAATGAAAGTTGAAGGAGACATTATCATCGGGAAAACACAGTGGTTTTACACTTGTTGAAATACTGATCGTTATCGCTATTTTAGGTATTTTATATAGCGTAGCGTTACCTGTTTATACCGAACAAATGCAACGCAGTCGCCGTGCCGACATACAACAAGAGTTATTGCAATATAGCGCGAGTCTTGAGCGTATTTATTCAAGAAATGGTGGTTACCCTAACGCATTTACGGCACAAAATACTGATTTTTATACTTTCACTTACACCCCTACAGATAAAGTCGCCGGTGCAATCAGTGACTTTAAAAACCGTGGTTATAGTTTAAAAGCATCACCAAAGTCTGGTTCGGCGCAAGCAAGTGATCGTTGTGGTGATCTCACTGTGAAACATGATGGCAGTTACACCGCCTCAGAGAATGATTGTTGGGAGTAGTTGAAGTGCGACGAAAGGCCGGATTTACACTGATAGAATTAATGGTCGTACTGGTTATTATTGGTATTATGGCTAGTCTTGCTTTCCCGTCATTTAGCCAGCAAATCTTGCAAGATCGCGTTGTAACGACCGCAAATCAACTAAATAGTGTCTATAAATATGCGCGCAGTGAAGCAGTAAAGCGTGAGCGACAAATTAACTTAGTCGTTAATAACAACCGCTGGCAGGTAACGCTAAATGAAGCGGGCGTGGCTACGGTTCTTAAAGAATTTAGTGTAACCAAATCTGGCATAACGGTTGATTTAGCAGCCTTGACCGTGAGTGCCAGTGGCGAGGTTAACCAGCAAGCGCAAATAGATATTAAAGACAATCACAGCAACACCACTGACTATGTAATGTGTGTACTAAAAAGTGGCCAAAACTGGTTAGTTGAAAGTTCAGAGCGAGGATGTGCATGATTAAGCAGCAAGGTTTTTCATTACTAGAAGTCATGATATCTGTGGTAATCGCCGGAATCGCTTTATTAGGGTTGGCTGCTGCCCAACTTAAATCGCTTCAGTATGCTACTAACAGTTTTCATTACACGGTGTCGCTTATTCAAGGTCAAAACAGCATAGAGCGACTTTGGCCGCATATTTGTGATATTCAAAAAACCAACCCCGGCTTATTTCAAGATGCGACCTTTAGAGCGAGTCTTTCTCCACAGGTTAGTGACTACGAAATAACTCTGCCTGCTGTATACAATAATGACATGCAAATTAATGTTAGTTGGGTCGATAAACGCATGACTGATAATGCTGAGAACCAGATCAGTTTGAATGCGAGTTTCCCTGATTTGTCGGCGGTGTGTTAATGATAAAACATACAAAAGGGTTTAGCTTAGTCGAGTTAATGGTGGCGCTGGCTGCGGGAGCATTTTTACTTGCTGGGATTAGTTTGTCTTACTCGGCGATTAAAGGCACGATTCAGGTGAGCAAAGAGCTCGAAAATGCACAAGAGGTGCTTCGTTACACGAGTAAAGTGTTTAATCGCAGCATTAAGCAAACTCAAATAACCCCGGTTATTAGTGCTGATAAAAGCATGATAACCATCACTCAGCCTGCTGGTGTCATTGCCTGTGATGGTCAAGTTACCGCAGTGCAAGTTACTGAAGTTTATAGCTTAAACGATAATAACTTAATGTGCTCACTGAATGGCGCAGCTGCGGAGCGTTTGTTAACTGGGGTCGAGAGCTTATCGTTTGATATCGCGGGTGAATTAGTGACGGTGAGTGTGAAACCAGAGCAATTACCTGGGCAATTCGGCAATGGTATAAATATCGATATTGCGCTCACAAACACAATCTTACTGAAGGCATATGGTGGTGGCAGTGTTTAATAAGCAACATGGTTTTACCTTAATTACAGTGCTGATTTTAACGAGCATGGCCAGTCTTGTGGTGCTGAGCTCACTGCGTGAAAATATTGTGCAAGAACGTTTGAGCGGTAATTTTCAGAAAAAGTTAAACAGCCGTTTGCTAGCCGAAAAAGGGGTGTTTGAGCAAGCTAAACTATTACAACAAACACTGAACCGTGAAGGCGTATTAGCGGTTGATGATTTAATTAATAAAACGAATTTAGCGTCTGGTACCGGCATTATTGCGAGTGATGCTACCTTTAGTGCAACCCTTACTAAAAACCCTGATGGCGAGCTTGAAATTGCCAGCCTAGGGCAGCGCTTTGAAGGCGATGCACAGAGTAATTTAGTCGCACGCTTTGGCATTCAAGGTGCCAAAGGCAGCTCGGTATTTACCAATGCGATGGTTGGCTGTAAAGGGGTTAATTTGTCGGGCAGTGGAAGTATCGACAGTTATGATTCAAGCCAAGGTACTTACGAAGAAACTAAATCGGACGACGGTGATGTATCAACTATTGCCGGTGACTCTGATGTTGTGCTTTCAGGGCACTCGCCAATTAGAGGTGATGTAAAAGCCAGTGGTGTAATTTACTTAAACGGGTCATCGCCCATTATAGGTAATATTCACTCTAATACGGGGGTGTATATTTCTCCAGGTAGTGGTCTGCGAGTCGATGGAAATGTGTATACTCGGGGCTACTATAAACACCGAGGTGGCCGCATTTCAGGTGTAGTAAGAGCAAATGGTGATGCCACAATGCAATGGTCTACTTACATTGATAATACTCAAGGTGAGACCCTCGATATCATGTATGGTGGTACTGGTGACTTTAAAGACACCTACAATAACCAGCAAGACGGCGTACATTACAGTAATAGTAAATTTAATATAAACCCGAATGTTGAACCCGTCACTGTGGCCGACCCCACGGCACCTGATTACGATCCGAGTAACCCTGATACCAACTGTGACCCTTTAATTTTGCCCGAAAAAATGACTGACATAATGGCTGGTATCACTGGGTATGATTCTATTTCGGTTGGGCCTACTCAACTATTTAAGTTTAATACTGAACAAGGGTTTCACAGCAATGGTGGCAGCCAAATTATTGTGCCGACCTTAGCTGATGTATTTTTGTTTGATAAGAAGATTCAAAATCAATCTAATGGGAGCCATTCTAAAGAGTATGTATTTGCTTTAGATGGTTTGAAAATGACCAGTGATGGCAAAATGGAAGTCTCAGGGGGCGATGTCATCTTATTGATAGATGGTGATTTTTCAATGGAAGGTGATACCACCCTGACGATCAAAAAAGACAGCAGTCTTACTGTATTATTAACGGGAAAAGTTAATATTGGTGCCGGTGCTAAAGTGATCACTGAACAAGAAGGATTAACGACCAGTGGGCATCCATCGCTGTCGTTTTACTCGTCATTTAACGGTGTGAATGGTGTGCAATTTAGTGGCGCTGCAAACTTGTATGCCGCAATTTATGCGCCGCTTACCACGGTAAAATTGTCGGGAAGTGGCGAGCTATTTGGCAGTGTTCGTGGTGCGGTGATCACCTCATCAGGCGGCAGTGGGGCGCACTATGATGCGGGTCTGCTTAAAGTACAAAATGGGGGGAAACCGTCAACCCCTGCACGGATTGTGTTTTTAGGCTGGAGCTACAAAACACCGCCACAGAGTGAACCGAGCCCCGCACAATAATGACCTAATTCGAGCAAGGTGATACTTGCTCGAAAAAATATTTAGTTTCATTTAAACCTTTTGAATCCCTCCTTACGTCTAATACACTAAATTCACAACAATAATCATAAAGGACAACATCCGGGATGTTGATAGATGCAGAGCAAGCGTTTGCACAGCAAAGTGAGCACACCTTGATTGAGCGCGTAAAAAGCGGCGATCAAGTTGCCTATGCAGCACTTTATGAGTTGCATGTGAAACGTGTTTACAGCCTTTGTTTGCGACTTATTGCAGATAAAGAGCACGCCGAAGATGCAACACAAGAAGTGTTTGTACAGTTGTGGCACAAAATCGCCAATTTTGATGGGCGCTCACAGTTTACGACCTGGTTACACAGCGTGACGAGTAATATTGCGATTAGCTATATTCGTAAACATAAAAACTGGTTACAGAAAGTCGTGAGCTTTGAGCAAAGTGGCATGGATGAACAAAGTGCAGCGGACTGTCAGGGTTTAAATGGCCTTGATAAATTAGTACTCAGGTTGCCCGAACGAGCGCGTATGGTGTTTGTACTCCATGCAATTGAAGGCTATCGCCATGAAGAAATAGCCAGCATGCTTGATATGGCCGTTGGTTCAAGTAAATCGCAGTTTCACCGTGCAAGGCAGTTATTAAAAGAGTGGTATGAAAATGAGTAAGCCAGATTTTGAACAGTTTTTAAATGACTCGCTTAATCAACCTAAGCAAGATATCGGCCCAGATAAAAACTTATGGCCGGGTATTGAGCGTGCAATTGCTCACCCTACAGAGCAACAAGCTGAACAGTCACGTTTTACGTGGAATAAGCTTGCAGCCGTTGCTGCATGCTGTGTTGCGGCACTGCTTAGCGTGCAATTGTTTGTTGCTCAGACCGAGCCGAATACGATGATAGCCATGAGTGATTATTTTACGAAGCAAAAACAGGGCTTGTTGGTGCAATATCAGAATCAACCTGCACTTACCGACAATTGGCAGCAGCAGCTTAAAGAATTAGAAGAAGCAGAGAGTGCCATTAAGCAAGCACTGGAAAATGAACCTGAAAATCCTGCGTTATTACAAATGCTGTCGCAGGTTTATCAGCAACAACTTGATTTAATTAATAAGGTGCATGCACCTAAGTGGCAAACGATTTAGGAGTGATAACCATGAAACTACTCGCATTAACATTAGGATTACTGCCACTGATGGCAATGGCAGGACAAACAATCAATGAACAGGTTGATATACCTGCGAATAAGCGCATTTTTATTGAAAACCAACGTGGTGATGTGCGTATTGAAGGGTGGGATAAACCGGTGTTAAAAATCGAAGGTGAATTAGATGATAAAGCCGACGGTTATCGTTTAGATGTGGAAGGAAGCCGCGTCGAGTTTATTGTCAAAATGCCACGTAACATAAGTGGCTGGAACAAAGGCGACGGTTCACGTTTAACGATTTATATGCCAAAAAGCAGTGAGCTCGAATTTGCTGGGGTGAATGTGACTGTCAGTGCCAAAGAGCTGGCAGCAGGCGCCGACATTGATACTGTGAACGGTGATATAACGGTGCAGGATATTAGCGGTAACATGAGTTTTGAAACGGTGAATGGTGATGTCAATGCGATTGACCTAAACGGTGACATTCGTTTTGAAACGGTGAATGGTGAAATTAATGATAAAAACTCACAAGGTACGCTGCGTTTTACAGCAGTAAATGGCGATATCAAGTCAAAAACCAAAGCCGAAGATGTGCGTCTTGAAAATGTAAACGGTAATATCGACTTTGCATTTGATGCAATTAAAAAACTACGTATCAATACGGTAAACGGCGAAGCCGAAGTGCATATTAATAAATTACTCACCGGTGCAAATGTGCGCTTTGAATCTGTCAGTGGAGATGCGGAGTTTTACTTCCCAGCTGACGTATCAGCCCAGTTTGAAATAGAAGCACATGCAAACGGCAAAATTGTTAATGAGTTAAGTGATGATAAAGCAATAAAAGCGAAGTATGGGCCATCGAGTGATCTTGAGTTTAGTGTCAATGGCGGGAACGCTGATATTGAAATGGATACCATTAGTGGTCGCATAGAACTGCGCAAACAAAAATAATCACTAAGGTGAGCGTCATTAATCTAAGCACTGAGTAATATGTCTAGTTACCAAGGTTTAGCTTAATTACAATAAAGCGGGAAGATTTCCCGCTTTTCTATTTGCACAGCCTTTGCAAGTCGATAGAATAGAGCCATTCAATTTAAGTTTTGTGAAGATATGGCTAAACCAGATAAGCAAGTCGATACGTTAAAAGTTCCTCCCCATTCAATTGAAGCTGAGCAATCTGTTTTAGGTGGTTTAATGCTTGATAATCAAGCGTTTGACCGTGTTGCTGAGTTGGTTGTCTCGCAGGATTTTTATACCCGCACACATAAGTTGATTTTTGAAGCGATGGTGAGTCTTGCAGAAGCAGGCGACCCGATTGATTTGATCACCATTTCTGAAAGCTTAGAAAAAAATAATCAGCTGAGCAATGTGGGTGGCTTTGCTTACCTTGCTGAAATCGCAAAAAATACTCCCAGTGCTGCCAACATCGACGCATACGCAAATATCGTTCGTGAACGTGCCGTTATTCGTGAAATGATTGGTGTTGCAAACGAAATCGCCGAAGCGGGCTTTAGTCCAGAAGGACGCACAAGCCATGATTTGCTCGATTTTGCAGAAAGTAAAGTATTCAAAATTGCCGAGCAACGTACTAAAAGTACCGAAGGTCCACAAAGCTTACATAGCATTCTAGAAAAAACGGTTGATAAGATTGAAGAGTTATATCAATCGCCACAAGATGGTGTAACGGGTGTAAGTACAGGGTATGCCGATCTAGATAAAATGACGGCGGGTATGCAGCCTTCAGATCTGATTATTGTTGCTGCACGTCCATCAATGGGTAAAACCACGTTTGCGATGAACTTAGCTGAACATGCGGCAATGACGCAAGACAAACCCGTGCTTATCTACTCACTAGAGATGCCGTCAGAACAAATTATGATGAGGATGCTTGCCTCACTCGGTCGTATTAACCAAACGAAAGTACGTACAGGCCAATTAGATGATGATGATTGGGCTCGCCTCTCTTCAACCATGGGCTTATTGATGGAAAAAGGGAAGATGTATGTTGACGATGCATCGGGCCTTACACCGACCGATGTACGTTCGCGTGCACGCCGTATCGCACGTGATCATGGCGGTATTAGTATGATCATGGTCGACTACTTGCAGCTAATGCGCGTTCCGAGCTTATCTGATAACCGTACCTTAGAGATTGCCGAAATCTCGCGTTCATTAAAAGCCCTTGCCAAAGAGCTACAATGCCCTGTAATTGCCCTGTCGCAGCTTAACCGTACGCTAGAGCAACGTGCTGATAAACGCCCAATCAACTCTGACTTACGTGAATCAGGCTCAATCGAGCAGGATGCCGACTTAATCATGTTTATTTATCGTGATGAAGTGTATAACGAAGACAGTGCCGAGAAAGGGGTCGCTGAAATCATAATCGGTAAGCAACGTAATGGTCCTATCGGTAAAGTGCGTCTTACGTTCCAAGGTCAATTCTCACGTTTTGATAACTACGCGGGCCCAGCTATGGATGACGAATATTAATGCGCTTAGCCATCGCCGAAATTAATCTAAAAGCACTGGCTAATAACTTAGCGCAAGTGAAGCACTTTGCGCCTAATTGCAAGGTGATGGCGGTGTTAAAGGCCAATGCATATGGCCACGGTTTGGTTAAAATTGCCCAGCACCTAAGTGCCGCTGATGCATTTGCAGTGGCACGTATTGATGAAGCATTAGCGCTGCGGGCGGGAGGTTTAACAAAACCAATCGTTTTACTTGAAGGCTTTTTTCATCAAGACGATTTACCTATTTTGCTCGCGAATAACTTTCAGACCATTATTCATGATGAAAATCAGTTGGCTGCACTTGAAAGTGCCACGTTGGATGCACCGATAGCATGTTGGTTAAAAATTAATACAGGGATGCACCGTTTAGGGATTGCACCATCACAATTTGAATCGTTTTATCATCGTTTAAAAGCAAGTGACAATGCACGTGATGATATTAAATTAATGACGCATTTTTCGTGTGCTGATGATGTAAACGATGAGAAAACCACCCAGCAAATAGCGTTATTTGATTCATTAACGGATGGCAAAGCTCAGCAGCACTGTTTAGCAAACTCAGCGGGTATTTTAGCATGGCCGCATGGGCATGGTGATTGGGTTCGCCCAGGGTTAATGCTTTATGGTGTCTCGCCGATGCTAAATGGCGTGGGTAAAGAACACGGTTTAGCGCCAGTGATGCGTTTAACAACACGCGTTATTGCGATTCGCGATGTTGATGCGCATCAGTGTGTTGGTTACGGAGGCCGTTGGTGCAGTGATAAGCCAACCAAGCTTGCGGTTGTCGCGATGGGATATGGTGATGGCTATCCTCGCCATGCACGACAAGGCACACCGGTGATCATTAAATCACAACGCTATGGTATTGTCGGCACTGTCGCGATGGATATGATAACAGTTGATATTGGCGATAATGGCGACAATATTCAAGTGGGTGACGAAGTAATCATGTGGGGCCCAGAGCTGCCTGTCGAAGAAATAGCGCAGTGTGCTAGTACCATACCTTACGAGCTACTGTGTAATATTACTCCGCGAGTCAGCTATGAGTATCAAGAGTAACGAAGCACGTTACTCTTTAATAAAATAGATGTCGCTAAAACCCATTTTTGCAAACTCTTGGTCACGAAAATTACGCACTGCCGCAGAGCCTTTTGAGGTCATTTCTATTTGTTGTTCCATCTTTAAATAATTGCTTAAGTCAATTCCCTCAGCTGCCGCAATGGCGTGGTACATGTCGCGGTACTTGTCTTTAGAAAAGTTGATTTCGCGAGGTTGGTTTTTAAATGTGTATGTAATGCGGCGTGCCATAATGACTCCTCTTAATTTATAGGGCTGATTTTACACTAAATACGAGCCTTAGCCATGACTTGTCGCTATAAGCGGGTTACAATGCGACACTGTTAAAAAACTCGGTAGCTTAAAATGAAACTTTCTGTAGAGATTAGTAAATACCCACTTCATCAAGATTACATTCCATTTATTAAAGGCTTTATTGACCGCGTAAACAGCTATGATGGCCTTAAAGTGATTACTAATACGCTATCTACACAGATTTTTGGTGATTACGACTTAGTCATGTCTGTACTTAACACTGAAATTAAGCGCTCTTATGAAGAGTTTGGTAAAGCAATTTTTGTTTGTAAATTTTTACACGGTGATTTGTCGCCAAGCGATGATTAAGTAATCGATAACGACGGCGTGATATGGAATTTTTAACCGAAACTTTCTCTGGCTTTACGGCAATGTCGCACTGGGAATATATTGCAGTGGCGTTGTCGATGGCGTACTTGTTGCTCGCGATTAAAGAGAGCTTATGGTGTTGGCCTGCCGCGTTTGCAAGCACCTTTATTTACACCGTAATGTACTGGAATGGCGCACTATTAATGGAGTCGCTGCTTAACTTATACTACATGTACATGGCTGTGTATGGGTGGGTAATTTGGCGACGAGGTTTAAACCATAAAGACCGGTTGCCGATTGTTTCGTGGTCATTAAAAAAGCATGTCGTGATCTTATTTACTACCTCATTAGCCTCGGTGGTGATTGGTTTCATCATGACCAATTACACGCATGCAGATTTTGCATATTTAGACAGCTTTACCACCTGTTTTGCTGTGGTTACAACCTACCTTGTCGCCAAAAAAGTTCTTGAAAATTGGCTATACTGGATTGTTATAGATGCGGCTTCCATGTATTTGTACTTTGAAAAAGGGTATTACCCGACCTTGGTGCTGTTTGTGTTTTATACCATTATGGCAGCGTGGGGGTTTAAAACCTGGTATGAAGAGTATGAGCAACATCAAGCTAAGCCATTAGCTCAACTTTAAATGAAAACAGAACAACAAATAAACGCGCTATTTTCGCGTTTTGATCCCGCGTTAACGATTACGTCAATCAGTCCATTGGTTGAAGGGTTAAGTAACGATAATTACTTAGTAAAAACAGCGACCAATAGCTATTTGGTAAAACATTATCGCGACCATTGGCCTGCACTAGGCTTGGCTGCTCAAACACATTTTGCTAAACAAAGTTGCTGCCCAGCGCCTCTTTGGCTAGAACAAGCCACAGACACGGCTATTTTCGATTATGTTGAAGGTCGTATTGCCAGCGGCGATTTTTGTGACAGTTTACTGCCAGATTTAGTCAATCTGCACCTGTATCCCTTGCTCACAGAGCCAATGGACATCGCTTATGAAATTAATTGTTATCAACACACCACTCGCTACCAACAGCATCTTACATTAATAGAAGAGTCACTCGCTTATATTGCTAATGCACCAAAAGATATGGGCTTTTGCCATAATGATTTGGTTAAAGAAAATATCATTGTGAATAATAGCGGTATGTTTTTAATTGACTTCGAATATGCCAAAAGTAATGATGTTTATTTTGATTTGGCAGCCTTAGTAGTCAGTTTTCAGCTGAATACTGAACAACAGCAAGCTTTGCTTGAACAATACCGAACACTTGTATCAGCCCACCACGAATTTACCCTTTCGCTCAACAAGCTGGCGGCATTTCAGGGGCTATTTTTATTATTGTGTATTTGTTGGTACGAGCAAAGAGGGGCAATGGATAAAGTGGCGCCACTGCTTGTGCAGCTTCACCACTTCATTAAACAGCAAAAACGCTAAAGGCCACCAATTCGCTCGGCAAGCTCTTTGTATTTTTTTACATCATCGTGTTCGAACAAAGGCTCACCTTTGTCATCTTGTGATTTCGAGATCAGTAAATGTTCGCGAGCAAGTCGTTTCACGCGTTCTACTTTTACACCTAAAAATTCTGCAACTTGCTCTGTTGACATTAAACTCATGATCAAATTCCCACCTTGTTATTAATTTTATAAGTATACGTTAATACCGTGGTTCTGCCTTAATGTGAAGTGTTTTAATGAAAATTGCTGAATTTATAAGCATGTAAAGTGTTCAATGCTAGCATTTATAGCAAGATGCCATTATCATTGCCGGGTTGTCATGCTGATATCGCGAGTTGGTACTGACAACGACAAATGTGCTCTCGTGGTGAAATGGATATCACGTGGCCCTCCGGAGGCTAAGTTGCAGGTTCGATCCCTGCCGAGAGCGCCATTTGCTCCTTCTTTTGTTATTTTCTACACTGTTTATATCCTTTTTATCTTCATGATTTTAAAACATGACTTATCAACCCATTGCATGTGGTGATTACGACCAATTCGAATTGTGGTGTATGCACTCAACAGAATTACAGATTACATTGCACTCAGGCGAGCAAGTAAATGGCAAAGCGATTAACTTACAGATTATAAGTCCTGAAGGTGAGCACTTAATTTTGAGCACAAAAAAAGGCGAACACGCCGTTCGCCTTGATTTAATCAAATCTGTTGAGCCACGCTAAGGTAGGCTTATAACCACTTTTTATTCTTAAAGTAGATACCAATACCAACGGTAAGGACCACTAAGAAGATTAAAAATAGGCTAAATGCATACGGACTTTCCGTGCCCGGAATGCCGCCCACATTGACACCAAGTAAGCCCGTTAAGAAGCCTAATGGTAAAAATAATGCTGCAACCACCGACATCACATACATACGCTGATTAAGTTGTTCAGACACTTGGTTAGCAATAGTCTGTTGAATAATTTGTGCACGTTCAATTGAGCTGTCTAGCTCTTCTAAAAAGCGAATCAACATATTGGTTGTTTCGTTTAAACGGGCTTTGTCGTCTTCATCTAACCACTTGTATTTGTTGTTTAACAACGTAATAAGGGCCTCTTTTTGTGGCCTTAAATAGCGTTTTAGGGCGATGGTCTGACGGCGCATTTGTGCTAAAGCTTGGTTATCAAAACCTTTGCTTGGCTCATCAATTTCGTCTTCAAATATATCCAACGTGTCATCAAGGCTATCAATGACCCCTTGCATACGCGATGTAAGATTTTGCGCTAATTGACACACAAGCTCTGAAATTGAACATGGACCGTTACTGTCATCAAATGTTGCAACAACATCTTGCACTGAGAGTAAACGGCGTTTGCGGGTTGTGATAATAACGTTTTCGTTTATAAATAAGCGCAAAGACACCATGTCTTCTGGGCTTTGTGCGGGATTTAAATTAACGCCACGTAAAAAGAGCATCGAACCGTTGGTTACTTTTGTTAGGCGTGGACGCGTCTCATCCGCAATCAGGGATGCTAATTCATAGTCAGTCAGTAAATTACTGTCAGCAAGCCACTTTACAGCGTCAGCTTGGCTGTAATCCATATGAACCCAAAGTTTTCCATGTTCGGGTTGCCAATTCTCCAGCTCGGTACTATTGTCAATAGCACGTGCACCGCCTTGCTCGTCTAAAATTAAGACATGAAGTAACCCATTGATCATATTGAACTCTCATTTTACAAATAGTGCGATATAGTTGAGTATATACATTAGTATAGTCAAGACTATATTAATGAAATCGATTTATCGATGAGATGAATATATTTTGTTGGTGTTTCTAGCTCTGTAGCGTATAAGACACTTTTTTATAGAGGGCACATTAATGAGTGCAAAAATTATCGTTGGCTGGCGCGAATGGCTAAGCCTTCCTGATTTAGGAATTGATAAAATCAAAGCAAAAGTGGACACGGGGGCGCGTACATCGTGTATTCATGCTTTTGATATTGAAGAGTTTTCAGAAAATGGCGAAAACTGGGTGAAATTCACAACCCAGCCTCTGCAGGATGATGTGGATACTGTGGTCCACTGTCGTGCAAAAGTGATGGAGCGTAAGTATGTGACCAGTTCAAGTGGTCAAAGAGAGCTTCGTTACTTTATAGAAACAACGTTAGTCGCAGGAAGCCAAAGCTGGCCCGTTAGAGTGACTTTAAGTAACCGTTCAACAATGAAGTTTAGAATGTTGTTAGGGCGTACAGCAATGGAAAATCGCATAGTCGTCGATCCGGCTTTATCTCATTTATTATAAAAGGCGCTCATAGCACGCTCAGTGTGTGAGTTTGTCAGTAAAGGTTTTAACTATGAAACTTGGTATTTTATCTCGCAACCAAAACTTATATTCAACACGTCGCTTAATTGAAGCAGCTGAGCAACGTGGTCATGAAGTAAAAGTGATTGATGCATTGCGTTGTTATATGAACATTAATTCTGATCAACCAGAAATTCATTACCGCGGCGAAAATTTAAAAGATTTTGATGCTATTGTTCCGCGTATTGGCTCGTCAGTGACTTTCTATGGGTGTGCTGTATTACGTCAATTTGAAATGATGGGTGTGTTCCCTGTAAATGAATCAGTGGCTATTTCACGCTCTCGCGATAAATTACGTTCATTGCAACTATTATCGCGTAAAGGTGTAGGCATGCCTGTCACAGGGTTTGCAAGCAAGCCTGATGATGTTAAAGACTTACTAAGCATGGTTGGTGGTACACCGGTGGTTATTAAGTTACTAGAGGGTACACAAGGCATTGGTGTTGTGTTAGCCGAAACGCGCAAAGCGGCAGAAAGTGTAATCGAAGCTTTCATGGGCTTAAAAGCGAACATCATGGTGCAAGAGTACATCAAGGAAGCGGGCGGTGCAGATATTCGCTGTTTCGTTTTGGGCGATAAAGTAATCGCAGCGATGAAGCGTCAAGCACAAGAAGGTGAGTTCCGCTCTAACTTACACCGTGGCGGCAGTGCGACATTGGTTCGCATTACCCCTGAAGAAAGAAAAACAGCCGTTGCTGCAGCAAAAGCAATGGGCTTAAACGTAGCGGGCGTTGATTTACTTCGCTCAGCACGAGGACCATTAGTGATGGAAGTTAACTCATCGCCGGGTCTTGAAGGTATCGAAGTCGCTACGGGTAAAGATATTGCAGGCATGATTGTTGATTTTATTGAAAAAAATGCAGCAACGAAAAGAACTGCAACACGTGGTAAAGGCTAAGATTTACAAGCGCTCTAGTAAAAGGAAAAGTGCGTGGCAAAGGTTAAGAAAAATACTCCGTTTTCAATTTTAGGTGATACGGTTGGTGTGGGTGAACGTAAAACGTTTTCGATTGAAGCAGCAAAGCTTTATACCCACTCACCGCTTAATATTCCAATTGAAGTCGTTAATGGGGTCCAGCAAGGGCCTGTGTTAATGGTATGCGCGGCAATTCATGGTGATGAGCTCAATGGTGTTGAGGTTGTAAGGCAATTGCTCGCAAAAATTGAGCCTGAACAATTACGCGGCACAATTATAGCGGTGCCAATAGTGAATGTATTTGGCTTTATCCATAAGTCGCGTTATTTACCTGACCGTCGTGATATGAATCGCAGTTTTCCGGGTTCAACACGGGGGTCATTAGCTGGGCGAATGGCGAATGCCTTTTTCTCGCAGGTGGCAATGCACTGTACGCACATTATTGATTTGCACACTGGTGCGATTCATCGTACTAACTTACCGCAAATTAGGGCTAACTTAAGTGATCCTGATACCGCGGCTATGGCAAAAGCATTTGGTACACCAGCGGTGATAGACGCCTCATTACGCAATGGCTCTTTACGCAGTGAAGCGGCTAATTTAGGTATCCCAGTGATAACCTACGAAGCGGGTGAAGCGCTGCGATTCGACCCCATTGCGATTGCAGCCGGTGTGCAAGGCGTTGATTATGTTATGCGTCATTTAAAAATGGTGCGTGGTAAGCGGGCGAAAAAACTCCCAGAGCCGGTGATTGCAAGTTCAACAAGTTGGGTGCGTGCAGAGGTTGATGGTATTGTCCGTGCGCAAGTATCCCTTGGTGAGCGCGTCATGAAAGGGCAAGTGCTCGCTTATATCAGCAGTCCACTTGGTGATGCTGAGCTTGAGCTATTAGCGCCACGAAGTGGCATTGTAATTGGCCAGCAAACCATGCCGCTTGTAAATGAGGGCGATGCGGTATTCCATCTTGCTTACTTTGCGCATGCGAATAGCTTGGTAGAGCAACAGCTAGAAACCTTTATTGACGAAATAAGCGATATTGAAGACGAGCTTAAAACGGCTGAACTCAATAATTAGTTGCTGACATCGTCAATACATAAAATAAAAGCCGCATTTGCGGCTTTATTTTTTGGGTCCCAGAATACGCTTTGTTGATTGCGTTTTACTCGGAGTAGGGGCTTTATTGAGTACCATTACTGGGCGAGTAACAAAAATATTATTGGGATAAATAACCTTGTGGCCATCGACATGCTCAAGCACCACGTTCATCAAACCCATTTCAATGATACGTCCCTCTAAAAAGTTTGCGCCATCGATGACACGTATCCAATAGCCCACACGACAGTCGTTTTGAATGAACATTAATAAAAAGGCGGTTAAATTACTCAATAACGACCATGCTGCGAATAGGGCGACACCTAACATAGCAAATAGTGATGAACCTAAAACTAATAAACCGCGCAGCTCAATGCCCCAAAATACTAACACTAGGCACAGCATTACAATGGCGAGAATAATGTTTAGTAGCAGTTCTGCACGATAAACACGATGAGGATCTGCTTTACCTTTGATGGCTTTTAACAGCAGTTTCTTTGTGGTTTTTCTTAGTAATGGGTAAAGTAAAATCGCGATAATCGTCACGATTAAATGGTATTGCTCGTTAAAGAGTGTTTCGAAGTCCAAGGGGGATCCTACATTAATGTTAAGCGTCGAGATTTTAGCTCTTTACTAACCGAATAACACTATCTTAGAAAGTATTTTTAACGGTGACAAGCCATTGCACAGAATCAATGTCGCTGTCCTTTTTGTTGATAGGCGCAGCAATATCAAGGTGAATGACCGTTCCGGCATTTGCTCGACTTGGTGCTAACCGTAAGCCAACACCGATATTTTGCAGTACATTACCATTCGTGCCGTTATCTTTGTCGTTATACCAAGCGCGGCCGATGTCGTAAAAAGCCGCGCCACCGACTTTAAATAGTTGCAGTAAGTCATATTCCCAATAATAGCGTTTTTCGAGACTTACTAAAAAGCTACGATCGCCAATTTGATAATCAAGCGGGTAGCCACGTAAACCATTTTCGCCGCCAAGGGTGAGTTGTTTATCGGCTGTCAGGTTTTTGGCATATTGCAGGCGCACTTTGGCATACCAGCTTTGTTGTAAACTGGTATTCAAATAGTATTGTACTTGGCTACTGGTTATGAGATTTTCGACATCGTCTTGTTCTTCGTTCCAATAACCATCTATGTCAGCTTTAAAGCGCCATAGCTGATTATCTCCGCTGTAATGGGCTTTTGACAGAGACAAAGAATAAATAGTCCGGCTGGCGTCATCGCTAAAATCTTTACTTGAATAACCCAGTAATGCTTGAATATTCCAGCCAAGATTTAGGTCTTCAGTACGATAAATACTGTCGAAATTTCTTACTTTTACATAATGGTCTTCGAACCATTGCGCACTGATGAACGGGTAACTTAGGCTGCGATCATCTGCGATAGGTAACTGGGTGGCAGCAATGGCTTTAAAGGTGTCTTCACGGTTTTCTATTCCTAAACTGATTCGTTGTGTCCAGCTTCGGGCAAGTTGACTTGAATGTCCAAAGTAAGCGCGATTGAGGGTGGTTTTTTGCTCGAACTCACTGACAACTTCGCCGCGATAATAAAGTGGCTCACGGCGCTGGTCTGAGTAACTGGTTGCACCGTAACTGTAAGGAGTATCAATTGAGTAGAATGGGTAACTAACATCGATGTAATGGCGTTTACCATCATCGTTATCTGAATATTCGAGTCGACCACGGTAGCGACTCGAAAAGATATTAGGGTCATCGTATACAAATAAATACCCGGTGCGGTCTGCATCGTGCGTACGCGAGAACGACACCCGTTTACCCCAGCCTAAAAAGTTTGATTCACGAAAGCCTATACTTGATTCGTTTTCACCGCCGCTGCGACTAAAGCTAATTTCGGGCAGCAAAGTCCACAAGTCACGCGTAACGACTTTAACATTCACGTTGCCGTCGCAATCAAGTTCAGCATGAATGCGTGCATCGTATAAATAACCTTGTTTACGCAAGAGTCGTTCTGATTCTAGTAACTTACGAGGTTGATAAATATCCCCCTCTGAAAACAGCAGTACACTGTGAATCACTTCGGGTTCGGTTGTCATATGAGCACGATTCGCAAAGCGAAATAACGCGTTGTTTTCTTCTTCAAGTGCGGTATTGAAGACATTGAGCTGTTCAAGCTTAATGGAAGTGATTTTGCGGTTATCGGCGGCTTCGGGGAGGGGATTGTCAGTATCGAGCTGGCGACGTAAGTTGTTGTCTTGCGTTTTAAGAGTGCGTTGGTTGTGACAGTAGTTATTATTGTCAGCGAGTACCTGCTCTGCATAGGCATGAGATGTTACGCTAAGTAACACCATTGGTAAAATCTGAGCAACAAAGTGCGACTGCTTAAATCCCATTTACACCCTTAGTTGTTTATTTGCTATGCAACTACTACATACTAAGCGTGAGAAAAAGTCTAGCTTATTATTGTAACTGCATGACTAAATACTGATGAAGTTTTGGCAAAACACTCGCCGCTTCAACGCCTTCAGCGTTTATCCAAACACTTTCGCTATAATGTTCAAAGTTTAGATTAAAACTATGATCTGTAAAGTGAAACCTTAACTGATGACGATCGGCACCGGCATCAAAGTCTGCAATTTTAATTGCGGGGGCGTGCAAAAAGAGAGTAGCCCACAGTTCAAAATCTTCGTCGTTAGGCAGGTCGCGTGAGTTAATGACAATTATTTCATACTCGGCGTCATAAATAAGGCTAGTCATCGTAATCCTAGTGGGCGGCGAGGTAGTCGCGAATGGTGTTTAAAAAAGGAGAACCGTACTTGTTTAGCTTCGTAAACCCCACGCCTGATACTTTTAAAAATTCGCTATCATTGGTCGGCATGAGCTGTGCCATTTCAGCCAGCGTTTTATCATTGAAAACGACATACGGAGGAACGTCATCCGCATCAGCCAACTCCTTACGCAGAGCTCGTAATCTAGCAAACAGCTTTTTGTCGTAATTAAATTGCGCGAGTTTATCTTGATAAACGTGTTTGGCTTGTAAGCGTGGCTCGGCTAATTGCAGGGCGTATTCACTTTTAAGTACTGCACGAGCTGCTTCGGTTAAGCGCAGTGAAGAGCCCTGAGTTATATCTTGGCTTAATAAGCCTTGGTGAATAAGCTGCCTTAAAATGCTCAGCCAAAACTCTACACTGTGATCTTTGCCTATACCGTAAGTGCTCAGCTGGTGGTGATTGTTATCGCGGATACGGCTGGTATTTGCCCCGCGCAGCAATTCAACAATATAACCAATACCAAAACGCTGCTCTGCACGATATACGCACGAGAGTGCTTGTTGCGCGACCAACGTGCCGTCAAAGCTTGTCGGTGGATTTAAGCAAATATCGCAGTTGCCACAGGTTTCACGTTTGTACTCGCTAAAATAGTTGAGCAGGATTTGTCTGCGACATGTTTGGGCTTCAGCAAAGCTGGCCATCGCATTAAAGCGCTGCTCTTCTACTCGGCGGCGTTGCTCATCTTCGATATCTTCAAAAAAGCGACGAACGCGTCCTATGTCGGCCGGATCAAAATACATTATCGCTTCAGCGGCTAAGCCATCACGACCAGCACGGCCTGTTTCTTGGTAGTAAGCTTCAACACTTTTAGGAATATCGTAATGCACAACAAAGCGTACATTAGGTTTATTAATTCCCATACCAAAGGCAACCGTTGCTACTACAATTTGAATATCGTCACGGGCAAAACCTGACTGCACAAATTGTCGTTGTTCGTTACTCATCCCGGCATGATAAGCCGCGGCATTAAAGCCTGCATCAGCGAGTTTTTCGGCAACATCATCAACACGTTTACGGCTGGTGCAGTAAATTATTCCACTTTGGTTTTGCTGCTCTTTTAAATAACGCAGCAGCTGCACCATGGGTTTGAATTTTTCTTCGATGGTGTAACGGATATTGGGCCTATCAAAGCTGCCTGTGTGTACGTAAGGCTGATTAAGCTGTAGCTGCTCAATAATATCGTAACGTGTCGCTTTATCGGCTGTGGCAGTTAATGCCATCATCGGAACATGCATAAAACGCTGTTTTAGCTCATTAAGCCGACAATAGTGAGGCCTAAAATCATGGCCCCAATGCGAGACACAGTGCGCTTCATCAATAGCAAACAGAGCAAGTTTTAGGTGACTAAGGCGCTCTAAAAATTCGTGCTGTAATACTTTTTCAGGTGCGACGTACAACAGCTTTATTTGCCCGTAATGCAGTTGCTGGTACACCGCTTGCTGCTCTTCGAATGGCAGACTGTTGTTAATATAAGCGGCCTGAACGCCCAGTGCTTTGAGTTGTGCAACTTGGTCTTGCATTAATGAAATAAGCGGCGAAATGACGACAGTGACACCATCAAGGATCAAGGCGGGTACTTGATAGCAAAGTGATTTTCCCCCACCTGTTGGTAACAAGACGAGCGAGTCTTGTCCGTCAAGCGCTGCGGCTATAATCGCTTCTTGACCATCACGAAAATCCTTGTAACCAAACACTTGTTTGAGTACGGCTTGTGGTGATCGAACGGGGGTGTTAGTCATTGCGGTATTGGTATTCATCGCAGAGCATTTTAGTGTTTTTTTTGGATGATGTCTGTAGCAATATACTCAAACGACCTCAATATGCAGAATTCAGCGTTTCACAGGTGCTTAATATCAAGGCGTTACTTTGCAACAATGGCAGTCTCTTTTAAGAAGTAACAACGATGAGAGTAAGTGCCTGTGGAGCGCCCAAAGGGTTGGTTTAAAAGCGATTTATACTGCGTTATTGATTTTAACAATAGAACCACTATTACTTGCAATCAATGTCTTGCCTAAATCGCTTTTAATTCCAACTGAAACTCGCATCTTGAGGTGGTTTGGGTATACATGGGTTTATTTGCCGCGTTTTAGTTGCGCCAGTAAATAGGCGGCGTAAAATAGTGTTTTTAATCTATAAAGCCTGACTTATGCCTACCAATCTTGAACAGCGAAAAGGGGTTATTTTCGCATGTTTAGCGTTTTTTATGTGGGGCTTAGCACCCATTTATTTTAAACTTTTACAGAATATATCTGCCTTTGAAATCTTGATGCACCGTGTTATTTGGTCGGTGTTATTTTTGTTGATCATTATTGCTGCACGCCATCAATGGCAGCGCATTCGCGTTGTATTAGGTCAGCCTAAGTTGCTCCTAATGTTGGTGGTAACGGCCAGTTTGCTTGGCTTTAACTGGGGCTTGTTTATTTGGGCGGTAAACAATAACCACATGCTCGATGCGAGTTTGGGTTATTACATAAACCCACTTTTAAATGTGTTGTTAGGTATGCTGTTTTTAGGTGAGCGACTGCGTAAATGGCAAGGCGTAGCCGTTGGCCTTGCATTATGCGGTGTATTATTACAATTGCTCAGCTTTGGCTCTTTTCCAATCGTGGCTTTTTCTTTGGCAGGCTCGTTCGCTATCTATGGCTTACTGCGTAAAAAGCTGCCTATCGAATCGCTGCCAGGGTTATTACTTGAAGCGTTAATTTTACTGCCTGTTGCTTTGGTTTACTGGTGGTTAATGGTGCCCACAGCCAGTTCTGATTTTACTGCCAATGATTGGCATATCAATCTGTTACTTATTAGTGCAGGTGTGGTGACCACGTTGCCTTTGCTGTGTTTTACAGGCGCTGCTAAACGTTTGCAGTACAGTACATTGGGCTTTTTTCAGTATATTGGTCCAAGTTTAATGTTTGTGCTGGCAGTGGCATTTTATGGCGAAGTATTTGATGCTGAAAGGGTGATAACGTTTGCGTGTATATGGAGCGCGCTGGCTTTGTTCAGTTGGGATTCGTACCGTCAAAGCCGTAAGCAGCGTAAAGCATCATTAAAAGCAGTGACTAAACCTATTTAATATCAGCTCACTAACTTGTTACGGCCAGTCTCTTTGGCTTGATAGAGTTTTAAATCGGCCTGTTTTATCAGTTCATCAATGCTGTAAACAGGCCCATTATGAAATCCGATAGATAGCGTAAATGTAATGTTGTCACGACTAAATTCCGCGCTGTGTTTTTCGATGAAATGGCGAAATTTTTCTAATCGTTGCTGTGCTTGTTGCGGATCATTATCAGCAAAAAAGACAGCAAACTCTTCTCCGCCTAAGCGTCCGACTAAATTATCTTTAAAGTACTTAAGCAGGCACCGTGACAGGCATTTGAGTACATCATCACCTGAGTCATGACCGTACTTGTCGTTAATTGATTTAAAGTAATCGATATCAATCATGCCGAGTGAGACCGATTTTTTTGCCGCGTGTGCCGCTTTTAAATGCTGACTCGCCTCGCCAAAGAAATAGCGGCGGTTAGGCAATGATGTTAGGTAGTCGGTATTCGCTTGTAAGCGAATCGTTTTAATATTTTCTAACATGTCGACGTTTTGGCTTAAGCGACAATAAAACTCTTCGTTATTAAAGGGCTTACTTAAATAATCGTCAGCGCCAGACTTTAAAAAACGCGTTGATAAATGCAAGGTATCTTGTGCTGAAATACCAATTATGGCTTTTTCGTCATTGTTATACAGGCGACGAATTTCGACACAGAGCTGATCGCCATTCATATTAGGCATTTCGTTATCAGTAATGATCACAGAGATTGAGGGGTTTTCTGCTAAGACTCGCAGTGCATCTACGCCATCTACCGCTTCAATAACTTGGTACTTATGTCGTGCGAGTAGATTACAAATGTGACGGCGAGTTGCGGGTGAGTCATCAACCACTAAAACTAATATTTGTTCATTACGCGGTAGGCGAGTCAGTTGTTTTTCTAAGTATTGATAGGCTTGTTTATTTTCTTTGGTGATGTAATCAATGATAGGATGCTTTTCGACCGTGTTTCGGGTTTTTTCGTCTAAATTGCCGGTCATAACGATGGTAGGAATGTCGGCATCGACGCTGCAGGGGATGGCTTCACCGTTGGGTGCATCTGGAAGGATAAAATCAACAACGGCGCAAAAATAGTTATTTTCAGCAATAAGTTGTTTAGCTTCAGCTAACGATGTTGCGATGTCTGCTTCAAACCCTACTTTTTGCGCGATATGCTTTTGCACTCGCGCAATAGTAGGTGCATCTTCAATGATTAATATTTTTCTGGTCACGTTTTACCTTGTAATAACTTTATCGCGTAGCGTAAGTTATTACATGTTGTAACTCTAAAAAGTTAAAAAAGCAACTTGCTTACAAACTATCCGACTCAGAATAATAATCAACGCTTTGTGGTGTCGGGCTCGCGATACGAGAACGACCGAACAAAGTATGAAACTTAGTTTTGCAGGTAGTTTGTTTTAGGTATTTTATCCAAGCGCGCTCAATTGGGTTGGTTGCTTCTAGGTTACCTGTGACTACTTGCACAAATTGAGTTTGAAATTCATTTTGTGGTTCTAGGGTTTTGTTGTATAAACCCTTTAGTACAACACCATGCTGTTCGAGAATGTCGGCTTCTAGCAAAGTGAAGTGACCACTACGACCAAAACCGCGTGGGAAGTTTTGATCATCATAAAATTGACGTTGGCTTACGAATGCCTGACGAAGTGATGAAATGTCATTGCTCATGGCTGTATCCTCATACCCTATTTTCTTGCAGGAGTATGGATCAAGTTGTCGATTTTATTAAACAAGTTATTTTTATCGTAAGGGTAAAAAATGGATATCGATTTATTAAAGACCTTTGTTGAAGTGGTGCGCACACGTCACTTTGGTAAGGCAGCTGAAAACCTGTACATTACCCAGTCTGCTGTGAGTTTTCGGATCCGTCAATTAGAGCAAGGTTTAGGCGTTAATTTATTTATTCGTCAGCGTAATAATATACAGCTAACAGCGCCGGGTGAACGACTCTTACCTCACGCACAAATGATTATCACCGGCATGCAAAGGGCTAAAGTCGATGTGGCACTTGCTGATAATATGCATAAGCAAATTAGTTTAGCAGGCACTCCGAATATTTGGGATGCTTTTTTACAGTTTGGGATCACGAATATTGTCTCGGCAATGCCGGGAGTTTCATTGGTTGCTGAAGTGAAGGCGCAGCAAGAGAGCACGCGTTTATTACTTGAGCGCACACTCGATTTAGCCGTGCTGTTCGATCCCCCTAAAGTAGATGAGTTAATTGTTGAGCGTATTTGTGAATTGCCGATCATTCCGGTGAGTGCATACGAAACAGCAAACAGTGAGAACTTTTTTGATAACCAGTATGTGTATGTAGACTGGGGCACCTCGTTTTCGTTATGGCATGCTCGTGAGTTTAATGGTCACGCTCCTCCTTATTTTAGAACCAGCACCGGGCGTATTGCCTTAGACTTAATTTTGAAGTGTGGCGGTAGTGCCTTTATTCCTCAGTTATTAGTCGAGGAGCAGCTTAAAGCGGGTGAGCTATATCATGTTGAAGATGTGGCGCATACCTCGCGAGATGTGTTTGTTGCCTACCACAGAGATAATGAACAAACGCCACTATTAGAGAAATTGGTGACTTTATTGACTGAATTAAAAATTAAAGCTTAAAAAATTTTAAACGATGCTTTAAATAAAATTTTATTTTGCAGTAGTAAGTTACGTTTTTATTTCAGAAATAATTACATTTCATGAAGGTAAATTTACGATTTTATTTCAATTGTCATTTTTCTGTCATTTTTCGCTGGCAAACTGCCCGCATTGAAACACGAGCACGTGTTTTTGTTGCGATTATTGAGGAAACGACATGAAATTTGCAAAGTCTAGCTTATTCTTAGCTTTATTTGGTGGTTTATCTTTTTCAGCATTAGCGGATGTTGATGTGTATGGTAAAGCAAACGTGACTGTTCAATCATCTGACGATGGTGAAGGGTCTTTCACTGAAATCAAAAGCAATAACTCACGTTTTGGCCTGAAAGGCTCTGAAAAAATAACTGAAGGCTTAGAAGCTGTTTATAAACTAGAGTTTGGTGTTGACGTATCTGACGCTGATTCAAAAGGCGACAATGATGACAACATCACTGCACGTAACCAATACGTAGGTGTTAAAGGTGGCTTTGGTCAGGTTGTGATTGGTCGTAACGACACAGCAATGAAGCTATCTCAAGGCAAAATTGATTTATTCAATGACCTTGAAGGCGATATTAAAAATGTATTTAAAGGTGAAAACCGTTTAGGTAATACGATTTCTTACGCATCTAACGATTTCAGTGGCTTTAAAGTGCTTGCAACCTATATTGCAGAAGATGATGTTGATGCAGATAACGGTTATTCACTTGCAGTTACTTACGGTGACGCTCAATTAAAAGACAGCAAACTGTATGCCTCTGTTGCAGCAGATAGTGAAGTGAAAGGCTACGATATTGTACGTGCAACCGTACAAGGTAAAGTCGGCGACTTTAAACTAGGTGCTATGTACCAAACACAAGAGAAAGTGGATGGCAGCGCAGAAGCGGATGGTTACTTGGTGAATGCGGCGTATAAAATGAATAGCAACACGTTCAAAGTTCAATACCAAGTGATTGATTTTGATGAAGGCGATAAGAAAACGGCTATCTCTGCTGGTGTTGATCACACGCTTAGCAAAAACACCAAAGTATTTGGTTTCTACTCAACATTTGATATGGACAACCAAGTGGATCAAGATTACCTAGGCGTTGGTATTGAATACAAATTCTAACCGTTCACACGGATAACTCCCTTATTTTAAGCCCTGCATTGATGCGGGGCTTTTTTATGCGAGCGCGTAATCTGATTTGCCGGCTAACCAACGTGTAATTAGCTTGTTTGATTGCTCTGGGTAGTCGGTTAACATTTTAAAGGCAATGGGTCTGACATGGGCCAGCGTTTGTTTGTCGCGATTAAGGTCGGCGATTTTAAATTCGGCTAAACCGGTTTGCTTGGTGCCGAGCACTTCACCTGGACCACGGATTTCAAGGTCTCTTTCGGCAATAACAAAGCCGTCATTACTTTCGCGTAATACACCTAAGCGTTTTTGTGCTGTTGCAGATAAAGGCGCGTGATAAAGAAGAACACAGTGCGATGCTATCGCCCCTCGACCAACACGGCCTCTTAATTGATGTAATTGCGCAAGTCCTAAGCGTTCGGGGTTTTCAATGATAATCAGGCTGGCATTCGGCACATCAACACCCACTTCAATCACCGTTGTCGCGACTAAAACATGAATATTACCCGCTTTAAACTCACTCATAATCGCTTGCTTTTCAGCGGCTTTCATTCGGCCATGTACTAAGCCGACATTTAGCTCGGGCAGGGCTTCTTTTAATTGTGCTGCGCTGTCCTCTGCGGCTTGGCACTGCAATACCTCAGACTCGTCAATAAGCGTACAAACCCAATACACTTGACGGCCTTGCGCTGTGCAGGCTGTTCTGACTCGTTGAATGATTTCATCACGGCGAGTATCTGGAATGGCAACGGTTGTGATAGGCGTTCGACCTGGCGGTAATTCATCAATCACAGAGGTTTCTAAGTCTGCATACGCGGTCATAGCCAACGTGCGTGGGATAGGTGTGGCTGTCATAACCAGTTGGTGGGGATAACAGTCGCCAAAACGCCCTTTTTCACGCAGTGATAATCGTTGGTGCACACCAAAGCGATGTTGCTCATCAATAATGATTAAGACAAGGTTATTAAATTCGACCTGCTCTTGGAACAGCGCATGAGTGCCAACAATCATTTGCGCCTCACCCGAGGCTATTTTTTCAAGTGTGGCGGTGCGCTCTTTTCCTTTACTTTTGCCTCCAAGCCATGCGACTTCAATGCCCAAGTTGTTAAACCATTGGCTAAAGTTGATACCATGCTGCTCAGAAAGAATTTCGGTCGGAGCCATTAAGGCAACTTGGTAGCCTTCGCTAATTGCTGTTAGCGCACTGAGTGCGGCAACAAGGGTTTTTCCTGAGCCTACATCACCTTGAACAAGGCGCATCATTGGGAAAGGGTGTTGAAGATCGCCCTTGATCTCAGCCACAACTCGGCTTTGTGCCGTGGTAGGACTAAATGCCAGTGTCGACAAAAACTCTGTCTCTAGCGGGTTATGAGGCTTTAATGCAATAGCTTTTACACTTTGGCCTTTTTGGCGTAGCTTCAACAAGCTTAAATTTTGTGCGAGCAGCTCTTCAAATACTAATCGTTGCTGAGCAGGGTGAAAGCCTTGCTCAAGCGCCGTTAAATCGACATCGTTTTGCGGGCGATGCAAGGTCAATAGTGCATCACTTAAGCGCATGCCTGTGGGTTGAAATTGTTCTGGCAGTAATTCTTCAACGGGATATTTAGCAAGTAAAGCTAAGGCTTGGTCGCTTAAAGCGCGGATAGACAGCTGCTTAAGGCCTTCAGTAACAGGGTAAACGGGTGTTAGGGTGGTGTTCGTCGGTTGTTCTGATGGCGTGTCTGACAAACTGTATTCAGGGTGGGTCATTTCAAACCCAACCCGACCACGGCGTATTTCACCAAAACAGCGAATAATTTTACCAGCGCTGAGCGCATTTTTTTGTGCCGCACTAAAATTAAAAAAACGCAGCGTTAAACGACCGGTGCCATCGTTAACTTGGCAAACCAGCATGCGTCTTTTGCCAAATGTAATTTGGCTGGTTTCAATTGTGGCCTCGACACTCACATGGCTGTGTGGCTGTAATTCACAAATGGGGTGAATGCGAGTACGGTCTTCATAGCGGTGCGGTAAATGAAACAGCATATCTTGCACTGTATGAATCCCAAGCTTAGCAAGGCGCTCGGCCATTTTGGGGCCAACGCCTTTTAATTCAGTTATCGGGTATAACGCTAAGCTACAATGACTCAATGGAGACTCAAATTATTAATTAGTAAACTTTTTTCAGTTTACTGTGAGTCGTTAGCGGCTTCAAGCGATTGCGTATGTTTTAAAATCTGCCAAAAGTCATCATCAGCGACTATTTCTCCACTTTCATCAAGCGCGGGGTAAGGCAGTTCTTTTTCGCGGCATTGCTTTGCAATAATAGGGTGGCATCCCTCAAATAAAATACGGTGTTTTATGCTGTCATCTAACATATTACGTTCATACAGGCCGGCTTCTTCGCGTTGGCGCTGTGCTTCAAACAAAATTAATGCGGCTGCAACGGATACATTGAGCGATTGCACCATCCCTTGCATTGGAATAATGATGTGTTTATCAGCATGCTCAAGTGCGCGAGGCGAAATTCCATCACGCTCTTGGCCTACAATCACAGCCGTTGGTTTGGTGTAATCAATTTCGCGAAAGTCGACCGCATCGTCACTGAGGTTAGTTGCTAAAATTTGCACTTCTGGATTATGGGCTCGCATCATCGCTACGGCGTCGTCTATGGTGCGATGCAAGTGCGTTTCTAACCAATTTTTGCTGCCACCCGAGGTGTTATTGGTTAGCCATTTTTGATTGTCAGGCCACACTGCGTGCACATGATGACAGCCTGTTGCGTCAGCAGTACGGGCAATGGCTGATAAATTATGATGCTTGTGTACTTCTTCTAAACAAACCGTTAGGTCCGTTTGGCGGCGTTCTAACACCTGTTTTACACGCTCAAAGCGAGTTGTATCCATAGTTGTGTGCTCGTTGACGGATTCTAATTGGCGCTGATTATACCCAGTATAAGGCTAGGGCACTACCGCTCTACTTATTGGGTTTTGTAACGAAATAAGCGTTTCAGTTGATTGAATGGCCTCTATGGCTTGAATTTTATTGATCAACACATCCTGTAAGTGGTCAATAGAGCGCGCCATTACTTTGATAAATATACTGTAGTTACCCGTGGTGTAGTAGGCCTCAACCACTTCTTCGAGCTCTTTTAGGTGCAGTAAGGTGTCTGGGTAATCACGGGCATTATTGAGATTAATACCAATAAAACAGCAGACATCGTAACCGAGTTGCTTTGCATTAATACTCACTTGGGTGCCTGTGATTATACCGGCTTGTTTCATTTTTTCGACGCGAACATGAATAGTGCCGGCACTGACGGCAAAGCGTTTGGCTAATTCTGCGTATGGGGTGCGTGCATTTTCCATTAATGCGTTGAGGATGTTTTTATCGAGATTATCGATTTGATAATTTTCCATGAATTAACCGAGTTGTAATTATTGATTATCTAAAATTTATAGCATTATTTTTACGATAATTGCAATGTTAAGTTCTTTTTGTTGCGGGTTATTGAAAATAATCTTCATTTGGTTGAGGATTGTTTTAACGAAGAGATTTTAGTTCTCTATAAGCAAGTAACAATAACTGGGAATGAGGCCAATTATTATGAGTTCACACTACCTGCAGCAACAGCAGCAAATTAGTAAAGTAAAACAGTTTTTTTCGAGTCAATTAGAGCAACAACTTGGCTTAGTTGAGGTGCAAGCCCCTATCTTGGCAAAAGTAGGTGATGGCATTCAAGATAACTTGAGTGGAACTGAAAATGCTGTATCGGTGGCGGTGAAAACGATTCCTGGTAGCCAGTTTGAAGTGGTGCATTCACTCGCTAAATGGAAGCGTAAAACGCTTGCCGAGTATGATTTCTCTGTCGGTGAAGGGCTTTATACTCACATGAAAGCATTACGCCCAGACGAAGAGTCATTAAGCCCGATTCATTCAGTGTATGTTGACCAATGGGACTGGGAAAAAGTGATTTGCGAAAGCACTGAACGTACTTTAGATAAACTTAAAGAAACAGTAACGTTACTTTATCAAGCGATAAAAGCGACTGAACGTTATGTTGCAAGTGAGTTTGATATCCCCCCATTTTTACCTGAAAAAATTACTTTTGTTCACAGTGAACAATTACGCCAAATGTACCCTGATTTCACTGCGAAACAGCGTGAAAAAGCGATTGCGCAGGAATACGGCGCGGTATTTTTAATTGGTATTGGGGGAGCGCTTGCAGATGGTAAAATTCATGATGTGCGTGCGCCAGATTACGACGATTGGTCGACGCAAACCTGCAGCAAGTTTGCTGGTTTAAATGGCGATATTCTAGTGTGGAACCCAGTACTTGAAGATGCGTTTGAAATTTCGTCGATGGGAATTCGTGTAAGTCCTGATGCATTGGCTACACAACTGGCGATTACGGGCGACCAAGCGCGTCTTGAATTTGATTGGCATAAAGCGTTATTAGCGAAAAAGTTCCCACAAACGATTGGTGGCGGTATTGGTCAGTCTCGTTTAGCGATGCTGCTATTACAAAAGCACCATATCGGGCAAGTGCAGGTCGGCGTGTGGCCTGAGCAGTTAAAGCAGCAAGTTGAAGGAATTCTTTAGTTTAAAGATTAATGACCCTGGTAAAAAGAGGCTTTAAGCCTCTTTTTTTTAACTTGTTTTAAACTCTACTTCAATTTTGCTTTCTTCGAGTTTGACTTTACAAGGTGGGTATTGGCGGTTAGTGAGTAACACCTTATCGAAAATATGGATCTCAACTCCCGAGTGCAATGTTTTATTAACGACGAGTTGTGCGCCTTCAAGCAGTTCATGTAAATGAAGCTCTAAGTTTGAGAGCTTTTTCTCGAGTTGCTCTGCTTGTTCACAGTAATGCATTTGTGTAGCGCCTATCTTAGCCAATAACAGCTTTTTCTTTTCAGCGTCTTTGACTTGGTCGGCTTTTTCAATGGCTTCTTGCAAGTTATCTAGCTGTGAGTCGGTTTGTGCTAGGTCTTTTAAACACTGATCGGTTTGTGCGGTGACTTGTGCGCCAGAGGCCGCGAGGTTAATAACCATTTTGGCACCTGATTCATTACCAATTTCACCTGCTATCACCATTTGTGCATCTAAAATAGTGCCCCCAAATAACTTACCTTGAGGGTTGTCTTCTTTGCCTAACTGCAGCAACTTAGCGGCTTTCATCACACAATGGCTTGATTGGCGGTCAATGATAATGTTATTCCCTTCAAGGTAGCTGTATTGACCATGAGATAGATGAATGTCGCCTTGGCAAACAATATGACAAGATAAGCTTTTATCATCGAGCTGGTGGCCTATTACACCTTGTTTTATGGTGATATCGCCTGCCGCAGTTAAGTGACCTGACTCAACGGTTCCCATGACGGTAATGTCGCCTTTCGCATTTATGCGCATGCCGGGTTCAACGTTATGGGTTACGATGACACTGCCTTCAAAATCAACATGGCCACTTTTAACGTTAACATCAGCAATCGTAAAAATGTCATCTACACGCATGCCATTGGCAATATCAACAGGCACCCCTGCGATCACTGAAATCAGCTCCAGCGGATTGTTTTTTGAAATCTCAGTGCCTTCACCTGCAACTAAGGCATGGCTCTCACCAGCTTTAGCTGGTAGCACATCACCGGTGACAGTAAACCCTTCTTTACCGGGAGTGGCAGGCACTTGTTTTATAAGCAGTACACCCGGCTCTACGCTGGCTAACTTACCAAAGTCACGCATGTCGGCGGTGCCATCTTCACGTAGTTTGGGCTGTTTTAAACGGTCTTTTAACGTTTCTACTTGCGGCACTAGTTTTGAGGGCTGGCCATCAATGGGCAAGCGGCCTTTTGCTAATACGCCTTTGGTTTTAGTGCCTGCGGGAAGCTCAAACTGTTTTTGTAATAACTGTTCTAAAAATGCTTGTTTATAACCCCGTGCTACGCCGGCTTTAATGAGTTCTTTTTTCGCGTTTTCAAGGGTTAGGGCTTTGCCGCCTTCAGCGATAGTCAACTCACCAGTGGCCAGCATTTTGTCATCACTTAATGATAGCTCAAGGCTTGCATCATGCTTTGAAGCTACAACGAGCATACGTTCAGTAGATTTATTTTTAAAAAAGTTATTGATCGCATCATGATCCACTCTGCATTCGCAGAAGGATGACTTTTCTAATGCTTCGATAATAAACGCAGCACTGGGTGGTGAGTGTTCGTGAACATCTAATAAGACGTTTCCATTATGAGCCAGCTTAAACACGTGGGGGATCCTTTTGTACTACAATAGTTAAAGGTTTCTAATTATTATTACTACACAGATTGCTAGAGAATGGTTTGTGAGTCAAGAACTTCGGCTGAGGAAAATAGTAACTTTGTCTAAAAAAGTGCCAGCAAGGGGGTTGCTGGCACTGTGTGTATTAGTTCGTTGAAGGTAATTCCATAATACCGTCAATTTCAACTTGCACGCCTTTAGGTAGTGCACGCACGCCAATTGCAGCGCGAGCTGGATAAGGTTGTTTAAAGTACTGGCTCATCACTTCATTAACAATTGCAAAGTTTGATAGGTCAGTCAGGAAAATATTGACTTTAACCATGTCTTGAATTTGACCACCCGCGGCTTGGCAAACAGCCGTTAGGTTTTTAAATACTTGATGTGTTTGCTCTGTAAAGTCTTCAGAAATAACGTCCATTGTTTCTGGTACAAGAGGAATTTGACCTGATAAGTAAACAGCGGTACCTACTTTAACAGCCTGGCTGTAAGTGCCGATTGCTGCGGGTGCATTGTCAGTAGAAATAAAAGATTTGTTCATGATTATCCTTGTTACTTTTTACGGTAGACTTTTTGTACATCTGGCATCACACGAATGCGACGCATAATATTGGCAACGTGAACACGGTTCTTCACGGTAATGCCTAAGTCTATCATGTATAGATTACTTTCTTTTTCGTCGGTGGCTATCTCGACAATGTTTGCTTGGGTTGAGGCGATGACATTGGTGAGCTTAGCGAGTGCCCCTTGATGATTGATAATTTCAATACGAAGGGCGGCAATGTATTCTTTCTCGGGATTATCGTCCCATTTTACAACCAAGTATTTCGAACGTTCATTCTCCCAGCCGCGAATATTCTTACATTCTTGGCGGTGAACCGTTAAGCCTTTACCTTGGCTGATATGAGCGGTGATGGCATCTCCAGGAACGGGACGGCAGCACTTAGAGTAATTAACGAGCATACCTTCGGTGCCGATAATGGTCGCTTTGGCTTTTCTGGCAAGCGCATTAAGGTCGTCGGCCTCAACTTGCATTAGGCGCTTGGCAATTAAGACGCTCATTAAGTTACCAGAGCCTATTTCGACCAACAGCTCTAATACGGTATTCAGTTCATGTTCTTGAAGCACGCGGCGAATATTTTCATCTGGAATGTCATCCAGTTTTTGCTCACCAAGGGCTGAGTCGAGTAAGCGACGCCCTAGTAACAAGGCTTCTTCGTGCTGTTGGCTTTTAAGGTAGTTACGAATCCCTAAGCGGGCTTTACCTGTTACCACAAAGTTGAGCCACGTGGCGTTAGGGTGTGCGCCAGAACTGGTAATAACTTCGACGGTTTGACCCGTATCAAGCGCTTTACTCAGTGGATGCGGTTTGCGGTTTACACGTGCCCCCACGCAGGTATTACCTACATCGGTATGCA
Source organism: Pseudoalteromonas lipolytica (assembly GCF_003515105.1). Lineage (NCBI taxonomy): Bacteria > Pseudomonadati > Pseudomonadota > Gammaproteobacteria > Alteromonadales > Pseudoalteromonadaceae > Pseudoalteromonas > Pseudoalteromonas lipolytica. The sequence continues at coordinate 3,133,344 of NZ_CP032090.1, read as the reverse complement.
CTGCATAGGCAAAGTCAACGGCGGTTGCCCCCATGGGCAGTTCAACAATACGGCCATCTGGCGTGAAAACATAAATCTCTTCAGGGAATAGCTCGGTTTTAACGTTTTCTACGAACTCAAACGATGACCCAGCACTTTGTTGTAGCTCAAGTAAGCTTTGCATCCATTGGCGTGCACGCTGTTGTGCGGTGTGACCTGCGCTATCACCGGCTTTTTTATACATCCAATGAGCGGCAACCCCTTTGTCGGCCATATGATCCATATCGTGGGTACGAATTTGAATTTCGACCGGAATGCCATGTGGGCCCACTAATGATGTATGCAATGATTGATAACCATTGGTTTTTGGCACCGCAATGTAATCTTTAAAGCGCGTTTCAATTGGCTTATACAAGTTGTGCGCAACACCTAAAACGCGATAACAGGTATCCATGTTATCTACATTGATACGAAACGCGTAAATATCCATGACTTCGTTAAAAGAGAGCTCTTTGTTCAGCATTTTTTTATAGATGCTGTAGAGGTGTTTCTCACGCCCAGAAATCGTGGCGTCGATACCAGCCTCTTCAAGGCGTGCTTCGATTTCACTTTTAATGTTACTGATGACTTCTTTTCGATTACCGCGGGCTTTGATCACTTCAGATTTCAAAGCGCGATGACGCATAGGATAGAGTGCCTGAAAGCCTAAATCTTCCAGCTCATTTTTAATGTCGTGAATACCTAAACGATTTGCAATTGGCGCATAAATTTCGAGTGTTTCGCGGGCAATACGACGACGCTTGTCGGGACGAAGTGCGCCGAGTGTGCGCATATTGTGCGTTCTGTCTGCCAGCTTAATTAAGATCACGCGAATGTCTTGTGTCATTGCCATGATCATTTTACGGTAGTTTTCCGCTTGGAATTCTTTTTTGTCTTTAAAGCTCAGCTTATCGAGTTTACTAACGCCTTCAACTAATTCGGCAACCGTATCGCCAAAAATCTCAGCTAAATCTTGTTGGCTAAAGTCGGTGTCTTCAATCACGTCATGCATTAATGCTGCCATTAAAGTTTCGTGATCGAGATGCATGCCAGCAAGAATTTGTGTCACTTCGACAGGGTGAGTAATGTAGGGCTCGCCACTTGAACGTGTTTGACCCTCGTGGGCTTCACGAGCAACCACGTAAGCTTTTTGCACCAGCTCGATATCGGCGGGAGACAAATATTCGGATATTTTCTTTTTTAGACCTTCAAAAAGATACAAAGTCACACTCCAATGCGCAAATGAAGTAAATCGGTAACGGTATGAATAGAATATACGATGAAAAGAAGGGCTTGCCAACGGCTAGTGCTGAAATACTAGCCGTTTAGCGAAATCAAAGCGGGGAGCTTGATTATTGGTTGCCACCTACGATAGCAGCCACTGCAGCCATTTCTGCTGCTTCTTGGTGTTGTTGTTCTTCACGATCAATTAAGTCCATTGATGAGCTATTTACTAACCCTTTCTCAATTTCACGTAAAGCAATGACTGTCGGCTTGTCATTTTCTGCGTCAACAAGTGGATCTTTTCCACCTACCGCGATTTGGCGGGCACGACGAGCCGCAACTAAAATTAAGTCAAAACGATTACCAATTGCATCTACTGCATCTTCAACAGTTACGCGAGCCATCTTAGCACTCCAAATAAATTCTTAAGCAAAGGCGTAGTTTACTGCACCAAGTCAGATTCGCCAATAGCTAGTGGTTAATTTTTATCTCTATTCGTTAATTAACGCGTGTCTTACTTTAATAAATTATCTAAAAGCGTTTGATGGCGCTGTGCTTGGCTCTTGAGTGATAAACGTTTTGCCATAACAATTGTTTCGATTTCAGCAAGGGCTGTGTCGAAGTCGTCATTTACTACAACGTAATCATATTCATTGTAATGAGAGGTTTCAGACTGGGCTTTGGCCATTCTTCCTGCAATAACCTCACTCGAATCTTGGCCGCGGTTCGTTAAGCGTGATTCAAGCTCTTCTTTTGAGGGGGGCAAAATAAAAATGGTTTCAACATCTTCGACTAATTTACGAATTTGCTGTGCACCTTGCCAGTCAATATCTAAAAATACATCAATGCCTGCTGCAAGCTGAGTCTCAATTGCTTGCTTTGAAGTGCCGTAGTAATTATCGAACACTTGCGCCCATTCAAAGAAATCATTCTTTTCAATCAGTGCTTTAAATTCCTCAACCGACACAAAATGATAATGCACACCGTTTTCTTCACCTGGGCGAGGTGAACGAGTTGTGTGTGAAACCGATACTTTCATATCGCTGTGTTTGTTTAGTAATGCACTAATTAAGCTTGATTTACCTGCGCCTGAAGGGGCCGATAAGATAAATAAATTTCCGCGAGTTTGCGCCATGATCTGTCTCTATTGAAAATAAATAGGCTTGTAGGAGCGAATACTCCAACAAGCCTTTACTGTATTCTACAGTGTACTTTATTTGACGCGTTGTGCTCAAGTTTCAGTGAGATTACTCGTCTTCATTGTCAGGGACTGCTTGCCCCTCATCTTTGTGCTTTGCGGTATCCGCCAAAGCATGCTCACTTGGCGTATTGTCTTGATCGGTTGGTTTTGTATTCTCTTGCCCACCACAGGCTCCACAACAACTCATGTGTTTTCCTTTATTTTATTGTACAAGCGGACTGCTGCTGACATTAAAGTCGAAGCCTTCAATATCGGCGTCAGCAATTAATAGTTGGATATATTGCGCGATGGCTTTGCGCTCTACTTTTTTATTCAGGTAGTCCTCAATACGTGACTCCACGGCTTCAAAAGGCAGTTGCAGCCCAGGCTCTTTATGATCAACATAAACAAGGTGATAACCAAAACGGGTTTCAATAGGGTGAGCAATTAAGCCAACATCAGCACTGAATACTTGACGTTCAAACTCGCTGACGGTTTGCCCTTTTGTTATTTGACCAAGTTGGCCTCCTAACTGAGCCGAATCACATTTTGAATATTGCTGTGCAAGCTCACTAAAAGAAGCGCCTTGCGAGAGTGCGTTAAGCAGGTTTTCGGCTTGGTTCAGCGCATGACTTCGCGCTTTTTCATCACTACTCGGTGCTGCAAGTAAAATATGTTTTGCTGCAATGAGGGGAGGTGTAGTGAACTTGGGTTTGTTTTGTTGATAATAATGTTCGCACTCAGTCGCGCTGGCACGGGGCAGTTGCACTTCTGCAGCGATAAGTTTTTCGAGCAATTTATTTTGGCGTTGCTCGTCGGTGTCTGAAGCGTGCGTATCTAGATTGATATTTAGCGCTTGTGCGCGTTGTTGTAACAATTCGCCAATGATCAAACTCTGTGCCGCCTCTACCATCGCAGCGCGATGATCGTCGGCTGGGTGATACTGCATTTCATTAAGAATTTGTGTTTCGCTAATAGTGTGTTGATTAACGTTAATCATATCGACCTCGAGGGGGAATGCCCTGTCGAAACAGGGCATGATAGGTTAAGATTTGCTACGAACCACTTGGTAGTTTCGGCCTAAATATTGTACCGGTACGCTGGCAATATGAACTAAGCGACTAAATGGGAATACCACAAATAACGTCATACCTAGTGCAACATGTAGCTTATAAATCCAATGTACTTGTGCAATTGCTGCGGTTGCTTCGGTTAAATCAAAGGTCACAATGTTTTGTGCCCAGCTCATTAGGAGTAGCATTTCTGCACCATCTAAATGACCTGCTGAGACAAAAATTGACAATAAACCTAAAATTAACTGCACGTATAACAGCAGTAAAATTGCAATATCCATATTACTGCTGGTGGCTCTAATGCGCGGTTCATATAAGCGGCGTTTGATTAAAATGGTTAGACCGTAAAAACAAATCAAACCAAACACACCGCCTAACGTCATGGCAATCAGTTGCTTGTGACCCGCTTCAATACCAAACACATGCCATACTTCTGCTGGTGTGAGTAAGCCTACAAAGTGGCCGAGCAATACCATAATGATACCAATATGAAATGCGCGGCTGCCTTGCTTGAGTTTTTTGCTTTCAAGTAGTTGGCTTGAGCCTGTTTTCCATGTGTACTGCTCTCGGTCGTAACGTATTACCGAGCCAATAACAAACACGGCTAAGGCGATATAGGGGTAAATCCCAAAGAAAAAGGTGTTTAAATAACTCATGATGAACTCCTTAACTGGCTTCTTGATTAAAGTCAGTCCAGCTAACTGGAACATATTGATCTTTGCGCTGAGTTTCGTCAGGGCGATTGACTGAACTTGGGCAGTTAGTTGCATCTTGTGCACCAAAAGTAATGGCTTCTTCTTCCCATTCTTTGTCAATTGCTTGTTTCGTATCGTCGCGCTTTTCACCGTTGATTTGCTTGCGTAATACCTCGAGGTCTAGGTCACTCTGTGCAAGCTCTAGCAAGCTTAAAAACAGTAATGAGTAGTTACTCTCTCGTTTTTCGAGTCGGCACAATAGCAGACCAAAAATATGATCAACTTCAACTAACCAAGACTGAGCATTCTCCTCACCTTGGGTTGCTAAGAACTCTAAAAACAGGGGAATGTAGTCAGGTAGTTCATTTTGACTTAACTCTAAACCTGCCTGTTTATATTGCTCTACTAAGTCGACCATAGCTTGACCACGGTCACGGCTTTCGCCGTGAACATGTTCAAAAAGCCACAGACCAAGCGCGCGTCCACGTTCAAACAATCCGTCATACTCTGCTTGCCAGTCGAGTATGTCTTTTTCGCATTGTGTGGTGATAAAATCACAGACAGCACGTTGATTTTGCTCTGTTAGTGAACTTTGCTTAAGTGTGCTAATTAGCTCATCTTTCGCTTCTACAAGCTCAGCAGTCGGGTAATCAAGTAAATGAGAAAATACACTTAAAACTTGCATAACTTACTCCTTGATCTCAACGGGGATAATTTGTTTCACGGTGGCTTTTTTGGCACCAAATAAATTTACGCCGTTGTTACCATCACTACAGCCATTACCAAAGCTGAAACCACAGCCATTTTTCATATCGTAGGCATCTTCAGCATACGATTTATGACTGGTGGGTATCACAAAGCGGTCTTCGTAATTGGCAATCGCCATATAACGATACATTTGCTCAACTTGGTCAGCGCTTAGTCCAACTTGCTGAAGTACTTCGAGATCTTCAACGCCATCGACTTGTTGCGAACGTTTGAAAGCGCGCATAGCAATCATGCGTTCAAGTGCTCGTACAACGGGCTTCTCATCACCTGCCGTAAGTAAGTTAGCAAGGTAGCGCATGGGGATACGTAATGACTTCAAGTCAGGAATAACGCCATTCATGCCAACATGACCAGCCTCTGTCGCTGATTGAATCGGCGACAATGGTGGAATATACCAAACCATTGGCAAGGTTCTGTATTCAGGGTGCAGAGGCAGTGCTACTTTCCAGTCCATTGCCATTTTATAGACAGGAGATTGGCGTGCTGACTCTAACCAATTTTCAGGGATCCCTTCTTTGCGTGCTGCTTCAATGACCTCAGGATCGTTCGGATCTAAGAACATACTAAGCTGTGCAGGGTATAAGTCTTGCTCATTCGGTACACTTGCAACTTCTTCTATGCGGTCTGCATCATAAAGTAAGACGCCTAAGTAACGAATTCGACCTACACAGGTTTCAGCACACACGGTGGGTTGACCTGCTTCGATTCGAGGGAAACAGAAAATACATTTCTCTGATTTACCCGATTTCCAGTTGTAGTAAATTTTCTTATACGGACAACCTGATACACACATCCGCCAGCCACGGCATTTGTCTTGGTCAATTAAGACAATGCCATCTTCTTCACGTTTATAAATCGCACCAGAAGGGCAGCTAGCAACACAGGCTGGGTTGATGCAGTGCTCACACAGGCGTGGTAAATACATCATGAAGGTTTTTTCAAATTGCCCGTAAATGTCTTTTTGTACTACGTCGTCAAAGTTTTTATCTTTTTTACGCTCTGAGAATTCAGTCCCGAGAATCTCTTCCCAGTTAGGTCCCCAGTTGATTTTCTCCATACGCTGACCCGTAATTAACGAGCGAGGGCGAGCAACCGGTTGGTGCTTGCTATCAGGTGCGTTATGCAGATGTTGATAATCAAAATCAAACGGCTCGTAGTAATCATCAATTTCAGGCAAATCTGGATTAGCAAAAATATTAGCTAATAAACGGCGTTTATTACCTTGTTTGGGCTCTAATACGCCTTTACTGTTGCGTTTCCAGCCACCATTCCATTTGCTCTGGTTTTCCCATTCTTTCGGATAACCAATACCCGGTTTGGTCTCTACGTTGTTAAACCAAGCGTATTCAACACCTTCTCGGCTAGTCCATACATTCTTACAAGTGATTGAACAGGTATGGCAACCGATGCATTTATCTAAATTTAGGACCATGCCAATTTGTGCACGTACTTTCATAATTTTATCCTCGGTTACTCGTTATCTAGCCAATCAACCTTGTCCATCTTACGGACAATTACAAACTCATCACGATTACAGCCCACAGTACCGTAGTAGTTAAAGCCGTATGATTGCTGTGCATAACCCCCAATCATATGGGTTGGTTTCATGATGGCGCGGGTAACTGAGTTATGAATACCGCCTCGAGTTCCTGATATCTCAGAGCCTGGTGTGTTTACAATGCGCTCTTGTGCGTGGTACATCATGCTCATACCTTGTGGTACACGCTGTGATACGACGGCACGTGCTGCAATGGCACCATTTACATTGAAGATTTCGATCCAATCGTTATCTTTAATACCCCCTTCTGTGGCATCCGTTTCACTGATCCAAACAATCGGACCACCACGGCTTAATGTCAGCATAAGTAGGTTGTCTGAGTAGGTTGAGTGAATCCCCCATTTTTGGTGTGGCGTAATCCAGTTTAAAACTAACTCTTTATTACCATTAGGTTTTTTATCTAATAATGGTTGAGTAGTTTTTAAGTTTACAGGTGGTTTGTACGACACCATGGTTTCACCGAAGTCACGCATCCATTGGTGATCTTGGTAAAATTGTTGACGGCCGGTAACGGTACGCCAAGGGATCAGTTCATGCACATTGGTATAGCCTGCGTTGTAAGACACATGCTCATCTTCAAGCCCTGACCATGTTGGCGAGCTGATGATTTTACGTGGTTGTGCTTGAATATCTCTGAAGCGAATTTTTTCATCTTCTTTAGGGGTTGCTAAGTGTGTATGGTCGCGACCCGTGAACTCACCCAATGCTTGCCACGCTTTAACAGCAACATGACCATTGGTTTCAGGAGCAAGACTTAAAATGACTTCAGCTGCATCAATAGCGGTGTCTATTTTTGGACGACCTTTTTGTGGGCCTTCGCTGGTGTGCGTGTAATTCAACTCACCTAAAAACTTCACTTCTTGGTCTGTATTCCAATTAATACCTTTACCCCCATTACCGAGTTTCTCGAGCAGTGGCCCAAGAGAGGTAAAGCGGTTGTAGGTATTAGGGTAGTCGCGCTCAACTTCGATCATATTGGGTGCTGTGACACCAGGGATCAGATCGCATTCGCCTTTCCACCACATACTAATGCCGTCTGGCTGGGCTAACTCGCTTGGCGTGTCGTGCATGAGTGGCGATGTTACTAAATCTTTCTCAACGCCTAAGTGACCTTCACATAAGTCAGAGAATTTTTTCGCAATGCCTTTGAAAATATCCCAATCCGAACGTGATTCCCACACTGGATCAACCGCTTTTGAAAGTGGGTGAATGAATGGGTGCATGTCGGATGTATTCATATCATCTTTTTCGTACCAAGTTGCGGTTGGTAACACGATATCGGAATACAAACAGGTCGTTGACATACGGAAATCGAGTGTGACCCATAAATCAACTTTGCCCTCTGGCGCATCTTCATGCCATACAACGTCTTCAGGTTTTTTATCTCCGCTTTCGCCAAGATCTTTACCTTGCAAGCCATGCTTAGTACCAAGGAAATGACGCAGCATGTATTCGTGACCTTTACCCGATGAACCCAGTAAATTAGAGCGCCAAATAAACATGTTACGCGGGAAGTTTTTAGGGTTATCAGGGTCTTCACATGCAAAGTCTAAATCACCTGATTTAAGTTGCTGCACTGCATAATCTTTAGCTGATAATCCTGCTTTTTCTGCATCTTTACACAGTTGCAGTGGGTTCATGCCAAGTTGAGGGGCAGAAGGTAACCAGCCCATGCGTTCTGCACGTGTATTGTAATCAATGATTGAGCCAGTCCAGTTCTCTTTATTTGCTAAAGGAGACAGCACTTCGGTCATTTCAAGTTTTTCATAACGCCATTGATCAGAATGGTTATAGAAGAAAGACGTCCCGTTCATTTGACGCGGTGGACGTTGCCAATCCAAACCAAACGCAAGCGGTAACCAGCCACATTGTGGACGTAACTTTTCTTGGCCTACATAGTGAGCCCAGCCACCACCTGATTGACCCACACAGCCACACATCATCAGCATGTTGATTAAGCCACGGTAGTTCATATCCATGTTGTACCAGTGGTTAAGTCCAGCACCCACGATGACCATGCTACGGCCACGAGTTTTGTCTGCGTTATCGGCAAACTCACGCGCTACTTGGATTACGTGAGCCGCGTTAACACCGGTGATTTTTTCTTGCCATGCCGGTGTATACGGCACATTGTCTTCATATGATTTTGCAACCGCAGGGTCGTCCAAGCCGTTGTCAACGCCGTAATGCGCAATCATTAAGTCAAATACGGTGGCAACGAGTGCTTCGCTACCATCTTTGAGGGTAATTGTTTTAACAGGGACTTTACGAACTTGAATATCGTCATGCTCAGTATGTTGGAAGTAACCAAGTTCATGTGCTTGGCCACCAAAGTAAGGGAATAATACTGATTCAACTTTATCTGAGTGATCTTTTAAGCTGAGCGCTAACTTGATATCGCTGCCGTTTGTTCCTTCACGTTGCTCAATATTCCACTTGCCTTTTTCACCCCAACGATAGCCAATAGCCCCCGTTGGTGAGACAAGTTCATTGCTTGTTTCATCAAGACCAATGGTTTTCCATTTCGGGTTGTTGTCTTGGCCTAAGTTATCAGCCAAGTCTGCTGCACGTAAGAAGGCACCTTGTGTGTAGCCTTGGTCGGTTTTATCCAACACGACAAGCATAGGCATATCGGTGTAGCGGCGAACGTAGTCGGTAAAATAACTACTTGGTTTTTCAATGTGGAATTCTTTTAGAATTACATGTCCAAAGGCCATTGCCAGAGCGGCATCGGTACCTTGTTTTGGCGATAACCAAATATCTGATAATTTAGAGCACTCAGAGTAGTCAGAAGTAATAACAACCGTTTTGGTGCCTTTGTAGCGTACTTCAGTGAAGAAGTGAGCATCAGGAGTACGTGTTTGTGGAACATTTGAGCCCCAAGCAATGATATAATTTGAGTTATACCAATCAGCTGATTCTGGAACGTCTGTTTGTTCACCCCAAATTTGTGGCGATGCAGGTGGTAAATCACAATACCAGTCATAGAAGCTTAAGCAGTTACCACCAATCAGTGATAAATAACGCGAACCAGCCGCGTAGCTAACCATGCTCATTGCAGGAATAGGTGAGAATCCCATGATACGGTCGGGGCCGTACGTTTTTGCGGTGTAAACATTAGAAGCCGCGATGATCTCGTTCACTTCATCCCATTTAGCACGGATCAAGCCACCTAAACCACGTTTTGACTTGTAGCTTTTCGTTTTAGCAGGGTCAGTAACAATTGATTCCCATGCTTTAACTGGATCACTATGTACTTGCTTAGCTTCGCGCCACAGTTTTAATAATGCTTGACGAACTTTAGGGTATTTTAAGCGGTTGGCACTGTAAATATACCACGAGTAGCTTGCTCCACGAGGACAACCACGAGGTTCATGATTTGGTAAGTCAGGACGTGTACGAGGGTAGTCTGTTTGCTGAGTTTCCCAGGTAACTAGCCCATCTTTTACATAAATTTTCCAACTGCATGAACCTGTACAGTTTACACCATGTGTAGAGCGTACAATTTTGTCATGCTGCCAGCGACGACGATAGCCGTCTTCCCAATCGCGATTTTCATCAGTTGTTACACCGTGACTACCCGCAAAGCTTTGCTTGTTAGTCTTGAAAAAGCGCATTTTATTCAACAAATGGCTCATTTACTTATTCTCCTATCCTGCTCAACTTTAGCGCTCAATCACTAGGCACCTTGAAGCGGCAGAAAGCTACATTGCAAATCAAATATAGTGTTTCACCGCTACAGTAACTTGATGAGGATCAATATCTCAATGGGGGGTAAGGCCATGAATATTATGAGAATACCTACAAAGAGGTAGTGTAAATGTGGGGCTGTTAGGGTGAAAATACTGGTGTTGATAACATACAAGCGTTATGGTTTCGTAACATAGAAAAGGTGGGTAATTATTGTGGGTATTCGGTTAAATGAACTAAAAAATCGATTTAATGGCTCGGTCATGGTGTATATCAAAGGGTCATTGGTCGGGATTATTAGTCTGGCCATTACGACCTTGTTTGCATCGTATTGGATCACAGAATTAGCCGACTTAGATGCTCGCGCAATTAATTTGAGTGGCTCGCTGAGAATGGAGTCGTATCAGCTGGGAATGTACGGCCTTGAAGGAAACAAACAGGAAATAGATAAACGCATTGCAATATTTGAAGAAAAACTAAGAAACCCCATTTTTCAGAAGCTACAAAATGATGAACAGTTAAATGTGTTGTGGCAGCAAACCATTGTTCATTGGCAATCATTCCTAAAGCCAGCACTGCTTAACCTACCGATAGAAGATAAGGCTCAATTTAATCTCTATGTAAAAACACTCGCTCAAAATGCTGATGCATTTGTTTATGCGGTGCAAATAGATGCTGAAAGCAAAATTAGATTACTGCGCACTATTCAAGTTGGCGCGTTGTTTATTACCTTATTGGTGGGCATGTTTACCTTGCATTTAATCAGTTTAAGGGTTGAAAAGCCTTTGGCTGAACTGACTCACGCTGCCTACGCTATCGGGAAAGGAAATTTTACGCATCATGTTGATTTACAGGGCGATGACGAACTGGCGTTAATGGGAGCCACCTTGAACCATACCTGCGAGGCGATAGCATCAATGTATGGCCAACTTGAATTACGCGTAAAGCAGCAAACTGAAAAGCTTGAGTTAAATAATCAGACCCTTGCGTTTTTGTTTAAAACAGCCCGTTTGCTACTGGAAACCAGAGAAAAAAAGCATGACTTACAGCAAACGTTTGATGAGTTGTCGCAACTCATTGGCGTTAATGACATTGAGTTATGCTTAATGACATCGGGTGGCGACCAGCCGTATGTACAAATAAAACCAACACACGATGACAAGGGAGCATGCCGCGCTCAAAGTTGTGATAACTGTATTGGGAGCGCTGCATTTGTATCAATTGATGACTGCACCGTAACACGCTTTCCATTAGTGTATGGGGATAACCATTACGGTGTGATTGTTGTGCGTGGAGGCAAATGCTTTGCCGAAGATTCTTGGCAGTTACAGCTTGTTCAGTCGGTGACCGACCAAGTTGCCTTGTCGCTTAACCTTGACGAGCAGCATAATCAAGACCGTCGTATCGCGTTACTCCATGAGCGTACGGTGATTGCGCGTGAGTTACATGACTCTTTAGCACAAGCATTATCGTATTTGAAGATTCAAGTGACGCGCTTGTCGAAAACGCAGAATAAGCAGCAATATGATATGCAGCAGCCGATTATTGATGAACTTAAAATGGGGTTAGATTCTGCATATCGGCAATTACGTGAACTATTAACCACTTTTCGTTTAAAAATGGTGGAAGAGGGGTTAGAGGCATCGCTGAATAAAACCATTGATCAGTTAGCCTCGCAAAGCAGCATTTCGTTTCATTTAGAGTTTGCCGTTAAGCAAGTGCCTTTATCACCAATGGAAGAAATTCATATCTTACAAATTGCACGAGAGGCAAGCCAAAACACCGTGCACCATTCACAGGCGAACAATGCGTGGATCACCTTAAAGCAACTTGATGATGGTCAATTAGAGCTTGCTATTAGTGATGATGGCGTAGGGATTAGCCACAATGCAGAGAAATTAAACCATTATGGCATGGCTATTATGCAAGAGCGAGCCAAACACCTTAATGGTGAGTTAGTGGTATTACCTCGAGAAGAGCAGGGGACACAAGTAAAACTGACGTTTTTGCCTGTCGGCGGTAAAGATCTGTATCAGTGATTTAAAGATTTTATAATGTATAAGCGCATGATTGATAGTGGGCTTGTTGCTGTAAATTACTTATTTGTGGGTAGTTTGTCTGCCCATTCTTTTGTATGGTGATGCAAATGCAAACTCTCTAAGCTGTATCCAAGATGCTGAAGTACATCGACCTAAACTAGTTTTTAGCATGGTTAATGTACCGTGGGTGACCACCGGGTAAATAAAGAAATTTGTTTGCCTCCCGACTTGGAAAGGCTGTGATGTTGCAAGATAATTTTGATAGAAAATATAATTACTTACGCTTGTCAGTAACGGAAGTCTGTAATTTTAAATGTAATTACTGCTTACCGGATGGCTACGTGTGTGATGCTCGTCCGAAAACCCTCAGTGTTGATAAAATTAGCACCTTGGTAAACGCCTTTGCGATGGCGGGTACTAAAAAAATACGCTTAACTGGCGGCGAGCCTACTTTGCGCAAAGATCTTGCCGATATCGTCGGAGCATGCAGTGAAACCCAAGGTATTGATACCGTTGCAATGACAACCAATGGCTATCGCTTACTTGAAAAACTTCCTCGTTTAGTGGCCAGTGGTTTAACAAACCTAAACCTGAGCGCCGATAGCTTGAATCCTTATACATTTTCGCAAATCACCGGCAGTGACTCATTACATGAAGTACTTAGCTGTGTTGATAAAGCCTTAGAGCTGGGTGTTAAAAAAGTTAAATTAAACGCGGTCTTACTCAAGCAATACAATGCCAACCAATTACAGCAATTTCTTGATTATATTAAAGATAAGCCTGTCACATTTCGTTTCATTGAACTGATGCAAACCGGTGATAACCGGGCTTATTTCAATGCCCAACATGTACAAGGTCAGCAACTTAAACAACAGCTTTTACAGTCGGGTTGGCGAGCAGCCCCCAAAGCGGTGGATGCGGGCCCAGCCGAAGAATTTTTTCACCCTCACTATGCGGGTCAAATTGGCTTGATCATGCCTTACAGTAAGGCATTTTGTGCAAGCTGCAACCGCTTACGCGTCTCTGCTGAAGGCAAATTGCATTTGTGTTTATTTGGTGAAGCAAATGATGACTTAACGCCATGGTTAGATAATCAAGATGTTAGAGGCTTAGCCACTCACCTTTTAAGCAGTGTTCAACATAAATGGCAAGGCCATCAATTACAAATGGGACGAACAGGGCTGACCAAACAACTGGCTATGTTAGGGGGTTAGTATGTTAGTGGGTATTGTTCTGGCTGGAGGGCTTTCTCGCCGCATGGGGCAAGATAAGGCTTTACTTGAAATTAATGGTCAAACGCAATTAACACGCGCGATTGCTTGCCTTAAAGACGCGGGCTGCGATGAGGTCATTGTGAGTCGAAATAGCAGCGGTTTTATCGTTGATAAATTTGTACAGCAAGGACCTGTTGCAGGTATTCATGCCTGTTTGAATCACGCTGAGTATGATGATGCGCTTGTTATTCCTATTGATATGCCGCTGCTATCTAAAACAACTTTACGCACCCTTATCAACCAAGGGCGCAGACGAGATTGTGCCTGTTACTTTGCACACAGTGTATTGCCTTGTTACCTCAATCGGCTTGAACGCGCGAGTTTAATTGCCCAGCAACGTTTAGAGCATGGGCAGCGCTCTGTCAGTGGTTTACTTGAAGAGCTTGGAGCGGCCGTCATTGAATTGTTTGAGTCAAATGGCGAGGGTCGTGAACTATATAACGTTAATACACCACAACAATGGGCACAGGCTCGTTGTTTGGTTGATCAAAAGGATTACGCATGGCGCGAGTAAAAAGCAACCGCTTTGTACCATTAAACATAGCGATTTTAACAGTGAGTAATAGTCGAGGCCCTGAGCAAGACACTGCGGGTGATTTGTTGCAGCAAAAAGTCATAGACAGTGGGCATCATGTGCTTAATCGACAATTACATAAAGCCAATATTTATAAAGTACGCGCGGAAGTCGCTACATGGATAGCCAGTGACGATATTGACGTGGTACTGATTTCTGGTGGCACTGGACTGACACCGGATGATATTACGCCTTCGGCAATTGATGTGTTATTTGATGTGTCTGTGAGCGGTTTTGGTGAGTTATTCAGGCATTTGTCTTGTTCGCAAATTGGCACCTCATCACTGCAATCCAGAGCGTTAGCAGGGCTTTCGAATAGAACCCTTGTTGTTGCTATGCCGGGTAGCCCAAATGCGTGTGCTACCGCCTGGGATGAGATTTTATGTCAGCAACTCGATTCGCGGTGTGGGCCATGTAATTTTGTAGCAGAGCTTAAATCACATCGTGTTGAACAGTGCCATTCTCGGGAGATGAATTAATGCAGTTAACGCACATAGATAAAAGTGGTCAAGCAAGCATGGTTGATGTTGCAGATAAATCAGCAACAGTGCGAGAAGCGCGTGCATGCGCAACGGTCGTGATGCAGCCAGAAACGCTCGCTCTTATTGAGCAAAATCAGTTAGACAAAGGCGATGTATTAGCTGTCGCACGTATTGCAGGAATTCAAGCAGCAAAAAAAACAGCTGATTTGATCCCCCTTTGCCATCCGTTGGCGTTAAGTAAAGTGGCGGTTGAGTTTTCTATTAACAACCAAGGCTGTGCGGTTGATATTCACAGTTATTGCAAGTTAGTTGGGCAAACCGGGGTTGAAATGGAAGCGTTAGTTGCGGTATCGATTGCAGCACTCACTATTATCGATATGTGTAAAGCGGTTGACCAAGGCATGACAGTACAGAACATGCGAGTTACCTATAAAAGTGGTGGCAGACGCGGCACCTATATTGGCTAATTAAGGGGAGTATGTATGAATAAGGTACTTTTTTTTGCACAGTTACGTGAACGTTTAGGCTGTGACTCGGTGCAACTAGATGCACAAGGTATGTCGGTTAGGCAGTTACGCCAAACATTGGCTGAACGAGATGAGCGTTGGCACACCTGGTTACTCGATAAAGATGTGTTAGTGGCCGTAAACCAAATTTTGGTTGATGATAATGCTGCGGTCGGCACTGGCGATGAGGTTGCTATGTTTCCACCTGTCACTGGAGGTTAGTGATGATCCGTGTACAAGAACATGATTTCGATATGAACGAAGAGTATCAATCCATGTTAGCTGACGACTCGGTGTCGGGCGCCGTGGTTATGTTTGTAGGCCGTGTTCGCGACATTAATCAAGGCCACCAAGTTGATAGTTTATATCTAGAGCATTATCCGGCGATGACAGAGAAATACCTTACCCAGTTAGAGCAGCAAGCGTTGTCATTATGGCCTTTGGAAAAGGTAACCTTAATTCACCGCGTTGGTAAATTAAGCTTAACAGATCAAATTGTGCTGGTGGCAGTGTCGAGTGTCCACCGCGAAGCTGCATTTGAAGCGGCACAGTATTTAATTGATTTACTTAAAGCGCGTGCGCCATTTTGGAAAAAAGAGCACGTTGAAGGAGAGCAGACTCGTTGGGTGAGTGCCAATCATAAAGATCAAATAGCGGCTGCCCAGTGGCTGTAGGGTTGAAACAATGCAGTGGCTAACAAATAAACTAACCACATACACGATAGCGACTGTGCTGGTTTTATTGTGCTGTGTTTCGCCTGCAAGCGCTAATGATAAAGACACATCCTCTTCGCTAACGATTGCTTGCTCGGCTAACTTTGTCGCTGTAATGGATCAGTTGCTGCCAGTATTTAAAGCACAGGTTAAAACCGATATACAGGTTAAAGTGGTGACTGGCTCGTCAGGCACACTCGCAACACAGCTTCGTTATGGAGCCCCTTATGACGTATTTTTTTCAGCCGATGCAATATTACCTACACAACTAAAAACCGATGGTTTTGGCATTGAAAGCACAGTGTATGCGCTTGGCGAATTGGTGTTTTATTCGTCCGAGGGCTATGACAGTTTGGAAGGCGTTATGACACGTTTGCCCCATATTACTTTAGCTATTGCGAATCCACGTTATGCACCTTATGGACAGGCTGCGGTTGAGGTATTGGCTCACTTACAAACCAAGCCGAAAAAAACAGTAACGGGGGGATCTATTTTGCATGCTTTTCAATATGTTGAAAGCCAAAATGCAGAGTTAGGCTTAATTGCAAAAAGCCTACTGCAACAACCACATAATGGCACGGCTATCGCCATTCCCAGTGAGTGGTATCAGCCAATTGAGCAGCATGTTTTATTAGTAAAAGACTCAGTGTTTGCGCGTCAGTTTTATCATTTTGTTCAAACTGAACAGGCACAACAGTTAATAAAATCAATGGGCTATAGGTAATACTATGAGCGAGGGAGACTTGCAAGCCATCTTTATTACGTTAAAACTTGCTGCGTTAAGTACGCTGGCGTTGTTAGTAATAACGATTCCCTGCGCATATTGGCTTGCGCGAAGTAAACGGGCCATAAAACCCTTCCTCGAAACCTTAATTACCTTGCCTTTAGTTTTGCCTCCTACGGTATTAGGGTATTACTTTTTAGTGTTATTTTCGCCGCAACAAGGTATCGGTTTATGGCTGCAAAATACCTTGGGTATACAGTTAGTCTTTAGCTTTTCGGGGATTTTAGTGGCGTCGATGATCTACAGCTTACCTTTTACTTTTCGGCCCTTACAAAGTGCATTTGAACAATTGCCAGATAACTTATACAGCAGTGCTGCCTTATTGGGCTTTAAGCCATGGAAGCAGTTTTTATGGTTAGTACTCCCCATGATTAAACCGGCTATTTATACCGCTGCGACTTTAAGCTTTGCCCATACGGTGGGGGAGTTTGGTGTTATTTTAATGATTGGCGGTAATATTCCAGGAGAAACTCAAGTTGTGTCACTGGCGTTATTTGATCATGTTGAGAGTTTTAATCTTCAGGCTGCAAATATGCTTGCAGGGCTGATGCTCGTGTTCTCATTTGCCGTTGTGTTTGCATGTCAATGGTGGCAAAGGCAAACGCAGCATGTAAGTACACCAACCAGCTTGCTTTGAATAGGTTTAAACAGATGATGGCATTAAATAGCGACAGCAGCATGGGTATTTCAGACCCACAGTGTACGTCTAAGCCTGTGGTTGCGCATATTGAACTTAATTGTTCAGAGCCTGTTACTCAGCAACTTGATTGTCAGCTTAAGACCTTGCAAATAACGGTGTTATTAGCCCCAAGTGGTACAGGTAAAAGCAGTTTGTTTAATGCAATTGCGGGTGTTGCTCCTGCTTCTGGCGGGTTAAAAGTAACAGGGCAGCAGCAGTTAGGTATGCCAGCACATAAGCGCCGCATCGCTTACGTAACACAGTCTCCTTTGTTATTTGACCACCTAAGCATTGCCGCTTTATTAAAGTTGGTTGCTAAGCAACAAGCGCAGCCATTTGATATAAGTTGGGCAATAGACCCCTTAGGGCTGACCGACAAACTAGTGTATCGGGCTCACCAATTAAGTGGTGGACAGCGCCAGCGCGTTGCGCTTTTGCTTGCGATGATAAAAGGAGCGCCTTTATTATTATTAGATGAAGTGCTTACCGGTCTCGATCAACTTAATAAGCAAGCCTGTATAAGGGTTATAAAAGACTACCTTTGTAAAGTGCAAGGTGCTGCTTTGTTAGCATGCCACCAACTGGATGATGTATTAGCTTTAGCTGATAGCTGCTTATTGCAGCATACGATAAACAATAGTACACAGTGGCAAATGTTCCCTGTGGATGAAGGTGTTGAGCGTTATCAGCAGCAGTTACTAGAGAGCCAATCGAGTGAGAACATACAGGGAAGTCAATTTACCTCTATGTTTTACGGACAGGTTCATGCTCACTTTCCTGCGCTGGGCTTAACGGAGTATCACGTTGGCGGGCAGCGCTGCTTTGCTGCGTATAATTCAGAGCATCAAATAGGGCGTTTGCAGCCATTAATACTGAAAGCAAATCGTCTGGGTTTATCAAAAATAGCACTACCAGAGAGTAGTTTTGTGAACCAATTAAAAGTGCGGATCACGGCGTTTTACCCCGTTAATATGGGAAAAGAGCAAGGTATGTTGGTGAAAGTAAGGCTCGCTAACAGCGAACAAGACGGTGTGCATAAACCCGCATCATTGCATGTGTGGATCACGCGCTTATCATTTAATCAACTACAGCCTAAATTAGATGAAACGTGGTTTTTAATAGGTAAAGCGGACGCATTACACGGTTAACTATCGACTAAGTTATTTCTTACTAAACCGCGTTTTACATTTTTGCAGAGCTTCGCGAATCGAGAAATATCGTCAAAATTAGGGATTGTGCCTATTTGCAGCTGGTGTTCCCAGTAGCATAGTTCGGTATCAACCAACTCCATTAGCTTTTTAGGGCAGCCGATACACGAGTTATCGGTGCCACAAAAAAAGGTATCAGGTTCGTATAAGGGAAGCTCTACTTTTACCTGCTCGATTAATTGCTGCATGGCGGTGACGCGGTCAGGTTTACGTGTTTGCATTTGACTGCTTTGCTTCTAATTTAATGCACAATCAAAAGGAATAAAGGGCACTAAGTCGCCACTTTGCCACTGAGTTTTTTCAGCATCAAGCAATAAATAACCTTGGCTTTTTGCAAAAGTACTGAGCATGCCAGAACCTTGTCCTTTTAAAGGCTCAATATAGGTTCCTGTGTTATCGACAACTAATGAAGCACGAATAAATTCAGCGCGACCTTGTTTTTTACTAATATCACACGCTAAAGGTAACTGAAGGGGAGGCTGTGTACGCACTGTTTCACCAGCCATTTTACGAAGCGCAGGTATCGCGAGTTGATGCAATGTCACAACACTTGAAACCGGGTTGCCTGGTAATCCCATAAATCGCTTGTTGTGGCCGTCTTGTGTTAAATGCTTAAAATGACCGTATGCGAATGGTTTACCTGGCTTTATTGCTACTTTCCAAAACTGCATTTGACCAAGCTCTGTGAGCACTGTTTTTGTGTGATCAGCATCACCGACCGACACACCACCCGAGGTAATAATGACATCGGTATTTGAAAGTGCTTCTTCAAAAGCCAACTTTAGCGCGTCAGGGTCGTCAGCAATGATGCCAAAATCCTGCACCGCAAAGCCTAAATTAGTTAAAATAGCCTGAATCGTGTAACGGTTAGTATCGTAAATTCCACCTTGTGAAAGTGGCGTGCCGGGTTCAAAAAGTTCATCGCCCGTAGAAATAACCCCCACTTTAAGTGGCTTATAAACGCTAACAGAGGCAATACCAAGCGAGGCAAGCATACCGATATCTGTGGCTGTTAAGCGTTGCCCTGATGCAAATAATTGGCTGCCGATACTGATATCTTCACCTTGTTTACGTACATTTTGTGCAAAGCAAGGCTTAGTGTTTAAAGTGATTGTTTGTTCAGTGGAGACCGTGACATGTTCTTGCATTATCACCGTATCAAAACCAGCCGGAATATGTGCGCCTGTCATGATGCGTATGCAGCAACCTGATTGCCATTCGCCGTTGAATGGATGCCCGGCATAGGCAGTGCCAATAATATTTAAATGTGTGTGTTCATTTAAGTCACTAAAACGAAATGCAAAACCATCCATTCCTGAGTTATCTGCGTTAGGCACATTAATGTCGGCGATAATCGGTGCAGCAAGAATACGACGATGAGCAGCCGATAAAGGCAGTGTCTCTGTTTTAACTAATAACGGCGTGTCTGATAAAAGTGCTTCGCTAGCGTGTTGAAAAGAGAGCAGGGGCTGCTCACTCGAAAACTGATTCATTATTAAGCCCCTTTTTGCTGATTGATTATCCACACGGCAGCTTCAACACGTGAGCGCAGGTTTAGCTTTTTCAGCAGGTGTTTTACATGCACTTTAACGGTGCCATCAGAAATATCTAATTCTCGTGCGATTAACTTGTTTGATAACCCTTTCGCAATTAACTTGAGGATTTCAAATTCACGGCTAGTGAGTGAATTGAGGATGTTCGCTTTTTGCGATACATCAGGTTTGCGGATAGCTTGGGCGAGTACCCCTGTGAGCTTTTCACTCAGCACCATTTTACCCAGTGCCGCTTGTTTTATTTTTTCGAGAATTTCTTCAGGATCCATGTCTTTTAGTAAGTAACCATCTGCGCCATAGCTGATTGCAGTGAGCACGTCTTCATCGTTATCAGAAACCGTTAGCATAATAATACGCGATGTAACATCACTGGCACGCATGGCTTTAAGGGTTTCTAAGCCATCCATTCCTTGCATATTAAGGTCAAGAATAATGAGATCGGGATCATGCTCTATAGCTAACTGTAGCCCTTCTTTGCCTGTTGCTGCCTCACCGATGACGACAAGTTCGTCTTCTAAATCGATTAACTGTTGTAGGCCTTTGCGTAGTAATGGGTGGTCATCAACTAATAAAATTGAGCTGGTTAGTGCATTCATACTTTAACTCTTTGTTGGCTTTAGCCTGAAAGACTGGCGGTTTAAAAATATCTTAACGTGGATCAATAAAGTATTCACCAAAAAGCCTCCCTATTACTCCTAATAACCTTAAGCTTTCTTATATTATTTAATGATAAACAATTACTTACGCTTAAATATACCCACTAAGTGGTAGTTGTTTGCTGTTTATGCTGTGTGTGGCTTACCCATCAATGTGAATTGTTGAGTTGATTTTATGTGCGCATAGTAAGTTCAATTAGAACGAAATGGAGCAGCATATGGCTGAACTAGACAAGTGGGAACCGGAAAATGAAGCTTTCTGGAATTCCCAAGGTAAAAAAATTGCGCAAAGGAATTTATGGATTTCGATCCCAAGTTTACTTTGTGGCTTCGCTGTTTGGCTTTACTGGGGAATCTTGACCGTTCAGATGATGAATGCAGGGTTTAGTTTTAGCGCAGATGAGCTATTTACGCTGACGGCGATAGCTGGACTTTCTGGTGCTACATTACGTATTCCCAGTAGTTTCTTCATTCGCTTTTGTGGTGGCAGAAACACGCTGTTCTTCACTACATCGCTACTCATAATTCCGGCTCTATTTACCGGTTTGGCATTACAAGACCCAACGACACCATTGTGGCAATATCAGTTACTTGCTTTGTTGTCGGGTATTGGTGGGGGTAACTTTGCTTCTTCAATGTCAAATATCAGCTTTTTCTTTCCAAAAAAACAACAAGGTTTAGCGCTGGGTCTCAATGCAGGGTTAGGTAACTTTGGTGTGACAACGATGCAGATTTTGATTCCATTGTTTATGACATATGGGGTGTTTGGTGCATTGGGCGGCGACCCAATTACGTTGGTGAGCACGTCGGGAAGTTTGATTGGTAAAATTCCAGCCGGTTCTGAAACTTGGCTGCAAAACGGTGGCTTTTTATGGCTACTGTTCTTAATACCGCTGTTCTTTGCAACATGGTTTGGTATGAATAACATTCGCACGCCAGAAGTGTCACCAAACTTAGGCAGCCCTCTGAGTGCATTTGCAATGATTTCTGTGATGCTAACGATTGGTCTTGCCACTGCGGCGGCTGGTCTGTGGCTGATGCTTCCTGAATCAGCAAATGGTTCTGGCTTTGGGGTACCGAAAGAGTTGGTACTGGTGCTGGTTGTTGCTATTACCGTATTTTTACTGAAGATGATACCGGGGGCGATTGGTAAAAGCCTCACTAAGCAATATCAAATCTTTAATAATAAACATACCTGGGTAATGAGCACGATTTACACCATGACGTTTGGTTCATTTATTGGTTTTGCGGCAGCATTTCCGTTAGCAATCAAAGTTATTTTTGGTTTTCAACACATTATGGTTGATGGTGTGATGACCCATAGTACCTTAAACCCAAATGGCCCAAGTGCGCTCATGTATGCGTGGATGGCACCATTTATTGGGGCATTAATTCGTCCACTAGGTGGGTGGATTGCTGATAAATGGGGTGGTGCGTTAGTAACACAAGTGTGTTCTGTGGTAATGATTACCTCGTCATTAGGTGCGGCCTATTACATGAAAGAGGCTTATCAGTCGCCTACACCTGAAGAGTTCTTTATGCCATTTTTCATCTTATTCTTAGTGCTATTTGGAGCAACAGGGATTGGTAATGGCTCAACCTTTAGAACGATTGCGATGGTGTTTCCTAAAGAACAAGCAGGCCCTGTATTAGGTTGGACTTCGGCAGTGGCTGCATACGGTGCATTTTATATTCCAATGGTATTTGGTCAGCAAATTAAAGCGACAACACCTGAGGTAGCACTGATTGGTTTCGCGGTATTTTATGCGCTATGTTTGATTATTAATTGGTGGTTCTACTTAAGAAAAGACGGCGAATTTTATAATCCATAACGATCTCCACTTGTCCAGAGCCATCAACTTCGGTTTTTGGCTCTTTTTCTATTGTTGCAGGAAAAGAATATGAGTAAGTTTCAAGAATTATTATCCATGGCTCGCCATCAAGCTGAACCCGTTAAGCTACTGTTGTTATTTACAAAAGCAAATGTTGAAAGTTCAGTTAACGATGTCAATAAAGGGGTGATTGAGCCTGTTATGTGTGTTGATAAACTGCCTAGTGAGTTAACTGACTATACGGCGCTTTGTCACGAAGCAGATAACATAAACCAAGCATGGGATTTATTATTTGTCACCAGTATTGGTGCTAATACAGAGGTCAGCCTGATTGAAAGTAGCATGAAGGAGATGATTAAAGACGTACAAAGTGGTAAAAACACGGCGTTGTATGTTGTCCTCGACAGAGAAGATAACCTTGTAGAAATGGTCGGTAGTTAAGTCAGCATAAAAAATTGCACGGCAATAATGGCACAAAGTAAGTGGTCGATATTAAACTGATTAATGGCCGTTAGTGTGCTCTGTGCACAACTCTCCTAAATGTAAACAGAAGGCAGCTACTCGCTGCCTTCTTTTTATTGTAATGACTCTACGTACTCTGTTAACTGATTAAATAACCAGTCTGGCAAGCTTGCTTGTGGGTCTTGCGTATCGAGCCAGTTTTTAACAGTTAGGCACAGTTCTGTGTCGCCTTGGATTGCTAATTTACGTGAGAAAAAAAGTGTATCAGGGTCGTATTTTCCACTCATCAAACTTAAAAATGTATCACTACTCCCCGTTAACTTTCCGTCGTATTTGAGGTGTTCTTTAGGGAGTAACCACGGTTTTATAGAGAAAATAGTTAACCGTTTAGAGGTTGCATTGAGTGAAATAAGCAAGCTGAGTGGCAGGTTATCGACGTCAATGCATAACTGTTTATCAATTAAAAAGTCGAGCTCACCGTCGTTGATCTGTGTTTTAAAAATGAGGTTTATTCGCTGTTCTATCAGCCAACTTATGCCTGCGGTTGGCGTGAGATGAGTAATAGCAGTTAGCCATTTCGGGGTAAAAAATGGCGGAGTTTTATGCTTCATAATATCAGTGAGACTAATCATATTAGTAGATTACCTTATTAGGTTTGCTGGCTTACCATTATTGATAATTTATTTCTTAGTTTAAATAATCAGGAGTGGGTATGGAGTTACTTTGCCCAGCAGGAAACTTACCCTCGTTAAAAAGGGCGATAGCGCAAGGCGCTGATGCGGTTTACGTTGGCTTAAACAATGATACCAATGCGCGTCACTTTGCGGGCCTAAACTTGAATGAGCGGCAACTCGTTGAAGCGGCAGACTATTGTCAGCAGCATAAAAGAAAATTGCATGTTGCTATTAACACCTTTGCTCACCCCAATCATTTTACAAGATGGAAGCATGCCATTGATGAAGCGATTGCAGTGGGGGTAGATGCCCTGATTGTTGCTGATATTGCTGCGCTTGATTTTATTGCGAATAATTATCCGCACCAAGAAATGCATGTCAGTGTGCAGGCATCGGTGACAAATGCACTCGCAATTGATTTTTATAAGCAGTTTGGTGTGAAGCGAGTGGTATTGCCTAGGGTATTAAGTTTGCAACAGGTCAGGCAATTGGCAACCACCACCGACATCGAACTTGAGCTTTTTGCCTTTGGTAGTTTATGTATTATGGCCGAAGGGCGTTGTTATTTATCTTCATATTTAACAGGCGAATCACCTAATACAACAGGTGCCTGTTCGCCGGCCAAGTTTGTTCGTTGGCAACAACAGGGCGATCGAATGCAATCACGCTTGAATGATGTATTGATTGATCAGTTCACTGACGATGAGCAAGCCGGTTATCCAACGTTATGTAAAGGGCGTTTTGTTGTTAATAACGAAACCTACCATGCCTTAGAAGAGCCAACGAGCTTAAATACGCTTTCTCTGTTACCTGAGTTATTAGCCATGAATATTGCGGCCGTTAAAATTGAAGGCCGACAGCGCAGCCCTGCCTATGTTGAGCAAGTTACACGCGTTTGGCGACAGGCTATTGACCATGCAAAGCAAAATGCGACTGACTTCAGTGTTGAAACGCATTGGCAAACGACGCTGGACAGTTTATCTGAGGGGCAGCAAACCACCTTAGGTGCGTATCATCGCAAGTGGAAATAGGAGTAACAATGACACAGTTGAAAGTTGCGGTAGGGCCCATGTTGTTTTTGTGGCAAAAGGAGTTGCTCGAACAATTTTATGAGCGGGTAGCGCAGTCGACAGCCGATATTGTTTATTTAGGCGAAACCGTCTGTGGAAAGCGACGTTTAAGTCGCCTAAATGATTACCTTGAGTGGGCTAAAATGCTAGAGCAAGCAGGAAAAGAAGTGGTGCTGTCTAGCTTAGCCTTGTTGGAGTCGGGGGCTCAACTTCAAGAGTTAAAACGTGTGTGTCGTCAAAGCGCGTATTTAATAGAGGCGAATGATCTTGCCGCCGTGCAGCAATTACATAGCTTGGGATTACCATTTGTGATTGGCCCCGCAATTAATGTTTATAACGGTTATACGCTAGCAAAGTTTGCTCAAATGGGAGCTGTGCGCTGGGTTATGCCTGTTGAATTGTCGAGAGATTGGCTGGTGGCTTTAAAACACGAATACGCGGGTTTGACAGATTTACCGATGCAATTTGAAGTGTTTAGTTATGGCTTGTTGCCTTTGGCTTACAGTGCGCGATGCTTCACGGCTCGCCATTATGACTTAGCTAAAGATCAATGTGAGCTCACTTGTCAAAAGCACCCTTCGGGATTAATGACCCACAGCCAAGACGGTAAAAAGGTGTTTACCTTAAATGGCATTCAAACAATGTCTGGGCAAGTGTATAACTTGTGTGAAGACCGCCATGCACTCAATAGCAGTGCGGATATCGCGCGGCTAAGTATGCACGATATGGACGACTTACAATGGATTGAGTCGTTTGCTTTGGGCACCGACTCTAAGCGACCGGATGAACATATTAATGGCTTTTGGCATCACATTGCGGGTATGCATTGCCAGTCTTAGTGCTGGCTAAATAAATACAATATGAGAGCCAGTGTGATAAACCAAAAACCACTTACCATTTTCCAAAATAATAAACTGCTGGCTTCCTTCGGTTCAGGATCCGGTTTTAAAAATTCAGGATTAGGGACGGTTAAGTCATGCATGAGTGCATCCACGGTTTGATAGCGCTCTGTTAAATCAAAACTAACCCCTTTTTGCAGTGCTTTATCAAACCAAATTGGAATAACGGGGTTATGTTTAATGGCACTGTGATAACGTAGTTTGTCGTAGTCTGCCATGCTTGTGCATTGCTCAACTTTTTCGCCATAGGGTAAATGGTGAGTAAATAATTCATAGCAAATAGTCGCGAGGCTATACACATCACCTTGCACGGCAGCATTTTTGCCCAGCAAATAATTCGGGTCTGAATAGCTGGCCGTGCCAAGTGCCCCTTGATGTTCTATTGGCTGATAAAGCTCCGCAACTCCAGCAACAAACACGGAACCAAAATCAACCAGTTTGATTTCATCATTTTCTAATACCATCACATTGCCAGGTTTGAGATCTTGGTGAATCGCATCATTACTATGAAAAGCATTTAAGGCCGCTGCAATGTGTTTAACGATGGCGATTGCTCGTTTAGGTTTTAGTGGTTGATGCTCAGCTAACCAGTTGTCGAGGCTGGTGCCATCGAGCCATTCCATTAAATAATACAGGGCACTTCTTGGCCGTGAATGTTGATAAATTTTTACCACATAAGGGGAGTCAATTCGGCTGCCAATCCATTGCTCTTTAATAAAGCGGTCGATGTAATGTGTGTCGTCGTCAAAGTTGGCTGAAGGCGTTTTCATTGCGTAACGCTTTTTTGTAAGCTCATCTTCCACTAAATAAAGTTGACTACGTGATGAGGCAAACAGCTCTTCAATGACAAGATAACCATCTAATTTCATACCTGCTTTAAGCGGCGGTGGAAAAGGCAATTTTGTGAGCTCAGCGCTATATTCAGCTTCATTTTGATATGCCAGCTCTTTTATTTTTAAAACGACACAACTGATATTGTCATCACTGCCATGCTTTTTGGCTTCTATACACAGTTGCTCTGCTATTTTAGAGGCTGGTTGATAACTCAATAAGTTATCTATTAAGATATCGGTCGGGAGAAAATCATGCACCCCGTCAGAGCTTAATAAGTAAATGTCACCTTGTTGTAATTCATTGCTGCTGTAATCAATGTGTAAGTTGTTATCCATGCCAATGGCACGCGATAAAAACGATTTTCCTTGCCCTAAATTGGTGGTGTGGTCGGCTGTGAGTTGCTTTAAGTTTCCATTTCTAAAGCGATAAATTCGACTATCACCCACATGAAAAATATGACCATGATTTCCTTTTAAAATCAGGCAGCTTAAGGTTGATAAGTAGCCTTTATTTTCTTGTGAAAATGCATGGCTTTTACGAAAAAGACGTAAATTGATTGCCGATAACACTTGTTCGCCACTGCGACTAACAGACCATGTATCGGGGGTTTTAAAGTATTCACTAAGAAAGCGTTCAACGGCTGTTTCGCTCGCTTCTTTACCAGCTTCTGCTGAGCTGACACCGTCGGCAACACAAAATGCGGCACCTTTAATATTGCTGAGGTACTCATCTTTTGGAATAAAAAGACCTGCGCAATCTTCGTTGATTTCTTTTATTCCGCGTGAGGTATGAAATCCTGCATCAACCTGAGTGCTTTGCATAATGTGTAGTTAGCTTTGAAATAATATCAAAATAGTGCAAGAAAACGGGGGGAGTATTCAACCTGTACAGATCAATAAACGGTCAGTTTTTCAGGTCTGTTTATTATCAAATAAGCTTAACTACCTCTTTTGGGGTAATTGCTGTTGTTTTTAATGTTTTGATTTTTATGTGCTTTTTATTTTATTCGTCGTTTTTGTCTGTTGATATTTTTAAGTTGTGGCATTGTGGGTAGAGCCTCATAAAAAGCGCGTGCTTTAGGTAGAATGGGTTAATGATTTATAGATGACGTGTTCATCGACCGTTTTTAATTGGAGCATCGCATGTCAGAGTCTCGCGCTAAACGTGCGTTATTATTTGCTACCTTAGCTTTTGCGGCTAACTTTTCCGTATGGACATTGTATGCGGCGATAGTATTGCCTTTATCATCGCAATGGCAATTAACGGTCACTGAGTTAGGTGGCTTACTTGCAGCCCCGATGTTCACAGGTGCATTGTCTCGGATCCCCGCTGGCGAATTGGCTGACCGCTATTCGGCAAAAGTGCTCTTTGTTGTGCAAATGTTAGTGTGTGTGCCCGCCCTTGCATGCTTGTATATAACGACAAGCTATTCTCAACTACTTTTTCTCGGTTTATGGATTGGTCTCAGTGGTAGCTCATTTACCCTCGGTATCCGTTATGTGTGTGATTTTTATCAACGCAGTCAACAAGGAACCGCGATGGGGATTTTTGGCGTGGGTAATGCCGGTGCCGCTATTACACTCGTGTTAGCGCCTTGGTTAATGGAGCGCTATGGTTGGCAGTGGGTTGGGCCTGTGTATGCGTTTGGTTTGTTATTTGTTGCGGTGCTGTATGGTGTGTTTGCCCCCAGCCAGCCAGATAACGCTCATGTTATTAATAGTAAACCGCAAACCTGGACACTGTTACTGAAAAATACGCAAGTTTGGCGATTAGGGCTCTATTATTATTTTGTGTTTGGTTCTTTTTTGGCCTTACTGCTTTGGCTGCCATATTACTATATGCAGGCCTACCAATTATCAATTAAACAAGCGATGGCCTTTACATTGTTTTTTGTTGCAACGTCGTCGGTGATACGGGCTCTTGGTGGGTGGTTTGCCGATAAGTATGGCGGTCGTAGTGTTAACTGGAGCGTATTTTGGGTGTGTTTAGTGTGTTTGTTTTTCTTAAGCTACCCGCCCACAACAATGACCATTCATGGTATTAAGCAAGATGTGAATTTATCTGTGTCGGTGAATGTGTGGGTGTTTACCGGCTTATTATTTGTGATTGGCTTAGCGCAAGGTTTTGGGCGTGCCAGTGTGTTTAAAGTTATCCATGAAAACTACCCGTTAGAAATGGGCAAGGTAGGCGGTTTTATTGCTGCCATTGGGGCCTTGGGAGGGTTCACATTACCGATAATGTTTGGTGCGGTGGTTGATTTATTTGGCTTTTACAGTGCCTCATTTATGTTGCTTTACGCTGTGTTAGCTGTCTGTATGATGCTGATGTATTTCGCGGTGCGTGCTGAGCGCTATCAACGAAGATTGAATGAAGCTGCGAGTTATAATTTTTTAGAAGATGATAGTTTATGATGCAAATATCCGATGAACAACAAACCAAAAGTGACGTTGCCTTATTTCAGCTCGCATTTCGTCCGCTGTTTTTGTGTGGGGGCCTATTTAGCTGTATTGCTTTGGTTGTGTGGGGATTAGTACTCAATGGTCACTGGTCTTTTTCTCCTTATGGAGGGGCTTTGTTTTGGCATAGCCATGAAATGCTGTTTGGTTTTGTGTGCGCTATTGTTATCGGCTTTTTATTAACCGCGGTACAAAACTGGACAGGTTTACGCTCTATTCATGGTCGAAAGCTGCTGCTGTTAACTCTTGCATGGTTAATCGCGCGAGTTGCCATGGTGGTGCCCGCTTTGCCGCACTGGTTAGTATTTGGTATTGATATGGTGTTTTTGCCCTTAGCGGGTTATTGGTTAGCAAAACCAATCATTGTTAAAGGGCAAATGCGAAACCTCTTTTTTGTGCCGATTATTTTATTACTCAGTGCTGCCAATTTATTAATGCACTTAGGCGTGACACTGGGGATGCCTGAGTTGTATCAGCATGGTTATATGTCTGCTATTTGGCTAATTACGTTATTAATGAGTGTATTAGGCGGGCGTGTAATTCCCTTTTTCACTGCAAATGCAACTGCGACAAAGAAGGTCGACGGTAAACCTTGGTTAGAGATTGCAGCGCTTGGCAGTACCTGGTTTATTTTTGTGTTGTTTTTTACTGGTGCCGTTTATTACCTGAGCAATGAGCTCATTGGCGGCATGCTCATTATATGTGCTGTATTTCATTGTCTTCGTGCGGCGCGATGGCCGTTTTTTAAAACCTTAGCGGTTCCACTGCTGTGGAGTTTGCATTTGGCTTATTGGTTTATTCCTGTGGGAATTATATTAATGGGGATGTCTTATTTCACTGATTTATTGTCAATTTCGACCGCTTTCCATGCACTGACTGTGGGGGCTATGGGCAATATGATTTTAAGCATGATGGCGCGTGTTAGCTTAGGCCACACTGGAAGAAAATTAGTGGTTAAGCACGCCATTATTTTTGCATTTGGTGCGGTATTAATTGCGGCCTTATTACGCGTATTTGGTGTGTTGATAAATTCACAATTGAGCCTGTATTTTATTTCTTTATCTGTGATTACATGGTGTATGGCTTATGGTTTATTCTGCTTGGTGTATTTTCCGGTGTTAACACAACCAAGAGCAGATGGCCGCGCAGGCTAACGTTTCTATACGTCAATATGGTTGTTTAGGTAAAGTAGCTACCTCTTTTGAATTAGTGTGGACTTCATTCCTCTTGATGTAGATCAAGCTGAATTTTTGTACGCTTACTAAGCTGATATTTACGTATCAGTAAAAAGAGTGGAAAGCATGAAGGAGCAATCTTTACCAATATTGTTAACGTGCTCTGGCTGTAGTTATGGTGCAGAGCTGGCTGAAGACTTATCACAAAGTTTAATTATGCAGGGGAAAGTTGAAAAAGTCTCCATTGCGGCATTAACAGCAGGTTCTGCTATGCATTGGCAAAAGTTAGCATCTTCTCCTGCGATTATTGTTTTTGATGGCTGTGGGCTTAACTGTGCGAAGTTAAGCCTCGAAAAGTTATCTATTAATACATTTTATCATTTTGATATGACCAAGCAGCTTCAGAAAATAAACAATGGCGTGGGCAAACCTTCGCTAGCGGCCTGTTTGCAAGTGACAAAAACGGTGCAGTATCAACTCGCGTCTGTCCTACCAAAGCAACATAGAGTGAATCAAAAGGAAGCCGCAGGAAGCAAAGTGATCGCGATGTTTCCGTGTGCAGAGCGTTAAGGTTAGCAATGTAACTTTAACGCTCTGCACACACCTCGCAGTGGGGTTGTTTTGGAATAATAAACTCTTTAAATGTCAGGTGCTCTGCATCATATAACAGCATTGACACTGTTTTAGGGGGCATAGATAGCAGGCTTTTAAGCGCCTCTGTGGCTTGCAATGAACCTAAAGTGCCAACTACTGGGGCAAGGACCCCAGCTTCCATACAGCTTAATGAGGGTTCTTTAAATAGCCGAGCAACGCAGGCATAACAGGGATCGCCGTCACGCATTGGAAAGTGAATGAGTTGCCCTTCCATACGAATTGCAGAACCTGAAATTAGGGGCGTTTTATGTGTCCAACACAGGCGATTAAGCAGTAAGCGTGTTGCGAGATTATCACTGCAGTCAACGACAACATCAGCGCTGATTAACTCTGGCTCATGGTGTGTCGTAAACTCAGAAGCATAGGTTGTCATCTTTACTTGGCTATTGAGTGCTGTTAATTGCTGTTTAGCTGATTCAACTTTTAACTGACCCACACTGTTTTCGGTGTGTAATATTTGTCGTTGCAGGTTAGTTATATCCACTGTGTCATGATCAAATAAAGTAATTTTTCCGACACCTGCCGCAACAAGGTAAGGGAGTACTGCACTACCCAGTCCTCCAGCTCCGACAACGAGTACGTGGCTTGCCATAATGGCTTCTTGCCCTTCTTCTTGAACCTGAGGAAGCAGAATATGACGGCAATAACGCAGGGTGTTGGCACTCTCTAATAACATGCAATTTTCCTTCTTTAGAACGCGTCTATAAGCCTACATTAAATAGGGCAGTGTTGTTATACCTCTTTGGAGGTGCAGTGAGTCATATTAGGTAACGCTATGAAAAAATTGATTTAAATCAATTTTCATAGTTATGCATAGCCGTAATC
This sequence comes from Pseudoalteromonas lipolytica, assembly GCF_003515105.1. Classification (NCBI taxonomy): domain Bacteria; kingdom Pseudomonadati; phylum Pseudomonadota; class Gammaproteobacteria; order Alteromonadales; family Pseudoalteromonadaceae; genus Pseudoalteromonas; species Pseudoalteromonas lipolytica. The sequence goes on along the minus strand of NZ_CP032090.1, from coordinate 3,101,789 downwards.
TGTGCATAACTTAAAAACATAGCAAGGTAGTGATATGAAAACACAGCTCTCAGTTCTAACAGCGTTAGTTACATTTGCTTTGAGTACGCAAGTGAGTGCAACTGAAGATAATGGCATTCATAACATGTTGGCGAATGGTGAAGTGCATGGCATGTTGCGTTATCGATATGAAAATGTCGATCAATCGGGGATCGCTGAACAAGCACATGCATCAACATTACTCACGCGTATTAATTATACAACGGCGACACTCAAAGGCGTTTCAGCACTTCTCGAGTTTGATAATGTTACCGAGATTGGTAATGACAATTATAACAGTACGGTTAATGGTCATACGGATCACCCCGTTGTTGCTGACCCTAAAGGTACTGAGGTTAATCAAGCAAGCTTGCAATTCAAAAATAAAGAGTTGCACGTTGTTGCGGGTAGACAACGTATCAACCTTGATGACCAACGATTTGTAGGGGGTGTCGCATGGCGCCAGAATGAACAAACTTTTGATGGTTACAGAGTCGTTTATAAACCAACAGAGTCATTAAAGTTCGACTACAGCTATGTGTTTAATGTGAATCGTATTTTTGGTGAAGACAGCAATAAAAGCGATTTGCACGGTAAATTACACTTTGCCAATGCTGCATACCAAGTTAATAAGCAATTTAATGTCAGTGTGTTTGCCTATCTCTATGACTTTGATGCTGCTTTAGCCAGCTCAACACAAACAATGGGTGTACGCGCAACAGGCCAATTATCCGATTCATTGAGTTATACGCTCAGTTATGCAACTCAACAAGATTATGCCGATAACCCCAATTCGTTTGATGCTGACTATATATTAGCGGAGCTAAAGGGCAAAGTGAGTAAGCTTGGCTGGAAAGTTGGCTATGAGCTGTTAGGCTCAGATAACAACATAGGTTTTAGTACACCACTGGCAACAGGGCACAAGTTCCAAGGTTTTGCAGATAAGTTTTTAGCGACCCCAAGTAATGGACTTGCTGATTTATACTTTGGCGTTAATGGGCAGTTGGCAGATATAAAGCTGAGCGCGACTTATCACTTTTTTGATAGTGATGCACACAGCATCGATTATGGCCAAGAGCTTGATTTAACGGCTGCATATGCACTTTCAAGCAACTGTAATGTGCTGTTTAAATATGCCATGTACAACGCTGATGATTATGCCACGGATACCGATAAGGTATGGTTGATGCTCACTCATAAGTTTTAATCGCTTAGCATGCTTTTTAGCCGCTAGATTAGTTTCAGTTCCCTGCAATTATGAGCCTCTTCGGAGGCTTTTTTCTGTGTGATATCCCAAAACCTCATTGTTATTCCTCCAATATCTCCTTTTATCTCCCTCGTAGAGTGATAGGGAGTGTTAATACACCTTAGTAGGTAGTAAGCGCAGTTAATAAAGGCATTGCTTTACAGTGCGCCTATTCATAGGGGGTAGAGGTGTTTTTGGCTGCACGGCGGTTACCTTTATTCCTTGATTTACATCAATTCTTTTTTAGTAAGTCGGCTCAGAATCAAATTAATAAAACCGTTTGGAGACGACAATGGCGAGTGAAAAATTTAACCTTTTTTCCTTTCAAGGAAAAATGAAAATCTTACATCTTAGTTGGCTTGCATTCTTTATCACCTTTTTTGTGTGGTTTAATTTTGCACCGTTACTACAGGCTGTAAAAACCACCTTGGGATTAAGTACAGAGCAAGTAAAAACACTACTGATCTTGAACGTGGCTTTGACCATTCCTGCCCGCGTGATTATTGGCATGCTAACCGATAAATATGGGCCAAGGTTAGTCTATTCATGTTTGCTGATTGTCAGCGCAGTACCTTGTTTAATGTTTGCTTTTGCTGATAGCTTTTTGCAAGCTGCCATTGCTCGTTTTTTACTTGGGTTTATCGGCGCAGGCTTTGTTATTGGTATCCGCATGGTGTCTGAGTGGTTCCCTCATCACGAATTAGGCACCGCAGAAGGTGTGTATGGTGGCTGGGGTAACTTTGGTTCCGCTGCTGCGGCTTTTTCACTGCCTACGTTGGCATTAATTTTTGGCGGCGATGATGGTTGGCGTTATGCAATTGGTATTACGGGTATAATGAGCTTTGTTTATGGTTTTATTTATTATTTTAATGTAACCAATACACCTAAAGGCTCGACGTACTTTCGCCCTAAAAATTTAGGGGCGATGGAAGTCACTTCTAAAGGCGATTTTTTCTTACTCCTAATCATGAAAATCCCTATGTATGCAGCAATGGCATTACTGGCTTGGAAACTCTCACCCAATGGTGTTGGGATGATTGAAGCAAATGTCGTACACCTTATTTATGGTGGGTTAGTGCTGTTGTACTTGTTTGAAGTTAAAAAAGTGTGGAACGTAAATAAAACGGTATTTGAGCAAGAAGTACCTGAGTTACATCGCTATAGTTTTAAGCAAGTAGCTGTGCTGGATATTTTGTATTTTACAAATTTTGGTTCTGAGCTTGCTGTGGTGTCAATGCTACCGCTATTTTTTGCTGAGACCTTCTCGCTCGACCCTGTTATGGCAGGGATGGTGGCCGGTGCGTATGCATTTATGAACTTAATGTCACGCCCAGCAGGTGGGTTTATTTCAGATAAGTTTGGTCGCCGTACAACGTTACTTATTTTAACCGCCGGTTTAGCCGCAGGTTATCTGTTAATGGGCATGGTTAATTCGCAGTGGCCATTATGGTTAGCAGTTGCAACAGCCATGGCGTGTTCTTTCTTTGTTCAATCAGGTGAGGGTGCTGTGTTTGCGGTCGTGCCATTAATTAAACGTCGCTTAACAGGTCAAATTGCAGGGATGACAGGGGCATATGGTAACGTTGGGGCAGTTACATTTTTAACTGTGTTATCGTTCGTTGATTATGCAACTTTCTTTTATGTTATCGCCGGTACGGCAATGATTGGCTTTGTTACTTTGTTCTTTATGGATGAACCGCGAGGTCAAATTGCTGAAGTACGCGAAGACGGGACTGTTGAACTGATTGATGTATCACACAAATAAATCTTAATACGATAGAAAAGCCAGCTTAAGCTGGCTTTTTTCGTTATTAACTAAGGGGATGTTTTAACGTTATGACAAACCTTATTTATGACTTAGGTCTAAATACTTGAACCACAGATTCATCACATTCTAAGTAAGGCCCTTCAAGTAAATCAATACAATAAGGCACCGCAGGAAATACGGCATCAAGACATTGACGAATCGCTTTGGGTTTGCCCGGTAAGTTAATAATTAATGAGCGGTCTCTTATCCCCGCTGTTTGTCGAGAGAGTATAGCCGTTGGCACGTATTTTAAGCTTTCAGTACGCATTAACTCACCAAATCCTGGCATCATTTTGTCACACACCGCTTCTGTGGCTTCGGGGGTTATGTCTCGTTTGGCGGGACCCGTTCCACCTGTGGTAATGATTAAAGCGCATTGTTCTTGATCGGCAAGCTCGCATAATGCCGCTTCAATTAAATGTTGCTCGTCTTCGACTAATCGATAGCATGCCTGCCATGGCGAACTTAAATAGTCATTTAATGTATCGGTGATAGCGGGTCCCGATAAGTCATCGTACTGGCCTCGGCTTGCGCGATCACTAACAGTCAAAATTCCAATTTTCGCAGTCATTTTCATCTCTTTACAATTCATTTATTCGCACTCTAGCAAAGTGATGGGTAAAGGTAACTCCTCCAAAGTAGGTAGAGGTGTCTGGGTGGCGCTCCGTTTCGCTGCATTTTATTTTTGACAGGAGCGGGGTTTTGATTGGCTACCCATTTTGTTCTTTTGGCAGAACTAAGCTGCTTTGATCTAGATCAAGTTTTAAACTGGCTTAAAACGGTGTTGGTACTATATATTGATAATATTGAAATCTAAAACACAATATGTAGTGGTTTATGTTTAATGTATTAGAACCCCAAGTTTGCTTTCAAGAAGTCCCCGGACACATTGCGTTAGGCTTTGTATGCACGGGGTGCCCCTTGCGCTGTCCTGGGTGTCATAGCGTTGATACATGGGATCCAAAGCATGGTGAGCGGTTAACATCGCAACGCTTTCTAGGGTTACTTGAGCGCTATAAGCACTTGATGACTTGTGTGGTGTTTTTTGGCGGAGAATGGCAGGAAGGTGATTTAGTTTATTTTTTAAAGTTAGCAACGCAGCAAGGCTTAGCAACGTGTTTGTATACCGGGCTTGAGGATGTGTCGGAGCAATTAAAAGCACAGCTGACTTATGTAAAAACGGGCCGTTATGTCGCTGAATTAGGTGGCCTGGCGAGCCATTTAACTAATCAACGATTTATTGAAATTGCTTCGGGTAAGGTACTTAACTCATTATTTTTAAAAGGATAACAAAAATGTCTATGCTGAATTGTGAACAATTAAAAGAAAAAATGCGTTTCATCGAAAACTATACACAGGCCAAGAATGCGGCCGATGGTTCTAAAGTGGATGCGAATGCAAATGTGACATTAAAAAATATAGCGACGCTAGAATCAGAAATAATGAAAGACTTTTTCATTCACGTTAATCGCACTCAGGTGAGCAATAAAATAACCGCGCTTTTCGGCGAGTCATTGGGCAAAGAGTACCTTCGACAAATTGAGAACCATGAAATTTATGTGCATGATGAAACGAGCTTAAAGCCTTACTGTACTTCTATCACCATGTATCCATTTTTATTGGATGGGCTAACCAAATTAGGGGGAGAGTCTAAGGCACCTAAGCATTTAGAATCGTTCTGCGGCAGTTTTGTGAATCTTGTTTTTGCAATTAGCGCGCAGTTTGCAGGGGCTGTCGCGACGGTCGAATTTTTAATGTATTTTGATTACTTTGCGCGTAAGGATTACGGCGATGATTATTTAGTTACTCACTATAAACAGATAGAAAATCACTTACAGCACGTCGTGTACGCTTTAAATCAACCCGCTGCTGCACGAGGTTATCAAAGCGTATTTTGGAATATCTCGTTGTACGATAGTGCATACTTTGAGGCTATGTTTGGTCATTTTGTGTTTCCTGATATGACGGCTCCCGATTGGTCGTCTTTAAAGGCACTGCAAAGCATGTTTTTAAATTGGTTTAACCAAGAGCGAAACAAAGCTGTTTTAACATTCCCTGTTGTCACCGCTGCCATGCTAGTAGAAGACAATGAACCTAAAGATAAAGAATTTGCATTGATGTGTGCCGAAAACTTAAGTCAAGGCGGCTCATTTTTTGTTTATCAATCAACCGATGCTGATTCATTAGCCTCATGCTGTCGACTTCGTAATGAAATTAGCGATCATAGTTTTTCGTATAGTTTAGGCGCGGGGGGCGTTTCGACGGGCTCTATCAATGTTATTACACTCAATATGAATCGATTGGTGCAAGATGGCAGAGACCTAGCAACAGAAATAAGAAAAATACATGCTTATCAAATCGCGTATCGCACCTTAATGGAAGAGTACCAGCAAGCGGGCATGCTACCGGTGTACGACGCAGGGTTTATTTCCTTTAACAAGCAATTTTTAACCATTGGTATTAATGGCATGGTTGAAGCCGCAGAGTATTTAGGTATTCAAGTGGGGGTTAATGATGCGTATAAAGAATGGGTGAAAAGTCAGTTAGAAGTGATTTATAAAGAGAATCGCTTAGCAACAAAAGAGACCGGCTTTTTATTTAACACTGAGTTTGTTCCTGCTGAAAATTTAGGGATAAAAAATGCCAAATGGGATAGCGAAGATGGCTACTTCACGCCAAGAGAATGCTACAACAGTTATTTCTATTTAGTAGAAGACACAACACTAAATCACCTTGATAAGTTTATATTGCATGGTAAATCGATGACAGAGTTTTTAGATGGTGGCTCAGCACTGCATTTGAATTTAGAAGAGCATTTAGACACTGAGCAATATATGCAGTTATTTAATGTGGCAGCGCGAACGGGGTGCAATTATTTTTGCATTAATGTGAGGATCACCATTTGTAATCACTGTGAGTATATCGATAAGCGCTCAAGGCAATCATGCTCACAGTGTGGTTCAACAGATATTGATTATGGCACACGCGTGATTGGCTACTTAAAAAGAGTGTCGTCATTTAGTCATGGCCGACGCAAAGAGCACAAATTGCGACATTACCAATGCACAAAAGTACAACAATCAGCGTTAGCCTAACAATGTAAAGGGGCGTCTATTGCCCCTTTTGCCTTAACCTTGCATAAAAAGAATATTATTTTCTAAATGAATGTGCTCGTTTAAATCGTTGTAGAGCTCATGTATTTTGGCATAAAGACGCTGCCAGTCTTCATCAGCATCGTGCGGAGGAGTAAACTTATTGGTGAGTGTGGTTAATTTTTCGAGTGCCTTCTCGTGCTCTAAGTGTTCTGCTTCCATCACACTAATAGGACCCGATGGATAATAACCTTTCATGATCATTGGGAATAAAATGGCCTCTTCTTTCATCATATGTTCTTCAAGTTCATATTTCATTTGCGATAAATGAGATTCCAGATGATGAGGGTAGTCACAATGATCAGTATTTTTTAATTTCACTGCTTTGGTTAATTGGATCAATTGTTGAAATTGCATTCTGTGCTTTTCATGAAAATTATCGATGATATGCGCAATGAGCTTGATGGGCGATTGTGCCTCCCAGTTTATGTTACTGCCTGAAATAGCTTGTCCAATATGAGTGTGTTGCTTGGTGGTTGAGTTATCCTCATTGACAAGGTCAATAGCATTAGCGCTTTCGCTCGCTATATCATTTGATGTTTCTGTACGAGCAGACATTCTCAATCCTTACTTTTAAATGACGAATGGTTTAATCAATCTAGTTGAAACATAGGACGAAAGATATTCCTCAAAGGGGATAGAAAACGCTTAACCTTTACTAGGTAGTGCCCGTAAAAATTCATTTAATACCTTACCTAATAGGGGATTTCCCTCATGCCATGTAGGGATTGATCCTGATAGCTGCCAACTTCATTCGGCTATTTAATTAGAAATGTAAATAAAACATTAACCATTTTAGGCGTCAATTCACGCAAGGTAGGTGTCAGATGAAACTATTAATGAAAAATATGGCGGTTGGTTTAACGCTTGCAGGATTCAGTTTAAACGCAGCGGCAGCCGCAGTGATAGGCTCTCAATTAGAGCAACAGCTTAAAACTATGTCGCTCACAGACAAAGCGATGGTGGTTGTAAGTTACGAGCAAATGGAAGCACTTAAAGCCACACAAATAAGTAAGTTAATTAATCTAGGTATCACACAAAGTGTGCAATTTAAGTCATTACCAATGATTGGTGTTGTTGCATCACCTACACAAATTAAAAAGTTAGCAGCAATGGAAGGGGTTCGCTCTATTTTTGCAAATAGACCTTTAACTTATTACAACCTAGAAGCGCGAGAAATTACGGGGGTTGAAAAGCTTCAATCAGACGAATTCACGGCTAATAATGGGATGACGTTCACAGGTAAGGGCGTCACCGTTCTTGTCAATGATTCTGGCATTGATGCGTCACTCGCTGATTTAGAGTATGGCGCTAAAGTCATTGAAAACGTGCAAGGGATTACTCATGCCAGTGCTATTTCAATTACTGGTGCAAGTGGTGTGTGGATTGAAGGCCAACTTAACACCGATTTAAATGTAGGTCATGGCACACACTGTGCGGGCACTGTGGCTGGTTGGGGAAGCCATTCTGATGGTAAGTACCAAGGTGCAGCACCGGGTGCTGATTTAATTGGTTATGGTTCTGGCGCAGGTATTTCTATTTTGGATGCTCTGGGTGGTTATGACTATGCCATTACCCATATTTGGGATTTTAATTCGCCGATTCGTATCATGAGTAACTCATGGGGAAGCAGTGGTAAGTTTGAAAGCCATGATCCTATTTCATTGGCATCTTATAAAGCTTACAAGTTGGGTATGTTATCAGTGTTTGCTGCGGGTAATTCAGGTTCAGGCGAAGATACTCACAACCCATATGCACAAATTCCATGGGGAATGTCGGTGGGTGCAGGCACAAAGCAAGGTGATTTAATTGATTTTTCATCACGGGGTAAAAGTGGTGAACAAGGCACCTTTACTATGCCAGACGGCAGTGAGTGGCAGTATAAAAATGAAATAACAATAGTCGCACCGGGAGTGGATATTATTTCGACACGCGCAAAAACGAACATCGTGTCGAACGGCGGTGCAGATGACATTGACGCAATTGAAGCTGAATACTTACCTTATTACACAATGATTTCAGGCACGTCAATGGCCACCCCCCATGTTGCGGGTGTGGCTGCGCTGATGCTGGAAGCAAACCCCGACTTAACACCGCTTCAAATTAAACAGATTATGCAAGAAACAGCGACAAACATGCCGGGCTATCAAGCATGGGAAGTGGGCGCTGGTTATGTCAATGCGTATGCCGCTGTAGCAGGCGCATTGGGTTATAACGCTGAAAATAGTGTCACAGTAAATAACTTAAACGACTTTAATGCGAATGCCATTATTGTGGATGACAGCTCACCCACCCCATTTGAAGTGTTCTATTCACCAGTGGGTGAACCAGAGGAATTTACCTTTACTGTTGGCAGTGATGCTGCGTTTATCAATGTGGCTGCAGATGTGCTGGCGAACACCACTAAACTCAAACTTGAAGCACCCGATGGCACGGTTTATTTTGGCAACTTAACCTTGCCAGTACTTGATACTTCAATGCGTGTTTCAGCGCCAGCACAAGCCGGAGAGTGGAAGTTATCTGCGTTTGGTTTGACCTCGTTATCAGGTGTAGAAGCCGATCCTACAGGTGTCACAAATGGCCCAGGCTTACCTGAGTTTATTAGTGGTGAAATTAGTATTTTGAAGTCAGGTGGATACCAAGGGCTTAATGATATTTTTGTTCACCCAGCTCGAAAAGCGATTGAGTTTGCGGTTAGTGAACGACTCGTTGATGGTCACGATGATGGCTACTACCGACCTGATGTAAACCTATCACGTGCAGAGCTTGCTCAGTATCTTGTGATGGGAATGGCAATCAGACAACAACGTGACATTCTGGCGACACAAAAACCGGCCTTTGCGGATGTTATGTCTGGTAGCGAAGCGTTTGTCGATGCCGTTACGTCAGTAGGCTCAGCGTTAAAAGACCGTAAACAAGAGCAAAATCCAGTAATGTCAGTATCGGGGCAGTCATTTAATCCGACGGGCACAGTTAGCAAAACCGATTTAGCGTACTCATTAGTGCAAGCACTTGGCTTACAATCGCAGGCTGGCAATCACACGGGCGATATCACGGTTGCTTACAACGGCGAACAAATCCCGCTTCGTGATAGCAATGCGATACCTAGCGAATTAAAAGGGTATGTGCAATTGGCTGTTGATATGTCGCTGTTAGGTGTCCGTTTTGAGCTTGAACAGGGTCGCTATGATTTAACACCGACGCTTGTTGCTTACTTTGAACCAAACACCGTAGTAAGCCGGGGTGATTACGCGGTGATTATTGGTCGAGTGTTCAATCAATATTTAAGATAGTTAAGTCCTTGATGAATAAAAACCAACCTGAAAAATGGTTGGTTTTTATTCGTTATTTTTCATTAAAAACTTGCGAAATACCCCAGTCGAAAGTAAGTTTAATGTTGTAGTTTGTTAAATAAACGTGTTACTTCGGCTTGCCGTCGTCACGAGAGAGTTGAGAATATGAGCCAGTTCAAGACGTTTTACATCATTGCATTTGCTTTAATAATGATGCTTTCAAGCCCCGTATCACACAGCACAGAATTAGTCAGTGTCAATGTTCAAGGTAATACTGTTGAGGCCGTGATTAACCTCCCTGCAAATATTTCAGCAGATATTATCCTTGAATTTGAAAATGCAGTAGGCCTTACCGCTGATAATATAGGTATTACAGCCGAAATTATTGATATCACGTCGCTTAATCTTTTGCAGCGATTACCAAACAGTAGCAATATTTCTTTGCAAGCGCTTTTTCCAATGATGATTACCATTGAGCCTGATACCAGTGGCGGTTTTTCGTTTTCGGGAGTCGCCAGTGTTGACATTCATACGCACAATTTAGAGTACACAGCGGGTACGCCGCTACGCTTTTTTAAAGCGCCTTTGGGCGGTGAGTTTAAAGATATTACCACAACAATGGGGGCGGGGAGTTACCGTGCTCGCGGTTCAACAGGCCGCTTTTCACAGTTTATAATTGTCGCTGACTTACGCCCTGCAACCGTTGTGATCAATACAAAGTTTAACGACTTACAAACGGCGTTAAATGCTTTTTCTAGCCAGATTGACAGTGTTGTTTATTCAACACTATTGCAAGACGTCGCCGATATTAACCAAGCAATCATGACGCTTGATTACAGCTCAGCGAGTAGTGAAGTTAGCCAGTTTATTAATAATGTGAAAGCTAATCGAGGCCAAGCAATTCCAGATGTGTGGCGCTCAAGCCGAGATGTCGATAATGTGATGGGTGAGCTCATAGCTTATGCAAATACGTTACGCTTTAGTTTGAGACTTGCCAATTAAGAATAATAAGGTTTGTAGAGTAGTTGTGTATGCCCGCTAGAATTACGGTTTGTTATACTGATCAGCCTGCGATGGAAAGCTATTTATACGAACAGAGTGGATACCTCATAGGACGTGCGAAAGAGTGTCAGTTAATTTTGGAACACCCAACGGTGTCACGTCAGCATGCTCGTGTGTCGCACAGTAATGATGCATGGCAACTTAATGATCAACGAAGTTTAAACGGCACGAAAGTAAACGGTGCCGTTGTAACTCACTCAACCCTTGCTGATGATGCAATCATTTCGATTGGTGATTTAGATTGCTTGTTTGAAGCAAAGTCAATGTCGCAAATAGCGGCCATTAATGAGCATAACACCTGGCGATTAACACAAAGTAAGTTAGCCTCACCGTCTTCTAATACAGACTATTTAAAAGAAAGCTTAATTGCCCAATTACATAACCTAATTACGTTAACAGGCACGCAGCGTGGTGTGTTGCTATTAGGCGAACAATTAGATTCATTACAAGTATGTATTGCGCAAGGTTTCAAAACGGGTGATTTTAAATTGAAACGCTTTGAAGGCAGTGTTGGTGCAATCTCTCGTTGCTTTGAAAAAGCAGAACCCGTGGTGGCTATGGATGTGTCGGTACATGATTTACTCAAACACCGCGACAGTATTCAGTTGAAAAAAATATCCTCGCTCGCGTGTATCCCGTTACTGTTTGACGGTCGAGTTGTTGGGGTCGTGTATACCGACAGCCAATTAGCGGGAAAAGTACTGACTGATTTAGACATTGAAATTTTCCACAGCATGGGACTTCAAATCGAGGCTGCAGTGCAAGCCTTACTGTTGCAACAATCTATTGATAACTTACAAAAAGTGGTTACAGATAAGCACGTTAACGAAAATACTGGCTATACTTTATTTAATTTATGTCATTAACCCCTGTTAAATAGGTGATATGAGCAATAACGACGTTTCTAAAAATAGCAGTGATGAATTGCATGAAACTCAGGTAATTAGCTCACCGACTTATCTTAAGCCTGGCGAATGTTTACTTGGCCGTTTTGAGATTGAAGCCATGTGTGGTCAAGGTCAGTATGGGTGTGTTTACCGCGCCTACGACAAACAGCTTGATACACACATTGCCATTAAAGTACTTAATCAATCAATTAGTCAGCAATCAGATGCGATTGCAAAGTTCAAACAAGAATTACTGCATTTACGTCAATTAAGCCACCCGACTATTTTACGTGTTCATGAATATTATCATTGGCAAAATCTACATTTTATAACGATGGATTGGATTGATGGCCAATCGCTAGAAGAGGCTAGCCTGACTTTTCAGAGTCGTGAAGAGCTTATTACATTTGTCAGCCAGTTATTAGAGGCATTGGTTTTTGTGGAGCAAGCCAATGTTGTTCACCGAGATATTAAACCCGCCAATATTATGCTCGATAAAAAGGGACGACTGTATATTTCAGACTTTGGTTTATCGGTGTTAGGAGGCAGCGCAGATGTGGGCGATATTGTGGGGACGGTTCATTATGCCCCTCCAGAGTATTTGCAGTTTGGGGCTGTAAATTCGACTACTGATTTATACGCGGTTGGCGTGGTGTTGTATCAGCTGTGTTGTGGTGAACTTCCCTTTACTGGACAAAGCCTTGATGAGGTATTAACGGCAAAGCAGCTTAATAAAGCAAAATGTCGCGTAAAGCATAAACAACTGGCTTTTATTGCGCCATTTATCAACAAACTTATTCATTCTCAAGTTAACGCACGTTTTAAAAATGCCACTGAGGCACAAACGGCATTTTTAAAACAAATTAAAGAAAAACCGCACAACATTAAAAAACACTCTATGTTGATGGCTGTCGTGGTGGTTATAGGCTTATTTATTATGGCTGCGGTGTTTTTAAGCATGCCACACGATACTCCCCAACAGCCTGAGAAAGAATACTATGCAGTGGCTGTTTTACCTTTACAAAGTAGTGACGATAGCGTTGCACAAGGGCTTGCTGAATATATTAACTATCAACTGCATGAATTAGGTCATTTACGAGTAGTAGAGCAAGGCAGGCTAAGTCAGTTGCTCTCTCAACTTGGAATTACAATGCCGTTAGATGAGCAAAAGCTAGCGCTGGTGGCTGACTTATTAAATGTAAGCTACCTGATTGCTCCGCAACTATACCCAAGTGGTTCAGAGCAACACGATATTAAATTTAATGTTTATCAGCTTGAAGGGCACACATTACAGCAAAATACACTCTTAACGAGCGATTTTAACCAAGCTAATTGGCAACAAAGCGTGTCGAGTTTTACCGAGCGTTTTTCACAGCAATTGCAATTATCAACTGAAGTGAAGGCATTACAAGTTGACCCTCAACCTGCAGGTGAGTTGTTTATTGTGAAGTCGTTCCTGCAAAAAGGTGAGTTTGAAAAAGCGCAAACATCGTTATCGCAGTTTTTAACCAAGCACCCAAATTCAGGGCTAGGTTGGTTATTGCAAGGTGAATTATTGCTTGCCACCCAGCAATTTTTCGATGCTGAGAATGCTTACAATCAGGCCCTTAAGTTTGCGGAAGATAAAACCTACACAGCAAAATTTGCCAGTGCGAGGCTTAATGATCTCGCCGGTAAAGCAGAGCAAGCTCAAGCTGACTATGCAGCCCTTGTAAAGGCATTTCCTTATGATGTGGAATTAAAAATAGCCCTTGCTGAGTTTTATTTTCTGACAGAACAACATCAAAAAATGGAAACGCTGTTGCTTGAGGTCGTTAACCTTGACCCTTACCATCCCGATGCATGGTTTATGCTTGGCCGAGCTGCATTTTTACAAGGGCAGTATCAAAAAGCGGTTGATGAGTATTTTGTTAAAGCCTTAGTAACTGCCAAAAAATCGAAAAATGCGTATCAAGAAGGCGAAGCGCTGAATGCGTTTGGTGTTGTTTACAATCAACTCGGGGAGATTGATTTAGCCTTTGATTACTACCGTCAAGCACTCGCTATCCGCGAAAACATTGACGACATTGCTGGAATGGCAACCACCATGGGTAACCTGTCTTCATTGCACCTTGCTAAAGCACAGTACACAGAAGCAGAACGCTATTTACAACAGAGCATTTCATTGTACGAGCAACTAGGCGATCAAGAAGGACTATCGCATACTTTTAACGAGTTAGGGGTGCTTGAAGAAGAGCAGGCTTTGTATCAAAAAGCACTTGAATATTATCAGCAAGGCCTCGACATACGCATGACGCTTGGCAACCAAATGCTGCAAGCCGAGAGTATGAATAACATCGGTTTTATGTATTTTATGCTGTTAAATAAAAAGCATGCGTTGGTTTATTGGCGTCAGGCTGAGCAACTGTATCAAGGTATTCAATACCCCTTGGGTATCATCCATGTAAGGCAGAATTTAGGGCAAATTGAATTAGCACAGGGAAATTGGCGAAACGCGTACCATCTTTTCAATAATACACTGGCAGATGCTAAACAACTCAATAGCACCTTTGAGCAATGGGTATCGCGTAGTTACTTATCTAAATTGACCTTTTTACAAGGAAATTTTGCAAATAGCATCACTGAGTTAAGTGCCATTTATGAGCAAGCAAAGTCATTGCAAGATATTCGCGCGATGAGTGAATTTGGCTTGTGGCTTGTTGATTGGTCGTATCAATTAGGTGATATCACCGGCGCAGCGTCAACAATCGCGAGCTTAAAACAAGATATCGCCGATAAGGGCAACCGTGAGTATTTTAGCCGACTTGCATTTTACAGTGAGCTCATAACGGGTGAGATGATCACTCAACAACAAATGAGTGAGCCCATGAGCAAAGATTATAGTCAGGGCGCTATTTATATTGCCAAGCTCATTTATGCGGCTCGTGAAGCACTGCGTCAACAGCAAGATATTAGTGCTCATTTAGCGGCGCTGGGTAATGTTGATTTTACTTTATATCAATATGCCTATCTTGAGTATTTAGAGCTGCTTGCTGTACAGCAGTTTATGCAACAGCAATGGCCTGATTTTCAGGCAACGCTAAAACAGGCTGATATTCTACTTCGTAAGATGGGAGGGTACTGGCGGAGTTTTCAATTTGATCGATTAAGAGTGCAGTTTGCTTATCACAATGAGCAAGCACCCAGTAGCTTAAAAGCAAAGCTTAATTCAGAGTTAAACACTTTATTGGCCAATCTTCCTAAAGACAGAAAGGCTGAATTTTTAAACTATCAAAGTTATTTTCAACTTGATGATTCGTTACAGGACTTGGCTGGTTATGAATAATGATAAGGATATCACCTCGCTGGTGGCAGAACTTAACCAAAAGCAGCAGCAAATTTCGCAGCAACTTTCAAACTCTAATGAGCAAATGCGTGGTTTAGCAAAGCGTGTTTGGCAGGTGCAAGAGAATGAGCGAAAGCAAATAGCACAAGAGCTGCATGATGGGGTTGGGCAGCTACTCACCGCTTTAATAAATCAATTACAGCAAGCAAAAAATGAAGCTCCCAGCCATGCTCTCAATGAGAGTATTGAATTAGCTCGCCAAGCATTATCAGATACTCGGGTTATATCACGGCTTATGCGACCGCG
Source organism: Pseudoalteromonas lipolytica (assembly GCF_003515105.1). Lineage (NCBI taxonomy): Bacteria > Pseudomonadati > Pseudomonadota > Gammaproteobacteria > Alteromonadales > Pseudoalteromonadaceae > Pseudoalteromonas > Pseudoalteromonas lipolytica. Next base: position 3,086,693 of record NZ_CP032090.1, on the reverse strand, counting down.
CATATTAGACGATTTAGGCCTTGTGCCTGCACTTGAGTGGTTGGTGAGAGTGATGTCTGAACAGCAGGCGTTTACTATTAACTTACATCACCAAGTTGATAATAACCTAGCCAGTGATATACAAACCTTGGTATTTAGAGTGGTACAAGAAGCGCTGACCAACGCCATTAAACATGCGAAGGCAAGCCTAATTACCATTAATGTGATAGCAACAAAAAGCATGTTAATGGTCAAAGTAAAAGATAATGGTCAAGGTATGGAACTACAACCTGATGATCTAACAACAGGCTTTGGTTTAGGGGCAATGCGAGACCGAGTTATGGCATACGGTGGTCAGCTAACGGTCACGACTGCGCCACAGCAGGGCTGCGAAATTAAAGTGCTAGTAACAGGAAATAATTAATATGATTAGCGTACTGATTGCTGATGACCACACTATTTTGCGCCAAGGTCTGGTGAGTTTACTGAGCAATGACCCTGATATTCGAGTACTTGCTGAAGCGGCAGATGGTTTATCTGCCGTACAAAAAGCACTTGAATTAAAGCCAATGGTGATTGTTATTGATATTAGCATGCCAGAATTAAACGGCATGGAAGCGGTTAAACGACTTCATGAGCAGTTACCAGAAGCTAAAGTACTGGTGTTAACCATGCATGAAGAGCAAGAATACGTAATACATATGGTACGGGCTGGTGCATCTGGTTACTTGTTAAAAGACAGCGCCAGTGATGAGCTTATTGATGCCGTAAAAGCACTTGCTCAAGGGAAAACCTATTTTAGCCAATACGCTGCCAGTGTATTAGCAACCATGTCATTAAAACCGGCTGAAACCTGGGATGACCCTTATCGTAATTTAACCAGTCGTGAGCGTGAAGTTTTTCATCTTATTATCGAAGGTAAAACCACCAAAGACATTGCACGCTCTTTAGATATCAGTGTAAAAACGGCTGAAAATCATCGTGGTAAAGTACTTGATAAGTTACAAGTCGCCAATGCAGCTGAACTGGTCCGTTACGCTGCAAAATATAATTTACTCATATAAAGGTGTTTTAACCTTCTTGCTCTAGGGGTTTTCCCTCATTTTTAAAAGCCTACGTGTTTGCCATGCTGAGAGAGTCAAAACAAATTAAGGTTTACTCTCATGCTTAACACTCAATTAAAATCACAAAAACTACTCGCGGGTCTTGTTGGCGCAGGACTAAGCTTAATGTCACTGAATTTATCAGCTAAATCTTTGGGGCCAGAAATTAGTCAGTTACTGACCCAAGCAACAGAACAAGATGTGTTCGAAGTTATTGTTACGTTTGAAGGTAATAAAGCGGTCGACTCTGAACTGATGAGCGTCATTCAGTCGGCAGGTGTGTTAGGCGGTGTGAGTTTAAAAAGCCTGCCTATGGTCGGTATTACGGCAACTAAAGCTCAAATCGAGGCTATCTACGCATCAGACAAAGTTCGTTCAATTTGGTACAACGCGCCACTATCACTAGAAAATGATGGTTCAACTCAAATTACTGGTGTTGACCGATTACGTGCCGATAGCTCTTTACGACATAAAGGCATGCCGTATTCTGGTCGCGGCATTGGTGTTGTCGTTAATGATTCAGGGGTGGATGGAACGCATGGCGACATCAAATACCCTAACCACGTAGTACAAAACGTGCTTGCGCAAACAAACTTAAACTCGTTGTCGAGTGTATTACCCATTACTTACCAAGAAGACGTTGATAACACTGATATTGCGGGCGGTCATGGTTCACATGTAGCGGGCATTATTGGTGGTAATGGTGCAATGTCGAGTGGTAAGTATCAAGGGGTCGCGCCGGGTGCAAAAATTATCGGTTATGGGTCGGGTGCGGGCTTATTTATTCTAGATACACTGGGTGGTTTTGATTACGCTTTAACACATCAATTCGATTATAACATTCGTGTTATTTCAAACTCGTTTGGTAATACAAGCGACACAGGCACAGATTTTAACCCAGATGATCCAACAAATATCGCAACCAAAAAGTTGGCAGACAATGGGGTAATTGTTGTTTTCTCAGCGGGTAACTCAGGAAGCGGTGAAGGCACGATTACTGGCAATTTCAAAAAAGCACCTTGGGTTATTACTGTGGCAGCCGGTGATAAAACCGGTAATTTGGCCAGCTTTAGTTCTCGCGGTGTGAAAGGTAAAGGTGGCGTTGTTAGCATTAATGGTGAACAGCTCGAATGGCAAGATAGACCAACAATTACGGCGCCAGGTGTTGATGTTATTTCAGCAAGAGCTTCACTTTCAAGCTTGAGCACCTTGAGTCTAGCTGATGACAGTGAAATTATGGATATTAATCATGTGCCGTATTACACATCAATGAGCGGCACCTCAATGGCTGCACCACATATTTCAGGTATTGTCGCGCTGATGTTAGAGGCGAATCCAAACCTGACATGGCGTGAGGTGAAAACCATTTTGCAAGAAACCGCGACAAATATGCCCGGACTTGAAGATTGGGAAGTCGGGGCAGGCTATGCAAATGCTTATGCCGCAGTACAGTCAGTCGTTGATCAACAACGCACGTTTGGTACCACGACTAAACTTAACCGTAACTTTAATGCTCAAGCGCAAACATCAGTGCAGGCTGAGTACAATGACACCGTTGATTTTAGCCCCGTGGGTGATAATTCAGGCACCCTTATTAATGTTAGCCCAGATGCGTCAATGTTGATGGTGAGTGCCAATGTATCTGACAACACCGTTGGGTTGTCACTCACCAGTCCTTCGGGTAAACGTTATGGCTCGAGTATTGCGTTGCCAGTACTGGGCCAAAATATTGCTGTAACAGCCCCTGCAGAAGCCGGCGAATGGGTGCTAAAAGCCAGTGGTATTGGCGGTTTGTCTGGGGTAGATGTTGACCCCCTCGGTGTAACCAATGGTTATGCTGTGCCAGGCTCGATTCCTGTTAAAGTAAAAATAGTTAAAACAGATGGTTACACTGGACTTGATGATGTAGCCGCTGATCACCCTGCAAAAGCGTTTATTGAAATGGCAGTGAGTGAGCAGTTAGTCGATGCAACAGAGAATGGATTTAAACCCGATGACTTTTTACTTCGCCAAGAATTAGCCGACTTTTTAACACTCGGCGCAGGAGTGAGACAATCAAACAAAGCGACACAAATAAGCTATACCGATGTTGATGCTTCGTATAGCGCAGCAATTAATGCAGTAACACAAAAAGGGGCTGCGCTTCGTAATACAGCACAAGATCAAGCGCCTGTAATGTTGACTGATACAACGATGTTTTTACCAACAGAGCAAGTGAGCCGAAGTGAACTTGCTTACTCGCTCGTGCAATCATTAGCACTGCAAGAAACAGCAGCTACATTTAGCGGTGATATTACAGTGGTTTACAACGATGAGCGATATACACTGGAAGATCAACATACCATTCCTGACCACCTAAAAGGGTATGTACAGCTGGCGCTAGACCTTGGCATTTTGAATGCGTACTTTGATGTACACCAAGGCCGCTTCGACTTAGAGCCAAAAGTAACCGTACACTTCAATGGTGATGAATCGGTAACGCGTGCTGACTACGCTGTAGCTGCAACACGTTTTTACAATAATTAGCCTCCCTTCACCGATGCTAATACCACTTTATTCCCCTGTAGAGTGGTTTTTAAAACAAAAGACCCAGCAACAGCTGGGTCTTTCTTGTTTTAAAATAACAACAGAGTTATTCAATATTCTGGATCTGTTCGCGCATTTGTTCAATTAACACTTTAAGTTCGACAGCTGCGTTTGTGATGTCGCTGTTAATTGACTTAGACGCAAGCGTATTCGCTTCGCGGTTAAACTCTTGCATCATAAAGTCTAAACGACGACCGCAAGCGCCACCTTTCGTTAATATTTTTTTAGTTTCTTTAACATGCGATTTTAAGCGGTCTAGTTCTTCGGCCACATCTTGTTTTTGAGCAAGGTAAATAAGTTCTTGCTCAAGACGTGATTCGTCGATATCCGTTTTTAACTCTTCTAGTTTTTGATTTAGTTTGTCGCGTTGCCATTTAGCTATTTCTGGTAAGTGGCTCTCAACAATGACTACTTGCTCTAAAATTGCATCTAAACGGGTTGCAATCATTTCGTGAAGGTTAGCGCCTTCATCGCCTCGTGCTTGTTTAAAGTCTTCGATTACTTCATCAAAGCCTGCGATCAGTGCAGTATTCACACTATCCATGTCTAACTCTTCAGCCTCCATCACACCTGGCCAACGTAAAATATCAACAGGGTTGATGTCGCCATTGCTTTGTTGCTGCACCCATTGCGCGCTTTTAATAAGCTGCTCAGCCAGAGATTCATTAATTGTTAGCTCACCAACATGTGCTGGGTTTGCTGCAAATTTTAGGAAAACTTCTACTTTTCCGCGCTGTAGGTGTTTGCGTAAACGTTCACGGATAACAGGTTCCATCCCACGAAATTGCTCTGGTGCGCGGATAAAAGTTTCAAGGTAACGTTGGTTAACTGAACGAATTTCCCAAGTGCCAGTGCCCCATTCGCCTTTAATTTCGCGACGCGCATAAGCTGTCATGCTGTGGATCATGGATGATTTCCTAGTGTTATTTATTTACAAATTTGGTTGATTATACCGTATCAGCCTTTAACCTCTAGCGGAAATTTTTTCAGCTGCATATTTCACATTCATTTAATTATGTAAATCAACATGGCATCTACACGTATATATACTTATAATGTGGCAAATTCAGATTTAAGGGGATCGTTAATGCGTCCAAGCGAAAGAACACCTAACCAAATTAGACCGGTTACATTTACACGTAATTACACTATGCATGCTGAAGGTTCAGTATTAGTAGAGTTCGGAAATACGAAAGTATTGTGTACTGCAACTGTTGAAGCAGGTGTACCACGCTTTATGAAAGGCCAAGGTAAAGGTTGGGTTACGGCTGAATACGGTATGTTGCCACGTTCAACACATACCCGTAATGGTCGCGAAGCAGCTCGCGGGAAGCAAGGCGGTCGTACAATGGAAATTCAACGCTTAATCGCACGCGCATTACGTGCTGCGGTTGATTTAAAAGCGTTAGGCGAAAACACCATTACAATTGATTGTGACGTAATTCAAGCTGATGGCGGAACTCGTACTGCATCAATCAGCGGCGCATGTGTTGCGCTTGTTGATGCGCTGACGTACATGCGCAGCAAAGGCATGATCAACTCTAATCCACTTAAACATATGATTGCAGCTATTTCTGTGGGTGTATACAAAGGTCAACCAATTACAGACCTTGAATACCTAGAAGACTCTGAAGCAGAAACCGATATGAATGTTATTTTGACTGAAACCGGCAAAATCATCGAAATCCAAGGGACTGCCGAGGGTGAACCTTTCTCGTTTGATGAATTAGATGAGCTACTTTCACTGGCTAAGCATTCTATCCGTGAAATTATCGATGCTCAAAAGCAAGCTTTAGCATAATTTAGAAGTAGGTTAATTTAGTAATGAAAGATTATCAAAAAGAGTTTATTGAATTCGCACTTGAAAAGCAGGTGCTTAAATTTGGTGAGTTTACTTTAAAGTCAGGCCGTACTAGCCCTTACTTCTTTAATGCAGGTTTGTTTAATACCGGTCGTGATCTTGCTCGCTTGGGACGTTTTTATGCTGCGGCACTGGAAGATGCAGGCATCGAATACGATGTTTTATTTGGTCCAGCCTATAAAGGTATTCCAATTGCAACAACTACCGCGGTTGCATTAGCGGATCACCACAATAAAGATGTACCTTATTGCTTTAATCGTAAAGAGAAAAAAGCACACGGTGAAGGGGGCACATTAGTCGGTTCTGAGCTTAAAGGTAAAATCATGTTAGTTGATGACGTGATCACCGCTGGCACAGCCATTCGTGAATCAATGGAAATCATTGCAGATAATGGTGCAGATTTAAGTGGTGTGCTTATTGCTCTAGACCGTCAAGAAAAAGGCAAAGCTGAGCTTTCTGCGATTCAAGAAGTTGAACGTGACTTTGGAACAAAAGTTATCTCTATTGTGAAACTAGCAGACTTAATTAGTTACCTAGAAGCAAAAGGCACAATGGATGAGCATTTAGCCGCGGTTAAAGCGTATCGTGACCAATACGGCATTGCATAATTAGTTAATTGATTAATCAATTTTAAAAAGCCCAGCTACATTAGCTGGGCTTTTTGTTTTGATTTAGTGGGCCTTAAACAAGGAAAAAGGTTATTTAAGCGTTAATAAAGTTTCACTTTTGTGCTGTTTAGATAAGAATTGGTGAAAAAGCCCTTTTTTTTAAAGTTTTTAGAAAAAAGTGCTTGCGTAAAAAATCCATCTCCCTATAATGCGACCCCACTGAGACGGCAGACAGCAACGCTTAGCGAGGCAAGAGCAACTCAGGGTGTTAAGTAAAACTTGGTTTCGAAAAATTAAATTTTCTCAAAATTAAGTATTGACAAAAAAATAGGAAAGCGTAATATACGCAGCCCTAGCGAGTTAAAGTGAAACGCTTTAATCGCAACGTTCTTTAACAATATAAAGCAATCATCTGTGTGGGCACTCGTACAGATTGAGTTCTAACAGTCGAGCTACTTAGGTAGTAAGACAAACAAATTTAGAGTCTCAATTGAACTGAGTGACCAACGGAAATAAGTTTACTTATTTCAGCACAGTCAATTCAACATCGAAAGAT